>NZ_JAFCLT010000003.1:0-505000 GCF_018130885.1 Bradyrhizobium sp. KB893862 SZCCT0404
TCGCCTTGACCGGCGAGCACGATGCCGCACTCTTGCCCCTGATCGACCTCTTGACGAACATCACGGTAGATGCCCCGCCTTCGCGGGGCATGACAGCGGCGAATGCAGAGACCAACCGCTCTTAGATATCCCGCGCGAACATGCGAAAGCCGGGTGCGCCGATGATCGCCTCGAAGGCGGGATCGCGCTTCTCCTCCGCGAAGACGAAGCCGGCCTTGGCATAGGCGCGCTCGGCGGGCTCGTTGCCGATCAGGAACGAGATCGTGGCGCGCGCAAATCCGGCTGCCCGCCCCTTGTCCAGCGCATGGGCAATCAACGCCTGCATGAGACCGCGACCGCGATAGGCGGGATCGGTGGCGACATGCTCGATCATCCAGTCGCCTTCGCCGCCCTGCACCCAGCAAGCACGCGAATACGTACCGCGTCGGCGGATGGCTTCGAGCTCCGACGCGGCGAGCCCGGCCGCCAAGCCGACCTCCTCGATCGCGCGCCAGGCCGACGGCCCGGTGTTCGCCGCAGGCACGGCACAAAGCGCCGCGACCGGCTTACCGTCTATCTCGGCGACCAGGAACTGCGAGACATGCCACATCGACACCGCGTGTGCCGTCGCGACGCGCGCGATGAAATCGAGGCACTCGGCTTCAGGCCGGCCGAGCGCGACGTCGAACCAGCCGCGCGACCGGTAGCCGCGCATCGATGACAGAATAATGCTTGCGATGAAACCGGCGTCTTCGGGACGCGCAGACCGTATCGTCATGCGCGCCCCCTTTGCGACGACCTTACGTGTTCTTCAGCGCGACGCGGAATTCGGCCTCGGTCTTGGACTTGACCTCGTCGAGCGTGACGCCGTCGGCGAGCTCGATCAGAGCCATGCCGCCGTCGCCGTGCTTGTCGATGGTGAAGACGGCAAGATCAGTGACGACCATGTCGACCACGCGCTCGCCGGTCAGCGGCAGGTTGCACTTCTTCAGGAGCTTCGAGCCGTCCTTGGCCGAATGCTCCATCACCACGACGACGCGTTTGACGCCGGCGACGAGATCCATCGCGCCGCCCATGCCCTTGACCATCTTGCCGGGGATCATCCAGTTGGCGAGATCGCCGTTCTGGGCCACCTGCATGGCGCCGAGGATCGACAGATCCATATGGCCGCCGCGGATCATGCCGAAGGAATCCGCGCTCGAGAAATACGAGGTCGAGGGCAGCTCGCTGACGGTCTGCTTGCCGGCGTTGATCAGGTCGGCGTCCACCTCGTCCTCATAGGGGAACGGGCCCATGCCGAGCATGCCGTTCTCGCTCTGCAGGCTGACATCGACGCCCTCGGGGATGAAGTTCGAGACCAGCGTCGGGATGCCGATGCCGAGATTGACGTAGTAGCCGTCGCGCAGTTCCTTCGCGGCGCGCGCAGCCATCTGTTCACGGGTCCAGGCCATGTGAGTCTCCTGATACGCTTAAGCGGCGGTGCGCGGGCGGGTGTTGCGGAATTCGATGCGCTTCTTGGCCGTACCGACCTCGACGATGCGCTTCACGAAGATGCCGGGCGTGTGGATGTGGTCGGGATTGAGTTCACCGGCCGGAACCAGGTGCTCGACCTCGGCCACCGTGATCTTGGCGGCGGTCGCCATCATCGGGTTAAAGTTGCGCGCGGTCTTGCGGTAGATGAGGTTGCCGGCGGTATCGCCCTTCCAGGCGTGGACGATGGCGAGGTCGGCGAACAGGCCGCGCTCCATCAGGTACTTCTCGCCGTCGAACTCCTTCACTTCCTTGCCTTCGGCGATCAGCGTGCCGACGCCGGTCTTGGTGTAGAAGGCCGGGATGCCGGCGCCGCCGGCGCGGATGCGCTCGGCCAGCGTGCCCTGCGGGTTGAACTCGAGTTCCAGCTCGCCGGCCAGGAATTGCTGGGCGAACAGCTTGTTCTCGCCGACATAGGACGAGATCATCTTCTTGATCTGCCGGGTTTCCAGCAGGCGGCTGAGCCCGATGCCGTCGACGCCGGCATTGTTGGAGACGACCGTCAGCCCCTTGACGCCGGATTCGCGGATCGCGTCCGACAGCTCCTCGGCAATGCCGCAGAGGCCGAAGCCCCCCGACATGATCATCATGTTGTCTTTCAGAATGCCGTCGAGCGCCGACTTGGCGTCGGGATAGACCTTGTTCATACAGGAAACCTTCGGCTTGGAGGCGTCGCGCCTTATTGGCGGCGATTATTAGGCGAAATCGTCCGAAGCCGTCAATGATACGGGGTTCTCCGTTCCGCGGGGCGGTGGTAGAAGCTGCCCACGCGGTGGGCAGACCCGCCTGCGGCCTTGAAAGCGACAAGAAAGCCCATCAAGTTGCGGCACTTAACACGGCAGGGCTTGTAAGCTGACAAGACTTGTAGCCTAACAAAGACTTGTAACCGAACAAAGGCTTGGGCGTGGGGCGCGCAGCTTGCCCGGCCCGACCTTCTGGCACACCAACCCGATCAGGACATGCCATTGACCATGGCCCAAGGAATGAAGCGCCTCGGGACGCCGATCGCGGCGCTGCTCGGCGTCGTGCTGATCGCCCTGATCGCGACCTCATGGCTCATCAACCGCGACGCGCTGCGCAAGGCGGTGGAAGCGCAGATCCGCGACGTCACCGGCCTCGAGCTCAATGTCGCAGGCAGCATCGACATTTCGGTACTGCCGGCGAGCTACATTTCGTTCCATGACGTCGGCCTCAAGGGTGGCGGCACCACCGATCCCGCGCTCCATGTCGACGTGCTCACGGCCAATCTGCGCCTGCTGCCGCTGCTGCTGCAGCGGTTCGAGATCGCCGATCTGACGCTGCTGCGGCCCCGCATCCATGTCAGCCTGAAGCCGGACGGCGAGAGCAACTGGACGCCCTTCATCCAGACCATCGCCCGCACCATGAAGCCCGGGGCCGACAACCAGGTGTCGTTCTCCGAGATCAGGATCCAGGACGGCGTGCTGAACTACGAAGACGCCGTCACGCACGCCACCGAGAAGTTCGAGGACATCGACCTGTCGCTGGCCTGGCCCTCGATCTCGCGCTCCTTTGCCGCGACCGGACAGTTCGACTGGCGCGGCGAACGGGTCGACGGCTCGATCAGCTTTTCCGATTTCGTCGCCGCCCTCTCCGGCGATCGCTCCGGCCTGAAGGCGCGGATCGCCAGCGCGCCGCTCAAGCTCGCCTTCGATGGCAGCGTCGCCAACCGCACCAGCCCGATGATGGAGGGCACGCTCACGATCGACAGCCCGTCCTTGCGCAACGCGCTGCGCTGGACGGGGCAGCCGCAGCCAGGCAGCGGCGGCTTCGGCCGCTTCGCGCTGAAGGCGCGCGCCAACGTGGTCGGCGCCTCGATCGCGCTCACCAACGTCAATGTCGAGCTCGACGGCAACGCCGCCGAGGGCGTCATGACCTACGCCAATAACGGCCGGCAGACGCTGCAGGCGACGCTCGCCGCCGACGCACTCGACTTCACACCTTATATCTCGACCTTCCGCCTGCTCGCGAGCGGCGCGCGCGACTGGAACAGGCAACTGTTCGACCTCAACGGATTGTCGACCACCGACCTCGATATGCGCCTGTCGGCGGCGCGGCTGACGGTGGGCCCGACCAGGCTCGGCCGCACCGCGATCGGCGCCAACCTGCGCAACGGCGCGCTGGCGCTCTCGGTCGGCGAAGCCCAGGTCTATGGCGGCATTGCCAAGGGCTCGTTCGGCATCGCGCGCTCCGACAGCGTCGCCGACATCAAGGCGCAATTCCAGTTCACCGACGTCGACCTGCAAGCCTGCGCCACCGAGCTGTTCGGCCTCAACAAGCTGTCCGGGCGCGGCAACATCAACGTCTCGCTCCTGGCCTCCGGCTCGAGCCCGTTCGGCCTCGTGCAGTCGCTCGACGGCAGCGCCACGATCACCGGGCATGACGGCGCGATCTCGGGCTTCAACGCCGAGCAGCTGTTGAAGAGGCTGGAGCGGCGGCCGCTGTCGGGCGGCGGCAATTTCCGCAGCGGCTCCACCCCGTACGACCATCTCACCATCGCGTTGAAATTCTCCGACGGCATCGCCACCGCCGAGGACATCCGCGTCGAAGGGCCGGCGGCGAAGATCACGCTCACCGGCACCGCCTCGGTGCCGACGCGCGAATACGACATGAAGGGCGTGGCGAGCCTCAACAGCACCTCGGGCTTCGAACTGCCCTTTGTGGTGCAGGGCCCCTGGGACGATCCGCTGATCTTCCCCGATCCGGAAAGCCTGATCCGCCGTTCGCCGGCCTCCGCCCCGCTGCTCGACATGCTCAAGGACCGCAAGGGGAGCGACGCCGTGCGCTCCGCGATCGAGCGCATCACCGGCGCAGGCAAGCGTCCCGCACCGGCGGAATCGCCGACGGCGGAGAACGCGAAAGAGAACCCCAAGGACAACGCCAAGTCGAACTAGTGCGCGCGCCGATCGGCCCGCAACGGCCGACCGTCGCGAATTGATCCGGCCGAATTGATGCGGCGATTGGATCGATGCGCACGTCAAGCATCTCCTCCGGCGCAAGGCCCACGACCCAGGTCTGACAAGATGCGTTGATTGCGCTACCACCATGCGCTAGTGTTTTAGCCGACCGGTTAAAAACACCGGCCGTTTGAGGGAGAAAAACGTGAAATCCAAGGTTATTGGCGCAGTGTCATTGGCGGTCGCTGCGGCTGGGCTGTTTGCCGCCACCGCACCTGCCTTTGCGCAGCAGAAGACGATTACGGTCTGGTGGGGCAAGGGCTTCTACCGCTCCGAAGACGACGCGCTGATCGAGACGATCAAGAAATTCGAAGCCAAGACCGGCATCAAGGTCGAATTGTCGCAGTACGCGATCCAGGACATGATTCCGAAGACGGTCGCCGCGCTCGACGCCGGCACCGTGCCGGATGTGGCCTATTCCGATTCCTACGACGTGCAGGCGCAGGGCAAGTGGGCCTACGAGGGCAAGCTCGAGGACCTCTCCGACATCATGGAGCCGATCAAGGACCGGTTCGTCCAGAACACGCTCGATGCGTCGATCCTCTATAACAACGTCACCAAGAAGAAGGCCTATTACGGCTTCCCGCTGAAGCAGCAGAGCATGCATGTCGAGATCTGGAACGACATGCTGGAGAAGGCCGGCTTCAAGCTCGCCGACATTCCGACCGACTGGTCGGGCTACTGGACGTTCTGGTGCGACAAGGTGCAGCCGGCGATCCGCAAGGCGACCGGCCAGCGCATCTATGCCGTCGGCCAGCCGATGGGCGTGGAATCCACCGACGCCTTCCAGTCGTTCTACACCTTCATGGACGCCTATCACGTCAAGCTGGTCGACGACGACGGCAAGCTCCTCGTCGACGACCCCAAGGTTCGCGAGAACCTGATCAAGGCGATGAAGGACTACACCGACACCTACATCAAGGGTTGCACGCCGCCCTCCTCCACGACCTGGAAGGATCCGGACAACAACGTCGCCTTCCACAACAAGACCATCGTGATGACCCACAACTTCACGATCTCGATCGCGGCGAAGTGGTTCGAGGACTCCCAGAACCAGGCGCTCACCCAGGAGCAGCGCGACGCCGGCAAGAAGGCCTATGAGCAGGACATCGTGACGGCGTCCTTCCCGAAGGCGCCGGATGGTTCGACCATCCGTTACCGCTCCGACGTCAAGACCGGCCTCGTCTTCACCGCGGCCAAGAACAAGGCCGAGGGCAAGCAGTTCATTGCCTTCCTGCTCCAGGAAGAGAATGTCCGCCCCTATATCGAGGGCGCGCTCGGCCGCTGGTTCCCGGTGACGAAGGCGAGCCAGGAAAGCCCGTTCTGGCAGGCCGACAAGCACCGCAAGGCCGTCTATAGCCAGTTCACCGGCGGCACCACCGCGTTCGACTTCACCAAGAACTGGAAGTTCACGATCCTCAACAACGAGAACATCTGGGCCAAGGCCATGAACCGGGTCGTCAGCGAGAAGGTCCCGGTCGAAAAGGCCGTCGACGAGATGATCGCCCGCATCAAGGAAGTTGCGGGTTAAGTCCGTCCTTCCCTCTCCCCGCATCGCGGGGAGAGGTGTAAGAATAACACCGGCCGCGTTTCGCGGCCGGCTTCTCTTTGAAGAGTCCTAAAGAATGGCGATCACGCTCTCTGGCGATCAGGCACTCCCCGGCCCGCCCCTGTCGTCGCGGCTGACCCCGGCGCAGGTCTGGGGCATCATCCTGCTCGCGCCCTATCTGCTCGTTTTCCTCGCTTTCGTCGTCTATCCCGTCTGCTACGGGCTCTGGCTGGCGCGCGCTCCGGCGAACTACGTCGCGCTGTACAACGACCCGATCTTTGCGCGTGCCGCAGTCAACACGCTGATCTTCCTGGTCATCGGCATCAACATCAAGATGATGATCGCGTTGGTGCTGTCCGGCTTCTTCGCCGTGCAGCGCACCTGGATCAAATGGCTCTCGGTGGTCTTCATCCTGCCCTGGGCGGTGCCGTCGATCCCGACCATCCTGTCGGTGCGCTTCATGCTCAATCCCGAATGGGGCGTGATCAACCACCTCATCTTCTCCTTCACCGGCGATGACGGCCCGAACTGGCTGAACGACCCGACCGTGGCGCTCAGCATGGCGATCGGCGTGCACATCTGGAAGTCGCTGCCGTTCTGGACGCTGATCCTGATCACCGGACGCCTTGCGATCTCGCACGATCTGTTCGAGGCCGCCGAGGTCGACGGCGCGAGCTGGTGGCAGAAGTTCCGCTTCATCACCTGGCCGTCGATGCAGACGCTCTACATCACCTGTACGCTGCTCTCGATGATCTGGACGCTGGGCGATTTCAACAGCGTCTACCTGCTCACCGGCGGTGGCCCGGCCGACCTCACGCACGTGCTGGCGACGCTCGGTATCCGCTATCTGCGGCTCGACCAGCTCTCGCTCGCGATGGCCTCCATCGTCTGCGCGATGCCGTTCGTCCTGCCGCTCGTGTACTTTATGATGAAACGGTTGTCGCGATGAAGCTTCCCTCTCTCCGTGACGTCGCGACGGAAGCGCGGCTGCTCCTGATCGGCATTCCCGTCTTCCTGTGGACGATGATCCCGATCTACCACATGTTCCTGTTCGCGATCTCGCCGAAGGAGGACGCGTTCTCGGGCAAGCTGTGGCCGGACCACCCGACGCTCCACAATTTCGAGATCGTGTTCAAGCAGCAGCACTACTTCCTGCGCGACTTCTACGTGCAGTTCTGGAACTCGACGCTGATCGCAGCCGCGGTCGGTGCGCTGACGCTGTTCATCGCGACCGCCGCGGCGTTCTCGATCTCGCGGCTGAAGGTGCCGGGCGGGCGCATGGTGCTGAACCTCGCGCTATTCACCTATTTCATCCCGGCGGCGTTCCTCGCGGTGCCGATGTACCGCACCATGGGCAATTACGGCCTGCTCAACAATCACTGGTCGCTGATCCTGGCCATGGTGACGATCGCATCGCCATACGCGATCTGGGTGCTCAAGCAGGCGTCCGACAAGCTGCCGGTCGAGCTGGACGAGGCCGCCGTCATGGACGGCGCCACCACGCTGCAGATCTTCCGCCTGGTCTACCTGCCGCTGATGATGCCCTCGCTGGTCGCGATCGGCACCTATGCGGTGCTGCTGGCCTGGAACGAATATCTCTACGCGTTCCTGCTGCTCTCCAACGACCGCGAGATCACCCTCCCCGTCGCGCTCGGCAACTTCCTCGCCGCCGACGACTCGCCGTGGGAGCTGCTGATGACCACCGGCTTCATCTACGCGCTGCCGCCGGCCGCGGTCTATTACGCCTTCCGCCGCTACATGGTGGGCGGGCTCACGGCAGGTGCGGTGAAGTCCTGAAGCCGGCCCGCAGGTCGCGCCCGAGATGGCGCGGCCTGCCGTATCGCCACGATGCGCCAGGCGAAGGACCGCCGCGCGCGAAGATCCTCAGGCCGCCTTGCGCACAGTCTGCAGAAACTCCGCGACGGCCGTCTTGAGCGCGCGCGCCTGATCCTGCAATGCTGAAGCCGCCGTGAGCGCGGCTTCGGCGCCGGCATCGGTTTCGCCGGCCACGGTGCGGACGGCGCCGACCTGATCGGTCACCGCCGCGGTCCCGTTAGCAGCCTGCTCGACATTGCGCGCGATCTCGCTGGTTGCCGCGCCCTGCTCCTCGACGGCCGAAGCGATCGTCGTCGCGATCTCCGTCATCTCGGCGATGGTCCGGCCAATCTGGCCGATCGCAGCGACCGACTGTCCGGTCGAGCCCTGGATCTCGGCGACGAGGCCGGCGATCTCCTCGGTGGCGCGCCCGGTCTGGGTCGCAAGGCTCTTCACTTCGTTGGCGACCACCGCAAAGCCCTTGCCGGCATCGCCGGCCCGCGCCGACTCGATCGTGGCGTTCAATGCCAGCAGATTGGTCTGGCTTGCGATCGCCTGGATCAGCTGAACCACGGTGCCGATCCGCTCCGCCGAATCCGACAGCGCGCGCATCAGCGCCTCGGTCCGCGAAGCCTCCTCCTTGGCCTGATCCGACACCGACACGGAGCGCGCGACCTGGCTCGAAATCTCCTTGATCGAGGCGGCGAGCTGATGCGTCGCGGCCGCGACGGTCTGCACGTTCGAGGACGCCTGGGCCGACGTCGCCGCGACTTGCTCGGCCAGCGAACGGCCGCGCTCGGCGACACGGGCGAGACTTCCGGCGCTCTGTCCCATCTCCTCGGCACGGCTCGAGACGCCGCCGATGACGCCCTCCATGCCGCGATCGAAGCGGTCGGCGAGCTGAGCCATCATCGAGGCACGTTCCGTCTCGGCTGTAGCCCGCTGCGCGGCAGCATCCTGCTCCATGCGCCGAACGGTTTGCGCGTTCTGGCGGAACACCTCGACCGCGCCGGCCATGTGACCGATTTCGTCGCCGCGCTCGCCGCCCGGGATCGCCTCGTCGAGCTGGCCCGCAGCCAGGCTCTGCATGCGCAAGGTCATCTGACCGATCGGGCGCGACACGCTGCGTCCGATCAGCCATGCCAGCAACGCGCCAAGGACGAGCGCGGCCGCGGCCACCGTGAACACGAGATTGCGGGTCTGATCGACCGAGCCGGCCGTGAGCCGGCTCTGCTCGGTGCGCGTCGCGCCGAGGGCCTTGCTGATCTCCGCCGCCTTGGCGTCGATCGCGCTGCTGGATTTGGTGAGATCGGCCTGCGCCTTGCGAAGCTCGCTCATTGCGGCAGACAGCTCGGTCAAGGTCGCCGATTGATCGGCAAGCACCTTCTTCAGGGCAGCGATCAGGTTCTTCAGTCGCGGTGCCTCGACAGCGGCGATCTCCGCCTCGCTATCGGCCACCGCTGCCAGCACATAACCGATCGTCAACCCGGCATCGTCGGCGTCGACCTGGGCCTGGGTGATCGTGTAGCGCAGCGTCGAGACGCGCATCGCATCCACCGTGCCGGCCAGACGCAGCGGCTGGAGCAGGCGCTCGGGCTGGTTGGCAAGCGCGACATTGATCGCGCCGACAGCGAGGCCAGCGGTGGCACCGAGGCCCTCACTCTTGGTGCTCGCATTGCGCAAACGATCGACAGCGGAGGCGACCGCCGTGAAGGATTTCCGGTAGGTCCCGAGTGCGTCGACCAGCGCACTTCGGCCGGCGGCGATCGCCGGCAGGCGGCCGAACTGCTGATCGACCTGGTCAAAGGTCTGGCCAAAACCGTCGATCGCCTTGATGGCGCTGTCGCGGTCGCCGAGATTGCGCGTGCGGATGAACTTCTCGACGGTGACGTTGGACGAGAGCAGCGCGGCGTGTACCCGCGCCATGCCGGCATCGCCGTCGGCGCTGGTGACGAGTTCGCCGACCGTGCCGCCGATCTCGTACAGCCGCATGACGGCGAGCAGCGCCAGCACGCAGAGGAAACCCAGGACCAGCGCGAAGCCGCCGAAGATGCGCGGGCGGATGCCGATGCGCGACAGGATCAATGACAGGTTCATGATGTTTCCCGCGATTACGGCGTCGCCCGGATCCGGGCGAGCAGATCCTTGCCGAAGCGCTTCTCGAATTCGGGCTCCAGCGGCTTCACGGCATCGATGAAGGGCTGGCGATCGACCTTCTCGATGATCTCCATGCCGCCCTTGCGAAGCTCCTCGATCTTCTTCGTCTCTTCTGCGACGCCGCTCTGCCAGGTCGCCTCAGCGCCGGCCTTGGCCGCGGCGACGATCGCGGCCTGGTCCGCGGGCGGGAGAGCCTGGAACGCATCACGATTGGCGACGAAAGCGATCGGCGCGAAGAAATGCCCGGTCAGGCTGGCGTATTTCTGCACTTCCTCGAGATGGCTGGCGGCAATCGTCGCGACCGGATTCTCCTGCCCGTCGATGCGGCCGTCCTTCAATGCGGAATAAACCAGCGTGAACTCCATCGGCACGACCTCGGCGCCCAGCGCCTTGAAGGTCATCTGATAGACTTCGTTCGGCAGCACGCGAATCTTCAGGCCGCGAAGATCTGCGGGAGACTGAATCGGCCGCTTCGAATTGGTGACGTTGCGAAAGCCCTGCTTGCCGATCGCGAGCAGCACCAATCCCTTGTCGGCGAAATGCTTGGCGAAGAGAGCGCCGACCGGCCCCTCGGCGACCGCCTTGGCCTGCGCCGCATCGCGGAACAGGAACGGCACGTCGAACACGCCGAACTCCGGCACGGCGGAGCTGACCACCGAGCCGGACAGCGTGGCCATGTCGACCACGCCACTGCGCATGGCGGCGAGGATCGCCGTCTCGCTGCCCAGCGCGTTGCCGGCGCGGGCATCGAGGATGATGCGGCCCTTTGCCAGCTCGCCGAGCTTGCGGCGAAATTCGTCAGAGCCAATCTGTTGCGGCGACTGCGGCGAACCGTTGTAGACCAGCGACACCATCTGCGTCGCAGCGGCCGATGGCCGAACCGCGAAACAGAGCAACGCCAGCACCGTGCTGGCCACACCAATATAAAGCCGCTTCATCGCCCCTCTTCCCCAAGCGAGGCGACGATAGCCAGATAAGCTATATGAACTGTTAACCAAGTTGGCCGGTGCCCAAGCACCGCGGGAGAGCGCAGCTACAGCGGCGCCGCGCTCTCGCCCTGTGAGCTCGACAGCTTCGAGGCCAGCGAGGCGATGACGATAACGACCGCGATCAGAGCGATCACCAGCGTGCAGATCGCGTTGATCTCCGGCTTCACGCCGAGCCGCACCTCCGAATAGATCCGGATCGGCAGCGTCGCCGAGCCGGGACCGGTGGTAAAACTCGCGATCACGAGATCGTCGAGCGAGAGCGTAAAGGCCAGCATCCAGCCGGCGACGATCGCGGGCGCGATCAGCGGCAGGGTCACCGCCACGAAAGCGCGGACCGGATTGCAGCCGAGATCCATCGCCGCCTCCTCCAGGGAACGGTCGAGCGAGCTGAGGCGGGACTGCACGACGACGGCGACGAAGCACATGGTCAGCGTGGTGTGGGCGATCGTCACCGTCCAGAAGCCGCGCTCGGCGTTCAGCGCCACGAACAGCAGCAGCAGCGACAGGCCGGTGATCACCTCCGGCATCACCAGCGGCGCGTAGAGCATGCCGGAGAACAGCGTGCGGCCGCGGAACCGCTCGCCGCGCGACAGCGCCACGGCCGCGAGCGTACCGAGCAGCGTCGCGATGGTCGCGGAGGCGACCGCGACCCGCAGGCTCATCCAGGCCGCCTCGATCATGGCGCGGTCGTTGAATAATTCGCGATACCAGCGCAGCGACCAGCCGCCCCACACCGTCACCAGGCGCGAGGCGTTGAAGGAATAGAGCACGAGGATCAGGATCGGCAGATAGAGGAACGCCAGCCCTAGCGCGAGCGAAGCGACATTGAAGCGGGTCAGGCGGGAAGCCTTGCGCATCGCCCTACCTTCCCAGTTCGAGCTGGCGCTTCTGCAGCCGCTCGTAGAGTAGAAGCGGCACGAGCAGCACCACCAGCAGCACGATGGCCGCGGCGGAGGCGACCGGCCAGTCCTTGTTGGTGAAGAATTCGAGCCACAGGGTTTGGCCGATCATCAGCGCGTTGGAGCCGGCCAAGAGATCCGGAATCACGAACTCGCCGACGATGGGGATGAAGCACAGCAGTACGCCGGCGCCGACGCCGGGCAGCGACAGCGGAAAGGTGACGAGCCAGAACACCTGCCAGGGCGGCGCGCCGAGATCGCCCGCCGCCTCCTCAAGCGCCGGCTCCATCTTGGCGAGCGTGGCGTAGAGCGGCAGGATCATGAACGGCAAATACGAATAAACGATGCCGATATACATCGCGGTGTCGGTGGAGAGCCACACCACGGGCTGGCTGACCAGATGCAGGGCCAGCAGGATCTGGTTGAGCAGGCCGTCATGCTGGAGGATGTTGATCCAGGCATAGATGCGGATCAGGAACGAGGTCCAGAACGGCACGATCACCAGCACCATCGCCACCGCCTGCCACCGCTTCGGCAGCCGCGCCATGCCATAGGCGATGGGATAGCCGATCAGGAGCAGCAGGGCGGTGGCCGTCACGGCGACGGTCAGGCTGCGCACATAGGCGAACACGTAGATGTCGTCGGAGCCGATCAGCCTGAAATTGTCGGCCGACAGCGCAGCGAACGCCGCCTTGAGCGCACCCCACCCGGCCGAGAGGTCAAACACCGGCTCATATGGCGGCTGCGCGATCGCGGTTTGCGACAGGCTGATCTTGAGCACGAAGGCGAACGGCACCAGGAAGAACAGCACCATCCAGACATAGGGCGCGATCGCGGCAAAGCGCGCCGGGCGCGCGAAGATGCGGCGGGAGCTCATGATTGCAGCACCACGCAATCATCGGGCGTGAACCAGGCGACGACATGCTGGTTCAGGCTGTAGGCATCGACGTCGATCCGCGCGCTGTTGGCGACGGACGCCTGCAGCACCCCGCCGGTGTCGAGCTTCACCTTGTAGGTGGTGGTGCCACCGAGATAGCAGATGTCGGCAATGACGCCATCGAGCCGGTTGATCGCCGTCTCGCGCCCGGCCTCGCTGACGGGACCGCGGCGCGACAGCTTGACCTTCTCGGGGCGGATCGCGACGGCAAATCGTCCCGCACCGACCGGCTCGCGCGGCTCGGCCACCACCAGCGCGCCCGCATCACGCGTGCCGATGACGAGGCGATGACCATCGCGCAATTTGGACTCGCCGTCGAACAGGTTGATGTCGCCGACGAACTCCGCGATCCAGCGCGAGCGCGGCGCCTCGTAGAGCTCGCGCGGCGGTGCGACCTGGGCGAGCTTGCCTGACTTCATCACGCCGATCCGGCTCGCCATCGTCATCGCCTCCTCCTGGTCGTGGGTGACGATGATGAAGGTCATGCCGAGCCGGCGCTGCAGCTCCATCAGCTCGCCTTGCGTGCTCTCCCGCAACTTCTTGTCCAGCGCGGCCAGCGGCTCGTCGAGCAGCAGCAATTGCGGCCGGCGCGCCAGGGCGCGCGCGAGTGCGACGCGCTGGCGCTGGCCGCCGGAGAGCTGGTCCGGCTTGCGCTTCTCCAGGCCATCGAGCTTGACCAGCGCGACCATCTCCGCAACGCGCGAGGCGATCTCGGCGCGCGCCATACCAGCGCGTTTCAGGCCGAAGGCGATGTTGTCGCGTACGGACAGATGCGGGAACAGCGCGTAGTTCTGGAACATCATGTTGATCGGACGCTCATGTGGCAGCGCCTGCGCGATGTCCTTGCCGCCGAGCAGGATGCGCCCCTCATCGGGCGCCTCGAAGCCCGCGAGCATGCGGAGCAGCGTGGTCTTGCCGCAACCGCTCGGCCCCAGCAGCGCGAAGAATTCGCCGGCCTTGATGTCGAGCGATACGCCGTCCACGGCCCGGAACGTTCCGAAGCTTTTGGCGACGCCCTCGATGCGCAACAACGGCTGCCCCGCCGCGGGAAATACATCTCCGGCGCCACTATCCGCCGCGGCGTCTTTTCTGGGCAACTCGTCCGTCATGGTCCCTGCCAACCCCGATTCCGCCGCACGCTAGCGGCCCATCGGGATTTGCTCAACCTGTTCGGCGATAACATTGCAGCCCGTAGCCCGGATGGAGCGAAGCGTAATCCGGGGCAGCCTTTCCGCGGCGAAACTTTCCCGGATTGCGCTTCGCTCCATCCGGGCTACTTCGCCCACTAGCTCGCGCCCGCCATGAACGCGGCCAGCGCGTCACGGTCCGCCGCCGGCATGGTCAGGCCGAGCTTGGAGCGGCGCCACAGGATATCCTCGGGGAAACGTGCCCATTCGTGCGTCATGAGATAGCGCACCTCGGCACCGGTCAGCTCGGGGCCGAACGCGGGGCCGAGCTCGTCACGCGTCTTCGCCTCGCCGAGCACTGCCTTTAGCCGCGAGCCGTAGGCCGCGACCAGCCGGTGCGCCTCCGGCTCGGACAGGAAGCGCCAGCGGTCGCGCGCGAGGTCGACCTCGTGATCGAACCGGTCCCACGCGAAATCCCCGCCCGGGAGCGGCGCGCCGGCGGTCCAGGGCGGCGACATCGGATAGAACGGCGTCAGCTTCGTCACCGCCCGCTCCGCGCGCAGGCGCGAGGTGGTGACATCGCCCCCGAACATCGTGATCAACGGAGCCTTGCGCCGGCGGGCGTGGAACAGCGTCGTGCCGTCGCGTCCCCGCGCGGACGCCAGCGTCAGGTTGACGCCCGAGACCGTACGGACCACGTCGGTCGGAGCGACGCGCTCGCGGAAATAACGGCTGGCGGCCTCGCAGAGATAGCTGACGTCGGCGCCCGGCATCGCGACGATCGCGGGGTCCCCGGTGAAGGCATGCGTGATCGTCCCGATCAGCGTGAAGTCGCGCTCGAGGGGCCGGGCGAAGATCAGCCGCCCGTCATTGTTCTGAAACACGTCGACATTTTCGGAGTCGAACAGCCTGGGCACGACGATCTGGCTCATCTGCGTCGCCGCCATCGCGGGCTGCGGCTGGCGCAGCACGGTGTCCGCGACGATCGGGGTCCAGCCGCCCGTGGCGTTGGCCAGCGCCCGCGCCGTGACCGTACGGCGATAGCCGCGATCGACCACCGCAAGCCGCCAGACGTCGTCCCGATCGGCACGCGCGCAGCGCGCCCCGGTCCGGATCGCGGCGCCGCGTTCGGCGGCATCCAACGCCGTGATTGCCACCAGGCGGGAATCGTCGACGACGCAATCCCAATATTCGAACGCGGTGCCGAACGGCCGCTTCAGCGCGTTGCCGACCGGATGATGGGTGATGTCGAGGGTCGCCGATGGCGGCAGGCCGCCCCGATTCGTGAGGCCGTCATAAACATAGAGACCGGCACGCAAGAGCCATGGCGGACGCTCGTCGGAATGCGCGGGGATGACGAAAGGCAGCGGCCGGACCAGATGGGGCGCGATGGCAAGCCAGGTCCGCCGCTCGGCCAGCGCCCGGCGCACCCGCCAGAAGCCGCGGCGCTCCAGCACGGACAGGTCACCATGGATCAGCCGCGGTGTCGCCGACGACGCCGCGCCGGCGAGATCGCCCTGCTCGAACAGGATGACGCGCAGGCCGCGACCGGCCGCATCGCGCGCGAGGCTGACACCGTTCAGGCCGCCGCCGATGATCGCAAGATCGTAATCCGCCATGAAGCCGTCGAATGAGAGCGAAGCGCGCTCTCATCACTAGAGCCATTTCCGTTCCGATGAAATCGGAACGGAGCCCCAGAGTTTTGTTTTGCGTGTTTTCTTGACGCGAACCGGCGGCCAATTCGCTCGAAAGCGCGCTAGCCGGTCTTGAGCACCAGCTCCATGCGTTCGGCGCGGCCGACGAGGTTGGCATATTTGCCGATCGGCAGCGGCTTGCCGAGCAGATAGCCCTGCACGCCGTCGCAGCCCTCCTTGGCGAGGAAGGCGAGCTGCTCGACGGTCTCGACGCCCTCGGCAATGATCGACATTTCGAGGCCGTGGCCGAGATCGATCACGGCGCGCACGATCGCCGCCGATTGCGGGTTGCGGCCGAGATTGATGATGAAGGCGCGGTCGATCTTGATCTTGTCGAACGGGAACGCCTGGAGATAGCTCAGCGAGGAATAGCCGCTGCCGAAATCGTCCATGGAGATGCGCACGCCGAGTGCCTTCAGCCGGCGCAGCAATGCAAGACCGCGATCAAAATCCTCGATCAGCACGCCCTCGGTGATTTCGAGCTCGAGGCGGCCGGGCGCAAGGCCGGTCTCGATCAGGATGGAATGGACGAGGCCGACCACGTCGCCGTGCATGAACTGCGCGGGCGACAGGTTGACCGCGACCTGGAGCGGCTTCGGCCAGGACGCCGCCTCGCGGCAGGCCTCGCGCAAGATCCATTCGCCCATCTCGACGATCAGGCCGCTCTCTTCGGCGATCGGGATGAATTCGGCCGGCGAGACCTGGCCGCGCACCGGATGCTGCCAGCGCGCCAGCGCCTCGAAGCCGATGATGTCGCTCTCGGCGACGCTGTGGCGGGCGACGCCCTGGGGCTGGAACGCGAGCGAGAGCTCGCCGTTCTTGATCGCCATCGAGAGGTCCTGGTGCAGCACGCGGCGGTCGCGGATCTGCTGGTCCATCTCGGGCTGGTAGAGGCTGATCGTGCCGCGCGACTTCTGCTTGGCGCGGAACAGCGCCGCGCCGGCATTGGCGAGCAGCGAGGCGCCATCAGCGCCGTTGTGCGGGAAGATCGACATGCCGGTGGTGGCGCCGGCGCGGACCGGCCGGCCGTCGATCAGGAATTCCTGCGCGACGGCATCGCCGATCTGCTGCGCCAAAGCGAGACCCGCTTCCGGCTGCTTGCCGTCGATGATCAGGCCGAACTCGTCGCCGGACAGGCGCGCCACCACGCCGCCGCGTGCGGAGTCCTGGAGCCGCTGGGCCACCTCGATCAGGAGCTTGTCGCCGAGCGCATGGCCGAAGACGTCGTTGACCTCCTTGAGGCCGTCGAGGTCGACGCAGAGCACGGCGAATTCCTCGCCGGTGCCTTCGCAGGCCTCGATCATCTGGGTCAGCGCCTGCAGGAAGGCGGCGCGGTTCGGCAGATCGGTGAGGCCGTCATGATAGGCCATGTGCGCCATGCGCGACTCGGTCTGCCGGCGGTCGGTGACGTCTTCATGGGTCTTGATCAGATATTGCGGCTCGCCGGCATCGTTCAGCACGGTGGCGCGGCGGGTCAGGAACAGCCGCAGGCCGTCCTTGGTGGAGATCGGGTGCTCCTCGGTGATCATCCCGCGCTTCTTGATCGCGGCCTCGTCGCGCGCGATGATCAGCTTGGCTTCCTTGGGATTGAAGATGTCGGACGCGGTCAGGCCCGTGGCCTCCTCGCGCCGGCGGTTGAGGATCGTCTCGGCGCTGCGGTTGGCGAGCAGATAGCGCCCGTCCTTGACCTGCTCGACGATCAGCGCCACCGGGATGTTGTCGACCACGAGTTCGAGGAACCTCTTGGTGCTCTCCAGCTCCTGCGACAGCGAGCGTCGGTCGGTGATGTCCTCGAACACGAGCAGCAGGAATTCCGGCTTGTTGCTCTCGTTGCGGACCACGATCCGGATCGAGGCGACCATGCGCCGCTCACCGCCGCGGTCGACCTCGAACTCGTTGCGGAACCGGCCATCCGCCGCCTCCAGCGCCGCCCGGTCGGCCGCCTCGATGCTCGTCGCCGAGCTCGCCGCGAACAGCTCCCGCGCATTCCTGCCGACGGCGTAGTCCCGCGACAGGCCCCAGAACCGCTCATAGGCGCTGTTGGCGAAGATGTAGCAGCCGTCGTCGATGTTCTTGGCGGCCACGCAGGCCGGCACATGGTCCAGCACCGATTCCAGGAATTGCTTGGTCGAGGCGAGCTGCCGCGACAGCTTGCGCTGCTCGCTGACGTCCAGATGGGTCGCGACCGAGCCGCCGTTCGGCAGGATGAAATACTTCACCAGGATCGCCCGCCCGTCGGGCAGTTCGGTGATCAGGCCGTTGGTGCTCGCCGCCTTCTCGTAGAACTCGTCGTCGGAGACGCCGCCGAGGACGCCCCGCTTGCGCCTGAGCTCGAGGATGTCGTAGCCGGTCATGCCGGCCCACAGGTCCGAACGGGTCAGGCCGTAAATCTCGAGATAGCGGTTGTTGCAGAAGATGATGCGCCGCTGCGCATCGGTCATCACCACGCCCTGGTTGAGGCTGTTCATGGCGGATGAGACGAAGGCGTTGCGCCGCAGCTGCGAGCGCCGGGTCCGGCGCAGCGCCGAGTGGACCCACAACGCGACGGAAGCCAGGAACGCACAGACGACGACGCCTGCGATCAGGGCTTCCCAGATCAGGTTGGGGCCGAGCTGGCCGATATAGTCCGGCGGGGTGAGGCTGTCCGAGAGCGCAAAGGCGCGCGCAGGCGCGACCGTGCCGGCCAGGCACAAGACGGCCTGCACAGCAATCGGAAGCGTGCTGCCCTCGTGCCAGTTCTTCTCAGCCATCAGCCACCCGCGATTTCAACGTCGGATTGTCTGGCCTCACGGGTTTGGATCGGGTAAACGCCTGTACGCGCAACAGAAAAATGTGACGCCAAATACGGCAATTGCCCTGACATGATAAATTCTTCCTTAATGGAAAACGGCCCCGCGCCCGTCTTCCCAGGTCCAATGCCACCGGCGCTTCCAGCGGACACCCTGCACAACCATGGATAAGGTCGATTGCATCGTCATCGGAGCCGGCGTGATCGGGCTTGCGGTGGCACGGAAGCTCGCCCAGGCCGGGCGCGAGGTCGTCGTGCTCGAGGAAGCCGAGGCCATCGGCACCATCACCTCCTCGCGCAACAGCGAGGTGATCCATGCCGGCATCTACTACCGCGCCGGGAGCTGGATGGCGCGCATGTGCGTCAGCGGCAAGCACGCGCTCTACCGCTACGCTGCCGAGCGCGGCATCCCCCACAAGAATTGCGGCAAGCTGATCGTCGCGACCAGCGCCAAGGAAACCGAGAAGCTGCAATCGATCAAGGCGCATGCCGAAGCCAATGGCGTGCTCGACATGCAGCTGCTCACGGGCGAGGCCGCACGCGCGCTGGAGCCGGCGCTCGCCTGCGACGCCGCGCTGCTGTCGCCCTCGACCGGCATCATCGACAGCCACGCCTACATGCTCTCGCTGCGCGGCGAGGCCGAGGATGCAGGCGCGGCCTTCGCGTTTCACACCCCGCTGATCCGCGCCAAGGCCGTCGCCGGCGTGATCGAGGTCGAGGCCGGCGGCGAGGCGCCGATGACCTTGCAATGCAGCCTGCTCGTCAACGCCGCGGGACTGTCGGCGACGACAGTGGCGCGCAATATCGAGGGCATGCCGCTCGACCGGATTCCGCCGGCCTATCTCGCCAAGGGCAACTACTTCAGCTGCAACGCCAGGGCGCCGTTCTCGCACCTGATCTATCCGGTGCCCGAGCCCGGCGGCCTCGGGGTGCATCTGACGCTGGACATGGCGGGACAAGCGCGTTTCGGGCCCGACGTCGAATGGATCGAGACGATCAACTACGAGGTCGATCCGTCACGCGCCGAGCGCTTCTATCCGGCGATCCGCAAATACTGGCCGACGCTGCCGGACGGCGCGCTGATGCCGAGCTATTCGGGTATCCGGCCGAAGATCGTGCCGCCGGCCGTCGCCACGCAGGATTTCCTGATGCAGGGCCCGCGCGACCACGGCGTCGCGGGTCTGGTCAACCTGTTCGGCATCGAATCTCCGGGACTGACGTCGTCGCTGGCGATCGCGGACCACGTCGCCGAGCTCGCGGACATCTAGCGCGCTCTCGCGCGAAGCGGGCACGGTTCGCGCGAGGAAAACGCATCCCAAAAAACGAGAGCCATTTCCGTTTCGATTCCATCGAAACGGAAATGGCTCGGGCTTCCGCGCAAATGTCTTTGCATGGTCTCGCACCTTGCAGCAGGGATGAGCACAAAGGCTCTCATCCCCGCCTGAAAGGGTACGATCAACTCAACGCTGTTACGGGGGTCACTAGTGGAGCGTATCGCCGTGCTTCAGACGCTCGATCTGGTCCTTGACCATCAACTTCCGGCGCTTCAACTCAACAATTTGCAGGTCGTCTGTTGAAAGGTGCACGAGAGCTTCGTGCAATTCGTTTTCGAGAAGTTTGTGCTTCCGCTCCAATTCAACCAGATGTGCCTGAATTGTCATTCGAAACCTCCTCGGTAGGGTAGAGCTTTAGGATTCGATCCGGACGCCAAAGTCTACATCACCGATTCGTTCTGTCGATGGGTATCCGTCGTCGCATCGTCATTTTTGAAAATTCATATGTAATGAAGCGTGAGTAATGGAACCGCGCCTGAAAAATCCATGATATCAATGCGCTCGCGCAGCGCCGCATCGGTCCGCAGAAATATGTTGCGGGAGATCGGCGTGCGGGGGTCGCAGATCGCTTGCGATCACGTCGCGCAAGGACGATAATTTCCACAGGGCATCCACAGCCCAGATCTCACGCTTTTCGGTTTTCGGCCACCGCAGACATGACCAATGAAGACGAGCGTGAGCTCGAAGCCGAGCTCACCCGGTTGCAGCAGGAACACCGAGATCTCGATGCGGCGATCGATGCACTGCATCAATCGCCTGCCCCCGACCTATTGCGGTTGCAGCGGCTGAAGAAGCGCAAGCTGTTGTTACGCGACCGTATCGCGTTCATCGAAGACCAGATCACGCCCGACATCATCGCCTGATCCACAGAGGCGCGTTCGCGGCCCGCTCGCCGCAGATGAATCCGCTTGACTCACAGAGAACAAAATAGGAACATTTTGCGACCCCAGCGCCCCAGGAAACGCCAAGCAGCCCCAAGGACACCGCCGATGTCAGTCCCCGCCCTTCTCGACAACAGCCATTACGAACAGGCCTGCGATCAGGCGATCGCGATGTGCGACGGCAACCTGCGCAGCACCATCAAGGCGCTGATCATGGCCAACGAATATCTGGAGGCGGAGCTGGAAGAATTGCAGGCGGCGATTTCCGCCGGCTGCATCCCCGAGACGTCACGCAGCAAGGCGCGGAGCAACAGCAGCGCCGCGTAGTTTTGATCATTGGAGCAACGCCATGTCGGACGTGACCTATTACGTTGCAATGCCCTTCCTGATCGATGACGACGGATCGCCCGTCGCGGGCGCTGCGGAGGAGTGTCAGTCCTCGACGGCAGCGCTGCGGCGCGCCGAAGCTCTGGCGCGCGGCGCCGGCCATATCGGCGCGGTCGCCTTCAGCCGCAGCGGCGATCCCATGACCGGCGAATTCGGGGACGCCACGCTGCTGCGCAAATTCGGCAACGTGCCCGAAGATCTCGCGACCCTCTGATTTCCTGTTTGAGCATGATCTCCGCGCAAACGCGTTGCGTGTTCGTCGCGAGGAAAGCCGCTGCGCACTTCGCGCTGACGCGGCCCTTCGGATCCGGATCATATTCTAGCGCTCGCTGCTGACGAGCCTGATGCGCGGCTCGTGCCGGCGCCGCGCCTTGCGCACATACATGGCGGCATCGGCCTCCTCCAGGGCGCGGCCCGCATCGGAATGCGGACCGAGCAACGCGACGCCGGCAGAGGCGCCCGCGGTGACCTGTTGGCCGCGGAAGACGAAGGACAATTCGTCGATCGCCTGCTCGAAGGAAGCAGCCTTCGCCTTGGCATCGGTCTCGTTGAGATTCCACAGCAGCAGCGCGAACTCGTCGCCGCCGAGCCGGCCGACCACGTCGGAGGCGCGGACCTGCCGCGTCAGCGTCGCGACGATCGCCTTGAGCACCTCGTCGCCGGCGGCATGGCCGAAGGAATCGTTGATCGGCTTCAGCCGGTCGACATCGAGCACGATCAGCGCGCCGCTGGCGCGATACCGCTTCATGTAGGCAATGGCGCGTGCGAGCTCGCGCTCGAAGCCGCGCCGGTTCGGAATATCGAGCAGGAAGTCGGTGTCTGCGGCCGCCTCGAGTTCCGAGACCCGCAGCAGGGCTTCCCTGAGCTTGCTCTTGAGGCCGCGGATGGTCGCGTTGGCGCAGGCGGCAGCGGCGGCCGGAGCGCGGCGCCGCGCCGGCTTGGCCGGGGCCTTGGCGGCGGCTCCAGGTCGGCCGGCACTGGTTTTCCGGCCCTTTTTGGCCTTCGCAGCGCGCGCCCTTTTTGGTTTCCTCATGGGCATCCTGCTCAATGAAGGCTTGCGGGGATTCACCAAGACAGGATAGTGCATTCCCTTCTCCTTGCCACCGCCTTGCGAGCCGCCGGCCGGAACCGTTAATCTGGCCTATGTTTCTGTTTTCCCGAGCACAATTAACGCCATGACCGCGCCGATCGCCATTATCATGGGAAGCCAGTCGGACTGGGACACGATGCGGCATGCCGCCGACACGCTTGCAGCGCTCGGCGTTCCCGCCGACACCCGCATCGTTTCGGCCCACCGCACCCCCGACCGGCTGTTTGCCTTCGCCAAGGGCGCCAAGGCGGCCGGCTACAAGGTCATCATCGCCGGCGCCGGCGGCGCTGCGCATCTGCCCGGCATGGCGGCCGCGCTGACGGAACTCCCGGTGCTCGGCGTCCCCGTGGAGTCGAAGACGCTCAAGGGCGTCGATTCGCTTCATTCGATCGTTCAGATGCCCGCGGGCATCCCGGTCGGCACCCTCGCCATCGGCAAGGCCGGCGCAATCAACGCGGCGCTGCTTGCGGCCGCGGTGCTGGCATTGTCCGACCCGGCATTGTCCGACCGCCTCGCCGCCTGGCGCAAGGCGCAGACCGAGGCGGTTGCCGAGCGTCCGGAGGACAAGGCGTGACTGACGCAAAGCAGGTGACGCTGAAGCCCGGCGACACCATCGGAATCCTCGGCGGCGGACAATTGGGGCGGATGCTGGCGATGGCTGCGGCACGGCTCGGCCTGCGCTGCCAGGTGTTCTCGCCGGATCCGGACTCGCCGGCCTTCGATGTCGTGCTGAACGCCACCTGCGCCGAATATGCCGACGTCGAGGCGCTCGAGATGTTCGCGGGCGACGTCGACGTGATCACCTACGAATTCGAGAACGTGCCGGCCGCCGCCGCGATGGTGCTGGATGCGCGCCGCCCGGTGCTGCCCAAGCGCAAGATCCTCGAGACCACCCAGGACCGGCTCGCCGAGAAGGATTTCGTGACGCGGCTCGGCATCGGCACCGCCGCTTACGCCGACGTCACCTCGGTGGCTTCGCTGCGCGAGGCGATCCTGAGGATCGGTCTTCCCGCGGTGCTGAAGACCCGCCGCTTCGGTTACGACGGCAAGGGCCAGGCCATCATCCGCGAGGGCGACGACATCGCCAAGGTGTGGACCAGCCTCGCCACCAAATCGGCGATCCTGGAAGCCTTCATTCCCTACGAGCGCGAGATCTCCGTGATCGCCGCGCGCTCGGCCACGGGCCAGGTCGAGTGCTTTGACGTCACCGAGAACGAGCACCGCGATCACATCCTGAAAATATCCCGCGCGCCCGCGCCCATTCCGGATGCGCTGGCCGAGGAAGCACGCAGCATCGCCGGCAAGATCGCCGACGCGCTCGACTATGTCGGCGTGCTGGCGGTGGAGATGTTCGTGCTCGCCAATGGCACCGGTCCGAAGGTGCTGGTGAACGAGATCGCGCCGCGCGTACATAATTCCGGGCACTGGACGCTGGACGGCGCCTCCGTCTCGCAGTTCGAGCAGCACATCCGCGCCATCGCCGGCTGGCCGCTCGGCAAGCCGGTGCGCCATGGCGAGATCGTCACCATGACCAACCTGATCGGCGACGAGATCAACGACTACGGCAAATGGCTGAGCGTGCCCGGCGCGACCGTGCACATCTACGGCAAGGGCGCGCCGCGCCCCGGCCGCAAGATGGGCCACGTCACCGAAGTGAGGCGGCCGATCGAGGGCAAGTGAAGGGACCGCAGCAAAGGCTGCGATCCCGCACTTGAATCAGGCCGTCTTCGCGCCCGCGACGATGCCGCTGGGCTCCTCGCTGAGCCAGCGATAGATCACCCCGCCCAGCGCGCCGCCGATCAGCGGTGCGACCCAGAACAGCCAGAGCTGCGACAGTGCCCAGCCGCCGACGAACAGCGCGGGACCGGTGCTGCGCGCCGGGTTCACCGACGTGTTGGTGACGGGAATGCTGACGAGATGGATCATCACCAACGCAAGCCCGATCGCGAGCGGCGCGAAGCCGGCGGGTGCGCGGCCGTGGGTCGCGCCCATGATGATGAACAGGAACATCATGGTCATCACCACCTCGGTGAGGAAGCACACGATCATGCTGTACTGGCCGGGCGAATGGGCATCGTAGCCGTTGGACGCAAAGCCCTTGGTGACGTCGAAGCCGGGCGCTCCGCTGGCGATGACGTAGAGGATCCCGGCACCGACGATGGCGCCGGCCACCTGCGCGATCACGTAAGGCAGGATCTGGCCTGCCGGAAACCGGCCGCCGGCGGCAAGGCCAAGCGTGACGGCCGGATTGAGATGGCAGCCCGAGATGTGGCCGATCGCGTAGGCCATCGTGACCACACTCAGGCCGAACGCCAGGGACACACCGACCAGACCGATTCCGACCTGCGGGAAGCCGGCCGCGATCACGGCGCTGCCACAACCTGCGAATGTGAGCCAGAAGGTGCCGATAGCCTCGGCAGCGTATTTTTTCATATCCATTGTAGTCCCCTCATTTCAAAGAATCCGGAACAAAGCTCCGGTCGCGGCCGCGCCAAGGGCGCCAAATCACCCAAATCGAGGCCGCCCGGGGGCATTTTCGCCGCATTTAATGGCTGAACTTGGCCCGAAAACCCGCTTGGCAGGTGGACATCAAGGGTTTTGTCTGATACATCCACGCCCTCAGGTTAAGGGCTTGCGCGTTTCGCCATCCCCTTTGACTTACCAGAATTCAAATCCGATCCACTGAAGAGGATGCCGCGTGCAGGTTCTCGTTCGCGATAACAATGTCGACCAAGCCCTCAAGGCGCTGAAGAAGAAGATGCAGCGCGAAGGCATTTTCCGCGAGATGAAGCTCCGCGGTCACTACGAAAAGCCCTCCGAGAAGAAGGCCCGCGAAAAGGCCGAAGCCGTGCGCCGCGCGCGCAAGCTGGCCCGCAAGAAGCTGCAGCGTGAAGGCCTGCTGCCGATGAAGCCGAAGCCGGTGTTCGGCGCCGGCCCCGGTGGCGACCGCGGTGGCCGTGGCGGCCCGGGTGCAGGTCCGCGCCCTCCGCGCTGATTTGGTGAATAACTAAGACCTCAGTTTTCGATGACGCGGGCCCTTGGCCCGCGTTATTGTTATGAGCGGTGCCTTTCTGGGACGGGCACGACCGGTGCGGCACCAACGCGCGAGCGAACCGTAGATGGCCTCCCCTTTCCCCGAGCGCGGCTTGGCGCGACGACGCCGGTTCTGGCGGCAGCCGCTCGCACTGGCCCTGACGGGGATTGCGCTGTGCGGCTGCTCCTTCGATCTGGGATCGCTGATGCCGGAGAAGGACAAGCCGCAGGAGACGCCGAAGGCCGCCGCGACCGCCGAGAGCGCGGTCAGCCCCGGCAGCGTCACCGAAGCCGCGAGCCACACCGCAAAGGCCCAGTCCCTCGCCAAATCAGGCGACACCGCAGCGGCGCTCGACGAGTTCAATCGGGCCGTCGGGCTCGATCCCTATAACGCGCAGGCGCTCTATGGCCGCGCGCTGATCTACCAGGGCAACAACCAGCACGATGTCGCAATCGCCGATTTCAGCGCGGCGAGCGGGCTCAACCCGCAAAAGGCCGAGCCGCTGCTCGGCCGTGCCACGAGCTATCTCGCCCTCGGCAAGATCAAGGAGGCTACGGCCGATCTCGACGAGGCGTCCGAGGCCGACCCGCACAATGCCCAGATCTGGACCGCGCGCGGGCAGGCCTATGAGCGGCTCGGCGACAAGGCCAAGGCGGCGGCGTCCTACAACAAGGCGGTTGCGCTTCGTCCGCGCGACGATACCGCCCGCAGCGGCCTCGCCCGGGTCGGCGGCTGACAGCAGCGAAAGCTCTTAGTCGGGGGTGGCGCCCTTCGGCAGGACCGAGTGGAACATCGACTTCATGCCCGACAGCATCTCGTCGGCGACGTTGGTCTTCTTCGGTCGCGGCATGGCCGCGCCGGCGTCGGCCCGCAGGTCAAGCGGCGGCGCGATCATCGGCACGGGAATGTCGGCCGGAGGGGTGATTCGATTCGGGTCGTCGTTGCCGACCGACGCGGTGTAGTTCGGCGACGAACCGCCATTGCCATACGCCTCGGTCGAGGGCGTGGACACCGTGATCGGCGGCGGCAGGGGACGGACCGCAGACGGATCGGTCGAGATGACACGCGGAGCCTCGGGGGTGCGGGCGGCTTCGCGCACCGCAGGCTCGGGGGTTCGCTCGACCGGCTTGGTCTCGGCGGCCTTGGCTTCCGCAGCCTTTGCTTCGGCGGCCTTGGCTTCGGCAGCCTTCTCGGCGGCCTTGCCCTCAGGCGACTTGCGCAGACGCTCGATGGCGGCACGCGCCAGGTCGTTGGCGTCCGGGGCCGCAGCCGGGGAGCTAGCGGCCGGCGCCGAATTCGCCTCCGCCACCGGCGCGGTGGCAGCCGGGGTCGACTTGGCAGCCGCCTTCTCGCGGGCCGTCGGGCGGCCATGGGAGGCGGCCTCGGCGGGAGCCGTGTCAGCAGCCTTGGTGTCCGCAGCCTTGGTGTCCGCAGACTTGGTGTCCGCCGCCTTGGTCTCGGACTTGTCGGCAGGCTTCTCGACCGCCGCCTTCTCGGTCACGTTCTTCTCGGAGACGCCCTTGGCCTTGACGCCGGGCGCGGGAAGATTGGCGGTGTCCGCCGGCTTGCCGTCGCCGCCGGCCTGGGCAGGCGCCGTCACGGCCGCGGGGGTGTCGGGCGCGGGCTTGGCGTTGATGTAGTGGTTAACGATGTAGGCCCCGATGATCGTCGCGAGCACCGAGGGGAAAATATCCATCGAGATTTTAGCGAGGTATTTCAGCATTTCTCGGCCACTCCCCGCGCGACCTGATGCGGGAACTTTAGGGCATTGTAAGGGATCAACTGCGACGGATCGATGGCAAACACAACCGGCCTTACGGCTTCAGCTCGATCTCAAGGAACACGATCTCGGTTGCGGTTTCGTTAAGCACGTCGTGCTGGACGCCGGCTTTGCGGAAGTAGGATTTTCCGGCCGCAAGCTGCGCCTTGGACCGCTCGCCGCCGGGGGCCACGATGGTCATCTCGCCGGCCACAACGGGAACGATCACATAGTCCATCCCGTGGGTGTGATGCCCGGTCGCGCTGCCCGGGGCAAGCCGCCATTCGGTCACCCGGACCTGTTCGTTCTCGATCTGGACTTCGGACTTGGCGGCAAGCATCGGAACTCTCCTGGGACATGATCCGGACCCGGTGGGCCGCGGCAGCGCAATGGTGCTCAGGGCACGAAAACCATGAACACGTAGACGGCAAATACCACCATATGGACCAGCCCGAACAGGACATTGGTCCTGCCCGTGCCGAAGGTCAGCATGCTCAGGAAGAAGGTCAGGAGCAGAAGCACGCTGCCCTGGTCGCTGAGACCGAGCTCGAGCTCCTTGTCGAGCGCATAGGTGGCGACGCCGACGGCGGGAATGGTCAGGCCGATGGTCGCCAGGGACGAGCCGAGGGCGAGGTTGATGCTCTTCTGGAGGTCGTTCTTCCGTGCCGCCGCGATGGCCGCGACGCCCTCCGGCATCAGGATCAGCAGCGCGACCAGAAGACCGGCGAAGGCCGGCGGCGCCCCGATCCTGGCGCCGACGGCATCGACCACCAGCGAGAATTTCTTGGCCAGCAGCACGACCGCCAGCAGCGAGACCAGGAGCATCGCCACGGTGACCGCGAGCGCTCCGACCGACAGGTGCACGTCCCCGCCCTCGCCCTTCCCCCGTTCATGAACGAAGTAGTCCTTGTGCAGGACGGTCTGGGTGTAGAGAAACACCGCATAGAGCGCCAGCGTAACCACATCGACGAAGCCGAGCTGGATGGCCGAATAGACCGGTCCGGGCGTGGTTGTCGTGTAGTTCGGCATGATCAGCGTGATGGTCGCGAGCGCGAACAGGACGCTGAGATAGACGTTGGCGCCGGAGAGCTGAAAGCCCTGCTCGCGATAGCGCAAGCCGCCGATGAAGATGCAGAGCCCGACGAGGCCGTTGCAGACGATCATGACCACGGCGAACACCGTGTCGCGCGCCAGTTCCGGCGCCGGCTTTTCGCCCAGCATGATCGTGGTGATCAGCGCCACCTCGATGATGGTCACCGCGAGCGTCAGCACCAGCGTGCCATAGGGTTCTCCGACCCGTTCGGCGATCACTTCGGCATGATGAACGGCGGCGAACACCGTGCCGAACAGGATGACCAGAAGCACGGCGGCGAACCCCAGCCCGGCCAGCGACAGCGTGAAGACGTAGTCCGCCACGCTGACGGCCACGAACAACAGCACGGCCAGCGCCGGGAAGATCCAGGCCGACCGGGGCATCGAATTATGCGCGCTCATCCACCGGCTCCGATTGTGAAGCCGAGCAGTAGCAAATCGGCCGTCAGATTCAATGCCAGTGCAGGATCGGGGCGACCGGCAGGACCGTCAGCAGCAGGAACAGCGGGATCAGCACGGCGCCGGCGCGCAGCAAATAGCCGAAGAAGCTCGGCATCGCGATGCCGTTCTCGCTGGCGATGCTGCACACCATGAAGTTCGGCGCATTGCCGATATAGGTGAGCGCGCCCATGTAGACCGCGCCCATCGAGATGGAGGCGAGCGTGCCCGGCAGGGCATGCATCAGCACCTGCGGGTCTCCGCCGGCCAGCTCGAAGAACAACAGATAGGTCGGCGCATTGTCGAGGAATGCCGACATCAGGCCGGTGAACCAGAAATAGGCGGCCTCCCTCGGCGTGCCGTCCGGGGCCGAGACCGCCGACAGCAGCCAGGCGAAGGCGCCGTGATCGCCGGCATCGAGCATGGCAATGACCGGGATGATCGCGACGAAGATGCCGGCAAACAGCTTTGCGACCTCGCGGATCGGCTCCCAGGTAAAGCCGTTGGCCAGCCTGTGCTCCTCCGGCGTCAGCCACACCGAGAGCGCCGCAATCGCGAGCAGCGCCGCGTTGCGGGCGACGTCTTGCAGCTCCAGCTTCGTTCCGAGCACGTCGAACGCGATGCCGGGCTCCCACATCGCCGAGGCCAGCAGGCTGGCAACGATCGCCGCGATCAGCACGAGGTTGACGAGACCGCGGATCCGCACCGGCGCCGCAGGCTCCGTGTCGCGGACCGGCGGCTCGCTCCTGAAATGCCAGACGTCGATGGCGACGAAGATCGCGAGCAGCAGCCCTGCAACGATCATCGTCTGCAGCCAGATCGTCCGCGTGGTCCAGAAGAAGTCGACGCCGTGCAGGAAGCCGACGAACAGCGGGGGATCGCCGAGCGGGGTCAGCGCGCCGCCGACATTGGCGACCAGGATGATGAAGAAGATGATGACGTGGGCATTGTGGCGCCGCGGCCGGTTGGCCCGGATCAGGGGACGGATCAGGATCATCGCGGCCCCCGTGGTGCCGACGACGCTCGCCATCAGCGTGCCGAGCGCGAGGATGCCCGTGTTCGCGGCCGGCGTACCCTTGATGCCGCCCGTGACGAGGATGCCGCCGGCGACGACATAGAGCGAGAAAAGCAGCACGATGAAGCCGAGATATTCAGCGAGCATGGCGTGAACCAGCGCGGCCAGCGTCGCCATGCCGCCGGCAAAGACCACGAGCGAGCCGAGCGCGAGCAGCGACCAGGCTGCGGCGATCTTGCCGTAGTGGTGGTGCCAGAATTTCGCGAATAGCAGCGGCCCGAGCGCGATCGACAGCAACAGGCCGGCAAAGGGCAGCGCATAGGGCCAGCGCATCGCCGCGCCGTCGAGCCCGGCCGCTGCCCACGCGGGCTGCGGCGACGCCGCGAGAGCCGCGGCGATGACCGCGCAGCCCCGCCAGGTCGCAAGCCGTCTAGGAAGCAATGAAGCGCCTCGCTGTCTCGATCGCGCCGAACGCATCGAGATTGTCGTGTCCGCCGCCCGCGAAGCGAACGAACTGCTTCGGTTCATGCGCGAGCCCGAACAGACGCTCGCCGAACACGATCGGAATGGCAAGGTCATCGGTGCCATGCATCACCAGCAGCGGCACCGTGACGCGCGCAATGCGTTCGTCGGAGCGAAACTGGTCGCGCATCAAGAGGCGCACGGGAACGAAGCGGAATGCCGCGGCAGCGACGTCCACGGTCGAGGAGTACGGCGCCTCCAGGATCAGTTTGCCGACCGGATGCTCGGATGCGATGGCGACCGCAACGCCGGTCCCCAGCGAGAAGCCCCAGGCGACGATCTGGTCCGCGGCATAGCGCGCGGTGGTGAAGGCGTAGGCGGCCGCGGCATCGCGCAGCAGCCCCTCCTCGCTCGGCGCCCCGCTCGAGCCGGCGTAGCCGCGATAGGACAGGGCGACGAGACCGGTGCCGTCCGCCGTCATGGCCTTGAAGCGATCGATGCGGCCGGCGAGGAAATCGCCGTTGCCGGGGAAGAACAGGATCACGGGACGGCCGGGCTTGGCCGGCACGTGCCAGACGATGACCTTCTCGCCGTCGGAGGTGGCCAGGACATGCTCCTCAGCCTCGCCAAAGCCTGCGGCACCGGGTGCGGTGCGGCCGACGGGCGGGATCGGAAACAGCATCTCGCGCTGGCGGACATACAGCACGACGAGACCGGCGCAGTAGACGGTCACGAGCAGGATGGCGATCCACTTGAAGATTGTCATGACGGGGCGGCCGGTCTCCGCCTCACGGCTTGCGACGACTCCGCAGCAATTTCATGACGTCGGGCCGGATGCTCGCTGGAGCGTCGCGGCAACCGCAGGCCGCCTTGTGAGCGGCGCGCCAGGCGATGCGCTGCTCGCGCGTCGCCTTCGGCGGCATGCGATGGGACCGGTGCCATTCCTTGTTGATGGCCACGGTCCCTTCCGCGTTACATCGCCTTGACGATGTTCTCGGTCACCTTCTTGGCGTCGCCAAGCAGCATCATGGTGTTGTCGCGATAGAACAACGGATTGTCGATGCCGGCGTAACCCGACGCGAGCGAGCGCTTGATGAACATCACGGTGCCGGCCTTCCAGACCTGGAGCACGGGCATGCCGTAGATCGGCGACGTCTTGTCTTCTTCGGCCGCCGGGTTGGTGACATCATTGGCGCCGATCACGAAGGCGATATCGGCCTGCGCGAATTCGGAGTTGATGTCCTCGAGCTCGAACACCTCGTCATAGGGCACGTTGGCTTCCGCCAGCAGCACGTTCATGTGACCGGGCATGCGGCCCGCGACCGGGTGAATGGCGTACTTCACCTCGACGCCTTCCTTCTTCAGGATGTCGCCCATTTCACGCAGCGCGTGCTGGGCCTGCGCCACCGCCATGCCGTAGCCGGGCACGATGATGACCTTGGAGGCGTTCTTCATGATGAAGGCCGCATCGTCGGCCGAGCCGAGCTTGGCGGGCTTCTGCTCGCCGCCTGCTCCGCCGCCGGCAGCGGCAGTCTCACCACCGAAGCCGCCGAGGATGACCGAGATGAAGGACCGGTTCATCGCGTGGCACATGATGTAGGACAGGATCGCGCCGGAGGAGCCGACCAGCGCGCCGGTGATGATCAGCGCCGAATTGCCCAGCGTGAAGCCGATGCCGGCCGCGGCCCAACCCGAGTAGGAGTTCAGCATCGAGATCACGACCGGCATGTCGGCGCCGCCGATCGGGATGATCATGAGCACGCCGAGCGCCAGCGCCAGGATGACGATCAGCCAGAAATCGAGCGCACCGCCGGTCAGGACCAGGCGGACGATGAAGAACACCAGCGCCACCGCAATCGCGATGTTGATGATGTGACGGGCGGGCAGGATGATCGGCGCGCCGCTCATGCGCGCGGACAGCTTCAGGAACGCGATCACCGAGCCGGTGAAGGTCAGCGCGCCGATGGCGACGCCGAGCGACATCTCGACCAGGCTCTGCGGATGGATGTTGCCGGGGGTGCCGATGTCGAAGGCTTCAGGCGCATAGAACGCGCCGGCGGCGACCAGCACCGCGGCCATGCCGACCAGCGAGTGGAAGGCGGCGACCAGTTCCGGCATCGAGGTCATCGGCACGCGGCGGGCGATCACCGCACCGATCGCGCCGCCGATCGCGATGCCGACGATGACGAGCACCCAGGCGAGACCGTCTGCCGGCGGATGGTTGGCCAGCGTGGTGGCGACCGCGATCGCCATGCCGATCATGCCGAACAGATTGCCCTGGCGCGACGACGCCGGGCTCGACAGCCCGCGCAGCGACAGGATGAACAGCACCCCCGCCACAAGATACAAGAATGCAGAGAGATTGGCGCTCATCTCAGGTCCCCATTGATCCCATCAGCCCGAGGTGGCCGCTTACTTCGACTTCTTCTTGTACATCGCCAGCATGCGCTGGGTGACAAGGAAGCCGCCGAAGATGTTGATGCAGGCGAAGATCAGCGCGACGAAACCGAACGCGCGGGCCCAGCCCGAACCGCTCGAGACGTTCGCGACGCCGCCGGCCAGCAGCGCGCCGACCACGATCACCGAGGAGATCGCGTTGGTGACGCTCATCAGCGGCGTGTGCAGCGCCGGCGTCACCGACCACACCACGAAATAGCCGACGAAGACGGCGAGGACGAAGATCGACAGCCGGAAGATGAAGGGGTCGACGACCTGTGCAGCATGCTCCATGACGATCTCTCCTTACGCCTTCGGCTGGAAGTTCGGGTGCACCACGGCGCCGTCTTTCGTGAGCGCAGTGGCCTTGACCAGCTCGTCGTCCCAGTTCACGGCGAGCTTCTTCTCCTTCTTGTCGACCATGGTCTCGATGAAGGAGAACAGATTGCGTGCGTAGAGGCTGGAGGCCGAGGCCGCGACGCGGCCGGCAACGTTGGTGTAGCCGACGATCTTGATGCCATCGAGGTCGACGACCTCGCCGGCCTTCGCGCCCTCGACATTGCCGCCGCGCTCGACGGCGAGATCGACCAGCACCGAGCCCGGCTTCATCGACTTGACCATCTCGGCGCTGACGAGCTTCGGCGCCGGCCGGCCCGGGATCAGCGCGGTGGTGATGACGATGTCCTGCTTCTTGATGTGCTCGGCGGTGAGCGCGGCCTGCTTGGCCTGGTATTCCCTGGACATTTCCTTGGCGTAACCGCCGGCGGTCTGCGCGTTCTTGAACTCCTCGTCCTCGACCGCGAGGAACTTCGCGCCGAGCGATTCGACCTGCTCCTTGGTCGCCGGCCGGACGTCGGTCGCGGTCACCACCGCACCAAGGCGGCGCGCAGTCGCGATCGCCTGGAGGCCGGCGACGCCGACGCCCATCACGAACACTTTCGCGGCGGGCACGGTGCCGGCGGCGGTCATCATCATCGGGAAGGCGCGGCCGAAGGCCTCGGCACCTTCGATCACGGCGCGGTAGCCGGCGAGGTTCGCCTGCGAGGACAGCACGTCCATCACCTGCGCGCGGGTGATGCGCGGCATCAACTCCATCGCGAAGGCGGCGACGCCGGCATCGGCGATCGTCTTCAGCGCGGCCTCGTTGCCGTAAGGATCCATGATCGCGATGACGAGCGCGCCGCGCTTGTAGCGCGAAAGCTCGGAGGCCTCGGGACGCTTCACCTTGATGATGATGTCGGCGTCGGCAAGCGCATCGGCGCTGACGGTGGCGCCGGCCGCCGTGAATTCGGAATCCGGCAGGCCCGACTTGATGCCGGCGCCCGGCTCGACGGCGATCTCGGCGCCCAGCGCCTTGAACTTCTTCACCGTATCAGGCGAAGCGGCAACACGCGGCTCCGACGGATCGATTTCCTTGGCAACGGCGATCTTCATAGGCCCTCCGGCGACGCGGGCAAAAACGCGCACGCGAATTTAGCGTCACTCCCGCAACGTTGGATACCGGTTTTGGAACCGGCTTGTATGCAAATTTTATGGGCACCGACGACGCTGTCGGTGCAGCAGTCGATGGATCAGGTGAGGAAGATCGCCATCAGGATGACGATGAGCGCGACCGACGCCGTGCCGTATTTCACCAGCTTGATGAAGCCCTCATAGGTCTGCTCGTGGGCAACGTAGTCGTTGCCGTCGGCAGTGGTGTACGCCACTTCGCTATGGTCAGCCATGGATTGTCCCCAGTCGAAAGTCGAATTCTTGGGCTGGGATACCTTAATCCTTCGGACAGGGCAACGGCACGGTTGCGCGGTTTTCCCGCAAATCGGCTCATTTGGAATTCCGATTGCCGGGAATTGGGCGCTCGCGCGGCTCAGCCCTGATCGATCATCGTGGCGGCGAGGCTCGCGGTGCGGCGCTGGAATACCGGAAGGCCGAGCGCCGCGCGCACCGCGTCGATGGCGGGCTCGCCCGGCTCGGTGAACCGGGCCACGCGCGGATCGGTGCCGGGACCGACCGTCACCGGCGTGTCCCCGGACAGGAAACCGTGTGCCATGTGGAATCCCAGCGCGCGGTAGACCTCGAACTGCTCCTCCGAGAAGAACTGATCCCCCGTCGTCTCGTGCGGGAAGCGGTCGTTCCGGCGCGCATAGTCCCGGATGTAGTCGTTCTCGTCGCCGTTGAGCGACGATTTGACATAGACGAGATAACCGAGGTCATTGCCGCCATAGTCGATGGTGCCGATGGAGACGTGGACGTGGTCACGGGCGGCCGCGTCTTGCTCGTCGAGCGCCGCGGGATCGCCCGCCTTGATCGCGTTGCGCGCCATCAGCACGCGGGTGCACTCCCGAATCGGCGTCCAAGGCAGATCGATCCGCACGCCGAGATCGATGCGGGCGTAACGCTGCAACGTCATCAGCGAGCCGAAATTCATGGGAGCGTCGGCTTCCGCGTCGACCGCGATGATCACCTTGCAGCGGCGGCGCAGCAGCTCGTAGACGCCGAGATTCTCGATATGGCCGCCGTCGGTGAGGTAGACGCTGTCGCTGTTCTCGTACAGGCGCCCCGAGATCTCGGACCAGAAGTAGAGCGGCGTCGAGCGGCGCTGCGGCCGCACCCGCTCGTCGACATAGCGCGGGTTCTTCAGCCAGTAGCCAAGCCGCACGTTGAGGAGCGCAAGCGTCGGTGTCAGGGCCTTGATCGAGCTCGAGCCCATGTTCGAGGAGGCCGCGGCTCCGGAAATCGCCATGGCCGTCGCGAGGTCGAGGCTCTGCTCGTCGTCCTCGACGAGCCCCGTGGGCGCGTAGCCTGTCGCCTCGCTGCCGACATTCAGCGCGGAGAACAGGAAGAAGTCCGCGTTGCGGCCGCGCCGGTTGGCGAAGTCCGAGCCCTGGATATTCAGCGCCGTATTGATCAGCTGATAGGGCGCGTGCAGCTTCGGCGCGGCCGCGAGCCCCGGAATTCGCGCCACCTCGGCCGGGATCGCGTAGAGGTCGGTCAGCTTCATGCGGTCGAGCGCCTTGAAATCGCGCCCCTGATCGAGGCTGGCTTCGGCGCGCCCGACGCCCCCGTCCGCCGAACGGGTGGGATCGAACAGGAAAGCCTTGCTCAGGCGATCGCGATAGAGCCGGTGCAGCGAGTTCGCATTCGGCGTCAGGCAAAACGAGATGGCAAACAGCACGATGCCGGCAAACAAGTAGATGATCACCTTTGGCAGACTGTACGCATAGGCGAGTTCCGACGCATCGCCCCGGAACAGGTCGGGAAATCGGGGCCGCACCGCGTCTCTGACCTTCTCGGCCAGGAATTCAAGCCATTCGGGCGTGTGCCAGACCGGCGTCAGCTTCCGCGTCTCGTCCACAACCGGCGGCGCGGCCTTCGGCGTGATCTCGGCCGACAAGGTGCCCTTGCCGGCATCGAACTGGATCCTGCCGGCCAGGCTGCCGGTGGGTGCGTTCGACCTGGCGTTCGTCAGGCATTCCCTTTGCGCGACCGGGCCCAGATTCACCGAGCACTGCTCGAACAGGTCGTTGGAGATGCCCCAATAGGACAGATAGAGGTATGCCACCCAGATGATGAGCGGCAGCGCAAGACCCGCGATCCAGAGCGCGACCTTGGCGACGATCTTGAGGACCAGCGAGCCCCACTGCGAAGAGGCGCTGTTTCCTTTCAGCAGTTCCGCGAATTGCTGCCGGAATGCGGTGACGAAAATGCCGATTGGCGCAGCCGCGGCCGCCAGCGACTTGATCCAGACGATCGCAACCCCGGCAGCAGGCCCGCCGATTGCGGTGCTCTCGGCGACATCGAACATCTGCTCCAGCATGAAGGGCTGAAACTCGAAGAAGGCGATCACCGCCAGCAGCACCAGGAAGGTCGCGCCCACGCTCGGCCAATGCGAGCGGAATTCCTGCCGCTTCCCCGGGCTTGCCAGCGACTGCTTGAGCGCCCATGCGAAAAACAGCACGGCCCCGATGATGGCGATCGCGAGCGTCAGCGCGAAATGATGCACCTTGAGAAGCCGCGCGAAATCGCAGGCAACGCCCACCAACAGCGCGATCCCGCCGATATAGGCGAGCACGACGCTGGGTCCGCTGCCGCGGACGGAGCGCGACGCCAGATAAGTGAGCCCGCTGCAAACGAACATGAAAAGGGCTATCGCCGCGCCGAACGTGCTGAAGCCATAGCGGTCGACGCTGCCGAAATTGTGCAGCTCGCACAGTTTTTTGTCGCTGAGGCTGACGCCGAAGACGTTCGCATCCGTCAGGCAGCTTCGCAGCGGCGTCGACCACACGGTGACGGCCGCCAGCAACAGCAGGACGGGCAACGTCAGGCCGACATTGGCGACCAGTCCGCGCACCACGATGGCAATTCCAGTCAGGAGATCGCGGACCCCGGCCGGGACCAGATAGTTGGAATAATTGCGCAGATGCCCGACCGACGGCGTGTCGCTGATCTCGGCGGCCGTGACGGCTCCGCCGAGCGGTCTTTCGCCGAACACAAATCGACGCGCCGCCGTCATGGTGGCGCTGAGGGAGGTGCCGATATAGCCGCCGCCCGACACTGTCGACAGATAGTCGATCCGCCCGATCAGATTGTGGTGGTTCAAGGCCTGGAGCACGCCAAGGCAGAGGGCCGACGAGCGGATGCCGCCGCCGGACAGAGCGAGCCCGGTGACGTCGAGCAACTGGCAACTCTCGAGGCGATCGGTATCGATGCGCCGGTCCGGCTCACGGCGCGTGTTGATCGCGGCGATTTCGTCGCGGACGATCTGATGGTGCTTCTCGCACCAGGGAATTTCCTGATCGACGGCGGCAGCGTTCTTCGATTCCGGAACCGGCGCGGCAGGTCCTTGATCGAGCATGGGTGCCTCCCCAGGCAAAAATCGATCAATCGGCAATCAATAGTTGAAAATGACGTTCGCAATATCTCTTGAGTTAGTCTGCCGGACCGCTCGAACGTTCAATCTGACGTAGCAAATTCCCACGCCATGACGCGAGCAGCGCCGGCCCGTGCGGATGCCCGTCGCAAAGATGCCGCGAGATTGCTCGCGGCATCTTCAAGCTCCGTCAAAATGGGAACCCGGTCAGGAAGGAAACCGGCTCAGCCCATCGCCTCCAGCTCGTCGATCATCCCGGCGATGACCGAGAGGCCGCCATCCCAGAATTTGGGATCCTTGGCATCGAGCCCGAACGGCCGCAGCAGCTCCGAGTAGTGCTTGGTGCCGCCGGCGGCGAGCATGTCGAGATAGCGCTCGGCAAAGCCTTCGGCTGCGTTCTCGTAGACGGCATAGAGCGAGTTCACGAGGCAGTCGCCGAACGCGTAAGCGTAGACGTAGAACGGCGAATGGATGAAGTGCGGGATGTACATCCAGTAGTTCTCGTAGCCCGCCTTGATCTCGATCGCCGGACCCAGGCTCTCGCCCTGCACCGACAGCCAGATCTCGCCGAGCCGCGTCGCGGTGAGCTCGCCGTTCTTGCGCTCGGTGTGGACCGCACGCTCGAACGAATAGAACGCGATCTGCCGCACCACGGTGTTGATCATGTCCTCGACCTTGCCGGCGAGCAGCGCCTGGCGCTGCTTTGCGCTCTTGGTCTGGGCCAGCAGACGGCGGAAGGTCAGCATCTCGCCGAACACGCTCGCGGTCTCCGCCAGCGTCAGCGGCGTCGGGGCCATCAGCGCGCCGTTCTTCGCCGCCAGCACCTGGTGCACACCGTGGCCAAGCTCGTGGGCGAGCGTCATCACGTCGCGCGGCTTGCCCTGGTAGTTCATGAGCACGTACGGGTGCGCCGACGGGGTGGTCGGATGCGAGAAGGCGCCCGGCGCCTTGCCCGGACGCACCGGCGCGTCGATCCAGCGGTCGGTGAAGAAGCGCTCGGCGATGTCGGCCATCTTTGGCGAGAAGCCACGATAGGCCGTCAACACCATGTTGCGTGCATCGGGCCAGCCGATCATGTCGGTCGCGGCGAAGGGCAGCGGCGCGTTGCGGTCCCAATAGGCGAGCCGCTTCTTGCCGAACCACTTCGCCTTCAGCGCATAGTAACGATGCGACAGCCTTGGGTAGGCGGCGCGGACGGAGGCGACCAGCGCATCCACCACCTCGCGCTCGACGCGGTTGTTCAGATGGCGGGAATCCGCGACGTCCTGAAAACCGCGCCAGCGGTCGGAGATGTCCTTGTCCTTGGCGAGCGTGTTGGTGATCAGCGCGAACGTGCGTTCATTGGCCTTGAACGTCTTGGCCAGTGCTTCCGCCGCCGTCTTGCGCTTGGCGCCGTCACGGTCCTGCAACAAATTGAGGGTCGGCTCGATCGCGAGCTCTTTCGCGCCGACCTTGAAGCGCAGGCCGGAGATGGTCTGGTCGAACAGCCGGTTGAAGGCGGAATAGCCGGTCTGCGCCTTCTCCAGGAAAAGCTGCTCGAGCTTGTCGTCGAGCTGGTACGGCTTCTCCTTGCGCAGATCCTCGATCCACGGTCGGTAGTGGGCGAGTTCGGGCGCCTGCATCGCGCGGGTCAAAATATCGTCATCGACACGGTTGAGCTCGAGCGCGAAGAACAGCAGATGCGTGGAAGCCGCCGTCAGCCGCTCCGACACGTCGCCGTAAAACTTTGAAATCTTGGGATCAACGCTGTCGCCGGCATGGACGAGACCGGCATAGGAGCCGAGGCGGCCGGCGAGATCGTCGATCGCCTCATAGCGTCGCACGGCTTCCGCGAGCCATTTTCCGCCATTTTCGTTTGCTGTTCCTGTCGCGAGCTTGCCCTTGTAGTCGGTCTCGAACGCGACGCAATCGGCATCCATCTTCTCAAGATCGCGCGCCACTTCCGGCGCATCGATCCCGGAATAGAGATCGGCGAGGTTCCACTCCGGGAGCTTGCCGGTCTTGCTCGCAGGCTTTGCGAGTGAAGGCTTGGCGGAGGGTTTTGCCTTGGCGACCGACTTGGCTGCGGATTTCTTGACGGCGGATGTCTTGACCAGAGATGTCTTGGCGGCTGGCTTGCGGAGAGCGGGCTTTTTGAGAGCGGGCTTGGAGCGCGAATTCATTGTGTGGGAAACCTGTGTTCAACAATCGCGACGACGGGCTGGGGCACCAAGGTTTAAGAGTGCGTTAATCGGCTTCGGCCAGAGTGACCCGATTCGAGACAGATAGTAGTAGCGTGCGGGGAACACCATGGCTGCCTGTATTTTGATCGCCGACGACGACGCTGTAGCCCGCCGGCTGGTCGAGAACATGGTGCAGAAATGCGGCTATGAAACGATTGTCGTCGAATCCGGCGACGCCGCGATCGCCACCCTTACCGCCCCCGATGCACCGGCCATCGATGGCGTCATCCTCGATCTCGTGATGCCAGGTCTCGACGGCATGGGCGTGCTGGCTAAGATCCGCGAAGCGGGCCTCTCCGTCCCGGTCATCGTGCAGACTGCCCATGGCGGCATCGACAATGTGATCTCGGCGATGCGCGCCGGCGCGGCCGATTTCGTGGTCAAGCCCGTCGGCATGGAGCGGCTTCAGGTTTGCCTGCGCAATGCGCTCAACACCTCCGCGCTCAAGGGCGAACTGCAACGCATCCGTCACAGCCGCGAGGGCCGGCTGACCTTCTCCGACATCATCACCCGCGCCGATGCGATGGAGCCGGTGATGCGCGCCGCGCAGAAGGCGGCGAACTCCTCGATCCCGGTGCTGATCGAAGGCGAGTCCGGCGTCGGCAAGGAGATGTTCGCGCGCGCCATCCACGGCAGCGGCGAACGCAAGGCGAAGCCCTTCGTCGCCGTCAATTGCGGTGCGATCCCCGACAACCTCGTGGAGTCGATCCTGTTCGGCCACGAGAAGGGCGCCTTCACCGGCGCGACCGAGCGCCACACCGGCAAGTTCGTCGAGGCCCATGGCGGCACGCTGTTCCTGGACGAGGTCAGCGAGCTGCCGCTGACCGCCCAGGTCAAGCTGCTCCGCGCGCTGCAGGAAGGCGCGGTCGAGGCCGTCGGCGGTCGCAAGCCGGTCAAGGTCGACGTCCGCATCGTCTCGGCGACCAACCGCAAGCTGCTCGAGCGGGTGAAGCAGGGCCATTTCCGCGAAGACCTGTTCTACCGCCTGCACGTGCTGCCGCTGACGATCCCCTCGCTGCGTGCCCGCCGCGAGGACATTCCGCATCTGCTGCGGCACTTCCTCGCGCGCTTTGCCGCCGAGGAGAACCGCGCCATCACCGGCATCAGCGGCGAGGCCGTGGCGCATCTCGCCCAGCTCGACTGGCCGGGCAACATCCGCCAGCTCGAGAACGCGGTCTATCGCGCCGTGGTCATGAGCGAGGGCGACCAGCTCGGCCTTGCCGACTTCCCTCTGCTGACCTCGCAGCCGCATGCCATGACGGAGATTCCGACGGCGCCGCTGATGTTGGAGCCGATCGCGGCGCCCTCCCTGGTGTCGGGTAATGAAATACCGATCGCGCCGCTGCCGCTGGCGGGAAGCCTCTCGATGCTGACGCCGACCGGCGACGTCCGGCCGCTCGAAGAGATGGAGAACGAGATCATCCGTTTCGCGATCTCGCACTATCGCGGACAGATGTCGGAAGTCGCCCGCCGCCTCAAGATCGGCCGGTCCACGCTCTACCGCAAACTGGACGAAGCCGGGGTTCCCGGCCATGGCGGGAAAAGCGGCGAGGAGACGCACTGAGCCTCATGCGAACGGAGGTTCGCGTGCTGCAAAGACGCGGTCGCAACCCGTTGAATTACGGCAAAATTCGGCGACGAGCTGAACCGTGACTTGGAAGTGACAGACAGAGGGAAAAGCGCCTGTTGCAAGCGCACAATCCGTTGCCAAGAGGCTCCCTTGAAGTCAGTTTGTCGTGAGTTGTCCCGGGTAGCGCTGGCTGCGAAATCGGGGCCTGTATATCGTCTGCGTATGAATCGTTGCGTGCAGGCGTGCAACTTTCGAGGGGCCGGCGCCGTTTAGCCGAAAACTCCATAGACGATAACGAAGCTGTTCCACGAGGAACGGTTCACCCGAGGGGTGCGACACAATGCGTGACTGTTTGAACCACCGTGCAGGCTTTGACCGCGTCTTGATGACGGTCGCGGCGACCTTCCTCACGGTGTCGGCCGGCTCGGCCCTGGCGCAGGATCAGGCGCGCAGCAGCGCCGCCGAGCTCGCGATCGAAGCCGCTATTCCGCGCCCCGAGCCTGCCAACGTCCCGCCCCCGACCGCGTCCGACATCAAGACCGACACCACCGCCACGGTGCAGGACCCCGCCAAGGAATCCGCGCCCGTGAAGGCCGAAGCGGCCCCGGCGCCCGACAAGGTCGAGACCAAGCCGTCCGACGTCGCCACGACGCCCGCGCCTGAAGCACCGAAGAACGAGACCGCAAAGACGGAGCCGGAAAAGACCGAGCCTGCCAAGTCGGAGCCTGCAAAGGCCGATGCCGCGACCACTACGCCGGCCGCTCCCGCGGCACCCGCCACTGCAGCGGCTCCGGCCGCCGAGCCGGTCAAGGCCGCCAGCAACGTTCCCGCCGCCGACCAGCCGGTCGCGGACAAGCTCAAGGACCTGATCGGCGCCAAGACCTCGCGTCATTTCGACCGCAAGAACGAGCGTGCCGCGATCGAGAAGTTTTACGGCGCGCGCGACTTCGCGCCGGTGTGGACGCAAGCCGGCAGCCTGACCGCTGCGGCCAAGGGCGTGATCGCCCGGCTCAAGGATGCCGCCTCCGACGGCCTCAATCCGGCCGACTATCCGGTGCCGGATTTCGCCGCCGCTACGACGCCCGATGCGCTCGCCGATGCCGAGCTGAAGCTCACCGCCAGCATGTTCGACTATGCGCGCCAGGCGCAGAGCGGCCGCATGCACTGGTCGCAGGTCTCCGGCGACATCCTCTATCCCGAACATCCGGTCGACCCGAGCGAGGTGCTGACCAAGGTCACGACCGCAACGGACGCCTCCGCCGCCCTCGACAGCTACAACCCGCCGCACAAGCTCTACAAGGAGCTGAAGGCGAAGCTCGCCGAGCTCCGCGGCCAGGGCAGCGGCCCGGTGATCGAGATCGCCGACGGCCCGGCGCTGAAATACACCCCCGCCGGCAAGAAGCAGGCGGAGATCGTCGTGGACGATCCGCGCGTGCCGCAGCTGCGCGCCAAGCTCGGCCTCGCCGAGAACGCCAGCGACACCCGCTACGATGCCACGGTTGCCGAAGCCGTCCGCAAATTCCAGAACAGCGCCGAGATGAAGCCGACCGGCATCCTCGACGACAAGACGGTCAAGGCGCTCAACACGCCCAAGCGCGACAAGCAGATCGACACCGTGCTGGTGAACATGGAGCGCTGGCGCTGGCTGCCGCGCGACCTCGGCGTCCCCGCGCTGGGCGATGCCTATGTCATCCTCAACATTCCCGACTATACGCTGAAGGTGATGCAGCGGGGCCAGCAGGTCTGGACCACCCGCGTCGTCACCGGCAAGCCAGGGCAGCACGCGACCCCGCTGCTCACCGAGACGATGAAGTACATCACGGTCAACCCGACCTGGAACGTGCCGCCGTCGATCGTCTACAACGAATATCTGCCGGCGCTGCAGCAGGACCCGACCGTGCTCCAGCGCATGGGGCTCAAGCTCGAGCAGAACCGCGACGGCTCGGTGCACATCTCGCAGCCGCCCGGTGAAGCCAACGCACTCGGCCGCATCCGCTTCAACTTCCCGAACAAGTTCCTGGTCTATCAGCACGACACGCCGGACAAGAACCTGTTCGCCAGGGACGACCGCGCCTTCAGCCATGGCTGCATGCGCGTGCAGTATCCGGATCAGTACGCGAGCGTGCTGCTCAATATCGCGATGCCGAACGACAAGTACACGCCCGAGCGCGTGCGCAGCATGTACGGCAAGAGCGAGATCGACCTGAAATTCCCCACCCCGATCCCGGTCAACATCACCTACCAGACCGCCTTCGTGGACGACGCCGGCAAGCTGCAAATCCGCAAGGACGTCTACGGCCGCGACGCGACCATGCTCAACATCCTGAAGAACGGCCGCGGCAAGGATCTCGAGAACGTCGTCGCCCACTCCCAGCCGAGCTATTCGCGCCCGGCGACCACCCTGCCCTCGGGCGTGGCGGTGGCCAACAATGGCGGCGGCTTTGGCTCGTCGGGTCCGAACTTCTTCGAGCGGCTGTTCGGTGGGGGAGCTCCGACCCCGCCGCCGGCTCCGGTCGGTCGCCGGCCGCAGCAGCGGGTGTTTACCCGCTGAGGCCCGTCCGGCACCTCATTTCCTGAAATTCCACAATGAAATCAGCGGCCCCATTCCCAGGATGGGGCCGTTTAGCGTTAACCATTCTCCCACCTGCTCTTGGGCAGCGGGCGTTTTTTTGCCACAGTCAACCGTTTAGGTTTGTATTCTGACTTGGTTTGGGGGCGGGAAGGTCAACCTCGAATTAACCTTCTCGCTTTAAGAAAGCGTTCATCCTCTTTCGCGCTGCTACGGGGTTGGCGGGAGAGTCCATTTTGAACGCTCGTCGACTGGGTGGGCTCATACGTGCTGACTGGTCTCGCACGCCAACTTGCTGTGCTGTCGTTGTCCCATGCGGGCGTGAAGGCCGGATCCCGGATCGGCCTCGCCGGCGCGCTGCTGCTTGCTGCCGCGGGCTCGGTCCATAACGCCGCCGCACTGAACGAGACCAAGACCCTCTCCTTCCACCACACCCATTCCGGCGAAGACCTCACCGTCACCTTCAAGCGCGATGGCCGCTACGACGAAGCCGCGCTGAAGCAGCTCAACCACTTCCTGCGCGACTGGCGCAGCCAGGACGAGACGGTCATGGACCGTCGCCTCTTCGACATCCTCTGGGAAGTCTATCGCGACGTCGACGGCAAGCAGCCGATCCAGATCATCTCCTCGTTCCGCTCCCCCGCCACCAACGCCATGCTCCGCCGCCGCTCCTCGGGCGTGGCGCGCTTCAGCCAGCACATGCTGGGACATGCGATGGACTTCTACATTCCGGGCGTGCCGCTGGAGCAGATCCGCTTCGCCGGCCTGCGCCTGCAGCGCGGCGGCGTCGGCTTCTATCCGACCTCCGGCTCGCCCTTCGTTCACCTGGATACCGGCAGCATCCGGCACTGGCCGCGCATGACGCATGACCAGCTCGCCCGCGTCTTCCCGGACGGCAAGACGGTGCATCTGCCGACCGACGGCACGCCGCTGAAGGGCTATGAGCTCGCCAAGGCCGAGATCGAGCGCCGCGGCAATGGCGACGATTCCGCCAGCAAGCCGAACTTCTTCGCCGCCCTGTTCAAGGGCAAGCCGGCGCCGGCCGCCAGCAGCGACGAGGATGACGAGGGCGCGCCTGCCCCGAGCGCGAAGCCGGCCGCACCGACCGTGGTCGCCGCCGCAGCCAAGCCGGCAGATCCGGTGCCGACGCCGCGCGCCAAGCCGCAGGTCGCAGCCACACTCCAGCTCGCCTCGGCCGATGTGCAGCTCGTTGCGCCGCCCAAGGCGAAGCCGGCACCCGTGGCTGAGAAGCCCGCCGACGCCAAATCTTCGGACGGCAAGCCGGAGACGCCGGCCGACATCATCAATGCCCGCGGCTTCTGGGACACCCCGGCCACGCCGCAGCAGGCCACGCCCGCGCAGGTCGCAGCGCTCAAGGCCCGCCAGGCGCTTGCCTCCGCCACCGATCCGCAGGCAACCGCGAGCGTGTCCAACGCAACGCTTCAGGCGCTCGCCTACGCGCCGGCCGCCTCCCCGGTCGAACGCGCCAATGTGGTCGCCGCCTCCGCGCCGATCCCGCGCTCTGCCCGCTCCGGCTCCCGTAACGTCGCGCAGGCTACCGAAATCAACAGCGTGGTCGGCAAGAGCATCGACGGCATGGTCGCGACCGCGACCCGGCTGTCCGCGGCCAAGGGCGAGAGCATCTGGCTCAAGATCGTGATGCTGTCGCCGAGCGCCAGCCGCGCGATGTCGGTCACGCTGATGGGCGAGCTCGATACGGCGGCGCTGCGCGGCTATTTCGTGAAGCCGCAGGCCGTGATCGCGATGAGCTTCACCGACGATCCGACGAAGGGCCTGTCCTGCGACAGTTTCTCGGGTAGCGCGACGGCGAAGCTGGAGACGACGTCGTTCGTGATGCGCACGGCCGCGCTGCGCTAGGGCATCCACTTTCCCGGAACTCGGTCTCGTAGCCCGGATGAGCGAAGCGACATCCGGGAAAGCTGCAGGCGCGAAGATATCCCGGATATCGCTTCGCTCATCCGGGCTACAAGCCTGCTACCGCGCCTTCTTCCCCCGCCGATCCAGATGATAGGTCAGCGCCAGCGACAGGCAGACCGCCAGCTCGCGCTCCGGCAGCTTGCCCGCCACCGGCAACAGCAACGCCCGCGTCTGCCGATATTCGAACCGATCGGGAAAGCGCTCGCGAAAGGTGTCGACCAGCGTCGTCTTGCAGTTGAAGAGAATGGCGGCCTGGTCGGAGTCCTTGAGGCGGCCGAGCCGGATCGTGGAGCCGCTGCCGGTCTCGTCCGTGAGATAAGCGGGCTCGCCCCATTTCAGTGTCTCCGTGAGATTGCCGACACCGTCATGCGCCGCAGCGGTGGCGAAGATCAGCTCTCGCACCTGAAGCAGCCGCTTGCCGATCGGCGCCGGAAGAGCGTCGAAGGCGCGGTTCACCTCGCGCGGCAACCTCGGCGCAATCACTGGCGTCTCCGTTCACAGACGAAACACGCGTCATTTGTAGCCCGCAAGGAGCGCAGCGCAATCCGGGGCGGCATCAGCCTGTGATCACGGCGTCCCGGAAGGGATTTCCCCTGCGAGCAACGGGTAATAACCCGGTATCGCCGCACGCAACAGCGGCGCAGTGTTGATGCGAGAACCCCGGAAGGGACGCCACGGGCCTGCTGCAGGCCTCGCAGAAAACTCGCTCAACGCGAAGAGGGGGCGCACGATGTCGGTTCCATGCAAGTCCGAGCTCAGCCTTCTGAACCATGACGAGCGCGAGGTCATCTTGAGCACGCACCATCCGGTGGTTGGCGAGATGGAGCGCGATGGACTCGAGCGCCTTCGCGACCGCCTTCGGGATCTGCGCGACAAGGAGCGTACATTGTCGCGGCATCGACGCCGCGAGACCAAGGGCACGGCCGATCCGCGCGGCAAGAGCTTCTCCGGAACGGCCGAGCACGCAAGCCGCCGGCAGTCGGTCTTCGCTGGCGCCATCAAGCGCATCAAGAACGAGCTGAGACGCATCCGGAAGTTTGAAGCGCGACGAGAGCTCGGCGAAGCGGCGCGACGGGCGTTGGCGCTCCGTCGGGCCCGCCAGTTTGCGCGGCCGCAGACGTCCCCGACGTCACATGACGGCATGCGGTCCATCCCGAACCCTCGCCGGGCTTACAAGATTCCACCGGAAAAAATCGGGCGCGTCTCGCAAGCCAACAAGCGGGCGCAGGCCCGGCGCGACTCAAAACGCGGACGCGGCGGTTGAGATGGAGATCGGTCGTTGCGGACCGCGCGGACTCCGCGCAGTCCAGGATGCTTCATGCTGGGCATGAGACCCGGATTTCGCTGGCGCTCCATCCGGGCTACGGCAACGGTGCTTGAGGCGAAAGCCTCAGAGCATCCCCAGCGCCTGCATGTAGGTCTCGAGGATGGTCTCGGCCTCGGCGCGCTCGTTGGGATCCTGCTTGCGCAGGCGCACGATGGTGCGCAGCGCCTTGACGTCGTAGCCGTTGCCCTTGCTCTCGGCATAGACGTCACGGATGTCGTCGGAGATCGCCTTCTTCTCTTCCTCCAGCCGCTCGATGCGCTCGATGATGGATTTGAGCTGGTCCTTGGCAAATTTCGTCGCGGGCTCGTCGTCGCGGACGGCGGCGGAGGTGGCCATCTTGGTACTCCCAATGGAACTGGCAAAACGAGGTGACGCCGGCATCCACCGCGCGTGCTGGTAGACCCTTAGGGTTCGGACCCCCGGCGTTCAAGCAAGCATCGCGCTCGTCCACAGCGCGCCCACATCTTCCTGCGGCGAGGCGAAGAAAGCTGTTGTGTGGTGCGACTCAGGCGATGCGTCCGGGCCCGTTCAATGCCCGTGGGGATGGACCTTCTTCATCGCCTCGAGCTGCTCGGGCGTGGCCGTGCCCTGGTACTTCGCCTTCCAGGTCTCGTAGGGCATGCCGTAGACGGCCTCTCGGCTCTCGTCCTTGCTCAGAGCGACGCCCTGGGCGTCCGCGGCGTCCTTGAGCCAGTTGGACAGGCAGTTGCGGCAGAAGCCGGCCAGATTCATCAGGTCGATGTTCTGGACGTCCGTCCGCGTCTTCAGATGGTCGACCAGGCGCCGGAAAGCGGCTGCCTCGAGCTCCGTTCTGGTTTTGTCGTCGATTGCCATGACTGAATTCCTCAAAGCTCCGGCCGCGATGGCGGTCACCCTTACGGGATCAGGTGGGGTCCTGTCACAGATTTTGCCATATCGCGGCGCAAACGGACCTTAAACCCCGGCCTCGGGCAGTTCCCCCGGGCCCTACGCCAAATCGTCAATGATCTGGTATACGTTCCGCGACAATGATTGCCGAATCTCCCCGCCTCCCCCTTCGCCTGCTCGCCCGGTTGGTCCCGGTGCTGGCGGTCGCCCTGCTGTGCCTCTGGAGCAGCCCGGCCTCCGCCGATTTCCGGCTCTGCAACAACACGTCGAGCCGGGTCGGCATCGCGCTGGGTTACAAGGACGCCGAGGGCTGGACCACCGAGGGCTGGTGGAACATCTCGTCCCGCTCCTGCGAGACGCTGCTGCGGGGCACGCTGGTCGCCCGCTACTACTACATCTACGCCATCGACTATGACCGTGGCGGCGAATGGTCGGGCCAGGCCTTCATGTGCTCGCGCGACAAGGAATTCACCATCCGCGGCACCGAGGATTGCCTCGCGCGCGGCTATGACCGGACCGGCTATTTCGAGGTCGACACCGGCGAGCAGCGGGCCTGGACGGTGCAGCTCACCGACGCCAACGAACAGCCGGCGCAGCAACGCGTGCCTGGCCTGCCCGGACCAGTTGGCCCGGGCGGCGTTCCGGGTTTGCCCAATGGCCCGCCCGGTGCTACCCCCCCGGGCTCGCCCGGCCTGCCACCCCCGCCTGGAAATAAGCCATGAGGCGTCTTCGCCGTATCAAGATTCTCGCGACCCTCGGACCTGCCTCCTCAGACCTCGCGATGATCCGCCGCCTGTTCGAGGCCGGCGCCGATGTGTTCCGCATCAACATGAGCCACACTCCGCATGACAAGATGCGGGAGCTGGTGGCGACGATCCGCAATGTCGAATCGAGCTACGGCCGGCCGATCGGCATCCTGGTCGACCTCCAGGGCCCCAAGCTCCGGCTCGGTGCCTTCGCCGAAGGTTCTGTGCAGCTCCAGAACGGCCAGATCTTCACCCTCGATTCCGACAAGGCGCCGGGCGATGCCACGCGCGTCCATCTCCCGCATCCGGAGATCCTGGCGGCGCTGAGGCCCGGCCACGCGCTGCTGCTCGACGACGGCAAGGTCCGCCTGATCGCCGAGGAGACCTCCAAGGAGCACGCGGTGACGCGTGTGGTGGTCGGCGGCAAGATGAGCGACCGCAAGGGCGTCAGCCTGCCCGACACCGACCTTCCGGTCTCGGCGATGACACCGAAGGACCGCGCCGACCTCGAGGCCGCGCTGGTCACCGGCGTCGACTGGATCGCGCTGTCCTTCGTGCAGCGCGCCGACGACGTGCTCGAGGCCAAGAAGATGATCCGCGGCCGCGCCTCCGTGATGGCCAAGATCGAGAAGCCGCAGGCGATCGACCGCCTCGCCGACATCATCGAGGCCTCCGACGCGTTGATGGTGGCGCGCGGCGACCTCGGCGTCGAGCTGCCGCTGGAGCGCGTGCCGAGCCTGCAGAAGCAGATGACGCGCATGGCGCGCCGCGCCGGCAAGCCGGTCGTGATCGCGACCCAGATGCTGGAATCGATGATCCAGTCGCCGGTGCCGACCCGCGCTGAAGTCTCCGACGTCGCCACCGCCGTCTATGAAGGCGCCGACGCCATCATGCTGTCGGCGGAATCGGCGGCCGGCAAATTCCCGGTCGAGGCGGTCTCGACCATGAACCGCATCGGCGAGGAGGTCGAGCGCGACCCGACTTACCGCTCGGTGATCACGGCCCAGCGCCCGGCGCCGGAAGCGACCGCAGGCGATGCCATCGCGGACGCCGCGCGGCAGATCGCCGAGACGCTCGACTTGCCCGCCTTGATCTGCTGGACCAGTTCGGGCTCGACCGCGGTGCGCGTGGCGCGCGAGCGGCCGAAGCCGCCGGTCGTGGCGATCACGCCCAACATTCAGGCCGGCCGCCGGCTCGCGGTGGTCTGGGGCGTGCATTGCGTGGTGGCGGAAGATGCGCGCGACCAGGACGACATGGTCAGCCGCGCCGGCCAGATCGCATTCCGCGACGGTTTTGTCCGTGCTGGCCAGCGCGTCATCATCGTCGCCGGCGTGCCGCTCGGCATTCCCGGCACCACCAACATGGTGCGCATCGCCTCGGTCGGCCCCGAGGGCGACGCCAACATGTAGGCCCGCGAAGAGCGGGCAAAGCAAAACGTCGAAAACAACCCCATGCACAGTAGCCGGGGCTATCCGGTTGATTTGCGCGGTTTCTGCAAATAGGCGCGCCCGGACAATGACCTGAGCGGGATCAGATCCCGCTCCGGTCGCGTCCCGCTTGTTCAGGCTCCAACCAGCGCCTTGGTGGTCGGGAGCAGCGTCTGCTGCACCACGAGGCCGCGGGCGCGGGCGTCCATGACGCCGACGGCACGCAGCGCCAGCAGCGTCACCGTCTGCACCGCATCGCGCATCTTGACGGGATCTTCGAGATTGTCGGGCGCAAGCGGGCCGACGAGGGCCTCGTGCAGCGCGCCGAGCAGCGCAGTGGCGGCGAGCGCGGTGTCCTGTGCCGGCAGATGGCCGGCACGCACGGCGGCGTCGATCCGGCTGGCGATCTCGCCGGCGATCTCGCGGCGGCTGGCCAGCCTGGAGGCGCTGACATCGACATCGACGGGCTCGGCCAGGATGCCCCAGGCCAGCCTGCGCTGCGACAGGGTATGGACCGCCACGGTCGTTACCGCCGCAGCCAGCGCCGAGGACGGCCCCGGCGCGGCATCGGCCGCCCGCCGGATCGCCGCGAGCTCGTCCCGCGAAACCTCGGCGATCAATTCGGAGATCAGCTCGGCCTTGGAGGGGAAGTAGCGGTAAACCGTGCCGGCCGCGACATTAGCCCGGACCGCAACCGGAGCGATCTGCACCGCCGCCATCCCGCCTTCCGCCGCAGCCTCCCGCGCCGCCGCCAATATCGCACTGCGCCTGGCCGCAAGGCGCTTAACCACTTGATGCGTCCGCCGATAAACCATGGCGCGCTTCCTGTCCCACCCACGTCGTCCGCACGCCCTGCGGCCGAACGCTTCGTCACTTTAAAGCTGCAAATCGCCCCGCAAGGACTGAACAACTATTCAGGGGGGATGACAAGATGGATTTGCGTAAAGCGTCACGGCAAAGCCGCAGGCGACAAATGCGCGAACTGCCGGAGCCGGTTGATAGACCGCTAACCACAATTGTTACCGCGATCTTAAAGCAGGTCCGCGACTGTGGCGCCGACCGCGATCCCACCTCGGTGCAGCATGCGCGATTCAGACGCCCAAACCGCCTGGCGGCTCTTCCAGCTGAACTGGCTCCCCATCGTGGCCATGGGTAGCGTGCTGGCGTTCGGGCTTCCCGCAACCGGTCTCAGCCTCGAGCCTGTCGCCTACGGCATCACGCTGGCGATCGCTGCGCTCCTCGTCGCAACGGCCTATCGCCACCAGCTCGCCAAGGGCGACCAAGCCGATCCGAAGCTGGTATTCTCGCTCGGCACGATCGGACAGGTCATCCTCACCTGCGCCATCGTCGGACCGCTGAGTTATGTCGCGGGCAAGCTGAACTGGCCGCTCCAGGACGAGGCACTGCTGGCGATTGACCGCGCGCTCGGCCTCGATCCCGAACCGATCGCGCGCTACATCAACGACCATCCCTGGCTCGCAGACCTCCTGGCGCGCAGCTACGGACTGATCAAATGGCCACTGCTCGGCGTTCCCGTCGTCCTGACGCTGACGGCACGCTACGTGCGGCTGCAGGTCTTCATGCTCGCGATGAGCCTCGCGCTCGCCGTCACCATCGCGGTCTCCGCATTGGTGCCTGCGATCGGCACCTATTACGGGCTGCAATTGCCGGCGGCGCATTTCCCCGAGATCAACACCGCGGTCTATGCCGGCCAGTTGCGTGACATCCTTGCGCTGCGTGACGGCAGCCTGCGTGAGCTCCGGCTGTTCTTCCTTTCCGGCATCGTCTCGTTTCCGAGCTTTCACGCCGCCTCCGCCGTGCTCTACATGTGGGCGCTGTGGCCGGTGCGCGGCATCGGCGGCATCGCCGCCGCATTGAACGTGCTGATGATCGCGGCGACGCCGGCGATCGGCGCGCATTATCTCATCGACGTCGCCGGCGGCATCGCGCTCGCCGCAGCCTCGATCTGGGCGACGAAGTTTTGTGTCGAACGCCTCGGCCGCACCGCGCCGGCGACCGCTGCACCCGCACTGCCGCCGGTCTGGCAGCCCAGCCTCGCGGAATAGTGCCGCGCTCGTCGTCGCAGGCACGCTGTCGTAGAGTGGGCAAAGGCGCATAGCGCCGTGCCCCCACACCTTGCAATCACGATAGAACTGGTGCGGACGCTGACGTTTCCTCGTCATTGCGAGCGCAGCGAAGCAATCCGGAATCCCTCCGCGGATACAGTCTGGATTGCTTCGCTGCGCTCGCAATGACGTTGTGGGTACGACATGCCCTATCATCCGCGAGTGGTGGGCACGCTGCGCTTTGCCCACCCTACGGGACCGCGATCGGCGAGGCAGCAGCAAATCTCCCGTTCCGCCATCCCGAGGTGCGAGTGGCGGGATGCAAAAGCATCGCGCCGGGAGCCTCGCAGGATGAACGGCCGGGATGCAGCCGGGCCGTCGCTCTTCGAGGCTTGCCCTGCGGCGCCGTCGCGCCGCAGGACGCGCACCTCAGGGTGACGGGTCACCCAAAAGAAAAGAGCCCCGTCGAAGACGAGGCTCTTAGAATTCCAAGGTCGTCCGAGCTTACTTGAGGCTGGACGAGATCGAGCCGAACTTGGTGTTCAGCGTGCTGCCGAGGTTGTTGACGACGGTGATGATCGCCAGCGCGATGCCGGCAGCGATCAGGCCGTATTCGATGGCGGTGGCGCCGGATTCATCCTTCACGAAACGCGCAACGAGGTTCTTCATAGAGTGCTCCCAAAAAAGTACACAAGGCTACAAGTGGTCTGGTCTCTTCGGCTTCCCAGCGCCGCCCGACCATGGAACCGAACCTAGAGACAAAGAATTTCGCCGCAGTTAATTCGACTGCGTAAACAAAGAGCGGTTTGCGTGTATTCGCCGATGGTAAACTGGAATTGAAAACAATCAGTTAAATTGTCGGGACATCAAGCCGCTCGTGCAGCCGGTTTACCCGAAGTTATGTCGGCCGTGGTCAAATGCCGCCCGCTCGGGCCCACCCGATGAGAACACCGAGGACGACGAGGCGGCATGTCCCTTTCCTTTGCCAACAGCATCGCGGTGCAGGGCCGCGCGCGCACGCTGGTGCCGCTCTGCGTCGGTGCAGGCGCCTATCTCTTCTTCCTCTTCGTCGGCGACACGCTGCTTCAGGACTCCGACTCGTTCTGGCAGATCAAGATCGGGCAATGGGTGATCGATCACCAGGCCCTTCCCTACACCGACTTCTATTCCTTCACCCGGCCTGGAGCTCCCTGGCTTTCGACCTCGTGGCTGTCGCAGGTCGCGTTCGCGCTCTCCCATACGCAATGGGGCTGGGCCGGTCCGGTCATCCTCACCGCGCTCGGAGTCGCGCTGTCGGCGGCGATCCTCGTCCGCCTGCTCGACGCGCATCTGGAAATGCCGCGCTCGGTGCTGTTCGCGATGCTTGCAATCGTGCTGTCGCTGCATCACATCCTGGCGCGGCCGCACATGCTGGCGCTGCCTGTCATGATCGCATGGGTGGGCATGCTGATGGCTGCAGCCGATCGCAGGGGCACGCCGTCATGGTACTGGCTGCCGCTGATGTCTTTGTGGGCGAGCCTGCATGGCGGCTTCGTGCTCGGCCTCGCGCTGATCGGCCCGATGTCGTTCGTCGCGCTCTGGGGCCTCGAGTCCGGCAAGCAGGTTCGCCTGCTGCTGCGCTGGTTCCTGTTCGGCGTCGCCGCGCTGGCCGCAAGCTGCCTCACGCCCTATGGCTGGCGCACGCTGCTGGGCGCGACCAACATCCTCAATCTCGGCGAGCTCTTGACCGTCATCTCCGAATGGTCGCCGGCGAACTTCGCCTCCTTCACCGCGTTCGAAGGCGCGCTGCTCGGCCTGATCGCGATCGGGCTCTATCGCGGCCTGACGCTGTCGCCGCCGCGCATCCTGCTGATCCTGCTGCTGACCTGGATGGCGCTGAGCCATGTCAGGAGCATCGAGGCTTTCGCCTTCCTGGTGCCGCTGGTGCTGGCCAAGCCGCTCGGCGAAAAATCGCCCCTGCGGCAAGCCGACACGCAAACCGGTGAGAGCTGGCCCGCCCGCTACGTGACTGCAATTGGCGCGTTGATGATCATGGCGGCAGGCTGGACCTCGACCTCGATCTACATGTCGCATCACCGCTTCACCTTCACGATGGACCAGACGCCGGTCGCGGCGACCGACCTGCTCGAGAAGCGCGGGGCAAAGCGCATCTTCAACTCATACAAGTTCGGCGGCTATCTGATCGCGCGCGACATCCCGGTCTTCGTCGACGGCCGCGCCGAGCTCTATGGCGAGAAGTTCGTGATGGACTTCTTCAAGGCGACCGAAGGCCAGAAGCCCGCGCTGCTCCCCGCCTTGCTCGACGAGCACAAGATCGACGCGACGCTGCTGGTCGCCGACTCCCCCGGCCCGCAGATCCTCGATCATCTCAAGGGCTGGAAGCGGATCTATACGGACAAGATCGCCGTGGTCCACGTGCGGGATGATGCGGATAGCGCGGCGGCGGCGCCGAAGTAGGGCGCAGCTTCAGGCGAAGCGCGTCAGTATTTCGACCAGGGCGTCAACTTCATCCTGTCGCTGGAATAGAAGAACGTGCGCTCCAGGTGATCCATCCCCCGGTCCCTCACGACCATCGTGACGTTGAAATCGCAACGCCGGTCATTGAGGCTGCGCGCCAGCGTAAAGCAATGCTGGTCGACGATCTGCTTTTCTGGCCCGTCGATGTCCGCAGCCGCCAGGATCGCGGTGCGCCCGTGCGTACGATCGAACTTCACGCATCGGTACTCATCCTCGTTGAATCGAAAGCAGGCCGTTCCTCCTGCCGTTCGAATTTTCTGACCGACCTGCCCTTCGCGCCCCAATCCCTGCGTCAGATGCCAGGCGACCACCTCGATCGCGTCATCGTCCGGCTTTTTCCTGGACTCATCGGCAAGCCGTGGCCGGCTGACCGTACCAAGTCCGAATGTCGGGCCGAGCTGAACGAGCCTCGCCTGGCCCTCCTTCATTCTTTTCGCGGCGTCTCCCAGGATGTCCGCCGAGGACCTCGGGCACAGATCGTTAGCGGCCTGGATCAATTTGCTGGCTTCTGAATAGCCAAGGTTGAGGGGATCGACCCCGCGATCCCTCACTGCAAGCCATGTGTTGCCGCGGTAGACCGAGAGGTAGTTGTCGCTGGCCCATTGCCGGGCAATGCCGTTCAGGGCAACAAATTCGCCGCCGACCTCTGCAATTCCCAGGAACGGATAATCCGCGGCGCAGAGGACGTTGTCGCGCACGCGAACGTCCGTGAACAGGCCCTGCTCGACCCGGATCGCGGTGACGCGAAGAGGCGCTGCAGCCGAGGCCTGCTTCTCAATTCCTTCGGCCGGCGGCGAGGGCTCCGTGCTCGACGCCGAGGGAGCGGTCGGAGTTGCCGGCGAACTATCATTCGCCGAGGCGCTCTGTTTGGCTTGCTCGGATCCGGTTGAAGCCGAGGCTCGCGCAGCCTCGCTGACCGGGGTGCCCGAATGATCGATAGCGTAGCGGATCAATCCTGTCGCGAGGAGGACGGCCAGAACGACGGGCGCAAAGAGTTTGCCGGAGCCATTCGCTCCAGGGCCTGTTCGGTGCATGCGGGTATTTCAACAGACGGAAGGGATTCTTGATTGCTTGCGAACAGGCTTAGTCGGCCGACATTCGCACCGTCAATACGACCAACGTCGCCGACTCGGCGCCAACTAACCTTTGTTAGTCGAGCCGCGCCCACCCGATCGTCAATTCCCCGTCTGCAGCTCGCCAAAACGCTCCCAGCTCTTGCCGTTGAAGCGCATGAACTGCATCTGGTCGATCGGGACATGGTCGGTCGTGCCAGTGTTGACCTTGATGCCGGGCAGCAGCATCGGCAGTTCGAGATCGCGGATCGCAAATGCCTGCTTCAGGATGTTCTCGGTCGACAGGTCGTCGCCGCAGGCCTTCAGCACCGCCTCGAGTGCCATCGCGCTGTTATAGGCGTTGACGTAGTTGGTGTCGTGCTGGTCGGCTTCGGGCACGTACTTTGTCATGAACTCGCGCCAGCCTTTCACTCCCGCATCGTCCTTCCAGGCGGGATCGTCGGGATCCTTGACGTAAGCGGTGGAGAGAATGCCGGTGCCGGCCTCCAGGCCCGCGGGCTCCATCACGGTCGAGATCCAAACCGCGACGTTGGAGAGGAACGTCATCGGTCGCCAGCCGATCTCGAAGGATTTGCGGATCGCCTGCGCTGCGAATTTCGGCGTCGCCGCGATCACGAACACGTCGGCGCCCGACGCCTTCAACTTCACGATCTGGGAATCGATGGTCGGGTCCTGGATCTCGTAGGTGGCATTGGTGACCACCGAATCGTATTTCTCGCCGAGCACGTCCTTGAGGCCGGCGAGATAGTCGCGGCCGTAATCGTCGTTCTGCGAGATGACGGCGAACTTCGCGTTCGGGTTCTTCGCCAGCGCGTAGCGCGCATAGAGCCGCGCCTCGTAGCGGAACGGCGCCTGCACGCCCATCGTTGCCTGCGGATACTGCGTGATGTCGGCGAACTTCGACGCGCCGGAGCCGATGAAGAGCTGGGGCACGTTCTTCGATTGCAGATATTTCGCGATCGCCGTGTTGTGGGCGGTGCCGATCGAGGAGAAGATCAGCGCGACCTCGTCGCTCTCGACCAGCCTGCGCGTCTGCTCGACCGATTTCGGCGGCGCGTAGCTGTCGTCGAGCGAGATCAGATTGACCTTGCGGCCGTTGATGCCGCCCTTCTCGTTCAGCATCCTGAAATAGCCGACCTCGCCCTTGCCGAGCGCGCCGAAGGCCGACACCGGCCCGCTATAGGGCATGGTCTGGCCGATCCTGATTTCGGTGGCGGTGACGCCGCGCAGCTCGGCGGCGTGAGAGGGGACGGTGATCGACAGGAACGATATGGCGCAAAGCGCGTCCAATGCCCTCGCAAAGCGCATCGGCTTCCCCTCCCCTTTTGTCCGGCGCGGTCACGCCGCACCTTTATTTGGGAAGAGCATGCCATGACATCGGCACGGACTCCAATCACTATCGAACCGGGTGGGCCTGCGAAAGCGTGCCCACCACGGCCTGTCGCGACTTCCGAGGGATGGCGGGCCCGGCGCGAGGGCGCCCTTGCCCAACCTGTCCGCTCGGACGACCGGCTTGCACCGGTGAGCTTTACCTGCAGGGATGGCGGTTGCCGTCGAAGCCCAGATAGGTGCCGGTTGCCGGATCGAAGGAACGATAGCGCGCGGCGCAGGACCGCGACATCGCGCCGTCCGCGCGGGCCACAACGTTGCCCACGCCTTGCACGCCCGCGGCACCGTCCGGCAGCTCGAGGCCGAGCCGGCCGGCCGGCGTCAGCGTGCCATTCAAATTGCGATCGGGATTTTCCGCCTCGTACGTACCCGGATGACTGCTGGCAAAGCCGGATTGAGCGAAAGCGGAGCCTGCGGTCAGGGCCGACAACACAATCACGGCGGCGAAAGTCTTGAATCCAGTCATGGTCGAACTCCATCATGGCCGGTGCATCGTGCGGCCGGTGCGAGGGAAGTGGATCGACATGGCGCGCGGGACAAGCGCGACTTGCGGCCCGGCGCGATCTCACCGTTCAAATGCAGAAAGAGCCGTGTGTTTGCGGAACACGCGCGCATGATTGCGTCGCCGCCGCGCGGCAGGCTCTGTCATCTTCACGTCTCGGTGCGACACTGTCTCGAGAGGTGACGCAATGGCGGCGCAATGCGCTAGTATCCGGCGACCGAACAGGAAGACGCACATGATGTTTCGCAATCTCTTCGCCGCGCTTCTCGTCGTGGTCTCGGTCAACGCAGCCCATGCGGCGCCGCGATGGCTGAACCTGCCGCCGACGCCGACCTTGCCCAAGGCCGCGCAGAGCGGCCTCGCACCCGTCAACGGCATCAAGGTCTGGTACGCAATGTTCGGCCGCGGCGAGCCCGTGCTGCTGCTGCACGGCGGCCTCGCCAACGCCAATTACTGGGGCCACCAGGTCCGCGCGCTGCAGCGGCATTATCAGGTCATCGTCATGGAGAGCCGCGGACACGGGCGCAGCACGCGCAACCAGGAACCGTATGGCTACGATCTGATGGCCTCGGACGTCATCGGGCTGCTCGACCATTTAGGGATCAAGAAGACGGCGATCGTCGGCTGGAGCGACGGCGCGATCATCGGGCTCGACATCGCGATGAAGCACCCGGAGCGGGTGAGCAGGCTGTTCGCCTTCGCGGCGAACTCGGATCCCTCGGGCGTTGCCGACATCGCATCGAGCGAGGTCTTCAATGCGTACATCGCCAGGGCCGGAGAGGAATACAAACGCCTCTCGCCGACGCCAACGGCGTACAAGAGCTTCGTCGAGGAGATCACCAAGATGTGGGAGAGCCAGCCGAAATGGACGGCTTCAGACCTTGCGGCGATCAAGGTGCCGACCTGGATCGTGGACGGCGACCATGATGAGGCGATCAAGCGCGAGAACACCGAGTTCATGGCCGCGAACATTCCGGACGCGGGTTTGCTGATCCAGCCGGAGGTCAGCCATTTCTCGTTCCTGCAGGATCCCGGGCAGTTCAATGATGATGTGCTGCGGTTTTTGGAGCGTGGGGCAGCCGCGGCGAAGTGAGATCTCGTAGGGTGGGCAAAGCGCAAGCGTGCCCACCATCTCTATCGCGACATCCAAGAGATCGTGGGCACGGCGCTACGCGCCTTTGCCCACCCTACGGGGCCGGTGCGCGTGATTGCGCCCGCGGCTCTTCGCTGCGCTCGCAATGACGGAGTATGGGGTTGCGGCGTGCTTTCTCTCGTGTCCCGGACGCGCTGCAGCGTGCAACGCTGCTGCGCAGAGCCGGGACCCAGGAGGCCACGCACTCCGCTGCAGCATGGGCCCCGGCTCTGCGGAGCGGCGCTTCGCGCCGCACCGCGTCCGGGGCACGAGAGCTGGGTTCAGGGCGCAGTTGCGCCCCCACCGTTATTGCGAGCGCAGCGAAGCAATCCAGAACTTCTCCGCGGTGGCAGCCTGGATTGCTTCGCTGCGCTCGCAATGACGGAGCTTGCGGTTGCGGCGCGCCGCCCTCTCGTGTCCCGGACGCGCTGCAGCGTGCAACGTTGCTGCGCAGAGCCGGGACCCAGGAGGCCACGCACTCCGCTGCAGCATGGGCCCCGGCTCTGCGGAGCGGCGCTTCGCGCCGCACCGCGTCCGGGGCACGGGAGCTGAGCTTCTGGCGCGTCAGCACCACCCAATAAAAAACGCGGCGTTGCCGCCGCGTTTTTCAATTCGTCCTGCCGCTTGCGTTACGCCTGCGGCTGGGGCTCCAGGCCGGGATCGGCATCGGGCCGCGGGCGCGGCGACTTGCCGGCCGGGGGCACGGCGGAGGCGCGCGGGGTGGTCGGCTCGAGCACGGACTCGCGGTTCGGCTTCTTGCCCTTGAGCAGGTCGACGATCTCGTCGCCCGAGAGCGTTTCGAACTCGAGCAGGCCCTTGGCCAGCGCTTCGAGGTCGCCATGCTTCTCGGTGAGGATGCGGGTCGCTTCCTTGTAGCCTTCCTCGACCAGGCGGCGGATCTCGGAGTCGATCTTCTGCACGGTCGCCTCGGAGGCGTTCTGCGTGCGCGAGACCGACATGCCCAGGAACACCTCGTCCTGGTTCTCGCCATAGGAGACGGTGCCGAGCTCTTCCGACAGGCCCCAGCGCGTCACCATCATGCGGGCGAGGCGCGTGGCCTGCTCGATGTCGGAGGCGGCGCCCGAGGTCACCTTCTCGCGGCCGAAGATCAGCTCTTCGGCGACGCGGCCGCCCATCATGATGGCGAGGCGCGAGGTCATCTGCTCCAGGGACATCGACAGCTTGTCGCGCTCCGGCAGCTGCATGACCATGCCGAGTGCACGGCCGCGCGGAATGATGGTCGCCTTGTGGATCGGATCGGTCGCGGGCACGTTGAGGCCGACGATGGCGTGGCCGCCCTCGTGATAGGCCGTCAGCAGCTTCTCTTCCTCGGTCATGACGAGCGACTTGCGCTCGGCGCCCATCATCACCTTGTCCTTGGCTTCCTCGAACTCGGCCTGGGTCACCATCCGCTTGTTGCGGCGGGCGGCGGTGAGCGCGGCTTCGTTGACGAGGTTCATCAGGTCGGCGCCGGAGAAGCCCGGGGTGCCGCGCGCGATGGTCTTGAGGTTGATATCCGGCGCCAGCGGCACCTTGCGGACGTGAACCTTGAGGATCTGCTCGCGACCAACGACGTCGGGATTGGGCACCACGACCTGACGGTCGAAGCGGCCCGGACGCAGCAGCGCGGGATCGAGCACGTCGGGGCGGTTGGTCGCGGCGATCAGGATCACGCCCTCGTTCGCCTCGAAGCCGTCCATCTCGACAAGCAGCTGGTTCAGCGTCTGCTCGCGCTCGTCATTGCCGCCGCCGAGACCGGCGCCGCGATGACGACCGACCGCGTCGATTTCGTCGATGAAGATGATGCAGGGCGCGTTCTTCTTGGCCTGCTCGAACATGTCGCGGACGCGGCTGGCGCCGACGCCGACGAACATCTCGACGAAGTCCGAACCCGAAATGGTGAAGAACGGCACGTTGGCTTCGCCCGCGACCGCACGCGCGATCAGGGTCTTACCGGTGCCGGGAGGGCCGACCAGCAGCACGCCGCGCGGAATACGGCCGCCGAGGCGCTGGAACTTGCCGGGGTCGCGCAGGAATTCGACGATCTCCTGCAGGTCCTGCTTGGCTTCGTCGACGCCGGCGACGTCCTCGAAGGTGACGCGGCCATGCGCTTCGGTCAGCATCTTGGCGCGCGACTTGCCGAAGCCCATCGCCTTGCCGGCGCCGCCCTGCATCTGCCGCGACAGGAAGATCCACACGCCGATCAGCGCGATGAAGGGCAGCCAGGAGACCAGCAGCGAGACGAACCACGGCACGTTGTCGCCGGGCGGCTTCGCGGTGATCTGGACCTTGCTGTCATAGAGGCGCTTCACCAGCGTCGGGTCGTTCGGCGCATAGGTCTGGAAGCTCGAGCCGTTGGTGAAGGTGCCGTGGATGTCCGGCCCCTGGATCACGACGTCGCGCACATTGCCGCGGTCAACTTCGCTCAGGAGCTGGGAGAAGGCGATGTCCTGCGAGGAGGCGCGCTGACCCGGATTCTGGAAGAGCGTGAACAACGCCAATAGCAACAAGACAATGATGACCCAGAGGGCGAAGTTGCGCAGATTGGCGTTCATCGATCTTCCTTCGTGGTCGCGCGGATCGCGGCCCTGATCCTTCAGGAGTTACTCGACCCAGTTACTTGGGGCTATTCGAGGAAATCCCCAAGGAATCCTCATCGTTAGACGCATACAATTTAGGTGCCGCCCCGCTCGATGCCAAGGGAACGAGATGGGACTATTTATCCCATCTTAGGGCGATTCCCGCTGAAATAATGGCGCCCGAAGCGGGGTTTTTCCTGCCTGGTTAAGGTGTCCTGACAACCTCGGCCGGAAGCGGCCGGTGTCATGATCCGCCCTCATCCGCCCTTGAAGTCCCCTCGGGATCGCCGGGCCGGCGCAGGCACGATGGAGATACGCCCCCCGGCAAGGCTGATCAAGGCTCCCGCAAGGGTCTGCTTCAAGATCGCACGGCCATTTGCGGCTGCGCGGGGGCCTGCAGCCAGGGCCTGATCGAGCGCGGACAGCAGGGTTTCGACCTTGCCGAGTTCCGCCGGCCCCTCATGGCCGAGGGCATCGATGGCCCGCAGCAGCAGCCGCAGGCGAACCTCCTCCGGCAGGCCCGCGAAGGCGCGCGCCTCGAAGCTGCGCGCGGCCGGCCCATGCGGCGCATCGTCGCGATCCCTCAAACGGAGGAAGCGCTCGGCACCGTCGGTCAGCACCTCGACCGCCGCATTGGCACGCGCCAGCCGGCCCGCGAGCCGCGCCAGGCTCCTGGCATCGCCGCCCTCGGCCGCGAGTTGCGGCAGCAGCGCGCGTAGCCGCGGCCGGGTAAACGTCGTGTCGCGATTGGTGGGATCCTCGGCGAAGCCGATCTTCGCCCGCCTCAACGTCGCAACGAGCTGCGACTTCGGCACGTCGAGCAGCGGACGCGTCAGCACGACGCCATCGCGCTCGGTCAGCTCCGCCATCGCCGACAGCCCGGCCAGCCCGCTGCCGCGGAGCATGCGCATCAGCAGCGTCTCGGCCTGGTCGTCGCGGGTATGGGCCGTCAGCACATGGCTCGCGCCGGCTTTTCGCGCGGCTTCCGCGAGCAGGCGGTAGCGGGCTTCGCGTGCGGCGGCAGGCAGTCCGGTCTTCGGCTTGGCGCCGCGCCAGCGCAGGGTCCGGTGCGGCAGGCCGAGCTCGGCCGCGAGCCGCTTGACCTCGCGCGCCTCGCGCGCCGCTTCCGGACGCAGGCCGTGATCGACGGTGACGACGGTGAGAAGAGGCCCGCGCGCAAGACTGCGCCGCCAGCGCGCCGCGAGCCACATCAGCGCGACGGAGTCAGGCCCGCCGGAGACGGCGAGCACGAGCGCCGGCGCGCCTTTCAACGCGGCGAAGAGCTGCTTCGCCGTGCGCGCCGAGATCGGTGAATTGTCGTCGTCTGACATGACGCTGCAATCGCCCGCGGATGGACCGACTGTTTAGCGCAATGCCGTCCGCCTTGTCAGCGGATCAGCACTTCACCCGCTTCTGCTCGCGGTCGACCGCGGCTTTGACGCCGGCGGAGGCACGCGGATATTTGCGGCCGATCTCGCCGAAGGCGGCGCAGGCCGCCTCCTTCTCCTTCAGCGCGGCGAGCGACTGGCCGAGCCGCAGCAGCGCATCGGGCGCCTTGGCCGATTTGTCGTATTTGGTGGTGACCGCGAGGAATGCTTCCGCGGAATCGCGATATTGCTGGCGCTGGAAATAGCTTTCGCCGAGCCAGTATTGCGCGTCGCCGAGCAGCGGGTCGCTCGGATATTTCTGCGCGAAATTCTTCATGGTCTGCTCGGCGAGCGCATAGTCCTTGCGCTGCATGTAGCCGATGCCGAGGTCGAACTCGTCGCGCGGCGTCGCCGAGGGCGGCAGCGTCGTGAGGCCGGCGCCGCCACCCGGTGCCGGATAACCCTGCTGCTGGGCCGGCGGATAGCCGGGCTGGGCCGCGGGCGGCACGCCCTGCTGGTAGCGCGGGCTGGTGTTGGCGAGATCGAGCGGCTCGCCGGCGTTGCGGCCACCGGGCGCACCGGCCTGCTGGCCTGCCGGCATCGGCTGCTGACCGCCGCCGAGCGCGCGCGGTGCGCCGGGGGCATTGGGATTCTGGTTCGGATCGAACGCATCGCCGCGGCGGCGCGAGCCCGGAGCACCGGGGGCCGGCTGCTCCTGCGCGATCGGCGCGGGAGGCGCGCCCTGCGGCTGCTCGTAATTCGGCTGCATGGCCTGCTGCTGTTGCGGCGGCTGCTGGCGATAGGCTGGGGCGACCTGCGCGGGCGGCACCGCGGTGACGCTGGGCTGCACCGGCACCTGCCCGGGAGCGGCTTGCGCGCCGCCCTCGAGCGCGCGCAGGCGCTCCTCGAGCTGGCGGTTGCGGTATTGCAGCTCCTCGTTCTGGCCGGTGAGCTGGCGCAGCTGGTTCTCCAGCCGCTCGATCCGAATCTCGGGATCGTCATCGGTCTGGGCGAAGACGGGCGAGCACAAGGAGAGCAGCGCGGCGGTCGCCACGGAGCCGGTGAAAACCTTCAATCTGGATGACATCTTGCCCTGACGACGAAAGCAAATGGCCTGCGACGGAACTTTCGACGCGCCACACATCGAAGTGGAGTACGCCAAAAATGTGACTGCGACAAAGGGGTTTCTGTCACAGATCGCTGAAACGAAACCGGCGCCCGTGAGGGCGCCGGCATGATCTATTCCTGAAGATGAACGGCGCCTGAAAGCGTCAGGAGCTCGCGTTCAGCACGGTGACGGCGCGGCGGTTCTGCGACCAGCAGGAGATGTCGTTACAGACGGCCACCGGGCGCTCCTTGCCGTAGGAGATCGTGCGCATGCGGTTCGGATCGATGCCGCGCGAGGCGAGGAACGAACGCACAGACTGGGCACGACGGGCGCCGAGCGCGATGTTGTATTCGCGGGTGCCGCGCTCGTCGGCATGGCCTTCGATGGTGAAGGAGTAGCGCGGATAGCTCTGCAGCCACTGCGCCTGCTTCTCCAGCGTCACGATCGCCTGCGGGGTCAGATCGGTCTGGTCGCTCTCGAAGAACACGCGGTCGCCGACGTTGACGACGAAGTCCTGCTGACTGCCGGGCGTCGCCGCATTGGCCATCGCATCCGTCGCGGCATTCTTGTTGGCGCAGGCGCCCATCGACAGTGCGACGGCAAGCACCGCGGCCAGCTTCAATCCCTGGAGGATACGCATAGGATGTTTCATTCCGGAGCCTCCACGCTCACGTTAGTCCACTGCTGTCCGGTCTACAGGGGGTTGGTTAAGCGAACGTTCCGTCAACCTTGACGGAACCTTGCCTCAGCCGGTCAAATGCCCCCAACCCGCGAAAAGCAACCGTCATGGTTAATGGTTTGTAAATGTGGCGCGAGGGTGAAGGCAAGCCGCACCGGCAGGCAAAATCGCTGGTTTTGCTGGAATTTTGGGCCTTGAGCGGGATGTGATGCGGTACGAGCCGTGGCCGAAGGCTCAAGCGACCGTCATGTAGCCGACGCAGATCCTAGGCGTGGACGGCGTCGTGAACGGCCTCCGGCACCAGCATCGGCCGCGCCGGGACCTGGCGCTGGACGCCGCGCCCGAACAGCATCCGCCGCTCGAAGGCGGTGGAGCGCATGATCGGATAGCGCTCGAACACCTTCTTGCGGAAGGTCGGGAAGTCCGCCGCCATCAGCCCGAACGGTTTCGTCAGACCCGGAACCAGACGCGGCTCGGCAATGGTCTCGTGCAGGAACACCCGGCGGTAGAAGGCCTGATGCTCGGGGCGCACGATCGCAAGGCCGAGATCGGCGTTGAAGTGCTCGCAGGCCATGTAGGCGAGCCGGGTGGTCAGATAGGGCAATTCCGGGACGCGCTTGACCTGGTCGGGATCGGCGACGAACCGCGTCGGGTCGATCATGACCTCGCCGCGATCGAGCCGCGGCAGCAGGATATCCGGGAAGACGTCGGCCGAGGTGGACTGGCGCCAGTCCGCGGTCAGCACGCTGATGCGCACCGAGCTGCAGAGCTTGCCCTGGAGATAGACGCCGAAGGTCCACGCGTTCGGCAATTCGTCATATTGGTCGGTGACGCGTGCTTCCGCGGATTCCTTGACCGCGCCCTCGCGCAGGTAGGCGCGGTAGCGGAGATTGTAGATCTCCTCCTTCTCCGCGGCGGTTTCGGCGAGGTGATAGTCGACGTCGGTCAGGAGCTCGGCACCCCGTCCAACAGCCGAAATGATCGCTCTGGCTGAGGACTGCATTCCAACTCCCTTACCCACCACCGCTCACACAAACGCGCGGGACAACTTCCACGCGCGTGATGATTTCTTAACAGCTTCTTAACAATGAAGCAAAGCAATCGAATGGTTAGGGTTAACCCCCCGTAGCACTACGGTAGGTAGCAACAGTCTGAAACCACAGCATATTCCCGATAGTGGGATTAGGCGAAAGAGCGCGAGGCGACGACCTGGAGCAGGCTCTCGCCGCGCCGTCCATGCGAGGCGTTGAGGAGCTGGCGCATGCGCACGGCGGGCACTGGGCGGCTGAACAGATAGCCCTGCGCCTCCGAGACGGTGCCGTCGGCGCTGATCAGTTCGAGCTGTTCGTTGGTCTCGATGCCCTCGACCACGACCGCCATGCCGAGGTCGGCCGACAGGCGGGCCACGCCGCGCAGCAGCGTCAGCGGGCGGTCGGTGTCGATGCCTTCCAGGAAGGAGCGGTCGATCTTGACCTTCTGCATCGGGAAATTGTGCAGGTAGCTGAGGCTCGAATAGCCGGTGCCGAAATCGTCGAGCGAGATGCGCACGCCGAGCGCATGCAGTTGCGACAGGATATCGTGGGTGAGCTGGGTGTTGCGCAGCAGCGAGGACTCGGTGATCTCGATCTCGAGCCGATGCGCCGGAAGCCCCGAGACCTCCAGCGCATAACGGATTTCGCTCAGCACGTCGCGCTGGTGGAATTGCTGCGGCGAGAAGTTGACGGCGACGCTGACGCCCTCCGGCCACTTCATGCATTCCATGCAGGCGCGGCGCAGGATCCAGCGGCCGAGATCGACGATCAGGCCCATGTCCTCGGCAACCGGAATGATGTCGATCGGGGAGACCGTGCCGCGCACCGGATGATTCCAGCGCAGCAGCGCCTCGCAGGTGGTGATCTTGCCGGACTTGAGGTTGACCAGCGGCTGGTAGAACAGCTCGAACTCCTCGTTGGCGAGCGCCTTGCGCAGGTCGAGCTCGAGGATGCGGCGGGCTTCGACGGTCGCCGCCATCTCGTCGCGGAAGAAGCAGAAGGTGCCGCGGCCGTCGGCCTTGGCGCGGTACAGCGCCATGTCGGCGTTCTTGAGCAGGGTGTCGGCGCTGACCTTGGCGTCCGGCGAAGTCAGCGCGATGCCGACGCTGGCGCCGATCTCGACCAGGTGATTGTCGATGCGATAGCGCTCGCTGAGCCGCTCGACGATGCGGCGGGCAAGGCTCGCGGCATCCTCGGCCGAAGAGATGTTCTGCTGGAACACGACGAACTCGTCGCCGCCGAAGCGGGCGACGAAATCCTCCGGCCGCAGCATCTCGCGCAGGCGGTTGGCGACCGCGCACAGGAGCTGGTCGCCGCAGGGATGGCCGAGCGTGTCGTTGACCTGCTTGAACTGGTCGAGGTCGACGAACAGCAGCGCCGAGAGGCGTTCGGCATGGTGCGCGTTTGCCAGCAGCCGCTCGATCTCGTCGCGGAAGGAGACGCGGTTGGGCAGCGCGGTGAGCTCGTCATAGCGGGCGAGATGGCTGATGCGGGCTTCGGCGTTGGTGCGCTCGGTGATGTCCTCGAGCAGCAGCACGGTGCCGCCGCCGGTCATCGGCTGGAACGTCCAGGCCAGCGTGCGGCTGCGCGCGGAATCCGGATCGGCGGTGACGATCTCGCAGATCCGCGCATGTGCGATCTCGGCCAGGATCTGGTTGCCGCTCTCCGCCGAGATGGTGCCGGCGGCGATGCAGGCCGAGACGATGTCGGCCGCGGTCGCGCCGCGCTTGACCAGGTCCTCGGGCAGGCCCATCAGCTCGCCGAAGCGATGGTTCATCACCGCAAGGCGGCCGTCGGCGCGGAACATGCACAGGCCGTGCGGCATGTTGTTGAGCGCGGTGTCGAACTGGCTGGCCAGCGCGGATTCGCGGAAGCTCGAGGTCAGCGCCTTGACGAAGATCGCGTGCAGGCTGAGGTTGATGTTCTTCAGGCCGATGAAGAAGAACATGAGCAGGATCGCGAGGCCGACGTGATAAGGGCCGCCGTGCAGCAGCAGCGCGAGCGACATCGGACCGCAGGCGAGTGCGACGTGCCACTGGATCACCCGGGGCTGACCGTAATTGCGTGCGGCGCCGCCGGCGGTGTAGCCGATGCCGATGGCGACAGCGAGCATGTCGGCGACCGGATCCTCGTTGTTGTAGATGACGACGAAGGCCCAGATACCGAGCACGGCCGCATAGCTGAGCGCGCCGATCCAGTAGCGCGGCTCCAGGTGCTTGGCCTCTTCGAACGACAGCGGGTGTGCGCGGTTCTCGTATCCGCGCATCTGGAACGCGCGGGCGGTGCCGATGGCGATCAGCAGGAACGCGAGCGGCCACAGCCAGACGTCGCCGGTCTTCAACGCAGTCATGACCGCGGCCACGGCTGCGGAGGCCGAGCCGAGGAAGATCGCCCAGAAATTCTGAACCATAGAGTTGATGAGAGCGGCGTAGAGTATCGGCTCCAGCTCGTCTCGATCGCTCTGCTTCTGGTCGGCCAGCTGCATTGGCTACTTACGCGTCCTGTTTAGCGCGTACTTTTACCCAGCCCAGGTGAAGCCTTTCTGAGGGAACATCGTTAAAGTCGAGTTGTTTTTCGGCAATTGCGAACCCAATTGCGCTGAAATATCAAGCAACTAGGCAAGCGTTGCCGGGCACAAGGTGAAGGAAAGCTTGCTTTCCCCACCGAACGCGAAAAAAACGGCGCTTTTTTTCGGAAACATCGCGCGTCTGAACGCGCGATTTATTGGCCAGCGGTCGAGGACAATAGCGGCGACCATGCCGGGTCGGAGGCGAAGCCCGGCGTCGGCACCTTCAGCTCGTTGCGGCCGGAGATGTCGACCGAGTAGAGCGACGGTCCGCCGTTGCCGCCGGGATCGCGGAAGAACATCAGCACGCGGCCGTTCGGCGAGAAGGTCGGGCCCTCATTGTGGAAGCCGGAGGTGAGCAGCCGCTCGCCGCTGCCATCAGGCTTCATGACGCCGATCGAGAACTGCCCGCCGCCCTGCCGGGTGAAGGCGATGTAATCGCCCTTCGGCGACCACACCGGCGTCGAATAGCTCGCGTTGGTATCGTCCTTGGAGAACGAGATGCGCTGCGCCGCTCCTCCGCCCGCGCCCATCACGTAGATCTGCGACCTGCCGCCGCGATCGGACTCGAAGCAGATGCGGGTGCCGTCCGGCGAATAGGACGGAGACGTGTCGATCGCCGGTGTGTCGGTGAGGCGCGTGGTCGAGCGCGAGCGCAGATCCATCACGAACAGGTTGGAATTGCCGCCCTGCTGCAGGCTCATGATGACGCGCTGGCCGTCCGGCGAGAAGCGCGGCGCAAAGGTCATGCCCGGGAAGTTGCCGACGATCTCGCGCTGGCCGGTCTCGATGTTGAAGAGATAGACCTTCGGATCGCCCTGCCCGAACTCCATGTAGGTGATCTCTTGCGAGTTCGGCGAGAAGCGCGGCGTCAGCACGAGGTCGGAGCCGCGGGTCAGATAGCGCACGTTGGCGCCGTCCTGGTCCATCATCGCGAGCCGCTTGACGCGGCGCTCCTTCGGACCGGTCTCGTCGACGAACACGACGCGGCTGTCGAAATAGCCCTTCTCGCCGGTCATGCGCTCGTAGATCTGGTCGGAGATGATGTGGGCAATGCGGCGCCAATATTCCGGCGAGGTGAAATATTGCTGGCCGGCCAGCTGCTGTCCGGACACGACGTCCCACAGACGGAATTCGGCCTTGAGGCGGCCGTCCGGCTGCCGCGTCATGCGGCCGGTGACGAGCGCCTGCGCGTTGAGGGTCTTCCAGTTCTGGAATTGCGGCGCGACGTCGATGTTGCTGATGCGCTCGATGAAGGCAGCCTGGTCGATCGGGGCGAACAGGCCCGAGCGCTTCAAATTGTTGGTGATGACCTGCGTCACGCCATTGCTGACGTCGCCGTCGGACGGCGAACCCGGCACGAAGCCGCTGATCGCGATCGGGATCGGCTGGAAGCCCGTGGGATCGATGCGGAGGCGGCCATCCTGACCTTGAGCGAAGGCGCGTCCGCCACCGAGCACGGCAAGCGTCGATCCAGTCAGGGTCATGAAGCGGCGGCGGTTCATCGAACGGGCATCATTCATTGCAAAATTCTTTTGTTCGGATGTCACAACATGTCTTTCAGGCCGAAAGTCATCGGGATGAGCTTCCAGCTCTCGTATTGCTGCTTCGGCATGAACGAATAGACCTGGCACTGCACGATGGCGCGCTTCGCGCTCTCGGCGACCGCCTGGGCGATCGATCGCGACGGTCCCCTCACCGCGACGACAACGGGCTCGGATGCGAGCGAGCCATCGATCTTCATGGAGATGTCGATGTCGGCTTCATACTGATCGGCGTCCTGCCCGTCATAGGGGACCGAGAAGCAGCGCTTGACCGCGCTCCCGAAAGCACCCCGCCAGGTCGCAACGTTGTTGGCGGCAGTCCCGGTCGCCGATCCCAGCGACGCCGACGCATTCAGCGCCGAGCCGGTCTGTTCGTGCCGGGTCGCGGCACGCTTGTCGAGGTCGCGCTGGATCTGCGCGGGATCGAAGCTGCGCTCCTTCGGCTTCGGCTGCTGCTGCGGCTGCACGGCCGCGACCTTCTGCTCGACCGGCTTCGGCGGCGGCTTCTTGGTGTCCAGCTTCTTCTGCAGCTCGGCGATCGGATCTTCCTTGGCCGGATCAGGCTTCTTTTCCTGCGGCTTCGGCTCTTCCTTCGGCTTGGCTTCGGCGACCGGCTTCGGCGGCTCGGGCTTCTTCTCGACCGGCTTCTCGACGGGCTTCGGCGGCGGCTCCGGCTGCGAATTGGTCTTGATCAGCTCTTTCTTCTCGGTGACCTTGCCGACCGCGTCTTCCTCAGGCTTGGCTTCCGCGATCTTCTCGACCTTGGGCTTCGGCTCTTCCTTCTTGCCGGTCTTCTGCCCTGCCATCATCTTGGCGAGCTGATCGGTGGAGATGATATCGACCGGAAGCGACTCCTCCGGCGCGATGTAGGCCTTGCTGCTAAAGGTGACGAGGCCCCACCCCAGCACGAGGATGTGGAGGGTAATCGACGCAACGAGTGTCTTGTCGACCTTCACCTTCACTGGCTTTAAGACCCCTGATCCGCTTCCGTGACGAGCGCCAGCTTCTTGAATCCGGCACCCGACAACAGGCCCATCACCTTGGCCACGGTGCCGTAATCCGCCTTCTTGTCGGCGCGCAGATAGATGCGCTCCTCGAGCCCGCCGCGGGCATCCGTGATCGCCTTCAGCTTCGGCACCAGCTCGTTGATCGCGACCTCGGCGTCGTTGATGAAGACCTTGCCCTTGATGTCGACCGACATCTGCAGCGGCTTCTGGTCGTTGTTCTCGAGGCTCTTGGCCTGGGTCTGCGGCAGGTCGAGCGGCACGCCGACCGTCAGCATCGGCGCCGACACCATGAAGATGATGAGCAGCACCAGCATCACGTCGACCATCGGCGTGACATTGATCTCGGCCACGACGGGCTTGCGCCGGCCACGGCGCCCGCCGCCTCCGGACGAACTCGCAACGTTCATCGCCATGATCGCGTGCCCAAATTGCCCTTCACACTATACATGCCGTCCGTCAGCCCCGCTCGTCGATCTGGCGGGACAAAATGGCTGAAAATTCATCAGCGAAGCCCTCGAGCCGCTGGGCCTGCCGGTTCACCTCGGAAGTGAACTTATTGTAGAAAATAGTGGCAGGAATGGCAGCGATAAGGCCGACCGCGGTCGCAAACAGCGCTTCCGCGATGCCCGGGGCGACCACCGCCAGGGAGGTATTTTTCGACGCCGCGATCGACTGGAAGCTCGACATGATGCCCCAGACGGTGCCGAACAGGCCGACGAAGGGGCCGGCGGAGCCGACGGTGGCGAGCACCAGAAGGCGGCGTTCCAGCCGCTCGACCTCGCGCGCGATCGAGACGTTCATGACCTTGTCGATGCGCATCTGCAGGCCTGCGACCGAGCGGGCGTGGCTCTCGAACGAGCGTTTCCACTCGCGCATCGCCGCCACGAAACAGGCCGCCATGGAATGCGTCGGCTTGGCCGAGAGCGTGCGATAGAGTTCCTCGATCGACTCGCCCGACCAGAAGGCCTGCTCGAAACGGTCCATCGAGCGGCGGGTGCGGGCGAACAGGAAGATCTTGTCGATGGCGATCGCCCAGACCCAGACGGAGCAGGACAGAAGTCCCAGCATCACCGCTTTCACGATCCAGTGAGCCTGCCAGAACAGCGCGATCAGCGACACGTCCGCGGAAGCGGCAACCGGAAGGGCTGACTGAGCCACGTCGGCCGGATTCATAAGCAGTATCCTCTCAAGGCGATCTCTAAACCTCATGTCCCGGCCAGCAAATGACCGCCGGTTCCCCAACCGCCGCGCTAACCGCGCAGCCGGCAAGCCCGCTCAAAGCCTTGTCTTTCTGGGGTGCAGGGCTCGTCCAAAGCCGGCCGCCTGCATTCCCTGCCAACATGTCAAAACTAAGGGCCTTGGCCCCACGCCTTGACTTCGGGCTCCGGGCACGCCTGTCCACCCTTACCAGAGCCCGCCGATGGTTAATGCGGGGTTACCGGCGGCGAATTTGGCTGCGGGAAAGGTAGGCGGTGCAGGGGGATGGCAACTGCGCGGCGTTGCTGGAGGCGAAAACTGCCAGCTCCGAGCAGGGTCGGTTCCCTCCCCCCTTGCGGGGGAGGGTTAGGGAGAGGGGTGCCACACGGGCACTCGCTCTGAGACGAAGATCCCTGGCGCGCAATAAACACCGTTTCCTGGGCTACCCCTCTCCCCCACCCTCCCCCGCAAGGGGGGAGGGAGCGCAGGGGTGCGCCTTGGCGAGCATCGTGCGTCACCACTCCTCATGCTCCATCAGCGCCCGCGAGCTGATAGGGTCCGTTCGCGGACAACAACGTGCCGGCACCACCGGCCAGCCCAAGGGAACTCCCCATGCCGAAACCACAGACAAATGTGCGGTGGATGACCGCCGCGGTCGTATCGATCTGTCTCGTCGCATACAGCACCGCGCGTGCGGCCTCGGTTGCGCCGGTCGCGGCGGAAAACGGCATGGTGGTGTCGGCGCAGCATCTGGCGACAGAGGTGGGCGTCGAGGTGCTCAAGCGCGGCGGCAATGCCGTCGATGCGGCCGTTGCCGTCGGCTATGCCCTTGCCGTCGTCTATCCGGCGGCGGGCAATCTCGGCGGCGGCGGGTTCATGACGATCCAGCTCGCCGACGGCCGCAAGACCTTCCTCGATTTCCGCGAGACCGCGCCCAAGGGGGCGACGGCCAACATGTATCTCGACAAGGACGGCAACGTCATCAAGGGCATCTCGACCAAGGGGCATCTGGCCGTGGGCGTGCCAGGGTCCGTCTCGGGCATGGAATATGCGCGCGAGAAATACGGCACCATGAAGCGCGCCGATCTGCTCGCCCCCGCGATCCAGCTCGCCGAGCAGGGATTTGTGCTCGACCAGGGCGACATCGACCTGCTGCGCACGGCAACCGACGATTTCAAGGACGATCCCGCATCGGCCGCGATCTTCCTCAAGGATGGCCAGCCGTTCGGCGTCGGCGACAAGCTGACGCAATCCGAATTGGCGAAGACCCTGCGCGAGATCAGCAGCAAGGGCACCGACGGTTTCTATAAAGGCTGGGTCGGCAGCGCGATCGTGGCGTCGAGCCAGGCCGGCAAGGGCCTGCTGACGCAGGACGACCTCGACGGCTACAAGACGCGCGAGCTCGCACCCGTCGAATGCGACTATCGCGGCTATCACGTGGTGTCCGCGCCGCCACCGAGCTCGGGCGGCGTCGTCATCTGCGAAATCCTGAATATCCTGGAGGGGTATCCGCTCAAAGAGCTGGGCTATCACTCCGCGGCTGCCACGCACGTGCAGATCGAAGCGATGCGGCACGCTTACGTGGACCGCAACAGCTATCTCGGCGATCCCGACTTCGTGAAAAATCCGCTCGACCGCCTGCTCGACAAGGCCTACGCGGCCAAGATCCGCGCCGTGATCGACCCGAACAAGGCCGGCATCTCCAAGGACATCAAGCCAGGCGTCCCGCCGCACGAGGGCAGCAACACCACGCACTATTCAATCGCGGACAAGGACGGCAACGCGGTGTCCGTCACCTACACGCTGAACGACTGGTTCGGCGCCAAGGTCACGGCTGCGAAGACCGGCGTGCTGCTCAACGACGAAATGGACGACTTCACCGCCAAGGTCGGCGTTCCCAACCTGTATGGACTGGTGCAGGGCGAGGCCAATTCCATCGCGCCCGGCAAGCGGCCGCTGTCCTCGATGAGCCCGACCATCGTCAGCAAGGACGGCAAGCCGGTGATGGTGGTGGGCACGCCCGGCGGCAGCCGCATCATCACGGCCGTGCTGCAGACCATGATCAACGCCATCGACTACGGCATGAACGCGCAGGAAGCCGTCGACATGCCGCGCATCCACCAGCAATGGCTGCCGGACCTGACCAATGTCGAGAACTATGCGCTGTCGCCGGACACGCAGAAGATTCTGGAGGGCATGGGCCACAAGTTCGGCCCGCCGCAACCGGCCAATCATCTCGCGGTGATCATCGTCGGCGCGCCGTCGCTTGGCGGCAAGCAAGTCGGCAACAACCGCTACTACGGTGCGAACGATCCGCGCCGCAACAGCGGGCTGGCGGCGGGGTATTAAGAGAATGCGTACGGCGTAATCCACCTTTTGATCTCAGCGGTGGCAGAAGAGGTGGGTTACGCCAGCGGACTGCGCTTCGCGCAGCCGCAGGGCTAACCCACCCTACAGCCGCGTCGCTACCACTTCTCCTTCGAGGTCCGCACGTCGAGCTCGAACGACCAGGCGCGTTCGGGCTGGCGGTAGAGAAAGGCGAAGGCGTCGACGATGCCTTCGATGTCGATCAGGCTGTCCTCGCACCCGGCGGCGTCCGGGAAGCGCGAGAAGATCTTGTCGCCGGCAATGGCACCGTCGACCACGACATGGCCGACATGGATGCCGTCGGGCGCATATTCCTTGGCCATGGCCTGCGCCAGCGTGCGCAGGCCGGCCTTGGACGAGTTGAAGGCGCCGTAGCCGGAGCGGCCGCGCAGCGAGGCGCTGGCGCCGGTGAAGAGCAGCGTGCCGGTCTTTTTCGGCACCATGCGGCGCACCGCCTCGCGGCCGAACAGGAATCCGCCGAAGCACACGACGCGCCAGGCATTCTCGAAATAGCCGGCGTCCATCTCGATGATCTTGCCAGGCGTGTTGTTGCCGGCGTTGTAGATGGCGAGATCGAGGTCAGCGCCGGCGGCATCGAACAGGGCGACGATGTCGCGCTCGCTGGTCGCATCCGCGACGATGGGTACGGCGCTGCCGCCGGCTTTGGTGATGTCGTCGGCAACGGCCTGCAGCGCGGACAGCGTCCGGCCCGCGACGATCACCTTGAGTCCATCGGCCGCCAAGCGCTTGCAGAGCCGGGCTCCGAGCCCGCGGTCCGGGCCGACGCCGATCACGATTGCCGTCTTCATTGAAGTCTCCGAGGAAATGAGGGGATCAGGCCACCGATGCGGGCTCGGGGCAGTTGGTCAGTCGCGCGGGGTTGCCGACCGCGGTGCAGCCGGCGGGGACGTCCGACGTCAGCAGCGTGTCCGCGCCGATCTTTGCGAAATCGCCGATGGCGATGTCGCCGAGGATGGTCGCGCCGCCGCCGATATAGACGCCGCGGCCGATGCGCGGCGAGCGTGTCGGCAGCTCGCTGCGACGGCCGATGCTGACGTTCTGCAGGATGGTGACGTCGTCGCCGATCACCACATGGGCGCCGATCACGATGCCGGTGGCGTGGTCGAGATAGACCCCCGCCCCTACGCTGGCGGCCGGATGAATGCTGACCTGCAGGACGTTCGAGGCTTCGTTCTGGAACAGCAGCGCCGCATCGATCTGGCCGCCATGCCAGAGCCAGTGCGAGACGCGAAAGGCCTGCAGCGCCACGTAGCCCTTGTAATGCAGCCATGGCGGCAACAGCTCGGCGATGGCGGGATCGCGCAGTGCGATGGACTGCAGGTCGCGGCTGGCGGTCTCGATCAGATCCGGCCGGCTGCGAAAGGCGTCGCGGGCAAAGGACGCAAAGCGCGCATGCTCGGCGGCGCTGCGGCCAAGCCGCTGGCCGATCAGATCGGCCAGCGCCGCGGCAAGATCGTCATGCGCGAGAATGGCGCCGGCGAGCGCCTGGCCGAACACGGGGTCGGCGGCCGCGGCGCGCTGCGCCTCGCTGCGAAGCTTCCGCCACAGGCCATCGCTCGCCATGATCGCAGCTTCCGCCATCGTCGCCTCCGCTCCGCCCTCGCACGTGTGCAGGCGAATATAGGCGGTCCGGATCAGGGCGCCAGTGATGCCGGAGGGACGCAACGCCGCTCGGGTGCGCGCCCTGACCGCGTCCGCTTGCGCAGATTGAGCGCGTACAGCCAGCCGCCGCCTGCGACGAGGACCGGAAGGACGTAAAGCGCGAAATCGCGGAGCAGGATCATGGGACGAGGTCCGACTTGGCGAACTTGACCGCGCGCCGGAGCGCGAACGCGGCGAGCTGATAGAGTCCAAAACTGAGAAAAACCTTCCAGGCGTTGCCGACCACGAATTCGGGATAGAATTTGATCTCGGTCGGCCAGTGATTGAGGAACGCAATCGTCAGCGGAACATAATCCCCGAACCGATCGAATAGCGTCGACGCGCGCTCAAGCAGCGCAGTGTCCCGGATGATCTCCTTGCCTTCGTTCGTCATAGCCTTGCCCGTTGGCGCTGTCAGGGCTTGGTCGGGCCCGGCACGGACGAGGTTCTATCGATCCTGCACATGTGCGTGATCAACGCCACAAAGCGACCGCCCGCCGGCACAGAGGCGAAAATGGCAGTCGGGATCGCGCGCGCAGCCGCCATAGACGATGCCGATATAGCCCAGCAGCGCGAAGGCGGTGAGGCCGAGCAGGAGGCGGGTGCGGAGGTCCATGGGCTCTTAGTGTCGGCGCACCGTGAGCCGGTTCTATGGGGCACCGTCATGGCCGGGCTTGTCCTGGCCATCCAGGTTGTGCCGAGCACATCGAAGGACGTGGATGCCCGGGCCTTCGCCGCGCCGAAGCGGCTTCGGCCGCGCAGGCGGGACGAGCCCGGGCATGACGACCGCCGCCAAAAGCCAAACCGCCCGCCTGCGGGTTGCGCAGACGGGCGGCTCGGGGCCATCAGGACTTTGGGGGCATGTGCCTGAAGGCTTTGAGATCTGGCAGCCTTGCTAGATCAGCCCTGCTAGATCAGCCTTGGGGCTGGTCGGTCGGCGGCGGGGTCGGACGCGTCTTGTGCTGCGCCATGAACTGGTCGAACTCTTCCTTGTCCTTGGCGTGACGCAGACGGTCGAGGAAGTTCTTGAACTCGACCTGCTCTTCCTCGAGCCGGCGCAGCGTCTCGCTGCGATATTCGTCGAAGGCGCGGTTGCCGGAGGACGGCGGGCCGAAGCCAAAGCCGAAGCCACGGCGCTCCATGCGGTCGCGCATGCGGTCCATCTTGTACTGCATCCGCTCCATCTTGTTCTGCCAGCGATCCTGGTTGCTCCAGCACGACATTCTTCTGCTCCCGAGTGTGAAAAAGAGAAGGGCAAGTCCGATCGGCCACCAGATGATGAAGCCGAGAATGGTCACGGCGATCCAGCCGGGATGCCAGGGCGTGTCGAGCATGCGGGGCCGCTCGTACTGCTGCTGGTGGTCCGAGGGGCCGCGCCAGCGATTGACGTCAGCGGTGTAGGCCATTTCCCATCTCCATCACGGCATCAGCGCCGTTGTGAATGTAAATAACATTTACATAGCTAGCCCATCCCGCGATTTTGTCAAGCTGGCGGCCTGACACGCCCGCGTGATTATTTGCGCAACTTTATTTCGGCTTGCCCCAGGGGCCGCCCGGCGGCACGCCCGAACCGGAGGAAGCCTCCGGCGGCACCGGCGGCGGCTCGGCGCCTTTCGCGGGCGGACGGCGGTCGGTCGGGAAGCCGAGCCCGCGCAGATAGATCAGCACCTCGGCCTCGAGCAGCTCGTCCGGCGACATCGGCAGCTTCCGCCGCGCCGCATCGCCGCGCGAGAACAGCGAGGCCACGCCATGGGCCATCGACCAGATGTGCAGCGCCATCATCATCGCCGGCGGGCGCGGCGTGCCGGGCGGGGCTAGCGCGGCAAGCCGCTCGGCCGCGGCACGAATAATGTTGAAGGCGCGCTCGCTGGCGGCCTGAAGCGCGGGATTGGCATCGACCGGCAGGCCCGATTCGAACATCGCGTTGTAGAACGCCGGCTCCTCGCGGGCGAAGGCGAGATAGGCCTTGCCGACGCGCTCGAACGCCGTGACCGTGTCGGGCCGGCCGTCGTCCCAGGCCGCGGTAAGGCGGGATTCGAACTGCTCGAAGCCGCGCTGGGCGATCGAGGACAACAGCTCGTCGCGGTCGCGGAAATGCCGGTAGGGCGCCGCCGCGCTGACGCCGGCCATGCGCGCGGCATCGGCGAAGGTGAAGCCTGCCGCGCCCTTCTCGGCGATCAGCCCGAGGGCGGCCTGCAACAGGGCCTCCTTCAGATTTCCGTGGTGATAGCCGCGCTCGGCGCGGCGCTGCTCCTTGCGCCAGCTCATGTGAACGGCTTTTACATGAGCCGGGCGTGAAGGTCACTAGCGGCGATGAGGCGTGATTAACCCCGTATTCTCCGCAGTCATCCCGGCCCGGGGCGGCTCAAGGAGCCGAGCCCGGAATCTCGAGATTCTCAGGTGCGCAACTGTGCGCACCATAGTTCGGTCCTGCGGACCGCCCCGGAATGACTGCTAGCAGCTACATCTGCGGAATCGCCAGCACGGGCATGACCTCGATCGCCTCGCCCGGGAAGATCGCAAAGTGCGGATGGTTCTCGAACAGTTTTGCAGCCTCCTCCTGCGAGGCGGCGCGCACCACGGTGAAGCCGGTCAGCGCGTTGCTGATCTCGGTGATGCCCCGTCCGTCGATCCGGCGGGTCTTGCCGAGCGGGCCACCCAGTTCGACGATGACAGCCTTGTGCTTCTCGACCCAGCCGTGCCAGGCGGCCATGCCCTCGCGCTCCCTGGCCTTCCGTTCGGCCTCGGGAAGCGCCTGCCAGGCCTTCATCCTTTCGCCGCTCATGCTGCCGAGATAGACGGCGAGGAATTTGTGTTCGGTGCTCATCGGTTCTCTCCTTGGTTGATCGATTGACGAGGGGTGCGATGTCATCGCGGGCGGTGGACTATTTCTTCAGATCGTCGAAGCCGGCGGCGGCGGCCTGCACCTCGGGCGGAAAGTCGGCCATCTCCTGCACCTGGCGGATCTCGATGACTTCATTGGCCGAGGCCGGGCACTTCTTGGCCCACGCGATCGCCTCGGCGCGCGAGCCGACCTCGATCATCCAGTAGCCGCCCAGAACTTCCTTGGCTTCCGCGAAGGGACCGTCGGTGACGACCGCCTCGCCGGTCGCGAACGAGACGCGCGCGCCCATCGAGAGCGGGTGCAGGCCGTCCAGCGTGATCAGCACGCCGGCATCCTTGAGCGCCTCGTTGTAGCGCATCATCGCGGCGACGCGCTCGGGATCGAGTTGGACGTCCGGCGGGGCGTTCTCGTAGCCGAGCGGGATCATCAGCATCATGAATCGCATGGGGGGTCCTTGCTTTCACTGTCGGCGAGAGCGGCGGCAGAGCCGCCCACCCTCACCTGCAAGACGAGCGGGACCTCACGGAACCGACAAGGGCGGCGAAAATTATTCGGCCGGTTTCGCGCGCCGCTAGCGCCCCTGGGGCAGGAAGCGGCCGTCCTGACGGGCTGCGCCGAAATAGACCTCGATCCGGCGTACCTTGCCACCGGCAAAAGTGAAGAACTCTGTGTTGCGGAAGCTCCTGCCGTCTGTTGCCAGGCAGCGATAGGTGACGAAGGCCTCGTCGCCACGCACGAAGATGCGCTCGATCTCGTGACGCGCGATCCAGCCGGTATCCTTCCAGCAGCGTTCGAAATAGGCCGCCTTGTCGAGATCGTCGTCGAACGGGCTGGTGAAACGGAAATCGTCCGCGAGCGCGTCGCTCACGCGTTGCCGGTCATTGGCGAGATAGGCGGCGAACAGGTCCCGAATCATGCGCTCATTGTCGTCAGGCATCGATCGTCTCCGTGGCGAGCATTTCAATGAAAGACGATCGGCGATCGGCGACGCCGACAACGATCAGACACGGTCTGCGGCACCACGCCGCGAAAAAAATGCAGATTCATTTCCGTACAAATACGGCCCACCTATGAACCACGCCGTGCATATGAAGCGAGAACCCTCGCAAGTTGAAATAGATGATCCACGCAAGCGCGACCGCGGAACCCGTCGCGGTTTTTGCCAAGGTTTACAGATGCTCAAGAAGAGCATGCAACTTTTCGTCTTAGGGGAGCACTACGGACATGCTCTCGATTGTCACCGGGATATTGCGGGGCTCACGTGTTCAATTTTCAGAGCAAGAAGGTCAAGCATGCGGTCGCAGAGGTCGAGGCGCTCGATCGTTCGCAGGCCGTGATCGAATTCGGTCTCGACGGCACCATCCTCGATGCCAACGAGAACCTGCTCAAGATGAGCGGCTACACGCTCGCCGAGATCAAGGGCAAGCACCACAGCATCTTCGTCAGCCCGGCCGAGCGCGAGAGCGCGCGCTATCGCGACTTCTGGGCCAGCCTGAACCGCGGCGAGTTCCAGACCACGCAATACAAGCGCTACGGCAAGAACGGCAAGGAGGTCTGGGTCCATGCCTCCTATGCGCCGCTGCTCGACGACAACGGCAAGGTGGTCAGCTTCATCAAGTTCGCCACCGACATCACGGCCTACAAGATGCGGACCATGGAGGATGCGGGCAAGCTCGCCGCGATCGGCCGTGCGCAGGCGGTAATCGAGTTCAACATGGACGGCACCATCGTCACCGCCAACGAGAACTTCCTCAATGCGATGGGCTACTCGCTCGACGAAATCCAGGGCAAGCACCACTCCATGTTCGTGACGCCGGAGGACCGCGCGGGCTCGGCCTATGCAGATTTCTGGGCGCGGCTGAACCGCGGCCAGTTCGAGGCGGCCGAATACAAGCGGCTCGGCAAGGGCGGCAAGGAAATCTGGATCCTGGCGACCTACAACCCGATCCTCGACGAGATGGGCAGGCCGTTCAAGGTGGTGAAGTTCGCCACCGACGTCACCGCGCAGAAGATGAAGGCGGCCGACAATGACGGCCAGCTCGCCGCGATCCAGAAGTCGCAGGCGGTGATCGAGTTCAACATGGACGGCACGATCCGCACCGCCAACCAGAACTTCCTCGGCGCGATGGGCTATTCGCTGGCCGAGATCAAGGGCCAGCATCATTCGATGTTCGTCGAGCCGAACGAGAAGAATTCCGCGGCCTACCGCCAGTTCTGGGACGCGCTCAATCGCGGTGAATATCAGGCCGCCGAGTACAAGCGGATCGCCAAGGGCGGGCGCGAGATCTGGATCCAGGCGTCCTACAACCCGATCTTCGACCTCAACGGCAAGCCCTACAAGGTGGTGAAATACGCCACCGACATCACGGCGCAGGCGATCGGCCGCAAGAAGGCCGACAACGCCCGCGGCATGATCGAGGCGGTCGCCGCCGGCAGCGAGCAGATGAGCGCATCGATCCGCGAAATCTCCGAGACCATGACGAAGTCGCGCGAGACGTCCAAGGTCGCGACCACAAGGGTCGAGTCCGCCGACCACCAGGCCCAGAAGCTGACGGCCGCCGCCCAGGCCATGAGCGGCATCGTCGAGATGATCTCGGGCATCACCAGCCAGATCAATCTGCTCGCGCTCAACGCCACGATCGAATCGGCCCGTGCCGGCGAAGCGGGACGCGGCTTTGCGGTGGTCGCCTCCGAGGTGAAGAACCTCGCGAGCCAGGCCAAGCAGGCGACCGACACGATCACGTCGGAAATCGACGCACTGAACACCATCTCCGGCGACGTCGCGAGCTCGCTGACCGCGATCAAGGCCGCGATCGCCGGCGTCAACGAGTTCATCGCCTCCACCGCCGCCGCGGTCGAGGAGCAGAGCATCGTGACCGCGGACATGTCGGCCAACATGCAGCGTGCCTCGGCGGAGCTGGCGTAAGGGCTCGCTCTTCGCTATCCCCGTTATCACTATCTCCGTCATCCTGAGGTGCTCGCCGTGCGCAAGCGCGGTGAGCCTCGAAGGATGAATCGGCCCGGATGCAGCCGGACCGTCGCCCTTCGAGGGCCGCTGAAGAAGCGGCCGCCTCAGGGTGACGGATTGGCATTTTTCCAGCCGTACGCAGCCCTCGCCTGCCTCTTCCTCGCCGGCACAAAAGCGCAGTAAAAGGAGCCCGCACTCCCGCGCCCTATGCTATCCGAGGACACATTTCCCATGCCGCAAGCCCCGCAAAAAGTCGCCCTCGTGACCGGAGCCGCTCGCGGCATTGGGCTTGCGACCGCGAAGAAGTTCCTTGGCGAGGGCTGGCGCGTGGCGCTGCTCGACATCGAGGGCGAGCTGCTCGGCCGCGCGGTCGCGGAGATCGGCCAGGACGAGGCGACGCTGGCGCTGACCTGCGACGTCTCCGACGCAACCGCGGTCGGCGCCGCGATGACGGCGGTCGAGCGGCGGTTCGGCCGGCTCGACGCGCTGGTCAACAACGCCGGGATCGCCGTGTTCGCGCCGCTGACGGAGACGTCGGACGCCGACTGGCGCCGCGTGCTCGAGGTCAACCTCACCGGCCCGTTCCTCTGCACCAAGGCCGCGGTGCCCCTGATGCGCGACAGCGATGGCGGCGCCATCGTCAACATCACCTCGATCTCGGCCGTGCGCGCCTCGACGCTGCGCTCGGCCTACGGCACCAGCAAGGCCGGGCTCGCCCATCTGACGAAACAGCTCGCGGTCGAGCTCGCCTCGCTCAACATCCGCGTCAACGCGGTCGCGCCGGGACCAGTCGACACCGCGATGGCCAAGCAGGTGCATTCCAAGGAGATCCGCGCCGATTATCACGACGCGATCCCGCTGAACCGCTACGGCCTGGAAGAGGAACTCGCGGAGGCCATTTATTTCCTGTGCTCAGGCAACGCGAGCTACATCACCGGCCAAATTTTGGCCGTCGATGGCGGCTTCGATGCGGCAGGCATCGGCCTGCCGACGCTGCGCGGGCAAAGGCGGAACGGGTAGAACCTTGGAGGAGCGTTAGCACTGCGGCTACGCGAAGCGTGACCGCGGGGCGCAACCCACCTCTTTTCACGCGGCGCGAAAGATGGTGGGTTACGCCAACGGACTGCGCTACGCGCAACCGTCGGCTAACCCACCCTACGAAACCGAGTTGGTGGAGAGTTCATGCGACGCGTCATCATCCTCACGGCCCTGGCGCTCGCATCCGCCCTGCTCGCCGCCGCGCCCGCCGCGGCGGAAATCCGCATCATCCAGTCGCCGGGCGGCCAGGTCGGGCCGTTCCTCGATCTGTTCGAGAAGGTGCGCGAGAGCGGCGAGCGCGTGGTGATCGACGGTCCGTGCCTGTCCGCCTGCACGCTCGTGCTCAGCATCGTGCCCGGCGAGCGCATCTGCGTCACCCGGCGCGCCGTGCTCGGCTTCCACGCCGCGCGTTCGATCGACCGGCGCGGGCGCGTCTACGCCGAGCCGGAGGCATCGGATGCGGTGCTGGCCGCCTATCCCGGACCGGTGCGCGACTGGATCAGCCGCCGCGGCGGACTCACCTCGCGCCTGTTGCTGCTGAAGGGGCGCGATCTCGCCGCGATCTATCCGCGCTGCCGGTGACGCCGGCGCACTGCATCTGACCGCGATCGATCCGCCATTGTCCGGCGATTAGGCAGTTCGGCGAAATTCCCTCGCTGCAGGCGCCAAATCCGCTCAAGCGCTTTGCAAGCGCTGCACAATTTACGCGGTTTCCAGCTTTTTCCTGCGGATTATGATGCGCTTGGCCGGACTGAGGCCGCGGCGGCGTCACAATCTCAGCAGTGGTCACAGTTTAGGAATGGTTCCGCGTTTTCAAGATTGCTCATTTTCAGACGGCTCGCAGACCATGCAGCCCATCGATTTCCGCTACTGCCTGTCCGACCAGGGACGGATCGTCCTCGGTCGGCTGAGCTCCGAGGAAACCGCCGAGTTCGAATTGCTGTCGCGACGCGACCGCGAAGGCCTGATGGACCTCGCCTCCGAGCTGCGGCTGCTCGAGCTCTATGTGAAATATGCCGGCCCGAGCGCAGACGTCACCCGCACGCCGCCGCAAGCCGGCCGGCGCGCTGGCGAGCCGCTGCGGCCGAGGAGACAGCCGTCCTCCCGGACGGCGCGACCGCGCAACTACGTCGTTTCGATGCTTGTCATCGCAAGCGTCAGCTTCACGCTCATCGCATTGCTCGTGAGCTGAGGGGCAGGCGCGCCGGCGTCGTTGCCCGTCACGCGCTCGAGCGGTTCTAGTAGAACCGCTGGATCATCTGCGCCATTTCCATGCTCGCGCAGATGAGCATACCCCAAAGTGCAAAGTTGATCTGTAGCGCCGCCGCCATCGGTCGCTCCCCTTCCAAGTCGCGCTCACCCCAGTTTGTAGAATTTATGAAGGAATGATTAGCGATTCTGACACGGAGTTCACAGCCTAATATTGCGCCAGTTGTTGTGCGATGCGGGCCGCACCGTCTTCACGAAGCGGCCTCACTGCTCTCACACAATCATGCGAGATTTTGATTCCATATTCGGCCATGCCGGCCGCCGTTTCCCTTAAGTTCCATTTAACCGGCGCGGCGCAAGATGTCCCAAGCGGATTTTGCGTGTCGCGTACCGCACCATTAGGCCCGGCATGATTCGACACGCCCTCGTCTTGCTTACTTTTTGCGCAACACTCATGGGATGCGCGGCCGCGCCGGCGCAGGAGCGGCGGCCGATCGCCTGGGACGGTCTCGGCCAGAATCCGAACCGCGCTCACGTCACGAAGCGGCGCACGGCGAACCCGACGCCGGTGAAGGACAATCCCAATCAGGAACGGGAACGCGTGCTCGCCACCCTGCGTCCGTATTCCGAGGCGTGGTGGGCGGTCCACGACGAGATCGAAGCGGAAAACGACAGGAAGCTCGGCACCAAGCTCGTAATCTGCCCCCGCTGTGTCGGCTCGCCGCCGCCTGGCGACGAAGTGACCGGCTCGATCCGATGAGAGGCTTTCTGCTCGATCAGTGCATGACGTGACCGGCCCGAACGCGCCTCCTGCTCGCAACGATCGAGCGAGGCGCGCCGGTCCTGTCAGGCGGTGACGGCTGTCACATTCCTTCGGCGGGACAGTTCACCATCCAGGGAATGCCGAACTTGTCGACGCACATGCCGAAGCCCTTGGCCCAGAATGTCTTGCTGTAGGGCATGTTGACGGTGCCGCCGTCGGCCAGCGCGTTGAACTTGCGCTCGCCATCCGCGGGATCCGCGACCGTGATCGAAACCGCAAAACCCTGCGGCTTGCTGAAATGCTCGGGCGGCACGTCGGAGGCCATCAGCACAGTGCCGCCGGGCAGCGACATCCGTGCATGCATGATCATCTTCTCGCGGCCGGGCGCGGCGGGCATGTCCGGCGGCGCGTCCGACGAACGCATCATGGCGTCGATCTTGCCGCCCAAGACCTTGGCGTAATAGGTGAACGCCGCTTCGCAGGTGTCCTGATAGAACAGATAGGGATTGAGCATCGTTTCTCTCCTCTTCACTTCCTGGGCAATCGTTGGCGTTACTTCTCGGTGAGCTTCTTGAGGCTGGCGAGACCCGCCTCGAAATCCTTGCCGATCATGCTGTCCATGTTGATGAACACCTGCATCACCTTGGACAGGAACGGCGCCGGACCGTACATCGCCCATGTGACCAGCGTAGTCTCGCCTTGCGGCACAAAGGTGAACTCGGCGGTGTTTTGGCCTTCGAAGGGGCGCTCGAAATCGAGCTTGATGCGGAGCTTTGACGGCGTGCTCGCGTCGAGGATCTCCATGTGGCCGGCGCCGACATTGTTGTTGCCGTCCCAGGCATAGGTCGCGCCCTTTCCGGCCGCAGTTCCACCGTAGCTGCGCTTCATGGCGGGATCGCGGTTCTCGTAGGGCGACCAGCCGGTCCAGAAGTGGAAATCGGAGACAAGCGGATAGATCGCGGCCGCCGGCGCCTTCACGGCGAGCGAGCGCTCGACACGGAAGGTGTCGGGCTTGGTCAGGGCAAAGACCAGGACGCCCGCAATTCCGACCGCGAGCACGACGGCGATGACAGTAATGGCTTTCAGCATGAATGGCTCCCTTGATGGGATTAAGACGAAGGGGGATGGCCGGGGCCGACAAGGAAGAAGTGAAATTGTTTGGCTGTCATTCCGGGGCACCCGAAGGGTGAACCTGGAATCTCGAGATCCCGGGTTCGATGCTGCGCATCGCCCCGGAATGACGGTGCGCGTGGATGCCCGGGACAAGCCCGGGCATGACGATGTGGAAGCACCCTGCCCTACTTCGCCTTCGCGCTCTGCTTCGCGCCCTCGCCGGCCGCCTTCGGCTGGCTGTCCCGGATCAGCCGATCGAGATGCATGCGGATGTGGGCGGCTTCCGCGGAGGTGTTGGCCAGCGCGATGGCGCGGTCGAAGGCGACACGGGCCTCGTCGTTGCGGCCGAGCTGCATCAGGAAGGCGCCGCGCACGCCGTAGAAATGGAAGTAATTGGCGAGCTTCGGCGCCAGCGGCTCGATCAGGTCGAGCGCGGCTTGCGGTCCGCGCACCTTGGAGACGGCGACCGCGCGGTTGAGCGTCACCACCGGCGAGGGCTGCACCACTTCGAGCGCGCCATAGAGCAGGTCGATCTGGGTCCAGTCGGTCTCCTCCGGCGTCGCAGCGCGGGCATGCAGTGCGGCGATCGCGGCCTGGATCTGGTAGGGCCCGGTGCGGCGATGGCGCATCGCCTTGTCGATCAGCGCGAGGCCCTCGGCGATCATGGGGCCGTTCCACAGCGAGCGGTCCTGGTCGTCGAGCAGGATCAGCGAGCCGTCCGCGGCAAAGCGCGCGGCGCTGCGCGCATGCTGCAGCAGGATCAGCGCCGTCAGTCCCATGATCTCCGGCTCGCTCTGGAACAGCCGCAGCAACAGCCGCGCCAGCCGGATCGCCTCCTCGCACAGCGGCTTCCTGATTTCGGCGGTGTCGCCGCTTGCCGAATAGCCCTCGTTGAAGATCAGGTAGATCATCGCGGCGACGCCGGCGAGCCGCTCCGAGCGTTCGATCGCGCCCGGCGCCTCGAACGGTGTCCCGGCCTCGGCGACCTTCGCCTTGGCGCGCGTGATGCGCTGCTCCATCGCGGCGTCCGAGACCAGGAAGGCGCGCGCGATCTGCTTCACCGTGAGGCCCGAGACGATGCGCAGCGCGAGCGCGATCTGCTGCGTCGCCGGCAGTTGCGGGTGACAGCAGATGAACATCAGCCGCAGAATGTCGTCGCGATAATGCGAGCCATCGAGCCGTTCGGCCAACGCGCCTTCCGCATCGTCGAGGTCCGAGATGGCCTGGTCGTCCTCCGGCAGCGGCTGCTGCTTGCGGGCACGGCGCACCTCGTCGATTGCGACATTGCGGCCGACCATGATCAGCCAGGCCGCGGGATCGCGCGGCGGTCCGTTCTGCGGCCAGGTCTTCAGCGCCCGCAGGCAGGCGTTCTGGAAAGCTTCCTCCGCGGTATCGAGGTCACGGAAGTAGCGCAGCAGCGCGCCCACCGCCTGGGGTCGCGCCGAGGTCAGCGCAGTCTCGATCCAGGCGGTATCGGTGTCGCTCACGCCGAAATTCCTCCGGGCCGGAACACGCCGACGGGACGCACCTCATAGGCGCCGCCGGGATTGGCCGCGCCAAGGTCGCGCGCGACATCGAGCGCCTCGTCGAGATTCTTGCAGTCCACGATGTAGAAGCCGAGCAGTTGCTCCTTGGTCTCGGCATAGGGACCGTCGAGCACCAGCGGCGGATCCTCCTTGCGCAGCGTCGCCGCCGCCGTGGTCGGCAGTAGCCGCGCTACCGGCCCGAGCCGGCCCTGCCGTGTCAGGTTCTCCTGCACCACGGCGAGCTTCTTCATCACGGCCTCGTCCTGCTCCTTGCTCCAGGAGCCGACGAAGTCCTCATCGTGATAGCAAAGTATCGCATAAAGCATGGGCAGCCACCTTCCCCGACCTCTTGTTCTGAAGACGGTCCAATATGCCCCGCCCCGACAGGGATGCGGAAAAAATTTGCAAGAAAAATCCGGCGGATCGTGTCAAGGAGGGCCTGCAAAAGCGGAACCTTATGAGGCACTACGAATGACCAAGGGCACACTCGCCGTCCTGATCAACAGCACGCAGCAGAACTGGCTGCCGGAACGCTGGAAGGTCCGGTTCGATGCGGTCTGCGGCGGCCGCCGCGTGGTGCTGCTGCCCGATGGCACGCTTGATCCGGCCGAGGTGCACTATGCCGCGGTGTGGAAGCCGGTGCCGGGCGATCTCGGCTCTTTTCCCAATCTGCGGGCGATCTTCAACCTGGGCGCCGGCGTCGATGCGCTGATGGCCGACAAGAGCCTGCCCGGCGTGCCGCTGGTGCGCGTCGCCGTGCCCGACCTGACCAACCGTATGACCGAATATGTCGTGCTGCACGTGCTGATGCACCACCGCCAGGAGCTGTACTTGCGGGACTCGCAGCGCGTAAAGCGCTGGGCGCCGCTCTATCAGTGGCCGGCAAGCGCCGTCACGGTCGGCATGATGGGGCTCGGCACCCTCGGCGCGGATGCGGCCGACGTGCTGCGGCGCCTCGGCTTCCGCGTCACCGGCTGGAGCCGCAGCCCGCGCGTGATCGATGGCGTCGAATGCTTCCATGGCACGGACGGAATGGATGCGTTCCTGCGCAAGACCGACATCCTGGTCTCGCTGCTCCCGCTGACGCCCGACACGCACGGCATCCTCAACCGCGACGTCTTTGCAAAGCTCAACCGCACCAGCCCGCTCGGTGCGCCCGTGCTGATCAATGCCGGCCGCGGCGGCCTGCAGAACGAGGCCGACATTCTGGCCTGCCTCGACGACGGTACCCTCGGCGCCGTCTCGCTCGACGTCTTCGTGCAGGAGCCGCAGCCGAACGACAGCCGGTTCTGGACCCACCCCAAGGTGGTGCTGACCCCGCACAACGCCGCCGACACCGACGCAGAAGCCATCTCGGCCTATGTCGCCGAGCAGATCGCGCGGTTCGAGGCGGGCGGCGCGCTGGAGAATGTGGTGGATCGGGTCAGGGGGTATTAGCGGCTCGCTGTTTTCGCGAACGCCAGCGCCTCGTGCTCTGTGTCGTCCCGGCCTAGTGCGCGATTGCGCACGGGGGCCGGGACCCATAACCACAGGCCGTAGTTTGGCGGAGGGTCGCAGTTCGGTACTACGACCAATCGTGCTCGATAGATTCCACGGTATGGGTCCCGGCCTGCGCCGGGACGACACCTGTGTCGGAGCAGGCAGCCGAGGCAATAAACCCACAACCACCCCGCGCCCTGTCCCGTTCACCCTCTCTTAGCGAGAAGTTGATAGGCGTTGTTAACCAACGCTCAAACAACGAGTCGGACATGCGGACGAGCCTCGGCCTCAGGATGCGGATCACGGTTGCGCTGGCGGTGACGGCGGCGGCGACTGCGCTGATCGCGGTGCTCGGCGCGATGTGGATCATCGCCGGGATCATCGACCGCGCCGACCAGCGCGAGCTGCGCAGCCATTACGACGCGCTGCTGTCCCGGATCGCCGAGGAGTCCCGCCGCGCCGCCGCGATGAGCACGGTGGTGGCCGCGATGCCGGCGACGCAGGACGCGATGGCGAAGCAGGATCGCGACGCACTCGTCGGCCTGTTCGGACCGGTGTTTGCCGCGACCAAATCGGAATACGGCGTCGAGCAGTTCCAGTTCCACCTTCCACCGGCGACCTCGTTCCTGCGCGTGCACCAGCCCGCCAAGTTCGGCGACGATCTCTCCGGCTTCCGCAAGACCGTCGTCCTCACCAACCAGGATCGCAAGGTCGTGGTCGGCCTCGAGGGCGGCGTCGCCGGGCTCGGCATCCGCGGCGTGGTGCCGATCGCGCAAGGGAGCAGGCATCTCGGCTCGGTCGAATTCGGCCTGACCTTCGGCCAGTCCTTCCTCGACGACTTCAAGGCCAACCGTCATGTCGACGTGGCCTTCCACCTCGCCGACGGCGCGAACTTCAAGCTCTTCGGCGGCACGCTGAAGGGCAAGAGCTTCTTCGATGCGGCCGAGTACGGCCGCGCCGCCGGCGGCGATTTCACCGTGCGGCAGGCGAAACTGGACACGACGCCGGTTGCCGCGCTGCTCGGACCGATCAGGGATTTTTCCGGCAAGCCGATCGGCGCCGTCGAGCTCGTGATGGACAATGCCGACTACGAGGCTTCGGCCGACCGCGCCTGGATGCTCGCGATCGGCATCGCCGCGCTCGGGCTCGTGCTGGCGGGCATCGTCGGCTATCTCATCGCCCGCAGCATCTCGCGGCCGATCCTGTCGATCACGAACGTGATGCGCGAGCTTGCGGACGGACGTCTCGACGTGGCCGTGCCCGAAAGCCGGGCGAACGACGAGGTCGGCGCGATGGTGAAGGCGGTCGCGGTGTTCCGCGACAACGCGGTGAATTTTGCAAAACTCCAGGCCGAGCAGCTCGAGGCCAAGGCGCAGTCGGAAGCGGAGAAGCGGCGCGCCTTCGCCGCACTGGCCGACAATTTCGAAGCCAGCATTCGCGACGTGGTCACGACGGTGTCGGCGGCCGCCGTCGAGATGGAACACACCGCACGCTCGATGTCGGCCATCGTCGCGCAGTCGCGCGAGCAGACCCGCACGGTGTCGTCGGCCTCGGCGCTCGCCTCGGAGAACGTCCAGACCGTCGCGGCCGCCGCGGAAGAGCTGTCGTCGTCGATGACCGAGATCAGCCGGCGGCTGGCGCATGCGACCGAGGTCGTCGGCAAGGCCGCCAGCGACGGTCGGCAGTCGAATGCGCGCGTGCAGAGCCTCGCCGACGCCGCGCAGAAGATCGGCGATGTCGTCTCCTTCATCAACGGCATCGCGGGACAGACCAACCTGCTCGCGCTCAATGCGACCATCGAGGCGGCGCGCGCGGGCGAGGCCGGCCGCGGCTTCGCCGTGGTCGCCTCCGAAGTGAAGGCGCTGGCGACGCAGACGGCAAAGGCGACGGAAGAGATCGGCGCACAGGTGACGGCCGTTCAGGGCGAAACCAGCGGTGCGGTGGACGGCATCCAGTCGATCTGTGCGACGATCCAGCAGGTCGACGAGATCTCCGCGGCGATCGCCGCCGCCGTCGGCCAGCAGGGCACCGCCACGCAGGAGATCGCACAGAACGTCCAGCAGGCCGCCGCCCGCACCGGTGAGGTCTCGCAGAACATCGCCGGCGTCACCGACGGCATCGCAGCCACGGGCACGGCCGCCGAGGAGGTGCTGGGCTCGGCAATCGAGCTGGCCAAGCAATCGCAGCGGCTGCGCGACGAGGTCGATCGTTTCCTCGCGAATATCCGCGCGGCGTAGGTAGGCGACGACTGGCCCCTCGGGCGTCGTCCTGGCGAAAGCCAGGACCCATTACCTCAGGCCAAGGTTTTAGCGCGGCGGCGGCAACTCCGAGTTATCGCCAAACTGCATTCGGTGGCTATGGGTCCTGGCTTTCGCCAGGACGACGTTGGGGGGAGAGCTTGCGCCACATACTCACTGTCGTTCCGGCGCGCCCCGGGACGACGGCCTACCCCTTCGTCCCCAGCATCACGTCGATCGCGCCCTTCACGATCGCTTCGAGCTCCTTGCGCGGGACGCGGGCGCGCGAGCGGATGGCGATGGTATGGACAGTGGCGGAGGCGATTTGCGCCAGCGCGAACGGATCGGCGCTCTCCGGCAACTCGCCTTTCTCTTTCGCGCGGCGGAAGCAGCTTGCGAACGCCTTGTCGAGCCCGGCAAGGCCGTCGAGCACCATGGCGCGGATGTCAGGATCGCCGACGGCTTCGGAGGCCGCGGTGACGACCGTGAAGCAGCCGCGCGGGCCCGTGTCGCCGGACAGATAGATGTCCAGCGCGGCCGCGTAAATGCGCTCCAGCCGCTGGCGCAGCGGCATCTCCTGGCGGAAGATCTCGACCATGGAGGCGACCGCCTGTTCGCGATAGCGCTGGTAGCTCTTGATGTAGAGCTCGCGCTTGTCGCCGAACGCACCGTAGAGGCTCGGCCGGTTCATGCCGGTCGCTTCGCTCAAATCATCGAGCGAAGTCGCCGCGAAGCCTTGCTTGCGAAACAGATCGAGCGCCTTGCCGAGCGCGACATCGGGCTCGTAGGCGCGTGGGCGGCCGCGGCGTTTCGGTTCGCTACGGCGCTCGGGTGGATTGGCAGCAGATGGCGGTTTCGATTTTTGTACCATTTCGCAAAATAATCCTTGACCACCGATATATTATGCAAGATGGTACAAAAATCAATCTGGCCAGGTTGAGCGACACCCGAAAAGGAATTGCCCAAGGAGGCTACAGATGGATCTCTATTTCTCGCCGCTCGCCTGTTCGATGGCGACGCGCGTCGCTTTGTATGAAGCCGGCGCCGATGCGAACTATCTCGAAGTCGATCCGCCGACCAAGAAGGTGCTGAGCGACGGCTCCGACTTCCGTACCGTGAACCCGATCGGCCTCGTGCCGACGCTGCGCACCGACGAGGGCGTGGTGCTGACCGAGAACGCCGCGATCCTGCAATATGTCGCGGACCGTTTTCCGCAGTCCGGCCTCGGCGCCACGGCAGGCATCGAGCGCACAAGGCTGCATCAATGGCTTTGCTTCATCGGCACCGAGCTGCACAAGGGGCTCTTCATTCCCGTGCTCGATCGCAAGGCGCCGCAGGAAGCCAAGGCCTATGTGCTGGAGAAGAACCTGTCGCGGCTCGACTATCTCGACAACTACCTGAAGGGCCGCGACTTCCTGCTCGACCATTTCAGCGTGGCCGACGCCTATCTCGTCACGGTCATCAACTGGACCATGGCGACGCCGCCGATCGAGCTCGCGAAATGGCCGAACGTGAAGGCCTACTTCGAGCGCCTGCGCCAGCGGCCGTCGGTCGCAAAGGCCATTGCGGAGGAGTTCGAGCTGTACAAGGCCGAGCTCGCGCGGAAGAAGGCGGCGGCGTAACCGAGAATGTCGTCATGCCCGGGCATAGCCGTCCAGAGGACGGCGTCGCTTCGGCTCGCCTATGTCCCGGGCATCCACGTTCTTCGTACCGAGAACAGGGCGTGGATGGCCGGGACAAGCTCGGCCATGACGGTGTTGAACCTTCGGCGTCCCCATGTGGGGCCGGGACGCTCTACCCGTACAGCACCCGCGGCAGAATCGTGACGATGCCCGGCCACAGCGTCAGCAGCAGCACGAAGCCGATCATGATCACCAGATACGGCAGCGTGACGCGCGCGATGTAGCCGAGTCCGTCCTCGGTCAGGCCCTGGATCACGAACAGGTTGAAGCCGACCGGCGGGGTGATCTGCGCCATCTCGACCGCGAGCACGAGGAAGATGCCGAACCAGATCTCGTCGAAGCCGGCGCCCTTCACGATCGGCAGCACGATCGGCAGCGTCATCACGATCATCGAGAAGCCGTCGAGGAAACAGCCGAGGATCAGATAGAAGATGACCAGCACGACGATCAGCATGAAGGGCGACAGGCCGAGCCCCTTGACGAAGGCGGCCACCGCCTGAGGAATGCCGAGGAACGCTGCGGCATTGCCGAGGATCGAGGCGCCCAGCACGATCAGCGCGATCATCGAGCACGTCACGACGGAGCCGATCAGCACGTCGCGCATTACCTGTTGCGACATCGAGCCCTGCGCCCAGGCGACCAGCCCCGCGCCGAGCACGCCGACCGCCGCGGCCTCCGAGGGCGTCGCGAGCCCGCCATACATCGAGCCGAGCACACAGGCGATCAGGAAGAGCGCCGGCGCGAGGTCCTTCAGCGCGGCGAAACGTTCGCCCCACGGCACCAGCGAGAGCTTTGCTTCGGTCTCCGGCACCATCGATGGCTTGAGCGTGGTGTGCAGCATCACCCAGCCCATGAAGGTGGCGGCGAGCAGCAGTCCGGGCAGCACGCCCGCCGTGAACAGCTTGAGAATGGAGACGTCGCCGAGCACGCCGTAGATGATCATGATGTTGGACGGCGGGATCAGGAAGCCGAGCGTGCCGGCGCCGGCGAGCGAGCCGATCGCGATGTCGCGCGAATAGCCGCGGCGCAGGAGTTCGTTGAGCGACATGCGGCCGATCACCTGCGTCGTTGCGGCCGACGAGCCCGAGATCGCCGCGAAGATGGTGCAACCGATCACGTTCACATGCAGCAGGCGGCCCGGCAGCAGTCCGGCCCAGGGCGCGAGGCCCTGAAACAGCGAGCGCGACAGGCGGGTGCGGAACAGCAGCTCGCCCATCAGGATGAACAACGGCAGCGCCAGCAGCTCCTGCGTGGTCAGAATGTTCCAGGCGTATTGCGGCAGCAGCTTGTCGAGCGGGATCGAGCGGAACATCGCCAGCAGCAGCGTGGCGGTGAGCGCAAGCGTGAGGCCGATCCACACGCCGCAGGCCAGCAGCGCAAACAGGATCGCGAACAGAGCGAGGACTTCGATGGTCATGCGATCCAAAATCCGGGTGCGGGCAAGACGGTCATTCGACGGGCGAGGCCTTCATGCGGTGGTCCTCCAGCGGCAGGCCGAGCACCGCCTGGATCGCGCGCGCCAGGAACTGCAGCGTGAGCAGCAGCATGCCGAAGGTGACGACGGCCTCCGGAAACCACAGCGGCGTGTCGCTCGAGGTCGAGACCTGGCCGCGCACATAGGCGCTGAAGGCGAACTTGGCCATGGCCGAGGTCAGGAACGCCATGAAGGCGAAGCCGGCCGCCGCCGAGAGAATCTCGAGCGCGCGCTGCACCGGCGCCGGCGCATTCTTCAGCAGCAGCACCACGCGGATGTGGCCGCCGACGCGCAGGGTCATGGCGGCGCCGAAGGTGAACGAGGCCGCCATGAGGTAGGAAGAATATTCCCACGCGATCGAGATGCTCGGCGGGAAGAACGGCAGGAAGTTCGAGAGGAAGCGGGTTGCGACCTCGCACAGCATCAACAGCGTCAGCGTCAGCAGGCAGCCGCCGCCGATCCAGCCGTCGAGCCGGCCGAGACGGTCGATGCCGTCGAGGAGGATGCGCAGCGGCGCGGGCGCCGCTGCATTGAGGCTTTGCGGTGCTTCAGGCGAGACGCTCACCACGGCTCCGCCCTCAGCCGCGCTTCATTTCAGCGAGATAGGCCCGCACCGGCTTTTCGGCCGCCGGCACGCGCTTGACGAAGGCATCGAGCTGCGGCGCGGTCTTGGCCCGGATGTCCTTCATCATCGCGCCCGACACCGGCACCACCTCCATGCCGCCCTCCTTCAGGCGAGCGAGGCTGTCGGCGTCGGCCTTGAGCGAGTTGGCCCAGAAGCCCGGCTCCATCTTCGCAGCGATATCCGCGACGAGCTTCTGCTGATCGGCGCTGAGCGCCTTCCAGGAGTCGAGATTGACGGTGAGCATCTGCGACGACCAGACATGGTTGGTCGGGTAGACGTATTTGAGGAATTCCCAGAACTTGCCGTCGACGCCCGACACCGACGACGTCGAGACGCCCGAGACGGCGCCCGATGCCAGAGCGGGAATCGTCTCGCCCCAGGGGATCATCACCGGGGCCATGCCGACCACGGCCAGCATGTCGACCGCGTTCTTGTCGGGTACGCGGATCTTGATGTTCTTCAGGCCCTCGACGTCGGCGACCTTGACCTTGAGATGCAGGTACTGCGTCGGCCACGGCACGATGTAGAGGATCTTCTGGTTGTTGCGCGCCGCGACCTTCTCGTATTCGGGCCGCACATATTTGTGCAGCACCTTGAGCTCGTCCATCGAGCCGCACAGGAAGGGAATGCTCTCGACGCCCATGAAGGGCTCGTCACCGACCTGCTGGATGTTGAGGACGTCGGCGAGCGGCACGAGGCCGTCGCGCACCGCGCGCAGATGCTCGGGACCCTTGAAGCCGAGCTGACCGCCCGCCTTCACGGTGATGGCGACCGAGCCGTTGCTCTGCTTCTTCACTTCCTCAGCGAACGCCATCGCATTCTGGGTGTGGAAATTGCCGTCCGGCCAGACCGTCGACATGTCCCAGCTCGTCGTCGCCGCCCGCGCACGGGTGGAGATGTGTCCGGCGGCGAGCAACGTCGCTGCGCCCGCGGTGAAGTTACGTCGCGTGATCATCGAGCCCCTCCGTTTGTTACCGCGCGCGCTGACGCATCAGCGCGCGTACCCATAGACTGCAGCCGCATTGTCGGCGGACACAAGCCCGCTGTCGATGTCGTCCTTGACCGCAGCGCGGTCGCGCTCGGTGGGAGCGCCGATGCCGGCGCCGCCGGGCGTGTGCACCACCAGCCTGTCATCCGGCGGCACCTGCTGAAAGCCTTTTCCACGCAACTTCTTGCCGGATTTCAAACCGACATAGCCGGCCTCGCCGTTCTTGCCGCCATCGCGCCCGCGCGGCGGATGGTCGATGCGGTCGAATGCGGCGAGGATGTCGAACGGCGCATCGACGCCGCTGCCGACCTCGATGATCTGGCCGAGGCCGCCACGGGTGCGCCCTGCTCCGCCGGAATCCGGACGCAGCTCCTTGCGCCAGAAGATCAGCGGCGTCTGCGTCTCCGCGATCTCGACCGGCGTGCCGCGCACGCCGCTTGGATAGGCGGTCGCCGACAGCCCGTCCTTGCCGAAGCGCGCGCCGGTACCGCCATTGGAGGTCACCGCCATCGAGAACCCGTAATTGCCGCCGACGCCCGAGCGGGTCTGGCCGCGCACGTTGAGATTCCACAGGCAGGACGTGCCCTCGGCCGGCACGCGCTCGGGAATGATCTGGCGCAGGCAGCCGAACACCACGTCGGGCAGCATCTGACCGATGATGTGGCGCGAGGCCACCGGCGCGGGCTTCGGCGCATTGAGGATCGCTCCAGCAGGCGCCGACACCGTCAGCGGCGAGAGCGAGCCGGCATTGTTGGGGATCTGCGAGGCGACGACGCAGCCGAGGCCGAACACGGTATAGGCCGTGGTGTAGGACAGGGGCACGTTGATGCCGAACTTCGAGGCGGCGGAGGTGCCGTCGAAATCGACGTGGATGCCGTCATCCGAGATCGTCAGCGTCGCCGCCAGCGTGACCGGCGCATCGTAGCCGTCCACCACCATAGTGTTGCGCCAGCTCCCCTTCGGCAGCTTTGCGATCTCGGCCAGAACCGCCTCGCGCGAGCGGTCGCAGATGTAGTCGCCGAGCACGTCGAGCGTGTCGATGCCGAACTCGGTCATCATCTCGACCAGGCGCTCGCAGCCGACGTCGTTGCAGCCGGCGAGCGAATAGGTGTCGCCCTCGGTGTCGATCGGCAGCCGCGTGTTGGTGCGGATCATCGCCATCAGCGTTTCGTTGACGACGCCCTGGTCGATCAGCTTCAGCATGGGGATGTAGAGCCCCTCCATGAACACGTCGGTGGCGTCAGGCCCGAAGCCGATGCCGCCGATGTCCATGAGATGGCTGGTGCAGGAGAACAGCGCAACGACCTTGCCGTCCTTGAAGCAGGGCGTGGTGACGACGAAGTCGTTGAGATGGCCGGTGCCCATCCAGGGATCGTTGGTGATGTAGGCGTCACCTTCCTTCATCGTTTCCAGCGGGAAATGATTGATGAAGTGCTTGACCGATTCCGCCATCGAGTTGACGTGGCCGGGCGTGCCGGTCACCGCCTGCGCCAGCATGCGCCCCCTGAGGTCGAACACGCCGGCGGAGAGGTCGCCGCATTCGCGCACGATCGGGCTGAAAGCGGTGCGCAGCAACACCTGCGCCTGCTCCTCGACCACGGCGATCAGCCGGTGCCACATGATCTGAAGGTCGATCAGGCTCGCGCCATTTGCCTTGCTCATGATCAGGCCGCCTTCCGTTCCATGACGATGCTGCCGGCACCGTCGATATGCGCGTCAAAACTGGTCGAAACAAAAGTAGACGTCTCGTCTTCCGCGATCACGGCGGGGCCCGCGATGGTCGCGCCCGGCGCCATGTCCTCGCGCCGATAGAGCGGGATCTCGATCACCTCGCCTGCCCTTCCGTCGAAGAACTTTCGGCTGCCGGAGGCCTTGGCCGCAGGCTTGCGCGTGACGGCCGCGACAGTAGACGGATTGCGCGCCTCGGTGGTCGCGAGCACCGACCAGCTCAAGACCTCGATCGCAGCGCCCGGGATCGGACGCTCGAACATCGCCGAATAATCCGCCTCGAACTTCTGGCGCAGGCCGGCGAGATCGGCCGAGGTGAGCGGCCGGTTCGGCAGCTCGACGGTGATCTCGTGGCCCTGGCCGACATAGCGCATGAAGGCCGCACGGCGCTCCCGCACCGGTGCACCGGCCGCACCCGGCTCGACCAGCGCGCGGGCTTCGGTCACCATCTCCTGCAACAGGTCGGAGACAGCCTTGGTGTCGAAATCATCGAGTCGCACATGGCGGCTGCGCACCAGCTCATAGGCGATGGGAGCCGCGAGGAAGCCGACCGCCGAGCCGACACCGGCATTCGACGGCACGATCACCTTGGAGACGCCGATCTTCTCGGCGACACGGGCCGCATGCAGCGGCGCGGCGCCACCGAACGCGATCAGCGTGTGCTGGCCGACGATCTCGCCGCGTTCGACCGCATGCACGCGCGCTGCGCTCGCCATGTTCTCGCAGACCACCTCGTGCACGGCATAGGCGGCCGTCTCCGCCGACAGGCCGAGCGGCTCGCCGACACTGCTCAGCAGGGCTTTCTTCGACAGTTCCGGATCGAGCTTGATCGTGCCTCCGGCAAAGGCGTCGGGATCGATCATGCCGAGGGCAACGTCCGCATCCGTCACCGCCGGACGCTGGCCGCCGCGGCCGTAGCAGGCCGGACCCGGCTCCGACGAGGCACTCTCCGGGCCGACGGTGACGCGCTTCATCGCATCGACATGGGCGATCGAGCCGCCGCCGGCGCCGATCTCGACCATCTCGATCACGGGAATGCGCACCGGCAGGCCGGAGCCCTTGAGGAAGCGCGCCGCGCGGTCGACCTCGAACACGCGCGAGGTCTCGGGCTGATACTTTTCAATCAGGCAGATCTTTGCGGTGGTGCCGCCCATGTCGAAGGAGAGCACCTTGCTCTCGCCGAGGCGTGCGGCGATCTGCGCCGAGAAGATCGCCCCGCCGGCGGGACCGGATTCGACGAGACGCACGGGAAAGCGCCGCGCCGTCTCGATCGAGGTGACGCCGCCGCCCGAGGTCACGAGATAGATCGCGCCGCGGAACTGCTCGACCTGCAGGGCATCGGCCATGCGGGCGAGATAACCGTCGATCAGCGGCTGCACATAGGCATTGGCGACCGCCGTCGATGTGCGCTCATATTCACGGATTTCCGGGCAAACGGCCGAAGACACCGTCACGGAGATGCCGGGCATCTCCTCGGCGATGATCGCCGCAGCGCGGCGCTCGTGCTCGGGATTGGCGTAGGAGTGCAGGAAGGCGATGGCGACGCTCTCGACCTTCAACTCGCGCAATTTCGGCGCGAGTGCGCGCACGGCCATCTCGTCCAGCGGGAGGCGAATGGCGCCGTGGGCGTCGATACGCTCGGGCACGGTGAAGCGCAGGGAACGCGGCGCCAGCGGCTTCGGCTTGTCGATGCCGAGATCATACTGGTCGTAGCGGCTCTCGGTGCCGATATCGAGCACGTCGCGGAAGCCATCGGTCGCGATCAGCGCCGTTTTTGCGCCGCGGCGCTCGATGATCGCGTTGGTCGCGAGCGTCGTGCCGTGAATGAAGACGTCGATGTCGCTGATATGGGCACGCGCATCGGCGAGGATGAGACGCATGCCGTCCAGCACCGCTTGTTCGGGGCGCTGTGGCGTCGTCAGCACCTTGCGGGTTTTGCGCACCTCGCCCACGTCCAGCACGATGTCGGTGAACGTGCCACCGATATCAACGGCAAGCCGCACCTCGGCTCCCTCAAGCATTCCAAATTCTCCGGCTGATCGTCAAAACTCAGGGCGAAAACGCAGCAATTTCCATGCCATGGACGACGAGGACAACGCAGCGCCCGGCCATTCTGCTTGGCACCTATGCAATAGGCAAGGCGTGTTCGCCGCCCGCGCGATCAGAGCAGGAATGCAAGCGCCGCTTCGCAGCGCTCCTCGACCTTGAGCGTCAGGAGATCGTCGGCCCGGGTGCGCCCGAGATTGACCGCAGCGATCGGGATTTTGCGGTTCGCGGCGGCCTGCACGAAGCGGAAGCCGGAATAGACCATCAGCGACGAGCCGACGATCAGCATGGCGTCGGCCTGCGACAGATGGTCCTGCGCGGTCGCGACGATGTCGCGCGGCACGTTCTCGCCGAAGAATACGACGTCGGGCTTGAGAATGCCGCCGCAGGCTTCGCAAGCAGGCACGCTGAACGAGGAAAAATCCGCATGCTCCAGATCGGCGTCGCCGTCAGGCGCATCCGCGGCGTCGAGCGCCAGCCATTCCGCGTTCATGCGCCCCAGCGTGTCCTGGAATTCGCTGCGCGGCGTCTTCGCTCTGCAACCCATGCAGCGGACGAGATCGAGCCGTCCGTGCAGATCGATCACCTGCCGGTGGCCGGCGGATTGATGCAGCCGGTCGACATTCTGGGTCAGCAGCATCTCGCAGCGGCCGCCCGCCTCGAGGCGGGCCAGGGCATGATGCGCATCATTCGGCCTCGCCTGGCCGAACCGCCGCCAGCCGATCAGGCTGCGGGCCCAATAGCGCTGGCGCGTGTGCTCCTCATTCATGAACGCCTGGAAATTGACCGGCTGGGTCCGTTTCCAATTGCCATGGCTGTCGCGGTAGTCGGGAATGCCCGAATTGGTGCTGCAGCCGGCGCCGGTCAGAACGAACAGTCGTTCGTGCCGGCCGACGAAGTCCTGGAGCGGGGAGTTTGCCACCGGAGGGTTTGCCATGGCGCAGATGTAGTCTGCGCCGGCGGATTCTGCCAGATGCCGCACGGCCCCCCTTCGGCGCTCCGGACTAGCTCGCCCAGTTCTCGCGAAACTCCGGAAACAGCGTCAGGCCCCCACAGGCATAGATCGTCTGCCCGGTGATGTAGCTCGCATCGTCGGAGGCGAGGAAAGCGAACACGGCCGCGATCTCCTCCGGCGTACCGACACGGCCGAGCGGAATGTGGCTGGTGACGACGCCGCGCTTTTCGGGATCGCCGGTCCAGGCCGCGTTGATCGGCGTGTCGATGGCGCCGGGACCGACCGCATTGACGCGAATGCCGCGGCTGGCGAACTCCAGCGCCAGCGTGCGCGTCAGGTTGGCCATGCCGCCCTTGCTGATGGAGTAGGCGAGATAGCCGGGTTTCGGAATGATCTGGTGGACGCTGGAGCAGTTGATGATGCTGCCGCCTCCGCCGCGCGCCACGAAATGCGCAAGCGCCTTCTGCGCGCAGAGCACGGCGCCGTTGAGGTTGACGTCGATGATGCGGCGATAGGTTTCGACGTCGAGCGCATCGCTCGGCGATTCCTGCTGGAAGCCGGCATTGTTGACGAGACAGTCGAGGCGCTTGAAGCGCGCCAGCACCGTCTCGAACATCGCGGCGATGTCCTGCTCGTTGCCGACGTTGGCCTTGACGATGATGTGATCGAGCCGGCCGTGGCCACGGTCGCTCGATGCCGTCCGCGCCAGCGCCAGCGTCTCCTCGGCCCTTCCGGCGTGTTCGAAATAGTTGATGGCGACGGTCGCGCCTTCCTGCGCGAGCCGGATGGCGACGGCCCGGCCGATGCCTTGCGAGGCGCCCGTCACCAGCGCGTACTGGCCGACGAGGCGCGAGGGAAAGGAAGTTGAGCGTTCGGTGTGCGGCATGTGTTTTCTCCAGATGCGATCATCATGGATGGAACCGGCATTTTGTTCCATCCCTCCCGCGCATTCCTGGGATTCACTCCACGCGACGTGCCAGCGGCGAGGTCAGGATCTGATAGAGGATGATGGCGCCGAAGGTCGCGGTACCGATGCCTCCGATCGTGAACGCGCCAAACTTGAGCGTGAGGTCGCCGGCGCCCGCGGTCAGCGCCACGGCGACGGTGATGAGATTCGCAGGGTTTGCGAAGTCGACCTTGTTCTCGACCCAGATCCGGCCCGCCATCGCGGCGATCAGGCCGAACAGCACGATCGAGAGGCCGCCGATGACCGGACCCGGGATCGAGAGAATCAGCGCGCCGAATTTCGGTGAGAAGCCGAGCAGGATCGACACCGTGGCAGCGAAGGCGAACAGCAGGGTCGAATAGACCTTCGTCGCCGCCATCACGCCGATATTCTCGGCATAGGTGGTGACGCCGGTGCCGCCGCCACAGGCCGCAACGATGGTCGCAAGGCTGTCGGCGAACAAGGCGCGCCCGAGATAGGCATCCAGACTCCGGCCCGTCATGGCGCCGACGGCCTTGATGTGCCCGAGATTCTCGGCGACGAGGATGACCGCGACCGGCGCGATCAGAAAGATCGCATCGGCCTGGAAGGTCGGCGTGGTGAAGCTCGGCAGGCCGAGCCACGGCGCGGCTGAAAGCTGGGTGAAGTCGATCGGCTTGCCGAAGCCGAGGCCGTTCGCGAACAGCATGTACAAAAGATATCCGCCGATCGCGCCGAGGATGATCGGCAGGCGGCGCCACAGGCCGGGCGCTGCAACGGCCACCACGCCGATCATCAGCACGGTGGCAAGCCCGATCCCGGTGTCGAACCCATTCGCGCTCACCGCCTTGACCGCGACCGGCGCGAGGTTGAGGCCGATGGCGGCGACGACGGCGCCGGTGACGGCCGGCGGCATCAGGCGCTCGACCCAGCCCGTGCCCAACCACATCACGATCAGCGCGATCACGCCATAGAGCACGCCCGCGCCGACGATGCCGCCGAGCGCAACCGAGATGTTCGGGTTCGGTCCATGCCCGGCATAGCCTGTGGCGGCGATGACGACGGCGATGAAGGCGAAGCTGGAGCCGAGATAGCTCGGCACGCGCCCGGCGACGATGACGAAGAAGATCAGCGTGCCGATGCCCGAGAACAGGACCGCGACGTTGGGATCGAACCCCATCAGCAGCGGCGCGATGATCGTCGAGCCGGACATCGCAACGCAATGTTGCAGACCGGAGACGATGGTCTGGCCCCATGGCAGCCGCTCCTCCGGCATGATCACGCCCGAGGTCTTGAGTTTCCAGCGCGGGAAATAGCCCTGTGCCTGCTCGTCCGAGCCCGTTGCGATCGTCATGTTCCCCCCATTGCGGTGCAGCGATTGATGTTCGTGCGATCCGACAAAAATGTGATTGTCGCTTCTGCGGCGTCCATCACATGATGCGAGTCATGCAAGATTCAAATCTTGCGGAATCAATGCGTTCCGGGGCTCATCATATGACACAGATTGCGATCCAGCCAGCCGCTCACCGCCGGCATCAGCCCTGGTACAAGATCCTCTATGTGCAGGTTCTGATCGCAATCGCCCTCGGCGTGCTCGTCGGCTATTTCTATCCCGACCTCGGCAAGGCCTTGAAGCCGCTCGGCGACGGCTTCATCGCGCTGATCAAGATGATGATCGCGCCCGTCATCTTCTGCACCGTGGTGCACGGCATCTCCTCGATGGGCGACCTCAAGCGCGTCGGCCGGGTCGGGCTGAAGTCGCTGATCTATTTCGAGACGGTCTCGACCGTGGCCCTCGCGGTCGGCCTGCTCGTCGGCGAGATCCTGCAGCCCGGGCACGGCTTCAACATCGACCCGGCCACGATCGATCCGAAGTCGGTGGCGACCTACGTCACCAAGGCCAAGGAAGAAGGCATCGTCGCTCATCTGATGGCGATCATCCCCGACAGCTATGTCGGCGCGATCGCGCGCGGCGACCTGTTGCAGGTGCTGCTGATCTCGATTCTCTCCGGCTTCGCCATCGCCTTCCTCGGCAAGGCCGGCGAGCCCATCGCGGAGGCGATCGACAAGGCGGCGAAGATGTTCTTCGGCATCATCCGCATCATCGTGCGCGTGGCACCGATCGGCGCCTTCGGCGCGATGGCGTTCACCGTCGGCGCCTACGGCCTCGGCTCGCTGCTCAACCTCGCCGCCCTGATCGGCACGTTCTATCTCACCAGCATGCTGTTCGTGCTGATCGTGCTGGGTGCGATCGCCCGCCTCGCCGGCTTCTCGATCCTGCGTTTCATCGCCTACATCAAAGACGAACTGCTGATCGTGCTCGGCACCTCGTCGTCGGAGACGGTCCTGCCGCAGATGATCCAGAAGATGGAGCATCTCGGCGCCTCGCGCTCGGTCGTCGGCCTCGTGATCCCGACCGGCTACAGCTTCAATCTCGACGGCACCAACATCTACATGACGCTGGCGACGCTGTTCCTGGCGCAGGCGACCAACACGCATCTGACCATCTGGCAGGAGCTCGGCATTCTCGGCATCGCCATGATCACCTCGAAGGGCGCTTCGGGCGTGACCGGCGCCGGCTTCATCACGCTCGCCGCGACGCTGTCGATCGTGCCCGACATTCCGATCCAGTCGATCGCGATCCTGGTCGGCATCGACAAGTTCATGAGCGAATGCCGCGCGCTGACCAATTTGATCGGCAATGGCGTCGCCTGCGTCGTCATCAGCATCTCCGAAGGCGAGCTCGACCGCGAGGCGCTGCATGAGACCATGGCGCATCCACTGGAGATCGGCGAAGCGCTGGAACCGGGCGGCAGCGCGGCATCGTAGGCCGCGCACGGCGTTTCAATCTCTCCCCGCACGTTCAGCGCGCCCGGTTCCACGCGGTAGTTTACCGGAGTGGTAAGTTGATGCGGTTCGAGTCACAACAGCGGTGTTGGGATCACTTATTGATAGTTATTCTTTCCACCCGACGCGCTGGGGGCAGGGTGTCGGGTATTTGATGGTCACTGCCAAGACTCGCTTTCAAGACTCGCTTCTAGATCAAGACCGCGAGGCGGGATCAGACGATCCCGCCATGCTCGCGTTGCATCTTGCCGGCAAGATCGAGCCGCCGCGTGACCCCGATTGCCTGCAGGAACGCCTCGTCGTGGCTGACGACGAGCAGCGCGCCGTCATAGGCCCGCAAGCCTGCTTCGACGGCCTCGATGGAGTCGATGTCGAGATGATTGGTCGGCTCGTCCAGGATCAGCAGCGACGGCGGCGCTGAACCGCCCAGTACGCAGGCGAGCCCTGCGCGAAACATCTGGCCGCCGCTCAGGCTTGCAGCCTCTTGCAAGGCCGCATCGGCGCGAAACATGAAGCGCGCCAGCGCCGCATGGCATTCATTCGCCCCCGCCTTCGGATTGAGACGCCGGAAGTTCTCCAGGATCGAGATCTCAGGATCGAGCAGGCTGACCGCCTGGTCGAACAGCGCGAAGTCCGGCCGGACCCGCACGATGCCCGAGAACGGTCGCAGCTCGCCGGCGATCAGCTTCAGCAGCGTCGTCTTGCCGGAGCCGTTGGGCCCGACCAGCGCGACGCGCTCGGGACCGACGATCGCGAGCGAGAGATCGCGCAGGATCGGCTGCTCCGGCCGGTAGCCGGCATTGACGCCGTCGAGCCAGAGCACCTCCCTGCCCGCCGGCAGATGTGTCGCGGGCAGCTTCACCGACAGCGGCTGCAGAATCTCGATGCGCCGGCGCGCGGTGTCGACGGCGTGGAGCGCTTCCGCGCGCCGCCGCTCGGCGATTTGCGCGGTTTTTCCACCGGAATCCTCGCTGCGATCCCTGCGGGCACCGGCGAGGATGCGCGGCATGTCGCCCTTCGCGCGCTTCTTCCGGCCGCCGCTGTCCTTCTGCGCTTTCCTCTCCACGGCCTCCTGCGCCTTGCCGTCGATCTCGGACAGGCGCTTCTCGGCATGCGCGAGATCGTGCCTGACGGCTGCGAGCGCGATGGCCTTTTGCGCACGGTAGCTCGTCCAGTTGCCGCCGTAGCGCGTGGCGCCGAGCGAGGTCAGCTCGACGATCGCGTCCATGGTGTCGAGCAGGCCGCGGTCGTGGCTGACAACGATCGCGCCGCCGCGCCAGGCAACGAGCAGATCGGTGACCGCCTTGCGTCCATCCCGGTCGAGATTGTTGGTGGGCTCGTCGAGCAGCAGGAAGTCCGGTTCGGAAAAGACCAGCGCCGCGAGGCGAACCCGCGTGATCTGGCCGCCGGACAGACGGGACAGCTCCGTCTCAGTGGACGGCCCGAACCCGAGGCGCGCCAGCGCGGCCTCGAGCCGCGATTCGAGGGTCCAGTCGATCGTGGCGATGTCGTCGGCGGAGGCATCGCCTCGTTCGGCGCGGCGCAGCAGCTCCAGCGCCCGCCGCACGCCGAACAGATCGGCCACGGTCGCACCCGGGGGCGACTGCACGTCCTGACGCAGCAGGCCGATGGTTCCGTTGACCGGGACGCGCCCGGACTGGGGAACATGATGCCCCGAGATCGCGGCCAGCAGCGTCGTCTTGCCGACGCCATTGCGGCCGACGAGACCGGTCCGCTCGGCCGCGAATGTCAGATCGATGTTGGAGAGGAGAGACCGGCCGTCAGGCGTGGACAGCGACAGGTTCGACAGGATGATTGAAGCAGGCATGGAATTCCCCGTGAGCAAGGCGGATGAGCGTTGCGGTCGGGGTGAAATCCATGGCTTTCGAATATCCTGATTGAGGGAGCCTCTAACTAGTCCCTTCAAAGGGCGAGATCAAGGCGGCGCGAAGGGACGCCAGCACGAGAGGTGCCGGCGTCTCCATGCGCAATCAGCCCTTGAGCGCGGTGACAACGACCTCGATCAGCGCGCCGCCACCGAGATCGGCGACGCCGACGGTGGCACGGGTCGGCAGATTGTCGCCGAAGAACTCGGTCCAGGCCGCGTCCATTTCCTTCTTCTTGGAGAGATCCGTGACGAAGATCGAGGCGCTGACGACGCGGCTCTTGTCGGTGCCGGCTTCCTTCAGATAGCCGGCGATCTTGCCGAGGATGTTGCGGGTCTGGTCGCCCATGGAAACGCTGGTATCGTCGGCGATGGTGCCGCCGACGAAGACGAAGCCGTTGGCTTCGACGGCGCGGTGCATGATGGGCGTGCGGATGCTGCGGGTGATGCTCATGATGTCCTCATTCCTAGAGCGTGGAGGGATGGAAGCGGTCGATGCCGAGATCGCCGACGCGGGTCTGGGTGCCACCATTGACGATCAGCTCCGCCATGACGGCGCCGGCGCCGGGGCCGAGCTGGAAGCCGTGCAGCGAGAAGCCGAACTGGTGATAGAGCCCCTTGTGACGGCTGCTCGGGCCGAACACGGGGATGTCGTCTTTCATCTTCGCCTCGATGCCGGCCCAGGCACGGACGATGGTCGCGCTGCGCATCACCGGGAACAGCTCGAACACGGTCTGCGCGCTGGTCGCGAGGCTCCTCCAGTCCAGCACCGTCTCGTTGCGGTCCTGGTAGGGCGTCGCCAGATGGCCGCCGCCGATCAGCACGGTGCCGTTCTTGAACTGCTTGAAGGACAGCTTTCGCCCGCGCAGGATCACGACGGGGTCGATGAAGTGCGGCACGCGCGAGGTGATCATCAGCATCGGCGCCACGGTCTCGACCGGCACCGGCTCGCCGAGATCAGCCGCGATCTTGCCGGCCCAGGCGCCGGCCGCATTGACCAGCACCGGCGCGGCAAAGCTCTCCGGACCGACATCGACATGCCAGAGACCGTCGCTGTAGCGGATGTTGGTGGCCGCGACGCCTTCGCGCACGGTCGCACCGAGCTGCTGGGCCTTGCGGCGGAACGCCGTCGTCGTCTGCGCCGGATTGGCTGCGCCGTCGCGCCGTGACACCACGCCGCCCGGACAGGTCTCGGCCACCGCGGGCACCAGCCGTCGCAACTCGGCCGCGTCGATCAACTCTTCATGGGTGAAACCGAGGGCGTTGAGCTCGGCAACACGTGCGCGACAGACCGCGAGTTCCTCTTCGTTTTCCGCGACGAGGACCTGGCCGTAGCTCTCGAAGCTGCAATCGTCGTCGAGGAGATCGTTGATCTTCTCCCAGATGCCCATCGAGCGGATCGAGAGCGGGATCTCCGGAATGTGCCGTGCGAGTTGGCGCACGCCGCCAGCATTGACGCCGGAGGCGTGGCGGCCGGCATAGTCCTTCTCGATCAGCACCGGCTTCAGGCCGGCGAGACACAGATGCAGCGTGGTCGAGCATCCGTGGATGCCGCCGCCGACGACGATCGCATCCACGTTTTGGCTCATCCGCGCACCACGGCCTTCACGTCGGCCTCGCTCTTCGGAACGGCGGCGAGCTCGGCCAGCGTGATCGGCTTCACCGGCGCGCGCAGCCGGTAGTAACCGATCTCCTGCGGGGTCTTGCCGCGCGCCTGCGCCATCAGCTCGGTGACGGTGAGGCCGCAGAGCCGGCCCTGGCACGGGCCCATGCCGGTGCGGCGATAGGCCTTGAGCTGGTTCGGCCCGGTCGCGCCGATCGCGACGGAATCGAGCACGTCCTTTGCGGTGACCTCCTCGCAGCGGCAGACGATCGTATCGCCCGAGGGAATGCGGAACTGCGGCGCGGGACGGAACAGCGTGTCGAGGAACAGGCGACCGCGCTCGGCCTTGGCGAGATCGGCGCGCAGCGTCGCCATCGGTGCGAGCTTCGCCGCAGCCGCGGGCGCCAGTGCTTCCACCGCGGCGCGCGCGGCAATGCGACCGCGGACCACGGCAGCGTTCGCGCCGCCGATACCCGCGCCATCGCCGGCGATTGCGATGCCCGCGACCGACGAGCCGCCGCTCGCATCCAGCACTGGCGACCAGCACAATTGCAGATCGTCCCAGCGATGCTCGATGCCCGCGGACATCGCGAGGTTGACGTTGGGCACGACGCCCTGATGCAGCAACAGGAGATCCGCAGGAATGGTGTCGCGCTTGCCACCTGCGACATAGCTGACGCCGGCAAGCTGGCCATCACCGGAGGCCGCAAGCTCGGTAACGCCCGAGACGACCTGCACCTTGGCCTTCACCTCGCGCATCATCGACAGGCCCTTGCTGAAGTAGGGCGAGGTCAGGAAGGCGAAGGCGTGCGGCAGCGCCGCGAAGTAATTGCCGCGCTCGGTGGTGTCGAGGATGCGGTCGATACGGCCGCCGAGGCGAAGGATCTGCGCGGCGAGAAGCCAGAGCAGCGGCCCCTGCCCGGCGATCACGGTGCGGCCATCAGGCACCAGCGCCGATGACTTCAGCATGGTCTGCGCCGCGCCCGCGGTCATCACGCCCGGCAGCGTCCAGCCGGGAATCGGGAACGGCCGCTCCAACGCACCGGTCGCGAGGATCACACGCTTCGCCTTGACGAAGGCGGAGGCGCCGCCGATGGACACGGCGATGTCGAGATTGCGGTCGAGGCTCCAGACGGTGGCACGATGGATGACCTCGGCATTGCTCGCGCGCAGCGACTTCACGAGATCGGCTCCGACCCAATAGTCGGCGCCGAGCTGATTGCGATCGGTCACGGGCGTCGAGGCGATAGCGCGGAACACCTGGCCGCCCGGGCCGATGTTCTCGTCGAGCAGCAGCGTGGAGAGGCCGGCTTCGGCGGAGGTCGCGGCAGCAGCAAGGCCTGCCGGGCCGGCGCCAATCACCACGACGTCATAGTCTTCGCGCTTGGGAGCCACAGTCATCTTCCGATCTCCCGCTTGCCCTTCTGGATCTCGACCTGCATGCCCTCGGCGACAGGCACGAGGCAGCCCTGGCAATTGCCGACGCCGTCGATGGTGACGAGGCAGTCGAAGCACACGCCCATCATGCAATAGGGCAGACGCGGCGCGCCGCTCACCGCGGTGGAGCGCCGCGCGTCAGCGCCGGACGCCAGCAGCGCGGCGGAAACGGTGTCGCCCTGGCGCGCCGCGACGGCAACGCCGTCGACGAAGATCTGCACCTGCGGACGTTTGTCCTGATCGGATCGTCTAAACATGGGATGCCCCTTGGCTCCTTGATATCTCTAGTAGCCGCTGTTGTTCGCAGCACCGGCGGCGCCAAAACGGCTCGCCGAGAACGCGCCGACCAGCTCGGGCTCAAGCGCGCCTTGCGCCACCATGCGCGCGATCTCGAAGGCGTGGTTCGAGGCGAGCGTCACGCCGGAATGGCAGCAGGCGACGAAGGCGCCGGGATGCGTCTCCGACTGGTCGTAGATCGGGAAACCGTCCTGCGGCATGACGCGGATGCCGGACCAGCTCCTGACCACGTTGAGCCGCGCCAAATGTGGGAACATGCGCTGCGCGCGATCGGCCATCACGCCGCTGATCGAGGGCTTCAGGGTGCGATCGTCGAGCTCGTCTTCCTTGCTATCGCCGATCATGACCGTGCCCTCGTCGGTTTGGCGGATCGTGGTCAGCGGATGCGGCAGGAACGGCATGGTGCGCTCGGTCACGACGACCTGGCCGCGGGTCGGGCCCATCGGTGCGTAGAGGCCGACCATCGGCGCCAGCGTCTGGTTGGCATTGCCGGCGGCAAGCACGATCTTGGCGGCGCGCAGCTCGCCCTTCGGCGTGGTCAGGCGGAATTCGCCGCCGCTCCTGTTGATCGCCGAAACTGGACGCTCCGGAAAATAGTCGATGCCGAATGCCTTGAAGCCGGTGTGGAAGGCGCGGAACGTGCGCAGTGAATTGACGTGGCCGTCGAGCGGGCAATAGCTGCCGCCGGATACTTCGGGCCCGATCAGCGGCAGCGCCTTCTTCACTTCCGACGGCCGCAGCATCTCCATCTGGTAATCGGCCGCACCGGCCTGGTTGTGCATGCGCTTGACGAGCTCGGTGCGCTGGCCGAATTCGTCCTCGCCGAGGGTGAGGTGAAAGCCGCCGTTCTGCTGCAGGGCGACGTCGAGGCCGGTCTGCTGCTTCAGCTCGGAGGCAAGCCGGCCCCACGCCTGCGAAGCCTGCACGGTCCACACCGTGTAGGCGGGCATGCCGAGCCCCTTGCTCTGCACCCAGACCAGCGCAAAATTCGCGCGCGAGGCGCGCTTGGTGATGTCGCCTTCGTCGAGCACGGCGACCTTCTTGCCGAGGCGGCCGAGGCCCCAGGCAATCGCGGAGCCGAGCAGTCCGCCGCCGACGACGGCGACGTCATAATCTCCTGACATAGGTTCTCCTATCGCCCCGCATCGCCCTTGCCGGCGAGCACGCGGTCGAGCCCGTAGAAGCGGTCGAGCAGAATGAGGGCGGTCATGGTGATCGCGATCACGCAGGCCGAGACCGACGTCACCAGCGGATCGATGTTGTCCTGGATATAAAGGAACATGCGCACCGGCAACGTCTCGGTGCCGGGCGCAGCAAGGAAGACGGTCATGGTGAGATCGTCGAAGGACTGGATGAAGGCCAGCGCCCAGCCGCTGATGACGCCGGGCAGGATCAACGGCAGCGTCACGCGGCGGAACAGCGTCCAGCCGCCGGCGCCGAGCGAAACCGCGGCCATCTCGACGGTGCGGTCCATGCCGGTCGCCGCAGCCAAAGTCAGGCGCAGCGCGAACGGAAACACGATGATGACATGCGCGATGATCAGCGCGGCAAAGCTGCCACCGAGCCCGGCCGAGGTGAAGAAGCGCAGGAAGGCGATGCCGAGCACGACATGCGGGATCATCAGCGGCGACAGGAACAGCGCCGCCAGCGCATCGCGGCCGCGGAAACGATAGCGCGCAATCGCGAGCGCGGCCGGCACCGCGAACAGGAGCGCGACGAACGAAGACAGAGCACCGAGGCCGAGGCTGACCCAGAAGGCGTGGATGAATTCGGGGTAGCTCGCGATGGTCCTGAACCAGCGCAGCGAGAAGCCGTTGGTCGGCAGCGACAGGAAGCCCTCGGGCGTGAAGGCGACGAGGCAGACGACCAGGATCGGCGCCACCATGACGATGACGAAGATGGTGTGGAAGATCAGCGCGAGCGGGCCGTTCCGGCTCATCGGAACACCTCCGCATAGCGCCGCTCGATCAGCGCGTTGCTGCCGACGACGATCAGGACCAGGGCGACGAGCAGCAGTGTCGCGACCGCTGCACCGAGCGGCCAGTTCAGCGTGTTGAGGAACTCGTCATAGGCGAGCGTTGCCGCGACCTTGAGCCGGCGGCCGCCGATGATCGCGGGCGTCGCGAAGGCGCTGGCCGAGAGCGAGAACACGATGATCGCGCCCGACAGCACGCCCGGCATGATCTGCGGCATGATGATGCGGCGGATGATGGTCGCGGGTCCCGCGCCGAGCGACATCGCGGCATTCTCGATCTGCGGATCGAGCCGCTGCAGCGCCGCCCACACCGACAACACCATGAACGGCATCATGACATGCGCGAGCGCGACGACCATGCCGGTTTCGGTGAACATGAAGGGGATGGGGGAGCGCATCACCCCGAGCGACATCAGGAGCTTGTTGACGAGGCCGTTGTTGCCGCCGAACAGCAGTGCCCAGCCGAGCGTGCGCGCCACGACGGAGATCAGGAGCGGGCCGAGAATGACCAGCAGGAAGAAGCTCTTCCAGCGGCCGCTCATGCGGTTGAGGATGTAGGCTTCGGGCGCCCCTAACAATGCGGTGAGCAGCGTGGTCAGGATCGCGATGCGAAACGTCCGCCAGAACATCTCGGCGTAATAGGGATCGGTCGCGATCTCGTGCCAGTTCTTCAGGATGAAAACGGGCTCGATGCCCTTGTACTGGCCCCAATCATGGAACGACAGCATCACCGTCATCGCCAGCGGAATCAGCAGCACGCCGACGAACAGCATCAAGGCAGGCGCCGTCAGCGCCCACGGCGCACGCGCGCTGCGCTCCTCGGCGGCCATGCTCATGCGACGGCCCTCGCGCGCACGCTCATGTCCTCGGGCCGCCAGGCGAGACGCACCGCATCGCCTTCGGCGGGCTGCGCCTGCCCGTCGTTCTGGCGGATCACGATCGCCGGGCCGCACTCGCTGTCGCACTGGAACAGCCAGTGATTGCCCTGGAAGATACGGGTGACGATTTTTGCGCTGAGGCCGGCATCGCCGAAGCCAATGCGCTCAGGGCGAATGCTGACGGTCACGGCGCCGTTCAAGCCAGCCGGCGCCGGCGCGCTCCAGGAGCCGGCTACGAGCCGTGCCGGCGTCGCGGTCCGGTCGATCGTGCCGGCAAAGTCGTTGGTCTTGCCGAGGAACTGCGAGACGAAGGCCGAGGCCGGCCGCTCATAAGTCTCCTGCGGCGTGCCGATCTGCTCGATCTTGCCCTGGCTCATCACCACAATGCGGTCCGACAGCGACATCGCCTCGTTCTGGTCGTGGGTGACGAGGATCGTGGTGGTGCCGATGGTGCGCTGGATCTGGCGCAGCTCGATCTGCATCTCCTCGCGCAGCTTGGCGTCGAGGTTGGACAAGGGCTCGTCGAGCAGCAACACGCTCGGCTTGATCACCAGCGCGCGCGCCAACGCCACGCGCTGCTGCTGGCCGCCGGACATGCGGCGCGGATGGCGGTCCTCGTAACCGGCGAGGCCCACCATCGCGAGCGCGGCACGGACACGCTCGGCCCTATCAGCCCGCGTCACGTTGCGCATTTCCAGACCGAAGGCGACGTTCTCCGCCGCCGTCATGTGCGGAAACAGCGCGTAGCTCTGGAACACGATCCCCAGCCCGCGCTTGGCCGGATGGATCGCGGTCAGGTCCTTGCCCTCGAGGCGGATCGCGCCGCGGGTGGGATCGAGGAAGCCCGCGATCATCTGCAGCGTCGTGGTCTTGCCGCAGCCAGACGGGCCGAGGAAGGAGATGAACTCCCCCTTCCCCACCGACAGGCTGAAGTCGTCGACCACAGTCTGCGCGCCGAACTGTTTTGCGACCCGATCGAGCTCGAGATAGGCCATGACGCTGTCTCCGCTGCGACCGATCAGCGCTCGACCTCGCGATTCCAGCGCTTGGTCCACTCCTCGCGCTTCTCGTTGATGACGGTCCAGTCCGGATTGTAGAGCTTCGCCGCGCGCTCGCCGATCGGCGCCATCTTGCCGAGCTCCGGCGGGATCACCAGCGACTTCAGCACCGGGCCGTAGCCGTAGTCCTTCAGCATCACGAGCTGGATTTTCGGGTCGAGCAGCATCTTGACGAAGCTGGATGCCAGCGGCGAAGCGTTCGGCTTGGTGATCGGACAGGCCGTCGTCAGCAGCGTTGCCGCGCCTTCCTTCGGATAGACGAAGTCGACGGGGAAGCCGGTATTGGCAAAGCTCTGCACGCGGCCGGTGCCCCACACCGCAATCACCGCCTGGCCGGACTGGAACAGCTCGGTCATCTTGCCCGGCGACGGCTCATAGGCGAGCACGTTCGGATTGATCTCTTCCTTGAAGATCTTGAAGCCGGAATCGACGTTGGTCTCGCCGCCGCCGTTCATCTTCGACAGCATCACCAGCGCTTCGAGACCGTAGGTGTTGTTGATCGGCGGGATCACGAGCTGCTTGGCGTATTTCGTGTCCTTCAGGTCGTTCCACGAGGTCGGCGGCGCCCAGCCTTTCTCCTTGAACACCTTGGTGTTGTACATCAGGCCCGTGGCGACAATGCCGATCGCAACGGCGCGATCGTCCTTGAAGCGTGCGGTAGTGTAGAGATCGGCCTCCGGCAGTCCCTCGAGCTTGCCGCAGAAGCCGAGCTGGATCGCCTGATACATCGGGCCGTCGTCGACGATGGCGACGTCGATCTGCTGATTGCCCTTCTGCGCCTGAAGCTTGGCCAGCGTATCGGTGGAGTTGCCGGCGACGTACTCGACCTTGACGCCGTTCTCCTTCTCGAAAGCCGGGATCACCTCGTCGCGGATCGTCTTCTCGAACGAGCCGCCGTAGCCGGCGACATAGAGCGTCTTTTGCTGGGCCGACGCGACCGAGGGGACGGCGATGAGCGCTGCGAAGCTGACCGCGGTCAGAAGGCGAAAAGTCTTCATGTGGACCGATCTCCAATACCGGAATGAGGTGACGTGCCGACGAGTCTCGCTGGCTGAAGCGCGTTGCCGCATTCCCTTCCGCGCCAATCCGCGTCCGATCAGGGCTCCGGCCCCCATTCGGCGGATTTTGGTGCGATCTGGAGGTTTGAACCCCTCCAATCTGCCGAAAAAGCGGGCTGTCTCCAGTCCTGATGAAAAAGATCGCAACGTATACTTCCATCGTCCAATGAATAATGGCACCCTCTGCATGCCAAAATGTTATGGATGAAAAGGGTATGGCGCGGATCAATTCGCGGCAGGTCGAGGCCTTCCGGGCGACCATGCTGACCGGCAGCGTCACCGAGGCTGCGAAGCTGATGGTGGTGACGCAACCGGCCGTGAGCCGGCTGCTGCGCGACCTGCAGGCGCTGCTGAAAATGGAGCTGTTCGAGCGGCGCGGCACCGGCCTCGTGCCGACCGCCGCGGCGATGGCGCTCTACACCGAGGTCGAGCGCTCCTTCGTCGGCCTCGAGCGCATCACCGCGGCGGCCGAGGAAATCCGCGGTCGCCGCACCGGCTCGCTGCGCATCGCCGCGCTGCCGGCGCTGGCGAACGGCTATTTGCCGCGCCTCGCCGGACATTTCCTGATGGAGCGGCCCAACCTCAACCTCGCCTTCTTCGGCGTGATCTCTCCGATCGTGGTCGACTGGGTGCTGAACAACCAATGCGACATCGGCTTTGCCGAGGTGCCGATCGCGCATTCCGGCCTGCCGAGCCTGCGGCTGCCGGCGCCCGCGCGCGTCGCGGTGCTGCCGACGGGTCATCGCCTCACCGAAAAGGAAGTGCTGGAGCCGCGCGATTTCGAAGGCGAGACCTTCATCTCGCTGTCAGCGGGATCATCGAGCCGCCACCTCGTCGACCAGGTGTTTCATCGCCATGACGTCCGCCGCGTGCTCAGGGTGGAGACCACGCTGTCGGAGATCATGTGCGGCATGGTGTCGTCGGGACTTGGCGTCGCCATCTGCGACCCCTTCACCGCGAGGGAATTCTCCACCCGCGGCGTGGTCGCGCGCCGCTTCCTGCCACGCATCGACTTCGAGTTCTCCGCCGTCTTTCCGGCGCAGCGCAGTCCTTCGCCGGTGGCGCTGGATCTGGTGGAGACCATGCGCAAATCGCTCGCCGCATTCGACGATCTGCCAGAGGCCGCGAGTTAGGACAATCTGGCCACAGGCTCGCTGCAACCTCTCCCGCTTGCGGGGGAGGTCGGCGCGAAGCGCCGGGTGGGAGCTTTCTCCTCTAGGGGAGTATCCCCGGTCGGAGAGAGCCCTCTCCCCTACCCTCTCCCGCAAGCGGGAGAGGGAGCATACCTCCTTCGGGGCCGCGCTCACCCGTTGAAGGCCGCCTGCGCCTCCGGCAGGTCCCAGATCTTGCCGATCGCGGCGCTGCCGGCCGCGGTGATCGCCGCCTCATCCGCACCGAGATAGCGCCCTTCATCGACCAGCACGCGGCCGTCGACCATGACCTGGTCGATGTTGGCGCGGTTGGCGAGCGCGATCAGGGCGCGGCGCGGATCGAACAACGGCTGGAGATGCGGGTGAGTGAGATCGACGATTGTGAGATCGGCGGTCGCGCCCGGCTCGATGCGGCCGAGATCCGGCCGCTTGATGACGTCGGCGGCAACAGCCGTGTTCGCCTCGATCAGCTCGGGTGAGTTCGCGACGTCGGGGCGCGCCGAGGTGACCTTGGAAATCAGCGACGCCGCGTTGAGCTCGCCGAGCAGATCCATGTTGTAGCCGTCGGTGCCCACCACGGCGCGGACGCCGTGCTCGGCGAACCGGCTGAACGCCGCGGTGACGCCGGCGCGTGCGAACACGCGCGGGCAATTGAGCACGGTCATGCCGCGCGCGGCCATCAGCTTGAGATCGTCATCGCTGCTGAACATGCAGTGCGCCGCCATCAGGTCGGGCGCGAGCAGGCCGAGCCAGTCCAGATACTCCGCCGGGGTGCGGCCGCCATAGCGCTTGCCGATGGTCTCGACCTCGGCGCGGCTCTGCGCCATGTGCGTCGTGATGGGCACGCCGAGCTCGCGCGCCCGCGTGGCGCAGGCTTTGAGCAGATCAGGACCGCAGGTGTCGGTGGCATGCGGGCTCATGGCGAGGCTGATGCGGCCATCGCCGCGATTGTTCCAGCGCTGATAGAGCGCATCCCACGTCGCCATGTCGGCGGCGCCGTCGTCGCCGGAATAGCGCACCACGCCGTCCGGACCAGCCTTGGCATCGGAGGTCGAGAACAGATAGGGCGCGCCGTAGAAGCGGATGCCCATCTCTTCCGCCGCGTCGAACATTTCGGGGATCGAATTGCGGAACGGCTCCATCACCGTGGTGGCACCGCCCTTGAGGAGCTGGAGGATGCCGAGCCGCGCGACGGCCATGCGCTCCTCCGCCGACAGGATGTCGGCGCCACGCTTGGTCAGCGGCAACAGCACCGTGTAGACGATGCTCTGGTTGTTCTTGCGGCCGTTGCCGTCCTCGGTGTGGCTGCGCGCCACCGCCTCCGAGAAGCAGTGATTGTGCAGGTTCAGAAGGCCCGGCAGCACGAAGCGGCCGGGACGATCATAGACCGCGTCGGCGCGCGGCCTGTCGCGCGTGACGGCCGCGATCCGCTTGCCTTCGACCAAGACCCAATGGTCGCGCAATACGTCCTGCGCGCCGTCTTTGCGTGACAGCACATAGCTGCCGAAGATTGCTGTGGTGCTCATGCGGGGCGTACGTTCCAGAACACGGCGGTGCCGTCGAGAATGCCGGTGATGGTTTTGCGATAGGCGGTCGGCTGCTTGTACAGGCCGATCGGAATATACGGGATTTCTTCGAACGCGACCGCCTGGATCTCGCGGCAGATGCGCTGCTGCTCGGCAAGCTCGGAGGCTGCCAGCCATTGGCTGCGCAACTCACCCATCTTCGTGCTCGCATACCAGCCGGCGACCTTGCCCTCGCCGCGGATATTGGTGTTGCCGGCCGGGTTGAGCCAGTCGATGCCCTGCCAGTTGCCGACCGCCGCGCTCCAGCCTCCCTGCCCGATCGGATCCTTCTTGAGCTGGCGCTGCAGCACCACGGCAAAATCGAGCCCGGCATATTCGACGTTCATCCCGGCCTTGCGCAGACTGTCGACCGCGATTTCACCGAGCGGCTTCTGCGCCAGCGAGTTGGTGGGGACGAGCAGCACGATCTTCTCGCCGTTGTAGCCGGCGGCCTTCAGGTCGGCCTTGACCTTGTCGTAGTTGCGCGGGCCGCGGAACACGTCGAGCCCGACGTCGCTCGCCATCGGCGTCGCCGGGGCGAAATAGCCGATGGGCGAGACCTGGAAAGCCGGATCGACACCGGCGACGGCCGTCATGAACGAGGACTGATCGATCGCGCCCAGGAGCGCGCGACGGATGGCGGGATTGTCGAACGGCGGCTGCAGATGATTGAGGCGCAGCATGCAGGCATAGCCTCTGGGGTCGAGGACGCGCGTCTCGATGTCGCCGGCCGCCTTGATCACCGGGAGCAGATCATGCGGCGTGGTCTCCTGCCAGTCCTGCTCGCCGGTCTGGAGCGCGGCGACGCCGGTGCCGGCGTCGGGCGTGGTGGTCCAGACCACGCGGTCGTAATGCACGATCTTCGGCCCGGCCGTCCAATCCGGCTTGCCGTCGGTGCGCGGCTGGTAGCGCTCGAATTTTGCGTAGGCGTTGCGGGCGCCCTGCACGCGCTCATCGGCGAGATAGCGGAACGGGCCGCTGCCGATCACCTCGGTCAGCGGCTTGAACGGGTCCTGGCTCGCCAGCCGCTCCGGCATCATGAAGCAGGCATTGATCGCGGCCTTGCCGAGCGCCTGCGGCAGCAGCGGGAACGGGCGCTTGAGACGGAAGCGAATGGTGCGGTCGTCGGCGGCCGACAGCTCAGCGGTTGCCTCGATCAGCTCGCCGCCAAAGCCGTCGCGTGCCGCCCAGCGGCGAATGCTGGCAACGCAGTCGCGGGCGAGCACACGTTCGCCGTCATGCCAGAACAGGCCGTCGCGAAGCGTGAGGTCCCATTGCAGCCCGTCACCCGAGATCGTGTGACCCGACAGCATCTGCGGCGAGACCTGGAGCGAGGAGCTCATGCCGTAGAGCGTGTCGTAGACCATGAAGCCGTGGTTTCGCGACACCTGTGCCGTGGAATAGATGGGATCGACGAAGGCGAGGTCGATGACGGGGATGAAGCGCAGCGTGGACTGGGATTCAGCACGCACGATGCCCGGCAGCGACAGCGCCGGTACTGCGGCGGCGGCCTTGAGGAGCGAGCGGCGGGAGATAGACATTACGAGAGGCTCCTGAAGAGATCGAACTTCATTGTTCGTTTTTACGTGTTCAACAAGACCGCGCCGATCGCGGCGGCCACCGCCTGCTGCGCAGGCTCGACCACGGGCACGCCGATCGCATCCGCGATCGCCGCGCGGTGCGAGGCCATGCCGGCGCAGCCCATCACCACCACGTCGGCCCGGCATTGGGTGACCAGCGCGCGGCCGGCGTCGATCAGGCGGCCGCGGATGTCGGCGCCTGCCGTCTCCGCCGCGCTCGCACCGACAGACCAGCTTCCGGCATAGCGACTGTCGACGCCCATCACCCGCGCCATGCGCTGCTGGCGGCGAATGCTCGACGGCGACAGCGCGATGATGCCGAAGCGTTCGCCCAGCATCATCGCGCGAAAGATGCCGCATTCGGCGATGCCCATCACCGGACGTCCGCCGGCGGCTTCGCGCACCGCATGCAGCCCGGGATCGCTGAAGCAGGCCAGCACGAACGCATCGGCCTTGTCCCGCGACACACGATTGACCAGCGGCATGACGACACTGTCGGCATCGCGCTGCGAGCTGATGCCCGGCGGCCCCTCGGCGAGGCCAACCACCTCGATGTCAGGCCCGCCGGCGATGCGCAGCGGCGCGACCGCATCGTCGATCGCCGCCGTCACCGACGCCGAGGAGTTTGGGTTGATGACGAGGATACGGCGGCGGGTCATGGCACTGCTCAGCGGTTGCCGGCTTCGTGGCGCAGGAAGTTTTCCGCGATCTTCTCGCCGGTCGTGATCCAGACATCGGGACACGATTTCGCGTAGGTGAGAAACTCGCGGAGCAGCCGCAGCCGCATCGGACGGCCGCTGCATTGCGGATGCAGCACCGTCGTCACCATCGCGCCCCAGTCGCGGACCTCATCCAGCTCGTCCTTCCACATCGAGAGCACGTGCTCCTTGGGGAAGATCGAGCGCGGGCTGAAGCGGGCGGAGAGGCCATGCATCCAGTCGTCATAGCTCGCGGTGACCGGCAGCTCGATCGTGCCGGGCTTGCCGTCGGCAAGCCGATGGCGATAAGGACGCACATCATCGCGGAACGAGGAGGTGTAGACGATGCCGTGGCGCACCAGCGCGACGCGCAGCTCCTCGGTGAACTCGCCATAGGGCGCGCGATAGCCGGTCGGTTTGACGCCGAGCCGGCGCTTCAGCGCCTCGAAGCCGCGCTCCAGCTCCTCCTCGATCCAGGGATCGCCGGGATCGGGCAAGAGATGATGATAGCCGTGATGCCCGATCTCGTGCCCGGCCTTCAGGATGGATTCGGCCATCGCCGGATGCGCGTCGACCGACCATCCCGTGACGAAGAAGGTCGCCTTTAGATCGAGCTGGTCGAGCAGCTCCAGCAGTTTCGGCGTGCCGACACGTGCCTCAAAGCCGCCATAGCTCATGGTGATGAGCCGCTGCGCGTGCACGGCGTCCTTGCTGGTCCACGCGCTCTCCGCATCGACGTCGAACGACAGGAACATCGCCGAATTGTACGGCTTCGGCCAGGGATAGTCCGGCGCGGGATCCGCGGTGTTGGCTGGGGTGAGCGGGATGCTCTGGAGTGCCTTACTGTCCAGCATTGATGGTCGCCTTTTCGAGTGCGTTGTCAGTCAGTTTCCACTTGGCAAGCAGGGTCTTGTAGGTGCCGTCCGCGATCAGCGCGTCGACCGCCTCGAGCATGGCCTGCTGCAGCGTCTTTTCCTTGACCGGCAGCGCGATGCCGGTGAATTGCTGCGCGATGGGATCGCCCACGGTCGCATAGGTGTTGGGCTCGAGGTCCATGATGTAGGGCAGCGTCTCGTTGCCCTGGGCGGCGGCGTCGATGCGGCCCTGCCGGAGCTGGGTGCGCGCGTCGGCCGAGCCGTCGGTGCCGACGAACTGGATCGGACTGCTGCCGCAATTCTTCTCGCTCCACGCCGCGATCTGCGCCGGGAACATGGTGCGGCGGCTGGCGCCGACCTTCTTGCCGCACAGCGCCGCCGCGTCCTTGAATTCAGCCTTGCGCGACTGCTGCACGAAGAACTGCGGACCGCTGCGCAAATAATCGACGAAGGTCGCGATCTCGTGCCGGCTGGCATAGTCAGTGAAGCCGGACAGGATCGCGTCCACCCGCCCGGTCGAGATCGACGGCATGAACTCTGCAAAGCTGGTCTCGGTCCATTCGATCTTGACGCCGAGCTTGCGGCCGATCGCCTCGCCGAGATCGATGTCGAAACCGGACAGCGCATTGGTGGCGGGGTCGCGGAACTCCATCGGCGGATAGTTCGGCACCAGCGCCACCTTGAGGCTGCCGCGCTTGGCGATGTCAGGCGGCAGCTCGATCGCCATCACCGATGTGCTGATGGCGCCCAGCAACGCCGCCGCAAGCAAAAATCTCTTCATCACCACGCCCCCATGTCAGATCACAGCCGAAAGAAATGCCTTGGTCCGTTCCTCGCGCGGCGTGCCCAGCACGTCCGAGGCGCGGCCCTGCTCGACGATCGCGCCCTGGTCCATGTAGACGACGCGATCGGCGACCTCGCGCGCGAAGCCGAGCTCGTGCGTCACCACCATCATGGTCATGCCGCTCTTCGCCAGCTCCTTCATCACCGCGAGCACCTCACCGACGAGCTCGGGATCGAGCGCGCTGGTCGGCTCGTCGAACAGCATCAGCATCGGCTTCATGGCGAGCGCCCGCGCAATCGCGACGCGCTGTTGCTGGCCGCCGGAGAGCTGCGCGGGATAGGAGTCAGCCTTGGCGGCGAGGCCGACGCGGCGCAGAAGCTCGAGCGCTTCGCTGCGCACCTCGTCGGCCTTGCGTCCCTGCACCTGGGTCGGGCCTTCGGTGATGTTCTCCAGCGCGGTCTTGTGCGGAAACAGGTTGAAGCGCTGGAACACCATGCCGGTCTTGAGCCGCTGCCGCCCGATCTCACGCTCGGAGAGACGATGGAGCTTGCCGCCCTGCTCGCGCACGCCGAGCAGCTCGCCATCCAGCCAGATCCCGCCACTGTCGATCATCGCGAGCTGGTTGATGCAGCGGAGCAACGTGGTCTTGCCGGAGCCGGAGGCGCCGATCAGGCACATCACCTCGCCTGGCCAGACGTCGAGCGAGACGCTTTTGAGGGCCTGGAACTCGCCAAAGCTCTTGCTGACGGAGCGGATCGCGACGAGGGGCTTTGTCATCGCGCCAGCCGCAATGTGCCGCGGGCAAAGCGGCGTTCGAGCAGCATCTGCAGCGGCGTCAGGATCGAGACCACGAGCAGGTACCAGAGCCCGGCGACGATCAGGAGCTCGATGACGCGGGAGTTGGCATAGTAGATGTTCTCGGCGTTGTGCAGCAGCTCCGGATATTGGATGACGCTCGCCAGCGAGGTCGCCTTTACCATGCCGATGAACTCGTTGCCGAGCGGCGGGATGACAACGCGCATCGCCTGCGGCAGCACGATCCGCCGCAGCGCGCGCAGCCGTCCCATGCCGATCGCCTGCGCTGCCTCGTATTGTCCGATGTCCACCGACAACATGCCGGCACGCATCACTTCCGAGGTATAGGCGCCCTGGTTGATGCCGAGCCCGAGCAATGCGGCGAGGAACGGCGTCATGACATCGACCGCCCGCGCGCTCCACAGGCCGGGAATACCGATGGTCGGAAACACCAGCGCGAGGTTGAACCACAACAAGAGCTGAAGGATCAGCGGCGTGCCACGGAACAGCCAGGTATAGCCGGCGGCGACCGTCTTCAGCACCGGATTGGGCGACAGCCGCATGATCGCGACGACGATGCCGAGCACGATGCCGAGCGTCATCGCCAGCACCGCCATCACCATGGTGTTGACGATGCCTTCGAGAATGACCTTGGCTGTCAGGAAACGGCTGACATAGGACCATTCGATCTGACCGTTCGCGAACGCGCGGGCGATCGCCGCCAGCACGAGAACGATCAGGGCGGCGCTGATCCAGCGAAACCAGTGCGGCTCGCGCGCGATCCGCATCCCCGACAGATCGGGGAAACCCTCCGCGAGTGCCGGGGCCGGCCTCATTGCGGCGCCGCGTTCAGCATGGGCTTTTCGACCGCATTGGCCGCCAGGCCCCATCTGTCGAGGACGGCCTTGTAGGCGCCGTCGGCAATCATGGTGGCGAGCTTCTCGGTCACCACCTCGCGCAGGGCCACGTCGTCCTTGCGGAACATGATGCCCTGATAGCCCTTCGCAAAGGCCTCGCCGACGATGCGGTATTTGCCCGGCTCCTGGGATTGCGCATAAGGCAGCGTCTCGCTGCCCTGCACGGCGGCGTCGATGCGGCCCTGCTTGAGCTGGTTGCGGACGTCGATCGAGTTCTCGCCCGGCACGTACTGGATCGCCGGCTTGCCGGCCGCCTCGCAGTTCTGCTTGCTCCACTTCTCGATCTCGACCGGGAAGCTGGTGCTGCGGGTGGTGCCGACCTTCTTGCCGCAGAGATCGGTCGCGTCCTTGGCGGCGCTGTCGGCCATCACGAAGAACTGCGGACCGGTGGCGAGGTAATCGACGAAATCGGCGGTCTCGCGCCGGGAGGCGCGATCCGAGATGCCGGAGATGATGAAATCGGCGCGCCTGGTCTGGAGTGAGGGAATCAACTCCGCGAATGGCGTCTCGCTCCAGACGATCTTGAGGCCGCCGAGCCGCTTGGCGAGTTCGTTGGCGAGATCGATGTCGAGCCCGACCAGCTCATTGGTCGCGGGATCGCGATATTCCATCGGCGCATAGGTCGAATTGACGGTGAGCTTCAGCGTGCCCGCCTGCTTGATCTCCGCCGGAAGCTCGGCTGCCTGCGCCGATGTCACGGCGGCCAAGGCTGCCAACCCAAGGAAATGCGAGAGGCGTGTCATGTCAGCTCCATTGCCAACGCCGCGACCGGCTGTTTGAAATCAATCTGCGTCGAGAACGGCCGGCTCGACGACGCCGGCGCGTTCGGTGATCACCCTGTATTGCTCGGGCCGCCGGTGGGCGGCGAAGTTGAACATCTTGTCCTTGCCCTGGCGGCACATATCGAGATCGATGTCGGCGACGATCACCTCATCCGCCAGCGTCTGCGCCTGTGCGACGATGCGACCGTTCGGATCGACGATGCAGGAGCCGCCGATCAGCCCGGAGCCGTCCTCCTCGCCCGCCTTCGCCACCGAGATCGCCCAGGTCGCGTTCATGTAGGCATTGGCCTGCGTCACCAGCGTCGAGTGGAAGGTGCGGAGCGCGCCGTCTTCCGTGGTGCCACCGTTGGGATCGTAGGCCGCCGAATTGTAGCCGATGCAGACAAGCTCGACGCCCTGCAGGCCGAGCACGCGCCAGGATTCCGGCCAGCGGCGGTCATTGCAGATCATCATGCCCATGATGGCGTGGGCCCAGGCCGAGCCGGCGCGGAAAGCGGGAAAGCCGAGGTCGCCATATTCGAAATAGCGCTTCTCGAGCTGCTGGTAGCGCGCGCCCTCGCGCGGCTCGACCGAGCCCGGCAGATGCACCTTGCGATAGCGACCAAGGATTTCACCGTCGCGATCGACCAGGATGGCGCAATTGTAGCGGCGGCCGTCCGGCGTCAGCTCGGCATAGCCGACATAGAAGCCGACACGCAGCGCACGCGCGCGGTCGAACAGCTTTGCCACCGCCGGGTTCGGCATGCCGCGCTCGAAATACCGGTCGAGCGCGTCGCCTTCGAGCAGCCAGCGCGGGAAGAAGGTGGTGAAGGCGAGCTCGGGAAACACCACGAGACTGGCGCCGCGGCTAGCGGCCTGCTCCAGCATGTCGAGCATCCGCTTCAGCGTATGCTCGCGGCTATCGGCTTTTTGCGTCGGCCCCATCTGGGCGGCTGCGGCGCGAAGGACACGAACCAAGATTGCCTCCAATCTGTGCGCAGTGCTGCCTCAATGGGCGAATGAACCCTTTGATGCGACGTGCAAATCCGCTGCCATTACGCGCAAGCGGGGCTGCAAAATCAATTCGTTCTGCTATGATGTTTTGGCCCAGAGTATAAACGGCAGTGATATGAACCTGCGTCAGCTCGAGATCCTCCGTGCCGTCATCCGCCACCGCACCACGGTGGCGGCGGCGGACGAGCTGGCACTGTCGCAGCCCGCGGTCAGCAACGCGCTGAAGACGATGGAGGCGCAGGCGGGCTTTGCGCTGTTCGAGCGCGTCAACAACCGGCTGTTTCCGACCGCCGAAGCGATGGCGCTCTACAAGGAGAGCGAGGCCATCTTCGCACTGCACGCCAAGCTCGAGAGCCGCGTTCGCGATCTGCGCGAGAACCGATCGGGGCATCTCGCCATCGTCGCGACGCCGCCGCTCGCCTACAGCATCATTCCCTCGGCACTCTCGGGCTTCCTGCGCCGCCGCCCGGAGACACGCGTCTTCTTCGACGTGCGCCGCTATGAGGGCATCATCGAGGGCGTGCTCAGCCGCGTCGCCGAGCTCGGCTTCGCCCTCGGCCTGACGCATCATCCCGGCATCGCGCACGAGGTGGTGCACACCGGCGAGATGGTGTGCGTGCTGCCGCCGCAGCATCCTCTCGCCGGCAAGCCGGTGATCTCGGCCGCGGATCTGTCCGGCCTGCCCTTCATCGGGCTCGAGCGCGGCACGCGGCTTGGCGAAGCCGTGCGCGACAGCTTTGCCCGGGCCGGCGCGCCGTTCCGCCCCACCGTCGAGGTCCGCTACTGCAACACGGCCTGCGTACTTGCCGCTGCCGGTGTCGGCGCTGCGGTGGTCGATCCGTTCTCGCCGCGGCAGAACGGCGGCAACGGCCTCGTCGTGCGGCCGTTCACGCCGACGACGCATGCAGTGGCCTATATGCTGTGGTCGGAAGCCGAGCCGCTGTCGCGCCTCGCCAAGGCGTTCCTCAACGAGGTCCGCAAGGAAAGCGCGCAGCTGGAGCGCACAGCGCCACACCAGCAACATGGGGCAGAAAACAGCTAGGCTTCGCAACCTTTTGACCGGGGGGCACATGGCACGCATCACCATCATCGAGACCGGACAGGTCCCGCAAAAGTATCGTGAGCAGCATGGCTCGTTCCCTGACATGTTCGCGCGCATGGTCCGCGCCGAGGATCCGACCGCGACGGTCGAGGTCGTCAGCATTCCCAATGGCGACGCGCTGCCCGATCCCGGCGAGCTCGAGGCGGTGCTGATCACCGGTGCGGCCGCCGGCGTCTATGACGGGCTCGACTGGATCGCGCCGCTCGAGGACTTCGTCCGCAAGGCCTACACCAACAAGACCCCGATGGTCGGCGTCTGCTTCGGTCACCAGTTGATCGCGCAGGCGCTCGGCGGCACCGTGCGCAAATCCGAGAAGGGCTGGGGCATCGGCCGCCACGTCTACCAGGTGCTGCCGGAGAATGGCGTCGTCGACGGCGCAGCGGTCGCGATCGCCGCCTCGCATCAGGACCAGGTGATCGAGTCGCCAAGCGACGCACTCACGATCCTCTCGTCGGAATTCACTCCGCATGCCGGCCTGCTCTACGCCAACGGCGCGACGCTGACCGTGCAGCCGCATCCGGAGTTCGATGTTGGGTTCGCGGAAGTGTGCTGCGAATTGCGCGACGGCAAGGCGCCGGAGGATGTCGTGGCAACGGCACGGGCTTCACTGGCGGAGCCGATGGACAGCGCGAAGCTCGGTGGAGCGATTACGAGGTTTCTGGCAAGGCGCACGTCCGCGTAGTTCGCCGCGCTGGCCGCACGCTCCTCTTCCCTTCTCCCCTTGCGGGAGAAGGTGGCGCGAAGCGCCGGATGAGGGGTATCTATCCGCGCATTCGATGAGAGTTGGATACGCCGAGAGAGACCCCTCACCCGGCTTCGCTTCGCGAAGCCACTCTCTCCGCAAGGGGAGAGGGTGCAGCGTGCTCGCTGCGCTATCTCGCAAACTTCAGAACGGATCCGTCCCCAGCCCCGGCACATCGGCCGGCCGCGGCCCGGGCGCCGGCCAGTGAAACCGGCGGTCCTTCTCCGCAATCATGATGTCGTTGATCGACGCCTCGCGTCTCCGCATCAGGCCGTGCTCGTCGAACTCCCACTGCTCGTTACCGTAGGAGCGATACCACTGGCCTTTGCCGTCGTGCCATTCGTACTGGAATCGCACGGCGATGTGGTTGCCGTCGAAGGCCCAGAGGTCCTTGATCAGGCGGTAGTCGTGCTCCTTCTCCCATTTGCGGGTGAGGAAGGCGACGATGGCTTCGCGGCCCTGGAACACTTCGGAGCGGTTGCGCCAGCGGCTGTCCTCGGTATAGGCGAGCGAGACTTTCACGGGGTCGCGTGAATTCCAGGCGTCCTCGGCCATGCGGGCCTTCTGCGCGGCGGTTTCACGGGTGAAGGGCGGAAGCGGCGGGCGCGACATGATGGCCTCATCGGTTGGTCGGGGCCGCAAATCTATCGCCGCACGCGATGGAGTCGATAGGCCAGGGCCCATCGGCCGATCACTTATCGGGCGATCAGGAAATCAAATCGGCTTTCATCAGCGTACGAATTGATTTCGGGATCGGTTGGGCGCGGCCGCCGCTGATGAAGGCGACGCGCACCTCGGCCTTCACCAGTACGTCCTCACCGCGCCGCACCTCCTGCGCCAGCATGATGGACGCGCCCTTCACCGCGACCGGCCAGGTCACGATGTCGAGCACGTCGTCCATCCGCGCCGGCTTCAGAAAATCCAGATGCATCGAGCGCACGACGAAGGCAAAGCCGGACCCTTCCGTCTCGGCCTGGTCAAACAGCGCCTGCTGCTCGGCGCCCATCAGCCGGAGATGATTGGTGCGCCCGCGCTCCATGTAGCGCAGATAGTTGGCGTGATAGACGATGCCAGAAAACTCTGACTTGACGATGTCGCAACAAGCCAACGCATTGATTTCATTGGGGCGCTGGAGCGTTAAGGCGTGAACTAAAGGTAGACTCATATGTGATTTTCCATAGCAAGCCTCAGAGCCTTCGGGATACGCTGCGCTTTTCCGCCCGAGATAAACGCGACCCGTACCCGCGCCGAGACCAAGAGCTCGTCCCCGCGCCTGCACTCCTGCAGCAAATCAATTGACGCGCCTCTCATCTCTTGTGGGAGCGTGACAATATCAAGGACGTCGTCCAAAACTGCGGGTTTGAGAAAATCGATTGTCATCGAACGGACGACGAAGGCGAAGCTAGGGGCATCATTCCGCGCTTCCTCGAGCAGGGCCCGCTGATTGGTGCCGAGCAGGCGTAGGTAATTTGTTCGACCGCGCTCCATGAAATGCAGAAAATTAGCGTGATAAACAATCTGGCCGGCGTCGGTATCTTCAAAATAGACTCGCACCTGCATGCAGTGCCGGCCGTCTCGAATTTCGCCGTCAAGAGAAACTGTCACAGCTCGATCCCCTTAATTGCCCGTACAGCGACCAGTTGTCTTGCACAGAGGCGTTTTTCTGCGCAAGTGCAAAAATCCCGAGCGAGAGAATGCGCGAGAAGTTATGTCGCTCACTCACCCTGACGCGGTACACGGATAGCACCATGGTGGATTGCGCCACTCTCCTGAAGCTTCTCGCCGAGACACGCCGTCGCGGTTGGGCGAAGACCAATGAGAAATACGTGAAGGGCGTCTCGGCTGCGCGGTCCCCGTCGTTTCCCCTGACCGACAGCTAATAGCTTGTCTCGGCGTATCGGTGCCTCTGGTGCGAGTAAGCGCTGCAGAGCTTGATCGCTTCATCCCTCCCACTTCAAAGAGCCGCCGTGCTCCTGTCGCAAACCATCCTTCAGACGGACAGCGTTCGAGCATACTTGAGGATCAAAGACTTTCGGCACCGGCCCATAATGTGATCGTCTCCCGCCGAAGGCAAAGGTTACACGTTCGTATCGTGTCAGGTACGCTAGTGTAAGCTAGCCTCGGGACAACTCTGCCCAAGTGCCAGATTTTAGGCATCGGCATCAGCCATTTCGGTCCGAGCCATATGATCCAGGCGAGGCAGGAAAGACGATCGTTTTTTCGTCGTTGACCAGTACGCGGCGGTGTATGTGCGCATGGACCGCCCGCGCGAGAACTTGGCTCTCCACATCCCTTCCCAGACTCGCATAGTCCTCCGGGCTCTGCGCATGCGTCACGCGGACGGTGTCCTGTTCGATGATCGGGCCCTCGTCCAGGTCCGCCGTTACGTAATGCGACGTCGCTCCGATCAGCTTCACGCCGCGCTCGAACGCCTGCCGGTAAGGATTGGCGCCTTTGAAGGATGGCAGGAACGAATGGTGAATGTTGATAATCCGCCCCGACATCTTGCGGCACATCTCGTCGGAAAGAATTTGCATGTAGCGCGCCAGGATGACGAGTTCGGCCCCGGTCTCCTCCACGATTTGCATCTGCTGAGCCTCGGCGTCGGGCTTGTTCTCCTTCGTGACGCGGATGAAATGGAACGGGATGTCGTGATTCACGACGAGCTTCTGGTAGTCGAGGTGGTTCGAGATCACCGCGACGATATCGATCGGGAGCGCGCCGATCCGCCAGCGGTACAGCAGATCGTTCAGGCAATGGCCGAAGCGCGACACCATGATCACGACCTTCATTCGCTTGGATGCGTCATGTATCGCCCACTTCATGTCGAACTTCTCCGCGACAGCGGCAAAGCCTTCCCGCAAGGTTGAAAGCTGCGCACCTTCCTCGGAGAGGAAGCTCACGCGCATGAAGAAGCGATCACTCTCGGCATCATCGAATTGCGAACTGTCCGCTATGTTGCAGCCGCTCTGCGCGAGGAACGTAGCAATGGCGGCAACGATGCCCCGCCTGGCTGGGCACGTGACCGAGAGAAGGAAATGGCTCATGGACGATCTCGACTGGATTGGCAGGAATGCTGCCGGTTGGTGAAACGGCGCGGGCCTCTCAAACCGTCAAACCGAGCGGCTCTGGCAAATTTCTGGCGCGATGCGCTGCTGTCAGCGTGTTGACAAGGAGACAGGCGATCGTCATGGGCCCCACACCTCCCGGAACAGGTGTAATCGCACCAGCGACGGCTGCCGCCTCGTCAAAATTGACATCGCCGACGAGCCGAAACTCGTCGTCGCGCTCGACACGGTTGATGCCAACATCGATCACGGAGGCGCCTGGCTTGATCCAATCCCCTCGAATCATCTCGGCTCGCCCGACCGCGGCGATGAGAATATCGGCTCGTCGACATACCGAAGGAAGGTCACGCGTTCGACTGTGGGCCACGGTCACCGTGCAATTCGCCATCATAAGGAGCTGCGCCAGGGGCTTACCTACGATGTTTGACCGCCCTACGACGACCGCCTCGAGGCCCGAAAGGTCGCCGTGACGCTCTTTCAGCATCATCATGCAGCCGAGCGGGGTGCACGGCACCAACGCCTTCTGTCCGGTCCCCAGAAGCCCGACATTGGAGATGTGAAAGCCGTCGACGTCCTTGTGCGGCGCTATTGCGTTGACGACACGATCCGTATTCATGTGCGGCGGCAGCGGCAGCTGGACCAATATGCCGTCGACGGCATCGTCCCGATTGAGCTTCGCAACCAATTCCAGAAGCGCATCCTCGGAAGCATCAGCGGGCAGCCGATGTTCGAACGAGTTCATTCCGACTTCGCGAGTTTGGGCGCTCTTGTTCCGGACATAGACCTGGGAAGCCGGATCCTCACCCACGAGCACCACAGCCAAGCCACAGGTGACTCCGTGGTTCTCGCGGAGCCGCTTAGCAGCGTCAGCCGCCAGTAATCGAACTTGGGCCGCCCTGGCCTTTCCATCGATGATCTTACTTTTCATTCAGTTGCTCCGCTTGCGTTGGCGTTACGCAATTCTCTGCTTGAAGAACGCCAGATCGGCATTTCCACCGGAACGCACGACCACGGCTGCTCTATCTCGCAGATCGACATGGCCAGCCAACAGTGCGGCGAGCCCCACGGCGCCGCCGGGTTCGACAACCAATTAGGCTGCCGTGAATAGCAGCCGAACGGATTCCGCGACGTCATGGTCGGAAACCGCGAAACCGCCGGCGAGATTACGTCGAGAAGAGGCGTAACGACGTGCTTTCCATGCGGCCGTACTCGCGCCTGCGCAATATCGTCGATCGTTATCATAAGGTTATCCGTTGGCGTTCCGATGGCTACTTCGAGACAGCCTTCCCCAAACCGATGGCACGCTCCACAATCAGCACGATGCCGAGTGTGCCCAGCACCAGGAGCGCGGAGACGGCGGCGACGAGCGGATCGGTCCAGCTCTCGACGTAGTGATAGAGCGAGACCGGGAGCAGCTTCAGCTGCGTTCCCGCGATAAACAGCGAAAGCACGACTTCGTCGAACGAGACGATGAAGGACAGCGCCGCGGATGCGACGAGTGCAGGCGTCATCAGCGGGAGCGTGATCCGGCGGAAGATCTCCCAAGGGTCGGCTCCGAGCGTCCCGGCTGCGTCCTCGACAAAGGGCGGCATGGTGCTGAGACCGGTGATGAGCACTCGCAAGGCGTACGGCAGGGTAATGACAAGGTGTCCAATGATGACGCCAGGCCAGCTGCCGACCAGACCGTAGCCGGCGAATACGACGAGGATGGCGAGGCCCAAGACGATGCTGGGCAGCAAGAGCGGCGCGGTGAACAGGGACGTCAGAGCATCGCGCCCCCGAAAATGCCCGCGCGTCAACGCGACGGCAGCGGGCATCGCGACAACGAGCGTAATGGCAGTCACGCACGAGGCAACGATCAGGCTGTTTCGAAACGCCGTTACCATCTCGTCATTATGAAGGAGCGCAACGTACCATTTCGTGCTCCAGGCCGACGGCGGCCAGGCCACATAAGCGTCGGCGGAGAATGATATCGGGAAAACCAGGATCACCGGAGCGAGCAGGAACATCATGATCGAGACGATGGCCAGCGCGTGAAGGCTTCGGGAGATCTTTGTCAGCACGACCCGCCTCCTCACTCGACGATCTTTGCGAGCTGACCGTAGAACAGCAAGGCCGTTCCGAACACGATCAGTATCAGGACCGACAGGCAGGCTGCGACCGGCCAGTTCAGAGTGACGATGGCCTGATCGTAGATCTCGGTTGCGAGCAGCGCCACCCGGCCGCCGCCCAGCATCTTGGGCGTTATGAAACTGCTCACGGCGAGCACGAAGCAAAGCAGGCACCCCAGCAGAACTCCGGGCATGCTGAGCGGAAAGACAATTCGGCGGAACACCGTGAGCGGACCGGCTCCAAGCGTCTCGGCGGCCTGTTCCAGGGTCGTGTCCAGCTTCCCGAATCCGGAGAGCAGAGAGAGGATCATGTAGGGCATGAGAATTTCGGTCATGCCGATGATGACGCCGAGCTGGCTGTTGATGAGGCGCGGCGGCGTCACGTTGAATGAACGCAGCAGCGCCGGCAGGAAGCCCTGATCGCCGAGGATGACCATCCAGCCGTAGGTGCGCACGACGGCAGAGATCAGCAGCGGCGAAATGCACAGCACGATGAGCAGCGCCTTGGCCCTCTCGGCGCGGCTGACGAACAGCGCAAGAGGATAGGAGAGGACCAGCGTGATGAACGTGATGAGCGCGCCGATCCAGACCGTTCGCCACAGCATCGACCAATAGTATGTGTCGGTGACCAGGGAACGCCAGGTCGCGAGGTCCATGCCCTCCTTCATCGATCCGGTCGCCGTGGCTTCCCGGAACGACATGGCCACCAGATTTGCGACCGGTGCAATGAAGGCTATGACGTTCACAAGGACGATGGGCAGAAGAAGCGTTATGAGCAGCCTTCCGCCGCTGGTTCCTGTCCCTTCGTCGGCGGTCGACACGGTCATCCCGCGACCTCCGTGGAGAACGTCAGTGTGTCCTGCGTTTTCCAGCGTAGCGTGACGGCGTCGCCGGGCTGCAAGGGCTCCGCCGCCGAGCTCGTGGCCTTTTCGACGTGCAGGAGACCGCCCGTGGTCGCCACTTCATACTGAAACGTATCGCCGACATAGGTCACATGACGGACCGTGCCGGTGACGGCATTCTCCTCCGGCGAGGTCACGCTCTCCGCACCCGATGCACTCAGGTCGATCCGATGAGGCCGGATCATGATCAGCACACGGCCCGCGCCGCTACCGTCCTTCGCCCGGATCAGGGAGTCACCCACGGCGATGGCGCCGTCATTCCGCCATTGCCCCTCCAGTCGATTGATCCGGCCGACGAACTCGGCCACCATCGGCGTAGCGGGATTCTCGTAGATGTCGTGAGGACTGCCGATCTGCTCCAGCTTGCCGCGATTCATCACGACGATCCGGTCGCAAATGGCCATGGCTTCCGTTTGATCGTGCGTGACGAAGACGGTGGTCATCCGCAGGCGCTGCTGGATCTCCCGAATCTCGTTGCGCATGCTGTCGCGCAGCTTCGCGTCCAGATTGGATAGCGGTTCATCGAGCAGCAGAATGTCGGGCTCGATCACGAGCGCGCGCGCAAGAGCAATTCGCTGCTGCTGCCCGCCCGAAAGCTCGCGGGGCTTGCGTTCCGCAACGCCAGCCAGATGAACCATTGCGAGCGCGGATTCGACTCGCTTGGCGATATCCGATTGCTTCACCTTGCGCATCTGCAGGCCGAACGCGACATTCTCCGCGATCGTCATATGCGGGAACAGGGCGTAGGACTGGAACATCACCCCCATATTGCGTCGGTAGGTCGGCAGCCGGGTGACATCCTGACCGCCGACCTTGATCTTGCCCGACGTCGCCTGAACGAGACCGCTGATCATCCGGAGGGTCGTGGTCTTGCCACAACCCGATGGGCCGAGAAGGCCGAGCAGCTCGCCCTGTCCGAGCGAGAACGACAGATCGGACACCGACGGCGCAAAGTTGCCGTACCGCTTTTCTAAAGACTCTACCTCTAGGTACAATTTAACCCGTCACCTGCGTGACGCCCCTGCGCTGGATGCCGATCTTCGAGAGGCCTAGCTGCGGCTGATCACGTTCCGACGCCACTGCTCGGTGATCTTGTCCCTGAACTTGGCAACCTCGATCCAATCCACGTCGATCATCCGGGCCATGCGCTCCGGCGTTGCCGCCGTCCGCTTCCGCGCTTCCTCGGAGATTGAAGCGCCCTTGTTGGTCGGCACGTAGTAGAGTGCCTCGGTGAACGCCGACTGCGCTTCCGGGCTCAGTGCATGTGACATGAACTGAAGCGCTGCCTCAGGCTGCTTGGACCCGTTGACGAGGTTGATCGTGTTGATCTGGGCGATCGACCCTTCTTCAGGCATCGCGACCGCCATGCGATCCGGATTCTGCTTGGAAACGGTTTGCGCACGGGCATTGTAGCCGATGCCGAGGTCGACAACCCCGTTCGCAAGCGCCGCATAGGGATTGGGTTTGGGATCCCAGGTCTGCACCAGCGGCGCCATTTCGCCCAGCAGCTGGATTCCCTTGTCGATCGACTGGCGATAGTCTCCACCTCCCGCCAGCTTGTTCGCGATCAGCGTCAGCCCGACGCCGAGCAAATTGGGCGGAGCATCGATTGCGATGCGACCTGCATGCTGCTTGTTCCAGAGCTCCCTCCACGACGTCGGCGGGGTCGGGAACTTGTTCAGGGCGTACATCATGACGATGGTATCAAACGTTACGGCCGGACCTGGCACACCCTCGATGAGAGCTGCGGGGACCAGTTCCTTCATGACCGGAAGCTGTTCCGCGGTGACCGGCTTGTAGATGCCTTCATCGCCGCCGGCCTTGGCCACGACAACGTCCATGATGCAGACGTCGATCTGCGGCGCCGCCCTCTGTGCCCGCAACATTCCGAGGTTCTGGGCGGACGTCGGCATTCCCATGTAGTCCACACGGATGCCGGGGTTCGCCTTCATGAACGGCTCGATGACCGTCTTCTTGTAGATATCCTCGAAGATGTCGCTGTACGCGGCGACGGTGATCTTCCGCTCCTGTGCGCTTGCCTTGGTAACCCACGGCATTGCCACGCCCATGGCGCCCAGAGCCAGAACTTTACGTCGTGTGAAATCCTGCATCGGTTTCTCCTGTCTCACGTTGAACAATCGTCTTGCTGCGCGCTCATCTTCGGAGTCATTTTTTTGGTAACCGTCCCGGCATTGGCCCGGGCCAGGATCCTGAAGAGCTCAGGCCCCGCCGGGGTAATGCTGCTTCACGTATTCATCAGAGAATTTGCCCGACGCCAGATCCTCGCGGACCGCCTCGGGGCGTCGCTCGGCCGCAGGACCGTAACCGCCGGCCCCGGCGGTCTCGAGCACCGCGACATCGTTCGGCCGCAGCCGAATGCAACACGCCTTGGCGGCAAGTTCCTTGACCTGGCCGTCGTCGGAGCGAATGTAGAAGCGGCCGGTGGCTCCGTCCTCGCCACCGAACAGCCCCCAGGGCTTGTGAACGAACCGCTCTCCGACCCCGTTGAACTCGCAGGCGTGACCGATCGGCCGGATGGTGCGCCGGATCCCCAGTCCGCCCCGGAAACGACCTGCGCCTCCGGTGTCCTCGATCAGGGAATATTCCTCGACACGAAGAGGATATTCGAGCTCGATCGCTTCGACGGGAAGGTTGGACGTGTTCGTGATGTTGACCTGGACGCCATCCTTGCCGTCGAAAGTCGCACGCGCACCCATGCCGCCGCCGAGCGTCTCGAGATAGACGTAGAGCTGCCCCGTCCGCGGATCGGTGCCGGCAAATACGGCGCTTGTATTTGCGCCGTTGGTGCCCGCGACCACGCGGTCCGGGACCTGCTCGGCGAGCGCGCCGAACACGCAGTCGACGACCCGCTGACATGAGTTGGCGCGCAAGGCGACCGCCGCGGGAGCGACGCAATTCACGAATGAGCCGAGCGGCGCCTTGATTTCGATCGCGTCGAAGATGCCGTGATTGTTCGGCACGTTCGGGTCCAGCAGGGCCTTGAGCGCGAAGCACACCGCCGACTGGGTCGCATTGAAGACCATGTTGAAATTGCCACGCACCTGCGGGTCGCTGCCCTCGAAATCGAAGAGAATCCGATCGTCCTTCTTTTCGATCTTGAGCGCGATCTTGATGTCCTCGGTGCCCGCGCCGTCATCGTCCATGAAGTCGGTGAAGGAGTAGACGCCATCCGGCAGCGAGGCGATAGCCTTGCGCATCCGCATTTCGGTGCGCGCAATCACTTCGGAGAAGATGGTCGAGATCCTGTCGCCACCATGCTCTCGCAACATGTCCTCGAGCCTGGACACTCCGAGCTTGCAGGCCGCGATCTGCGCGTTGAGGTCGCCGCGGCGCTCCTCCTCGAGACGCATGTTGAGCAGCAGGAGCGTCAGCAGATCTTCATTGAGCACGCCCTTGGAATAGAGCCGGATGATCGGAATCCGCAGCCCTTCCTTGTAGATCTCGTCGAGGCCACCAGACATCGAGCCGACCGCCGCTCCCCCGACATCGGCATGGTGAATGATGTTGGCTACGAATCCGATCAGGCGGGTGCCTTCGAAGACCGGCATTGCCATGTTGATGTCGGGGAGATGCGTGCCGCCGGCAACGTGCGGGTCGTTGGCGATGAAGACGTCACCGGGATGGATGTCACTGCCATACCTTTTCAGGATGAAGTCCATCAGGCCCCGCATCGATGCGAGATGGATCGGCAGCGCCATTTCCGCCTGCACCACCAGCCTCCCCTGCGCGTCGGCAATCGCCGTCGAGTGATCGTGGCGCTCTTTCACATTGGTGGAAAACGCACTCCGCATGATGCTGATGAAGCATTCGTCGGCGATCGACTTCAGGCCATTCCAGGCGATTTCAAGGGAAATCGGATCAATCGCGATCTCAGACATTGTTGATTTCCATGATCATGTTGAGGGCCGCATCGACCGTGATTTGGGCCCAGGGCGGGACCACCGTGGTCGAGTCGAGCTGCGTGATAATCGCCGGGCCCTTGATGGTGGCGCCCGTCGGAAGGCCTGAGCGGTCGAACATCGGCGTCGGAACGGATCCCGCTTCGTCAAACCAGGCAGCTTTGGTATCGCGCGGCTCAAGCCGCTGGGCCGGAGTTTCGGTTGCCGACTGCCGCTGGGGAAGCTTGGCAATTGTCCGTAGCCGGACGTTCACGATCTCGATCGGCGCCTGCTCGTCGTAGTGGCCGTAAGCCCGCAGATATTCGGCGAAGAACGCCGCCCGCAGGGCATCGGCTCCCGGCAACACCGGGCGGCCGGAGCCGTTCGCGACCTCGACGCTAAGCTCATAGTTCTGACCGACATACCGCATGTCCAGCGACAGGACGAGACGGGTTTCGAGCGCGCCTTCGCCTTCCTGGGCAATCCAGGCCTCGCCTTGCTTGATGAGGTCCGCAACGACGGTTGCGGCGACCTCCATGTCCCCGGTGACACGGGTCCGGCAGCTTGCGACGAAGTCTTCCTGCAGATCCGACAGGATCAGGCCTTCGGCACACAGAATTCCCGGCGCACGCGGGACGATGATGCGCTTGATGCCAAGCGAACGTGCGACGTCGGCCGCGTGCAGCCCACCGGCACCGCCGAAAGGCATGAGAACGAACTTGCGCGGATCGTAGCCTCTTTCGATCGTCACGGCCCGAATGGCGCGAACCATATTGGATGTCACGATGCCGACGATGCCGAGCGCCGCCTTCTCCACGCTGAGGCCGAGTTCGGACGCGATCGGCTCGACAGCCTTGACGGCAAGGTTGCGATCGATGGTCATGTCTCCGCCGGTCAGCGTGACGGGCAACCGACCCAGAATCACATTGGCGTCGGAGACGGTGGGAAGCGTGCCGCCACGGCGATAGCAGGCCGGTCCCGGCACTGCCCCCGCGCTTTCGGGGCCGACCTTCAGCAGGCCATCCCCGCCCAACCTTGCGATGGATCCGCCGCCTGCGCCAACCGTGTGAATGTCAACCATCGGCAACCGGATTCGGAAGCCGGAAATGTCCCGGGTGCTCGCGATGGCGGTCCTGCCGGCCTGGATCAGGCAGACGTCGGTGCTGGTGCCTCCGATGTCGAGCGTGATGATGTCGAGGATGTCGGACATCGCGCCTGCGCCGGCCGCGCCGACAGCGCCCGCGGCGGGACCGGACAATGCCGTGCGGACCGGGAAATGCGCGGCCCTGTCCACCGACATCAGACCCCCGCTCGACTGGAAAATGCCGAACTCCGCGTTTGGCGCGACCGTCGTCACCTCGGCTTTCAGCCGATCCATGTAGCGGCCTACCTCGGGCTGAAGGAACGCATTGATCAGCGTGGTCGAGAACCGCTCGAACTCACGAAACTCCGGCTGGACCTCGCTGGACACGGAAACGAAAACATCGGGGAATGCTGCACGCAGCGCCGCGGCGACGCGCTTCTCATGAGCGGGATTCAGGAACGAGAAGATCAGGCAAACTGCCACCCCTTCGATCTGCGGCTGCTTCTTCAATTCCGCGACCATTGCGTCGATTGACGCGTCCGACAACTCGCGGATCACCTCACCCGCCGGCCCGATACGCTCATCGACCTCGAAGCGAAGCGCGCGCGACGCCAGAGGCTGGGGGGCGTCGAGTTGCAGATCATAGATGTGCGGCCGGACCTGACGGCCGATCTCGACGAGATCGCGAAAGCCCTTCGTCGTGACCAGAGCCACTTTGGCGCCCTTGCGCTGAAGCAGCGCGTTGGTCGCGACAGTCGTGCCATGTGCGAAACGCGAAATTGCCTTTGGGTCGATACGATACTTCTCGGTGAGCTCTCGCAGCCCATGCAGAACAGCGCGCGAGGGATCGTCAGGCGTCGAGGGCCGTTTGTGAACCAGCACGCGCCCCGTCGCTAGATTCCTGGCCGAAAAGTCGGTGAAGGTACCACCGACGTCGACGCCGACGACCCAGTTTTCACCCGAGCTGTTTTTTTGAAGCATTGTCGGCCTACCTATCCCTCGTCGGAAGGCAATCCCTCGATTGCCCATCTCCTAGCCATTGACGATTCCTTCGGACGCCAGAATCCGCCGCACCGAGCCGGCAGCCGATCTGGGGGTGTAAGCCCCCGTGACGCCGCCAAGCGAGCGCGATGCGACCGAGAAGTCCCAAGCGAACCCTTTTCCGGAAACTTGAATGCGATGATTCATCTCGTCGGTTCCTCGCTTCACCACCACGATGCTTTTGGTCCGATCAAAACCGATGCCGGCAATGGCGATCGCGGCATGCACATTCACGTTTCGCGGGAATTTCCGACAGACTTCCCTGGCGGGGCCCTCGAAGACGACGCCCTCGGCACTGTCCTGCAAACCCAATCCAGCGGCGCTCTTGGTGGTTGTGATCGTCACGTCTTCGATGCAGTCGCGTCCATCGACGAGACCATCGAGACCCAGGATCGCGCCGTGGGGCAGAAAGAACCGTGTGCCATTTGCCCGGCAGCTCTCGGTGATGGCACGTTCGACATCAGGTCGGGCCAGGGCGGAGCAGCTGAACCCGCAAAGATCGGAAGACACGAGGACACGTGGCGCGATCGCCGCCAGTACGTCGGCATGAGCGGCCTCGAACACGACGTCGACCGGTCGCGCCAATGCCTCTTCGAGGTCGTGGACGCAGAGCCCGGGATCCAGCCACTCGGAACTCCGCATGGAAGCGCGACCTGCGCGCGACGCGAGGACATACGCCACTTCGGCCTGCTCGCAACGGAGCACCTCGTCGTAGATGGCCTTTCCGATCAGGCCCGCGCCGATAATGCCGATCCTACGATACTTCATCGACGTAGCTTCCCACCAGGGACGGAGCGAAGTGCACGCATGGGCAAGCGCATGAATTCAACGTGGTCATGCCCTCCGCGCGATACGTTGAACGCGATATCGATCGATCAACGCGGCGGTCCTCTCAACTGCCGCGACAGCCGCTTCATGATCCTGCGAGTAATTGAACCGGATGCTCCCGAAGCTGCGCGGGCCGAACTCCGCTCCCGGCGTCACGGTCACGCCGGCCTGCTGCCTCAAGGCGCGCACGAAGTCGATCGGGGAGATCGTCAGCTCCGGCAGCCTCGGGAACAGATAGCTGCCGGCCTCGGGGATTCGTAGCGCAAGTCCCTCGACGCGATTGAGAATGCCGATCAGATCGTCGCGGATCGCCTGGTGCTGCCGAATGCGGTCACGCATCCAGCCGTCCGGTTCGGCGAGCCAGGTATTGAGAACAGCCTGGCTGTAGCCGGCGGCGCGCAATGAGACGATGGCTTGCAGCTTGGCCATGCGCTCGATGATTGCGCTTGAGCCGAAGGCCACGCCGAGTCGAAAGCCGCTGAGCGACTCCGTCTTCGAAGGCCCCATGATCGTGATGAGGTTTTCCCGCGCCGTCGACCTGGCCCGGAGATGAGTATACGCCTGTCCCTCATAGAGCAGGCGCGAGTACAGCTGGTCGACGATAACCGTCGCACCGAACTTGTCGGCCAGTTGCGCAATCGCGTCGATCTCGGCTTCCGAATAGACGACACCGGTTGGATTGTTGGGATTCGAGAGAACGAGCACCTCGGCGCCGCCCCTGAAGGCCGTCTCGAGCTGATCGAGGTTGAGGCCCGCCCGCCCCGTCGATCCCAGATAGTCCAGATCGACAGGAACCAGCACGCCATCGAAGAACCGGACCAGTTTTCGATTAGCGAAATAGTCGGGCTCGACCACGGCAACCTTGGTCCCCGAGGTCACGGTGGCTCCCATGGCCAGAAACAGGGCCCCCTGCGTTCCCGGCGTGACGATCAGGTCCTCGGCAGCCGTCAGCGGAGCCCCGGTAAAGGCCCCCAGTCGCTCCGCTACGACATCACGAACTGCAGCGTCGCCGAGATATTCGGTGTAGGCTTGGGAGCCGCCTCGGCGATAACCGTCAAGAAACGCATCGAGCGCCCCGGGAGCCGGCAGGAACGCATCCACATCGCCATGAGAGAAATCGACCGGCTTGCCGTCGATCACAGCCCCGTGCAAGACGCTCTCCGAGGACGTCGACTTTAGTCGCACCTCCTGGCCGGGGGCGTTTTCGGTGGCGAGATCAGCGAACTTTCTCTGGATCGAATTCATCGTCAACGCCCGCCATCCTCTGCCGTTTTATCCGCAAAGTGCTGATTGCGACTTATGCAGCGTCTTTGCCGCCAGGATCATCCCCTCGTCATAATCGGTAGGGCTTGCGGGCCGGCGGTCCAAGAAATAAAAATCGGCCCAGTGACCCTGTTTTCATTTGGCGGTCGTTTATGAGAAATTTGCCTCCCCTCAGCGGGCTTGAGGCGTTTGAGGCGGCCGCGCGGCATCTGAGCTTCACAGAGGCTGCGAAGGAGTTGAATTGCACGCAGGCCGCGATCAGTCAGCGTGTGCGCGGCCTGGAAGCATATCTTTCGCGGCAACTTTTCGTGCGCCGGCGGAACGGGCTGCAATTGTCCGAAGTGGGCGAAGCCTACCTCCCCGGTGTTGCGGAAGCCCTCAATCTCGCGGCGGCGGCAACCGAAGGCTTGCGCGGCAAGAATGTGCCTCGCACAGTGACCGTCTCGGCCCCGGTATCGTTCCTGAATTTGTGGCTGGCCGCCCGGCTTAGCGACTTCCTGAACGACAACCCGAATGTCCCGGTTCGCCTGAACAGTGCGATCTGGACCGATCCCAACGCCGAATTGGCCGACATCGTCGTCGAGGTTCACGACGTCTCGGAGCTGGACCCGCACACGCCTCATTTGCCGACCGAAAGCCTGGAGCTGGTCTGCGCACCCGCATTAGCCGAGCAGCTTTCCACCGGGACGCTGCAGAATGTGATGAACTCGTCGAGGAAAATATTGATCCAGGGCCGACATAGTGTCTGGGAACGCTGGGCGGCGGAGCTTGGCATCAATCTGGACGGCGACGTCCCCGCCATGAAGGTCGACAACTCGGCGACTGCGCTCGAGGCAGCCGCCCAGAACCTTGGCTTCGTCGTCACCTACTCGTCCTATTGCGAGCCCTACCTCAAATCCGGTCGCTTGGTCAGCTGGAGCAAGGCTACCGTGAAGACCACGCTGTGCCTCGCCCTCACAGGCACGCCCGACAAGCCGCTGTGGCATCCCGCTCACAAGGTTCTTGAGTGGCTCAAACACGAATTTCAGAAGGAAGTACGTTCAGGGTAGACACGGCAGCGCCCCTTGATCGCACAGTGTCGTTGCAGGCCCGAACTATCCGATCGCGAGCTCTCGCAAGCTCCGCATCATGAAACTTGCCGAGGCAACATCAAAGAACAGGTCGAAGCCATGCCGGCCAGTCCGGTCCGTGCGAACCAGGATGCAGTCCATCTGCGCAACCCGTGACTGCACGACGCTCCGAACCGGCAAGCGATCGGCATTGAGATCGACCGGGCAGGTTTTGGCGAGAAGCTCGGCCACGTCAGCCCCGCCGACGTGAAACCAGGCCCAGACCTCTTCCCGCCAGGCATTGAAGCCCTTGCGCGCGGGGCCGCCAGCTTCCCAGTCAGCTCGTAGGGCGCCCAGGGATGATGACTGTTCCAGGGATTGGGGCAGGAACAAATAGTCCTCGGCGCCAAGGCGCACGATGTCCAGTCCCCGCGCGGCGATCGGTGCCAGGGTGTTGATCCTCTCAGGGAGCGCAATTCCCTTGGATCGTAGCCAGTCGCTGGCACCTCTACCCTTCACTCCGAAACGACCATATCGGGTGAGATCCATCAGCTCGATGGGTCTTCCGCCTTTCCTTTCGAACAAGATCATCGTGTTGTGGGAGACCCCATGGCTGGACGGAGGCTCGCCATCCGAGATTTCGGCATATGCGTCGCCCAACGGCGTCCGCCGACTCGTCGCAAGCAGAGCCATGTCAGACCTCCTGACGCTTGTTTGCGGGGTCGAAGAAGTGCGGAGACACAATTCCCGCCTGCAATTGCACGCCCTTTCGGGTCTTGATCACCGCGGTCTTACCCGGCTCCGCCAGGTCCGCCGGCACGAAGGCCAGACCGATCCATTTTCCCAGAGTTGGCGAGAAACACGTCGACGTGACATGGCCGACGGCCGCGCCGCCTTGCAGGATCAGGCAGGCTTCGTCCGGCTTGTCCTGCACCGACGCCGGAAGCTCGAAGCCGACCAGCCGGCGCTTGGCAGGAAGACGGCGAAGCAGTTCGATCGATCTCTTGCCGATGAAGAAAGGCTTCTTCATCGCCAGAGCCCATTCCATTCCCAGCTCGTCCGCTGTGCTGACGGCATCGGTATCCTGGCCGATGATGATGTGGCCTTTCTCCAGCCGGAGGATACGCGACGCTTCGAGCCCGTACGGACGAAGTCCAAATGGCTTGCCCGCATCCATGAGAGCGTCCCACAAGGCCTCGCCATAGGATTGAGGCGTATGCAGCTCGAAGCTGAGCTCGCCGGAATAGCCGATGCGCATGATGCGGACCGGACAATTGGCGACCCGGCCGGCGCACCCGCCCAGGAAGGGGAGCGCTTCCGAGGCAACGTCCATGCCTCCGGCCGCTTCCAGAACCTGCCTCGCGAGCGGCCCGGTGAGATTGAAGGCCGCAAAGCCGGCGGTCACGTTGTGGATGTCAACGTCGAGTCCCCACTGAACGTTCTGCCAGCACATGTCGGCGTAGATGCGATCCACCCCGCCCGTGGTCGCCGTGACGTAGTAATGATCCTCTGCGATCCTGAACGCGACGCCGTCGTCGATGACCGACCCCATCTCGTTCAGTGTCAGGCAATAGCGTACCCGGCCGACCGGCTGCTTGGCGTAGTTCATCGTGCAGAAGCGATCGAGGAGCACACCTGCGTCCGGTCCGCGCAGCTCGATCTTGCCGAGCGTGGAAACATCCAGCATACCCACTCGCTGCCTCACGAGGTTTACCTCGTCGACAATCGCGGCATCTCGCGTTCTCTCGTCGCCGTAATACAGCGGTCGCCACCATGCTCCCACCGGCGTCATCTTTGCGCCGGCCTCGACATGGCGATGATGCACCGACGTGTGACGATAGCGGCTCTGCTGAATTCCAGCGAGGAGCCCGAGCTTTTCGGGCCCGAACGGCGGACGCGATGTAGTGACGCCGATATCGGCGACCTTGCGCGCGGTGGCTTCAGCGACGATGCGGGCGGTCGCCAAGGCCGAATGGCGGCCTTGCGACGGCCCCATGCCGACCGTCGAGAAGCGCTTGACCAGCTCGAGCTCGCCGTAGCCGGTCCGGACAGCGTCCACGATGTCCTTGATCTGGAGATCTTCATCGAAATCGACGAAATCACGCCCCTTCGGATGCCCGACAAGGGGAAGCTCGAAGCTGCTGACGCCTCGCTCGTCGTCTTGAGGGATGTCGATGTCGGCCGCAGAGAGGCCCAGCGTTTTTGCGGCCCCCGCTCCCGCCTTCCGCCCCGCGGCGAGAACCGCCGACAGGGAAAAGTTGCCGGCGACGGATCCTGCCAGCGTCAGATGAGCCGGGACGTTGGAGAGAGCAAATTGCGCTGCCCCGTCGTCATAGCTCAGCTTCGCCCCGGCCTGCAGGGCGAGCTGATAGGTTGGCGTGTAGGCGCAGGAAACCGACAGAAGGTCGCAATCGATCCACTCCGATACTCCGCTGCCTGCAATCACAATCCTCGCGGCCTTCAGATGCTTGTTGCCCGCGTTGCCCGCAGCTTCCGCCACCGTCGCATTCAGGATGACTCGCACGCCCTTCGCCGCGAGGTCTTCGGCAAGCGAGGCATGCTGCTGCGTGCTCCGGGGATCAACGACCGCCGCCACCGCGACGCCGGCCTCGACGAGGTCGAGCGCGACCCGGTAGCCGTCACGGTTGCCGGCGAACACGACCGCGCGCCCGCCTGGCTTCACGGCATAGTGCCGCATCAGTCGCTGTACCGCCGAACCCAACACAATTCCCGGCAGGTCGTTATTGCGGAACGGAATCGGTTGGTCGAGCGACCCCGTGCACAGGATCACCTCTTTCGCGCGAACCTTCAGTAGCCGGTTCCCACTGATGATCGGCACCCAATTGTCGGCGTACCAGCCGTTCGCGACGGCGCTCGTCAAAACGTCAATGCCCAAATGCGCTTCGACCTGTCGCCTCAAATCGCGAAGCAGCTGCGCCGTCGACTCCGGCTTGTCGTCGAACCGCGCATAGGTCAGGGAGCCACCAAGCTCGGGATTCTCGTCGACCAGCAGGACGCGCGCACCCGCGGTGCCGGCTTCGATCGCGGCCGACATGCCAGCGGGTCCGCCACCGACGACCAGGACGTCGCAGAAGCGGTTCTGCTTCTCATAGCGAACCCGAGGCGCGGTCAGGTCGACCTTGCCGAGACCTGCTTTTTTCCGGATCAGCGGCTCCCAAAGCCGAAGCCAGCTGTTCTTGCCCGGACCGAAGAACGTTCGGTAGTAGAAGCCGACCGGCATGAAGCGTCCGAGCCGATCGAGCAGCGCGTCGCGGTCGTTGTCGAGCGAGCCATTCACATTCTGAGCCGTGGCCTGGAGGCCCTCGCGCAGCGGATAGACATCGGCCAGGACGTTTGGCTCACCCGCCACCTGGACAAGCGTGTTCGCATCCTGTCCCGCCATGGTCAGGACGCTTCTCGGCCGGTGATATTTGAACGACCGGGAAATCAGCCACTGGCCGGACGCGACGAGCGCGCTCGCTATGCTATCGCCGGCGAGCCCGCGAAATAGCTTGCCTTCGAACGTGAAGGCCAGCGTCTCGTTTCGATCGATGCGGGTCCCGTATGGTGCGGGTAGACGCGGAATCATGACTTGCTTTCGGTGCGTGGAAGTTCGCTCGGGCTGTAGGTCGCGATGATTTCGTCGGTCACGGTGTGCCGTTCGGCGATGAAGAAGTAATTGGACGGCGTATGCCGCCACCACTCGCGAATGATTCCAGCCTTGTTCTCGTGATAGAAGAGATAGTGTGACCAGCCGGAATCGTTGATGGATTGCGCATCGAACGCGTCGTGAACCGGCCCGAAGCAAGTGAATTCGCTGATGTTGCGCGGCCCGTTCAAAGGGCAATTCATGATCTTCATCGGTGAATCCTAGTGGCTTGCCGCCGTAGCACCCATTTCATTGATGAGAGCCATCTTCCCGAAACGGTCCAGGCTGAAGGGCAGCAGGATGTCGGCGACGCGGTCGTTCGCGACGGTCTCGGCCATGTATTTCCCCGCGACCGGCGTCGCCTTGAAGCCCCACGTCCCCCAGCCGCAATCGAGCCAATAGTTCTTGAGCGGACTGGCTCCCATGATCGGCGTATAGTCCGGCGTCATGTCGGTGATCCCGGCCCATTGCCTCAGCAGCTTCACGTTATGCAGGAACGGGAACAGCTGCAGCGCGCCGTGAGCAAGCTGCTCCTTGAGGTCCAGCGTGGAGCGCGTCGAGATCAATTGATACGGATCCGAGCCGCCGCCGATGACGATCTCGCCGCGGGAAGACTGCACGAGATAGGTGTGAAGATTGGCCGAGGACACCAGCGTATGGAGGAACGGCTTCAGCGGCTGCGTCACCATCGCCTGCAACGGAAAACAGCGAATGGGCATGTCGATGCCGGCCATTTTCGCGACGTGCTGGTTGGCGCCGCCGGCCGCCTGGATCACATGTCCGACGTTCACCGTGCCACGGTTCGTCCTGATGGACGACACCCTGTCGCCGACCTTGTCGAAGCCGAGCACCTCGGTCCGCTGGTGGATTTCCACGCCGCGACTCGCGGCCTGCGCCGCATATCCCCATGCGACCGCGTCGTGCCGCGCCGTGCCACCGTCCTCGTGCCAGAGCCCGCCGATGACCTCGTGCTGTCCCCCCTCGTCCATGTTGAGATGCGGGCAGATTTCCTTCACTTGAAGCGGATCCACGACCGAAATCCGCGTGCCATGATGCTTGCCCATCTCGGCGCGCAGATGGAAGGACCTGAGGGTCGCCTCGGAATGCGCCAGCGTCAGCTGGCCACGCTGCGAGAACATGACGTTGAAATTCAACTCATGCGACATGTTCTCGTACAGCGAGACGGCTTCCTTGTAGAACCGTATCGATTGATTTGTGATGTAGTTTGAACGAATTGTGGTGGTGTTGCGCGCCGTGTTGCCACCGGCGAGATAGCCCTTTTCCAGAACGGCTATTTTGTTGATGCCGTGATATTTGGAAAGGTAGTGCGCGGCCGCCAATCCATGCCCGCCGCCACCGACGATGACGACATCATAGTGCCGCTTGAGATCAGGCGTTAGAGGGATCTCGCGATGCGGGACGTGGTTGCGCTTCAGCCCATATTTGAGCAGCGTGAGAGGCATTTCGCAGGGCTGCCTTCGTTGAAATCATGACTTGTTTTCAGCCCATGCTCGCCTCGTTCGCCCAGCCCAGCAAGCAACGTTATCTGGATCAATGACCACGAAATTGTTTTGCAGGTGCCCGCCGTTGGATGGCCTCGGGATCCAGCGACGCCTCTCGTGCTGGGCAACCCATTCGGCGGGTTTAGCTCGCCGAAATTGTTGGGCGGACAACCAGACGGCCTACCGTCGTCTCGAGAGCCGGCGCGTCACCGCAACTGCCATTACGGAACTTCCAGTCGCGCTTCGCTCAATAGATGCTCGCGCCATCTCCTCGCGGGTTCTGCAAGAATCCCATCCCGCTCCTTGGCGAACCGTCGACAGTCGATCCTGGCGAGTCTTGCCGCATTCGGCGAAGCCTGGCCCGTGAAGCCGAGCCAGGCTAGCGTGCCGAACGTTACGGCCGCTTGCCGACCTCATGGGTGGCGCGCGCCCAAGCGCGGGCTTGCTCCGAGAGGCTGAAGCCAAGGCCCGGACGGTTCGGCACGATCATGCGGCCGTCCCGAACTTCCAACGTCTCGTTGAACATGGCCTCCGACCATTCGAAGTGCTCGACCCAGGGCTCGCGGCCATAGGCCGCCGTCAGATGCAAATGGATCTCCATGCAATAATGCGGCGCGAGTTGCAGCTTCTTGTGATCGGCGAGCGCCAAGATCTTGAGGAAAGGCGTGATGCCGCCAACGCGCGGGGCGTCGGGCTGAATGAAGTCGACCGAATTGTGGCGGATCAGCTCGTAGTGCTCGTCGACGCTGGTCAGCATCTCGCCAGTCGCGATCGGCGTTGCGAGCTCGGCCGCGAGCGCGGCGTGGCCCTCGTAGTCGTAGGCATCGAGCGGCTCTTCGATCCAGGTCAGGCTGAACTGCTCAGCGATGCGGCCGAATCTCAATGCGGTGGTGCGATCCCATTGCTGGTTGGCGTCGATCGCCAGCGGCAAGTCGCCGATGTGCTTGCGAACCGCCTCGATGCGCTGCAGATCGACCATCGGATCGGGTTGGCCGACCTTCAGCTTGATGGCTCCAATGCCCTTGTCGAGCGCCATCGAGACGCGCTGCTTGACCTCCTCGATCGGCATCGAGAGATAGCCGCCCGACGTGTTGTAGCAGCGCACGGAATCGCGATGCGCGCCGAGAAGTTTGGCTAGCGGCAGCCGCGCGCGCTTGGCCTTGAGATCCCACAGCGCGATATCGAACGCCGCGATCGCCTGCGTCGACAGGCCACTGCGGCCGACCGATGCGCCGGCCCAGACGAGCTTGTCCCAGATGCGCCCGATGTCACTCGGATCCTCGCCGACGAGTTCGCCGGCGATTTCCTTCGCGTGCGCGAACTGGCCCGGCCCTCCCGCGCGCTTCGAATAGCTGTAGCCGATGCCGCTGTGACCCTGCTCCGTTTCGATCTCGGCGAACAGAAATGCGATTTCCGTGAGAGGCTTCTGCCGCCCCGTGAGAACCTTGGCGTCGCTGATCGGCGCCGCAAGCGGCAGGAAGACCAGCGATAGCTTGACCCAGGCGATGCGATCGGTCGTGGCTTCGCCGGGCGCCAGTCCCGCGGCAAGTGGATTGGCGATGATGCGCGGAGGGGTTTGCATGAAGTTCATTTGGTGTATCCTCGTGAGTGGGGGGTGAAGGTTTCTATTCGGCCGGAACGGCTGTGCCGCTGGGCACTCCGGCCTGTTCGGGGATGATCATGCGCTGGATCGGACCGACGATGACCCAGTAACTGATGATGGCGAGCAAGCCATGCAGGCCCACATAAAGCAGCGCGCCGTTGAAGGATCCTGTGGCCGCCAGGATGTAGCCGATCGCCACTGGCGTGGTGATACCCGCCGTGTTGCCGATGGCATTGAACACACCACCGGTGAGACCGATTACGTCCTTTGGCGCCGCATCGGCAACGACCGTCCAGCCCAGCGATCCAAAGCCCTTCCCGAAGAACGCCGCACTCATCAGAACGAGCACAAGCGTGGTGGAATCGGTGTAGTTGCAGCCAATGATCAGCGTTGTTATCAGAAGGCCGATCGTGATGGGAGTCTTGCGGGCAAAAGTGAGCGATCCGCTTTTCGTCAGCAGCCAATCTGAAAAGAAACCGGTCGCAACTCCGCCGATGAAGCCGGCAATGGCGGGGACGGTTGCAATCAGGCTGGCGTCCAGGACCGAGAAGCCGCGGGCCTTGACGAGATAGCTTGGAAACCAGGACACGAAGAACCACGTGATGGACGAGATGCCATATTGCGCGAGAAAGATGCCGACAAGCATTCGGCTACGGAACAGCGCGGCAAGGTCCGACCATTTCGGGCCGACGCGTCCGTTTGTGTGAACGGGTGCCGCGCCCAAATCGACGAGTCCGCCGCCCGCGCGCACGTACTCCAACTCTTCGCTGCTGATTTTCGGATGATCGGCGGGCGGATAATAGGCGACCGCCCATAGTGCGGCGAAAGCCAGCCCCATAACGCCCATGACGGAAAAGATGTGCTCCCAGCCGAAGCGATGGTCGAGATAACCCATCAGCGGTGTGAAGACGACCAGCGACACATACTGCGCGCTGTTGAAGATCGCGCCGGCTATGCCGCGTTCGCTCGAGGGAAACCAGGCTGCGATGATGCGGCCGGCCGCCGGGCCGACTGGCGATTCGAACACGCCAAGCAGGAAGCGCAACACCAGCATGGTCAGGAAGGGGTGGACCAGCCATCCCACGCCACTCATCGCGAACGTGACGATGGACCAAAGGGTCAGTCCGACCAAGATCGTGAATTTCGCGCCGAGCTTGTCGGTGATCCAACCCATGGGCACTTGCGCGAGCACATAGGCCCAGGCGAAGGCGGAAAACATCCAGCCAAGCTCGACCGGGCTGATCCCGAGAGCCTTCGACATGCTAGGGCCAGCGATCGACAATGTCGCTCGATCACCGCTGCTCAACGCGAGCAGCATGGTGATGAGCGCCAAGATCACGAAGCGGACTTGGATTCGAGCGAACTTGCGATCTGACATGCCGTTGATCCTCCATTGCTGATTTTCCGGATCGATCTGGCGTCGACCGCGGAGCGAAACCTAGACGGAGGATCAATTCACGTCTAAGCTCAATTTTGGATCAGATTATTACCTAAAAGGTATCAATGATCGAATTTGCGCAGATCCGGGCCTTTGTGGCAGTCGCCGATGAGCTGCACTTCGGGCGTGCGGCCAAGCGACTGAACATGACCCAGCCGCCGCTGAGCCGGCACATCCAATTGCTCGAGCAGTCGCTCGACGTGATGCTGCTCGAACGCACCAGCCGCTCGGTCGAATTGACGATGGCGGGCCGCGCATTCCTCGGCGAGGCGCGCGCACTGCTCCAGCAACGCGAGAATGCCATCAAGGCGGCGCGCGAGGCCGGCGCGCTTGCTGGCGGTTCGGTCAAGATCGGCTTTGTGGGAGCGACCACCTACGGCTATTTGCCTTGGCTCGCCTCGCGTCTGCGCACTGAATTGCCGCAAGTTGAAACCGACTTCGTCGAAATGACGTCGCGCGAGCAGCTCGATGCACTCAAATCCGGTCAGATCGATCTCGGTCTGGTCCGCCCGCTCAAGACAGTCGACTCGGTCAGGAGCGCTTGCGTTTTCCGAGAGGAATTGGCGCTCGCGCTGCCGCTCGAACATGCGCTTGCGGCGCGCCGCCGCCCCGAGCTCGAGCAGCTCGATGGACAGCCCTTCATCATGTACTCCACCGCCGGCCCCTATATGAATTCGCTGCTCACCATGGCGTTCGCCGCGGCGGGAATCCGGCCGAACGTCGTGCAATCGATGAGCCAAGCCCAGTCTATTCTCGCTTTGGTCAGCACCGGCCTTGGCCTTGCGATAGTCCCGGGGGAGACCCGCAACGCCTGCTTCGACAATGTCGTGTTCCGGCCGATCCGGCTCGGCGCTGCGGTCTTCGCGGAATTGCATGCCATCTGGCGGAACGACAATCGCAACCCGGTTCTGCCGCGCCTGCGTGAACTCGCCTTCCGCAACGAAAATTGACTGGCGAGTCTCAAGATGTGGGCATTTCAGTCAAAGAAGACGTTGGAGGTCTCGCGGCCGGCTGGATGGTCTCATCCTTTGAAACTAACATTGCGCCATGTCTGAACACGAAGTCGAGTGGTCGCCGGATCTGATCCATCCCAAGAACGTCGCCGGAACGGCTCTTCTGGGCAAGGCCTGCGACATCCTCGAACTGATTGGCAGATCTCCAGGGGCGCTAGATCAGGCGAGGCTCGCCGAGATGACCGGCATACCCAGGGCCACGCTTTACCGCATCTTGGCGGCGCTGATCTCGCGCGGCCTAATCCGGACCGATCCCCGCGCACAAACCTACACGCTCGGCTTCAACTTCCTCGATCTCGCTCAGAATGTCTGGTCGTCATCGGACCTCGCTTCGATCGCATCGACCGAGCTCAGGCGGCTACGCGATCTGACCGGAGAGACATCCTATCTCGCGGTGCAAGAAGGAAGCCACGTTCTCTCCCTCGGCCGCTTCGAGAGCGCTCATTCCGAGCGCTCGAACGCTCGGCTTGGTGCGCTCAAGCCGATGCATTGCACCAGCCAGGGCAAAGCCATCCTCGCCCATCTCTCGGAGACGCAGGTCGAGATCGTGCTGCGCGCCGGGCTGACGAAGTTCACCGACAAGACGATCTGCGACGCCGAGCAGCTGAAGACCCATCTCTCCATCATCCGGGCGCGCGGCTATGCGATCGACGACGAAGAAATCGTCCTCGGCACGCGCTGCGTTGGAACGGCCGTTCTCGATCCCGACGGAAAGCCGCTCGCAGCAATCAGCGTGGCCGGCCCGACCTTCCGCGTCACCGCCGAGCGTGCGGAGCAACTCGGTCAGGAGCTCGTTGAGGTCGCCAAGCGGATCTCCAACTTGCTCGCCCCGACCATCAAGAGCATCCGACACGACGGCGGCGACTATAGGGTATGGTCGACGACTGCTGGATTCGTCGGCGCGGCGCCGCGTTGGGACGTGCGGACTCGGACCCTGATTTGGGTCGATCTGCTGGCGCCGGCTATCAGGGCCGACGGTGAGAGCACATATACGATCGCACTGCACGAGCTCTCCGAGAGCATCAACTCGCTCTGCCTGCTCGAGGACGGCATCGTGTTTTCGGTCGGCAATGACGTCGTCATCGATAATCTCTCCGGCGCACGCGAGCGTATCCAGGGAAAACCGGGGCGCCCCCTCAAAGCGCTACGCGCCTCGCCACAGCACGAGCTCTGGGCCACGGCCTTCGACGCAGAGGCCAATATCAGCAAGATCGGCATCTGGCGGAAACAATCGGGGCTCGAGCCCATGTTCGAGTTGCAGGGACAAGTGACCGACATCGCCTTCGTGGGCGATGCCGGACTTTTCGCGGCGTTGCCATCACGACAATGCATCTATTCTCTCGAACTGAAAACCGGGCGAAAGCGCAGGTACGCCGACATTCCCAAGGTCGCGGGGGCGCCTTGCGCCCTCGCCGTGGACGAGACCTTCACCCCATGGATCGGACTGTCCGAAGGCTGGAGCGTCGTCAAGCTCAATGACAGCGGCGAGATCGAGCGGACCATCGCGCTGCCTGTCCCTAGTCCGACCGGAATCACCTTTGGCGGCACAGCGATGTCTGAGCTGTTCGTGACGAGCGCACGGACCGGCCTGTCTCGTGAAAGTCTCGCGAACGCTCCGCTATCCGGCCACTTGCTCTCGATCGACGTCGGTGAGCGCGGCTCCGCAGAATCCATCGCAAAGCTGTAAAGGCAAAATATGCAGGCTCCCGGCGTCGATAGTTCCGTGCCGCAAATCGTCTCGCTGGACACTTATCCGGTGCGGATTCCCTTCATGGATGGGGGACGGGGCACAGGCGGAACGCCATCCCGCTGGCACACGCTCGATATGGTTCTCGTCCGGATCGAAGACGAGGCAGGGAATGTTGGGTGGGGAGACTCCTTTGCCTATTTCTGCCTGGACGCAGTAAAGGCTGCGGTCGATCACATGATCGCACCGTTCGTCACCACCGCGAGGATTGACGACATCACCGCCTGGAATCTCGACGTGCAGCGGAAGCTGCATCTCTTCGGCCGCTATGGGATCACGCTGTTCGCACTTTCTGGCGTCGACATCGCACTATGGGACCTGAAGGCGAAACGGCAACGCGTGCCGCTCTGGCGCCTGCTCGGAGCGGACGTGCCAGTACGACGCCCAGCCTACGCGAGCCTGGTGCGGTATGGCGACAAGGATGAGGTCACCCAACAATGCGAGCGTGCTCTCGCGCTCGGGTATAACCATATCAAGCTGCATGAGATCGCGCCCGAAATCATCAAGCGTGCCCGCGACGTCGTCGGGCCTGGCGTCGCCCTGATGGTAGACGCCAACTGCGCATGGACAAAAGATGAGACCGCTGCGCTGCGCGGGACGTTCAAGAGCTGCAACGTTCTCTGGGTGGAAGAGCCGGTGTTCCCGCCCGACGACTACCAAAGCATGGTTGAGATCGAGTCCCTGGGCCTCGCCGTTGGAACCGGCGAGAACGCCGGCACCGCCTTCGATTTCCGCCGGATCATCAGCACGGTGACCTATCCGCAGCCGAGCATGACGAAGGTTGGAGGGGTCTCAGAATTCGTGCAGATCCTCCGTTCATGCGATCGCGGCGGCAAGGTCCCGATGCCGCACTCCCCGTATTTCGGACCAGGCTATTTCGCGACTTTGGCAACGCTGCCGCTAATGCCGGAGGAATCACTATTCGAATTCCTGTTTGTCGAGCCCGAGGCTTGGACGGCCCCCACGCCGGCACCACTGAAGGGCGTGGTGTCTGCATCCAACGGCATCGGCATCGGCTTCGAGCCAGATCTCGACGTTCTGAAGCGCTATGCCGTCAGAGCGTGATCTCACGATGTGAGACGTCCGCCCGCTCGTCTGCCTTCCCGACCTTACTCTCATCGTAATGAGGATTATGCTGCACGCAACGCGGGCAAGCTCGCTTCGCGCGATCCCGCTCCGTAACATTTGCCGACGGCGACGACCTGGAGAGAACCACGATGGCTCCGATTTCGATTCAAACGCTCAACAAGCTGAAATCCTGCTCGACAGCAACGCTCACGACGCAATTGTTCAAGCGCAACTACCGTCAGCAATTCCTTGTCGGGGTCAGGCCACTCAATCCGAATGCGGGCTCTTTCGCCGGTGAGGCCTTCACCCTGCGGTTCATCCCTTCCCGCGAAGACAAGGATTGGGATCTCTCCGACCTGCGCAAGCGCGGCGAGGACAACATGCAATGGGAAGCCGTAGAAGCGATCGGCGCCGGCCAGGTCCTCATGATCGACAGCCGCGGCGACCCCCGCGCCGCATCTGCCGGCAACATGCTGATGACGCGAATGATGCGCAAAGGCGTCGCGGCTGCGATCACAGACGGCGCATTCCGCGATGGGACCGAAATTTCCAAGATGCAGTTCCCAGCCTACTGCACGGCTAATACGGCCTCGACGCGCCCGGCCTATCACCGCGCCGTCGACATGCAGCTCCCGATCGGCTGCGCCGGCGTTGCGGTCTACCCTAGCGACATCATCGTCGGCGACAGTGACGGCGTGGTCGTGGTGCCCCGCTCGATCGCGCAAGAAGTGGCCGAGGACTCCTACGAGCAGGAACTTCGTGAGAAATTCCTGTTCACCAAGATCGACGCGGGCGCGCCGCTGTGGGGCACCTACCCGCCCAACGAGGCGACGATGAAGGAATATGCCGAGTGGCGCGCTCGCCAGGCCGCGGAGTAAGCCCATGACCGGTCCCACCCAGGCCAAGCAAGCCGAAGCTCTCATTCGGCGCTACTTCCAAGCCTGCAACGACGCCGATCACCAAGTCCTGCTGGATTGCTTCACGAGCGACGCCATCCACTACTTTCCCCCAGGCCTTCCGGGCGCGCCCTGGCGCGGCGCCAAGGCAATCGCAGACGGCTGGATATGGTGCGTCAAGACCTTGGGCTCCCGCTGGACTATCGAAAAGGTATTGGCGAGCGAAAATGGCCGCGAGGCGGTGATCGAGTGGACGCACTGGAAGACCGCACTCGGCGAAGTGCTGCGCGGCGACGAATGGTACGTGTTCAATGACGACACCACTCGCATCGCCGAGATCAGGGCCTACTACGCCTCACCGGTCAACAAGGCCGAGTCCGTAAACGGGCTACACGACTTCGATTACAAGGCCAGGGGCTACGCCGTGGCGCCGCCCTCGCCCGCACCCAAGATATCCTAGCGGAGCCCGATGCCCCTCACTGGAAAAACGCGCATTCACACCCTGATCGGATCGCCGATTGCACAAGTTCTCGCGCCGGGCTGGCTGACCGAACGGATGAAGGCAGCCGACTATGACGGTCTGCTCGTGCCTCTTCACATCGAGAAGGGCAATCTCGATACTGCGCTTCCGGTGCTCAAGGCGATGCCCAACATCGACAGTATCCTCATCACATTGCCGCACAAATTCGGCGCGATCGCCCATTGCGACCGCCTCTCGGGGCGCGCACGGTTGCTCGGCGCAATAAACGCCATGCGCAGAGAGGAAGACGGCCGCTGGTTCGGCGACAATTTCGACGGCGCAGGCCTCGCTGCCGGCGTGAAGAAAGCGGGGCATGCGATCAAGGGGAAGAGCGTTTTCATGGTCGGTGCTGGCGGCGCAGGCTCATCGATAGCCGTCTCCATGCTGGAGGAAGGCGCGCACCATCTGACTTTTCACGACATCAATACGATCAATCAGGGCATGCTCTTCGAGAAGCTCAGTTCCGCCTACCCCGGTAAGGTTTCCATTGGCAGCGTCGTTCCAGCTGGCTGCGATATCGTCGTCAATGCGACATCGGCGGGTTTGGAGAAGGGCGATCCTCTCCCGATCGACGTCTGCCAGCTCGCGCCGCATATGGTCGTGGCTGATGTCATCACCGACCCAATACCGACGCGGCTGCTCGCGGAGGCCAGCAAGATCGGCTGCGCCACGCGAGACGGGACGCATATGCTCGATGGGCAAATCGAACTGCTGTTTTCGTTCATGCTCAGACGATCCTGACAGGAAGCGGGCTCCCGCATCTGGCGGCAGAACGCGAAGTCTCACGAAGTGAGACGAACATTCCGATCGCAAAAGATCGTGCTTCTCCTCGATCGCAGCGATCGGTAACGTCTCAAACAACAAAAACAACCAAGAGACCTTCGGGAGGACGACCCGCGAGCATTCGCAGGATCCACCATGCCCGTCGCGATGTGCCCGACCGCCACGTGCTTTTACCCGGTGGCAGCGGTTGCGCGCGTGCCTGACGGATGTGCCGCGGCGCTCACCTGAAATCAACGGCTCACGAAATGTGCTTTCTCGCCGGCACCGAATCGGTCACTCGCGCCTCGGAGGATTGAATGAAGACCCTTGCAACCGCCCTCGCCGCCACCCTAGCTGTGCTCACTCTCAACCAAGCCGCGTCCGCCGACGTACTGGAAAAGATCAAATCGGACGGCGTCATCCGTATTGCGGTCGATCTCAGCGTGCCGCCATGGTCCTTCAAGGACGAAAACCTAAATCCCACAGGGTCCGAGGTCGAGGCCGCGAAGCTGCTCGCTGCAGACCTCGGCGTCAAAATGGAAATCGTCGCCACGAACAGCGCCAACCGCATCCCGTTCCTGATGTCGCATCGGGCAGACGCCGTGTTGTCCGCATTGTCGATCACTGACGAGCGCAAGAAGCTAATCGCGTTCTCGCTGCCTTATTCCGGTGCCACCTCGTATATCGCGGCGCCGAAGAGCATGCAGATCAAGACCTTCGCCGATTTGTCGGGAAAGCGCATCGCGGTGACGCGCGGCACGACGAACGATGCCGACGTCACCGCGGCAGCGCCGCGCGATGCCGAAATTGTTCGGTTTGAGGACGAGGCGACGACCATGACGGCTGTTGTCTCCAACCAGCTCGACCTGGTCGCACAGGTACCGACCCTGGTCGAACTCATCAACAAGAAGAACCCCGCGAAAGACCTCGAGCTCAAGCTTTCCCTTCGCACAGCTCCCATGGGCGTCGGAATGCGTAAGGAGGATACCGAGCTCAAGCAATGGATCGATGGCTGGGTGAAGAAGAACATTGCCAACGGAAAGCTCCAGGCGATCTTTAAGAAATTCCAGGGCGCCGACTTGCCCCAGGAGGTCATTGCGGCATCCCAGTGACGCCTCGTCAGTGACGTCTCGGCTCGCGGAACAGGCAAACACTTCATGACTTACGATTTCGATTTCGGAGCAGTGCTGGCCTACTGGCCCCTCCTTCTGGAGGGAGTCTGGACGACACTGCGCCTCACTTTCTTCTCCACTGTATTGGGCATTCTAATCGGGGCCTTTTGCGCCGTGGTCCGAACCAGCGGAGCAGTCTGGGCACGATCCATAGTTTCGCTGTACGTCGAGTTCATCCGCAACACGCCACTGCTGGTTCAGTCCTATTTCTTGATCTTCGGAATTGCCAGCCTGGGAATCCGGCTGCCGATCCTGCTCGGAGCGACGATTGCCCTGACCGTCAACATCGGCGCCTACACGACGGAGATCGTCCGAGCCGGCATCGAGTCGATCCACAAGGGCCAGCTCGAGGCCGCGGCCTGCCTCGGCCTGTCGCGAACGCAGACCTATCTGCATGTCATCATCCGGCCGGCGCTGGAGCGGGTCTATCCCGCCCTATCGAGCCAGTACGTTCTGCTGATGCTCGCCTCCAGCATCGTCTCGTCGGTCGGCGTCGGGGAGCTTTTCGGCATGTCCAATCGCATCCAGAGCGCGACATTCCGCAACTTCGAAATCTTCGTCGTGCTCGGCGTGATCTATCTCCTGCTCGCCGTGCTCGTGCGCGCCACGTTTGCACTGCTGGGGTTTGCGATGTTTCCGCGCCGCCGCAAGCTCGGCACCCCTATCTGAGCGACGGGAGACGGCCAATGAATAGCGCTTATGTTGGCTCGCTGCTGTGGGGCCTTTGGGGGACGGCAGTCCTGAGTGTTCTGACATTCCTGTTCGGCGGCTTGATCGGGTTCATCGTCGGGCTCGCCCGTATCTCGCCCATATGGCTGATTTCATGCGGGGCAGCGGCCTATATCGAGGTCCTGCAGGGCCTGCCGCTCCTCGTGCTGATGGGCCTTTGCTTCTATGGGCCGAGTATTCTCGGCTACGAATCGCTGTCACCTCTGGTCGCAGCGACCTCTGCGCTCACGCTTTACAGCAGTGCCTATCTCGGCGAGATCTGGCGGGGGTGCATTCAGGCGGTGGCAAGGCCGCAGTGGGAGGCGGCCGAATGTCTCGGCCTGAGCCGATGGCAGCGCATGAGAGCGGTCATCCTGCCGCAAGCCCTGCGCATAGCCATTCCGCCGACAGTCGGGTTCATGGTCCAGATCGTCAAGAACACCTCGATCGCCTCGCTCGTCGTCGGCTATGCCGAGCTCTCCTACAATGCCAAGATCATCAATAACGCAACGTTTGAACCATTCCTCTATTTCGGAATCGCGGCGTTGATGTACTTCGCCATCTGCTATCCGCTGTCGGTCCAGAGCAGAGCGCTCGAAAGGAAGCTCAATGTCGGTAATCGTTGAACTCAAGGACGTTCATAAGAGCTTTGGCAGGCTGGAAGTCCTCAAAGGCGTCAGCTTCGAGGTCAACAAGGGACAGGTCGCCGCGATCATCGGACAGAGCGGATCGGGCAAGAGCACGGCCCTGCGTTGCATGGATCGGCTGGAGACGATCCAGGGCGGATCGATGCTCATCTGCGGCCATCAACTGCATGATACGGACGTCGACCTGGGGGCGTTGCGACGCGACGTTGGAATCGTTTTCCAAAGCTACAACCTCTTCCCGCACCTCACAGTTGCGGAGAACGTCATGCTTGCGCCACGCCTAGTAAAAGGGATGAAGCGGCGTGAAGCTCGCGGGATCGCTGACTCCGTGGTTGCGAAGGTGGGGCTCCGTGAGAAGATGGATTGCTATCCCGAGCAACTCTCAGGCGGCCAACAGCAACGCGTGGCCATCGCCCGCAGCCTCGCCATGGAGCCCAAGCTGATGCTGTTCGACGAGGTCACTTCGGCGCTCGACCCGCAACTCACCGGCGAGGTCCTGCGCGTCATGGAGCAGCTCGCCGGCGACGGAATGACCATGATCCTGGTGACTCACGAGATGACGTTCGCCCGCAAGGTGGCCGACCGGGTGATCTACATGCGGGATGGCAAGGTTCACGAAATGGGATCTTCGGACATCCTGCGCGCGCCGACCACTCCCGAGTTGGCCGCCTTTGTATCGGAGGCGGCGGAGCACTAGACGACCACGAACAAGCGCTACTACCAGGGACTTGGTGCGAGATGGTCAGATCGACCAGCCTTGCAGCGAACCCGATCAGTTTGATGGGCACTTCATGTACACGTTGACCGCCGGTGCGGCTCGTCTTGGCTTCTTGGCGTCAGCGGGCGGGCGCGTAACGTCACTTGAGCTATGCAGCAGCGATCTGGACGAATCGGCGAAATGCGTGTTGCGTCCATTTCCGGGCAATGTCGAGCCGGCGCAATTGCTGCGTTGGCCCAAAGGTGGAATCTATCCCCTTATCCCCTACAGCAACCGCGTCAAGGATGGTATACTTCGTTTCCGTGGCAAGCAGTACGATCTGCCATCGCTCCCCGACGCCCACCCGCATACGTTGCATGGGCACGCTCATCGGATGGCCTGGGAGACGATGTCGCTGACGCGCTCGCACGTAACGATGCGATACGTGTATTCGGGAGGCTCCGAGTGGCCTTGGCCATTCAGCGCAACACAGGGTATTGATCTCGAACCTACTCGTGCGCGCATCTCGTTGTGTCTTCAGAACGATGGGCCAGCGCCGATGCCAGCAGGCATCGGCCTTCATCCTTATTTCCAGCACGACCTGGACGACCGCATCGCGTTCGACGCTCCAATCGATTGGCCCGTAACGACAGACTATCGCGCCGATCTCCCCCGAGATCACTCCGCGCCGCACGAGTCTGGTCCGCTCCCCCCCGGTGAGGTGACGCTTTATCGCAGCGGATGGCGTGGACTTTGCGTCATTGACCGCGCGAACGGCGACCGGATTAAGATGGAGGCTGATTCGACATTGTCACACTTTGTCCTGCATCGACCGGCCAGTGCAGAACATCTCTGCGCTGAGCCCGTCAGCCACGTCGCTGATGGATTCAACCTCTTCGCCGAAGGGCACCAAGGCACCGGAACGGTTGTTCTCGAACCAGGAGAAACGTTGAAAGGCATTGTCACTATTTCGCTCGGCGCCACTTGAATTCCATCGCCGTGCACTGTCGCTTGGATGTCGAAAGCGCTTGTTCGCAGCGACCTCCACATTCTTCGGAGACGCAGCGTATCGATCCAAAACTAGTCTAGTCTAATGAGCCGGATGCATTCTTTGGCGGATCGCCAACTCGCGTAGATCTTCGAGCTGACGTCGCGACAGCGGAATTCCGCGGCTCTGTGCCAGCGAACGGTAGGCAAAGCGCCGCTCGCCCGGCAGGCGGTCCTGTCCGGCCTCCTTTACGACCTCCAGCAAGCCACGAAGCCGCATTTGGAAATCGGTCGGGTTGCCGCGCCGCCCATCAATCAACAACAGAAATTGACCAGTTCTGGGAGTCTGTGCGCCGGGAAAATCAGTCCAGTCGACCTGGTGGGAAAACGCACCACCACTCAGAGCCGCCGACAGAACTTCAACCATTAGCGCAATAGACGCCCCCTTGTGGCCGCCGAACGGTAACAAAGTTCCACCACATAAGACAGCATTCGGATCGGTCGTAGGCTCTCCTGCCAAATTGAGCGCCTGATCCGGCGCGAGTTGGCGTCCCTCGTTGGCGGCGATCAGGAGGTCTCCATGAGCAATTGCACTCGATGCCTGGTCAAATACAAAGGGACGAAAACCCGCAACGGGACAAGCAAATGCCAGGGGGTTGGTTCCGAGGACTGGCTTCCGACCTCCGTGGGGAGCGACGCATGCCATGCTGTTGACGACTGACAAGGCCATTAGCCCTTGATCGGCGAAGGGTTCTACATCGGGCCATAATGCGCTGAAGTGATGCGAATTCCTTATGGACAGTAATGCGACGCCTGTTTCCTTGATCTTCTCCAGCAGCAGCGGCTTTGCGGCTTCAAGCGCAACTTGAGCAAAGCCGTTCTTGGCATCACAACGGAGAAGCGCGGGAGCGGTATTCTCCAGGATGGGCTCGGCCGCACCATCGACCCACCCGCTACGGAGCGATGCAACGTAGCCGGGCATGCGAAATACGCCATGACTGGCAGACCCGTCGCGTTCGCACGAGGCGCAATTTGCGGCAAGCAGTGCGGCTGAATCCCTTGTCACGCCATTCTTGGCGAAAACATCCGCCAAGATTTCTACAAGCTCAGGAAAGCTAAGGTAGACTTCATTCCCGCACGACATAATGCCTCTTCGCAAGTCGCTAAAAAATTCCGCCCTCGAAGACCAAGGATCCTGCTCCCGCCACCGCGACGGATGCGGAGATTCGAACGCCAGTGGATGATACGTCGCAGACGAGCTCGCCTCCGCGCTCCGAGGCCTGGTAGGCTCTTAGTCTCGTTTTCTGGAGACGATCTGCCCATAGCGGCGCGATCGAGCAATGGGCAGAGCCGGTTACGGGATCCTCATCGACTCCTATTCCGAATGTCGGACAAAAGAAACGAGACACGCAATCGTAGTCGCGACCTGGAGCTGTTGCGATGATTCCGCGCCGGCCGAAGGCACGCAGTGCGCCCATGTCAGGCACGAGGTTGCGAACCTCGCTGTCATGGCGATAGACCGCAATCAGGTCCCGCCCTGCATCCAGCACCTCGACCGGGATGGCTCCAAGCGCCTCCGAAAGGCCCGGAGGAATTTCGGTTGTGGTCGATTCCCAGCGCGGGAGAGTGGCTGCAAAGTTGCTTTCTTCGCGTTCAACAAGGACCGAGCCGCCGGAAGTATTGAAGACAAAGCTCATCCATTCGGGGTGACGATCGCCGACAAACTTTGCAGCGGCTAACGTTCCATGGCCACACATGGAAGCAACTGCGGTTCCGGAACGGCTGAACCAGCGCAACCCTATGCCGCCCGACTCCTCGACCACGAATGACGTCACCGGCAACGCGATTGCGCTTGCAAGTTTCCCCATTGTTGCGTCCAGCGGCCATTGGCCCAACGAGCACACGCCAGCCGGATTCCCACCACCGGGCAATCGGCTAAAGACCGACATCGTCACATAATCAAACTGCTCAGCGCTCATAGGGCTTACGAAGCTCCCTGTTGATTCTACCCCCGAGCCACGCGATGAGGCCAGCGGCACCAAAGTAGATTGCCGCTATGAAGACATACACCTCCACATAGGCATTGGCCCACTCCGCGTTTCCATACGCCGATTGCGCGGAAGCTGTGAAATCGAAGAAGCCGATAACCGCGACGATGGACGTTTCTTTGAACATGGCGACCAGCAGGTTGACGGTCGCCGGGAATCCGTTAGCGATCGCCTGAGGTAGCAAAACCAACCGCATCCGGTGGATGACGGAAAGTCCGAGTGCGCTCGCCGCCTCTGCCTGGCCGAATGGAATTGCCTGGAGGCCCGCGCGAACGATTTCCGACTGATAGCAGCCGTTCACGAAGGCAAATGCGAGGGCAACTCGCCACAGCTTGCCACCCGCCAGAGCCCCCGGGAATACCAACGGCGCGAGCACTGCTATGGAAAAAAGCACCATCACCATCGGCAGGGATCGCACGCCGTCGACAACGACCGCCGTTGGTCCCGCGATCCAGCCTGTCCGAGAGCGACGCAGCAGAGCCAACATCACTCCAATCGGCATGCCAACCAAGCAGCCAATAAGGTAAAGGAACAAGGTGAGAGCCAAGCCTCCCCAAACGTCGGTAGGAACGTAGGTCAGTCCCGCCAGCCCGCCGTAGAGAAGCCCGAGGAATCCCGCGATCACGCCGACGGTTGCCGCCAGTAAGCGCTTGGGTCGCCTGGTTCCCAACCAAGGCAATAGAAGAATGAAGGCAAAAACGAGCAGGACCGCGAGGCCAGCGCGCCATCTCTCTTCGGCTGGATAAAGTCCAAAGAGAATTAGTCCGACACGTCGAGGAATGACAGCCCAGCATGCACCACTCGGTTTACAGCTCGCATAGCTATCCGCATTCCATGTTGCATCGAGGATTCCCCATTGCAAGAGGCTCCAGGAAGCCCACCCCAGCAGCAACGCGCCAACGCCACTTGAAGCAATCGACACGATATCTGTATTCGAGCGGAAAGCTCTCAGGCGTTCACCGTTGACCATAGTTCGGAATCTCGACAGCACGATTGATGAACCCGAACAGGGACAGAATGAGCTGATTTATCAGGACGAAGCCAACCGTCATCAACCAGAGCAGGCCGATTGTGCGCCCCGACTGGTTGATTGACATGAGCGTGACTGCGAATAGATCGGTAAACCCCACCGCAAGACCTATCGACGTGGCCTTTATTAGCACAGTGAACTGGCTGGCGAGTGGCAGGACGATCGCGCGAAGCGCTACCGGTATCCGCACTTTCGCCTCTATCGCCCACAATGGAAGCGCAAGAGACTTGGCCGCTTCGATCATTCCAACCGGCACGGTCTGAAAGCCGCCTCGGACGATTTCAGCGACATACGCTGACCCATACATGGAAAGAGCTATCCAGATCGCCAGAAATTCGGTTGGCACGTGCAGTCCGCCCGCGAAACTAAAGCCTTGCAATTGGGGAAAGCTCACCATCGATTCCGGAATAGAGAATACGTACGCCACACCAATCGCACCGCAGGATGCGAGCGAAGCAAAGCCCAGCCTGCCCCATTGCGGAGGAATGAAGCTTCGACTCACCCAGAAAACCGCAAGCAGCGTGAATAGCCCTGCAGTCAACGCAATCAACCCACTCAGAGTTAAAATCGGGATCTCCATGCCACGGTTGGTTAAACGTACTCCGATAAAGGAATACGCCTGCCGTGGAGCGGGCCCGTGCGCAATTACGGCGAACCAGAAGAGCGCCTGTAGTAGTAAAGGCATATTTCTGAATAGCTGGACGTAGGCTACGGCCACCATCTTCCATACAGGGTTTCTCCCCACGATGATGATCGCCATCACAGTTCCGACCACCGTCGCAACGATCACTGCAAGAAGAGCGAGAACAACTGTGTTGAGGTACGATAGGCCGATCGTCCACCAGTATGGATCCGAAGAGCGTTGCGGCAAGATCGAGAAGCCCATCTGCCAGCCCGTCGGCCGAATGAGGAAGTCGAACAGCCCCAGCATCAGCCCGGCAGTGGTGGCCGCGACGACGACTGCCATGAATATCGACGCAGGCGTTAGTTGCAGCCGCTTAATATCCGCAGCCGATGATGGACTCATTGCTCAGCACTCGAAACCCTAATCCAGAACGGGAGCGTAGATGAGACCGCCGTCCTTCCACAGCCGATTAAATCCGCGGTCCAGGTGGTAAGGCGACTTTTCTCCTAGCTCCCTGTCATAGACTTCCCCGTAGTTGCCGACGTGTTTGATCACGTCATAGGCCCACCGATCTGGCAGATTGAGCATTGCACCATAGTAAGGCTGGACACCCAACAGTCGAGCTACAGGAGGATTGGCAGACGGATTGGCCTTTGCTTCCGACAACGCCTTATCGACGTTCTGACTGGAGATACCGAGTTCCTCGGCCTTGATCATCGCAGCGATAACCCAATCCACGACCAAGCCGAACTTCTTGTCACCTGATTTGTATGCGGCGGCGATCGGCTCCAGCGTAAGGGTTATCGGGAGAACAACGTGCTCGGTGGGATTCTTGATCCTCGTTGATCGAGTAACGGCAAGGCTGGGCCCCCAAGCAGCTTCCGCGTCACATCGCCCACTGAGATACGCAGACAGTTCTTCCTCGCCGCGCTCGTAGGTGACGATTTTGAACGTGAAGCCTTCCTTGGCCATGAAGTCGGCAAGAATTGGCTCGAGGCTTGTGCCGGCAGCAGTGCAAACGGTGGCGCCCTTGAGGTCCGAGGCTTTCGTTACCCCGGCAGACTTCGGGACCATGAATTGGAAACCTCCAAGAAAATATGGAAGGCTGAAGTCGAGACCCTGGGTCGCATCGCGCGATAATGTCCAACCCGTGGCTTTGAAAAGTACATCGACATCGCCTGACTGCACGGATGGGAATCTCTGCGCCCAACTCAGCGGAACGTATGTCACTTTGTCGGGCGATCCCAGGATGGCAGAGGCGACGGCCTTGCAGAACTGAATATCAAAGCCCTTCCAATTGCTCTTTTCGTCGATTTCGAAGAATCCGCCGAAGCTCCCGTTGTGAGCGCTGCAGCGGAGACTGCCACGAGCCTTCACCGCATCTAGAGCACTGGCCGATTGCGCTGACGCCGCCAGCGGAAGCAGTGCCGCGCTGATCGCCACCGCAGCGACTATCGAGCTCACTATCCGAGTTTTCTCACTAGTTTTCATTTTCGCGCCTTTCCTCGGATTGACAGCAGAGATAATGAAGGCACATCTTTGGAGGATTGGCAAATAAAATTTCTTATTAGAAAAAATATCGCCTATAAGAATATTTCTGTGATAGGAAAGTCTATGTCCGAACGTGAACCCACGCTCCTGCCGCTCGCAGCCGACCGCGATCAATCTGTAAAGATCAGTGGGATCGTAAAGACGCTCCGCAAGCGAGCAGGTCTGACGCTCGCTGAATTGGCGGAACGATCAGGCGTATCAACTTCAACAATCTCGAAGATTGAAACCGGGCAATTGCTGCCCGGTTATGAGGTCATTCTCGGACTGTCGATAGGACTGGGCGTTGAGGTCGCCGAACTTTTCCGGATGAACCTCACGGAAGCCCCAACCGGGCGCCGTGGGGTGACCCGGTCCGGCGCCGGTGCGAAGTACAACTCGCCGCGCTACGTCTACGAAGCCTTGGCTCCCGACGTGTCGAAAAAACACTTCCTGCCGCTGGTTGCGACGGTCAAAGCTAGGAGCGTTCGAGAATTCGGCCGGTTGCCGTCGCATGAAGGGGAAGAATTTGTCTACGTGCTCTCTGGCTCGGTGCGGCTCTACAGCGAACACTACGAACCGCTAGAACTCGACGCCGGGGACAGCGCCTACTTCGACAGCCGATCGGGCCACGCCCTGATCTCGACGAGCCCCGACGATGCGACCGTCGTCTGGGTGTGCTCCGACATTGACGCGCTTCGCGTGTCCACGCGGGAGCCGTCATGAGCAACGACGTAACAACGGTGACAAGCAGGGTTGAAGCGATCGTAGCTCAGGGCCTGAACAAGTGGTTTGGAGCACATCATGTTCTGCATGACATCGATATCGCCATCGGTCGCGGCGAGCACGTCGTGGTGTGCGGCCCATCCGGCTCGGGCAAGTCAACTTTGGTGCGCTGCTTCAACGGCCTGGAACCTTATCGCTCCGGAAGACTGACTGTTAACGGGCACGACATGAGCGTCCTGAAGAACGCCTCGGTCGTTCGACAGAACGTCGGCATGGTGTTCCAACAGTTTAATCTTTTTCCACACATGACAGTGCTGGAGAACTGCACATTGGCTCCAATCTGGTCGCAAAAGCTGCCCTCTTCCGAGGCTGCAGACATTGCGATGGAGTTGCTGCGACGAGTTCACATTGCCGCTTACGCAGATCGATACCCCGGACAATTGTCCGGTGGTCAGCAGCAACGAGTTGCCATAGCGCGGGCGCTTTGCATGCGACCGAACATCATGCTCTTCGACGAGCCGACATCGGCACTGGATCCTGAGATGATCGCAGAGGTCCTGGATGTCATGATCGACCTAGCCAAATCCAATATCACAATGGTCTGCGTCACTCATGAAATGGGCTTCGCACGCGCCGTCGCAAACCGGATTGTATTTATGGCGGACGGCCGCATAGTCGAGGAAGCGGAGCCGCAACAATTCTTCGAGAATCCTCGAACAGAACGCGCGCAAAAATTCCTCCGTCAAGTATTACCGCACTAAGGCCTGTCCGTCCCCTGCGGGCGGCGAGCGTTAACCGGTCGCCGCCCGCAACAACTACGGCGCTAATGCTGCGCGAATGCAGCAATCGGCCCTGCAACGGGACGACCACGATGCCAGACTGCGGAGATCCGGTGGACATTCGCGATGTTTGCGGACGGATCTGCATCCAGCACGACGATATCTGCGAGCTTGCCCGCCTGAAGGACACCTCGATCATCAAGCTTGAGCAGCTTGGCTGCATTGCTGGTGGCGATCGTTATGGCCTGGAGCGGCGTCAGACCGGACTCCACGATCAGATCGAGCTCGCGGTGCTCTGCGATACCCGGGAACCGCAGGCCAACGCCGGAGTCCGATCCGAAGCCGATATTCACGCCTGCCTTGTAGAGGGTAAGCAGGTTCTTCTCGTTCATCGCGAGCGCGGCGCGAGCGCGTTCCGAGCCGGGTGCGTTGTGGACCTTCTCGCGCCAAGCGGGATCGTTGAACAGCGCCTTAGCGGCAGGGTCGAGGCCGAGCTGCACAAAAGGATCGTTGGTGATCTGCGGCTTGTCAGCGAAGATGAAATTGGAATCATCGAGCGCCAGCGTTGGGATATACCAGGTTGCGCCTTTTTTCATCAGATCGATCGTCGAAGCATCGACTTCCTTGTCGCGAATGCCGTGCGCCAGGATATCGGCTCCGCCTTTGAGAGCGGCCTGAGCGTCTTCGATATCGTTGATATGAAAAGCGACCCTGATTCCGTTCTTGTGGGCCTCATCGACGACAGCCGTGTAAATTTCCGGCTTGACCTTGACGGGGAGTGAGTGGCCAAAATCGTCAAGCCACACCTTGATGAGGTCGGTCTTTCGACCTGCCATCTCCTTCACGGCAGCGCGGGCAGCATCTGGCGTGTCGGGACGATAGATCTGGTCGGGCCCGACCGGAACGATGGAGACAGGCGGAGCGCCCATGGCAACACCGACGCCGCGGTCGGCTCCAAAGATGTCCGAGCCGGGCGCTGTGCCAGCATGGAGCTCCGCGCGCAGTTCGTAGAACAGGGGAGCATTCAATCCCAGCGACGTCAGGCTGGTCACGCCATAAGCCTCCCACTGGCGAAGCTGGGACAGAATATATTCGCGATTGTAGTTGTCGGGGCTGGCCTTCAGTTGTTTGACAATGCCAAGATGAGAATGGTTTGAGATCAGGCCGGGGATGATCGACTTGCCAGCAAGATCGATGACCTGGGCTGCCGGCGGAATTTTGATCGACTCTGATGGACCGACGGCAGAGATTTTGCCGCTTTCGATGATGACGACCGAATTCGCAACCGGCTGGCCACCGAGGCCATCGATGAGCGTAGCGCCCTTCAGCGCGATCGGTTTGGTTGGATCGACGCTCTGCGCACGCGCCGGCGCGTACAAGGCGGACAGCCCCACCGCGACCAGCGCGGCAAGCCTCAGCATTCTCATTGCGTTACTCCCTTCTGATTTTCGTTCTCGTACTGTCTGATCCGCGCCAAGCTCCTCAGCTCGGATCATTCTCGATGCCTTGCCGGCATCGGAATTTGTGAGACGGCTCAAAGCATGCAGGTGGTCAGCCAGGGAATGGCAGCCACGGCGATGAGACCTAGGACCAGGGCGACCAGGTAGAGCCAGAGGGGGCGAATTCCTTCGGTCGGATCGACTTTGCCGATGGCGCAAGCCGTGTAGTAGCCGATGCCTAAGGGCGGAGCGAAAAGCCCGATGCCCATGGCGAGGATGGCGACCATTGCGTAATGGACCTCGTTTATTCCCATGGCCTTTGCCACCGGAAACAGAAGGGGGCCAAAGAGAACGATGGCCGGGATACCTTCAAGGACCGAGCCGAGTACGATGAGCGTTACAATCGTAATCGCCAGGAATCCGTACTGGCCTCCGGGCATTGTGCTCATCGCGGCGACGAGCTGTCGCGAAAAGCCCGACTGCGTAAGCGCCCATGCCATGGCTGTCGCCGTCCCGATGATCAGAAGGATGGCGCCCGACAAAGCCGCGGTTTCAAGCAAGACGGTTCCCAAGCGGCTCCACCCGATCCTCGCACCGAAAAACGCCCAAGCCACGAGCCCGTAGAGCAACGTATAGATGATGCCAATCGTCGAAACTTCGGTCGCCGTGGCGACTCCTTCGATCACAGCCGCGCGAATAAGAAACGGAAGAGCGATCCCGGGTGCGGCGACAAGAAGGGCCCTTCCAATCTCCGAAGCGCCCGCACGCCTGACATGCGACAGATCGGCTTTTCGTGAACGCCACCAGACGACGATGCTGAGCGCAACCGCCAGGACGAACGCCGGGATAAGCCCACCGGTGAACAGTGCGGCAATGGACACTCCTGTCACCGAGCCGATCGTAATGAGAACGAGGCTTGGCGGGATGGTTTCAGACATGGCGCCAGAAGCCGTGAGGAGAGCCACGAGTTCACCTCCCTTTTCTCCGCGCCTCTTCATTTCCGGGAAAAGCACTGGCGCAATAGCCGCCATGTCGGCGGCCTTTGATCCCGAGATGCCTGAAACAAGATACATCGCCGCAAGCAGGACGTAGGAAAGTCCGCCTCTCAAATGGCCGATCAGGCTAGCCAGAAGATTGACCATGGCGCGCGCCATGCCGGTGAGCTCGATCAACAGGCCCAGGAAAACGAACAAGGGCACCGACAGCAGGATGAGATGCGACATCCCCTCGTCCATGCGCGAAACAATGACGGTCATCGGCACGCGCGTCGCGAGAAACAGATAGGCAAGCGTGCCGAGGCCGAACGAGAAGGCAATCGGAACGCCGGAGAATACGGCCGCGCCGACCAATAAGACAAAAAAGATGAGGAGCCGATAATTTCCGATTCCCATGATCAGCGGCTTCGCGAGAACCAGCGCGAGCCCGACCAAGACGATGATGGTCAGCGCCTTCGACAGATCGGCTAGCCGGTGAAGCCGGACGAAGCGGATCGCCCCGAACAACAGCATGAAGCCACAGCCCAATGGTAGCGCGGCGGATCGAACGATGTTCGAGACTTGCATGGCCGGAGTGACAATGGCGATCTCGTCAAGAGCGTACTCGATCGACGGATAGAATATCGCGAGCAAAAAGCAGAGGGCGGCGACAAGGGCGAACGCCTCGAAGAATGGCCATCTTCGCGGAGATGCAAGGCTGATAAGAGCCGTCATTCGCATATGTTCGTTGCGACGAAAGGCGATGACCGTTCCAAGCATGGCCAGCCACAAGAACAGAATGGAGGCCAGCTCGTCCGACCAACTCAGGGGCCGATGGAACGCGTACCGGCTCACAACGCCTGCGAACAGGACAAGCGTTTCGACCACGACAAGGCCCATGGCCGCTATTTCTACTGTTCGCCCGAGGACGTTCTCGCAGGTAGAGAGCCACGAGAGGGAAAGCGTCTGGCGCGTCTCGATCGTCGTCTCTGCTGAAACCATCGCGCACGTCCTCAGGAGATCGGACCGACGTACTTTTCCAGTACTGTCCAAGCCTCGTTTCCGAATTTGGCCTTCCATTCCTGATAGAATCCGATGGACTGAAGCTTCGACCTAAACGCGGCGGAATTGATGTCGTTGAACGTCAGGCCCTGAGCCGTGAGGTTCTTCTCGAGCGATGCGTTTTGCGCGAAGATGTCCTTCCGCTGTGCAAGCGCAGCTTCGTTGACTTTCTTGCTGATGATGCCTTGGACATCCTTCGGCAGACCCTTCCAAACCTTACCATTGGCTAGAAACCAAAAGCCGTCCCAGATGTGGTTTGTCTTGGCGAGGTACTTTTGGACCTCGTACAGCTTCCCCGCTTCGATGATCGCCAGCGGATTCTCCTGACCTTCCGCGACTTTCGTCTGCAAGGCAGAATAGGTCTCGGCAAAATTGATCGTGACGGGCGCTGCTTCGAACGCCTTGAATAGGGAAGTATACAATGGGCTCGGCGGCACCCGGATTTTGAAGCCCTTAAGATCGTCAGGACTTTTGATCTGACGCCCGGAGGAGGTCACCTGTCGGAAGCCGTTGTCAAAGATGTGCTCGAACGCTACGAGCCCGGCTTTATCGACCTGACCGCGAATGTATGCTCCGAGTTCTCCATCCATCGCCGGCCAGATGTTGTCGTAATTCGTCCAGATGAACCCCATGCCGTTGATCGACGTGGTCGGAACCAGAGTCGACAAGATCAACCCCGACACGGTGAAGAATTCGAGCGCCCCCGAACGGACTTGGCTCAGCATGTCGGTGTCAGACCCCAACTGGTTGTTGGGAAACATCTGAATGTCGACCGCACCGTTGGTTTCCTTGCGAATGGCTTCCATCGCCGCTGACATGTGGATGGTCAGGGGATGGGTAACCGGCGAGTTGTTGGCGGCCTTCAGGGTGAATTCGGCCGCATGAAGACGAGTGACGCGAAGGACGGCCGGTGTGGCGATCAGACCGATTGCGACCACTCTCATGAAGCGGCGACGCGATGCTGGCTGACCGGCGGATTCTCTGCGTGAATCGCTCACCTGAATTCTCCTCCCCGTTACCGAATCCGCGACGCCCGCCGCGATTCGACGCCTTATTGATCTTTTTTGCCGTGCCGGCGCGCTTGCTGCGCGCCGTTCGTATTGCGAAGAGATGGCGTGCCGAATGTGACGTTCCGGCAGGCGCATCAGCCACTATCTCAGAACGAAGGGATAAGGTTCGTCGCCCGTGCTGATCCACACAGTCTTGGTCTGCAAATACTCGTTAATGGCTTCGATACCGTTCTCACGCCCAAGGCCGCTCCGCTTGTAGCCGCCGAAGGGGGCCATGTAGCTGACCATGCGATAGGTGTTGACCCACACCATGCCGGCCTTCAGCCGATCGGACATCGCATGAGCCCGCTTCATGCTGGTAGTCCAGACGCCAGCCGCCAAGCCGAAAAGAATGTCGTTGCCGATTTCGATGGCTTCCTCGTCGTCGCGGAACGGGATCACCGATAGAATTGGTCCGAAAACCTCTTCCTGGGCGATGCGCATATCGTTTCGGACATTCGTAAACACGGTCGGCTCGACGAACAGGCCCTTGCCGCATTCCGGACGGTAGGATCGGTCACCCCCGATCGCGAGCTGGGCACCATCCTTCTTGGCTATGTCGAGATACGATAGGACCTTGTCGAACTGCGGGATGTTCGCGACGGGACCGACTTGCGTCTCGGCGAGCATCGGGTCTCCCATCTTGATCGTGCGCGTCGCCTTAAGCAGTTTTTCGACGAACGCATCGTGCACCGACTCCTGAACAAGCATGCGCGACCCCGCAATGCAGGCTTGCCCTACGGCCGCGAAGATTCCCGCGATCGCCCCGTTGACGGCGTTGTCGAGATTGGCGTCGTCAAAGACGATATTGGGAGACTTGCCGCCGAGCTCCAGGCTGACCCGCTTTAGGCCCCGCGCCGCGCCCTCGTAGATCTTCTGGCCGGTCGCGTCCGATCCAGTAAACGCGACCTTTGCGACCCGCGGATGCTCGATCAGCGACGGCCCGACCTCGTTGCCGAAGCCCGTAACAACGTTGATTACGCCCGGCGGGAAGCCAGCCTCCTCGACCAGCGACATCATCTCGAGGAGGGACGCCGATGTGAACTCTGACGGCTTCAGTACCACGGTATTGCCCGCCGCGAGCGCCGGCGCGAGTTTCCAGGCCACCAGCATGAGGGGCGAATTCCAGGGGATGATCCCCACGACGACGCCGACCGGCTCATGCTTTGTGTAGGTGAACATGTTCGGCTTGTCGATCGGAAGCACCGCCCCCTCGATCTTGTCGGCTAGGCCGCCGAAATAGTAGTACCATTGCGGGATGTAGTTGAGCTGACCCCGCATTTCGCTGATCAGCTTTCCATTGTCCTTGACCTCGATTTCGGCCAGCCGCTGCGCGTTCGCGGCAATAAGGTCGCCGAGTTTGCGCATGAGCGCACCACGTTGCGTTGCGCTCAGTTTCGGCCACTCGCCGACATGCATTGCACGATGGGCCGCCTGCACGGCGCGTGCCGCGTCATCGGCGTTGCCACGCGGGATCAGGGCCCAAGGTTCGGCGGTATAGGGGTTGAGCGTCTCGAACCACGCGCCGGAGCTCGGGTCCTCCCATTTTCCACCGATATACATCTGATATTTCTTCACAAATTCCTCGCACATCGTTGATCTACGCCGCATCGCGGCCAAGGTACGCGATCCGAAGCGATGCCTTAGCCGCGGCCCGCGCCATTGCGTCCGCCCCCGAACTGCAAACGCGACTTGTGATCAGGGGGCGCGGCGTTCCGTGACCATGGTCCAGTTCTCGAATTGGAGAACGCCGCCGCTCGAATTTAGGAACTGAACGAAATTTTTCGTGTGCGCGGCGCTGACATGCTGATCGAACGCTGCCTGGTCCTTGAAGTTCTCGTAGACAAAGAATCGATTGGAGATCTTCGAGTTCTGATGAACGTCAAAATTGACGCATCCGGGTTCAGCCCGCACCTCCTGCGTGAACTTGGCAAACGTTGCCATGAACTCCTTCTCCTTACCGGGAGGCGCCGTCACGAAAGCGGCGATCGAGATTTGACCGGGATAGGAGCCGGCTACGAGTTCATCTGCACGGGCGGATTGGACGGTCAGCAATACCGACCCGACCAAAGCCAATCCGAATATCGACCGAAGGCACGTCATGTTTGAACCTCCCGTTAATTATTATCGTCGTACCATAATACACGAATTTTGTATTTCAAGAGCCCGCTCCATAAAATGAGCAACTAGGCGTCAGAGCTTACGTCGCTCTCAGAACAGACTCTGCAGCCGGCAAAGGCGCAAGAATGAATAAGCTAGCCGGCATCGCTCTGCTCAGCCCTACTTCGAGAAATGCTCGTCGGCCCTCGATCGCCGACCGACAAGGCTTCTGAAGTGAAATCCTTGTTGCTCGACGTCCTGCCGGATCGGATCACTAACTACTCGCGCCGCGCTTCTCCTCTTCCGCCAACGTCTTTGGAGGGCCGACGGCACAGCATCCCCACGAAGGACGACGAGGAGTTCGTTGTTCCCGCTTACATAAATGTCGTACATGCGAGGCCCGCCTAACACCGCGTGGTGCTGCAAACACCAGGCAAAAAGATGCCCTCAAAAGGGTCGCCGATCGTATGATCGGCGACCGAGTCTTGGGAGGAAACGCCCCTTCGGGCGAGACGGTAGCGAAGCCACCGCTAGATACCGTCAACGGATTGACGGAATTCGGAATCAGAGACCGGCTCAGGACGGAACCTTTGCAGTTTTTCGCTCGAACTACTGCGCTGTCTTTGCCGGCGCGTTGGCGAGCGGGGGTACCTTCGGTGCATCGCAGCGCTTTTGGTGATGAAGATTGATTGTGCGCTTGTCACGATCCAGTTCATACAAACGCCCTTGAGGGGTTCCAGGCTCTAAAATGCCGTCGGCGCTTCAGAAAATCCAATGCTCTCTCCTGATATTCTTATGCACGTTCAGCATAACCTTATTCGCCTGGCTTTCGAAGAATCGAACGTGTCGTTAACTCCGCTAACCTAACGTTGTGCATTTCCTGCGCCGGAGTTTTGAGATGAAAATCGGCTTGACTTTGACCAGTGCGATCACTTCGCTCTCGGTCGTCGGGAGCGGTCTTGCCGTCTATGTCGCCGCAACCAAGTACGAGACGATGGCGCGCATTTCCGAAGCGCAGGAACGGCTCGCCATAATTCGCGCCGTGAGTGACATTCCCCGCTATCTGAGCCCCGAGCGCGGCTTTGCGACAAATCTCCTCTTTGGGCCAGCGACAATCAATCCGTCACAACTGACCGAGCATGCGAGATTTCGCAGCAACACCGACAAGGCGCGGCAGAAAGTGAGCGCATTGCGGGCCGAATTACCAGGTTCGCTTGACGATGGAAGCGCCATTGCGGCCGGCGTTGACAACGTCGATGCAAAATTCATGGCTCTGCGTGATGCCATAGACAAGGCAATTGCAGGTCCCGTCGACGACCGAAGGCCCGCGGCGAAGAAGATCGTTTCCGACAATTCCGTTCTAAACCACGACATTACCGTGCTTCTCAACGAACAGGTCCGTCGTCTGGCAACTTTGAGCGGCGAGGCCTATCGGCAGGCGAGTTACGCGAATATCGCAATGACATTGCGGGAGGTTGGTGGGATCAATTCCTCCTTGCACAAAGGACTTGTCGGATCCGGACGGGTGGCAACCGATGCGGAGAAACTTGATGTGGCCCGCTCGCAAGCCCGGACCGATCAAATCATGGTGTGGCTGCAGGAGTTACGCGGAAATCCAACAACTCCTGCGAATGTCTCGGCAGCGCTCGATCAGATGAACCTGGCTTATCTGGAAAAATTTGGAGAAGAGCTCAGGTTCGCCAAGGAAGGCGCAACAAGCGGCAAATACGCGCACGATGTCGATACCTTCTTCGCAGAATCCCAGCGCGGACTGGGATCGATCATCGACGTCCGCGACGCCTTCTATGACAATGCGGAACAGGTCCTCAAAAGTGCGGCGTCGACAGCTCGCCTCAGTTTCTGGGTAGCTCTCGCCGGATTGGCAGGTATTGCTGCGGGAAGCATCTGGCTTGTAGCTATAGTTCGGCACCGCGTGTGTGGCCCCATCGTCAAGTTGACGGCGCGGATGTCCAGCCTTGCAGAGGGGGAGACCAGGAAGGAAATTCCATGCGTCGAACGCACAGACGAGATCGGCGCGATGGCGGCTGCCGTCGGTGTCTTCAAGGACAACATGATCAAGGCCAGCCAATTGGCGGTCGAAAAGGAGCGTGAAAACGAACTCAAAATGCGACGGGCCAATCTCCTGGATGACTTGACGCGTGGTTTTGAAGCCAAAGCATCGGAATTGCTGGGCGGGCTTGCATCGGCGTCGGCGCAAATGAAAGAGGCAGCCCAATCGATGACGTCAATCGCGTCTACGACCGGTGAACAAACAGCGCTTGTCGCGAGCGCGAGCCAGCATACCTCGGGCAACGTACAGACGGTTGCGGCCGCCACGGAAGAATTGAGCTCCTCGATATCCGAAATAAGCCGTCAAGTTGCCCAGTCGACCGAGATTGCCTCACGCGCGGTCGAGAATGCGCGCCGCACGGGTATCACGGCCATGACATTGGCCGATGGGGCCAAGAGGATTGGCGACGTTGTCACGCTCATTCAGAATATCGCGGCGCAGACCAACCTGCTGGCCCTGAACGCCACAATCGAGGCCGCCCGCGCCGGTGAAGCCGGGCGCGGCTTTGCAGTGGTTGCCGCAGAGGTCAAATCTCTTGCGAGCCAGACGGCCAAGGCCACCGTGGAAATTTCAGAGCAAATCCTGGCCATCCAGACCGCCAGTGACGGTACGGTGGCGGAGATCCGCGGCGTTGCGGACGTCATTGCCGAAATCGATCAGATCGGCGCGGCCATAGCGGCCGCGATCGAGGAGCAGGGCTCGGCGACAAGGGAGATTTCCCGCAGCATCCAGCAGGCAGCCAGCGGAACGCAGGAAGTCAATTTCAATATCGCAGGCGTTCAACAGGGAGCGGATAAGACGAGCGCAGCCGCAACTCAGGTTCTGAGCGCCGTCGATCAATTGTCAACGCAATCCGGCAATTTAAGTGAGCAACTCGGCCGCTTCCTGTCCGAGGTTCGGGCAGCCTAAAGCGGGATGGGTTTAATCTGAATCGATTTGGGATTCCCAAATCAGCTTGTTTCTGATTCACCATGCTGGCTGGACGGAGGCCAGCATGGATGGGCAAGCCGTATTCTCTGGATCTTCGCAAGCGCGTGGTGGCGGCAATCGAGGGCGGGATGTCCCGCAATCGAGCCGCCAAGCAGTTTGGGGTGGCGATCAGCACGGCCATCGGCTGGATGAAGCGGGTCGATAAGACCGGCAGCGTCGAGCCTGGCCAGATCGGTGGCTACAAGCCGAAGGCCATTTCGGGCGAGCACGCGATCTGGCTGTCGCAGCGGATCAAGGACGGCGATTTCACCATACGGGGTCTCGTCGCCGAGCTTGGCGGACGCGGCCTGAAGGTCGACTACCACTCGGTGTGGGACTTCGTGCATGCCGAGAAGCTCAGCTTCAAAAAAAAGCGTGGCGGCTGGCGAACGCGATCGACCGGAGGTCGCACGGCGGCGAGCCCAGTGGGCAAAGTATCAAGGTCGCGTCGAAGCTGAGCGGCTCGTCTTCATCGACGAGACCTGGACCAGGACCGATATGGCCCCCCTGCGGGGCTGGGCGCCGCGCGGGCACAGACTTCACGCCAAGGTTCCCCACGGCCGCTGGAAGACCATGACTTTCCTGGCGGCCCTGCGCCATGACCGGATTGATGCGCCATGGTTCATCGAGGGGCCGATCGACGGCGTGAGCTTTCGCACCTATGTCGAGAAGGTTCTTCTGCCCGTTCTGCGACCCGGCGATATCGTCATCCTGGATAACCTCGGCAGCCACAGGAGCAAAGCAGTTCGCCAGCTCATCCGTTCGGTCGGCGCCAAGCTCTTCTTCCTGCCAAAATACTCGCCCGACCTGAACCCGATCGAACAGGTCTTCGCCAAGCTCAAGCACCTCGTCCGCAAAGCTGCCGCGCGAACCGTCGACACCGTCTGCGCCGCAATCGGCCACGCACTCGATGCCTTCACATCCGAGGAATGCGCCAACTACCTGAAAAACTCAGGCTATCGAACTTAATGCCATCATGCTTTAGCAGGGTGAGAGAGTTGGGCTGCCGGATGTGGCCCCGAAGTACCGACCACGATCTGGAGGACGGCATGAGCCCGCTCCGGATCGTTTAACAACATGGGGCGCGCGCCGCCCTTCCCTATCGGCACTCAAAATTTGCCGCGTCTTCGACATCGCCGCTGCTTTTATAGGTTGCGACCTTTGGGAACGGACACAGCGGACGTGTCCGGCCAACCCAGGGGACATCAGGGGTCTTGCGCGCCTTGGCGAGGATCAGGTCGGGAGCGGTGCCCTTCTCGACCCAGTTGTCCAACGCCGTGACTGCATCGAACTCGTCGGTGGCCGGCCCGCCCACACAATGGTTCATGCCGGGGACGAGGAAGACCCGGCTGAAATTGTCCGTGTCGGTTCCGTAGCGCGCCTGCAACGCCTCCTGGTATCGGATTGTATCGAGGGACGAGAAGATCGGATCCGCCGTGCCGTGCAGGAAAATGATCTTGCCGCCCTTCGCCTTGAAGTCATCGAGATCGGTCGAGGTTGCGGCCTCAAACTCCATGCCTGCCTCGAACCCGTCCTTGCCTTTGAAGACCTTCGGTGGATCGCGATCGAAATCGAATTTCATGCTCCAGTCGAGCAGGTCGGTCGGCTTTTCGGGCGGAGCCATGAAATCATAGGCGACGCTTCCGGGAATGAGCGTGACGTTGCGGGCGTTGGGCGGGCTGGCTTTCGGCGTTCCGATCGACCAGGCGGTCCAGCCATTCGCCGCGACACCTGGATCGTACGGCCACGCGGAATAGATGATCTCGCCCTTCCCGTTCTTGATACCTCCAAAAACGCGCTTGACGACGTCGACCTTATCTTGCGGGAAACAGGCCTCGCTCTGACCGTCCTTGCAAGCGAGCACTGATGGGTCGAACTTGCAGGCAGCCATGTTCTGGACCATGCCATCCTTGACGCCGTCCGCGGCGTCGCAAGCCTGGAGGATACCGTCCGCAAGCAGCTTAAGGTCACTCTTGGTCAGCGCGCTGCCGAGATCGGGTTTGCCGTCCTCGCCCTTCGGCGCGATCGACATAAATGCCTGTGTCCGGCCGATCGCATCGATCGCAGCCAGCGGCACGCGATAGGCGGGTGCCGCTGCGATGACGCCATCAAACATGTCAGGGTAACGCTGCGTCGCCACCATCGACTGTCTTCCGCCGTTGGAGCAGCCGACAAAGTACGAACGGGCGGGCGCCCTTCCCTGAACCCTGGCGATCAGCGCCTTGGCGGCGATGGCGACCGGTGGAATGGAGCTATAGCCCTTGTCGGCGCGCGCTTGTGGATCAAGGCCGAACAGATAGGCACCGATGGGTCCGGGCTCCTCAAGGTGCCCTGCATCGGTCGATGCGGATGCATAACCGGCTGACAAGCCGTTCGGCTGCGGTGTGCCAGAACCGATGACACCTAATGCGAGTCGCAGCACACCGTCGACTCCCCCGCCTCCCTGGAAGATAAACTTCCCGTTCCAGTTGGTTGGGATACGTACCTCATACCCGATTGCATAGGGTTTGCCGTCAATCCCAGTTCGCTCGTTGATCTTGCCGCGGACGAGGCAATGATCTGGCGCCGGCGTCGTTGCGCCTGCAGGTGCCGGGGGAAGAAGCGTGACAGGCCCCGCCTCCACAAACCTCGCTTCGGTGACGTGCCCTGCCGCAGGTTCGCTCGCGGCAAGCCCCTCACAAGCTGCCTTGAAATCCCGCGCATGAATAGACGATGAGGCGGCAACCATTACAGCCAAGCCGAATACGACGCCCGTTTGATGCTTGACCATCGCTCGCTTCCCTCTGCACGATTCATCGCCAAGGTATGATAACGGTCGCTCGCAATTTTGGGGGTATAACGCCGTCACGATACCCGCATCTTTGCGGCTGGACGTGTTGCGACGCAACAGCCTCTGCAAAACAGATCATTCTGCAGAGGCCGGGATTTGAATATCGCACTTCAGCGATCGCGGATCATGTCTACTCAGTCATTAAAGGGTATGTCCGGCGCGGCCGCGGTCGGAGCGGCTGGCTCGGCAATGCTGGCACAATTATTACTCTGAGGTTTGCGGCTCTGGAGCGCATCGCGGAAGAACGCCAGCGCATCCGGGAATGAGGCATTCACGCCGCCATTGTGAGTGATGCCGGGATAAGTCTTCCAAACAACATCATTGCCAGCGGCGCACAGGGCAGACACGGCTGCGTACTGTCGGAGGGGCGCCAGCGTATGATCGGCGAGCCCTGTACCAAGCAGAAGGGGGACCGGAAGGCGCGCGGGCTTCATGTCGGTCGGCGGGACAATGCTTGCCTCAACCTTCTCGATCGGCTCGACATAGGCATTGTCGCCGGTGACGTCTTGCTTCTGCGCGATCGTGCGCATCTCCCCGGTGCAGCTCTCACGCGCTGCTTGAAGCACGAGTTTGCCCTTGTCCGTTACAAGCTTGTCGACTGGGGCAGCTTCATCGGGAAGCGAGCCGCCCAGCAACATCAGGGTGAGATAGATCGGCGATCCGACCTTGAAAGGCGCGGCAGGCTTGTAGGGGCCCATCGGAAAGGTCGAAACCAGCCCGGTGGCCACGGTGGCAAGCAGGGGCACGTCGGGTGCATAGCTCGAAGCGACCGTCGTTGCCCCAAGAGCGGCGCCGGATCCCTGCGACTGACCGGTAATGAAGACCTTGGATGCCAGTTTATCCGCATGCGCCGCCAGCGCCGCGCGAATAGCGTCAAGCACCGAGTGCCCTTCGGCTTCCCAGATCAGATAAGGATGCGGCCCTGGTCCACCCAAGCCTTGATAGTCCGTTGCCACCACGGCGAAGCCGCTCTCAAGCCATCTGTTGATGTACGTGGCATCTCGCGGCTTGTGCCCTGTCCAGGAAGGCGCGCAACTGTCGGCGACCCCCAGAGTGCCATGCGCCCAGGCGACCAGGGGCCAGCCGCCGGTCGGCGGCTCACCCGTCGGCAAATAGAGCGATCCGCTAACCGGGACGATTCCAGCGTGCCAGCGAACGTCCGTCGAGCTGTAAAGAATGCGGTGCGCGAGAGCGGCCTTTGTGACCTCCGCCTGCGCAGGCATCTGCTCCTCGCGAAGCATCACACCAGGTCGCGACGGTAGTGGCTGTTCCCAGCGATAGAAAGGCGACAGATTCTGATCGCCCCATTGCGAGCCGGTTGGCAAGGGAGAACTCGCGGCTTGCACCTGAGAGGCGCCTAGCAAAGCAACAATGACGAGCGAAAGAGTCGCCTTCATATCGGTACCTTTTAATACTGGCGTTCAACTAACGAGCGGCCGTTCGAACGGCCTCCTCGTGGGCGGCCCGAAGGAGCCCAAGAATGTAACCGTTCGCAAACGCGAAGCCCATGACATAGGACGGATCGTCCGGGTTGCGCGGGCTATGGTCGGCAAGCAACGACCCCTCCCAGCCGGTGTCGCGAAGCAAACGAATTATGTTGAGCAGATTGATGTCACCCTCGTCGTGGTAGACCTCCACGAAATCATTTTGGCTTCCGCGGACATTGCGGAAGTGGATTTGGTGAACTTTCTTTCGCTGCAGTAACCCGTACAGCAAGGCCAGTTGATCCTCACCGCCGGGCATCGATTCCCTCGAGACACCCGTGTCATACTGAAATCCGTTGTTGGGGGACTCATAGAGCTTTTCGTACTTGAGCAGCGCAGCTGCATAATCGCCGGCATCGAAGCTGTCGACGCCAAGATAGCCCAGCGGCAGCCCGCCCGGATCGTACGGGTGGCACGCCAAATTCACGCCGTTCTCAATTGCAGCTGGCACCACTCGCGACGCCCACGTGTGGAGACGCTCCCAATAATCATCGGAAGTCACACGCCCGGCAGGCGTCAGAGGGAGATCGCGCCAATTGTCCTCGAGCTTGAACGCGTCATACTCCGAGCCGCCCCGGCCGGGGACCTTTCGATTGCGGCGAATGGGCGTGAGATTCCAGTGATAGCTAATGATCTTGATGCCGGCACGCCCCGCCGTCCGGACGTTCTCACAGATAAGATCGAGATAGCGATCGCGTTCTGCCCCGGGCGCCATGGCGATATACGCCGAATCCATCCGGATGCTTTCCCAGACAAGATCGTTCTGATTCAGCGTATCCCGGATGCGCATCATACCTTCAAGGCTCCAGGGCGTGGTGGGCTGCAACCGAGCCCCTCCCATCCCTGTACCGAGCGCCTTCGCGCGTGCCGTCGCAGCTTCGTTTGGCACTTCGTTACCGAACACGTCGGGCGCCACACGCCGGTTCTCCAGCGAGACGTCGAGATAGCGGATACCCCATCGCTGATGCCACCGCATGTTCTGCGGTGATATCATCGGCCCGCTGTCGAAGTTGCGCTGCCCTCCCAGCCGGATCTTCTCGTTTACACGAACCGGCAATTGCGGGATCGTCCCGGTGTTCTTATCCGCCTCCGCAATCGCCGGCCCGGCGACCGCAGCACCAGCGGCTCCGGCCAAAAGGCCCTTCGTGAAGTCTCGCCTGTCCATCCGTTACTCCTCAATCACCTGATACGGTGAATTGTTCATCAGGTGAGCGACTTCATCAAGAGCGTCGCGATGACGATCATGATGGCTCCGCCGACGCGGGTGGCTATCTGGGCGAACGCCATCAGGCCCATACGATCTGCAGCACCAAGAATGGCGACATCACCGGTGCCGCCAAGACCCGAATGGCAGGCCGTTACGATCGCCGCTTCGACCGGATACATATTCAACCATTTCCCGACAAAGAACCCTGACGCGATCATTGCCAATACTGTCGCTGTGCAGATCGCGATATAGCCAGGATTGAAGGAGGCAACCAGTTGGTCCCATTTCACCAGCAATGCACCCATCGCGACCAGAATCGCAAACGTCAGATTCGTCGACATGAACTTGTTGATCTGATAGGCGCCGAGCTCCATTTCAGCCGGCAGGATCTTGGTGAGCTTCAGCGCCACCGCGGCGATGATCATCATGATCGGGCCTGGGATTCCCGTGAACGGCGCGAGCGTCATACCGAGAACGAAGAGGACGCAAGACAGCACGATTCCCGCACCGAGCAACCCGAGGTCAATGGGCTGGTCTGGTCGTGCCTCGCCGAGAATGTCGTCGTCGCCGGTCTTGACGAGCATACCCCGACCGTTGAGCTCCCGGCGCTTTTCACCAAGACGTGCGAGAAGACCGGCGCAGACGATCGCAACGACATTGCCGAGCAAAGCCGCCGGCACCATGAGCGCGACGAGATCGCCTTGGGGCTTCTGCAAGATCTCGGAATAGGCGATCGAGAGCGGCAGCACGCCCTCGGCAAGGCCACCACCCACGATCGGAATGATAATGAAGAAGAACGTGTCCTTCGGGCTGTGTCCGAACAGCAAACCGACGGCAATCCCTGCGGATACTGCCGCGATCGTTCCAATCAGGAGCGGAACGAACATGCGGATGAACCCCTGAACGAGCACACGGTAGGGCATGCCGAGGATCGAGCCAGCAACAAGGCAAGCAATGAAGAAATACTGGAAGTTGGCCGTACGGAACGTGGTGCTGATCGCCTTCAAGGCGTCGTCCGGCATGAGCTTGTAGCTCACCAATGCCGCAGGAACGAACAGACAGAGGATCGCGGTCCCACCGATCTGCTTGAGAACGGGAATGGTCTGACCTAGCTTTCCGAGAAGGAAGCCGAGCAGCATCAAAACCGAGAGTCCGCCAATGACGTCATTGGGAAGCTTCCCAGTATAAACCGCGGCGGAACACACAAGCGCCGCAACGATGTAAATGCCAATTGGCAGGGGGCCAATCTTGAGATCAAGGACTCTTGCCGTTGCAGCGCTCTCTGGCGCATCAGCCTGACGAAATGTTGCATCCACCACGTTTGCCTCCATAGTTGTATCGTTTCTTCGTGGCACGGCCGTCCGCCGTCCACGTCTTGATTATTCAGTTCAGAACATCCATGGGTTGACGGCCCGATGCCGTCCTTCGAACTCCCGGATATCGTCCGCATAGGCGAGCGTTGAGCCGATGAGATCGCGACCGGTCAGGAAGGCTTCCTTCTTGGACGACTCAATCTCGAACGGGATGGAACGGGTACCTCGATCGAAGGAGATCGTCTGATCTTGGAGATCCACGGCGAGGTCGTTGCGGGTTGGGTCGGCCACGACGGTCGCCAGTTCGCCGAGAGTCTTGTGATCCAGCGAAATCGTCAACAGACCATTGTTGGCGCAATTGTCGTTGAAGATTCCGGCGAAGCTCGTGCCAATGAGTGCTCGAATTCCGAGTTGCTGAAGTCCCCAGACGGCGTGTTCGCGGCTCGACCCGCATCCGAAATTCGGTCCGACGACGAGAAAGTGCGCGTCCCGATATCCATCCTGGTTCAGAACGAAATCCGGATTGGGTTTGCCCGCGTTGAAACGCAAAAGGTTAAAGGCGCCCTCCCGGAGCCCGCTACGATCGACGCCCTTGAGGAACGTTTTCGGCATGATGACGTCAGTGTCGACGTTTGGCGCCATCATGGGCGCCGCCACTCCCGTCACGCGATCGAACGGTTTCATCATTGTGGTCTTTCCAGCAAACTACGAACATCGGTGATGTGTCCGGTGACAGCCGCAGCAGCGACCATCGCCGGACTCATCAGGTGCGTACGGGCACCCGCCCCCTGGCGACCTTCGAAATTGCGATTGGTGGAGGACGCACAACGCTCGCCCGGCTTCAGAACGTCGTCGTTCATCGCAAGACACATGGAACAACCCGACTGACGCCACTCGACCCCGGCATCGGCAAACACCTTTGCGATGCCTTCCGCCTCAGCCTGTACTCTGACCTGAGTGGAGCCCGGCACAACAATCGCTCGAACCCCGGTCGCGACACGCCTTCCTCGAAAGACCTGGGCTGCGTCGCGCAAATCCTCGATTCGCGAATTCGTGCAGGAGCCGATGAAAGCGAAGTCGATAGGCACCGATTGGATCGGAACGCCGGGCTTAAGACCCATGTAGTTCAACGCCCGAATAGCCGCCGCCCTGCGATCAGACGTGGGGCTTTGCGCCGGATCGGGCACGCTGTCAGTCACCGCAATGGCCTGATCGGGGCTAGTGCCCCAGGTCACAAGGGGTGCCACCTCCGACACATCAAGCGTGACGTCGCGGTCAAACCGGGCATCGACATCCGATGCCAGCGTGAGCCAACTGTTGGCTGCCCGCTCCCACATGTCGCCCTTGGGAGACCGCGGTCGTCCCTTGAGATAATCGAGCACCTTCTGATCCGGCGCGATAACGACGCCGCGCGCGCCGGCCTCGACGATCATGATCGACATCACGATACGGCTCTCAACGCTCATATTTGCGACGACCGGTCCGCTAAACTCGACGGCATAGCCGGTTGCCCCGTCGGCCCCGATCCGTCGAATGACCTCCATGACCACGTCCTTGGAGGTAACACCGAGCGGCAGGCTTCCGGTCAGATCTATCCGCATTGTCTTGAGCCGGCGATACCGAACCGTCGAGGTAGCAAGATAGTGCTCGATGTCGGAGGTTCCGATGCCATAGCCCAAGGCTCCGAATGCGCCATAGGCGGTGGTATGGCTGTCGCCAGCCGCGATCACCATTCCCGGCATGACCAGTCCCTGTTCCGGTGCGACGACATGCTCGATGCCCTGGCGGGGATCGAGGATGTCGAAGTACTCGATGCCGAAATCGCGTGCATTTTCCGCGAAGTAGTCGACCTGTCGCGCCGCTCCGGCGTCAGGCATGGTGCGCGTCCGTTGCGCGGCGGTGGGATTGACATGATCAACCACCATCAACGCCGCTTTCGGGTTCCAGACCTTCCGCCCGGCCGCGCGCAGTCCGGCAAACGCCTGCGGACTGGTATATTCGTTCAGCACAGTACGGTCGACGTAAAGCAGCACAAGACCCGAATCATCGAGATTCCGGACGACGTGCGCATCGACCAGCTTGTCGTACAAGGTACGGCCGACCATCTGGCATGTCCCTCCCATCGATTGAGCTTCCTTTACGGAAAGTGCCGCCCGGGGCACTGGAAATCCAATGTCGTGTTCTGATATCGTTATGCACATCATGCATAAACGTTTGCGAGGACCTGCCATGGAAATCAACTGGCTGTACGATTTCATCGCAGTGGCGACGACACGGAGCTTCTCCAGAGCGGCAGAAGACCGGAATTGCTCGCAACCTGCGCTGAGCCGTAGAATCCAGGCTCTTGAAGTTTGGGCGGGCGCGTCGCTGCTGGATCGCACAACCCATTCCGTCAATCTGACGCCCGCAGGTGAGGTTTTTCGTCAGATTGCCGAAGACGTCCTCCGCCGGCTGGCGGCGGGCCGCCTCGAAGCGCAGGAACGGGCACGCGGAGCATCCGACGTGCTGAAGTTTGCCTCCACTAACGCATTGTCGCTAACCTTTTTTCCAGACTGGTTGCGCGGGATCGAAACCGAGCTTTCATTCGTGCCGAACGTTCAGCTCGTCGCCAATCACATGGAAGGCTGCGAGCGGATACTGCTGGCGGGCGATGCGCACTTTCTGCTCTGTCATTATCATCCGGCGGCAACGACAGCGCTGACACCGTCGCATTTTCGTTCATTGCGTGTCGGCGATGATCGATTGATTCCGGCGTCGGTGCCGATATCGCGCCGGAACCGCAAACCGCGCTTCAGGCTTCCGGGCAAGGAAAGCGCGCCGGTCGAATTCCTCAGTTTCCGCTCCGAATCCGGCATGGGACGGATTCTTGAAGGGGTACGCACGGCGTCGCCATTGCATGCGCATTTGCGCACGACATTCACCTCTCACCTCGCAAAGCTGCTGGTAACGATGGTTCAGGCCGGTCGCGGCATGGCGTGGCTGCCCGAAAGCCTGATAGCCGATCAACTCGCGTCGGGCGAGATCGTCGCGGCCGGCGGACAGGAATGGTATGTCTCCATCGAGATTCACGTTTTCCGGCCGAAGCTTCGCTTGCCGCAAGCAGCGGAAGCATTCTGGCACCATATCGAGAAGGGCGATCGTTGAACGAGCGTGGCCTCACGTCATTTTTTGCGCGCTTCCAAGTAACGTCGCGCCCTACTCGCAAGTCGGCGTGCGACGCCGCCTAGTCCGCCCCGTTTAGTTTGCCCGCTTTGCGATGCCGAAGCTCTCGGGTAACCTTCCAGGAGCGGTGACCTGCGCGCCGAAGCGCCAGGACAGATCACGGAGAGTAATCACATGGAATACAGACGCTTGGGCTCGTCCGGCCTCATCGTGCCGGCTCTCAGTCTCGGGACCGGCACCTTTGGTGGCGTTGGTCGCCTCGCTGCCTGGGGCAGCACCAACGCCAACGAAGCGCGCCGGCTTTTGGATATCTGCCTCGATGCTGGCGTATCCATGTTCGACAGCGCAGATGTCTATTCGCTCGGCGAGTCCGAACGCGTACTCGGACAGGCCATCAAGGGTCGCCGGGATAAGCTGCTAATCTCGACCAAGGCAACGTTCCGCTTCGGTGATGGCCCTAATGATATCGGCTCATCTCGGCAACATTTGCTCACCGCCATCGATGGCGCATTGAGGCGGCTCGAGACGGACTATATTGATCTCTTCCAACTTCACGGGTTCGATGCACTGACCCCTCTCGAAGAAGTGCTTGCGACCCTCGATATGCTGGTGCGGGCAGGAAAGATCCGCTACGTCGGCGTCTCGAACTTTTCGGGTTGGCACCTGATGAAATCGCTTGTCGTCGCCGACAAGTTTGGGTTTCCGCGCTATGTGGCCAATCAGACCTACTATTCATTGATCGGCCGCGACTACGAATGGGAACTGATGCCGCTTGGCCTCGACCAGGGAGTCGGTGCTGTCGTTTGGTCACCGCTCGGTTGGGGACGCCTTACGGGCAAGATTCGACGCAACCAACCGCCGCCGGAAGTCAGCCGTCTGCCAAAGACAGCGGACTTTGGACCGCCTGTCTCGGACGAGCACGTCTATCGTGTCGTGGAAGCCATAGACGAAATCGCCAGCGAAACCGGCAAGAGTGTGTCGCAGATCGCCCTGAATTGGCTGTTGCAGCGGCCGACCGTGTCGACCCTGGTCATAGGCGCACGTAACGAAGTGCAATTGCGCGAAAACCTCGGCGCGGTAGGCTGGTCCTTGACCCAGGACCAAATTGACAGGCTCGACGCGGCCAGCAAAGTGACCCTGCCTTATCCCTACTGGCACCAACGGGCGACCTTCACCGATCGGAATCCGCCGCCGGTATAGCGGGCTTGATCCGGTGTCTGGCTGAATTATTCAGCTATTGACGAAGGGGTGGCCAGGGCCCGATGCCTGCGATCGACTGGAATATGATGTAATACGGTATTAGAGTTTAGATTCGTTGACCCGCTCCGTCTTGCGGCTCGTTTTGCGGGACATCATGCCTGCCCGCATCGACGCCGAAGTCGTCAGACAAGGGAAAAGCGACCTAACATAATGTGGACCAACGAATTGAACTTGCACAAGGAATTGCGGCTTGAAGAGCGTTAAGGTTCAGCGGGTGCCCGTAACGGCGGCGCCGCTTCGTCAACAGGTTGCAAACAACCTGCGGACTGCAATTATCGATGGCCGGTTTCAGCCGGGTGAACGGCTGAAGGAAAGCGAGCTATGCTCTTGGACGGGCGTCAGCAGGACAGCAGTCCGCGAAGCGTTGCGACAGCTTGAGGCCGAGGGCATCGTCGACAACATCCCAAATCAAGGTCCCGTGGTGACGCGCGTATCGCCGGACGAGGCACGGCAGCACTATGAAGTCAGGAGCATGTTGGAAGGCCTGACCGCAAGGATCGCCGCGGAAAGGATCTCGGAGCCTCAGATCAAGGAATTGCACGGGCTCAAGCGAAATCTGGATCGGGCTTTCAAGTCGGGCCGCGTCGCTGAGGTACTCGAGTGCAAGAACCATCTGGACGAATTCCTGATGAGCGTTTCGGCGAACAGCGTGGTTAAGGGATTCGTGACCGTCATCCGCGCACGTTTGAGCTACCTTCGTCCGATCGTCTTGTCACAACCGGAGCGTCTCAAGGAAAATGCGGTCGAGGTCCGCGCGATCATCGACGCGATCATTGCTCGGAAGCCACAGGCAGCGTGGCAGGCCGCTGTGAACCACGTCAACATGGGTGCGAAGGCGACACTCAAGGTGCTTGACCAGCTCGAAGCCGCGGCGGCTCGGCAGGCAGCGCTGGAAGCCGAAGCAGCACTTCGGGCGAAACGTCCCCGAGGGCGGCCCAGGCGCGACGCGGTGCCTGGCAATCCGGCAGGACGAATGACTGCATGAGACCCAATGCCGTCAACTGATCGGCTCTCCTTTTCTCTGAGCCTGAGGTGACGGCAACGAGAACCAGTCGTGGACGGATCGACGCGACACCCCACGGGTCGCTCTTTTAGGTTCAATAGAAGATTGCGGTAGGAGCGCTCAGCGCGACTAAGGCACCAAATGGTGCCAGGTGCAAAAGATCTTGCTTGCGTACAACGGTCAAGATCGCGACCGCAACAATTGTCGGCCCGAGCATCAGCCCAACGATGCGCGTCGCAGGCAGTGCAATCAGAACGACGCTCACGATCTCCAGCGCGCCCGTCACGATGCTCCACCAAAGGCGGGTATGGGGGCCGGAGGCAATGTGCGAGCTCGGGGCTAATACCATCTCGGTTGATGGCTGCTTGGCGCAGCATTCGACGCGATTTCGAGGTCCAAGCCACGCGGTGTTCGCCGCGCATCTGATCTATCGGCCAGATGCCAACCTCGCTGGACTTTCAACCCACATCACTTCTTGACTTGAAGGCGTACCACACGTGCCTGAAGACGCGCGCGGGTCTTACGGGTGGACGGTTTGACAAATTCTCTCATCTCATAATACCGTATTAGCTAATTATTAGTATGCGGCCATTGGGCTGGCGTATGGGAGGGGACGGAATGACGAAAAACGTGGCCGTGGATATTGCGATCGCGCTCAAGAATGCGGGCGTCGAGGATTTTTTCCTCCTCACTGGCGGCGATCAACCCCTGTGGATTGCGCTTCGCGACGCCGGAATACGCATGGTGGTCGCACGCAGCGAACCCAGCGCGGTCTACATGGCGGACGGCTACGCGCGCGCGAGCGGCCGCGTCGCCCCGGCCTATGGACAGGCCGGTCCCGGCGCCGCCAATGTCGCCGCTGCGCTCGCCGATGCCTTCTGGGCCCAGTCGCCGGTGTTCGCGCTGACGGGTGCAACTGCGACGCAAGCCGTGCACATGAACGAATACCAGGACCTCGACCAGCACGTCATCTTTCAGCCGGTCACGAAATGGAACGGTGCCGTCGCAGCCCCCGACATGACCGGAAGTCTCGTGTCGCAGGCGCTTCACATCGCGGCGACGCCGACATGCGGCCCCACCCATCTCGACGTGCCGAAGAATTTCTTCGCGCTGCCGGGCGCTTCGCAAACCACGCCCCCAGCGGGACGTCCTCCTGCGAATATGACCAACAAGGCAAGGCCCCTCGACACTGAGCTCGCCTCGGCACTGGACCTACTCAAGACCGCAGAGCGTCCTGTGCTGTTTGTCGGCGAAGGCGTGAGGCTAGCAGGCGCGTGGACCGAGCTTGCGCTGCTGTCTGAGCTCGCAGGCATTCCGATCGTGGCCACGGCTGGCGGCAAGCCGGCTGTCCTCACCTCGCACCCGAACTTCTGCGGCATCGTGGGCCGCTATTCCTCGGTGAGCGCCAACAAGGTCGTGGCAGAAGCGGATTGTGTGCTGGCACTTGGGACCCGATTGGGCGGTCTTGCGACCAACGGCTATACGCTGCCGAGCCGCCGCTCGACCGTGATCCAGATCGACCACGATCCTGCGTCTCTGATCAACACATACGCGCCCCGTCTCGGAATTCGTGCGGACATCAAGGTCTTCCTTGCTGACCTGCTCGATCTTGCCAAGCAGCAGAATCTCAGGGCCGCACCCGACTGGCTCGATCGCTGCCGCGGCGATGCCGCCAGATGGACCGCACATCACCGCGAGCAGCTGGCCGCTGCGTCCGGCAACGCCGCCCTCTCCCCGTTGACCGTGCTCGACGAGCTCTCCCGCTATGCCAGCGAGATCACCCTCGTCGCGGATACCGGATACATGGCGGCATGGACGGGCGTGCTGTTTCCGACACTGCGCTACGATGCATTCTTCCGCGCAGTCGGCTCGCTCGGCTGGGCCCTTCCCGCCTCGCTCGGCGTCCAGATCGCGCGAAAGGAGAAGGTTGTTTGCGTCACCGGCGACGGTGGGGCCGGCTATCACCTGGCTGATATCGAGACCGCGGTCCGGTACAAGCTGCCGGTCGTGATTATCGTCATGAACAACAGCGCTCTCGCCTTCGAGTACCACGAGCAGAAGTACCGCTGGAACGGCAACGTCGTCGCGGAAGCAAACGATTTCGGCCGGGTCGACTTCGCTGCGGCCGGCATCGCCCTCGGCGCAAGAGGTGCACGAGTCTCCAATCGAGAAGAGTTCGCAACCGCCATGGCGCTCGCCATGAAAGCATCCGATCCGTTCGTGATCGACGTCATCATTGACAAGGAAGCCTTTCCGCCCGTCACCAATTTCGACGCCGTGATGGAGCGGAAGCTCTAGATTCGCCCGCGGACGCCTCGCGCGGCCGCCGGCCCCCTCTACGATACAACAATCTTAACAAACCGGGATGGAAACCATGAAGACTCGTCGAGCCATAGTCGGCGGCGCAGCGGTTGGTCTGTTGCCGCTGGCCGCCCCCACTGTTGTCCGCGCGCAGAAAGCCACGATCCGCTGGCGCCTCGCGTCCAGCTATCCCAAAAACCTCGATACCATCCACGGGATCGCCGTTCGCCTTGCCAAGCACGTCTCGGAGATGACGGATGGCGGCTTCCAGATCCAGGTGTTCGGCCCCGGCGAGGTCGTGCCCGGCCTGCAGGTTCTCGATGCCGTGCAAAGCGAGACGGTCGAGATAGGGCATACCGCCTCTATCTATTACAGCGGCAAGAACAAGGCGTTCGCGATCGACACCGGACTTCCCTTCGGGATGACGCCGCGCCAGCATCTGTCCTGGATGTATCGCGGCGGCGGGCTCGAACTGTTCAGGGAGTTCTTCAAGTCCTACGGGATCGTGAACTTTCCCGGTGGCAGCACCGGCGTGCAGATGGGAGGCTGGTTTCGCCGCGAGGTCAACACGCTCAATGACCTGCAGGGCCTCAAGATGCGAATCCCGGGAATCTCCGGCGACGTCGTCGCGCGGCTCGGGGTCGTTCCGCAGAACATCGCCGGCGGCGACACCTATCCTGCATTGGAGAGAGGCACGATCGACGCCGTCGAATGGGTCGGCCCCTACGACGACGAGAAGCTCGGCTTCAACAAGGTCGCTAGATACTATTATTACCCTGGCTGGTGGGACTGCACAGGACAGCTGGCGTTCTATGTCGGCGCGAAGGCATGGTCATCGCTGCCGTCACACTACCAGCGTGCGTTTGAAGTAGCTGCCGCGGAATCCTCGTGGGACATGCTGTCGCACTACGACGCGAGCAACATGGCTCCGTTGCGCCGGCTGATCGCAAACGGAACCGAGCTCAGGCCATTCTCCCGCGAGATCATGGAAGGCGGATATCGCGCCGCATTCTCGCTCTACGCCGAAGAGGCGGAAAAGAACCCGGAATTCCGCAAGATCTACAGCGAATGGCTCAAGTTTCGCGAGGACATCGTGACCTGGTTCAGGGTCGCAGAGGCGAGTTTCGAAGCGAATCTCTACAGTCTGTATAAGACCTGAGAGGGACGCTCCAAGGAACTGCGATCGGTAGCAAGATCTCGCCCTATTTGTTGCCGAGGTGATACCCGCGACCGCGATAGTCGAACGCCACGAGCTCGCAGATCCAGGCCGAGGGATCGGCGGGCGCGGCGTAATAGGCGCTGATCTCCTTGATCAGCCCGCTCGCCGCGTCGAACACGTACCATTCGTCGCCGCGAAGCGCGGTGTTCCGCTTGCGCTTCCAATGGGTCCATTCAATTACCGCTTCCGGGGCCATCGACGAGCACAGTATTTTTTCGAAGGTCCATTGCGAGTCGAGATTTTCGACGCGCCAGATCCATTTGCGCGCGATGGTCTCGGCACCGCGCCGCGGAATGTCCGGCAGGCCGGGCGGGAAGTGGTGCACCGCATCCGCCGAAAAGCAGGACATCAGGGCATCATAATCGGCTGCGTTGCACGCATCGAAAAAGCGGGGGATCGTCGCCTCCATGGCCGAGGGCGATGTTTCGCTCATCTTACCCTCCCGCCCGGATGGTCGTCGCCCTTGCCGGATCGGCACCGGCGCTCTTCCTGGCTTCGAAATCAGCGCGCACAGCGAGCGTCGGCGGATGATGTCAGCCATCTCAGCCGCCAGATGCCGCGGCACCACCGTGACGCCATCGCCATCGCCGACGATGATGTCGCCGGGATAGACGGCGACATCGGCGCAGGCGATCGGAATGTTCAGATCCGCGACGCGATGATAGGACAGCCGGGTCGATGCCGTGACCTGCCGCGCATAGGCGGGGAAATCGAGCCGTGCCAGTTCCTCGCCGTCACGAAATGCGCCGTCGCTGACGATGGCGGCCGCACCGCGCACCTTCATGCGCGTCGGCAGCATGGCGCCCGCGGACGCCGCGCGCGGATCGTTGCGGCTGTCGATCACCAAGACATGGCCGGGCGGAATGTGCTCGACCGCTTCCAATTGCAGAGTGTCGGCATTCGGATGCGGCGTGAGCGTCTCGATGGTATCGAGGTCATCACGCGCCGGGATCATGCGCATGGTGAAGGCCTCACCGGCGAAGCGGACCGCGTCCTTGTTCATCGGCACGAGCCCAACCAGAAAACACTGGCGCAGGCCTTTCGCGAGCAGCTCCGCCGTGAGCGCTTCCGAGGAGACCTCCTTCAGCCGGCGTATGACCGAGGGATCGAGCGGGTGCAGCTTCGTCTTTGACTCGTATATGGCCATTCTCCCTCAAGGGCGCTTTCCGACCTCATGGAGGTCGCGAACCCAGGCGCGCGCATGTTCCGACAGGCTGAAGCCGAGGCCGGTTGGTTCGGCACGATCATGCAACCGTTCACCACTTCGCGCTTCTCGTTGAACATCGCCTCCGACCATTCGAAATGCTCGACCCAGTGTTCCCGCACATAGGCTGCCGTCAGGTGCAGATGGATCTCCATGCAGTAATGCGGCGCGAGCTGGAGCTTCTTGTGGTCGGCAAGCGCGAGAATCTGGAGGAACGGCGTGATACCGCCGGCGTGCAGCGCGTCCGGGCGCGGTGTCGGCGACGACCGTCCCGCCGAGCGAGCCGAAGCCCTTGCCGAAGAAGGCCGCGCTCATCAACACCGTGATTAGGACTGTGGAGTCCGTGTAGTTGCAGCCGATGATGAACACCGTCATGACGAGGCCAATCGCGATCGGGGTTTTCCGGGATCGATTGGCGCAATCCTTAAGAAACCCATCGTCCGACGCGGGTCGGATAACCGCTTTTACGATTTGAATCTGCTGCTTGATCTGATTCAACGGCTGCATGATATCGAAGCCGGACGATCTTCCATCGGACCTTGTGAGTGCCCTGGCGGCGCTGCAGGCCGCGCGTGAGGCGCGGGTTGCGAGCTGAGGCGCTGGTCGCACATCTCGAGCTGCGGATCGAGAAGCTCACACGCGAACTGTACGGGCAGCGCTCCGAGCGCAGTTGGAACCGGAGCTCGAAGACCTCGTCGCCGCCGCGAGCGAGGATGAGCTCGCGGCGCAGGCCGTAGCGGCGAAGACGCAGAACATCCGCCCCTTCACGCGCAAGCGGCCGGTGCGCAAGCCCTGGCCGGACGACATCGAACGCGAGCGCATCGTTATTGACGCTCCGACGAGCTGCGCCGAATCGCGGCTGACGAAGATCGGGGAGGATGTGACCAGGACGCTGGAGGAGATCCCGCGTCGCTTCAAGGTCATCGAGACGGTACGCGAGAAGTTCGCCTGCCGTGATTGCGAGAAGATCAGCCAGCCGCCGGCGCCGTTCCACGCCGCGCCGCGCGGCTTTATCGGCCCGCAATTGCTGACGACGATCCTGTTCCGACAAGTTCCTTCAGATCTTCACGAAGTCATGTGAGCGGCTGGGCTCTCCTTGCCAAGGACCAAAAATAGGGCCGCGCGGACGCGCGGCCCTATTCCAACTCAAAAAGCTACGGTGTCTCGTGATACTGCAACGCGGTGTGATCGTAGGCGGCCAAATCCGCTGGCTCGGCGCTGCGCGTTACGCACGAGTAGCTGCTGGCGCTGGTGGCGGGACCACCGTTGTAGTGGGTCTCATTCGGATAGGCACAGACAAGAGTCGTGTTTCCCGTGCCGTTCGACTTTGTGTTGGCTATCATTGACTCTGGAGCTTTCCCGTCCTCCACCCAGTGGATCAGCGCGTTGAACAGATCCGTCGAGTTGATGAGCCCGGAATTGGCGAAACCGTCGTTTCCGCGGCAGTGGCCGTTGCCGGGATAGTAGAACGAACGATAGAAGTTCTTCGTTTGCGCCAAGCCGTACCTTTCGAACAGGCGGGTGTCGTAGTTCCACGAATTGAACGGCAAGATGAGTGGGTCGGCTAATCCGCGGTAGTGAAGCAGTTTGACACCGCCCGTCATCAGCTCGTGGAGGTTGGTGACGTCAGTCGCTGCGGCGACGACCGTGGCCTTCGGGCCACCCGGCGCCGTCGTATCAGCAAACTTTATCTCCTGGTCCTGGAAGTATTGCGCGAAGTTTTGCATGGTTACCTGCGTGAAGTCCGCGTTCGGATCCTGCAGGAACCACTGCTGAACGTAAGCCCACACTTTGTTGGTACTCAACTTGTCGAGTTCGGTGGAAAATGACGTTCCCCGTGTCGGTCCAGCCCAGAGACGTTGGCCTCTTTGATTTCGAGGACCATCCCAGATCAAGTTGATGGCCATGGCTTGAGCCGTAGTCATCGGAGTAGTCATGGGAGACAGCTTCTGACCGACCAGGGTAGTTGCATCAAAAGTACAACGGCGAGGTTCATTGATGACGCCGTCGGTTACACCATCCGCAGCGTCGCACGCTGCAACCGCTGCATTGTTAGCAGCCGTGGACGCGTTCAAGAACGTTTGGCTGACGCCAGCTGCACAGCTTGCGGCCGTGCCCGCCGCACAATCGGTTGGGTCGACATCCTTGACGACGGTAAGTCCCCAGGCTTCTCCCATCTGGAAGCGATTCCAATTGAACGCCGGGGCCCCCGCAAGAATGCCGTCGAAATATGTTGGATGGAATTGCGCCATTTGGAAGCCTTGACGGCCTCCAGTTGAGCAGCCGTTCCAATACGTTCGGGTTGGCTTCGTCCCATAGTAGGCTTGGGCCAGTTGTTGAACCCAAACCGTCTGTTGAACCAAGCTGCGGTCCATGAAGTCATCGATTTGGGTTACGTTCAGAGTCTTGTTGGGAGCGAGCGCAAAGCCCGCACCTTGCGCTCCGCAGTCAGGCTGACCATTGGCCTGTCCCGTGACCGGGTTCGTGGCATTGCACCAGTTTTTGCTATGTCCATTGTCGGTAGATGAGGCAGCAAACCCCGTGTTGGTTGCCGCCGTGACCCCGGGTACGCTGCCCGAAAAACCACCGTTGCCGATCGCCTGAATCTTTCCGTTCCAATTACCCTGCTTGCAGGAATTATTCGCAACCGTCGTATCATTGCAACCAATTCCCGATCCGCCGTCGGTCTGGTTCAAAGGCAAACCAACTTGAATGGTGATGGCAGGCGCAATCTGGAACACAACTTGGCAATAGGACAAATTGCCCTGCGCCGCAGCGATGACCTTTGCGGTCACCGGAGTGGCAGAGCTGATCGTAATCGAGCTCGACGGGCTTATCGGATTCGGATTCAGCGCCTCACCAGCTTGCTGGGTCACGTAAGCAGCGAGAGACGTGCAGCTCATCGGGGTGACTGCAGCGGCAGGCGTCAGCTGCATTGGCAAGAGCGCGACAGACGAAAGAAGAGCAGTACGAAAAGGACTGATTATCATCGACAGATTCCCTCTTCAGCTTGGGTAGCTTCCAACCTTGTTCAGTTTTGAGAGGGTCTGTTGAGCTTGAGATAAGCTGGGCTCAATACGCCGAGTCCCCCCTTGGAGAGGCTTCATTGATTGTGGCCCCTTCCATACCGGCTGGTATGTAGCCTAGTTTAGCGTCGACGGGACTTCAATACTTGCGAGCATGTTAAAACTGCATAAGAAAATCGACGCCGCGCATCGCCAATATTTGCAAAGCCGTTCCGCAAAGCCTGGCATTCCTCCCGCGAGAATTCCGCCGAGCACATTTCCATCGCGCCTATCTATCGCTAGCCGATCGACCGGCGGATCGGCGGATCGACGCTGAAGTCCCGTTCGAGGAAACGAAGCGTCTGCAATAACTATCCCGCGGAAGAGGCGAATACTTCTGGATCGCCAAAAGCAAGTGCGTGCGACGGTGGCGCCGCACGACTGGACTTGCGATGCACGAGAACAATAGGACACAGTTCGAGGGATCCGCCAGTGGCTTGCACTCAAGCAGCACATCAGAAAACCGATGAGCCGACGGGCGCTCAAGTGTGAGAATCGTCTTCCTGCGAGCGACCGCGGGAAACCTTGTGCGTCAACCTAGCGGCATCGAGTTATTGGCGTAGTCAGGATGCATGGTCAGACCGCAACTCACTGCAAACTTCGCCTTGACCCACGATCTTGGCAACGGCTTCTTGCATTTTCAATCGAAGCGCAGGAGCGCAGTTCGGCGTTAGTTCTGTTCGCGCCTGGCGTCGATGACCATGGACTTCAACGTGGCAAGGTCTGTTGCTCCCGGCAGTAGCTCCGATCCGACGATGAAGGCCGGCGTTCCGTCCAATCCAAGATCTCTGGCCAACCTGATATTATTCGCTATTTCTGCGTTGACCTGGGGGCTAGCCATATCCGCCTTAAGCCTAACGATATCAAGGCCCAGGCTGTCTGCTAATTTAAGGATACCGTCCTCGTCGGAATTGAAATTTCTCGCCATTAGCGCGTCGTGAAGAACGACAAATTTGTTTTGTTTGTTGGCGGCGAGTGCCGCTCGCGCAGCCACCATTGAGGCCGGCCCGAGGATCGGCAACTGCTTTTGGACAATGCGAATCTTCGCATCCTCACTGATGAGTTTCTTGAGCAGCGGGTCTGCCTGACGGCAGTAAGGACAGCGATAATCAAAGAACTCTACTATCGTGACATTCCCCATTACGTTTCCGAAGACCGGTGATTGGGGGTCGTCAAAGATCTGGGATCTATTGGCCGATATGAATGACTTCGCAACAGTTGCAGCTTGATCCGCCTGCCTCTGTTTTGCCGACTTGAGTGAATCGATCAATACTTCTGGATGAGCCAAAATATAGTCATGGACGATGGCTTCGACGTCCGCGCGAGGCAACGCTGGTTCGCTGGCGCTTTCAGCAAAGACACGTACGGGATGATATGTAGCACTCGAAGCAAGGGTGATGAATAGACAGATCCTCAGCAACCGCGTCATTTGATACAGCTCGGAATACTTGAAGCCGGCACTCGCCATCGTTCAGCGAACAAATACACGGAGAATTGCTGGGTCAAGGGTCAATCGGTGCTGCGACGCAAGACAAAATACCGTTTGGCTTGCCTTTGTCGCAGTGATCACAGCTCGAAAATGACGCTACAGCAAATCAACTAACTGCTCGGGATTGGTACCGGAAATGAGGGACGACGATCAGTTCGTCGGCAGGCTTGGAATAGACAGCATCTCGGAAGCTAACCTCGTGATCATACCCATCGCGCCTCCCGAAAAACTCGTTGGGCGCCCTATCGCCCAAAACCCTGTTTGCCGTGCAGGCAGCCCGCGCCCCTCGAGGCAGATTGACAAGGAAACAGCACCCGCTCAAATTGCATGACAGTCGGACACCTTCACAGACTGGTCAGGCCAATGCGCAAGCCGAAACGTTCGAAAGCGGCCGCGAAGGTCGGGAATTCGCGGCGCCAAACTAGCCTTTCTGCCGCGGATTGGGTAAGCACCGCTTCGGAACTCTTAGCAGAGAACAATGTCAGCGGGGTTGAGATCCCCAGTCTCTGTCGGCGCCTCGGGGTAACGAAAGGAAGCTTTTATTGGCATTTCGAAGGTCGCGGAGATCTGCTTTCGGCAATTCTAGTAGATTGGCGACGTCGAATGACGCTCGACGTTACGGGCCGAGCCATGCGAATGCAGTCATCAGCACGCAAGACCCTGCAATATCTGCTGGCTCTCATTAGAAAGCCTCATCCAGGCAGCAATGCTGCTGTCGAGAGGAGCATTCGCGATTGGGGGCGTATCGACGAGCGAGCACGAGACACGGTGATTGAAGTCGATCAAATGCGTTTGGCTTACTTCAAGGAACTCTTCCTGCGACATGGGTTCTCGGATCGGGAAGCTTCAATCCGTGCATATGCCGCGTACGCCATGATGATGGGCGACTCGATGCTGAAGGAGACTGTCGACTTGGCCGGCCCAGTCGACGTTTACGTCGAACGGTTTGTTGACCTGCTCCTCTGCTCCCCAGAGGCCGATACTGCTGCAAGAGAGGTCGAACGTCAGGATCAGTAAGTCGCGAGATGGCCAAACTGATCGTCGAGATCACATTGATCTCGGCTTTCGGCAGTGTCTGACAAGGACGGGAGCCTTGCTGGTTAGCCGTGTCGGTTGATGACGTGAGCCTTGCTTCACCATCGGTATTCGTCGCCTTGACAGACGCATTTCGACTTTCGTAGCCTACGTACTCTCAGGTATGTAGGTGGCAGTGAGGTCTTTCCAGGTCGCGAGATTCCGTCTGCGCCTTCTACGGCGCGCGTTTTCTAGAGATGTAACATGAATTCAACCGCGACCGCGGCTTCGAGTGCATCGCCGCTTCCCATTCTCACAAGCGGCGACATCGCGCCGGAATGCAGGTTGGCCGACACGAATGGTGCGATCGTCCATTTGCGTGCCGATTCTGTTGCTGGGTGTCCACTTGTACTCGTCTTCTGTCCCCGGCTATCAACGAAAAGTCGAGAACTCTTAAACAGTTTCTCTCAATCCCTTGAGACAATTTCGTCATCTTTGGGCGCGCGGGTGTTCGCTGTCGCCGGTGATTGGGATGGCTCGATCAAGGTAAGGTTTCCGATCCTTTTGGATCCCCTGTGGCAAGCGTTCGCCGCCTTCTCGGCACCACGCGATTGTGCGTCGATCGTCATTCTGAGACGAAACTACCATCTTGCCGCAATCTTGACCGGCAGCCACGAAACGCTGTTGACGGACGCTCTTTCAGTTCTTCAGAAGATGACCTGGGAACGTGAAGCCGTGTCGATGCGAATGCATCCGCCCGTATTGCTAGTCCCCGACGTGCTGAGCTCGGCGGACTGCGCTCATCTCATGGAAATTTTCGAGACGCGGGGACAAACCTACGTCGATCCCCAGCCCATTCAGGATTTCTTGAATGGGTCCGACTTCAAAATGCGCATTCCCGAAAATGGAAGAGAGGATCGGATTGATCACTTCTTCTTTGAAGGGGAGACCCTTTCCTTCCTGAACAGCCGGTTGAATAGAGTCTGGCCGGAGATATTCAAGGCGTTTCATTATCCGGTCACCAAATGCGAGACGCTGCGCGTGGCCAAATATCAGGGGCGTCGCGGCGGGACCACTCATGGCCACCGCGACAATCATCCGCCGACCCACTACAGACGTTTTGCGATGTCCATCAATCTCAATACTCCCGAATTCGAGGGCGGCGAGCTGCGCTTTCCGGAATTTGGCGATCAGAGGTATCGCCCCGATAGCGGGACGGCAATCGTATTCTCTTCGTCCCTGTTGCACGAAGCTTTGCATGTCACCAAGGGACGACGATACGTGCTACTTGCATTCCTGTTCGGAGACACCTGAGTGCTCCACAGCGGCCTTAAGCACTTGCGACACTGCTTACACTGACGGTTTAAGAGCAGCGACGGGACCGGTCGCCCTCATACTGCTTCGGTTTCAGGAAGTGTGCATCCGATTGCTCCGGGAGTTCGGCCCCGGGGAGTTTTTTGCTATCCAGGGAAGAGTGAGTATCGTCTCTTCCGGTCGGGCCCGCCCATGATCGCCGTCGCGCTTGTTGCCCTGCTCGCGTCCGCCAGCCTTACGTTGGCCTGGATCGATTTCCGCCGCGGCATCATTCCGGATTGGCTCAATCTTTTGATCGCTCTTGCAGGGCTCGCATGGGCATGGCTACTCGACGGGTGGATCGCCGCGCTTGACGCCCTCCTTAAAGGGTTGGTCGTCGGCTTCATCGTGTACGTGCTGCGCTGGGTCTATTTCCGCGTTCGAGGCTGCCACGGGCTTGGGCTCGGCGACGTCAAGCTGCTTGCGGCCTCCGCTATCTGGATCGGCACGATGGGCGTTCCCATTCAGCTTTTGGTGGGATCGATCACAGCTCTGCTCGCCGTCATCGCACTGCACATCGCGGGCCGCACCATGACACGACAAACCGCGCTGCCATTCGGGCCGTTTCTCGCGCTGGGTCTCTTGGCGACGCTCGCGCTGCAGCAGCAGGATTGGCTGAGTTAGCGTATTGCACCAGGTAGCCGGCGCTGCTCCGAGTTGGGGCCGTTTTCGGCCTGCACGGCTGTCAGTTGAGCCGCATCCGCATCGGGTGGCGGTAGGCTCAGCACCGCGGTCTGATCATCGTGCTCCAGCGTCACTTCACCTGGCGCGACGCCGCGCAGGCGCCAGCCTTGGTAGTCCTCGCCGACCTTCAGCCTCAGCGCCGTCTTTGTGGTTTGATCAACAAAAATGCCGAAACTCTGTTCGGATCCATCGATGGTGCCGACGAGCGCGAACTGCGGCCGCTCAACCTTGACAGGATTCGGCCGCGGCGGCGGTGGAGCCGCTATCGGCGTACGCGCAACTGTGGGCGGCGGCGGGCGGCGCGACGGCGAGAATATCGGCCGATCGCGCGTGGTCGCGAGCCTTGGAAGCGGAATCTCCCATAGAGGATTGTCGCTCCTGGCCCGATCCGGCCCGGTCCGCTCCATTGGCGAGGGGCTGGCCGTAACGTGCGACGGCGCAGCCGGCTGATCCCACAGCGAGGGCGGCACCGGCGTGTCGGCACGGCGTGACGGTGAGGCATCGAGATCGGTGGCGTCAGTCGGCACCGGCGCGGTCAAGCCGAGATTGGCGAGCGCCGGTACGAACAGTGACACAAGTGCGATCAAGCGCCAGTTGGCCGTCCTGCGCAACGTCATTAGCTGCCCTTCCACTGCCCGGAGACGGTCAACAGTACGCGCAACTTGCTCTCCGTGGAAGCGCCGAAGCTCAATGGTGCCTGCACGACGAGCTGGTCGATGAACAGGAACGGCATGCCGGCTTCGACGTCATACAGCAGTTGTTGCAATCCCGGCTGGTCGATCTCGCAGCTCGCCATCACACTCAGGAACCCGGCCTTCGCTCCCGTGCCCTGCAAATCAACCTGCGATGAAAGTACGTTGCCGCCTTGCTTCACCACCGCCGCGGTTACACGCTGCAACAGGGTTGCGGCTGCGACCGTAACGGTGGCCCCCTCCAGAAACCGCGAGCCGCTCGGTTCTCCGACGCCCGCGGTCCCTCGGCGCGCAACTGCGGGACGGCGTCCCTCGAGCTGATCGAGCATTGCGGTCGCGGCTGCGATCTCGGCACGCTGGGAGAGCACCTCCGATAACGATGAGATGATGGTAAGCAGCAAGAGTGCCGTGACGGCAATGAAGGAAGCGGCAGCTGCCAACGGCCCCCCTAGGAACTTGCGTATGGCCGCGGTTTTGTTCATAAGCCCGGTCCAAAATAGGCCGTAACTTGCGCCTCGATGTGAAACCGTTCACCCGCTTCGTCGTGGCTGCGCGTGGTCGGCGCGAAGAAGGTCGCTCGGGTGAATTGCGGCGACTGCTCGATCAGCTTGATCAGTGAGGGAGCGTCTTGGGTTACCCCCACGACTTGTATCTTGTTGCCCTCGACATGCAGCTCGGTGACATAGGTCGTGTCGGGCAGCACCCGCGAGATCGCCTCTAGCGTGATGACACTGGAGGGCGAAGACTGCTTACGCTTGACGAGCAGCGTCTCCGCCGTGCTGTCGGGACGGATCCGCATCGCCGCCCGTCGCTGCGTGATCCTCTCTTGAAGTTCTTGCTGTTCGGCGGCGTATTCGCTGCCGAGATAGGTCGAGATCAAAAGTGAGGCAGCCGCCGCAAACCCCGCACCGAGCAGCGTCATGCGCAACAATCGCGTCACGTTGTGCGCGGAACCTGCAGCGCCGCTCAGCAGCTGGTCGAACAGCTTGATTGGCCCGGCGTCAGGCATCTGCGCCAGGCCCGCAACCGAAGCCACGCCCCAATCGGCGGCGAGCGCGAGTAACGGCTGAATTTTCTGTGCTGAGGTCGCGGCCAGGGTCAGCTCGATGCGCTCGTTGGCGATCGGAACCGGCGCCGTCGTGCCGAACAGAGCCTCGCCCGCGCTCCAGGGTGTTAGCCGATCGATCTGCGAGCGCACCATCCCTTCCAGGAAGTCAGCCGCCTGCTTAGGAAAATCGATGGCGCAGAACAGCACGTGCTCTGGGCTAATGATGACATCTATTCGGCTGCCGCGCAGCACTGCCTTCCAGTCGGCGGTCAGCTCCGGTTGCGGACTATCCTGCGCCAGCTTGAATGTGAATGGCGGGAGCGCTGGCACGTTGGGCGCCAAGATCAGCCGAGCAGTAAAATGGCCGGCTTCGTTTTCGGTCAGCTCGACGCGACGTTGCGGCACGATTCGGGTCCTGATGGCCTGCACGGCTACGGTCACCGCCACGGTCCAGACCTCGAACAGCTCTTTCACCACTGCCAACATGGTCGTCAAAACTCCGCTCGCGTGCGCTGCAAGCGCGGCATCTCGTTCTGCCAGGACAGCACGCAGTAAGGACTGTCTGTGACATTCAGACCGATCACGACCTCGGATACAGTCTCGTGGCCGTCTGCAAATCGTAAAGTCACGCGGACCCGATAAGCCTGCCTATTCCCCACCGCCGCAGCTCCGTTCGAACCACCCTTGAGTTCGCCGAGCGCCGCGGACTTTGCAGCAGTATCGTTGACCAGCGAGTCGCGGTCGCCGAGAAATTGCTTCAGCTTCAGCGGCGTCATGCCGGGCAGCGCCGCAATCACTTCGGGCGGGGCGACCTTGACATCGACGCCGGCAGCGCCGGAGAACACGGTGACATAGGGCAGCGCTCGCTCCACCAACGCTGGCGTCATGCCAAGAACCAGCGATAGCTCGTTGACATGGGCGAACGGCGCTTGGCGCGGCGAATAGGTCAGGCCAGCCGCTTGATAAAGCGCGCCTTCCTTTCCAGAGTCTTCATCTGACGCCTTGGTGCGCCAGCCGAGGATCCGCTCAGCCGTCTGCTTGGCATCATCGTCGCCGGCACCGAGCACGGAAAGCAGACCACTCAACATCTCTTTCGGCGCGGCGTTGAGGTCGACCCGCGCGGCCTCCGTGAGGAACGAAACCGATATGTCGGTGCCGCTGAGGCGAACGCGAAAAGCGCCCTCCGGCGGCCGGTTGTCCTTGTCGGCCGATAGCAGCCGATAGACGGCCAGCTCAACGCCGGCCGAAACCAATGCTTCTGACTTGAGGGCATCATCGTTGAGCGAAATTGCGCGCGCCGATGCCGATAGATGGGCGGTGAAGACAATCACCAGAAGGGCGAGCGCGGCGAGTAGCCATAGGACCGCCACCAGTACGAAGCCTTGCTCCGTGCCGACAGGTGGTCTGGAATCAAGCGACGGGGTCATCACGATCTGCCTCGCTTGTCGCCGCCGCTCACGGGCTTACTGCCGTCATTCCGAGCGTCGCCGTTGGGGTCCGCGCCGTCGTCGTCGGGTTTTCCGGTCGACGCATTGACATGAACCGGCGCCACCGTTGAAACCGCGAGCACTCGCTGGCTTGTGATGTCGCGCACGGTCAACTGGATCGCGATCGGCAACTTTTCGCTATCGTGCCAGTCGTCGTGAAATACCTTATCCGAACCCGCGTAGGCGAATGTCAGCCGCAGCGGCGCTCGCAAGAGCACAACGGGCTCCTTCAGACCGAGCCGCTCTGATAGCGAGGTGCGCGCCGGCAGCGGCGTGTACGGTGTACTCGTGCGGACGGTGAGGAGGTGGTTGCCATCGGCGGTCTCGCCGATCCGCACCACGTCGAGCCCGATGCCGGCGTTGGGCCCGATCGCAGTCCGCACGAATGTGACCGAAAACGGCGCGCCGTCGAACAGCAGCTTCGCCTGCGCACCTCCTGCCGGAATGAATTCGGCGGCGGCAAGATCGGCGGCAATCCGCTGCAACGATATGGCTACCAGCCCGCTTTGCTGGATGCGATCGATGCCGCGGTTCCAGTTTGGGAGAAATTGCGCAGTGAGCGTGGTCAGCGCCGACAGCACGAGGCCGGTCAGCGCAAGCGCAACCAAGGCCTCGATCAGAGTGAAGCCGGCTTCGGGATCGTGCCGGCAGTCTCGCGCGGTCATTGCGGCCGCCTCGGCATCAGGCGCACGGTCGAAAGATCGAGCTGCGCGCCGGTCGGCGAGCGAACGTGGATTCTCACAAGCTCCGGTGTCCAGGTAACCTTCGAATCGTCCTGCGGCTCCCAGTCGCCACCGATAGGCGAGACATCGAGCTGCCAGCGGTAGTTGCGAAGCTCGCCGGCCCTGACCCCGGGCGCAAGTTCATTGTGCTGCGGGATCGCGGTTGTCAGTACCGCTTGTGCGGCCCCAACCAGCGCGACGTGATTCTCCAGTGTAGTGACGCCGCGCGAGTTTGTTGACATCACCGATCCAATCGAGAAGATGGAAATGGCGATAATCGCAAGCGCGATCAGCACTTCAAGGACGGTGAAACCGGCATCCGGCCGGTCACGCGGCGGACGGTCAGCGCGCGACAATGTCGGCCCTCCCGGTCAGCCAGTTGACGCGAATTTCGTAAGTTGTGTCGAGCCGCGTCAGCGCGATAGCGCCGCCGCAGGACATACCGTCGGCGAAGAAGTCGATGCTCGACAGCGCTGGCCTCCGATGACAGCTCTCCGGCAGGAGTGCATCGAAGCGGACGTCGGCAGGAATGCGGATGATCTTCCCTGATGCGCCGGAGCGGATCGCGCGCAAGGATGCGTCGACCAGCGTGGCGACATTGGTGCGGCGCACGATCGCGGCGTTGCGGTCGTCCCGCAAAAGCGTCGCCGCTTCCAACGCATAGGCCATCAGTCGTACGCGCGAGGTCTGCCGCGGCAGATAGGGCAGCAGCAAGGCAGCGATCATCGCGATCAGGGCGATCGCGCACACCATTTCCAGCAAGGTGAAGCCGCGCTGCCCCTCGTTCATCGCACCACGCCCTGATTGGCACTCGCACTGGCGATGGTGTCGAGCGAAATGTCGGCCGCAACACCGCTGCCGCCCTCCGCGCCGTCGGCGCCGAGCGAAACGATGTCAAAGACGCTGCGTTGACCGGGTGCGCGATAGATGTAACTGTGCCCCCAAGGATCGAGCGGTATATTGCCTCCTCTCAAGTAGGGTCCGTTCCAGGCGGCGACGCCTGGGATGCGATGCACCAGCGCATCCAGACCTTCCGCGGTCGATGGGTAACGGCCGGCATCGAGGTTGAACAGGTCGAGCGCGCTGGCGAAGCTCTGCATCTGGATTTTTGCTGCCTTCACCTTGGATTCGGAGAGATAGTTCAGCACGCGGGGACCGATCAATCCCATGATAAGGCCGATGATGGTGATCACGACCAGCATCTCAACCAGGGTGAATCCCCGCTCGCTGGCCCGGGATGCGTCCTTGCGACCGAGCGCGGCAAAGAAGTCGCTGTTCTTCCTGTTCGCCATTGATCTTGTCCTTGGCCTTGGCCTTACCCGATAAGTTGCGTGACCGACAGCAGAGCTGTCATCACCGAAACGATCAGCCCCCCGACCACGGTGGAGATAGTGATGATCGCGACCGGTCCGACCACGGCGACAATGCGGTCGAGACTGCGCTGCAGCTTGGCTTCGTAGAATTCGGCGACGCGCCCTGCGAGTGCGGGCAGCTGTCCCGTCTCCTCGCCCAATCGCAGCATGCGCAGCGCCATCGGAGGCAGGCTGGCGGAGGCCGACAGCGCCTCGGACAATTTGCCACCATGCCGCACCCGGTCCGCCGCCAGCGTCCAGGCGTCGAGCCGTCCGGTCACGGCCATGATATCCACGAGTATACGCAAGGTCGCGGTCAGACTGACACCGCTGCCAAGCAGAACGCCGAGATTGCGGCAGAACAGGCTGGTTCGATAGAAATGGAAGACACTCGAAAGGCCGGGAAGCCTCGCAGCGGCTCCTGCGAGGACCGCCCGCGCCTCGCGGCGGCGCAGCCCCATCCACGCGGACGTGACCAGCGCGATGGCCGTGATTGACAGCAGGGTGCCATTAGCGCGCAAGAAATCGGACAGGCGCAGGAAGTAAATCAGCGCCGTATCCGATTTGGCGCCAAGATCCTGCATCATCGAGGAAAATTGCGGTAGCACGAACAGAATAAAGAATAGCATCACGCCCATCGCGGCCATCAGCACGAAAGCCGGATATTGCATGGCGTCGGTCAGCTTGCGTCGCATCTGCTCGGAGCGCGCCCGCTCCTCGCCGAGCATTTCCAGTACTTGGTCCAGGGTGCCAGAGATTTCACCAACCTTGACCAACGCAATATACATCGGTGGAAACAAATCGGGATAAGCGGAAAGTGCTTCGGCAAGGCTTTCACCTGATAGCAGCGAGTTGCGCAGCTTGCCGACCACGGGACGCAGCCGCCCGACATCAGCGTCACTCGCCAACAGTTCAAGCGCGTCGTCGAGCCGCGCGCTGGCCTTCAGGAGCAGCGCCAGGTCGCGGGTGAAGACAGTCACTTCCGCGGGGCCCGGCTGATTGAACAGGCCGAAGCCGCCCTTGCCGGCGGCGCTGCGCTTCTCCTGGACGGTTTCGATCGGCAACAGGCGCAGATATTCGATGCGCTTCGCCACTTCTGCCAAAGTTGGCGCCGTTATAATGCCATTGACGATCTCGCCGTTCTGGGTGAGCGCGCGGTAGCGGAAATTCGGCACGGTTCACCTCTCAGCGGGTCGTGGTGACGCGGAGAATCTCCGCGGGCGAGGTCAGCCCGGCGCGGCATTTGGCGATGCCGTCGTCGAGCATGGTAGTCATGCCATTCTTGATCGCGGTCTGGTCGATCTTCAGGCCGTCGGCTCGCTCGCCGATCAACTCGCACAGCTCATTGTCGAGCTCCAAGAGTTCGAACACGCCGAGTCGGCCCCGGTAGCCAGTACCGCCGCAGCGCTCGCAGCCGCACGGCGCATGCACGGTCTCTCGGGCCTTGAAGCCGAGCGAGGAAAGCCGCGGGTCCTCGCCGAAATCAGCTGCTGTCAATTGTTTCAGAGTCTTGCAGCGCTCGCAGAGCTGGCGCACCAGGCGTTGCGCGAGCACCGCGCGTAAGGTAGACCGCAGCAGATAAGCCTCGATGCCAAGATCGAGCAGTCGCGGAACCGCGGCAGCTGACGTCTCCGTGTGCAGCGTGGTCAGTACCAAATGGCCGGTCAGTGCCGCATGGATTGCGACATGCGCGGTTTCGGAGTCGCGGATTTCGCCGATCATAATCACGTCAGGGTCCTGACGAACGAAAGAGCGCAACGCACTCGCGAAGGACAGGCCGATCGATGGCTTGACCTGCGATTGATTGATACCCGGAATCTCGTACTCGACCGGATCCTCGATGGTAAGCACCTTCCGGGTCGGCTCGTTGAGGATAGACAGGATAGTCGCGAGCGTCGTGGTCTTGCCGCTGCCGGTGGGGCCCGTAACCACAATCATGCCGTGCGGCAGCTTCAACAACCGCCTCAGCTTGATTTCATCAGGCGCGGAGAACCCGAGCTTTTCGACAATCAACAATCCACGATCCTTCGGCAGGATACGGATCACGGCGGATTCGCCGTGCTGGGTCGGCATGATAGCAACCCGGATGTCGATATCGGTGCGTCCGGCCCGTAGCCGGGCCGCACCGTCCTGTGGCAGACGCCGCTCGGCGATGTTCAGGCTCGCGATAATCTTGATGCGGGAAATGACCGCCTGAGGCAGCACCCCGGCGGGCGCACTGACCACTCGCAACAGGCCGTCAACGCGCATCCGTACCACGAGGCCAGCCGTGAACGGTTCGATATGGATGTCGCTGGCTCGCAGCTCTACCGCCTTTTCCAGGAGGTCATTGACTGCGCGGACCACCGGCGCCCCGCTCGCAAGGTCCCGCAGGCTCTCGATGTCGTCTTCGCGCAGTTGGGAAAAGCCGTCGGGATCAATAGCGCTTTCTGGGTCGTTGTCAGCAAGGCGCTGATCCAGCACCACGGCGATATCGTCGTGAGCAGCAACTTCAATCGCAATTCCGGGGCCGAGTACGATCTCGGCTGCGCGCTTTGCCTTAAGATCGGTCGGATCCGCGACGACGAGGACGGCGCGATCGGCAGCCTGGTAGGGAAACACCATCATTTCGCGCAAGTAGCGATGCGAAAACGACGAGACCAGCGGCGCAGCCTGCAACATTTCCCGCAAGGTGATGCGTGGCAGATTATGAAAGCGCGCCGCTTCGTCCGCCAGCTCACCTGCGGACAGATCGGTGATTTCCCAGAGCTTTTTCCTTACGCCGGACGGCCCATCGCGCAGAGACTCATTCCCTGACCGATCAACTGCGGTAGCAAGATCGATAGGAACTTCCAGCTCTGTTGGACGCAGATGCCCGGCTTTTCGAAGATGGTTTATGAACTGCGATGGCGCAAAATTGCTCCCCATGGTCGAGTCCTCATTGACGGGCGGCTACCCAAAGCATCGCGAGACGTTGGCCCTCCGCGATCTGCAGCGACGACATCTTTGATGCAACTGCGTTTCGAAGGCGCAGGACGTAGTCCCGTTCATGCTTTGATGATCGGCCAGCTGCCAAATTCAACCACTTGTAGGCCAGGATAAAATCTTGGGGAACGCCATGCCCTTTGTCATACATCAGCCCGAGCATGGCTTGGCCAAACGGATTACCGCGGAGTGCAGCCGCTTGATAAAGACTTGCAGCAGTGTAGTAGACTTGCGGGGCGCCGTAGCCATTCTCGAACATAAAGCCGAGCAACGCCTGGGCCCGTGGGTCACCGCGCAACGCCAGGGGGGTCAGGAGCTTGACAACGAGAGTGTAATCGCCCCGCACGTAGGCCGCGTCGGCCGCTCCAAGCGGACCGGCGGCAACGCATTCGAATGGTGCCGCCCAACAGGCCACAAGGAGGAGGCCCGTGACGAGCTTGCGAATTTTTGCCAAAGCCAGAGTTCCTACAATCTTCATGCGCGGCTCTCCTGTACCTTGTCAGCGCCCGCTGTGGAACACGAGGTCATCGGTGCTCGCTCCAACGCTGCCGCGCAGCTTCGATCGCAGCTCTTCGGCGACTCGCTGTGCGTCCGCGCCGTCGCGGATGATTTGGGGTCGGATGAAGATGATCAGCTCGGTTCGTGTCCCCGTCTTGTTCTGATGTGAGAACGCGTCGCCCAAACCCTTTATTTCATCCAGCAGAGGAATGCCGCTGCGGTTACCATCCTGCTCCTCGCTGATCAGTCCCGCGAGCAGTACGGTCTGCCCGTTTTCAACCGATATCGAGCTCTTCACTCGCCGCTGCGATACCGTCGGCGTAAGGCTGGTAGTTGTCGTCGGCGTAACGTTGCTGATCTCCTGCTCGACGTCCAATCGGACCGTGCCATTGTCGCTGATGCGCGGCGAGACGCGCAGGATGATACCGGTGTTGCGGTAGTCGATAGTGTTGACGACGGTGTTGCTGGTAGTCAGCACCGTTGCGCTTCCGGTCGACACGGGCACGACGTCGCCGACTTGCAGCGTCGCCACCTGATTGTTGACCACGACAAGCGACGGATTCGAGAGTACCTTGACCGATGTGACTTGGTGTAATGCATCAAGAATCGCGTGCGGGTTGCTTTCCGATCCCAACAGGAAGTTGAAGCCGGGGAAGACGCGATTGATCAAGGCACTCGCTGCAGCATCCACCATCGAACTGCCGGCGCTGCTTGAAATCGGTGGCGATGTCGCCTGCGTGTTCAGAAGCGAACCAACTCCCTGTTTGGCCAAATAGAACTGCACGCCATAGGAGAGCTGATTAGTCAGCCTGACTTCGGCAATGGTTGCATCGATCCCGACCTGCAGCGGAGGTTGATCGATTTGTTTGAGGGTTGCCTCGATGATCCGAAAATTGGCCTGGTCAGCATAGATCAGAAGCTTATTGTCTGCATCGGCCGTTATGCGCACGCCTTTAAGCAACGGCTGCCCCGCGCCACTGCCTACGCCATTACTATCGAGCGAGCCGGCGTTCGGTTGACTTTCGCCGGTGGTTTGCGGCGATCCGAGCGTCCCACCTCCCGCTGTCCCGGCTGCCGACGTCCCGCCGGCACCACCTGATTGCACACGCGGACCGAAGCCGCTGAACTGCGCGGAAGAATTGGAATTCGGCGACAAGCGGTCGCCGCTAGACACCGCAATCGAGCCCGATCCACGGGCCAGTTGATTATCAGCACTGTCGAGCGAACCTTGCGAGCCGCCGACAAACATGGCGGTCAGAGTCTTCGCCATCTGGCGGGCGTCACCATATCGCACTCGGTAGACGTGGACGCTGCTTCTCGCAGTGTCGGCGTGGTCCAATCGGCTTATCCAGGTCGCAGCCGCTTTCAGCAACGCCGGTTTCCGGCTAACCACTAGGATGGCGTTGAGCCGGCTTATGGACTGGAATTTGAGGACGTCACGACTGAGGCCGGCCTCACCCGAGTCCATAATCTTTTCGAGCTCGGCGATGATCGGCTCCGGTGCACCACTGGAGACGGGGAATATGCCGACCGATTGACCGCGCATCCAGTCGACATCGAAACTCTGGACGGTGTCGACGGCATTGCGCCGTTCCGCGCCGGTGCCTTGAATTAGCAGAAGATTTCTTGTCGAATCCGCTCGGACGCTGCCGGGCTTGGTTGCGAATGAGTCCATCAGCTTCAGGATGGTCTGTGCCGAAACATATCGTAGCGGGACCACTGAAATGCCGTAGCCGGGTTCGGGATTGGCCGCAGTAGAGTCGACGCGTCCGGTGCCAATAGCGTCGCCCAGCGGAGCCAGACGGTAGCCAACGCTATCGCTGACGAGCACGACTCCGCTAAGTCGCAATGCGCTTTCGAGGACGAACACGATATCGGTCTTGGAAACCGGCCGCACCGAAACCAAGCTGACGGTGCCCTGCACTCTTGGATCGATCGTGTAGCCGATGTTGAGGATATCGCCGAGTATTACTTTCGCGACGGTCGCGACCGGCGAATTTTCGAAATTGAGATTATAGCCGTCGCCACCTGGGACGGGTTGCGTACGCGCGTCGGGAAGATCCGATATCTCCGTACCTTGGTATACCGCCGTCCGGGCGCGCTCGCCCACATTAGACGGCGCGTTGCTCACACCCTGCGACTGGCGAGGCAGTATGTCAAGCGAACGAACCTTGTCGAGCACGTCGATATCGGACGGCGCAGCCGGCCCGACCGTTGCGGAATTGCAGGAAGTCAGGACATTGACGAGGAAACATGCCAGTGCGACCGCGCAGAGACCGCGCGCGACCGGACGGGATTGGGCATTGTCCAGCCAAATCGATCTGAGTTGAACTGAATAAGCAAACAATCCTCGCACAAGCCACAAAAGGCTCGTCTCACCAGATCGGTCGGCGTGCCGTTGTTGAGATTTGCGTTCACGCCCGGCCATTCGCCCCTTTCCCCCTCGACTTCGGCTTAAGTCGCGATCGCAACTACTTGCCAGCGATTCAAGCATCACTCGACCGCCGAACAGGTGATCGCTGACACCACAGCTCAGTTTAATCTGCAGCGACCGAAGGCGCCGGTTGGTCCTGCTACATCCGAACCGCTAGAACCAACGATGTGCAGTCTACCGATGATAGACCTCGACCGAGCGTTAGGCAGAACTTTCGCCTACGATCTAACGCGATAAATGCTTTGACCCGAATCGCGCTCCGCACGACGCCTCCATTCGGTTGAACCTCCTGGATCCCCCCACCTGCCGAGCTGACCTTTTTCCACATCGCGCCCGAGCGGGAGTTCAGGATCAACGGGGAGCAAGGCTGAAACGATTACCGCATGAACCAGCCAAGGTGGCTATCTGGTTGCCAGCCGGCGTCGCGCTTGCCTATGTCTGACTCGGCCGCTTCACGAACCGCGCGATAGGCATCGTCTACGTCGATATAGCCCTGCTCGACATTGTGCCGTTCGGCCTTGGCTACCTGCGCCACATAATCGTCGTGGCTTGGATATAGTTGATTGAGCTGTGCCACGCTGAAGGGAATATAGTAACCCCATCGGATGCAAGATCCGGGGCCGCTATTGGTCCCGACATTCAGCGCCGTGGGTACTGAAACGGCCGACAATTGAATTCCGCCGAGGGCAAGACCGAGACTGTTGCGGGCAACGACAGACGGAGAACCAATCGACGTGAGCTGAAGCCGCGGCGCGGACGGCGGCGGCCTCTTACTGGGTTCGAGCCAGCGCGCCATGTCACCGAACACTTCGCCATGCACGTTGCTCGTCGGCGGTCGAGTTCCAATGGCCGGATTGGCGCACTGCGGCGCCAAGATTGCCTCCGAGGAAGTCAACATGTCCCGCAGCTCGAGAGGCTCACGCGCCTCACGTTGTTCGCGATCCGCATGCGACACGCCCGCCACTTCCCATGTGCGAAACAAATTGCTGTCAGGTTGGCGCACCGGCCCCTCCAGGACCACTACGTCCTGTTCGGTCAAGACCTTGAACACGGGAACTGTAAGGTCCGTCCGAATCGGATTACCGAGGGTCGAAATCAGAACGAAGCCGTCGTAGACGCCCGCCAATGGATTTATTGCATTCACATAACCGGCGAGACGGGCTGCTGATTGCGATACACCCGTCGAAATCACATGTTTCGGTCGCAACCCACCTAAGGGATCGATACCCACTGGATGTTTGATCGCCTGCCCCGCCTGCGAATAGATGTCGAGCGAAAGAGCATCGTCCGTGATCGAACCGCCTTGCGTCACGTCAAGGTTGCCATAGCGGGTGGGATTCCAAGTCTTCAGAGGCGCTACCGCAGCATTCTGCGTCGATATGCCAACCCACGCATAGCCGTCGCGCATAATCTGGTGCCATGCGTTGAACCAGGCATTTTCCGCATCGAAGCCATTCGTCGCATTGTTCCATTCGACCAGCACAGTACCGTTGAACCGCTTGGGATCAGCCGGACGACGCACAACCATCCGCGTCATATATGGATGACCAATGTCGACGATGCTTGCTGTGGGCTGAATGGGGGTGTTGACGAAACTCCTCGTACTCAACGTGTATCGATTTGCAGTTCCTTGGAAAAAATATTCTTCCTCAGTATAACCGTAGCTTGGGAGATTTCGATCCGAGCTGAAGAACGGATAGTTGTGCGACGGGCTACCCGGCAGATCGGGAGCGGCGATCGGCCCCGTCACAACCGGATTCGGTACGGAGCCGGCATTTGACGGTTCGGCCAAAACAACCAGCGAAACGATCGCAACCAACGCTGCGGCAAGTCGGCATACCCGGCCACGCGATGCGCGCCGACAAGCAAACGGCAGCATTCTCGAAATCGGATACGACGCACCTTCTTTACTCGACATGGCGTTCTCCCCAACGTCCTGGTTTCTATATTATGGGAAGCGTGCAGCGCAGGCTCCCGCACCCCGGCCATCGACGGTGCCGTGCGGCAAAATGAAAATCCAATGTCATATTTCTATATTATTATGCAGCGCGCGTATAAACACAGTACTTGATGGTGTTGAAATGCCCTTCCCCGCCGGCGGGCTTCAGAAGCTTGCGAAGGGGGCGCAGCCTTAGAAGGCTTGGCCGAAGATATCGTCAAGAGCATTCGATGCGCTCTTGAGGACATCGACTTCATCAACAGCCCCGCGATCACATCATGGCTGCCGACGCGCGCGGCCCTCTGGGCGGACGCCGTTCCGGCCGTGCGGTCTCCGCGGCACCGAGAATGACAACATCGGCGGTACCGCCGAGTCCGTCACAATAGCCGCTTCGACCAGCTACACTTTGAGCGTTTTCCTGCATGAAACCTCGACGCGACCATCGTCGCTATTTCGCGCGCAGCCATTCGGACAATGCCTACGTTGCATCTTTTGATGTCTACTTGGCATTCGCTCTTTCCGATTCTCATCTGTAACGTTGTTGCGCCCATCCGAAACTCGGAGGCCAAAACGCACATCCGGGCCGGACAGGACCTAGGAGGGAAACAACATGACCATGAGGAGGAGAATCTGATGTCCGAGCGGAAAGTTTCGCAACTTAGCAAAAAGGGACAAGCGGGGGGCTGGCATCGCTCACTGACAGCCATGATTATCACCGTGGCAGCGCTGTGCACAATATTCGTTCAGGCGTCCCCTGTGCAGGCCGCTCCTAAGGACGGACTTTATTTGTACGTTTGTCTTCCGGGCAATATTGCCGGCAACCTCAACCAAGGTGGGGCTGGCATCGCAGTCTTCAACGTCGATCAGGGGTATAAGTTCGTCGAACGAATCCCATTGCCCATGGGTCCGTCAAAAAACGGCGGCGACCCGCCTAGCTGCAAGGGCATCGACGCGAGCGTCCTGACCGGATTGATCTATCCGATGATGACGGACCGGCTCCACGCGGTTAACTTGGAGACGAGCCAAATCGCGTGGACGCAGACGTACGATGGCGGCTGCTGCGATCGCGGTGTCGTATCGCCGTTCGGCGAGACCCTGTGGCTCGCTGGTGTGCAGGTTGCGACATGGTATGTCGCCAGTGCGTACGACGGAGCCTTAATCGACCCGATCAAACAGTTCCCGGCACGTGCTCACAATACTCAGATATCGCCACGAGGCGATCAGGTCCTACTTTCGCCTGCTAACAACATTCTGTACCTGTACGACACGCGGACCCACCAAAAAATCCGCGAGGTGGGCCCGTTCTTCAATCGAAATCGGCCATTCGTCACGAACGGCGACTGGAGCCGCGTTTACGCGAACAATAACGGTTATCTCGGCTTCACGGCCGCCGACATAGATACGGGCAAGATCCTCTATCGCATTGACGCTCCCGGCACGCCGCCCTGCCAAACGAGTTCGGGCGCTCACGGCACCTGCGTGCATGGCCTGGCGCTTACCCACGACGAGAGCGCGATGTGGTTCCCGAGCGCGTCGGACAACTCGATCTTTGTTTACGACATGCACGCGCAGGGAAACAAGCACGCTGACGTTCTGCCGACCCTGCGGGCCAAGATTAAGGATTACTCTCCGTCGGGCTGGATTACCTGCGGCATCGACGGAACGCGCATGTATCCCGCATCGGGCACCGTCTTCGACACGAAGAGCTTGACGCCAATGTCCCGGCTTGTCGACGAGAACGGTCAATTCGTGTATAGCGAAAAGCTGTTGGAAGTACGCTTCAAGGACGGGAAAGCCGTGCAGGTTGGCGACCAGTGGTGCAACGGCCTCTTCGGCTCGGAACGATACGCCATCACCGGCCAAGCGTTCGGCCGCACGGCGCCCGGCTATCGAGGCTACGTGCCCCCCGGTCCAAACAATGGACCGAATAACTGATTAAGCAAGCCTATGGGCAGGCGCGGTTACTCAACCGCGCCTGCTGCTCCTCCATCAGGCCAAGACCGCGCTCCGTGAGCGCAATACAGCACTGGCCTAGCGACCGTGTCGTGCAATGGGCACGATTGCCGGAAGCATCATGTCGCGGAAGCTCATCGGCCGCTGACAAAACAAGTGTGACGGTCCATCAGTCTGGTTGCCTCAGCGCTGCCCGATGCGTAGCAAGCGAGGCTTGGCTATCCATCAGATGGAGATTTCCATCCTGACCTGGGCTGGCGGCAGCAGCCGTCATTTTGGCGCAGAGGTTCGCCCCAAGGCAGATTTCCGGCCTAGCGGAAGCTGAGCCATTCCGCCATTGGTTAGCCCATGAAACTGAGCCGCCCCGGATAAGGACGAGCTGCTTAGTGCCAACGCGTTAAAGCGAAACCTCGTGGATAGGCTTCACGGCACTTTTCTCTACGTGCTCCCAGAACGCCTCGGCGGCTTGAGCCAGCCGAAGCTTCGGTCGGAAGACGTGAATCTCGATGGGCACGTACCATTCCACTTCCCCCGCTGCTACAATGTCGCCCGAGGCAAGCTGGTCGCCGATTAAGCTTTCGGGCAACCAGGCCATGCCCCGCCCCTCCTGCACCATTGTCACCAAGAGCTTCGCCAGATGGGAGGCGAATGTCGGACGCAGATGCATCTGAAGCGTCGATGCCGCACGGACTGCATCAAGGATCCTGCCCATCCCGGATTCGGAGCGAAAGTTGAGGAATTGGACCGGGGCGCCTTCCGTGCCTGGCAGCTTGAAGCGAGGCTTGCGGCTAGAGCGAGAAACTGGGACCGACGCTGGAATCAGCCGGTCATTGCCGACATGCAGCGAGCTAAATTTCGGTGGCGTCAGGATCGACGTCGCCGCCGGGTGATAGTGGCAAAGCAAGAAATGCGCTTCGCCTGCCAACAGTATCCGCTCGCAGCCCTCCATGTGATTGGCGACGAGTTGCACGTTCGGCACAAATGGAAGCTCGGTCTCGATCCGGCGCAGCCATCCCGGAAAGAAGGTCAGCGACAGAGCGTTCGTAGAGGCGAACTTCAGCACGTCGGATGCGCCGCGTGCGCGTTCCTGAGCCTCAAGGCGGCCAGCAGCGAGCCGACGGAGAATGTCCCCCGCCGTTTGGCGAAACGCTTCGCCGGCCACCGTGAGATTGACGTGATGCGATGAGCGATCCAACAACAATGCGCCGGCCCACAGTTCCAGCGCTTGTATTCTACGGCTCAGCGCTGGCTGGGAGCAATGCCGCTCGTCGGCCGCGCGCGAGAAGCTTCGCGTGGTGGCGACCGCGATAAAATCGTATAGCCAATCGATCTCCATACCAGAATCCCCCCCAACAGATCTTTGCAAGAACGATATCGGGGAGCACGCCGAGGGCACTATGAATTCGCAGCTGTGGCTGAGATGAATTCCTAGACATGCGGATCCGGTGCATTCTTTGTGGCAGCCCAAGAAATGCCAGGCGGACTCCAGTGCTCGCCGATTCCACCTGAGAAGCTTGCATGCTGAAAATGCCGTCAGCGGGGCGGAAACTCCAATGTCCTATCCTCATAAGTTTATGCAATATATGTATAGTCAGATCTCGATTGCGTGGCCCGTAGGGGTCGGTCCGCTCCCACCTCCTCCGGGTCAATGGGATCGGCGAGTTTCGCGATCTCTTCGAAGGGGCTCGCTTGTGTCTATGCTTGACCATACGCTTAGGTCCGACGTGACGGCGCGCCGGCCGGAAGTGAGCACGGAGACGAGACGCAGTCGTTGCTTCTCCAAGGGCGACAAGGCCGGATCGTCGAGGAAACGCTGGTCCCAGGCGCGGTCATTTCCGAAATTGCCCGGCGACATGGGGCATGGGGCTGCCCCGACAACAAGTGTTCACCTGGCGGCAGCAAGCACGCCGGTTGCCGACGCCGGGGAGCTGACGATCCGCCGATTGTACCGGCGGCGGTAGACGCCATGGTACCGGCCGTGGCCGTTGGCCATGAGCGCAAGACATCACAACACAAGGCCAAGCGTCGCCAGCGGCTGTTCGATCCGCGACATCGACCAGCAACTACCCCTGGCCTATCGCGCTCAAGCCCTCAAAGCCGTGGCCTGAGAACGGCGTTTATTGATCACCCGAACATCAGGCGAGGCGATATTCCAACGAAAGTTCAAAGCTTCGGAGTTCACGTAATCTTAGCCCGTACTTGCACTCGCCACTTCAACGAGCAGATCCCGCATCCACTTGTGGAGCCCCGACCGGGCGGTTCGCGCGTTCCAATACATGTCGATGCTGATCGGCACCCGGACTGGAAATGGCGCAACATGCAATCCCTCTCGGAACGTCAGCGCCAGCTTTCGCGGGATCGACGCAATCAGTGTGCTGCCGGGGAGGAGGCGCTCGAGGCAATCATGCGTAGGCAACGTGATCGAAGGCTGCAGCCCGATCCCCCTGGCCTTTAACACGTCGACGTAGAGCGGCTGCCACTCGCCGCCATAGGTGACGAAGATGTGCTCGGCCTTGGCGTAAGCCGACAGCGAGATCCGCCCCCGTGCCAGCGAATGGTTCGCGTCCATTACGCAAACATATTCGTCGCTGAGCATGCTCCGCCGGTAGTGATTGTCGGCGGCGATACCGACCGGACCGATGACGATGTCGCACATGTTCTGCCGGAGCTGCATATCACCGTGCCCGCCCGCTTCGATCAGCGCGAGCTTCACTTTCGGCGCCGCCTTGCGCAGCCGCGCCACGAACACCGGCATCACGGTTTGCCGTTCGTGATGATTGCAGGAAATCGTCACTGAGCCACCCGCGGCAACCGGATCGAACTCAGCAGGTGCGGCCAACCCCTCGATCTCCTCGATCATGCCCCTCGCCCATTGCGCCAAGCCGTCACAACGCTCGGTGGCGGCAATGCCGTTGCCCTGGCGGACGAAGAGCGAGTCCTGAAAGGCCTTTCGCAAGCGCTCGACCGTATGACTGATCGTCGACTGGTTGACCTCTAGGCGGTGGGCGGCAGCCGAGAACGATCCGAGGTCGTAGACCATGACCAGGGTGCGCAGCGCACCGATGTCGATAGGATCGAGAACAGGGTTCATGCCGCACCGCTTTTACGAAGAGACAGGGACCGGAGCTTAGGACGTTATGCAAGATTTCGATAGGAATTATTCAGCCCATCTAATTGAGCCACCCGCTGGAGGGAAATATCTTGACCGAAACAATGCTCCAAGGAGGAGACCGTGGCGAACGCCGTACCCGTCGTAGACGATATTGCGTACGAAGACCTGCTCGTCGACCCCTATCCGGCCTTCAGGCGCATTCGGGACACCGCGCCAGCTGTCCTCGTAAAAACGGCAAACCTGATCGTCGTCACGCGCTTCGAAGACATTGCGAAGATCGAACGCGACCCCGCGACCTATTCGGCCGACAATCCGGCTTCCCTGGTCAATCGGGTCATGGGCCCGACATTCATGCGAAAGGACGGCGCCGAGCACGCTGTCGGAAGAAAGGCGATCGAACCCTCCTTTCGTGCGAGCACGATCAAGGAACATTGGGCGCCGCTGTTCTCCGACATTTGTAGAAACCTCATCGATTCCTTTTCCGAAACCGGCGAGGTCGATCTGTTTCCCGCTCTGGCGGCGCCCATGGCTTCTCTGTGCCTGATGCAGATGCTGGGATTCAAGGATGTCTCCTGGGAGACATTGGCCTTGTGGTCGCAATCGCTCATCGACGGGGCCGCCAACTATTCGCGCGACGCCGAAATCGATCGAAAGGCGATGGTCGCGGGGAAAGGCGTCGATGACGCAATCGATGCGGTGCTGGACTATCATCTGGCTCATCCAAACCCCACGATAATGTCGTCGATGGCACACGCAGACCAGCCGATGGCGATCGAAGAAATCCGCGCGAACATCAAGGTGATCATCGGCGGCGGGTTGAATGAGCCGCGCGATGCGATCCTCACGCTTGCGCTCGGCCTGCTGGGCAACCCGGCGCAGCGGACTGCGGTGCTCGCGAGACCTGAGCTTTGGCCGACCGCGCTCGAGGAAGCGGTGCGCTGGATCTCGCCAATCGGCATGTATCCGCGTCGCGTGGCGCGCTCTATCGATCTCTCGGGCGTTGCGCTCGCCGAAGGCACCCAGATCGGCCTCTGTGTCGGCGCCGCCAACCGCGACGAACGTCGCTTCGCAGACCCCGATCGGTTCGACATTCTTCGTCCCAAGCAGTCGCATTTGGCTTTTGGCGCGGGGCCGCATTTTTGTGCGGGCGCGTGGGTGTCTCGCCATCTGGTCGGCAAGGTCGCGGTGCCGATGCTGTTCGAGCGCCTGCGAAATCTTCGGCTGCAAGAGGACAATGCTCCCGTTATCCGCGGCTGGGTCTTTCGCGGCCCGGTGTCGATGCCGGTCAGATGGGACGCATGAGCGGCGCCCCTCGGATCAGATGCCGAGACTGGCCTCCTGAACCTTCAAATATCCTCGCAACCGCTGGGCCCCGGAGGCACGGCGACGACATGCCTGGCTTCGAGAACCGGCCGAAATCGAAATGGGCCAGCGCCAGAGACGCATCCTGCGCCCAAGGCTTTGTTCTTGATTGGGCCATGTCATGCCGATCACTCGGCATCGGCTTGCCGGTCTGGCCTCGCTGTGACGAAGGCCTCAACGAATCCAGCTGTAGCATCAATTTCGCGGATTCGCGAATAGGGCTCGAGATCGACGCCAAAACGTCGCGCGTTGTATACCTGAGGAACAATGCAGATATCCGCAAGCGTCGGCGTGCTGCCGAAGGCGAACGGACCGCGGAGTCGGGCTAGTCGGGCCTCGATGGCATCGAACCCGAGCTTTATCCAATGCTGCGACCATTCCGCTCGATCTCCGTCCTCTACTCCGACTTCAACAAGGCGATTCAAAACTCGCACATTGCCGATGGGATGGATATCGCAGCAGATCGCCTGAGATATTTCGCGACAGATGGCTCGGGCCCCAAGGTCCGAAGGCAGCAGCGGGGGATCCGGATAGCGCTCGTCGAGATAAGCGATAATAGCCAGCGATTGCGCGAGTTGAAGCTCACCGTCCACCCAGTATGGAACCAAGCCGGCCGGATTCACTGTGCGGTATTCCTCATCATTTTGCTCACCCTTCCTGAGGTGAATATGTCGATGATCAACCTCGACACCCTTCAGATTGGCGGCGATCCGCACCCGATAGGCTGCCGTCGAGCGGAAATAGCCGTATAAGGTGGGCCTAGGAATATTGGTCATGATCCATCCGAAAAATACCGGCAACTTCAGGATATGGCGACGTGGCTGACGGTCCAAAACCGTCCCGCCACGAGACATGGTGTGCTTTGACGTGCAGCAAGGGACCAGAAGGATGCTCGCCCCAATTTGTCCCGCAGCGCTCGCTGGGTGCATCAACGCATGACAAATGGATTCCCCGGCGGTGCCTGCTCTGTCGAAATCCACACGCTCTTAGTCTCCTGATACTCCCGGATGGCATCGATGCCGCTTTCGCGACCAATACCAGACTGCTTCATGCCGCCGAACGGAATCAAGTAGCTGATCGCCCTGTAAGGGTCGGTTTTGACAAGTTGCGCGCCTCTAAGTGCGGATCGGCTAAACAGAGCACTCTTCAACTCGCGATAACTCAAGGGCCTCGAAATCCCAGAAACATGTTTGCGCATCACGCAAAATGGCAACTCACTGACCCGAACGACCCGAAATCGGCGTGAATCGTATCACCGTGTTGAGCTTCGATCGGCCGGATGAAGGATCCTGAGAGCACTACCTGCCCCGCTTCGATCTGCTGATCGTAACCAGCCAATCGATTCGCGAGCCACATGATGCCGCGAGCGGGATTATTTAGGACGCCCGCCCCCAAACCGGTTTCCTCGACGATGGCATTTCGTGAAACGATCGCTCCTACCCAGCGCATGTCCACATCGACAGGTCGCATCTGCCGCGCACCGAGTATTATGCCAGCGTTGGCTGCATTATCGGCAATGGTGTCGACGATGGTGCGCGTCTTTTTGGTTGCTGCGTCTGAGCGCACAATTCTTGTATCCAGGATCTCCAAAGCCGGCATTACATAAGCGGTGGCATCCAAGACATCAAACAACGTCACATTCGGCCCCTTGAGCGGCTGGCGCATGAAGAACGCGACCTCGGCCTCGATGCGCGGCTGAATAAAACGTTTGTCAGGGATGGTCGCCCCGTCGTCAAACAGCATGTCATCGAACAGAATGCCGGAATCAGGAATGTCGATATTCAGCGCTGCTTGCATCGTTCTAGAGGTCAAACCGATCTTCCAACCTATCACCTTTCGGCCGGCCTCGATTTTTCGACGGTTCCACGCGGCCTGAACGGCGTAGGCATCGTCCATGGTCATGTTCGGATAGTTTAGCGAAAGCAGCCCTATCTGCGTCCTGCTGCGCTCGGCCGTATCCAAACGTGCGGCGGCGTCCTTAACTTGATCACTTGTCAACATTCACTACTTCTCTTCCGCGACTGCATTCCGCAATGTGCCGACACCCTCGACCGCAACCTCGACGACGTCACCCGACTCAAGCCAACGCGGCGGATCGGAGCGCGCTCCAGCACCCGTCGGAGTTCCCGTAACCAGAATGTCCCCGGGGATCAGAGTGGTAAAGGTCGAGACATAGTTGATGATCTTCCGGAACGAAAAGATCATTCGCGACGTACGATCCGACTGGCGGAGCTCGCCATTGACCCGGGTCTCCAATGTGATGTCAGCGATCTGCGCTTCATCGCGGAAAGGGACTAACCATGGTCCGATCGCACCGCTTCCATCGAAGTTCTTCCCCTGCGTCACATTGAATTTCGCGTGTCGAACCCAGTCGCGAAGGGTGCCTTCGTTGCAGACCGAGAGCCCGGCTATGTGCTCCAGCGCCTGCGCTTCTGGAATCCGTCGCCCGGCACGGCCGATCACGATCACCACCTCGCCCTCATAATCCAGCTGATGAGACTCGAAAGGTCGTATCAAGGGCTGATCGTGCCCGACGAAAGACCGGGCAAACCGAACAAAGAGCGACGGATTGGGAGGCGCCGTCTGGCCGTCCTTGTACTCCTCGTTGCGATCCGGATAGTTGACCCCGACGCACACGATCTTCTCCGGAGATCGGATCGGAATCTCATACTTCAGTTCGGCCAAAGCGAGATCGCTCGGCAGGCCCGATGCATCGGCAACGAGGCGCTCCAAGGCTCCCTCCGCGATAACTTCGCGCAGGTTAGGCCAACGCGTGCCATAACGGCCCGAAAGATCGACGACGCCGTCGCCATTCACGAGCCCGTATCCCGACCGACCCGCCTTCGAAAAGCTCATGAGTCTGACAGAAGGATTGGTCAATTGGTTGCCTCTCGATGAAAACACCTCGGTTTGGCCACGTATTCTATGGTGCAACGATAGGCGTTGCCTTCAGATCGCTTTCCATGATGGCCACGCCATCGAATGGTGTGCCCTCCTCGAACCAGGACCGGGGGGCTGGAGCCCCCCAGAGTGTTTGACGCTGCGGGTCCTTGAGGGACCACTTCAGCGGCTCGAGATCGGGATCGACGGTCTGGTAATCGGAGCAATAGAATTCGACGCGATGTCCGTCGGGATCACGCACGTACAAGAAGAACGCGTTGGACAACCCGTGCCGCCCGGGGCCGCGTTCAATGTTCGCGACGTAGCCCGTTGTCGACATCAGATCGAGCAACTCGATGATATTCAGCGGCGTCGGCACCCAGAACGCGACATGATGAAGGCGCGGACCACGACCATTCGTGAAGGCGATGTCGTGAACTCCGCCCTTGCGATGCATCCAGGCGGCCCACAACCGACCGGTCTCATCGTCCTCCGTATACTCGGTAATCCGGAACCCGAGGTCGTTGTAAAAAGCGACTGCCTCGTCGACGTTGCTCATAAAAAAATTGAAATGATCGATTCGGAGAGGCTTCACTCCCTTGTAAAGTCCATATTTTTGGTGAATCGGCGAAAGCCGCTCCATCTTGGTATAGAATTCGAGGGGAGTGCCGTGCGGATCGCTTGTCAACAGCGTACGCGATTGAAACGGACGATCGGCCCAGCGCACCGGAAGCCCACGAGATTCAAAAAAGTGCTCGGCCGCGTCGAGGTCCTTGTCATCGTACAGCTTGAACCCCAGGTGACCGGCAGCTGGCTCGCCGCTCTTTCGCAAGATCAAGCAATGATGCCCACGCTCTTCAAGAGCGCGGAGAGTAATCATCTGACTGTCTTCGAACGTCACTTGCAGACCTAACGTGTCGACGTAGAACGCCCGGCTTGCCTTCAGATCGCGCACAAGAAACTCTACATGACTTAGGCGGACAATATTGACAGGCGGATACAGATTGACGGCAGGGATAGGCATTTTATCCTCCCAAGTTATTGCTTCAGTGGGCGAGCTTGGAGACCGGACGTGGAGCCGTGGCGAAGGCGACGTTCTTCGTCTCCATGTAAAAGTCGAACGACCAATCGCCCCCGTCTCGACCAATGCCCGAGCCCTTGACGCCTCCGAAAGGCGCCGGCAGATGTCGCACGTTCTCGGAATTCACCCAGACCATGCCCGCTTCCAGTTGCTCGCTGAACCGAAGCGCCCGCATGACATCGGACGTCCAGAGATATCCGGCCAAACCGTATTGCACGTCATTCGCCAGCGCGAGCGCCTCAGCCTCGTGTTCGAACGGAATGGCAGTCAGAACGGGGCCAAATATCTCTTCTTGCGCAATGCGCATTCGATTGTTGGCGTTGACGAACAACGTTGGGGACACGTAGCAGCCACCGCCTGGCCCAGCGACTTTTTCGCCCCCGGCGGCGATCTTCGCTCCTTCGGAGCGACCCAGATCAATGTAACTCAGAACCTTTTTCTCGTGCAGCGGATGAATAAGCGGGCCGATCACGGTGTCGGGGTCGAGTGGATGCCCGATCTTGATGCGCTTGGCCTTTTGCGCGACCATCTCGGTAAATCTTTGATAGATCTGCTTCTCGACAAGAAGCCTTGACGAAGACGTGCAGCGCTCGCCGTTGTTCGAGTAGATCATGAAAATGGCAGCATCCGCAGCTCGCTCCAGGTCGGCGTCGGCGAACACGATCATGGGGTTCTTGCCGCCCAGCTCGAAGTGAACCCGCTTCAGGGTCTCCGCGCCTTGCCTCAAGATCATCGCCCCCGTTCGGCTCTCGCCGACAAATCCGATGGCCTTGATGTCAGGGTGCTCCGTTAGGGCCTTTCCGGCATCTTCCCCTAGCCCATTGACGAGGTTCCAGACGCCTTTCGGCAATCCCGCGCTCTCGGCAATCTCGACCAGAAGGCGCGCGGTAACCGGAGAGAATTCCGCCGGCTTATGAACAACCGTGCAGCCGGCCGCGAGAGCGGGCGCAATCTTCCACGTCGATAGCATAAACGGCACGTTCCACGGGGTAATGACTCCCACGGGTCCGATAGGGGCCCTTCCCGTCAGATTGATCTGCCCGACCGTCCGGAGCGCCTTGCCATCACGAGCCTCGGGCGCGCGATCAGCGAAAAATCGAAAGTTTTCGGCCCCCCGAAGAGCCGCCTGCGCCATGAACCGATGGGGCTGCCCTGTGTCCACGCATTCCACCAGCGCGATCTCCTCCGAACGGGCCACGATCGCATCCGCGATCGCATGCAGGATTCTCCGACGCTCCGAACCGGAGACGGAAGACCACTCCCGGAACGCCGCCTTCGATGCTTTCGCTGCGCGGTCAACGTCAGCAGCCTTGCCGTGCGCGATCTTTGCAAGAGGCTTGAGGTCGATGGGCGATATCGATTCAAATACCGCCCCGTCGGCGGCTGGCACCGCCTCTCCGTCAATATGATTGAGCACGCCAGTTTTCCGAAACCGCGCGAGATAACCGTCCGCCTTGGCAATGTTCTCTTCCAGTTTCGACATTTGCTCCTCCATTCGCCCAGGCTTCGATTTTGAATTACGCGACCCGCAAATGCGCCCTGTCCATCGCACCAAGATGGACGCCGCTCGCGAAATCTCAGTTCGTTAACAGGTTAACGATCTGCGCGAAGGCTGTCAACACCGACGCTGCATCGCTCGTCTGGCTTGAAGCCGGCCGCTACATCATGCACAAAATGGGAGATCCGGCGCACTTACGAGGCATGCGGACACCGGCCATGAAGAAGTTTTAGATGGATATGAACATCAAAGAGAAATTGCACCCGCGCCCTATGAGCCGCACGTTACCGATCGCACTGCTGCGCGGCCGAGAGGTGATCATGAGCAAGATCAGACCCATGCTGACCAGGTTTGATCTGAACGAGCAGCAGTACCGCGTGTTGCGCGCATTAAACGAAGCGCCCTACCTTGATGCCCGGGAAGTATCCAAGCGCGCCTCTATTCTTGCGCCCAGCTTAACCCGCATCATGAAAATACTCGAAAAGCGGGGCCTGATTAAAACGGGCCGCTTTGAGGGCGACAGCAGGCGCATTCTGCTTTCCATAACGCGAAAGGGTGCTGATCTGATCCAGCAGATCCTGCCAGAGAGCCGAGCGGTCTACCAAGAATTGGACCGGCGACTGGGGCATCAGAAGGTCGAGCAGCTTCTCAATCTCCTCGAAGATCTCGTGGCCACGGACGCTGAAGAGTAGCGCCAGGTTATCGCCTGATGATGCCGTTGCGGTTCTGGTTTGAACCAGTGCCTCGCCTATTCAGAGCCCGGCTTTTTCGAACTTCGTTAACCGGTTAATTATCCTTACACCCTCCCCGCCCAGAGAAAGGACTTCCTCTATGAGCCAAAGCATTCACGTTCGAGACGCCGCCCATTCGAACCCGATTCCGTCCGCAAGCGTCGTGGGGAATTTGCTGGCCTCCAGCCTGATCACAGGCCGCGATCCGGCCACGGGCTCTCTTCCACCGACCTTCAAGGCCCAATGCAAATTTATGTTCGCAGGCGTTAAAGCCGTCATTGAAGCAGCCGGCGGTAATCTCAGCGATATCGTCAGGATCACGATCTGGGTCGAAGACCGCCACCTGCGCGAAGAGATCAACAAGGTTTGGGTGGCTCAATTTCCCTATAGCAATGCAAGGCCGGCACGTCTCACGCTCAACCGGCCTCTCGAGAAAGGCAAGCTGGTCGAGTGCGAGATCCTTGCGCTCATTGGCGGCGGAAGGACATCGCCCGGCTAACGGAATCAGCTCCGCACAAAACTCCCGATAAAAGGCACCCCATCTAGCTAGCCAAACGTCATCTGCGCGGCGGGCGTCCGATCGATCTCTTGTGCTACCTCTGAAATTATCCCTCGCAACCAGACGAGCGCGGGGTCCAAATGAAAGGACGCCGGCCACTGGAGGTTCTCTCGGAATTGCGGGATGCGAACCGGTGCGCGGAGCATTTTCAACGGAAACTTCCGAGCCAGAATAGCCGCTAGACGCTCGTGCACCGTTGCGATGCGATCAGTCCCGATCACCATGATCGCCATCATGGTGAAGTTTGGGGCAAGAACCTCGATGCGACGTTTGCAGCCCAGCTTGAGTAGTTCTTGCTCCTCGATCGACGCCAGAGCACCGTACTGGACCCCGATATGTCCTAACTGAAGATAGCGGTTAAGGGATATCGAACGCCCGATCCTGCGGCTTGCAGTCCAAGCAACGCAGCAAAATTCGTCAGAGAAGAGCGGCTGGTGGGGATGGCCCTCGATAAGGACCGGGTCCGGCAGGACAACAAAATCCACGTCTCCGCGCTGCAGCTGGTCTACCGTCCGGTCCGTAAAGGGAAGAAGATCGACGGAGATATCCGGCGCGGCACGATAGACGCGCTTCATGACCGGCTGAATCAGCACCATACTCGCATAGTCCGAAACGACGAGGCGAAAGCGCCGGCGAGATTTCGCGGGTTCAAAGCTTGGTCCGGAGATCAGATTTGTCCGAATCCGCAGCAATATGTCGCGTGTTGGTGCTTCAAGTGACTGCGCCAAAGGTGTCGGCGTCAGCTTGCGATGATTGATCGTAAAGATCTCGTCGTTGAAATATTGCCGCAACCGGGAAACAGCAGCGCTCATCGCTGGCTGACTGAGACAGAGACGCTCACTGGCCGCCTTAACGCTGCGTTCTTCGAGGATCGCATTCAAAGCGACGAGCAGGTTCAAGTCCAAACCTTCGAAGCGCATCGCATAGCTCCATTTTATGGATTTCAGGGATCATCATAATCGATTTTACGTATGCGAAAACCCTCTGTATCCGTAGCGGTTAAATGGGCCGTCCTGAACGGACCCCAACCAAAACGCAAGCACGGGAGGATGCACTTTGATTAAGCCTTGGATTTTTGAGTTTCTCCAGATTCCTGATCGAAGCGAAGCTGAGATATCGCCAGCAACCGTGTCCGCGGTTTTCGATGAGGGCTTCAAATTTTGGTTGCAAGCCGAGAAGCTAGGCTTCGAAGGGATCTTCTTCAGCGAACACCATTTCGGCCTCTCCTATAGCCCCTCGCCGAACCTGCTGATCGCCGCGGTCGCCCGGCACACGACGCGCCTGCGCCTCGGAACCATGGGAATGGTTGTACCATTTTACGAGCCTTGGCGTATCGTCGAAGAGCTTACGATGCTCGACCATCTCACGAACGGTCGTCTCGAGATTGGCTTCGCGGCGGGCGTACCCCAGGAGCTCTCGCGCTTAGGCATGGGGATGCAGGAAGGCAGGGAACGCTTCAATGAGGCCTTGGAGATTCTTGACGCTGCGCTCGATCAACACGTCATCGATCATAGTGGCAAGAATTGGAAGTTCGAAAAGCTGAGCCTCCAACCGAATCGGTTTTTTCAGTCCTCACCGCCCAAGTGGACTACAATCGTGAGCGCCGATTCAGCTCAGAAATCCGCTCAAAGACGGACGAAGATTTGCACAGGCTTTCATCCGGTTACTCGCGTAATCGAGCTTTTTGACGTCTACCGCAACGAGGCGGACAAGTCCGGATTCGCGGTGGGACCGGAACAACTCGCAATCCGACGGAGTGTCAGCGTTTCGCGCGATGGCGCCCAGGCCCGTGAAGAATCGCAAGCAGCAAAGGCCGCGGTCCTGAAAGTGGTGGCGGGTGATCCGCGCGTCTCCGCCCGGACATCATCGTTGCCCGATGCGCCCAAGGCCGGATCCGGATTCACGATTCATGATGACGACTACATCGCCGGCACGCCGGCGCAAGTGGCCGAGCAAATCATTGAACAGTGCCGCCAATCCGGCGCAGGCCACTTCGTCTCGTTGTTGGGTAGAAGCCTGGCGCCACGATACAGCGAGAATTTCGCTCTTTTTGGAGAAGAGGTCCTGCCGCAGCTGCGCCGGGCAAAGATCGGCTGACGGTTCGACCTGGCAATCCAGACCGGCTCAAACGGCTGCCCAGGAATTTCCGCCGCCGCATTAGCATGGGTTGATGCTCCTGCGGCGGAGCGGCTCACCATGGCCTGCGTCAAGCACGTCGCAGACCGAATGTACTTCGTACAGTTGCAGAGAAATTCAACCGGAGCAAACCCGCATGCTCAAGAATAAGCCTTTGATTGTTGGAATCGGCGGAACACCAAGGCTCGGATCCTCATCCGAACGCGCGCTTGCTGTCAGCCTCAAGGCTGCCGAAGCCGCAGGAGCGCGAACGCTCCTCTTTGCCGGGACAGAGCTCGCCCTGCCGATATACGCGCCGGGCCAAGAGTTACCGGATCGAGCCGAACGTCTGCTTGCCGCCCTTCGCGAGTGCCGAGGCCTTATCATCTCGTCCCCCGCCTATCATGGGTCGATATCCGGTTTGATCAAAAATGCTCTCGACTACGCTGAGGAGCTAAGAACCGATTCTCGTGTCTATCTGGACGAAATGCCTATCGGCTGTATCGCTTGCGCTGGCGGATGGCAGGCAGCCGGACAGACCTTGTCCGCGCTTCGGACCGTTGCCCACTCTTTGCGAGGCTGGCCTACGCCATTTGGCGCCATGCTGAACACCTCAAATTCGCTGTTCGACGCCGATGGCAATTGCACCGACGTTTCCGTGAAGCGCCAGTTGGAAACGGTCGCGCAGCAAGTGATCGGATTCATTCGTATGCAATCTGGCGCCGACGCTGTGACGCAACTCGCTCCGGTGGATGCGGTAGCGGGCTGACAGCGCAACTCCTCCGGTCATGTCATAAGGGAGACTCTCGATGGAATTCGAAACAACCAGGTTCGAAATCGATGGCGTAAGCACTGTCGTCAAGGCCATCGGACAAGGCCCAGCAATTTTGGCACTTCATGGAGGAGCGACAATCGAGGGACACGAATGGGCACGTGACCTCGCAGATCGATTTCGAGTGTACCTGCCCTTTCACCCTGGGTTCGGTGAGAGCGGCACTGCCCCGCACATCTGTGGGATGCAGGACATGGTCATCCATAATCTTCGACTGGTCGATAAATTGCGTCTGGATCGACCTCACCTCGTGGGGCACTCGATGGGCGGCTGGATGGCCGCCGAAACGGCAGCGCTCGCGGGCGAGCGTTTCGATCGCCTCGTTTTGAATGCGCCCGCAGGCCTGAACCATCCCGAACATCAAGGCCCCGACATCAGCAAGATCAACCCGCAGGAGCTACCTCAATACCTAGCTCACCGCATCGAAATCGCGCTCAGATACTTCCCTGGGGGCTCGCTCGCTCCACCGGCGGAGGAATTCGTCGCGGCCCGGGAAAAAGAGAGCGTTGCGGTGGGAAATATTCTTAGAGGATACGGCTTAGGGCACCCCAACCTCATGCGGTGGCTTAGTCGGATACCGAACGAAACCCTGATCCTCTGGGGTGACAAAGACAGAATGCTTCCACCGACGCAGGCGGAGATCTGGGCAACTCGGATTCCGAGAGCCCGCACTCACATCGTGCGCGATGTCGGACATTTCGCCATGCAGGAGGACCCCTCCTGCATCGCCGCTATCGGCGACTTCCTCGCCGGTTGACGTGCGAATTGGGAGCCATGCCCGGCCCCGCTCCTCGTGCTGCGTTCAGGATCGTCGCTGGCGCGTTCCATCTTCCATCTGGACTCGATGACCGGATGACGCGCTGGCGACAGAAGTAAAGTGATCGAGGCCACGTCGACTGCACCAAGGAGGGGTCGCGCGGAGATGCTGATAATCACACAACAGATAAAGGCTGCCCGATCTCTCATCGGTTGGGAGCAGTATCAATTAGCATGCAACGCTGGTGTAGCGATCTCGACCATACGGCGCCTCGAGGGATTAGGCGGACCGATTTGTGCACACTTCGATACGGTCGAAAAAATCCGCAAGGCATTTGAGGGCGCCGGCATTGAGTTCATGAGCGAGCCGGGACCTGGCGTGTGGCTACGGGGGCAGTCGCAAACCCGCGTACGAATGGCCTCAAGTAATCCTCAGTAATTCGAAGTCGTATCTAGGATACAAATTCTTGTATCCATGTTTCTTTTCTATCACTTCGCAGATTTTTAAAGAATAGCTTCACCCAGTGAGTTGATACTTCAACTGAATTGCCCTCCAATCCTATTGCTTCAACAACAACGACATAGCGCGGGCCGATCTACCGGCCACGCGGTCACAAAGGGGATGGGAATACATGAACGCAGAATACAAGGCGGCAGTCGCAGGCCTGCTGATGGCTTCGGCAATCACGAGCAGTTCGCACGCATATGAATTCGGATATCCTGGTGCGGCGCAGAAGCCAGGAGTTGTTGTGGGAGCTGCCGCAGCAGCACCTCCGCCCGGCCTGTACGGCTTTACGCAGTTGCTCACCTATCAGGCGAAGCTGGGAGGTCCAGGCGCACCCAATGTTGGCGGCGCACAGACCGGCTTAAAAGCCGACCTCGCCGCGCAAGGCTTTCTGTACGTTCCTGGATGGACCTTCTTTGGCGCAACGTACGATGTGGTCGCTGTTTTGCCGTTCGTATCGGAAAGCGTAGGAAGCCCCTTCAATGCCGCGCCCGCCGGCATGCACAACGCTTTTTTCGCGAACGAGTTAAGCTGGAGGCTTGGCGATAGCGGGTTCTTCGTCAAAGCAGGTCTCGGAATATACGCGCCGACAGGTACCCAACAAGGACCAGCCGGGCTCAGCAATGTCGGCAACCCATGGTGGACCTTCCAACCCAATCTGGTTTTTTCCTACCTGAAGGACGGTTGGAATGTGACGGCCAACGTATTTCAAGAGATCAACACGGCAAACAGCATTACAAATTACCGCAGTGGTGACATTTTACATGCGGAGTTCGCTGCAACGAAGAGAATTGGAAAATGGACGATTGGTCCAGTGGCCTATTACGCCGGCCAGGTCACCAACGATCGATCGAGTGCGTTCTACAACTTCGCCATTAACGTGAATAGGTACGATGTCTGGGGCGTCGGCGGCTTGGTCGGCTACGACTTCGGTCCCGTTAGCGTAAACGTCTGGGGCACTCAGGAGCTCTCCTCGACCGCATCAGGCGGCACAGCCGGGCCTCCTGGATTTGACTCCGCCATAGCGCCCAAAGGATTTTCGATTTTCGCTCAGCTGAACTACAGGATATGGGCTCCCGACGAGCCGGCCGCACCGGTCATGCCGCGATTGCATAAATAGCCAAAGAGCCAGAGAGCTCCCGAGCAAGTCGCTCACTTGAAGTCTGAACGTCTCTCTTGCGAAAAAAGAAAACCCGGCACGGTGTGCCGGGTTTAAGTTTCGGCGACCCCGCGGGGTCGCTCGGGAGGAACTGATGAGTGGGTTGGTCGTCGCCCTCAATCGACGATCTTCCAGTCGGCCTTCTCGATTTCGAGAAGTCTGAGTGAATTGTACGACAGACCATTGTGGTCTTTCTCGCTCATATTGAAGATGCCATTTGCTCCGACGAGATCGTGCGTCTGCTCGATCGCATCGCGCACCTTCTCTTTCTCGAAGGTCCCGGCACGCTTAACCGCGTCGACATACAGAAGAATCCCATCGAGTGCGTTGACGCCGAACGCAGATACCGGCTCCTTGTATTGCGCTTCGTACCGCTGCTGATAATCCATTACGACGGATTTCTGACGATCTGTGGCAGGTACCTTGTCGGCGACAATACCAGCGGCTGCGGGAATGCGAATGCCTTCGCCAGCCGCGCCGGTCATAGTTATGAACTCCTTAGAAGCGACGCCGTGCGACTGATACATTGGCAGGCGGAGATCGAGCTGCCTGTAGTTGCGGACTGCGATTACGGCTCCAGAACCAAATCCCCAGACCAATAAGGCTTGTGCTTCCGGATTGCTCCGGATCTTGGTGAGCTGGACGGTCGTATCCGTGTCCTTTGCTCCATAGATCTCGTCGGCAACGATCTTAATCCCGGACTTCGGAGCTGCATCCAATATTTGGTCGCGTCCGGCTTTGCCGAAACCTGAATCTTCCGAGAGAAGCGCGACCTTGGTCAAGCCACGCCGCTTGAGATCGGCAAAGATCTTCTCGGCTGCCATTCGGTCGGTGTGAGATACCTTGAATACCCATTTCCGCACGGGATTCACGATGACGCTGGCACCCGCAAACGAAATGAAAGGCAGCCCCGTTTTTTCCGCGAGCGGCGCGACTGCCATAGTGGTTGCGGTGGTGCTTCCCGCAATCAAAGCATCTACCTTGTCGTTGTCGATAAGGCGCTTGGCGAGACCTACCGCCTTGTCGGCAGCTCCTCCATCATCGTAGAGAATGAGTTCGAGCTGCTTTCCGAGCAGCCCCCCGCCTGAATTGATGCGGGCAATCTCTGCCTCCATCGTCTTTTTTGCAGGCTCGCCGAGGTAGGCGGCTGGCCCCGTGGTCGTAAGGAAGGCCCCGATCTTGACCGTCGTTTCCGCCGCATCCGCGATGCGGGGTACCGAAATCAATCCGAACGCGACGCACACAGACAGTATTGGTCTAACGAATCCGGTGAACTGCAGCATTTAATTTCCTCCTCCTGCGCACTCTACGGTGCTCGTGATTGTGAGTTGAATTATCAACTCAATGCCGGGAGTTGTCAAATTTCGTTGGGGGACTTACGACCCTCGGATGCAATGTTGCGTCGACAGTCGACGAGGCGGCCAGATGGCAAGAAAACCGGCAATGAAGATCGAAAGGCCCGAAAAGACGTTGAACGAACGAGCGAGGAAGCCTCGGGATCCGGAGGGGTCACGTCGCGTGGACGGACGGCTGACGTTGGACCTCGATCGACACATACCGGTTCTGCTGGTGTGGCTTTCGAACAAGTTCACGAATGGTTCGTCGCAGATTTATCGGAAGCATTTCGGAGTCGGAGTGATCGAATGGCGTTGCATGGCTCTCCTCGCAGTTCAGCCCTGGATCTCGCCGAACCGAATTTGCCAGGTCATCGCGATCGACAAGGCGGCGGTCAGCCGCGCGATCCGAACACTCGAGGAGAGCGGCTTGCTGCGCGTTCGTTCCAGCAAACTGCGCAGCCGATTTTTGGAGGTCGCTCTCACGGATAAGGGATCCGCACTTCACGACAGGATGGTTCAAGTCGCATTCGAAAGAGAAAGGCGGCTGACTGCTGACCTCACCTCCGAAGAGCGCGAAGTGTTTATCCGGGCGCTCAAGAAGATGCTTATGCGCATCGACATCGTGAACGGGGATGTCGACATCCCGCCGGAATCCTGAGCCCCGGAAGACTGCGACACCTCGCCCTTCTCCTGTCAATTACGCCTCTCTTCATATCCCCCGCACTCGAAGTGAGTTGACATGCCAACTGACTAGCGGTAGCGTTTGCTCGTCAGCTGGGCAAGAAGCCAGCGACGGGGAAGGAAGTGCCATGGAGCTGGACGGCTCTCGCCGTCTGCTGTCCGCGCCACCTCCCCAACGAAGATGAAAGATAAAGGGAGGACCAGCATGTTGACGGCCCAGTTGCAAGCCGAACTGAGCTCAGAGCAAGGCGTCAAGTGCCCGGTCTCTCGAGTGGACCCGTTCGAGCGTGAGTTTTTGACCGACCCGTATCCCTTCCATGAAGAACTTCGCGATGCCGGACCAGTAGTCTGGCTCGAGCGCTACCAGGTCTGGGGTATGGCACGCTACGCCGAGGTGTATGCTGCTATGCAGGACTGGCAAACATATTCGTCCGCCGCCGGCGTTGGCATAGACGACTTCCGGAAGACGAAAGCTTGGCGTCCCCCCAGCCTGCTTCTAGAGGTCGATCCCCCCCTCCACACGCGTACCCGCGCAGTGATGAGCAAGATACTTAGCCCCGCGGCCATGCGGCGTCTTCGTGAGGACTGGCAGAAGAGAGCGGATACGCTGGTCGACAAGCTGGTGGAACGGGAGACCTTCGACGCGGTCAAGGACCTGGCGAGTGTATTTCCGGTTTGGGCGTTTCCGGACGCCATCGGGATCGGTCAGGAGGGCCGTGAAAACCTCCTGCCCTTCGGCAATATGGTCTTCAACTCGTTCGGACCACGTAACGAGATATTTTTGGAGTCGATCAAAGAGGCGGAGCCGGTCGTCTCCTGGATATACGCTCAATGCGCGCGTGATCTGCTGGCCCCTGGCAGCTTCGGCGCCCAGGTCTATGAAGCGCTCGATCGCGGCGAGATCCAGCCTGACGAGGCGCCGGTGCTCGTGCGCGCGATGCTAACGGCAGGGTTGGACACCACGGTCATTGGCATCGGCTCATCCATTCACGGTTTCGCGCTCTATCCAGAGCAATGGCAAAAGTTGCGAGCGAACCCGACGCTCATTCGTCCCTCGTTCGACGAATTGCTGCGTTGGGCATCTCCTGTTCAAACATTTTTCCGCACGACCACGCGGGACGTGCAAATTGGAGAGACCACAATTCCAGACGGATCCAAAGTGCTACTCTTCCTCGGCTCGGCCAATCGGGATCCGCGCAAATGGGAGAAGCCGGAGCATTTTGACATCACCCGCTCCACGACGGGCCATGTGGGTTTCGGAACGGGCATCCACGGGTGTGTCGGGCAGATGGTGGCCCGAATGGAAGCCGAGGTCGTCCTGACGGCGATGATCAAACGCATCAAGGCGATCGAAATCATTGGCGAACCAGTTCGTCGTCTCAATAACACTCTCCGCTCTCTTTCCAGTCTGCCAGTTCGTATCATTCCTGCTTGAGGGATCATGCCGAAAATCATCTATCATGCCTGCGATGGCACAGTTGTCGATGTGGAGGCCCCTGTGGGTATGAGCGTCATGCATGCCGCGAAAGCAAATGGCGTCGACGGCATCGTTGCCGAATGCGGTGGTTCGGCCATGTGTGCAACTTGCCACGTGTACGTCGGCGGGGATTTCGTTCACCGATTACCTCCGGTGGACGCGGTGGAGGACGAGATGCTCGAATGCACCGCGACAGAAAGAAAGCCCAACAGCCGCCTTTCCTGTCAGATCAAAATGAGCTCCGATCTAGACCAGATCGTGATTAACGTACCTGAGCGGCAGACGTGAGCCAGGCACCTATTGTGATCCTGGGCGGCGGTCACGCCGGCGTCCAGCTCGCCGCATCCTTGCGCGACGAGGGATATGAGGGTCCCATCTCCCTGATCAACGGCGAGGAAGTGCCGCCGTACCAAAGGCCGCCATTGTCAAAGGGATACATTCACGGGGAACTTTCGCCCGAAACAATATCCCTGAGAGGCCAATCCTTCTTCGAGTCAAAACGCATCAATCTTGTGAATCAGACGGCGGTCTCGATCGACCGCACCGTCTCGGGCGTGTGCCTGTCTTCAGGCGAGGTACTCAAATATTCGCATCTGGCTATTGCGACGGGATCGCGGCCGAGAAGACTTGAGCTACCTGGAAGCAACCTCGATGGCGTATACGAACTACGCTCGCTTGAAGATGCCTCCAGGATTCGAGCACATCTCCAATCTTGCCACACTGTTTTGGTCGTCGGAGCGGGTTTCATTGGCCTGGAGTTCGCCGCGGCGGCCCGGACGAAATCCATCGAGGTGGAAATAGTCGAGTTGGCCAATCGACCCATGGCGCGATCGCTCTCGCCGGAGATGTCGGATTTCTTCCGTCGTGCTCATGAAGAGACAGGATGTCGCTTCCACTTCGGGACGCGTATTCGCGAACTGACGGGATCCGGGAAGCACGTGAGCGGAGCGATCCTGGACGACGGGCGCAAGATCACCGCTGACCTCGTGCTTCTGGGTGTCGGGATTATGGCAGAGGACCGGCTGGCCCAAGCGGCTGGGCTCATCTGCGACGACGGCGTCGTTGTCGACAAACACCTGGCGACATCCGATCCCGCAGTTTCGGCAATTGGAGACTGCGCCCGGCACCCAAATCCTTTTGCCAAGACCTCGATCCGACTGGAATCAGTTCAAAACGCCATCGACCAAGCAAAATGCGTTGCCCGCAGGTTGACTGGAAAGCCAGGCTCGTTCCGCAATCTGCCCTTGTTTTGGAGCGACCAAGGCCGCCTGAAGCTTCAGATCGCCGGGCTCGTACAGGGGTGCGACACGTTCGTCGCGCGCGGCGATCCGGCCACGCAAGCTTTTTCGGTATTCGGATTCGGCGGCGGAAAGCTGTTATGCGTTGAATCGGTGAACCGACCTGGCGACTACATGGCCGCACGACGCATCCTCGATGCCAACGGCACAATATCTCCTGACGAGGTCGCGGACCCAGCTTTCGATCTCAAACAGGCCGCGAAGCGCTCCGCGGCCGCCGCTTGAAGGTCTCCCTGAAGGTCAGCCTGCCTTCTGGAAGTCAGCCGGCGCTCTCGAGGATTGACACGTAGTTTGCGACCCCGCTTCCCCCCATGTTGAATACTCCCGCCAGCCGGGGATCTCGTGCCTTGATGCCGGTGTACTCACCGGTGAGCTGCATCGCGGCCATCACGTGCATGGAGACCCCGGTAGCTCCGATGGGGTGTCCCTTTGCTTTCAGTCCTCCGGACAGATTGACCGGCAATCGGCCGCCGGGTTCGGTCAGCCCGTCGAACACAACACGCGCTCCTTCACCTGGACCTGCCAGGCCCATAGCCTCGTATTCCATCAGCTCCGCGATCGTGAAGCAGTCGTGAGTTTCCACGAACGAGAGATCCGTGAGTTGAACACCAGCTCCATCCAAGGCCAGTCGCCAAGCTCGTGAGCATCCCTCGAGCCGAGTCATGTCCCGCCGGGTCATCGGAAGAAAATCGTTCACTTGAACCATCGACCGGATCCGAACCGCTTTGTCCGCTTGCCGGGCAATTTCCGAGCCGGCAATGATCAACGCAGCAGCACCGTCGGATACTGTCGAACAGTCTGTTCTGCGCAGGGGACCCGCGACAAGCGGATTCTTGTCGTTCACCGTGCGGCAAAATTCGTAACCAAGGTCCTTCTGCATGTGGGCAAGGGAATTTGCGGCACCGTTACGATGATTCTTGGCCGCGATGCGCGCAAGCGCGTCGGACTGGTTGCCGAACCTTTGAAAATAGTTGTTCGCGATTTGGCCAAAGAGACCTGCAAATGACCCGGCCTCCGCCTCCTCGGCCACGTAGCTTGCGCTGATTAGACCGCGGTTGATCTCGGCTGGGGGCGCCGATGTCATTTTTTCGGCGCCGACGACCAGAACGAGGCGCGCCGCTCCCGACTGGATGCAGCGAATGCCTTGCAGGATAGCAGCCGATCCCGTCGCACAAGCGTTTTCCACTCTCGTCGCTGGCTTGTACTGCAAGGCAGGATTGGCCTGCAATGCCAGCGAGGCCGGAAATCCTTGCGGAACAAATCCCGAGTTGAAGTTGCCGACAACAATCTCGTCAATGGCTTCATAGTCCACTCGCGCGGCCGATACAGCCTCCTGGACGGCCCGTACGATGAGAGATTCGAGCGTATCGTCGGCAAGCTTGCCGAAGGCTGTGTGCGACCAGCCGATCAGGTAAGCGTCCATCTTGTTGTCCTTTCGATTGGGTCGGTGCGATCAGTTGGTGGTGAGCAGATTGACGAGTTGTCGGGCATCCGCAACGTCCTCGAGATTCTCGATCATCTTGGCGATCGCTTGGCCCCTCACTTGCGCATTCTTGACCTTCGAATAGCGCACGCAGTCCTCGAACCGGCGCATGTGTGCCGTCGCGCTGAGCGGACTGTCCGGAAAACCGTCTGGATGATCGAGCTTCAGACTCAAGAGCTCTCCGGACCCAGTCGTGATGTCGAGATCGACTGCCGTGTGTCCTCGCGCGTCCAAGGTCGGATCGGCTTTCGCTTCGACGACCGACGCAAGCTTCATAATGGCTTCCCGGCCAACCGCCTCGGGCGTGAAGTGATTGAGTTCCGATGAGCCGTGAAGCAAAGCATTCGCGACGCAAAACTGTATGCTGAATTGCGCATTGACGCGCGGATTCTCTCCGATCACGAATGGATGTCCAACAAGCTTGTGGGCATAAGGCGGCACGCGGACCACAATCGACTTCATCTGGTCCGCTCCGACACCGTGCTTCTGCACGGCCTCGACCGTCAATTGGGTGATGCCCTGGGTCAAGCCGCAACTTGGAAACTGCTTGAAGACAGTCCGATCGAGGCGGAAGTCCCGTCCCAACTCTCGTGTGAAACGATCGTCCTTTGCGTCGCCGGCGAAGAGCCGGCGATACCCGTAGACCCCTTCGAGGAAATTTGATGGCCCCGTGATACCAATGGCAGCGAGTTCTGCGCAAAGCACTCCCGATTCGGCTACCCATCCTTGTATGACCCGCACCGCGAGTGAGCCATCGACATTGCTTTGGAAGCTTCCCCCGGCCCGATTGAATGCCAGCGCGAGCGCGTGAAGCGTCTGATGAGGCGGCAGCCTCCTCATTCGGCACGCCACAGCCGTTGCGGCAAAAACGCCAGCCACACCGGTGGGGTCGAAACCATGATACTCGGCTTCGGACAGGTTGAAACGAGCTCCGACCTCGGCGCCGACAGCGATAGCGGCGAGCAGGTCGCGTCCACTACAGCCACCGATGCTTTCGGCCATCGCGAGCGCCACCGGCACAATTGAGGAACCCATGTGCAACCCCGGTGCCATCGCATCGCAATAGTCCAAAGCGCGGCAAACCACACCGTTGGCAAGCGCAGCCGAACGGGCCGGAGCTTTGGCGCCAGTAAAGAAGACTGAGGATTCGCTCTTGCCTCCCGACTCCAGCACATACTTCTGGACCTCGCGACAGCCCTCCTCGGAAGCTCCAGCCATTGCTGAACCGATCACGGCAAGTACAATGTGCTTCACGACGGCACGGGAAGTTTCTGGAAATGCCTCGAGTTCCGTTCTGCACACGAAATCAGTCACTGCCTGTTCGCCGCTCATGCGCTTTCTCCTTCGTTCCCTCTCGAGAAGCAGAGGCAGTAGACCTCGAACGGCGTGTGCACGCCGACGACCGCCTCTTCCGCTTCGTGTTCCCGTCAGTCGACCGGTCCATTGTGCTGGCGCCAACGCTCGAACTCACATACCCAGATACGCGCGACGAACGTCGTCGTTCGCGAGCAACTCACTGCCGCGCCCCTCCAACATCACCTTTCCTGTCTCCAATACGTAGGCGTAATCGGCAATGGAAAGTGCAGCACGCGCATTCTGTTCGACGAGAAGCACGGTCATGCCTCTCTGCTTCAGGCCTCGAATGATCCGAAATATTTCCTCGACGATGAGGGGCGCCAACCCCATTGACGGCTCATCCAGCAAAAGCAATTTCGGCCTGCCCATAAGAGCGCGGCCAAGGGCCAGCATCTGCTGCTGGCCGCCCGACAAAGTACCCGCTGGCAACGCGCGCTTTTCGCGTAGAATCGGGAAAAGATCATAGATCTCGTTCAGCCCAGGAGCGATGTCTTTGGTCGGCCGCGTGTAGGCACCCATGATCAGGTTATCCTCGATCGACATAGGTCCAAACACCTGTCGGCCTTCGGGCGAGTGGCAGATCCCCAGCCGGACGCGTGCGGCTGGCCGCGCGGAAGTGATGGCCTGGTTTTCGAACATGATGGTGCCCGCGCTCGCCGGCTGGACACCCGAAATGCATCGTAAAAGTGTGGTCTTGCCGGCGCCGTTGGCGCCCACCAACGCGACAAGTTCTCCCTCCCCGACGTTGATGGAGAGACCATGCAGCACCTGGATCCGACCGTAGCGACTGCGAACATCCCGTATTTGGAGAAGATCGCGGCCAGCACGGGGGACCTGCGAGATCGTACCCGTTGAGGTGGTATCCCCGGAATCGTCGCCGGGGCGCTCGGTTGTTAGGAGCTGGGCGATACGTTGTCGCAGTTGGATCATCGGGTCGGACGCCTCCAAGCGAGACAAAGAGTCCAGGTGAGTTTCGAACGCGGCATCACGGCGAGCTGCTGCATCGCGCGATCATCATTGCGGATAATGTCAAGTGATCGCATGTCAAGTCTCGCCGACTTCACCGCCAAGATATGCAGCGATTACATCCCGGTTGACGCGGATTTCATCAGGAGTCCCCTCCGCAAGACGCCTTCCGTGATCAAGCACCAAAATGCGCTCGGAGATGCTCATGACAAGCCTCATATCGTGTTCAACGAGTACGACGGTGATGCCGGACTTTGCGAGCTTGGCGATAAGCTCCTCGATCTCGTGGGTTTCAGTAGGGTTCAGTCCGGCGGCCGGCTCGTCGAGCAACAGCAGCTTCGGCTCCATGGCCAGCGCGCGTGCAATTTCGAGGCGTTTTAGAGCGCCGTAGGGCATCGCACTTGCATCCGCTGCGACAAATTTCTCGCAACCGACGAAGGCCAGCAATTCGGCAGCTTTGGTCCGGCAAGACCGATCCATTCTCCGCAGGCCAGGCGATCGGATCATTCCGGCCAGCAAACTCGAGTTGAGCTTGAGGTGGGCGCCCACCATGACATTCTCGATTGCACTCAGATTCATGCAGACCTGGAGATTTTGGAACGTGCGGCTCATGCCGCGACCTGCAAGACGATTTGGTAAAACGCCCGCAATCTCTTCGCCTGCCAAAGCGATCGATCCCGTGGAAGGGACGTAAAGACCCGTGATCAGATTGAACAGCGTCGTTTTGCCCGCTCCGTTTGGTCCAATGACCGCGTAAATGCCTCCCGTTGGAATCTCGAACGAGACGTCCTCAATTGCACGGACGCCGCCGAAGCTCTTCGAGAGGTGCGAGATTTTCAGCAACTCAGGCTCCCTGACGTCGAAAGATATCTGCCAGGCTCGGCACGATTCCGCGGGGCAGAAAGATCATCGTCATGACCAGGATCACGCCGAACGCGATGGTCTCCCATCCTTCAAAGCTTGCGAGAAACTGGGGGAGCAGGCTCAGCAGCACGGCCCCGAAAACGGCGCCCCAAACCGATGCCATCCCCCCAACGACAACCATGGTGACGAGCTCGACCGAATGGGGGAACGCAGCTATTCCGGGTGTGATGAACCCCATGTAGTGAGCCAGGAGGCTCCCCACCATGGCCGCATACGATGCGGAGAGAACGAAGACGCGTGTCTTGAAGCTGGCGGTGTCGATGCCCATGGCTCGCGCAGCAACTTCCGACCCATGCAATGCTTGGAGAGCTCGGCCCGCCGGTGAGTTCACGAGGTTCTGCGCAACCGCGATCGTCGCGACGAGCAAAGCCGCAATTATCCAGTACCATTGCCGCTCGCCGGATGGTCGCCAGCCGAACATCATGAAATCGCCGAGAGAGACGCCATCCGGTCCACCGGTCCAGGCAGTCTCGTTCGTGATCACGATCGAGATGATGATACCCAGTCCGAGCGTCGCCATGGCCAAATAGTGGCCTCTGAAACGCAGGATCAAGCCGGCAACAGTCCAGGCAAGGACGCCCGTTCCAAGCGCGGCAATCACGAGCGCCAGAGCGGGGTGTATATCCCAGCGGGACGTCAGAATGGCCGAACCATAAGCGCCGATGCCAACGAACCCTGCATGTCCAAGACTGATCTGACCCGTGTAACCGATCAATAGGTTCAGCGTGACAGCAAGAATGGCATTGATCGCAATCCGGATCGCGACATCCACATAAAATGCGTTAGGGAGAAACGCCGGGAGGAGCACGAGAATGGCCGTCAGAGCAAGGAGTCCCGGGACCCTGCTCCGCGGCTCCATGACGATCTGCGGGGATTTGTTCGTGCTCATACCCGATCCGTCTGTTTGACGCCGAGCAAGCCCTGGGGCCTGAGCGCAAGGATCAGGAGCGCGAGAGCGAAGGATACCGCATCCTTGTAGGCCGATGAAACGTAGCCTGCGGTCATCGACTCGAGCAGACCGAGCAACAACCCGCCCAGGACAGCGGCCCCACCGCTGCCGAGGCCACCGAGCGTCGCCGCCACGAATCCTTTCAGTCCGAGCATCCCCCCGGAATCATAGGAGGTCGTTGCGATTGGCGCGACGAGAATGCCGCCGACGGCGCCGATCGCCGCTGAAAGGACGAAACTCAGCATCAAGACCGTCCGGGTGTCGACGCCGACGACCTCGGCCGCGAGTCGATTGTAGGCCGCGGCCAGCATGCCTTTTCCGGTACGCGTGCGACCGAAAAAGAAGCCAAGTGCCACCACGAGGAGCGCAGAGACGCCTAGAATCCAGAGGCTCTGCGGCAAGATCGTCGCTCCGAAGATCGCAATGGGTCTGTCTCCGGAAAACGATGGCAGGGTGTGGTTCGCCTTGCCGAGCGTTACCTGGACTCCCCCTCGCAGTATCATCGAAACTCCGATCGTGATGATGATCAGACTGACGACATCTGCCCCGCCCGCGGGCTCGACGACGAGCTTCTCCACGAGAAGCCCGATCAGTGCGACGGCCGGGACACTCAAGAGCACCGCGAGAGGGAGCGGAACCCCCGCCGTGGCCAGGAACGCGCCTACCATTCCACCCAGCATCATGAACTCGCCTTGCGCGAAATTGATTACGCCCGAGGCATTGTAGATGATCGAAAAGCCGAGAGCAGCGAGCGCATAGATGGCGCCCACCGTCAGCCCGGAAGAGACAAACTGCAAGAACTGAGACATTCCCGTCCTTCGTCGTTTGGCGTTCAGCTATTTGCACCAAGTCGAATGTCGAAGCTCGCCTCGGTCTTGCTCGTGACCTCATCGAGCGTCACGCCGTCGGCGAGGCCGATGAGGTTCATCCCGCTGGAGCCGAGCTTGTCGATTTCGAATACCCCAAGGTCGGTGATGACCATGTCGACGACCCGGGAGCCGGTGAGAGGGAGGCCACAACTGCGCAGTAGCTTCGGCCCGTCCTTGCTTACATGCTCCATCACCACGATGACCCTTCTCACTCCCGCAACGAGATCCATCGCTCCACCCATCCCCTTGACGATTTTGCCGGGAATGGCCCAGTTCGCGAGATCACCGTTTTGCGCCACTTGCAGAGCTCCGAGAATCGACACATCGATGTGTCCACCGCGGATCATCGCGAAGGAGTCGGCCGAGGAGAAGTAGCTGGTCGTCTTCAGTTCGGTTATCGTCTGCTTGCCGGCGTTGATCACGTTGGCATCTTCGTCACCCTCGTAGGGGAACGGTCCCATTCCGAGCATGCCGTTCTCGCTCTGCAACTGCATTTTCATCCCTTCAGGAATGAAGTTGGGTACAAGCGTTGGAATGCCAATACCGAGATTGACGTACATGCCTTCGCGCAGCTCTTTGGCAGCACGGGCGGCAACTTGGTCGCGGGTCCAGGGCATCAGACCTCCGTTCGTTCAATGGCTGCTGCGTTCGGTCGTTGACGAACCGTCCGCTTCTCGATGAGCTTTTCGACGTTCGGAACGTGAACGATGCGATCAACGTAGATTCCCGGCGTGTGAATCTCATCCGGATCGAGTTCGCCCGCCTCGACGAGATGCTCGACCTGCACGAGGGTCACCTCGCCGGCCGTCGCCATGATCGGATTGAAGTTGCGCGCGGCCTTGCGGTAGATGAGGTTTCCCTCGGTATCCGCCTTCCAGGCGTGGATGAGCGAGACGTCGGCACGAAGGCCCAGCTCCATCAGATAGGTCTCGCCGCGGAACTCGCGGACTTCCTTGCCTTCGGAGATGACCGTGCCAACTCCGGTCTTGGTATAGAACGCCGGAATTCCGGCTCCTCCCGCGCGAATTCTCTCCGCCAGAGTGCCCTGCGGATTGAACTCGAGCTCCAGCTCTCCTGAGAGGTACTGCTGAGCGAAAAGCTTGTTCTCCCCCACGTAGGAGGAAATCATCTTTCTGATCTGCCTCGTTTCGAGCAGAACGCCGAGGCCGATACCATCTACCCCTGCATTGTTGGAGATGACCGTGAGATCCCTCGCTCCAGTGTCCTTCACCGCCGCAATCAGCGCACCAGGAATACCGCAGAGCCCGAAGCCACCTGCCATCAGCGTGGTGCCGTCTCTTACCAGGCCGTCCACGGCCTCCCGCGCGTTCTTGAATACTTTTGTCATCGATTACCGACCCGAATGTCCTGATAAAACCGTCATGATTGGCGTATGCCGCGGGTACGCCTTGCGGTCAGTCCGCGAGCGCCCACTTACCCGACCTGATGGTGAGCATTCGAAATGCAGTCGAATCCAAGCCGAGATGATCTCTTGCCGACATGTTCACGACGCCCCCGGTGCCCACGTAGCCTTTGGTGCGCTCTATCTCGTCTCGAACCTTGTCATGATCCACCGACTGTGCGCGCTGGACCGCTTTTGCCCAGATCTGAAGAGCGTCGTAAACGTGGCCGCCGAACGTAGAGACATCCTCCTTGTAGCGGACCGTGTATCGCGTCGTGTAATCCAGCACGACCGGCCTCTGCGGATCGCTGTCCGGCAACCTGTCCGCGACCAGAAGAGCCGCGGCTGGCAGACGTACGCCCTCAGAAGCTCGGCCTGAATGCTCAATGTATTCCTTGGACGCAATCCCGTGCGATTCATAGTGCGGAAGCGCCATGCTGAGCTGCGCAATGTTCTTAGTTGCGATCGCCGCCCCCTCGCCAAACCCAAAAACAAATACGGCCTGCGCGTTGGAGGCTCTTATCTTCGTTAGCTGGGCCGTAACGTCCGTGTCCTTAGGACCATAGGTCTCATCCATGACGATCTCTATGCCCACTTGAGGGGCCAGAGCTTGCGACTCCTTTCGCCCGGATTGACCGAAGCCACTCGTGTCGGACAGAAGCGCGATCTTCGAAATGTTGTGCTTGCGCATGTCGTCCAATACTTTGGCGACGGCCATCTTGTCCGTGTGGGGCGTTTTGAATACCCACTTTTTGACCGGCTCAATGATTGAAATTCCGCCAGCGAGCGAAATGAAGGGAATCTGCGCTTTCTCCGCCAAAGGTACGATTGCCATCGAGGCGCCGGTCGTTGTTCCCGCAATCAGAACGTCGACCTTGTCATCCTCGATCAGCCGCTTTGCGAAGCCGTTCGCTTTTCCTGCCTCGCTTCCGTCGTCGTAAGCCACCAATTCGATTTGGCGTCCCAGCAGCCCTCCCGCGGCGTTCAGTCTTTCGACTTCCATCCGAAAGGTCTTCAGCTCGGGCTCTCCGAGAAACGAGGCGGCCCCTGTCGTAGATACGACCGCACCGACCTTGATCGGGTCAGCGATCGCTACAACGGTGGAAACCACTACTCCCACTGCTGCCCATCCGATCCTGCTTCCGACCTTCATCTTCTTGCGCTCCACCAAGATTGCATCCCCAGGATCAATTTTGAATCATTCTGGCTTGCGAATGGTGACCCGGCATTCACCGAAACCAATTCGCGCACGCCCATCAGCCTCGCAGCATGCGCTGAGGATCACCGTATCGCCGTCCTCGAGGAATACACGCGTCTCTCCTGAAGGCAGCGACACGGGCGACTGACCACCCTCGCTGAGCTCCAGGAGGCAGCCCCGCGAATCCCGCGACGGGCCCGAGATCGTTCCAGTTCCGATCAGATCGCCCGGCTGCAAATTGCAGCCATTCGAAGTCTGGTGGGCAACGACCTGCGAAAGTGTCCAATAGGCATCCGCATAGCTCGATAACGACAGACGGGCTGGCGCTAAGCCGCGGGCCGCCATCGCAGCGCTGAGAAGGTGAACCGAAACCTTGATGTCGATGGCGCCACGGCTCTCATCGCTGGCAGACGTCAAATGCGGCAGAGGAGCCGGATCTTCAGCTGGCCTGCGATAAGGTCGACGGTACGGTTCGAGCGCGTCGAAGCTGACGATCCAAGGCGAGATAGAGGTCGCGAAGCTCTTGGCCAAGAACGGACCGAGCGGCTGATACTCCCACGACTGGACATCGCGGGCAGACCAGTCGTTCAAAAGGCAGACACCGAACAGATGATCATCGACCTGATCGATGGGGACCGGTCGGCCAAGGGCATTTCCCGATCCAACGAACACCCCGAGCTCGGCTTCGTAGTCCAGCCGGCGACAAGGAGCATAAATCGGGTTGGTAGATTCCGCTGAAAGAATCTGGCCGCACGGACGAGCAACCGATTGCCCCGAAAGAAGAATGGAAGACGTCCTTCCCTGATAGCCGACGGGAAGCCAACGATAATTCGGCAAGATCGGATTCTCGGGCCTAAATAGCTTGCCGACGTTGGTCGCGTGATGGATTGAACAGTAGAAATCGGAGAAATCCCCTATGCGCGCCGGCATGTTGAATTCAACTTCATCGGCGGCGATCAATGCCTCGGAAATGCGATCTTTCTCGGCGAAATCGTGCCGCAAAATCCGAGATAGGTCTTGGCGCAGTGCGCGTTGCGCCGGGCGGCCCGCCGCCATGAAGTCGTTCAGGCTGGAGGCGAATGTGAGGCGGATCGCCGCTCGTCCCGCTTCGCTCAATTGCGGTAAAAGGCATGGAGCAGACAGATCAAGGACGGAGTCGCCGATAGCAGTTCCCGCTCGAAACTGCTCACCCGATCCCGCTCTACGCAGCACGGCGATAGGCAGATTCTGAATGGGAAAGCTACATTCCGCGTCATTGGCGGATTCCACCCAGCTCCGCAGTGCGGGATTGTGCGTCTGGTCGAGGTCATTCGTCGATTGCATGATCTTCTATCCGTGACGTTCGAAGCCGTTTTATCCGATCGGGCCGCGCGCTCGCTCTATCGCTTCGCTGAGCACACTCCTGTCACCGATATGGTTTGCGAGAATGAGCACCAGCTTGCAGTTCATCAGTTCTGCCTCCGCCTCGGTCATCTCCCGTTGCGACTCGATGAGCTCCTGGTAGAAGCCGTCCGGATCGGCAATGTTCGGTGTTGTACGCAGCTGCATCTTAGGACTCACAATTCCCGACGGCTCGCGCCAGCGCCTTTGTGATCCTGCCGGCATCGAACTGACGCCAACGCGCCGCGACATACTGGTCCGGTCGGATCAGGTAAGTGGTTCCGGCCCGACCGTCGTACCGGGCAGCAAGCACGTGCTTCGAATCCTCGATATCGCGCCCGACCACGACGACGCGCGCCCTTATGCGGCCGTACTCGATCGTCCGCGCGTGTGGCGGCGATCCAAAGGTCAGCACCACAAAGCCTTGACCGAGCGCGTTCAGCAACCAGGTATCCGCGCCGCCCTGACTAACCGGGGCGTCGGTGCAATTGGTGCCAGGCGCAATCCCACCGCTGAACGCGTCTTCGTCCGGCGTGTTCAGGGATGACTTCAGGTACGGTGTTGGCCGGGACAGGCGCCCCGAGTTGACGAGAGGACGAGCGAATTCATTCTGCGCCGCAAGCTCCAGGACCGCATCGCGATAACGTCGACTGGTCACACTCTTGGGCGTGATAAAATCCGTCGAGCGTGTGGAATTGAGCAGGTTGTCGTGGGCGGCAACACCACGCTCGTCATTGTAGGACTCGATCAGGTCGAACGGCGCATCTCCGTCGATGATCAACTTGAGCTTCCAGCCGAGATTGTCGATGTCCTGCACGCCGCTGTTGGCTCCTCTGCCGCCGAACGGCGAAACTTGATGCGCCGCGTCACCTGCGAACAGCACCCGCCCGTAACGGAAGTTGTCGATACGACGGCAAGCGAACTGATAGATCGACACCCACTCCAGCTCAAATTCGTGCCCATCGCCGAGCATCGCTCGAACCCGGGGAATGACCCTTTCCGGCTTTCGTTCCTCGTCGGGATCCGCCTCGGATCCCAATTGAAAGTCGATGCGCCATACGTCGGCGGCCTGTCTGTGCAGAAGCGCGGACTGATTGCGATGGAAAGGTGGATCAAACCAGAACCAACGCTCCGGTGGAAACCCGGCCTTCATCACGACGTCGGCAATGAGGAAGCGGTCCTGGAAGGCCTGACCCGAGAAGGCCGCCCCCACCATCTCGCGAACGTCGCTATTTGCGCCATCGCATGCCACGACCCAGTCGGTGGTCATCGAGAACACCCCGTCCGGCGTCTCCACGGAGAGAACGACATGGTCGCCCTCCTGCTTGAGACCGATGACCTTGTGTTTCCAGCGGAGATCAACCAAAGATCTCCGGCAAATCTCGTCGACCAGCGCCTCCTCGAGGTAATACTGCTGGAGATTGATCATCGCGGGCATCTTGTGATCGGCCTCCGGAAGCAGATCGAACTGATATCTCAGCTCGCTGCGAAAGAAGACCTTACCAACATTCCACCTGACGCCCTTGTCGACTATTCGATCGGCGCAGCCCAGGCGATCCCAAACCTCGAGTGTCCGCTTGGCGTAGGCCAACGCCCGCGAGCCGACCGATACGGTGTCGTTGTCGTCGAGCACAACCGTAGGGATTCCGCGCGAAGCAAATTCTAGCGCGGCAGTGAGACCGATCGGTCCCGCCCCGACGACAACGACGACATTCCGCCGCCCTCCCCCGTTCTTTTGCTCGGGCGACGGCCGGTACTCAAATTTGGGAAATCGATAGGTCTTTAGCATCGCGATCTCTACTGCGCACACCTGCAAGAAGGCTGCGCCACGAAGCCGCGATCAAGCCCAGAACCAAACCCTGGTGGGCTGACCACCCTTAGGCCCCGCCGCACGCAGTCCGGCCGCTCTTCCCGCGATCGCACGCCAAGGGGCGAAATTTTTCGAGACACGACGTCTCCTCTCGTTTATAACGTTTGTTATGACTTTCATAACGCCTGTTACGATCTGTGTCAACAACTCGGAGCCGACCATCGGCCCTTGCGGGCCTGCACCCAGGTCCCTAAGCTTCTCAGATCTCCTTCAAGCAAAGAGTACTTCCGAAATGAGCGGACCCGATTCGGCTCGTAAACAGGCCGACTTTGACGACTCCGAGTTGGTCAGATTGAAAGACTTCCTGCCGTACAAGCTTGTGGTGTTGGCAGACCAGATATCGAGATCCCTCTCCGAGCTCTATGAGGAGCGCTTTGGTCTCACGAGGCAGGAGTGGCGCGTCCTTGCAGCGCTTGCCGACAACGGATCCATATCGTCGTTGGACGTCTCCAGATATTCGACTCTCGATCCCATGGCGGTCAGCCGCGCATCCTCCTTGCTCGAAGAGAAGGGATACATAGTACGGGAGCAGTCGTCCGATGACGGCAGGCTCAAGGTTCTTCGGTCGACCCGATCGGGGCGCGCCCTCTATCGAAAGATCATGCCGCTGGCGATCGACCGCGAGAAGTATCTTACAGAACCACTCTCCCCGGCCGAGAGAGCGAGCTTCGAGGCGACTATCGACAAGCTCCTCATGCGATCCCGCACGCTGGCAACCAGCGCCGCAGTCGAAGACCCGCCTGAAAAGGCGGGGAAACGAAGCATCTCGCGGCGCACCGGTAAGTAGCGGCTCAAGTTTGACCTGATACCGACGGGCCATTTGGCCAATTACTGAAGCGGTGGCGGTTTGGATCGTCGGGACGCCACTTAACAGAAATGGAAGATTGAAGGAGGAGACGAGATGGATTTGGGTATTCGCGGCCGCAAGGCGATCGTCGCCGGAGGAAGTGCCGGCCTGGGCAAAAGCAGCGCCCTTGCGCTCGCTCGTGAGGGGGTCGAGCTTGTTATCTCAGCACGTGGCGAGGAACGCTTGATTGAGGCTGCCGCCGAAATTCAAGAGAAGACAAAGACACCTGTCAAATGGGTGGTCGCCGACCACGGTACGGCGGACGGCCGCGCACGCCTGCTTGCCGCTTGCCCGGAGCCCGACATCCTCGTCATCACCTGCTCGCCGCCAAAATTCACCCCGGACTTCCGTGAGATCAGCGTGGATGACTGGCAGCAGGCGTTGGCCACCGGCATGATCGGGCCGATCGAGCTGATGAAGGGCGTTATCGACGGCATGCGTTCGCGGAAATGGGGGCGGATCGTCAATGTCATGACGCTCGCAGCTCGAGCGCCCGTCGATTTCAGGCTCTTGTCGGGCCCTCCCCGATCCGGGCTGGCGAACTACACAGTCGCGATGGCGAAGCCGCTGGCCAAGGACAACGTCATCATCAACAACATCTTGCCCGGGATGCACCACACGGGCGGCATCCGGGAGCGCTTTCAGTCCGATAAACCCGGAGCCACGGACTCGTACGAGACGGAGGTACAGCAGATCATCGATAGGCTGCGCATTCCGGCCGGCAGGTTCGGCGAAGCTGACGACGTTGGCGCGTTTTGCGCGATGTTTTGCAGCGAGTTTGCCAATTACACGATCGGCCAGAGTCTCATCATCGATGGCGGAGTGCATCACTCCCTTTTCTGACGGACTATCGCACCTTTGCGGCTCTCTTTCGCGCCTAGCGCGCGCTCGAGGCAATTCAACGCGTCCAAGACGGTGCGGGTTTGTCCTGCACCGATCTTGTCGAGCATCCTCTCTTCGAAGCCAGCCATCTCGGGAACGATGGCGTCGTACGCCTTCCGACCCGCAGCCGTAAGCATCAGCGTCTCAAACCGGCGATCCTCCTCGATTTCAATCCGGGTCAACCAGCGGCGCACCTCAAGATCTCGGACAGCGCGGCTGACTTTGGTCTTGTGCATCCCGGAATGTCTACCGATTTCGGTCGCCGTCAAACGCTCGAACTGTCCCAAGGTCGCCAGGACCCGCCACTGCGGAATCGTCAATCCAAATTTCTTCGAGTACACCTTTTTGAGGCGCTGCGACACGACAGCTCCAAGCCGATTCAGCCGATAAGGTATGAAGTCCTCTAGGACGAGCTTCTTCATTCGCTTTGCTTCCACAGGTCGGCACAGCTTTCAGATCAGCAAAGAACGCAATCCCTCGCGGCATCGCATGAATTGATCGGACGCTGACCCGCGCATGCGGCGATGTTCGAACCGAAAGCCCCTAACGCTACGCAGAGCTGCCGAGTTGATAGTTGCAAAATTGACGGTTACGTTTGCAACTATATAGGAGGAACTTCATGAACATTCAAACTTCGTCCAACGAATTCAGCACCACTTCTGAGGCGGCGCCGGCGGTGCGGTACATGTCAGGTTTTCGGAATACGTTCGAAAGCGAGGCGCTTCCGGACGTGCTTCCTGTCGGACAAAACTCTCCTCAGAAGGTCAACTATGGGCTTTACGCCGAGCAGCTTTCGGGCTCGCCGTTCACCGCCCCGCAGGCCACAAATCAGCGTTCGTGGCTGTACCGCATCAGGCCGTCGGTGAGGCATACTGGTCGCTTCACTAAAATCGACAAGCAGTTCATTCGGACGGCCCCCCACGCGCGGGACGAAAGTGAACTTCCGATCGGTCAATTGCGCTGGAAGCCCATGCCCATTCCGACGGAAAAGCTGACATTCGTAAGCGGCCTTCGCACGATGACCACCGCAGGCGATTCCGATACGCAAGTCGGCATGGCCGCCCACGTCGCCTTCATCACTTCTTCGATGAAGGACGAATACTTCTTCAATGCTGACGGCGAACTGCTGATCGTCGCTCAGGAGGGAAAGCTCCGTTTTCGTACCGAATTCGGAATCATCGATATCGAGCCTGGCGAGATCTGCGTCATCCTTCGCGGAATGATCTTTGCGGTCGAACTGCTCGATGGACCGGCGCGCGCCTTTGTCTGCGAAAACTATGGTTCCACCTTCACGCTGCCTGATCGTGGCCCGATCGGAGCGAACTGCCTTGCCAATCCGCGCGATTTCCGGACGCCGGTCGCCGCCTACGAAGACAAGGAGCAGCCCTGCACGCTCATCGTCAAATGGGGAGGAGAACTCTATACCACCGAAATCGAGCAATCTCCCCTCGATGTCGTGGCCTGGCACGGCAACTACGCACCCTACAAGTACGATCTGCGCCACTTCTCTCCGGTCGGAGCGATCCTGTTTGATCATCCGGACCCATCAATTTTCACGGTTCTGACGGCGCCGTCGGAGACGCCCGGCACAGCGAACGTCGACTTTGTGATTTTTCCTGAACGTTGGATGGTCGCAGAAAATACCTTTCGTCCGCCTTGGTACCATCGCAATCTGATGTCGGAGTTCATGGGATTGATCTACGGGGTCTACGATGCAAAGCCCGATGGTTTTCCGCCAGGCGCCATTTCCCTCCACAATCAGATGCTGCCACATGGACCAGACAGCAAGGCATTCGAGCACGGCAGCAACGCCGAACTGACTCCGACCAAGCTGTCCGGTAGTCTGGCGTTCATGTTCGAAACGCGTTTCCCTCAGCGCCTGACGCGCTTCGCGGCCAGTTCCAAGGAGGTAGACGAAAACTACATCGACTGTTGGCGGGACCTCCCCAGGCGGTTCGACGCCACGCGAAAACAGACCGACTAGACTGACGCGAGCTCGCGCATCCAATACGCGAGTTGCGGCAGGAGTTGCGCTACGTCGCGAAGACGATGATTTAGCGTTATCCCTCCCGGCCTGGAGCGACGCCGCCTGCCGTAATCTCAAGCGGCTGCGGCGTCTGAGTCGCTCATGGGTTGGCGCGCAGTGGCGTACGTGGCACGACGCATGCGAGGCCGCCCGTCGGTCGGAGACGGGCGGCGCGGGTTCAAGACATTCGCTCGTCCCGACCCAACACGTTATCAAAATCAAACGTTACTGAATCAAAATCAAACGTTACTGACGCCGCCATCGACGACCATGTCGGATCCCGTCATGAACGAGCTTTCGTCCGAGGCGAGGAAGAGGGCGGCGTTGGCGAGCTCGCGCGGATGGCCGAGCCGCCCGATCGGCGTGTAGTCTATATAGCCCTGACGGATCGCAGCGGCCTGTTCGGGCGTGGTCGGATTGTCAGGATCAGACCCTTGATCGGCGAGCATCGGCGTGTCGACGACGCCTGGACTCAACGTGTTCGCGCGGATGCCGCTATCCTTGAACTCGGCTGCCCAGGTCCGAGTGAACGAACGCAGCGCCGCCTTGGTGGCCGCGTAGGCCGTGTGGTTGGCCAAGCCCATATAATGCATAGCCGAAGAGACCAGGATGATCGATCCGCCCTTACCCATCATCGGCAGCAGCTTTTGTACGAGAAATACGGGGCCTCTGGCGTTCAGTGCGAAAATATAGTCGTAGTGCGCTGGCGTTAATTCGCGCAAAGGTAGCTGCTCGGTTCGACCAGCGCTGGTCAGGATCACATCCACCTTGCCTTTCTCCTTCCTGACAACGTCGGCAACGCGATCGAGGTCATCAAGCTTGGACGCGTCCGCCTGGATGGCGGTAACGTTGGAGCCGATCAGCTTCACCGCGTCGTTGAGCGCTTCCTGACGCCGACCGAAGATGAAGACGTGGGCGCCTTCCGCCACAAACCGCTGTGCGATGGCAAGTCCGATGCCACTGCTGCCACCGCTGATGACGGCGATCTTGCCCTTCAACCTCGACATTATGCTTCCTTCAGTTTTGAATTCCCGGCTCATCCGGGAAAACCACTAAGTAGGCTTGCCGACGTCAGCAGTTCAGTGCGGAGGTCCGCATAACGGTGGTGCGCAAACGATCCAGTTTCGCAGACGTCCGTCATGTTCGCCGGCGCCTATTGTCTGCGGTCATGTCGAGCCGTCGCCACTTGGGCGCCGGCGCATCTTTCGTTTCGCCAACGGCAATGGTTGCGAAGAACTGTGCTTGTCCTCAAACGACCTGCCTTCACTTGCGTCCCGAGATTCAGCGGGGATGGCTCGGCGGAGCGCCATCCGGAATGAGCAGGTCTTCTAACCTGGTAAGTCCTTCCCCTTCAAAACGGGACGACCAGCGTAAGCGAGGCAACAAGCGACTTCAGAAGAAACGGGCCCGACGCGCTTGGAGCCGGGCCTCGCCGAATTTGCTCACGCCGTTCCTAGCGGCCACACCAACATCGAAAGGGATTACAGGACGGCTTGGACGTCAGCTCTGTCCGAAGAGGGAGAGGAAATTCGGTTGTCCGTTGGAGGAATGGAGACCTCCATCGACAGGCAGGTTGACTCCATTGACGAAGATTGCGTCATCGCTTGCGAGAAATGCAACTACGCTGGCGATTTCGTCCGGTGTCGCGCTTCTTCCGATCGGAGAGCGATCACGAAAAGCCGCCATTGCCGCCCCCATTTTCACGATATCAGCGGTCGCCTCGGTGGTGGTAAGACTCGGTGCCACGGCGTTGACCCGCACGCCGCGAGAGCCGTATTCGAGCGCCAACGAGCGCGTGAAGTTGGTGACAGCACCCTTTGCCGCGTTGTACGAGCTCATGCCCCAGTCTCCGCCGAGGCCGGATGCCGACGAAAGGTTGACGATAGACCCCTTGGTTTTCAGGAGATGAGGAAGGGCTTCCCTGCAGCCGAAATAGACGGCGTCAAGGTTGGTCGCGAGTATCCTTCGCCAGTCCTGCGTGGTGGTCTGCGCGAAAGGTCCAAAGATCGCAAACCCAGCGTTGTTGACCAACACGTCCAGCTTGCCGAACCTTGCAATCGTGTCTTCCACGAGGCGCTTTACGTATCCCTCATCCGCGACATCTCCGGGATGAACAAGTGACTTTCCCGGATCAAAGCCCGCGATTGTTTCCCGCAACTTATGTTCGCGCCGTCCGTTAACGACGACGGTCGCTCCCTCCCTGAGAAAGCGGCGTGCAGTGCCGGCCCCAATGCCAGAACCAGCGCCTGTAACGATGACGATTTTGCCTTCGAATCTATTCATGAATTTCTCCGACGGGCCTGATTGCCCGATGCAACGAGTATCGACAGCTGAGGGGTCCGATTGGTCCTGCTTTGCTCCGTTTCGGGCTCAGGCGCCCCTTGAAGCTTCAGTGCGATTGCAAATCAGCCCTCAGCCACTCATCGTGCGGGTGGGCATTGCAGCGAGATACGTGATCAGTCGCACCCGAAAGTTTAAGTGCGAATCTTTGCGCAGCCGTTGTGCGTTTTCCAACCGGCGCAAGACGAGCTAATGGGCCGCCGAGCCAAGAATGCCAGGTCGCGCGATGTGCATTTGCCTAGTCTGGTGCTTAGCGAGTAGGTCTCGGAAGAGATTGGGAGCTTTTGATATGGTCTGCGCAAGGTGCAACTGCGTGCGATCTCGCTCTCGCTGCCGGACGAACCGGCCAAGATAGTCGTTGCTTGTCACTGCATTGACTGCCACCGTCGAACCGGTGCGCCGTTCGGCGTAGGCGCCTACTATCCTGCAGATGTAGTCACCATTTCATGGATATCAAAAGAGTTCACGCATGCCGCCGCAAGCGGCGGGGAAATGCATGATTATTTTTGTCCTCAGTGCGGATCAACAGTCTATTGGAAAGTCACTAACTTGCCTTCGATGACCGGTGTTGCAGTCGGCGCAATGGCAAATCCAAAATACCAGCCCCCCGTCATATCGATTTTTGAGCAATCGAAACATGACTGGGTTCAAATCGAGGGGGCTGTAAAGCACTTCCGGGAAAACTACCACCCGTAACACGATAGCAGGGCAGCGGAGCGCGACCAGAATCGCCCCTCCACGAACGCATGGTTCGAATAATCCCCCAGCTTGCAGTGTCGTGAGTCCGCATTTGGCACATCGCGACATTTGCAGCGGTGGCAAAAAGGCTGTCGTCATCGAGGTAAACCGAACACCGATGAAGATAATGAGTACGCGTCCTAGCTAGGCTCCGTTCCGCCATCGGCTATATCGCCCCGGTGGAGATGGAGCTAAAAGCCCCCCTAAACCCGTCCACTTTTCGGGGAAGATCAGAACAGACTCTCTGCGATGGAGAGCATAGTTGGAAGCGCGGAAGATTCGATCCTTGGTGGAGAGAAATTGATGCGATGGCCAGGGACTCAAACGTGTCACCCCGCTGCGAAGAAGAGAACGGCCATTGAAGAACCATGACGTTCGTCGCACTTGTGATAAAGCGTCTGATAGCGCAAGGACAATCTTGTGCCCTTACACTAGGTCGGCCGGCGACGCCTCGCCACTGACAACCATTCATCCCAATACGGGACTTGATCTTGGATGGTGCTGCTGAAATCTTCCTTCAAGAAGTCGATGAACAGCTTCGCCCGCGCGGTCGCCCTATCGCGCATTCGGATAGCGTAGATGCCGGACACCGGCGGCGGACACAATGCCAGTTCGTCCGCAAAAAGCGGAACAAGACGTCCGGACGCAATCTCATTGCCTACCAACCAAGTTGCCAAATGAGCAATACCAAGCCCCTCGATCGCAGCTTGCATCAATGCATCGCTGTTATCGGCTCGCAATCTGCCCTTTACGAGTCTGGGCGGCTTGGCCGTCAACGTAGTCGATTGTTAGGCGGGTTCGTAAGCAACTTCTTCGGGAGGAATTATCTGTAGACGATCTGACTATCGCCGCCGCGAAGGCGTGAATTGAGCCGGCAGCAGAATCGGATCGAGCTCATCGCGTCGGAGAATATCGCCTCGCCCGCGGTCATGGCTGCGCAATGTATTGTGTTCACCAACAAATATGCGGAAGGTTACCCAAGCCGATCATCGCGGGCGCCTCGCTCCTAAGAGGCGCCCGCAGAGATGTACTCCGCGCAGGAAATTACGGTTTCCAGGCGTGGGGAGCGAATTGGGCTTCAAGCGCCGGGTTCGTGACACTGCCGGCGTAGTTCGTGATGGTCGAAGCCGAAACGACGGCGATCACCTCGAGAAGATTGTCCTGCGTGAAGCCGGCCCCGATGAACGTCTTCACGTCCTGATCGTCGAGCCGACCGCGCTTCTCGATCAACGTGCGTGCGAGCGTCGAAAGAGCTCCGAACTTGGGGTCCCGCGGAGCGCGGCGTTCACGGATTGCCTGAACGTCGTCGGCAGGGATACCCTCCTTCAGCGCGAGGAACGTATGGAATGCGACCGCGTAGCTGCAGGAGTTCGTAACGGCGTTCGTCAGCAGCACCGTCTGGATCTGCGGCTCGGAGAAGGTGCCACCGTGCACGTTTCCGAACAGGCCGGTGAGGCTCTTGATCAGGACCGGAGAGGTCGCGATCGCGCCGGCGATGTTCGGAATGAAACCAAATGCCGATTGTAGTGCCCGAAGCGATTCCTTTGACTGATCGGGAGCGGATTCGATGGTATGAACGGGAAACGACATGTATTGACCTCGATTGTGTGTGAGTGATGAGGCGGCTGGTCGAGCAATGCAGTGTCTTTGCTCATGCGGTTCACATGAACGCTCCATGCATCTTTCTCAACTACCTGATGGGTAGTTGGGCTCACGCCGATCGGCGAGGAAATGCACGATCCAGCGAGACGACGATTGGAATCATGGTGATCCACGAGACCAGCCATGATGTTGGCTGCCTTTCGTCCCACATTGCTCGATCCCGTGAAAGAGATGAGCGCGATCCGCGGGTCTCGCGGCTCGACTCAGACTTGATTGCCAAAAGTGTCGACGATGGCCTGCCGGGCATCAGTTGGGCGATCTGGACAGTCCGGCGAGAAGCGGTGCGTATGCGGCGAGCCTGCGGGATACGAAATCCGTGAAGAGCCGCACACGCTTCGTCTTGCGCGTTTCCCCCTGAGTGAGAAGCCAGAGCGTTCCGTACATGTGCAAGTCGGTCCCCGGCATCCTCACCAGCAGGGGATCGGCATCTCCGACGAAGCACGGTAGCGTCGTCATCCCGATCCCCTGTCGCACCGCAACGATCTGCGCCTCGCCATCCGTGACCCTGAACGGAACCTCGGCCACGCGAACCTCACCCGCGTGGGCCCAGTCCGGGATTCCATGAATGCTGATGACAATCCAGCGGATGGGGTCAGGCACGCCCGCATGGCACGCGGCTAACCGATCGCGAGAGATGTAGACGCCGCCGAACAGCTCCGGACCCTTTAGTCCGTGAAGATTGGGCGGCAAGGTTTTGCGGTCGTAGACGACGCGGATCGCGACATCAGCCTCCCGGTTGGTCAAATTTGCCAATTCGCCAGACGACAATATCTCCATCTCGATGTCCGGATGCAGACGCGCGAATTCTCCGAAATCTGGCATCAGCAGGTGTGCCGCGAGGGGCGGCGCTAGGGTCACTCGCAGACGCCCGCGCACGCTCTGGTCGCGGCCGAAGAGGCGCGTCTCCAACTGGTGCGACGACACTTCCATCTGCTCTGCAAATTCGAGGACCTCCTCCCCCGCAGCCGTCAGCCGGTAGCCCGAAGGTAGCCTCTCGAACATCTGCGCCCCGAGCCGCTCCTCCAACTGGGCGACGCGTCGCAGGACGGTCGCATGGTTCACCCCAACGCGCTCCGCGGCGGCCCGTACCGAGCCTCCCCGCGCGACGGCAAGAAAATAACGAACGTCATCCCAGTCGATCATGGTGCAATCTAGCACCGCTCGGTGCGCCTTCAACTCCCTATGTAACACATCGGAACAAGGGAAACGGCGACAATTATAGCCCTTTCCGACCAGAAGGGTCCAATTCGAGGGGCCGGGCACCGATCGGACAGGATAGCGTCCAGCGCCCGTCCGGTTCGATCTCGCACCACCGATGTGCGTGTTTCCGCACTCAAAGCCCGACGCCGGCAACCCATTTTGGCGAGGTCTCGGGGCATTCCCGAACCCATCAAAGGCGGAACTTGGAAGGAACAATTCATGGGAAAGCTGGACGGTAAGGTTGCAGTCATCACGGGTGGCGCTACGGGCATCGGCCGCGCGGCAGCAAAGCGCTTCATCGAGGAGGGCGCCTTCGTTTTCATCTTCGGCCGTCGTCAGGAAGCACTCGACTCCGCCGTAGTATTCCTCGGGCCCAATGCCCGCGCGGTGAAAGGCTCGGTCTCCAATCTGGCCGACCTCGACCGACTCTACGCCGCGGTGAAGGCCGAGCGGGGAACCCTCGACATCGTCTTCGCCAATGCAGGGGCGGGAAGCCAGCTGCCGCTCGGCAAAATCACCGGCGAACACATTGACGAGACCTTCGACACCAACGTGAAGGGCACCATCTTCACGGTCCAGAAGGCGCTGCCGCTGATGAACCCGGGCGGTTCGATTATTCTGACCGGATCGAGCGCCGGCACCACGGGCGCCCCGGCCATGAGCGCTTACAGCGCGAGCAAGGCGGCCGTGCGCAACCTCGCCCGAACCTGGGCAGAGGATCTGAAGGGCACCGGCATCCGGGTCAACGTGCTGTCGCCTGGAGCGACGGCGACCGAACTCGCGAAGGAAGCGCTGGGTGACGAAGGCCAGAAGATGTTCGCCTCGATGACTCCGCTCCAGCGCATGGCCGATCCCGCGGAAATTGGGGCGGCAGCCGCCTTTCTCGCCTCGTCGGATAGCAGCTTCATGACCGCCAGCGAGGTCGCCGTCGACGGCGGCCTTGCGCAGCTCTGACGCGTCCGGCCCGATTTAAGGAGGATCAGATGAGTTATGCAATTATCGGCTTCGGCAACGTCGGCCGGGCTCTCGCCAAGGCGTTTGCCCGCAGCGGCATCGAGGTATCCGTTGCAACCGATCGCGCCCCGGAAAGCTTTGCTTCGGCTGCGGCCGAGGTCGGCCCCACCGTCATTCCCAAGAAGCTCGCGGAAGCGGTCAAGGCGGACGTCATTTTTTTGGCTGTCCGTTTCGAGGCGGTCCGAGATGTCGCGAGGACGCTGGCCAGTTGGCAGGGAAAGACCATCGTCGATGTAACCAACGCCTACGGCGTGTCCCCTGAAGAACTGGGAGGACGACCTTCTTCCGAGGCCGTCGCGCAGGCTTTCACTGGCGGAAGACTGGTCAAGGGCTTCAACCATCTGGCCGCCGCCATCCTCGGCCAGGACCCGGCCGTGCATGGCGGCAAGCGGGTCGTATTTCTTTCCAGCAACGACGACGTCGCCGCAACGGAAATTGGCGTGCTTGCGGAGACTCTCGGTTACGCCCCTATAAAACTTGGCGGACTTTCGGAAGGTGGCCTGCTCGTGCAGGCGCGTGGAAGCAGTTGGGGCCGTCTGATATTCAAGGACCTGATCAAGTTCGACGTTAAGTCGTGATCGCATAGCGCGATGATCACAACCGATGTTCAACGATCTAAAAGGGTTATCCATGACTGCGGCTCCATCCCACGATGACGCCGCAACGCCGAGACCGAGCGTCCCACGAACTGCGTGAGAACGGTATCGTGCTTAGGCAGCTCGTACGGATGACAAGAAGCTGCTGACCTCGCAGCGCAAGCCCTCCGACCCGCTGGTCAGGGCTTGCGCCGCCTCAAGGATATCGGTAGCTGCCTTCTTCGCCAAGCACGTTTGGGGTCATCTCATCTTTCAAGACTTGTTCAAGAAGGAGCAATAGTAATCGATCTACAATCGTGTCACTCGACTCGAGAAGTAGTCCCAAAACGTCGGCCATCCACGCGTTCAATGAAGTCGACGTGAGGGCGTCACGCAGCGTTCCGCCTGCTTGTAGACACAGGGATGACTAGGAACGCTTGTAAGCATCGGGTCGGAGGATTTCCATGAAGCGCCACGCGTTGCCGATTTCGCTGAAGCCAAACTTGCCATACAGCGAATGCGCATCTGACGTGAGCAGCAACAGCCTGCGAAGGTCTTGAAGGTCCGGGTGCTGCATGACTTCCTGCATGAACCACGACGGCCTCTGTCAAGCGCCCCTCCACCCAAAAGCAAGTTTCGGTTTCGGTGCTCAGGATGGGTCATCAAACGTTTCTCTGCCCGGGTCAATCGCAACTTGGGGGGCGGAACGCGACGGGCGCCGCCACTAGTCGCGATCGAATCTCGTCCTGCTACGACCCAGGTCACATCCGCCAAATGGTCTCGTTTCAAGTTTTCAGTGACGGAAAGCGCCAAACTCTCACTCCGTGTCGAAGTCAATGACAAGACTTCAATGCTTCAGGACAATCTTGCCCTGCGCTCCAGAGGCCACCGCACGATGCGCCGCCCCAATCTGCTCGAGCGACAAGGTCTGGGCGACCGGGATGACCAGTTCGCCTCGCGACGCCGCCTCAAGCACTGCGTCGAGCGTGGGCGCGTCGGTCCGGTGATAGAGTTCCAGGATGGTCACACGGCCCGCCGCGTTGGCGCCCACCGGCACGGGGACGATGCTTACGACCTGGCCGCCATCGCGGACGCGCCCGATCAGGTTGGCGGCAACGGGAGCGGCCGTGCTGATCCCATAGTCGAAGTCCGGCTGCGTCACAGGGGCATTGATGTCGAGCGCTTCACCGGCCAGTGCGCGCGCCTCGTCCAGACGCTTGGCACGCACACCGGCGACCGGACGGGCGCCGATCTCTTTCAAATATTGAATGGCAGCACGGCCGACCGATCCCAGCCCACCGGAAACCAGCACGTGATCACCGCGCTTGATACCCAGCGCATCCACCGTCTGGCGGCCCGTAAGGCCAGCCTTAACCAGCGCCGCCCCCTGCTCGAAGCTCAAATTTGCCGGCAGCTTGGCGGCAGAAGTCGCCGGCACCACCCCGTATTCGGCGTTGGCGCCCCTGCCATTCGCGGCGAAGTCGGCGACCACTCGGTCGCCGACGGCAAATCGGGTCACGCCCGCGCCAAGCCCAGCGACCGTGCCCGCCGCATCTCCGCCTAGCGCTGCTGGAAGCGATAGCGGGATGAGCTGCGCCATAAAACCCTGGCGCAGGATAAGGTCGAACGGATTGATCGCTGAAGCTTCGATCTTGATCAGGACCTCGCCCGGGCCAGGCTGCGGCGTCGGAATGTCGCCGATCTCGAATTGGTCGACATCGCCATAGGCTTTCAAGAGGGCTGCTTTCATCGTGGTGCTCTAAATGCGTTGTGCCGCGGGAAGCCGCTTTGAGTCTTTGCGCGGAGATCAAACTGCTACGGCTTCTGGGCGCGGTTGATTGGCGATGGGCCGCCGTACGTTGTCGAGCGCCCACGCACCGCCGCCGACAAAGGCCAAATAGAAGAAGATGAAGCAGAACAGAATCGCGAGTTCGCCCATGTTGAGTGCAGGCCAGAAGCCGTGTGGCGCATGGGCCATGAAATAGGCGGCCGCCATTTCGCCGGAGGCGATGAACGCGGCAATGCGGGTGAACAGTCCGACCGCTATCAACACGCCGGTGATCACCTCGATCGCACCCGCGATGATCATGATCGCTGGGAGCGGATAGGCCACGCCAGGGATAGGCGCGGGGAATTGGAGTAACTTCATCGTCGCGTGTTCGAGGAACAGAAGCGCAGTAACGACTCTCAAAACGGTGAGGACACGAGGCGCCCATTTGGCAGTGTCGATCATCAATTTCTCCAAGAATGTTGGTTTGGTCGTCAGCTAGCGGAAGCCGCTTGCCTCAGTTCCTGATTTTCTTTCCAGAGCTTCATCGCCATCGCGAACGGGCCATCAACATAGTTGCGGTACACCGTCATGCTCGCGGGATTCCGGCCTGACTTCTGCGCCAGGAACGCGATGATATCTTCGGATTCCGCCATGAAGCGACCCGGCTCAAGCTGGGCGGCCGGGAAGCTCAGCTTCTTGAGATGGGGAAGGAGTTCATTGCGGATCGCTTCTTCCTCGGGCGAGCCTTGCGTGAAATCCCGCGTTTCGACCTGGTCGTTCAGCCGTCCCTCCAATAGGAACAAGCGGACCTTCATGCAAAACGGGCAATTCTGTTTGAGATAGACGATCGGCTGGAATTGGGAGGCGGTCATTGCATATCCCGCTTGGTCGATGTGTTCGGGGGCGGATTTCCGAAGCGGAAGCTCGACGCCGTGAGTCCGCCAAAAAAATCTGTCTGGTGATAGGTCGTTGCGCCCGGCTCGTCCCAGGCGGCGCCGACGACCGCCATCAGCGGTAGGAGATGGTCTTCGCGTGGGTGAGCGATGCGGGCCGCCGGGGCCCTCTCCCAGCCGATGAGGCGCTGGGCCCGCTCATTGGGCGCGGCACGGACGAGCGTCTCCTGCAACCAGGCATCGAATTGCCGAGAGGGCTCATAGGCGCTGGTGCCGCGCATGAGCCGCAGATTGTGGAAGCTGAGGCCGCTGCCGATGATCAGGACCCCCTCATCGCGTAAGGGAGCGAGCGCGCCGCCAACGGCTAAATGATGCGCCGGGTCCATGCGCGCATCGAGCGATAGCTGGACCACCGGCATGTCCTCCTCGGGATACAGCGGCTTCATGATGCTGAACGTGCCGTGGTCAAAGCCACGCGCCGAATCGAGCCGCGCCTCTATGCTCTGCGCACGCAACAGATCCTGCACCCGACGGGCGAGCGCCGGCGATCCCGGCGCGGCGTAGCGGATGTGGTAGAGATCGTCGGGAAAGCCCGAGTAGTCATAGACCATTCCAGGCTTCTTGGCGGACGAGATCGCGAAGCCTTCCTCTTCCCAATGGCCCGAGACAGCCAGCACCGCGCGCGGCGCGTCACCAAGCTCGCGGCGCATATCGATCAGCGACCGTTCGAGCTTAACCATGTTGGCGCGAAACTCGCCCGTCATATAGGGCCAGGGGCCGCCGCCATGGCTGATGAAATAGGTCGGTAGGCGATGGCTTTGCAAAGGCCGGTCCTCTGGTTGTCAGGCTGGCGACATGCACGGGTCCAGCTCTCTCGCTCGGTAACTGGTCTTTTCGTATTGGTTGATCAACCTAGCTTTCGTTGACGAGTGATTTCCTGTAAGTTGATGATCCATGGATACGCTGACCAGCTTGCGGGTGTTCTGTACGGTGGTGGAGTTCAAAAGCTTCACGGCGGCCGCGTCTCGCCTTGGCCTCTCTCCCGCCATGGCGAGCAAGCATTTGACGCATCTGGAGGATAGGCTTGGCACGCGCCTGCTCAACAGGACCAGCCGGCGCGTCAGCCTGACGGAGGTCGGGGCTCTTTACGTCAATCAGGCGCGCCAGATGCTCGACGGGCTCGACGAGGTGGAAGCAGCGATCAGCAATGTCGCCGTCACCCCGCGCGGAACGCTGAAGCTGAGTGCGCCGATGTGGATGGCCAATGCGCTCATCGCTCGTGCGATCGCCGATTATCGTCAGCGCTATCCCGATGTCAGCGTGGACATGGATTTCAGCGGCCGGATCGTCAGCATCGTGGACGAGGGCTTCGATCTGGCTCTGCGCGCTACGTCGCGGGATCGGCTCGATCCCGGCCTCGTCGCCCGCCCTTTGATGGAGGTGCCGTTTCAACTCGTAGGCACACCTGACTATCTGGAGCGCGCCGGTCGTCCATCCACGTTGAGTGATCTCAACGGGCATTCATTGCTCCTGTATGGCGGCATGAACGCCAACGGAAACCTGACCTTCAAAGGTCGGTCCGGCACGGAAGCGGTGAAGTTTCGTGTCGTCATGCGAAGCGAAAACGAGATCATGCTCCACCTCGCGGCATTGGAAGGAATGGGACTTGTGTTCCTGCCGGCATGGATGACGCAATCTGATGTCAACAAAGGCGCGTTAGAGGTCGTTCTGCCTGAAGACGTCATGTTCAGCATACCCCTGCATGCGGTCTATCCGAGCAAAAAGTATCTTTCCGCCAAGGTCCGTACCTTCATCGACTTCTTCGCTGCTCGCGTCGATTCCGGTCGCGTATGCGTTAACTCATAGTTCTGCGACCGCGCTGCGAGGCGAGCAGCAACCAAATGCCCCTCCGTTCTCAATGCCGTCGGAAAGCGCTCCGAAGACTCGCGATGGCCGCCGCGGAATACGCATCCATCGCAGCCTGCGCCGCCTGCGGCCGATTTCCCTCGATGGCATCCACGATCGCTCTGAATTGTCGTATCGATTGTTCGGCGCGTCCTGGAACGGTGATGGAGCGATATCGGAAACGAACGAGTTGGTAGTTGACGGCGGACAGCAATCGCGTGGCAGTCTCGTGGCGCGACGCAATCCAAATGACCGCCCGCAGTTTGGCCGTCTCATCAGAAAAGGCTTGCAGATCTTGCGACACCAGCGCCTTTTCCATCGTATCGAGAAGAGCTCGCATCTTGCGGCATTGGGCCGGTGTGGCGTTGCGCGCCGCGTGCTCAGCCACCAGGCGTTCCAGGGCACCTCGCGTTTCAAAGATCTGCAGGGCTTCATCTTTTTCGACGACGCGAACCCTCGCGCTATGATTCGGCTCGCAGCTGACCAGCCCCTCTTGATCCAGACGACTGAGCGCGATCCGTATATTTGCGCGGTTGGTGCCGAATCGTTGAGCAAGATCGTTCTCGATGAGCCGCTCATTGGGCACCAGCGCGCCAGAAACGATCAATTCACGAATGAGGCGGTAATAGTTGGGCTTTTCGCTCCGCTCTTTTGAAGACCGGTCTCCGGCCGACGCTTTGGCTGTCGTGGCCGCGACTCTGGTCTGCTTGCTCGCTATCAACGTTGAATCCTGCCAATTTTCTCGGACGAAGCGGCTGATATTGCCTCGTTCCGCCCAGGCGCCGCAAGTCCGTCCCGCGGCGCCGATCAGATACGAATCAGGGCATGTCCTGGCAGCTCGAGGGCAACGCGTGCGCCGACGGCGTGCTCCGCCTCGGGGCTGCTGACACGCAATGACACGCCTGCGGACTCAACGTCATAGACAGTCATGCCACCGAGAAAGGTAGCATTCCTCACCTCGCCCTTGATGATGTTTGCACCTGCTGCGTTCTCCGGCACCAGTCGCAGCATCTCCGGTCGAATCGCCAGGAGACCGACGCCATTTGACGTGATCCCGGTCTCCAAACGTTGACCGCCCTCGAGGACAACATATCCATCTCCTTCGTGCACGACGGGCAAGACGTTCGACGAGCCGAAGAAATTCAAGGCAAACCGAGAGACAGGCTTCTGAAACAACTCTCGGGGAGTTCCGATCTGCTCTACTTTCCCTTCGCGTAACAGACAGATCCGATCCGCGACGACCATCGCCTCGCTCTGATCGTGCGTGACGAAAACGCCGGTTACGCCCGACTGCTTGATCAGCCGCCGCAGTTCGAACCTCATCTCCTCCCGCAAATTGACGTCGAGATTGCTGAAAGGCTCATCGAACAGGATCACGCGGGCCTCGACGACAAGGCTTCTCGCTATGGCAACGCGCTGCTGCTGTCCTCCGCTGAGCGTCGACGGATAGCGATCCGCCATCTTCGCCAGACCCACGCTGCCGAGGATGGTCTCGACGCGCTGCCTCATTTCCGCGCGGGCGACCTTGCGGAGCTTGAGCCCATACGCCACGTTTTCGGCGACAGTCATGTGCGGCCAGAGGGCATAGGACTGAAAGACGAACCCGATCCGGCGCCGCTCCGGGCTCTCATTGATGCGTTTGGCGGCGGAGAACGCGGTTGCCCCACCGATCCGTATCTCGCCGTCGGTGGGCGTTTCCAGACCGGCAATGCAACGCAACAACGTCGTCTTGCCGCAGCCGCTCGGTCCGAGCAGCGCGACGATTTCACCCGCGTCGATGGCGAGGTCGACCGGCCCCACCGTCAGGTTGGGAGCGAATTGCTTTTGAAGGGCATCGAGTTCGACATGCGTGGCGCTCATTCGCGTTCTCTCCCGGAAAGAAAATAGACACAGGTGACGAGAACGGCCGTTATCAGCCCCTGCAGGACGGCAAATGCGAAGGCCTGCATCGCGCCAACCGAATTGAGCGAGTTCCAGGTCAAAATGGAAAGCGTAAGGGACCGCGACGAATAAAGCAGAACGGTCGACGTGACCTCGTTGAATGCGAAGATCGCGACGACCAGCCAAGAGGACAGCAGCGGAACACGCACAATCGGTGCCGAGATGTCCAGCATGCGCCGCGGAAGAGAAGCTCCCAACACGCGACCGGCCTCATCGAGGTCTCTCGACATTTGCAGGAGGCCGGTCGATGCGGCTCGCGTGGGATGGACGACAAACCTCGCAACATAAGCCAGCAGCAATATCCAGATGGAGCCCCATAGCCCGAAGGGGGCGCCGACATAGGTCCACAGCATTCCGATACCAAGCACCATTCCTGGAATGGCAACCGACACCGAGCTTAGATAATCGAGTGCACTGCGTAGCGGTGCGCGGGTCCGCCAGACGCAAAAACTCACGAGAAAGCCCAGCACCACGCAAATCGTCGCCGCTATGCTAGCCAATAGCAGGCTGTTCGTCAGGGCCTGGACATTCGCCGGCTGCAATGCACTCGCATAGTTCCGCAACGTCAGAAGGTCGAGATTCACCCGACGGCCCAGAAATGGAAGGAACGAACCATAGATGAGGGCTGCCAGAGGCAGCACCGTGGTGACGGAAAGATAGGCGCCGAGGAGTACCGGCAAGACGAGCCGCCACGTTCCAGGGTCGGTGCGAACGCGTCGCTTGGGCTTGCCGGTTACCGCGACATAGCGATCCGACGCCCTCGCCATCCAGCGATATCCCAATACTCCCGCACACGCGATCAATAGGAGAAGCGATCCCAGCGCGGCCGCCAAGTTCGGCGAAGTCGGTTCCGCGGACACCAGGTAGTAGATTTCGCCCGGGATCGTTTTGATGTGTGCCGATCGGCCGAGAAGCGTCGGAACCGCAAAATTCTCGGCCGCCATGGCCGCGATGATCATAAAGGTCGAGATCAAGGCCGGTCTGAGCAGCGGCAGCACGATGAAACGGGCCACCTGAGGGCGGCTACTGCCCAAAACCAGCGCCGCCTCTTCAAGTTCGGAGCCGATCGCCTCGACCGGCCCGGCCAAGACAAGCAGCGCATAAGGCACGTAATGAACGGAAAGTACGAAGACGATGCCGACGAAACTGTACACGTTGACGATCGAACCGACTTCGCCGATCGCCTGCCACGCATGATTGATGAGCCCGACCCGCGGAGAGCCGAGCGCCACGAAAGCGAACGCCAGCATCAAGGGAGAGAAGTACAGCGGAACCGTCAGGAGCACTCTCCACACACGCGCACCCGGTACGACAAAACGCACAAGAATCCAAACCAACAGCAATCCGATGACGGTCGAGACAAAGCCGGTTGCGATTCCGATTCCCAACGTCGTGAGGAGTGGTTCTATGAATTTGCCGGATGCGTAGACGGCGGCCAGATTGTTCCAGGTCAGAATTGCATCCGGCGCGTGGGGCGGAGCGCTCGATAATGCTCCAAATGCGAGATAGCCGAGCGGCAGCAACACCAAGGCCGCGAGAGTCAACAAAAGCGCGAAGCTGAGAAGCGTCTCTCCGCCAAGGAGGCGGACGGCGCGAGCGCGTTTCACTTGAACGGCAACGTCGGACATCGCTCTAGTGTCCGAACAGTTCGGTGAAGAGCTCGGCATTGCCCCCCCGTCGTTTCATCATTGCCGTCCAATCGGGATTGTAAAAATTGAGAGGACGCGGCGACGGCGCAGGTTCATCCGGGAAACGCGGAATCTCGATCGCCGGATTGGCAGGCGCCAAGCCGATTTTCGTCACCCAAGCCGTTTGTCCCTCTTCGGTCAAAGACCAAGCCAGGAACAACTTTGCCGCATTCGGGTGCGGAGCGTTCGCAGGAATGGCCTGAAAATTTGGAATAGCAAGGCCCGGACTGGGCACCGTCCAGGCAAGCGGAGCGCCACGCGCCTTCTGCGTAGCGAACGTGCTGGTCAAACCGACCAAGGCAAGATCGAACTCTCCTGCGACGAGACGCTCGACGAGCGGATTGATGCCATCGAATACCGTAGGCTTGAGACGAGCTAGTCTTTTAACGAAGTCGTCGCCATAGGTTGTTCGAAAGAAATCGAGCGGCAACTGCGCCGAACCGCCGGCACGCGGATTGACCACGGCCGCGTCCTCGCTGAACGGAGCGGACGGCAGTTGATCCCAGTTCTTCAGATTGTCGACCCAGAGCTTCTGTTCAGCGTTCAAGCCTTCAGTGTTCCAGCCGACTCCGATTTCTTCCAAGGCGATCGCGTACCAATATCCCGGGCGCTGCCACTGGGCGGGAACACGGCCCGCATTCGGCGGCGCCCACTTCGTCAACATGCCCTTCTCGGCAAGAGCATCACCGAAGCTCGGACTGGCATTCATGAAGATGTCCGCGGGGCTGCTGCCGGCGCGAAACTCGCTCGAAAAACGTTCGTAGAGAGTGCCACCCGTCCCCACGAAGGTGTTGATTGCGATGCATGGGAAGCGTTCGCGAAAGCGGTCGAGCACAAATCGAGCGTTGTTGCGGAAGATCGTGATGTAGATCGTCAGCTTTCCCTCACTGCACGCATCCCTGACGATCTCCTGGGGGAGATCCGGCAGCAATGCCGTCGCGCTCTTGCTCGCGACGTCCATCTCCGCGCAGGCCGGCTTCAGCCCGAAGCCAAACAGACTCAGCGCGAGGAGGCCGGCGAGGTTCATCACGCGGCACATTCCGGGTTGGAAACGCGTCTGGCGGAGCGAGATCATGTCTGGGCCACCGGAGCGGCTCCCGCTTGGCCGCCCCGCGTCGAGACGACCACGCCAGCTTGCGACAGGCGAACGAACTCCTCCGGACTGACACCGATGCCGCGCAAGACCTCCTCGGTGTGCTGGCCGACCAACGGCGGCTGACGCACAAGGCCGGGACGGGCCCGGTCCTGACCGAACGCCATCGGCAGTGCCGGAAGCGGAACGACCTGCCCCGCTGGGCCGCCACCTTTGCCGACGAATACGTCCACCAGACCGCCGGCGGCCTGCAAATGCGCATCCTCAAACAGGTCAGACGGCTTGCCGACCGGAGCCCAAGAAACATTCGCCCGTTCGAGCCGAGACTTCACATCGTCGAGGTCAAGTTCAAGCAGACGCGCCTGAATGATCGGGCGAATGTACTCGCGCTGCTGCGTCCGCAGACGGTTGGTCGCCAGCTTGGGATCATCAGCCAGTTGCTGAAGGTCGAACTCCTTGATGAACCGCGTCCACTGACTGTCGCTCGTGACGCCTACAAAAACCTGTCCCTCGCCCCTCGTGGCGAAGGGCTCGTAGATCGCCCAGGCACCGCGCCGCGCAGGCATCGGTCGCAATTCCTGTTCACCGGCGATCATGCCCGCCATATAGTTCGACATCAGGAAACAGGCGTTCTCGAAGAGGCCTGCGCTCACGATCGTCCCCTTGCCTGTTTTCTGACGCTCGATCAAGGCAGACTGTAGGGCGATTACGCCGAACATCGCTCCCATGATGTCGTTGACGGAGGCTCCCGCGCGCATGGGTTTACCGGGCGGGCCCGTCATCCAGGCGAGTCCCGCATGAAACTGCACCACCTCATCGAGTGCCGGCCGGTTTTCGTATGGCCCCTTGAGATAGCCTTTCAGCGCCAAATAGATCAGGCGCGGATTGATCGCGGATAGCTCGGCATATCCGCACCCGAGCCTGTCCATCGTTCCGGGACCGTAGTTCTCCAGCACAACGTCCGCATCGGCGACCAGCCTGTGCACAAGGGCTTTCCCCTCCGGATGCTTCAGATCGATGGCCAAACTTCGCTTGCTCCGGCAATAGGCCGAAAAATAGCCAGCCGCGAAGCCGGCCAGCTGTCGGGTGGGATCGCCATTTGGTGCCGGCTCGATCTTGACCACGTCGGCGCCGAGCTCGGCCAATAACAATCCTGCGGTCGGCCCCATGACCGCGTGGCTGAATTCGAGGACCTTCAAGCCCTGGAGCGGATGGACCGTCGTCATTGCATCACCTTCCTACGGGCCGCATGGAGGCTGCCAGCGTGCAGGAGTTCGCTTGGTAAGGGATGGCCGACGATCGACTCCGCCAGTCGTCCGGCTTCGATCAGCGCGTCCAGATCAATTCCGGTTTCCACGCCCATCTCCTCGCAGAGCATGACGAGCTCCTCCGTTGCTATGTTGCCGGCCGCGCCTGTATGTGCCGCGAACGGACACCCCCCGAGCCCGCCGACGGTCGAATCGTACTTGTCGACGCCGAGACGCAATCCAGCCGCGGCGTTCGCGACCGCCATGCCGCGGGTATCGTGAAGATGAAGCTTGATGCGTTGATCAGGCCATCGCTCCCGCACGGCTCCGACCACAGCTTCGATGCGCGAGGGCACCGCCCATCCCATCGTGTCCGACAGCGAGATCTCCTCGATCGAAATGCCCACTTCATCGGCAATGCCGAAGCCATCGCGCACCGTCCTTATGACGTCGGCAACGCTGACTTCACCCTGGAAATTGCAGCCGAACGCCGCCATGACGCCGACCCGGGTGACGGGTACGTTCTTCGACAGATGCAGTGCAGTCTGCGAACGCATCCGCTCCAGATTTTCCGCATGGCTGCGATTGAGGTTGCGGCGACTGAAGGCGTCCGATGCCGAGAGCGAAATCGCGCCGAGCAGCGAGAGCTTGTCTGCGTGTTCCATGGCCCGATCCAGGCCCTTCGCGTTGAACCAGAGGCCGGTGTATTCCACTCCGGATCGAGGCGCGAAACTGCGCACCACCGCGTCTGCGTCCTGCCAGCCAGGGACCAGCTTCGGGCTAACAAAGGAACAGACCTGAATATGAGCGACGCCGGTTGCGGCGAGCGCCTCGATCACTCGCACCTTGTCGCCCGTCTCGATGGGTCCTGGCTCGATCTGAAAGCCCTCTCTTGGACCTTCTTCGTTGATCTCAACCCGTACAGGTAGGTCCGCCATGCGTCCTCTCCGCTTCTTGCCTTCGTCGCCAAAGAACGATTGGACGCAAGATTGTCAACCAAAATCTTATCGCTAAATGCACTGCACCGCAGCGAAAATAAGGTAAAAATCCGTGAAAATAAGCGCAGCTGCGCGAGTATGATGATTGACTTCTGCTCATTTTGGAAGAGATATTGTCAACAATTTGGAGCGAAGAATGGGAACGATCCTTAGTCGCCGGACCTTATCCAAGGGTATCTTGGCGTCGGGCTGCTTACCTTTCGTCCTTGGCGGACGGACGCTGGCAGCGTCCAACGACCTCGCGGCGCGTCTCGCCGACTACGCTAGCAGTCTGCGTTACGGCGATCTGCCGCCAAGCACCGTGGTGGCGGCCAAGGCCCATCTGATCGATGCGATCGGATGCGGCATTGCTGCGCTGGGTCAAGAGCCGGTCGTTGCGGTACGCGCCCTCGCTGATACCGTAAATGGGCCCTGCACCATCCTCGGCTCTGCGAAGCGCACTAGCGTAGAGTGGGCAGCCTTTGCCAACGGCTGCGCTATCCGCGAATTCGACCTGAACGATTTCTATTCGGGGCGCGACACCGGCCATCCGAGCGACCATATTTCCGCTTGTCTCGCCGTGGCCGAGATGAGCGGTAGCGATGGGAAAGAGGTCGTGACCGCGATCGTCCTGGCTTACGAGATCATGTGTCGTCTTCTAGACGGCCCAAGTCTCAGGTCACGTGGTTTCGATCATCCGGCCTACAGCCTGGTCGCGGTCGCACTCGCCGCGGGGCGTCTGATGAAGCTGTCGCCCTCGCAGCTTGCTCAGGCGGTCAATATTGCGCTGGGGGCGCATATCCCGCTGTTCCAGACACGCTCGGATACAATATCGAATTGGAAGGGAATGGCCGACGCAGAAGCTGCTCGCACGGCGATCTTCTCGGTACTGCTCGCGAGCAAGGGCATCAGCGGTCCCTCGCCGATCTTCGAAGGAAAAGCCGGTTTCATGAGAGCCGTATCTGGCGAATTCGAGCTCGACTTGGCAAGCTTCGGCGGAAAATCCCGCCCGTTCAAGATCGAGGATGTGCGCTATAAATTCTATCCTGCTCAGGCCTTCATTCAGACTGCTGTTCCGGCGGCAGCTGCAATCTCCCACCGCATCAACGGCGCCAAGATCAGGAAGGTCGAGGTCGCGACGACGAAGAGCGGCAAGGATGTCGCTGCAAATGGTCCGGAGAAATGGGCGCCGAAGACATCCGAAACTGCGGACCATAGTTTGCCCTTTGTCGTCGTCAGGACCCTGCTCGACGGGCAGCTGAGCGTCCATAGTTATTCGGAGAAGGCGATAAGCGACCCAGAAGCGGTCGCACTGCTGAACGAAACGACCGTCGTAGAAGATGCGGCTCTGACGGCAATGACGCCGGCAAAAGCGCCCAACCGAATCACGGTCACGCTCGACGACGGCCGCATTCTGTCGGAGCAGCGCGACGATCTTCCGGGCTTTCCAGGCCATCCGGTGCAGCGCTCCGACATCGAAGAGAAGTTCGAGAACAATGTGGGAGATGTGTGGCCGGCCGACCAGCGGCGCCGGGTTCTCGAAATGGCGTGGTCGCTCGAGGAGCATTCCGACGTCGGATCGTTCATGCAAGGCCTCGCGATCACGGGGAGATGAGGAGATGAGGAGATGGTGACGGATGCCATCGCTGGCGAGCGACTCACTGTGCCGAATTCGACGGGTACGGCGCCGCCCAACCACGCCGCACCTGTCGGGGCCGTGGACTGCCACTATCATGTCTTCGATCCGGCATTCCCGCCTCCGTCGGGCTCACTGACCACAATTGGCACGAAACACGACTACGCGCTGTTCCGCCGGCGCATCGGCCTGAGCCGATCTGTGCTGATCGGAGCATCTACTTACGGCCTCAACAACGATTGTTTTTTCGACGCCTTGCGATTTTTCGGTAACACAGCGCGTGGCGTCGCGATTGTGCCGCAGGGCGCCAGCCGAGAAGAGGTTCGCCAACTGCATCGACAAGGCGTCCGGGGCATCCGCATCTATCTCGGTCGTGGCGATCCCGCGTCTCCGCAGGCTATTCGGGACATGGCCGCGCTTATCGCGGATTTCGGGTGGAATATCGAAATCGTCGTTTCCCATCATAGTGAGCTGCTGTGTGAGGTCGAACCCGTCCTGGCCGAGCTGCCTTGCCGCGTTGTGCTCGGGCACTTTGCTTTCGTGCGTCAGCCGAACGGTTTGATGACCCGCGCTGGACAATCATTGCGCAGATTACTCGACCGCCCGCAAACATGGTTGAAGTTGTCTGGCGTCTACCACGTGTCTGCCGAAGCCGACGGCTTCAAGGACGTCGATCCAATGGCACGCGATCTGATATGCCAGGCTCCCGACCGTATGGTTTGGGGATCCGATTGGCCCCATACGCGTGGTCGGTCTGAAAAGCCCGACGGCGCGGCTCTCTTTGATCAACTCTGGTCGTGGGCAGACGAGGAGATCGTCCGCCGGATCCTCGTGGACAACCCGAAGCGGCTGTATTGGGATCTAGCCTAGAGAATCTAGTTGCAAACAAAACAAACAGACAGATGTGGAGGTCGCGATGCTCTCAAGAAGGAAATTGGTGGCTCAAGCGTTGGCCTGCTCGGCGGCTCCTTTTGTGTTTGGCAGCTCCCCGATCCCGGCCGCGCAGGCACAAGATGCGAGCCTCACACAACCTGGCTTGAACTTCTATCCGTCGCCACGGCTCATTAGGGCCGAGATTCTCACCGAGATGCCGGCGAAGTTTCGCCGAACGGGCGTCAAGTCGGAGTGGTCGACGGTCAATAAGGTCGGCCAACCGCCGGTCGACTGTTTCATTGAGGGATTGACGCTTGACCAGCAGGGCAACCTCTACGTTGTGGACGTCCCGTTCGGTCGATTGTTCAAGATATCGCCCGACCTCGAATGGACCCAGCTGGCGGAATGGGACGGCGAACCCGGTGGCATGGCGCTACATCCGAGCGGAAAGTTCTTCATAACGGACTACAAACAGGGCCTGCTCACGTTCGATCCGAACACAAACAAGATCGCTCCGTTCCTCGGGCGGCGAGACAGCGAGCGCTTCAAGGGATTGAACGACCTGACGTTCGCTCTAAATGGCGACATTTACTTCACTGATCAGGGCCAGACCGGCCTGCAAGACCCAACCGGACGTGTCTATCGATTGCGCACGAATGGACAATTGGATCTTCTGCTGTCGACCGGCGTCAGCCCGAACGGCCTCGTCCTGCATCCCAATGAGTCCGTTCTGTTTGTGGCAATGACTCGCGACAACTCGGTGTGGCGCGTCCCACTCTTCCCCGACGGAACAACTGGCAAAGTCGGTCGCTTCGTCTCATTCTATGGGGTCAGCGGCCCGGATAGCATCTCGATCGACGAGCAGGCGAATCTATTCGTACCCCACGCATCGCTCAGCTCAGTCTTCGTGATCAACCCAGACGGGGAACCGATCGCACGGATCGTGTCTCCCAAGGGCAAGACGACCACCAACATCAAGTTCGGGGGACCTGATCGGAAGACGGTCTACATCACTCAGTCGGACACAGGAGCGATCCTGAAGACGTCGTGGGACATTCCTGGACGCCGTCTCTATGCTGAAACCGGACGAACGTGAATCGCAATCAAGGCTGGCAACAATGCTGAGGATCCACGAAGCGCCGAATAGAGCGGACCGTGTCCTGAACCGAAGGAACACTTCTCCATTCGGCTGCCCCAGCTTCGCTATTCGATGCGAGGCCCTCTCCTATCCAGGGTCGCGATCCCCACGGACATTGCGTTTTCGCGTTTCTCGGTCTTCTGCGCATTCGTCGAACTGCAGCTCAAAGCGAAGCTACTCCCAGCACCGGTGATAGTACGCACGCTACTGACGACGTAATTCGAAATATTCAATGGCATCTTTGGGTTGAATTGAGCGAGGTGCTGAAGCAGAACAGATAAATGGGGTGATCTGTTCAAGACAGACTTAGTCACCGGCAACTCGCCACAAGGCTTCGACCGTGCCAGTTGAATTTCGCGATCTACGTTGGGCGATTGCCGCATCTCAGCATCGAAGCCTCCGCCAAGCGGCAGAGGCGCTCAGAGTCAAGCAATCGACGCTGAGTCGTTGCCTGCGCAATCTCGAACACAAGGTTGGCAGCGCGCTCTTCGAGCGCACCACCGGCGGCACGCGACCGACCATCCAAGGTCAGGAATTCCTCGATGCTGCTCGACGTATAGTGGGCGATACGGAAGCATTGACGACTCGCCTCAAGATCCATTCGCGCGGCGAGAGCGGCCGATTGATCATCGGCATCCACGCTTCCCTCTCGGCCGGCAATCTGCGGGCCAGCCTCCTCGAGCACCGACTGCGTTTCCCCGATGTCGATCCGCATCTGGTCGACGGAGCGAGAGACAAACTGATCTCCGACCTCATCAACTCCGCCGTTGATATCGCTTTCCTGGCCGGGCCCAATCCAAGCTGGAGCGACAGGTCCTTGTTGGTCTGGAGCGAACGCGTCGTCCTCGCTCTGCCCGAGAACCATCCGCTGACAGCCCGTAATGTGGTCCATTGGGGTGAACTGAGGCGCGAAACACTGTTGTTGTCACAGCACGGCCCCGGACCGGAATTCCACAAGCTGCTTGTCAGCAGGATGGGAGGTTCCGATCCATGCCCGGTGCTTCGCCATGATGTGGCGCTCGACCGACTCCTTACCTTGGTCGGCGCCGGCTGGGGTGTCCTGCTGGCCTTGGAAGGCGCGACCGGTGCTACCTATCCAGGTGTCACCTTCCGAGAGGTCCACGATGCCGACGGGCCGACACGAATGAGCTTCCGCGCTTACTGGCGGCAGACCAACAGCAATCCATCGTTGCGTCCGTTCCTTGACCTGCTTCGCGAGCGCTATCCAGATCTCTCGGCCGAACCAGGATCTCGCCAGCTGAGCCATTGAGGTCGCTCTTGTGACCTAGCCACAGATGTAGGCAGCAAACGCAACCGCAGCTCGGCAAGCGTTGCCCTCCGAAGGCACGTGTCAAGCCGGCTGGTGCGAAAAGTGAGGAAGAAAGAGTATTGTACGGCAATGGCTTGCGAGGGCTGCGCGTTGGGGTTCACTCATACGCGAAATCCGCGTAAGCACTGCGTAAGCAGTTAGCACCCGTAGCTCAGCTGGATAGAGCGTCGCCCTCCGAAGGCGAAGGCCACACGTTCGAATCGTGTCGGGTGCGCCAACTCTCGCCTGAGAGATTGGACGTTTGCTGACGTCGCACCTTGCGGCGCGGCACCCCCCAGCTCATCGACCCCACGATCCGCGCCCCGTCGCGCGGGCTGCGATGGGGTTCGTGAACCTGGCAGGCAAGGTGGTCGGGGTCAACGATCACCCCGACTTCGATCAGTTGATCCCCCATCAGCGTCGCGATGACCTTCGGCTCCAACTTTCGCGCTCGACCACCCGGTGAACTCAAAGGGTGACCAACCGAACGTGATGCTGGGCTTCCCAGGCTAGCGCTGGGCCCTGGCGGTGAAGGCGGGCGTGATTTTTGCGCAGTTGCTCTGAGCTGTTACCCGACGCAGAATAGACGGTTTTGGACATCGACAGACTTTCAAAAGCGGGCGTCCGGTATTCAGGGACGTGTCGCATCTTCTCGATGCCCCTTTCGAAAGAACTGACGCGCGTTGCCGCGCATGATCCGGTCAATCAGGTCACGGGTGTCCTCAAGCGCGATCCAGCCTTCCGCGACCAGTTGCGAGAGCGCTTGCGCGATTCCGCGGCGCGCTACGAACGCATGACCATAGATCGGCTCCACAGCGACATAATCTCCGCCGAAGGTGAAAATCTTGTTGGACGGAACCGCCATCAGAAACTCCTTCAGAAAGCGAACGCCCGCCGCCGGATTGATGATCCATGCCCAGCACATGTCGATCGCGGCGTTAGGATAATGTTTGGCCAGCGCGATAAACTCATGCTCGTATGGGTAGCCGATATGCATCAGCACGAATCGGGTTTCGGGAAAATCCTGCAACAGGCGGCAGACATCTGCGGCGTTGCTGTGAGTACGAGCGAGTTGCATCACACCGTAGCCAGCCAAAACGCCGGTGTGTAGTTTAACCGGCAGGCCGCACTCGCCAGCCTTGCCGACGCAATAGCGAAACAGATAATCTTGTAGCGCCTTGAGGTCCTCAGGACCGAGGGGATGTAGTGCGCCGACTCTGTCGGCATGGTGAGGAAATAGCCTTGACGCAGTCGCTTTAGTGACTGGCTCGAAATCGAGAGCGCGCGAATACGCAATTTGCGATTTTACAGCCACGGCTCTGGCGCCATATGTTGCGAAATAGAAGTCGATGACCTCGAGCCACTCATCGAGTGTCGTCGGGCGCTTACCTGTCTCGGCTTCCACCCACGCGAAGTCAGCAGCACTACACCGGCAAAGTTGAAGGATGCTTATATCGTGATCGAGTAACCCCGGCTGCTCGGTCTCCATAAAGATGCGCTGTAGCGAATTGACCTGGCAGCCTTCGATGTTCGCCAGGCCTAGAATGTGTTTGTAAAATCCGGGCTTGACGGTCTCACGGTATTTCTCCGCGATGCGTGGCAGACTGTCGGCGGTCAGGTCGTCTTCGCCGTACACACCGCGAAACGTATGGCGTAGCGCCTGGGCGTAGCCGGTGTGGCGGATGCGGTCCCAATAGGGGGCGATCAACCGATATTTTTCCGGGCTCGCAAGTTCCGGCCCGAGAAACCTGCGTAAATCGGCTGCTGGCAGGCCAGCAACCACTAGATCCTCGGCAGCGTAGGACCTGAATAAATAAGCCCAGTCGTTGCATGGCAATGTTCGTGGATGGATCGCTCCGGAAAGGCGCTGACTTTCCTCAATCAAATGCTCGTGGGTATCCACGAACGGCGTCTCCTCGACCCATTGTGCGATTCGTCGATCGGAGTCCGTCATTGCCTCCCAGCCAATCGCAGCTCTACTCATTTTGGGCTCCTTCTAGGTAAAGACAGTCGCTTGCGTCCGCATTCGCGATCGCAGCAAGCGTTAGACCATGCTGTACATCTGGTGTTGGCCAGCGGCGGCCTTCAGGGCCGCGGCTGGCGAGATCAATTATTGACGACATCACTAGGATGGGCGACGCGCTCTTTAAGAGCGTCGGTCATTGGGAAACTGAGATTGATGTTCTTCGGCGGTATCGCAGCCATGAACCATTTGTCGTAGATCTTCGTGAACTCGCCGGAAGCCATGAGCTTAGAGAGAACGTCGTCGACCAACTTTTTGAAGTCGGGATCGTCCTTCGAGAACATCAGACCGTAATAATAAATGGTGCCATAGTTGGATTTCAGGAACGTGAGATCAGAAGGGTTAGAAGAATCCGCCTTCATACCAGCCAGGAGGATGTCGGCTTCGACCCACGCCGCTGCACGCCCGGTGGTCAGCAACAACAATGATTCCGCGTGGTCTTTGGCCTGCGCGATAGTAAGGTTGAGACCTTCATCCTGCGAAATGCCTTTGGCGATGCCGAGAGCATCAGACCCCTGTGTGACGACAATAGTCTTTCCATTCAAGTCTTTCGGCGTCTTGAGCCCGCTCGACACCTTTGTGAGCCAAGCGGTTTGGCTGGCGAAGGTTGAAACGCTGAATGAGACCTGTTCCAGACGTTGCTTGCTGCTGGCAGTACCTCCGCACTCGATATCGATCGTGCCGTTCTGGATAAGCGGAATACGGTTGGACGAGTTGACCGGCGTAAGCTTTATCTGAAGGTCCGGAGTGCCGAGATCAGCTTTCAGACGATCGACGACGTGCGCGCACAAGTCCAGGGAAAAGCCAACAGGCTTCTGGTCGGCGCCGAGATAGGAAAAGGGAATCGAAGCTTCCCGATAGCCAATGGTGATTGTCTTTTTCGATTTGATATTGTCGAGCGTTGGACCCGCCTGGGCCGAGGCGACCGCAAACACGGTGATCGCAGTCGCGGAAAGCAGTGCAAGCATTTTAGACATGGACATCCCTCTGATTCAGGTGAGACACGCTTTCTGCGCCTTATCGTCTTTTGGGGCGACGCGTGCGTTGCCGCGCGGCCCGGGTACGATCACGCCCGCCAGGAATTAACGACTTCCAACATTCGGCAGACGCCTTTAGTCCGCGAACCTCGGAAGCATAAGATCCGCTCATTTTCTGCACCGCACATGAACTGGGCAGCGCTCAACCATGGCTAAATGATAGGCCACGGGGGGACCCTAGTCCTCCGGTAATGTCACTTCGTGAGTGTATTTATTCCAAAAAATGATAATTACTAAACTTCCAGTGAAGCCAAATCCGAGGGACCTGCATCTTCTGAAACAACGGTTCGCAAAATCGATTTTTTATAATTCGAAATCCGCATCTTGTTTCGCGGGCTATGTTCGGATCACGTAGAGCGCGCCCAACTGGCGAGTTCGAGCGTCCTTCATCAACACGGACGAGGCGTTTGCACTGTGGCGCCGGTCAAGCCGTCGAGGTCGACATGAGTGGGGGCGCGCGTCCAGATCGAACCGGAAGTAAGCGGGCGATGCTTTCGATGATGCTGTCGGCGCTTCGCGGCATCAATTGATTGCACTACGCTCCCACCTCGAGGTGGGGACGATACAGCCGCTCGACTTTCGCAAGTCAATCTGCGCCCACACACACGTCGAAAAAGAACGGCCACCGCCTGCGCGGTGGCCTAGTCAGGGAGGAACTGCAAACGAATTGCGCTACGCAAGATGCCCATCAATTGTTATTTCGGCTGCATTCGGCGCCAAACGCTACCCACTCACACGCAAGTCACGCCCGCGGCTCGGTTGGGCTCTCCTAAAACTGCGGATCAGAATGATCTGGCGGGCGAACTTTCTCTAGATTTACCATCTCAACGTCAGCGGAGAACGCCGCTCTTCTTTGCTGTCCATGTCGAGAGATAGTCCATCAAGGGCGGCGACAAACAGTCATAAGGCTCCAGATTGACGGACCGGAGATCAGATCGAATGCCATCCATTTCTGAAGGATCTACCCCGCCTTCAATGATCGAAGAGACAAATGCGGCGAAGGTCGGCCGCGGCCAATCGCCGTCCTCGAACAATTCCGGATGGATGAATGAGAGGCCCTTGAAAGCGTGATCGCGCTCGACTGGACCATGCATATGAACTCCGCATTCTTTGCATGCGTGGCGTCGGATCAGTGCGCTCGGGTCGACGACGACAAGCTTGTCGCCATTCTCGATCACCGAAACCTGCTCGCTCGGCGCGACGGCAACGACGGAGAAGGCGGCGTTGTCCGGCTTCCAGCACTTGGTACAGCCGCAAGCGTGATTGTGCGCAATCGCGACTGACACCTTGACCTTCACCGGGCGCGTTTTGCAATGGCATGCGAGTATGCTTCCCGCAAATGAGGGACTTCCTGTGCGAGAGCCGCCGTCTTGAATCGCCGGATGCAATAGTCTTTTCGTCATACTTTCTCTCCTCGTAAAGCGTTATGGTCGCGATCAATAGACAATTACTGATCGGATAGATTTGCCCTCATGCATGAGATCGAAGGCAGTGTTTATCTTGTCGAGAGGCATCGTATGGGTGATCAGATCGTCGATCTTGATCTTGCCCTCCATGTACCAATCCACGATTCTCGGCACATCCGTGCGACCGCGCGCGCCCCCGAATGCAGTACCCTTCCACACGCGACCGGTGACGAGTTGGAATGGTCTGGTGGATATTTCCCTGCCAGCCTCCGCTACCCCGATGATGATTGATTCACCCCAACCACGATGACAACATTCGAGCGCCTGTCGCATGACATTCACATTGCCCGTGGCATCGAAGGAATAGTCGGCGCCCCCGTCCGTCAGATCCAGGATCGCCTGCACGACTTTGTCGCTACCGACCTCGGTCGGATTGATAAAATCCGTCATACCGAACTTCTTGGCCATCTCGACCTTGGCTGGATTGGTGTCGACGCCGACGATCCTGTCGGCGCCCACCATCCGCGCTCCTTGAATAACGTTCAGACCGATGCCGCCGAGGCCAAAGACCACTACGTTCGATCCCGGACGCACCTTCGCGGTGTAGATCACCGCACCGATTCCGGTCGTGACACCGCATCCGATGTAGCAAATCTTGTCGAAGGGAGCGTCTTCGCGAACCTTCGCCAGAGCGATTTCCGGCAACACCGTGAAATTTGAGAAGGTTGAGCACCCCATATAGTGGAAGACTTCGCCGGCGTCGCAAGAGAAGCGCGTTGTCTTGTCGGGCATCAGGCCTTGGCCTTGGGTGGCACGTATCGACGTGCACAGGTTGGAGCGCTGCGACAGGCAGGTCTTGCACTGGCGACATTCCGGCGTGTAGAGCGGAATGACGTGATCGCCGGGCCTCAACGAGGTCACGCCTTCGCCCACCTCGCGCACGATCCCCGCGCCCTCGTGGCCGAGGATCGCAGGAAATTTACCCTCGGAGTCGAGGCCTGACAGCGTGTAGGCATCGGTGTGACAAACTCCCGTCGCCTTGATCTCGACAAGCACCTCTCCTTGTCGCGGACCGCCGATTTCGATCGTTTCTATCGACAGCGGCTTCTTGGCTTCCCAGGCGACGGCTGCTCTGGATTTCATACATTTTCCTTCCAATGACAAATTCCGGCAGGACGACAATCAGCATTCGTCGCCCCTCGATTATTTTTCGATCAGTGATCGCGATCTATGATGCCACTCGCGTTCGCGTCGGCCTAGTAAGACGATGCGGGTCGGTCGTGTGGGCGATCAAATCCGGGGAAAGATCCGGCTCGTCGTCGAGTACCTCGCGAATTGTCTTGCCCGAGATGAGCACCTTTTTCGCCAGCTCAGCCGCACGCTCGTAGCCGATCGCTGGGGTGAGAGCCGTCGCGACCGCGGTGCTGGCCTCGAGGTGTCTCTGACACACTTGCACATTTGGCGTGATCCCGCTGACACACTTCGTGCGAAGCACCTCGATCGCATTCGTCAGGAGTTCGAGCGAGTGAAGAATATTGTACGCAATCACGGGCTCCATGACGTTTAATTGGAGCTGCCCGGCTTCGGCAGCAAGCGTGATCGTCAGATCATAGCCGATGATCTGGAATGCGACCTGATTGACGACTTCCGGCACCACCGGATTGACCTTGCCAGGCATGATTGACGAGCCGGGCTGAAGCGGCGGCAGATTGATTTCGTTTAGCCCTCCTCGCGGTCCACTAGAAAGCAATCTTAGGTCGTTGCAGATCTTCGACAACTTAGTCGCGGTTCGCTTGAGCATCCCGGAGAACAAAACGAAGGCTCCGGTATCCCAACATGCTTCGATCAGGTTGCCGGCGGCTACGAGGGGGAGACCCGAGATCTTGCAAAGCTCCGAGACGGCAAGCGCCTGATAGTCGGGGTTGGTATTGATGCCGGTACCGATCGCTGTGCCGCCAAGATTGATCTCCTGGAAGAATGCGGCGATCTCTCCGAGCCGAGAGACATCCTCGCGAAGTGTCGTCGCGAAGGCTTGGAATTCCTGCCCCAAGGTCATGGGGACGGCATCCTGCAATTGCGTTCGGCCGAGCTTTATGACTTCGCTGAAAGAGGCCGCCTTTTCCTCGAAGGCAATCGCGAGGCGTTCGAGCGCCGCCTTAAGCTCTCCATGGGACAGCAGGATCGCGAGCCGGATTGCCGTAGGATACAGCAGAGCGTTCGAGCACCGCGACCGGTGCCGCCGAGCAAACCACGGCACACGTAGAGTCCGTGGCTGCAGCAACCACAGAGTTATTCGCCTCGGGCTCTGAGATCGGACGGCAAGTGGCCCTCTCATCCGAGATCTCTCAACAGGCGGCACAAGAGGCGGAGCACGCAAGGGCTATCATGAACGGACTTGCCGACGCCGTCGGACGCATCGGCGAGGTGGTTCAATTGATCGAGGCAATTACGTCCCAAACTAATTTACTAGCCTTGAATGCGACGATCGAGGCTGCCAAGGCGGGAGAAACAGGCAAGGGCTTTGCCGTCGTCGCTGGAGAGGTCAAAGCACTCGCAAGTCAGACCAAGAACGCCACACAAGAGATCGCCACACAAATCGTGGCGGTTCAGACCGAGACGGACGCCGCCGTAGGCGCCATCCGGCGGATATTCGACGTTATCAATCGCGTTGGCGAAACGACTACATCTATCGTCAGCATTCTCGACGAGCAAAATGCCGCCATCGGGGATATCAGTCGCAGCGCCGAATCTGCTGCTGCCGGAGCGCGCGCGGTAGCCGGGCACGTACTCGAAGTGTCCGGCGACGCGGCGACGAGCCGCGGAGCGGCCGATGACGTCGTCCGCACGGTTCAGGACCTGATGGATCGGAATCGTGCCCTCGGCCAAGCAATTACGACCTTTGTCAGCGAGATGCGCCAAGCCGCGCCTTAGCCAGCTTGATGTCCACTAGCGAACTTGTTGCGCACGAGCCGTGTCACGTTGATATCTGGGGCAAGTACGCGTCTTCCCTGAGACCTCAGTATCGATCTGGCTCATTCTCAATAATCGGATCAAAATGTCCGCCATGGACTGAACGAAGTGGGAGTCGCCAGGTTTTAGCCCTCACGCATAAATAGCCAGAACTCTCCGTACAACCTTATGGCTCCGCCGACCGTGCCCGTTGAATTTCGAGATCTGCGCTGGGCGATCGTCGTGTCGCAGCATCGGAGCCTCCGCCAAGCGGCAGAGGCACTCAGAATTAAGCAGCCGACGCTTAGTCGTCGTCTGCGAGACCTCGAATACAGGGTGGGTATCACTCTGTTCAAGCGCACAAACGGCGGCACTCGACCCACCATTGAGGGGCAGGAATTCCTCGATGCTACCCGGCGCTTCATGGAAGAGGCGGAAGCAATCACGGTTCGTGTCAAGACCCGCTCGCGTGGCGAGAGTGGTCGGTTAACCATCGGCATCCATACATCCCTCTCAGCCGGCAATCTTCGGGCCACGCTCCTCGACTATCAGCAGCGCTTCCCCGATGTCGATCGACAACTGGTTGACGGAGCGAGCGAGCAACTGATCTCGGATCTCGCGAGCTCGGCTATTGACGTCGCCTTTGTAGCCGAGCCCACTCCAAGATGGAGCGGCAAGTCATTGTTGCTCTGGAGCGAGCGTGTCGTCGTCGCCCTCCCTGCGAACCATCCGCTGACAGGCCGTGAGGTGGTTTACTGGGGCGAACTGAGGCGTGAACGGCTTTTGACGTCACAGCGTGGTCCGGGACCGGAATTCGTGAAGCTCCTCAACATCAAATTGGGAGCTTCCGATCCTTGCCCGCTGGTTCGCCACGATGTGGTGCTCGACCGGCTTCTCTCCCTGGTCGGCGTGGACTGGGGCATTCTCCTGGTATTGGAAAGTGCCACCGGCGCAGTCTATCCGGGTGTCACCTTCCGTGAGGTGCATGATGCCGAGGGACCCACCCGGCTGAGCTTGCGCGCTTATTGGCGGCAGGACAATGGCAATCCATCGCTGCGTCCGTTGCTTGACTTGCTTCGCGAGCGCTATCCGGATCTCTCTGCCGCCTCAGGAACGGACTGAGCAGCACCTCGTCGTGCCTTTGCGAACGCGCGGTCAGTTGCCATGAAACGCTCGATCATCGGCGCGATCAATTTCGCCGGCTCGGTCGGTGTCGTCGCGCCTTCGCTACGCGTTAAAATCTCCGCGTAGCTTTTGAGATCCCTGAAGACCGCTGCCGGCAACTCGATCGTGAGCTTGACCGGCTTGTCATCTTCAAGCGGCCCAAGCTTGAGCTTGGTCATGGCGTTCCTCCCTTTCCGTACGGAGCCAATACCAAATCCCGCGTGACGATGACCCGCACCGGGAAACCTGGCCGGATGGTCAGTGTCGGCTGGATGTTGAGCTGGCGCTGGACGATCTGCTGACCGGTCTGGCTGATGCTGTTGGACGCGCCACTGCGGATCGCCTGAACAAGGTTGTTCTCGTTCTGGCTCGTGCCCGCCTCGGCTCCGACGCTGAGCATGGTCGAGAGGACGGCGGCCTTGAACAGCATGCCCCAGTGGTTGTCGACCTCGTCCTCGAGCCCGGCATAACCGCCGGTGTCGGCACCAGGCTGGCGCTCCAGCACGATCGAGTTGCCGTCCGGCATGATGATCCGAGTCCAGACCAGGAGGATTCGGCTCTGGCCGAACGCGACAGAGCTGTCGTACTGGCCTATCAGCTTCGCGCCCTGGGGGATCAGGAGATATTTGCCAGATGGGCTATCCCAGACCGCCTCCGTGATCTGAGCCGTGACTTGGCCCGGCAGATCGGAACGAATGCCCGTGATGAGCGCAGCCGGAATCACGGTGCCGGCCTGCACGACGTAAGGTGAGGCCTTGGCCTCGAGCCGGTCCCCACTGACCGTGCGCTTGTCGGTCGCCGCATTAAGGAACGCCGTCTTGCGGTCCTGCATGTTCTGGGCCGATCCGGCATCGACGGGCGGTGTCGTCGCGGTGCCGGTGGAAGCAGGCGGGACGAGTTGGGCGACGCTCTGCGGTTGCTGAGCGGTTTGGGCGAAGAGGCGGCTGACCCGCGCCGCGTCGACTTCCTGGGATCTGCGTTGCGTTTCTGGATCAGACGCCGTTCCGGGGATCACGGTGTTCGGTGCGGCACCAGCATTGAGGATCGGCTTGCCGAGATCGCCCGGCAGCGGAGGCCCGAGCGGCGGCGCCTGGCGTGGCAGGCCGGTGTAGTCCTTCGGCAAACCGGCGAGGCCCTCGGCCGAAGGCCTGTTCTGGGTGCTGAGCAACTCCTGGCCGGTCTGCGCCTTGTTGCCGGTCTGCAGGGCATAGCCGAGCGCGCCCGCGACTGCGAGGGCGGACACCGCGCCGAGGCCGATCAGGACCTTGCGCGAGAGCCGTGTGACACGGGGCCGTTCGCCTCGGAGCCGCAGGTCCGGCGGCGCGACAGGCGGGATGTCGCTCTGATGTTCGTCTTCGCTGCCTATCGCCATGCGCGCGGCCTTCCGTCGGTGCGGACGATGCGGACGCGCCGCTCGCTGTCCTTGTCGCCCAGACGCAATTCGGCGGCGGCGAACAGGCGGTCGACAATGTAGTAATTGCGGTTCGCGCGGTAGTTCACGAGTTCAGAGCCGCCGGCCGGACCGATGACGAACAGAGGCGGCATTTCGCCCTGGACGATCCCGCTCGGAAACTCGATGTAGACCTTGTTCCCGTCGTCGAACGCGCGCAGCGGTCGCCAGGCCGGATCATCGCCCTCGATCGCGTAGCGGAAGTTGATCGAGGCGAGATCGACGCCGGCCGCGATGGGCGCTGCGGTTTCAGCGGCCGCATTCTGCCGCCGGAGTGCAATCAGCTGGTCCTCGGGATACTGCCAGGAGACTGACGCCATGTAGGTCTTCTCCGTCGAGCGCAGCTCGAGGAGGTAGGTCCGCCGGTCGGTGTTGATCACGAGATTGGTGACCAATTCCGGCCGCGTCGGCTTGACCAGGATATGGATCTTCCTGGTCGCGCCCGCCCCGCTCTCAGTATCGCCGATGATCCAGCGCACGGTGTCGCCGGCGGCGACCGGACCGGAGCCGACGAGCTGCTCGCCATCCTGGAGGGCGACGTCGGTGATCTGACCCGGCGCCGTATAGACCTGGTAAAGGGCTCCGCCGGAGAACGGATAGACCTGCACCGCGTTGATGAATCCGTTGCGGACCGGCTGCACCCGTGCCGCGGCGTTGGCTTGTTTGACGCGAACCTTCGGGTCAGCCGCTTCCGGGACGCGCTTGCCGGCGGCAAGCGGTTTCAACTGGCCGGGCAGCGGCAGGGGTTTTGGCAACTCAACGATCTGAACGGGTGCCGGGGGATCGGCGGTGAGCGTTGCCGGCTCCGCAGTGTCGTAGTTGATGTCGGGCGGAATGAAATTGTGCGCGCAACCGCCAAGCACTGACGTGACCATCAGCAAGGCTGCCAGGGAGGGTTTACGGAAAGACGTATCCCTGTCTTTCCGGCTTTGCTGAACTGTAGAGAAACGCGAAGCCGGACCGCCGGCTCCAAAGAAAATCGGCGGGGTCATTGTCCCAGCTCCTTTGACCAGTTGATAGCGTTGACGTAGATGCCGAGTGGATTCTTGCGCAGCCGATCGGCATCTGCGGGCGGGTGAATCGCGATGGTGAGGATTGCCGTCCAACGTGAGGTGCCGGCGAGCGCCCCGTCCTGAAAGCGGTGCTCGACCCAGGCGATACGAAAACTGTCGGGCGAGGCGCGGATGACGCTGGAGACGTCGATTGAGACCTGCTGCTTGCCGAGATTGGCGAAGGGGTCGTTGGCGCGGGCGTAATCGTTCAGCGCCGCCGCGCCTGCGGTCGTCGTGAAATCATAAGCCTGCAGCCAGTTGTGCCGCACGATGATCGGGTCAGCCGGGAGCGAGCGCACGATCTGGATGAAGTGGGCGAGATACCAGGCAATCTGCGGGTCGTTTGGTCTAAAGTCGGCGGTGGCCGGCGCCACGACTTGCGCCTCGCCGAGCTTGTCGACCTGCACCACCCAGGGAACGACTGTGCCGTGGGTGGATTGCCAGACGAGCCCGCCTGCGAGGCCGGAAGCGAGGATCAGCGAACCGAAGGCCATCAGCCGCCAGTTCCTGGCCTGCACGCGGGCTGAGCCGATGCGCTCGTCCCAGACTTGCGCTGCGCGTTGGTAAGGAGTTTCGGGTTCGGGTGTGCGGCCGTAGCGGACCGATGATCGGCGGAAGATCGACACTTGCTATTCTCCTTGCGAGAGATCGACGGAGTGACCGCCACCATGGCTGTCGCCGGATTTGAGGGCTTGCGCGGCTGTCTGAGCTCCGTGAATCACGGTCTGATTGCGCTTGACGCGCCGGGCCCAGGCGGGCGGAGCGCTTTCGCTCGCCGCTTGAGATGCGGCTTCATCGTTTGCGGCCTCGCCACTCGAAATGGTCCCCATCGTCGAGGAGCCACCGGTGTTGGCGACACCGGCCCGGGCGCCTGAGGCGAATCTCTCCCGCATGGCCCCGGCTGCTTGCGAAGCGGCGCGTCTGACGGGAGCTGCGGCGCTACTTGCCGCCGCGCGGCCCGCGCCACCGAGACCGGACGCGACGCCGCCAGCGCCGGACCGACCGGCCGAGGCGAGGCTGTAGGCGGAGGACATGCCGCCCGCCATCGCCGCACCACCACGCGCGGCCGCAGCTGAACCTGAGGCCGCGGCCATCGCTCCCCTTCCGGCCAAACCGAGCGCCGCGCCGCCGACCATCGCTGTGCCGGCAACAGCGAGGCCGGTGCCGACGGCGGCGCCCGCGCCGAGCTGCGGCGCTCCCGACACAAGCCCGGTGGCGATGCCGGGCCCGAAGATGCCGAGACCGAGCATGGCGAGCGCCGCCAGCACGACGGAGAGCGCCTGCTCGATGGTCGGCTGGCCGCCGCCATAGGCGGACGTGAACTGGGAGAAGAGCCCGGTGCCGATGCCGACGATGACGGCGAGCACCATGACCTTCACGCCGGAGGCAACGACGTTGCCCAGCACCTTCTCCGCAAGGAAGGCGGTCTTGTTGAAGAGGGCAAAGGGAATAAGGATAAAACCGGCGAGCGTCGTCAGCTTGAACTCGATCAGCGTGACGAACAGCTGCACCGCCAGAATGAAGAAGGCGATCAGCACCAAGAGCCAGGACACCATCAGAACGGCAATCTGGACAAAGTTCGCAAAGAAGCTGGTGAAGCCCATCATCTGGCTTGCTGCATCGAGCAGCGGCTGCCCGGCGTCGAGCCCGACCTGCGCGAGCTTGCCGGGTCGCAAAAAATCCGCTTGCGAGATCGAGGAGCCGCCGGCCTTCAGGCCGAGGCCGGCGAAGCTATTGAAAATGATCGCTGAGAGCTTGTTGAAGTTGGTGATGATGAAGGCAAAGAAACCGATGTAGAGGGTCTTCTTCACCAGCCGTTGGAGGATGTCTTCATCTGCGCCCCAGGCCCAGAACAGGCCGGCCAAGGTGATGTCGATGACGATCAACGTCGACGAGAGATACGTCACCTCGCCTTTGACCAGACCGAAGCCTGAATCAATGTAGGTCGTGAACGTATTGAGGAAGGTATCGATAACGCCGACGTTGTTCAACGCTTCTCTCCCTGCGTGGTGCTCGTCGTCGGCGGTGTGGCCGGCGCGGCTTGCGGCAGAAGTGGCCGCGCCGGCCTGCCGAAGAAGCGCGCGCGGTTCTCCTTCCAAACCGCCTGGCAGTGCGGATCTTCGGCATCCTGGGGTCCGAGCTCAGCGCAGCGGAGCAGCTCGGCCGAGAGGTTATCGGGAGTGGAGGCAGAGGGGGCGTCGGATACGGGCCGCTCAGCCGGACGCCGATGGATGACGTGCAGCGTGGCGAGGAAAATCACAAACACGACGATCATCGCGCCTGCGCGAAGGATATCCGAGCGCTCCATGAGAGGTGTCTCAGTTGCCGCTGAACATGGTGACGTTGCCGGGCTGATAGCCGCTGCGCGTCGAGAAGATCTTGTATTGCTGGGCGCCTTGCGACTCGGCCGCCGTCACGCGCGCCTGCTCCAGCGCGTCTGCCCTCCCCTTCGCGGCGAGAACCGCGACAAGATCGGAGAGCTGCTGGGAGTGCAGGGCAAGGAGTTGGTTGCCGGCTTGAGCGGCCTGCAGGGCGCCACTCGCTGACTGGCTGGCGGTGACCAGCGAGCTCATTGCGCTGGAGTTGGTCGAGATATTGCCGACGACGCCGGCCTGCACCTTCAGCGAGTCCTCGAAGGCGCCGACCGAGTTCTGCCAACGACTTTGAGCCGCGGCAACCATTGTCGCATTCGAGCCCGTAGCCGCCGCCGTGCCATAGGTCGTGGAGTATGCCGTCTGGATGCGCTCGACGTTGAAGGCGATGTTCTGGGCCTGGCTCAGCAGCGACTGGGTCCGCGCGACCTGTGCCTGGAGCTGGGTCAGCGTCGACAGCGGCAGGTTGGCGAGGTTCTTTCCCTGGTTGACCAGGCTCTGGGCCTGATTATTCAGCATCTGGATCTGATTGTTGATCTGCTGCAGCTCGCGCGCCGCGGTCAGCACGTTCTGGCTGAAGTTGGTGGGGTCGTAGACGATCCACTGCGCGCAAGCCCGCGTCGTCAAAAGCGGCGAGATCGACGGGATCAACGAGAGAGCGGTCGCGGCGACCAGGCTGGCACGCCGCATCTTAAAGACGATCATGGTTGCACCTCCAGGTTTGTCAGGTCAGGGATAAGGTCGGCAGCCCAGAGCAGCTCGTGATCCGCGAGCCAGGCGGGCGTGAAGCCGTCGCGGCCGTGCTCGGCGAGCAGCCGTTCGATCGCGGCATGGTCGTCCCTGGAGGACGCGGCGCAGAAGGCGAGCGCAATCGGTCCGAGGCCGAGTTCAAAGAGCCGGTTGCCGCGTCGGGACTGGCAGTAATAGTCCCGCTTCGGCGTCGCCCGCGCGATGATCTCGATCTGGCGGTCGTTCAAACCGAACCGCTGGTAGATCGCGGTGATTTGCGGCTCGATCGCGCGCTCATTCGGCAGGAAGATGCGTGTCGGGCAGCTCTCGACGATCGCGGGGGCGATATTGCTGCCGTCGATGTCGGAGAGCGATTGGGTGGCAAAGACGACGGACGCGTTCTTCTTCCGGAGCGTTTTCAACCACTCCCTCAGCTGTTGCGCGAAGGCCGGATCGTCGAGGACGAGCCAGCCCTCGTCGATGATGAGGAGGGTCGGCCGGCCGTCGAGCCGGCCCTCGATGCGATGGAAGAGGTAGGTGAGGACGGCAGGCGCAGCACCAGCGCCAATCAAGCCCTCGGTCTCAAACGCCTGCACCGATGCAAATCCGAGCTGCTCGGCCTCGGCATCGAGCAGCCGGCCGGAGGGTCCGCCGACGCAATAAGGTTGCAGCGCCTGCTTGAGCGCGGCCGATTGCAGCAGCACCGTCAGGCCCGTGATCGTCCGCTCCTCGACCCGCGAGGAAGCCAGCGAAGTCAGCGCCGACCAGACATGCTCTTTCGCGGTCGGATCGATGGTGACGCCTTCCTTGGCGAGGATCGCCGTCACCCATTCCGCCGCCCAGGCGCGCTCCGCCGCATCGCCGATACGCGCGAACGGTTGAAGCGAGACGGAATTCTCCGCACTGTTCGACAGACTTCCGCCGAGGTCGTGCCAGTCGCCGCCCATGGCAAGCGCAGCTGTGCGGATCGAGCCGCCGAAATCGAAGGCGAAGATCTGGCTTTTCCGGTAGCGGCGGAACTGGATCGCCATCAGCGCCAGCAGCACGGACTTGCCGGCGCCGGTCGGGCCGACGATCAGGGTGTGGCCGACGTCGCCGACATGCAGGGAGAAGCGGAACGGCGTCGAGCCCTCGGTCTTGCCGAAGAACAGCGGGGCGCTCCGGAAATGCTCATCCCGGTCCGGCCCGGCCCAGACCGCCGACAGCGGAATCATGTGGGCGAGGTTCAATGTCGAGAGCGGCGGCTGGCGGACGTTGGCGTAGGCGTGCCCCGGCAGAGAGCCGAGCCAGGCTTCGAGCGCGTTGACCCCTTCCGGCATGCAGGTGAAGTCGCGGCCCTGGATCACCTTCTCGACGAGGCGCAGCTTTTCGGCGGCAACACCGGGATCCTCGTCCCAGACGGTGACGGTCGCGGTGACATAGGCCTGGCCGACGTCGTCGGTGCCAAGTTCCTGCAAAGCGAGGTCGGCATCGACGGCCTTGTTGGCCGCATCGCTGTCGACCAGTGTCGAGACCTCGTTGGTCATCACCTCCTTGACGATGGCGGCGATGGACTTGCGCTTGGCAAACCACTGACGGCGGATCTTGGTCAGCAGTTTTACCGCCTCGGTCTTGTCGAGGAGGATCGCGCGCGTCGACCAGCGGTAGGGGAAGGCAAGCCGGTTCAGCTCGTCCAGGATTCCGGGATAGGTGGCGGTTGGGAAACCGACCACGGTGAGCGTGCGAAGGTGGTGGCTGCCGAGGCGCGGCTCGAGACCGCCGGCGAGCGGCTCGTCCACGAGCAGCGCGTCGAGATGCATCGGCGTCTCGGGGACGCGGACGCGCTGTTGCCGGGTCGAGATGGTCGAATGCAGGTAGGTCAGCGTCTCGCCATCGTCGAGCCACGCTATTTCGGGCATGAACCCTTCGACCAGTTGCAGGACGCGGTTGGTTCGATCGACGAAGCCGCGCAGCAGCTCGTGAGGATCGACGCCGCTCTGCGCGCGGCCCTCATAGAGCCAGCCCTCGATGCGCGAGGCGTCCTCGGCCGGCGGAAGCCAGACGAAGGTCAGGAAATATCGGCTCTCGAAATGGGCTCCAGCCTCCTCGAATGCATGCCGTCGCTCCAGGTCGACCAGCGCCGATGCGGCGTCGGGAAAGGTGTTGTGCGGGTAAGTCTGGGCAGCGATGCGCTGGGCCTCGACGAAGATCGCCCAGCCTGAGCCGAGACGGCGGAGCGCGTTGTTGAGGCGGGCCGTCACCCCGACGAGCTCGGCGGGCGTTGCGCTGTCGAGATCCGGACCACGGAAGCGCGCCGTGCGCTGGAACGCGCCGTCCTTGTTGAGGACGACGCCCTTTGCGACCAAAGCGGCCCAGGGCAGGAAGTCGGCGAGGCTTTTGGGCCGGCTGCGATATTCGGCGAGGTTCAGCATGGAGGCCTCACGTGCCGAGGTAGGAGGGATAGCGGAGGTGACGTCGAACGACGTCCACAAACTGTGGATCGCGCTTGGCCGCCCAGACCGCCGCCGCATGGCCTACGGCCCAAATCAACGCTCCGGGTATCCAGAGATGAAGGCCGAGCGCTATTGCCGCCGCCAACGTGCCGTTCGCGATCGCAACGGTGCGGGGCGCGCCGCCCATCAAGATCGGGTCCGTGAGCGCGCGGTGGACCGGCGCAAAGAAGCCCGGCACTTCTGGATCGACGATGCCGGCCATCACACCAAAGCTCCGCCGGAGAAGCTGAAGAAGGTCAGGAAAAAGCTCGAGGCGGCAAAGGCGATGGACAGTCCGAAGACGATCTGAATCAGCCGGCGGAAGCCACCCGACGTATCGCCGAAGGCGAGCGTCAGGCCGGTCACGGTGATGATGATGACCGACATGATCTTCGCGACCGGACCCTGCACCGACTCCAGGATCTGATTGAGCGGCGTCTCCCACGGCATCGAGGAGCCGGAGGCGTATGCCGCAGGCGCGAACGCGACGGAGATGAAGGCAATCGCTGCGAGCCCGGTGAAGCGGAGTCGCACGCGACGAATCACGGGAGAGAACTGGATCATGATGGGTCCTTCGGAAGCGAGGATTGGCCGCCCGCCTCGGCTGATTGAACGCGGTAATCGCCGGTGGCGGGATCGAGGCCGGCGACAAGAGCAAGTTCGGCGAGGCGGCGCTCGCTGCCGCGGCCGCGCAGCACCGCGACGAGATCGATGGTCTCGGCGATCAGCGCCTTGGGAACGGTGAGGACGGCTTCCTGGATGAGCTGCTCGAGGCGGCGAAGCGCGCCGAGCGCCGTGCCGGCGTGAATCGTTCCGATCCCGCCGGGATGGCCCGTGCCCCAGGCTTTGAGAAGCTCCAGGGCTTCGCTGCCCCGGACCTCGCCGACCGGAATCCGGTCAGGGCGTAGGCGCAGGGAGGAGCGGACCAGATCGGATAGCGACGCGACGCCGTCCTTGGTGCGCAGCGCGACCAGATTCGGAGCGCGGCACTGCAGCTCACGCGTATCCTCGATCAGGACCACGCGATCGGTGGTGCCAGCGATCTCGGCCAGCAGCGCGTTCGTCAGCGTCGTCTTGCCGGTCGAGGTGCCGCCGGCGACCAGGATGTTCTTGCGGGCGGCGACGGCATCGCGGAGCAGGCCCGCCTGCCCGGCCGTCATGATGCCGGCCGCCGCGTAGTCATCCAGGGTGAACACGGCGACAGCGGGCTTGCGGATCGCGAAGGCCGGCGCTGCAACAACGGGCGGGAGAAGTCCTTCGAACCTCTCGCCCGTCTCGGGAAGCTCGGCCGAGACGCGCGGCCTCTCGGCATGCACCTCCGCGCCGACATGGTGCGCGACGAGACGCACGATCCTCTCGCCGTCAGCGGCGGACATCGTTCGTCCGCTATCCTCCAGGCCACCGGACAGCCGGTCGACCCAGAGCCGACCGTCGGGGTTGAGCATCACCTCGACGATCGCCGGGTCTTCGAGGAAGGCCGCGATCGCGGGACCCAGCGCGGTGCGCAGCATGCGCGCGCCACGCGAGAACGCTTCCGAATGGAGTGAAGTGCCCGCCACGATCGTCCCCCGAAAGCCAACCGCAGCAAGCGATCAGCAACGGGGATGGATAGAAAAGGCAGGAACTAGCGCAGTTCAACAAGTATTCAGGCGTCGTAGGGAGCGGGCGTAGAGCAGAGAAAAAATACTTGCTCGATCTAAGGCGTCCTGATCGAACCTTTCACAACAAATCTCCGCAATAGGGACTTATCGGCAATGCGAGGGGGTCATCCGCTCAAACGATGCTCGTCCACAATCTCATCCTTGAGGAACTTTGAATGAATTCCGGAAGCGCAGGACAAATTGTGATCCTGAATGGACCTCCCCGATCAGGTAAGTCGAGCATTGTGAAGAATATCGATGGTCCTTGGATCAATCTGGGCGTTGACGTCTATGTCAGGGAAATGACACCAAGTCGCTACCAACCAGGTATTGGCGTTCGCCCAGGCGGCGAACGACCGGATCTCGAACCTTTGATTCCTGTCTGCTACGCGGCCCTCTATGAGTCGATTGCAGCTCACAGTCGGTTGGGACCAAATGTGGTCGTCGACGTCGGACATCACAATTCTTATGCAAGGCCCGTCAATATCCTCGTCGAATGCGCGCGGCGATTACTCGGCCTACCGGTCCTGTTTGTTGGCGTTCGCTGCTCCATCGAGGTCATCATGGAGCGCAGACGACAAGGTCAGGTTGGCCGAGAGAATGTATATCTAACGGGCTCCAATCAAGGGCCTGTACCGGCCCCAGTGCTGGCATGGCAGCAGGAGGTCCACGTTCCCGGTATCTACGATCTCGAAATCGACACATCGTCCGCCAGTCCTCAAGATTGTGCAGCAACTATCCTGCAGCGACTCGAAAATTCCCACGAACAGCCGACCGCATTTGAGAAGTTGGCCGCATCTGCGTATAGCAAATGAGACGAACTCTGCTTGAGTGCGGAGACGAGCAACCATGTTCATAGCCCGGTCAATGGGGCCTGTGTTTGCGGAAAAATGACGAACTAGCGCAACTGCAAGGTCATTGATGTCGTTTCATTGAGAGACGGCAATCCAATAACGATCTCCTTGAGGCGAATTCAGCGTGAAAGATTTGGCAAGACCTCTGTTTATCGCGTTTTCGTCGGCTTCTTTCTTTATCGTCGGTGTTGGTATTGTTCTGCCCGCTTGGGTCGCTTTCCACATTGGTGGTTCTGGGCTGGTTGGTCTGGTGTTGCTCTCATCCAGCGTGGCCGGGCTGTTGCTCACGCCAGTAGCTGGTCACCTGGCCGATCGTCATGATCGCGCGCAGGTCACGGTGGCGGGGCAGACGATCCGAGCCTTGGGGCTGGCCGTTCTCGCTCCTGTCGGATTTGTTGCGGAATCTCTATCGCCAGTCCTTCTCATCGCTTCCGGCGTATTAGGAGCCTTTGGCTTTGCGCTTCTGTCGGGATCACTGAGCGGCATCTTGCAGGCAATCGTCCCCGAAGCCCAGCGCATGGGGTTCGCCCTTCGACTTGCCCTTTTCAATCAGCTGGGCATCGCGATCGGGACGGGCGCTACCGGTCTTGCCATTGACCGGCTTGGCAGTCCGACGTCCGCACTGATGTTCGCGGCAATAGCTCTGGCATGTCTTCCCGTGCTGAAACTGATCACAGCGAAAGCTCGCGACGTCCGATCGCCTCAACGGCTTAGCTTGCTTCCTGCGTCGCGGCAGGCTCTCGGCTATTTGCTCATCAGCCCTCCAGCCCTCTCAGCGGCGGTGACGGTCGGGCTGGCATTTGCCGTGATCCAGATTACCAACCTTCTCCTTCCGGGTTTTGTGATCCGATCGCTCGGCGGTGACAGTGGCCTGTTTGGCCTGCTGGAAATGGCTGCCGCGATCACTGGCACGGTCGCATTGGCGTTGGTGGGCTTTACGTCCATAGCGAAACATCTGCAAGGTCTCACACCCGCAATCCTGGCTGCTGCTGGCGCATCGTTGTTCTTGTTTTCCCTCGCGCCGAATCGGGCCGCCGCCATTGTCCTCTATTGTGTGGCAGGCATGCTCTGGAACGTGTCGCGAGCGGCCGCCAACGGCCACCTTTTGACGGTTGTGGACTCTGGCATGATTGGCCGTGTGCAGGCGTTCACGACCTTGCTTACGGGCGGCTTCGGGCTTGCCATATATCTCCTCCCGACAATTGTGCCGGGAGCCGCCGAGGCAACCCTCTACATGGCATGTGGCGTGGTTATTGTGGTCTGCGTCGGCGGGCTATTCCTTTGGACGAAGGCTCAGGACCGGCCGCGGCGTAGTCGTCCAGCGTGAAAACAGCGACGGCGGGCTTGCGGATCGCAAAGGCCGGTGCCGCAACGACAGGCGGCAGAAGTCCTTCGAACCTCTCTCCCGTCTCGGGAAGCTCGGCCGAGACGCGCGGCTTCTCGGCATGCACCTCAGCGCCGACATGATGCGCGACCAGGCGCACGATCCGCTCGCCGTCGGCCGCGGACATCGTTCGTCCGCTATCCTCGAGGCCGCCGGACAGGCGGTCGATCCAGAGCCGACCATCGGGGTTGAGCATCACCTCGACGATCGCGGGGTCTTCGAGGAAGGTGGCGATCGCGGGCCCAAGCGCGGTGCGCAGCATGCGCGCGCCGCGCGAGAACGCTTCCGAATGGAGTGAAGTGCCCGCCACGATCGTCCCCCGTCGAGCGCCAATCGCAAAAACCGATCGGCGACGGGGATGGATAGAAAAGGCAGGAAACGGGTTAGTTCAACAAGTATTCAGCCGTCGTAGGGAGCGGGCGTAGAGCAGAGAAAAAATACTTGCTGTAGAGAAGACGTACCACTCGAACTCTGACGCCAAATATTCGGGTACCGGAGTCAGCGAAGGGCGATTTCAACGGCCCACGCATACGGTCGATTCTCCCCCTGAATTGCTCAGGACGGTGCCGCGCTGACAGACTGCTCCCGATAGCGATTTAGATCGGTCAGACTCAGGAGTATAAGTTTATGTCATGAATCTCGAACCTCGTAAGTGACATGAGCGATAACCATTCAGACCTCAATCCGCTTCGCGGTTGGCATCCTGGCTTGCTCCGTGAGGTCGTGCTCGCGACGACTCGCAAATTGTCGGAGCATAAAATTCCGATTCCGCCGCTTGACTTCTATGAGGCCATCGCGGCTCGGGGCGAAGAGATCATTATTGAGGCGATTGCGGAAGCAATTGCCGCGGGCCACGACGATACAGGCACTGTGATCGCGAATATTGGGGTGGCGCGGCGGTTTCTTGAGCGATTCGGTGACGACCTGCTCCTCGCCACCGAGCAGGCGGATGATCCTATCCTTGCAAGGCTTTCCGCATATCTCGCGCTGGAAGGGACCGACGGATACAACGAAATCCGCTATCAGTGTGCTTGGGGCGCCCAAGGTAGTCCCGATTGGGGCACATTATGGGGTGTCAAACAGAAGATCCGGGATTTCACACCTGCCTTCGTGCTGAAGATTTGCATGAAGGGTGACATTCGATGGCTGGCGGTTGAGTGCCATGCTCCCAACCGCGCGTTACCTGAAGACCTTCACACCCGAGTTCGAGCCCGAACAATGGTCGTCTCTGGCGTTCCTGTCCTTGCCTTCTCGCCGACCGACGTTGAAACAGACGCGTCCGCGTGCGTTGAGGAGATCGGTTATGCAGCGTCGGTTCTCGCACAAGAACTGCTCGCGATGCACGGCATTGAACCCCCACCGCGGCGGGATTTTCGTCCACACGGCTAGCGATCATAGGCACATCAAGGGGCCATCCTCACGTCGACTCGCTCTCCTGAACATCCTCCGGGATTTCCTGCCGTAGCTTCGGGCCTTGGCTGAGCCTGCGACCGAGCGCTGCTACGAAATTATCATACCGCGCTCCGGCCTGTGCTCTCGCTGCCTTGGCGGCCGGTTCGGGGAGCGGCGGCGTGGTTGTGAGCCAGAAGCGGATAAAAAGCGCCATGGTCTCGACCGAAATCCCGACATCCCGTTCGAGCCGCGCGATGCGGCGATCAATCTGATCGAGGCGCTTGGCAACAGCCGCCTCCCGCCGCTCATCGGCGTCCGGCGACAGAAAGGACGCAATGGCGGCTTCGGCGATGAGCGACATCGGCTGCTCGCGCCGGGCGGCATAGGCCGACAGCGCCTTCATGACGTCCGGATCGAGATAGACCGACATCTGGGCCTTTTTCTTCGGCACGGTCATGCTGCTCACAATCCGAGATCGTCGCCAGGATCGAGCGAGGCCTGGCGCGCGACACCCTGCATCATGTCGTTCATGCGCCTGATCTGCGGCGCATCTTCATCGAACTCGTCGGCGAGGTCGGCCGCGAACTCGTTGTCGAGCGGCTCCTTCTTGTCCACGATGTCTCGATCCAGTTCCGGATGCCGCCGGCGATCCGCAGTCTTTGGATCCTCGTCATCCGCCTGGTCGTCGGTCGGCGCCGGTAATGCCGATGGACGCGGCGGCAGTGGCCGTGAGCTCCAGTCGTCCGGCCGCCTATCGTTGGATTTGGTCAACGTCGGCGGCGCCATGATGCGCTCCTGGAAGCGTCCGTCTTCGTAATAGCGCGCCTTCTTCGCCCGGATCGGATGGAGGCCCGACATCATGACGATCTCATCTGATGGCGGCAGCTGCATCATCTCACCGGGCGTCAGCAGCGGGCGGGCGGTCTCCGACCGCGACACCATCAGATGGCCCAGCCAAGGCGCGAGCCGGCTGCCGGCATAATTCTTCATCGCCTTCATCTCGGTCGCCGTGCCGAGGGCGTCGCTCACCCTCTTGGCGGTCCGCTCGTCGTTGGCCGCAAAGCTGACCCGGACGTGACAATTATCGAGGATCGAATTGTTGGGCCCGTAGGCTTTCTCGATCTGGTTCAGCGACTGGGCGATCAGGAAGCTCTTGATGCCGTAACCCGCCATGAAGGCCAGCGCTGACTCGAAGAAGTCGAGCCGGCCGAGCGCCGGGAATTCGTCAAGCATCAAGAGGAGCCGGCGCCTTCCGGCCTTGGCCTGCAGATCCTCGGTCAGGCGGCGGCCGATCTGGTTGAGGATCAGGCGGATCAGCGGCTTGGTGCGGTTGATGTCCGACGGCGGCACCACGAGGTACAGCGTGGTGGGCCGGTCCCCGCCGACGATGTCGGTGATCCGCCAGTCGCAGCGCCGCGTCACCTCCGCCACCACGGGATCCCGGTAGAGGCCGAGGAACGACATGGCGGTGCTCAAGACGCCGGAGCGTTCGTTGCCGGATTTGTTCAGCAGCTCGCGCGCGGCGGAGGCGACAACGGGGTGGACACCGGCCTCACCGAGATGCGCGGTCCGCATCATCGCGGCAAGCGTCGTCTCGATTGGCCGCTTCGGATCGGACAGGAAGGCTGCGACGCCGGCGAGGGTCTTGTCCTTCTCGGCATAGAGAACGTGGAGAATCGCGCCGACCAGCAGCGCGTGACTGGTTTTCTCCCAGTGGTTCCGCTTCTCGAGGCTGCCCTCCGGGTCGACCAGAATGTCGGCAATGTTCTGGACGTCGCGCACCTCCCACTCGCCGCGGCGCACCTCGAGCAACGGATTATAGGCCGACGACTTCGCGTTGGTCGGATCGAACAGAAGGACACGGCCGTGTCGGGCGCGAAAGCCGGCGGTGAGCTGCCAGTTCTCCCCCTTGATGTCGTGGACGATAGCCGAGCCCGGCCACGTCAATAGCGAAGGGATGACGAGGCCGACGCCCTTGCCCGATCGCGTGGGTGCGAAGCACAGGACATGCTCCGGTCCATCATGGCGAAGATAGGTGCGCTCGAACCGGCCGAGCACCACGCCGTCGGGTCCAAGCAATCCAGCCTGCTCGATCTCTTTTGCCTCCGCCCACCGCGCGGACCCATAAGTCTCGGCATTCTTCGCTTCGCGGGCGCGCCAGACCGACATGCCGATCGCGACGGCCGCGGCGATGATGCCGCCGGATGCGGCGATGTAGCCGCCCTCAATGAAGATCGACGGCGCATAGGCGTCGTAGGCATACCACCACCAGAAAAAGGCGGGCGGGAGATAGAACGGAAAATGCATCAGTTCGAACCAGGGCTGCCCCAGTTGCGGTTGGAACCCGAGCCGCCAAGCGGTCCATTCCGTCGCGGCCCAGATCGCGAGCAGGACGATCGCCAAGACCGTGATGACCTGCCCCCAAAGAATCGTGGTCGCGGACATGCCGCCCGCCCTTTTCTGACGTCGTTGATTGGAGGGATCACTCACAGGCCAAGCCCCCGGTTGCGCCCAAAACCCCAGTCGATGCCGCCGTCGGCGCGGGCGACGCCGGAGACATGCCGGCCGAGCTGTTTTTCGAGCGCGGGTGTCCAGGGCACGAGCTGGAAGCCCAGCCCATCATCGATCATGGCGAAACGGCCGGAGGCGAGCGCGAAGCGCTGCCGATAGCTGCCCGCGACATATTCACCGACAGCCGACGGGTTGAACGGCTGACCGGTGTCAGTGGCGAGCTGCTGACCGAGAGCTTCAAGCTCCCGCTGGCGCAGCGTGCCGATGAGGTTCTTCGCGAACACCAGCCCACGCGGCTGGCGTTCGGCGAGACCCTGCTCGATGAGCTGCTCGGCCCGCCGTTGCATGGCGTCGCGGACCTCGGCGCCGAAGCCGGCCTGGCCGAGCGCAACCGGGTCGCGTGCGATGGCCTGCCGGTCGAGCCACGTCGCGCCGCTCGCCGTCACCTGCGCTTCAATCGACAGATCGGAGCGGACAGCGAGCGCCACGCGAGGCTGCCCTCTCGCGTCGTCGAATTTGCGGAGCTCGACGATCGAGCCAGGCGCGCTATCGCCCGCCGCGTCGAGGTCGGGCAGCCTGATGTGGTGGGTGCGGCCATCGACGCCGTCGACCACGGCATAGGCGGTCCCCTTGAGTTCGTCGTCGAGGCCGCGATCGACGAGACGGCCGATGACGGGGACGTCGAGGCTTTCGCCTGCCAACACGTAGTTGGCACTCCCAAGCTCGATGCCGCGTTCGGTCAGGCTGCGGTGGATGCGCTTGATGATGTCGCCGCGTTCGCCAAGCTCGCGCAACGTCGTCTCGGCGGCCTCGTCCATGACCCATTGGCCCGGCCCGATCTGATGAGCGAGGCCAAGGCGCTCCAAGCGACGCAGCCGGCCGACCTTCAACGCATGAAACTGATCAGGCGGTCCGACCGGGTCGGGAACAAGGTCGATGACGCCGTGGCGGTCTGCATCCCGAGCAAGCTGTCGGTCGAGCTGTGTCCAGCGCTCCGCGTCAACCTGGTGCTCAAGCGAGCGACGGATGTCGAGATCGGAACGTATTCCAAGCTCCCGTGTGACAAGGTCCTGGGCGCGGGCGCGCATCCCCTCCCTGATGTAGTCGCGGGAGATGACGAGATCCTGGCCGTCCTCGGCGACACCGCGCACGATGATGTGGACGTGCGGGTGCTGGGTGTTCCAGTGATCGACACCCACCCAGTCGAGCTTGGTGCCGAGGTCCACTTCCATCTGGCCGACCAACTCACGGGCGAAACCTTTGAGGTCGGCCATATCAGGTGCGTCTTCGGGCGAGACGATGAAACGGAAATGGTGCCGGTCATTCTCACAGCGTTCGGCGAAGGCCTTGGGATCGGCATCCGCCGTGTCCGGGCCGAACAGGTGGGCCTTCTCCCCGTCCCGGGTCACGCCCTCTCGCCGGAGATAGCCGAGATGCGCAGTCAGCGGCGCCGATCTCGCTCTATGCCGAACGACCCGCGTCTTGATCGTCACCAGCTGCGAGCGGCCGGTGAGCAGACGATTTGCCCGCACGCTGGCAACCCGGCCGCGGCCGAAGCGCGAATGACGTGGGCTGGTGAGATGGCCGGCACGCGAAATGCCGCCACCGGCGCGCTGAGCGGCAGCGAGCGCCTGAGCGATGAAGGGTTTTGCCCGCTGGGCCCGCGGGGAGCGGATGCGGCCGGGCCGAGGCCGAAAATCGTTCTCTTCAGCCATGGCCAGCCCCGGCAATGTGCGAAACGTCGAATCCCCGCAATGAGTTAATAACGCGGCGCACATTGCGCGCCGAAGCCGCACATTGCGGACCCGAGGAAAATTGGCAGCATAAACAACCGACCGACCGAGCCGCACGTTGCGGCCTTTTATCTCGCCATCGTCCGGTTGGTGCTTGCCGCGACTCGCAACAAGTTCGGGTCATTGCGGTAGATCCTTCAATAGCGCCTGCCCGAACGCGTCGGCCCGTGGCCGATTCATTGCGAATGAGCCGCCGCGACTTGGCAGTTGACTTGCGAAGCCCCCACTGTTTGCGTGCGAAGCGAGCGCTTGCGATAGCGATCGTTACCCGCAGGGCCGAGACACCCGTAGGGTGGCTCGGTGAGGAGCGAAGCGACGAGTAGAGCGCGGGCCGAAGGCATCGCCCATATGCCATCAGCACGCCGTTATCGCACTCCTCCGCGAACTCTTTGCAGCGTGAGCGAGGGTCCCTTAGTAGCACACCTGAAAGTCTTAACGTCGGCGCGAATTCACAAACGATGGATGGTAAGCCGCTGTCGTGTGGCGGATATGCAGATCTCCGCAACAGGGGTGCGCGCAGACGCACCGCAATCCGCGCATTGAGGTCGAAGATGCAGCGCAGTCATTGTGATCGTCCCATTGTCGAGAGCGCAACAAACAAGCCTTCCGATTGCGGCACGATCGCAGAGAGATCGTGCACCAGAATTGCAGCGGGTCTGTCGAGTGTCCGTCGATCGGGTGTTGCTGGCGCAACAGCGGGCGACCGATCAGCGTTGTCGAAAAACAGCGGCGCGCGTGTCCAGGATGAACGAGAAGAGGCCGCGAGGAGAAGAGGTCCTGGTGCCCCCTCCGCAACGACAAAAGGGACGATAGCCGCGACATAAGCCTTCGTCTCCGCCGGTAGCGGACGATGTCTATCGCGAAACTCCTCGTAGCGGCCGGGACCTGCATTATAGGCCGCGAGAAAGCCCGGCGAGCCGTAGCGGTCGTGCAACTCGCGAAGAAAGGCGGCGCCGGCCAGGATGTTGTCACGAGGATCGAAAGGATCGCGTCCGAGACCGTAGCGAGCGCGCATGTCCGCCCAGGTCTTGGGCATGAGTTGCATCAGGCCGAGCGCACCCTTAGACGACACGGCATGCCGATCGCCGCTACTCTCAATGCGCATGACGGCGCGAACCCATGCTGCCGGAATGCCAAAGCGCGCCGCGGCCTCCGCCACATGAGCTGCGTAGTGATCGCTCGCCGGTTGACTTTGCGTCGGCGCTCTCTGCCCGGACACTGCTGCCGTTGGCCCGCCGACCACCAGCAGGCCGGTAAGGAGGAGAACGGCAAAGCCCGCCGTGGCTCCGCCACCATGGCGAGGCGTCGTGCTGCTTACCAACCGTGCGCACGGACCGCCGGTTTGACCACCGCTGCGCGCGGCGGCCGCCCGACGGCTACGCGGACCCGAGGAATGAGACGGCTTTGCCGCGAGCAAAGGGATAGAGCTTCGATGCGCCTCGTCGGCGGCACGCGTGACAGGACCCTGCATGCAATCAGTCCCGCTCGGCGCGTTGGGGCTGACGATTCCAGTTCAGCGTCCAGGCCGATTTGTCCTCGGCCGACTGGAAGAGATTGGCGCGGATTGGACGCGGCAGCGTCGGGTCGTCGATGACGAGCGAAACATAGTCGCCCGCCTTTTCGCCGGTGCGCTTCCAGCCCGCGCCGATCTCCGGGCCTTCGGCATCTCCGATACGGATGCGGTAGTCCGGCGCGTTCTCGGCATCCGAGGATTCGGCCGGGAGGAGGATGAGAATCCGCTCGAAGAAGAGCGTTTGAATGCGCCCGGTGAAGCCAGACTTGTCGCGCGTGAATTGGCCGATGTGTGCCATGGGAAAACTCCTCGGTTGGCAGGTTGGGAAGCGGGTCAATAGGTGGCGGCGCGCCAGATGAACCGGCCGTCACCGGCCTCGTCGGTCCACAGCGGGATCGCACGCCCGACGATTGAAGTGACGGGGAGCGTGCCGAAATAGCGGCCGTCCAAGCTGTCCGGCACAGTGGGATTCATGAGGAAGACCTCGCCCTGCTCGAGGATATGGCAACCACTCCAACGCGGCAGCGGACGGCCGAGGTGATCGCGATCATGTGCGGCGCCGACATCGACGGTATCGACCGTGATCGCGTCGCCCGACCGGCACACAGTCTGCCCGGGCAGCGCCGTCACACGCTTCAGCAACGGCACGCCCTTCGGAAGAAAGCCGCCATCAGCCAGGACGCTAGCGATCGGTTCCGGCAACCGTACTGCGACCAGTTCCAAGGCGTGCAGCTCTCTAACCCGATGCAGCGCGTAGAGCCCTACGGGCGTGCTCGCGGTGGCGTTCCAGATCAGCCGCGGCGCGGGATGAACGAACGCCAGGGTGCCAGCGGCCAGCATCGCGAAGTACGTCACCATGACGTAGCCAAATCTTGTCATGGCGTGATGCTCCGACGCTTGAGCCAGGCTACATGCTGCTCGCGCGTGTAGGAACGCGGCACGTGGTCGGCGGCGAGGCGGTTGTGGAGATGCCGCCAGTATTCGGGCGCAGCGTCGGCCGGATCGATGGCAAGTGCCTCAATGGCGTCAATGGCCTGCAGCACACGCTCGACCTTCGGCCAGTTGTCGACACGCAGCAGGATTTCGCCGCCGGGGCGCACGAAAGGTAGAGTCTGATACCGCTGACCGGCCTCGACGGTGCGCACGATGTCCATGCGCGACACCACGGTGCCGTAGTCATTCGATGCCCAGCGAACGAAGCCGAAGATGCTGCCGGGCGCAAAGCTCGAGATGCTGCGGCGGCGGTCGAGGATCTTCTCCTCGGCACGGCGACCGAAGCGCAGCCAGTGCTCGATCCGCTTCTCGATCCAGGTCAGCTCGACATGGGTGAGCGCGACAGCACGTCGATGCGAGGACGGCACGGCGCGTGGCGGCAAGGCCTCGTTGTCGTTCATGACGGTTCTCCGGCGTCAGCGGGGAATTCTCGCGCGAGCAATTCGCGGAGCATGTCGGCAACGGTCGCGCCGCGCTGGAACGCGGCGACCTTGATGCGGCCGCGCAGCGCCGGCGTGATGTCGATGGTCAAACGCGCGGTGAATGCCGCTGCTTCATTCACACTACGTGGCGGTGCATCGCTCGCCTTGACCCAGCTTTCCGCATCGCCGGGACGCGAAGCAAAGCCCCGCTTGGTCGAGCGTTCGCTCATAGTGAAAACCTCGCGACTTCAGCGGCGAGCGCGGTGATCTCTCGCGCAGCGGCGCTTTGCTCGACGAACTCGAAGACGAGCCGGCCAGACTGCGCGGCGTCAGCGAAGACGACGCGCTGGCCGATCGTGCTGGCAAGCACCGGCGGATCGTGATCGGCGAGCGTTTCAGCAGTCTCGCGGGCGATGATCGTGCGTGCGCCGCAGCGATTGAGTACAAAGCGAGCGGCGAGCTGAGGCCGGTACATGCGAGCCTCTCGCAGCAGAGCGAGCATCTCGGCCGAGGCCCAGCCGTCGAACGGCGACGGTTGCACGGGGATCAGCACCAGATCGGCTGCCAGCAGTGCTGAACGCATCAATCCGGCGACGCGCGGCGGTCCGTCGATGACGACATGATCGGCGGTGCGTGCGATCTCCGGCGCCTCACGGTGGAGCGTATCGCGCGCAAGGCCTACGACGCCGAACAACCGAGGGACGTTCTCTCTCGCGCGCTGCTGCGACCAGTCCAATGCCGAGCCCTGGGGGTCAGCATCGATCAGCGTCACACGCTTGCCGCGTAGCGCCCATTCACCGGCGAGATGGAGAGCGAGCGTCGTCTTGCCGACACCGCCCTTTTGATTGAGCAGCGCGACGATCATTGTTTGCCTCCCGCCTTGTTGTCGAAAGGCAGCGGCGATCGTCTGGGGCTGTTGGAGATGCGCTCGACGGACGGCAGCGCCGTCGGCCGAAGCCGGAACGGAGACTGACCATTGCGCCGGTCTACGATTAACGGAAAATGAGTCTCCGATTTAAGGGGCAGATTACTCATCGACCGCCCCCAGTCGCCCGTTTGCGGGAAAGCCACAACGACTGAAGCGACACGCAGGTCGCACAACGAGCGGCCACCACTCTTATGATGAGGGGCCACGGTCGCAGATTTGAGGGCCAGTCTACTCATTTGGGCCCCCGTTCTCGGCTTCCGGGGCCAACGACATTTGACGGCGACTCAGTGGACAGCGATGACGCGTCTGAGTTGTTATCCTTAGGACGTATCGGCTCACTACAACAGTTAGAGTCAAAGTTAGACTCTAAGTTAGCGCGAGCGATCGTCGTTTCCGACCAAAGCGTTGACCTCGGTGTGCACTCCCGGAATCCCGATACGGGCACGCCCGGAGTCCCGGTGGCGTGAACGCCCGAAATCCCGAGATGATTCACAGCGCCGTCCACAGGTGCTGTGAATGACTTCGCTGGCAAGATACGCAGTAGTTCTCTGCGTTCCGTGCGTTCGATGCTCAGGCGGTAGCCTGGCAGCGGTTGACGCGCCGCGATCCGACGGAGATCAAATGCGAAGTCAGCGGGCTTGGCGAGACTGCCGGATTTCTTGTGGAGGTGTGCGACCTCGAAGAGCCAGCCTCTCGGCTGACGGCCGGCATGCTTGCGGGCGACGCGGTAGAGCCAGCGCTCGATCCCGCCGGTCAGGCTAAAATAGGCGGGATCGATCGTGAGAACGAGTGAGCGATCGATGACGCCGCGATAGAACCAGTCAGGGAGGACGAATTCCATTCCCTGCACACGACCGTCGCGCGTCGCGCACTCCTCCCACTCATTGATCCAGGAGAATTGGTGGCGCCGCCAATGCTCGCTCTGCCGGATGCTGGTGCGGATGACGGTCGCCTGCAGACGGGCCAACGCTCCCTTCAAGAGCTTGTAGTCGCGGGCCCCAGTCTGCCGGCCGACTGCGGTCAGAAGCTGGTAAGGTGTGAAGCGCAGGAAGCGCGAGGTCTTCAGACCAAGGTTCTCGGCCTCCACAATCTGGCTCGCCGCCCAAATCAGCACGTCGGCATCCCAGATTGTGGCCATGCCGTGCTCGGGAACCGCATAGACCTCGACACGGACGTCGCCGGCCTCATAGAGGATCGGCGCCGTCCGCTTGGCCTTGGCGAGCGAAAAGAACGGCCGCTCCATCAGGTCGCGCTGATCGCGCGGGCTGGCATCGCCCGTGGCGACAACGAAGGGGTCGAGCTTGCTTCGCTCGCTGGGCATGATGAGGCGGTGCGACGACATGGCAGGCGCTGCCTTAGCGATGCGCGTTGCCGGCGGCCCGGGCCTCGACGTAGCGAGGATCCGATGTCGAGCTGCAGGCGGCCTGATCGGCCCACGCCTCGAGATCGCCGATGGCGTAAACGACACGCCCACCGAGCTTGCGGAAGGTCGGGCCATTGCCATGGCAGCGATATTTTTCGAGCGTACGCGGGGAGATGCCGAGGAGGCGCGCGGCCTCGGGGGTGCGCACGTAGCGTGTGGTGAGTTGCGCGGGCCTATCGAGCATGGGAGATCTCCGTCTTGCCTCGAAGCGCCGCGGCCAAGTCGCGGCTTGTCCGGGCCAGAGTGGCGGAGAGTTCAGGCGTTGGGGGTGGACGAAAAACTACGTAGGTTTGTGTCCCCCATCGTCGCAACCAGGCGAAGCCGAGCGCGACCAGCTGGGCGCGGGTTAACTCATCAGGGCGGAAGGCTTGGAGGAATCGGGGAGCCGATCAGAGGCCGCGCAGAAGTTTGAGATAGCCGCGCTCGACCAAAGCGATCGAATCATGAATGAGCCGGTTCGCCTTACGGCGAGCATGCGAATCCTTCCACTCGACCGAACGACGCTGCGCGTGGTCGGACGCAAGCACCTTCGCTGCCACGTCTCGCGGGCCGCCGCCGAGGTCATGGACGTCGAAGGCGTGAAGGAGCTGAATCAGTCGCCGCTTCTGGAACGACGTCAGCCGCAGCGCCGCCGGTAGGAGACCGGTGCGTTGGCCAGCAAGGCGGCGCGCGAAGTGAAGCGCCACGTCGGCACGCAGTTCACCCATGCTATCGAGCGGTACAAGCACGGCGGGACGTTGCGCGGCCTGCTGGTCGCGCAAACGGACATGGAGCTCACCTGAGCCGTCGGCGACAACCAGCTCACGACCGTCAGCGTCTGTCCGCTCGACGATTGGCAGTCCGAAAGCGTTGCGATCGATCGAATGAACGGTCTCGAAGTCTGGCGGCGCGGGCGTCAGGATCAATGTTCCCGGTGATGCCTCGGGCAGCCAAATGGCTGGTTCGGGCCCAACCGGAGAGGCGGGATCATGGGCGACACCGCAACCTCCATCGACGTGCGAAACTAGTTCGGATGGTTTCGGGATCAGCGCCATGGCGCGCGATCTCGCGCTCAGTGCGGGCGAAGTCGCGGCGGTAGTCGGCATTGCGGCGCAGGAACTCAAGGGCGAAGCCCGGACGCTCAAGGCGATTCAGGCGTTCGACGGTCTCCGGCGAGCGCCAGTACGGGGTCGGCATGGTCTGTCTACTCGTCTTTTTGTTCTGTGCCCCGCACCACGTTCCATAAAGACGCTACAAGAGACTAGACCCGGAGGTTGCATCACGCGAGATCGCAATTTGCGTGATTGGGCGCAAACTCACTGCATCCGCGGTTCCAAAAGGTCCTGATATCCGGCTTCCACCATCCATCGCGCGCGAGCGAGATGGCTATCATGGACGTTTTTGGCACGATCTGGTTCGCGCACGGGATCGAGGCCGAAGATCACGCTGACCACCTCACGCCAGTCAGCGCCCTCCTCTTCGGCCATCAACAACCGAACGTAGATTGCAAGATGTTTCTCGTCGTAGGCGTTGACACGATCGGTTATTGGCGGCCGGTCCTGGAATGGCGCTTCGTTCATTGCAATTGCCCCTCAGCATCGCATGCAGCGATTAGAATTCATCTAAGCCGGAACTTTGCAAGCTGGGAAATCGTCGCACGCGATTTGTGCCGTGATGCGCAGACCGCATCGCGGTACCCCCTGGAAGCGGCACACCAGGCCCCAGCCAGAGGCTATGAATAGCACGACTCCGTACGAATCGGAATGATCGTTCCTGGAACGATCGTTCCGATGTGAGTTCCCTTGTCGCCATGGATCTCAAGGAGGTCATGGCGATCAATTTGCGTCGGATACGCCATAAGAAGGAGATGACGCAGGAAGAGTTGGCCGATGGCGCTGGACTAAGTGTCCGTTACGTCGGCGCAATTGAACGCGCCGATGTGTCAGCCAGCGTAACCGTGCTCGGCCGAATCGCCGAGGCGCTAGGGGTCGAGGCAACCGATCTGATCAAACGAACGGCGGTTCATCCTCATCGACCTCGATAACGCGACGAATTTGTGCTCCATCGCAGCCTTGGCACGTTATGAATCAACTCGGCATTGCGTCACGCATAAGTTGATAGGCGACTTTACGTAAATCTGGTCTGTCTCCAGAGACGCATACCTGTCCAGGGACGGAAGGGCGTGCTGAGTGAGATGGAGTGGGCTTTATGACCCTGTACGAGCACTTGCCAGCCAACATCCGCGAAGTCGTGGACGCTTACGTCGCGGACCTCAGGCCCCAACCTTGGCGAATTCGCTTCCTGTTGTTGATTGATCTCCTTCAGGAGAAGTTGGAGAGCGGGGCCGCCGCTGAGCAGTGGCGCCTGCTTCAACAATGGACTGGCATAGTGACGGCGATCTTGGAACACTTGCCGCCTGACAGTTCGGTCGTCGAATGTTTGGGGTTGATGAGCATCAGCTTCAACGACGAATGGCGCGCTCAGGCGCTCGCCCAGATCGAGCGCGATCCCACTGTGCTGGATCAGTTGGTCGCAATTTGCCCCGACTGGGAGGACATCGTCGAGACCGTATTGGAAGCCAATCAAAGACGGCCGATCAAGGCGGGACAGGTTCGCGGTCGCTGATCGCGGTCGATCGGCCATCCGCACCCGATCGCGAAGCTCCGCGCGGCCTGCTCTTGAGCTTAGGGGTGCCCCGCCCGGGCCAGCCGGGGCGGGGCATTGCGGATCGGCTCAGTCGCCGTTGCGACGGTTGGGCCGGGACCAGATCAGGCTGAAGCCCTCGCCCTCTTCATCGGCGAAGAGGTTGGCGAAGATCGGTGCGGTGAAGCTCGGGTCGTCGAGCTTGAGGCCGAGATAATCGCGGCCCTCGTTGGAGCGCTTGGACCAGGCGGCCCCGATCTCCACCCGGCCGACATAGATCCGGTGGCTGGGGGCGTTGTCGCCCGAGCGGCTGGTTTCGGGGACGATGCGGACGTTCCTGGCCTGAAGCGAGAGGGTGACGATTTCGCCGTTGAATTCGTTGTTGCCGGTCTTCTTGAAGGTGCCGATGGTCGCCATGGTAGTTCTCCTTGATCTCTGTTTTCCGAGCCCGCACCTTGCGGCCTCGATGGTGATCGACAGGCCGGAGGCGATCGACGGCGCACCCCGAAGGGGCTCGACAGCAAAGGAGGAACTTTCTTGTCTCGCGAGGAATGACGGCGCGGCCGGCAGGGGAAGAAAGTTTTGACGCCGCTGTTGCGCCATAGGCGGTCGAGGCTTCAGCCGTCCTTCGGCCAGATCAACCCATCGAAGAGGCCGTTTGGTGCGCTCGGCCTAACAGAGCTGACATCAAGTAGGACGCGGCGATCCTCGCGTGCCGCAAAGTCCGGCGAACGAATTCGGCGGAGATTGGCTCCCGTGCTAATTGACCGCGGACGGATCTAAGTTTCCGCGACCGCACTGGAGCAACACACCTATCGAACCGAGTTGCCGGCCGTGTTTGTGAGACGTCACCACTTGGACCAGCGCGCCTCCTCAACAACCGCGGATTGCCTGGCCATACCGCAAAGACTCGAGCCTCGCTGCACGGGCCGCTCTCTAGCGAATGTTCGCGGATGGGCACCGCGAGTGCTCAGGGCGCTTGATCTGATCCAACCCCAACGACCGCGGTTACAATGTTCGCCCTGCGTCAAATCCTGCCCGGTTGGTCCGGGGTGCGGCCATTGCCGTAAAGCGGCCAAACGCAACAGTGACTGTGGTCGCGCCAACGATCGCGAAGATCGTTTGCCAGGTGGACGAAGGCACCGTCATTTGGACGATTCCGTGTCTCAGCTGCGTGCCATACGTGACCACAGCCAAGCGGCTCTCGCGCAATTGCGGGGGCCCTGTGCGGATCAACTCTAGGATATCTCGACCGATCCTTCACTCGAGACCTTTCGATCCGGCACAGCCGTCCTCCGCTATCTCCGTAACTCCAACCTTAACTCTCCGGCCAGTTGTTCGAGTTGCGTCAGCGGCATTTGCTCGCGTTGTGCGTCCTGGAAAATGCGTGCGTGAGCCGGCCGATCATGACGGTGACGGGGCTTGAGGTGACAGTGGAGATGTGGAACCACGTTGCCGAGCAACTCGAAATTCATCTTGATCGGCTTCAACACGCGCCCGAGCGCTTGCCCGGCATCGGCCATGTCTTCGGTGAAGGCCTGCCGTACCGTTGTGTCCAGGTCGTAAAGTTCGATCGCATGTCGATCAAGCACCAGGATACTGTAGCCACGCACGTATTGATTGGCGCCAAGAAACCAGCGCGAGACGCGAAGTCTCGCCACTTCGACCGGATAGGTCGCACGTATCGCTTCGTCCCAGCGGCAAAACTCGCATGAAGTGCCGGAGATACGAGCTTCCCAGCGTTCGTCAAGATTCCAGCCGCTCGCGGCGGGCGATCCATCCTGATTGGAGCTCATCGGAGGTATCGCTTCTCGTTCGCCTTCACGCAGTCCATTCCCTGCAATCGGAAGATCTCTTCAACCGAAGCAATCTCGCGGTCGGCACGATGAATGCCACCGTCCGCCTGGATCGTGGCAAAGATCTTCTGCATGGCGCCTACCGCCGCTCTGATTGCGTGATTTCCATAGATGACCAAGCCGACCTTGCCGCCCAACGCCTGGATCCGTTCCTGGTTCATCTCCGGATATGCCGTCGGCACGAGCACGATCGGTGCGGTTCCGTCCCAGGCCCGAACGAACGCTTCAATCTCGTCCGGTGTCTTTTGTTTTGAATGCACCAGCACCATGTCCGCGCCAGCTTCCTCGTAGGCGCGCGCACGGCGGAGCGCTTCCTCGTTGCCAAGGCCCGCGATGAGCGCCTCGGTCCGGGCAATCAGTAGAAGGTCCGGATCGGCACGCACCGATCGCGCGGCATCGAGCTTTCCTTGAAACTCTTCCAGGCGAACGAGCTCCTGCCGCCCGTCGGCAACCAGGCTGGTCACTTTGGGGAATGTCTTATCCTCCATCACCAGAGCCGCGACCCCCGCGCGTTCGTATTCGCGAACAGTATTCAGGACATTGATGGCGTTGCCGAAGCCGGTGTCCACATCGGCCACGATGGGAAGATTGCAGCTGCCCACCATGGCTCTGACCATGTCGAGGTGCTGTGTCATCGTGACCAGGCTCACGTCGGGCAGGCCGTAGAGCGCAGACAGTTCGAAGCCGGAGGCCCAGATGGCATCAAAGCCGGCTTCCTCGACCAGTTTGGCCGAGAGGGGAGAATGCGCCGCCATCACATGCGCCAACCCCTTCGTCTTGACCGACTGACGCAGCCGTCGTGCCGGTGTATCCATGTCCATCTCCCGTGTTGAAGAAATCGCGGCCGGTTGGGGATTCATAAAGCCTCTTCATTGCTGCGGCGGCACCGAAGCGGTCAAACGCCGCAACATGAAGGGAAGAATTCCGCCGTGAGCGAGGTATTCGGCCTCGACCGGTGTGTCCACGCGGCAAACCACACGGCACAGGATTTCGCTGGCATCGGTCCGCCGGGCTCGTACCAGCAGTCGCTGCTGCGCGGTGATCCCATCAGCCGGACTCTCGATATCGAATTCCTCAGTGCCATCCAGACCCAGACTGTCCGCCGACGCATCGTCTTCGAACTGCAACGGTAACACACCCATGCCGATCAGGTTCGAGCGATGAATGCGCTCGAAGCTCCGGGCCAGCACGGCCCTTATGCCCAGCAATCGCGTGGCCTTGGCCGCCCAGTCGCGTGAAGAGCCGGTGCCGTACTCGTGACCTGCAATCAACAATAGTGGTACTCCGGCGGTCGTGTAACGACGCGATGCCTCGAAGATGCTGATAATCTCACCTCCAGGCAGATGGCGCGTCCATGGTCCCGCACGGCCCGGCACCAGTCGATTGGCGAGGCCGGGATTGGCGAAAGCGCCGCGAAGCATCACTTCGTGGTTTCCACGCCGGGTGCTGAACGTGTTGAAGTCCCGCTCCACGACACCCTGCGCAAGCAGGTAACGCCCAGCCTCCCCCGCCGGGTCAATGCTTCCGGCCGGAGAAATGTGATCTGTGGTGACTGAATCGCCGAGCAGAGCGAGAACACGGGCCCCCCGGATGTCTTGCAGCGCGGGAGGCTGCAGGCCGACATGGTCCAGATGTGGTGGCGGCTTCAGATAGGCGGACGACTGCGGCCAAGCGAAGTGGTTGCCGCCGGCCGCTTGCAGCGATTGCCAGCCGGGCTCACCCAACCAGACCGCCTCCGAAGCCTGACGGTAAATCGAGGGATCCACCGCTGCTCCCATGACGGCGTCGATGCTCGCCTTATCCGGCCAAAGCTCACGCAAATAGACCGGTTCGCCGTCGGGGTCATGTGCCAGCGGCTCATGCTCGAAGTCGATATCGACCTGACCGGCGATCGCGTATGCGATGACCATCGCTGGCGATGCGAGGAAGTTCATTCGCACGGCGGGGTGAATACGGTTCTCGAAATTGCGATTGCCGGAGAGGACCGCGGCGCCCCAGATATCAGCGGCGCGCAACGCTTCTTCCATGCCTTGGACCAGCGGCCCCGAGTTGCCGATGCACGTCATACATCCATAGCCAACGACGTGGAAACGGAGAGCCTCCAGATAGGGCAGCAATCCCGAAGCCTGCAAATAGAAGGAGACTGCCCGCGAGCCGGGCGAGAGGCTTGCCTTGACCCAGGGGCGGATGCCGAGCCCGCGCCGCACGGCGTTGCGCGCGAGAAGACCCGCCATGAGCATGCTCGAAGGATTGGAGGTGTTGGTGCAGCTGGTGATTGCGGCCAGGACGACGGAGCCGTCACGCAGCGGCGGAGCTTGCCGATCGGCCTGCTCTGCCTTGCTTGGTCGCGCCGGCGGCCGCTCCGCGAGCGTCTCCTGAATGCGTTGCCTGGCGTCGCGCAGCGCAATCCGCTGTTGCGGCAGCCGCGGTCCTGCGATGCTCGGTTCGACCGTGCCGAGGTCGAGGGCTACGAGCTGCGAATATTCGGGTTCCGTCTGACCCGGTGCTCGAAACAGTCCCTGCCGTCTTGCGTAAGCTTCGACCAGCCCAATCGTATGTGCCGGACGATGGGTCATCTTCAGATAGTTGATGGTTTGCTGGTCGATGGGGAAATAGCCGACCGTCGCTCCATACTCCGGGCACATGTTGGCAATCGTCGCGCGATCCGGCACCGACAGTGCGTCGAGTCCCGGGCCGCAAAATTCAACGAACTTGCCAACGACCTTGGTCCCGCGGAGCAACTCTGTCACGGTAAGGACAAGATCGGTCATGGTGACGCCAGGCCTAAGAGATCCGGTCAGGCGCACACCGACGATATCGGGCATCAGCATCGATATCGGCTGGCCAAGCATGACGGCGGCAGCCTCAATGCCACCAACGCCCCAACCGAGGATCGACAGCCCGTTGATCATGGGCGTGTGAGAATCGGTGCCGACGACAGTATCGGGATAGGCCCATCGCATCCCGCCGGCTTGCTCCTGCCAAACGACCTGCCCGAGCAGCTCCAAGTTGACCTGGTGGCAGATACCGTTGCCGGGCGGCACGACTTTTAATCCCGGCATCTCGCCCTGAGCCCATTTGAAGAACTCGTAGCGCTCGCGATTTCGCTCAATCTCCCTGACGATATTGTGCTGCAGCGATCGCGCTTGCCCGAAACTGTCGACTTGAACCGAGTGATCGATGACGACCGTTGTTGGACGGAGCGGCCTCACGAGCGAAGGATCACCGCCCAGCCTGTCGACAGCATCCCGCATCGCCGCCAGGTCGACCAGCGCGGCCAGCCCGGTATGATCCTGCATCAACACACGCGCGGGACGAAAGAGAAGCTCTGGTTTTGGACCGGTTGATTTCGTGCCGCCCGCCACGGTTGCGATATGGTCTGCGGTGACCGAATGGCCGTCCTCGTGACGAAGCAGATTTTCCAGGAGCAAGCGCTGGGAATATGGCAGCCGGTCGATGGCGTCGAACCCGCGCGCCTTGAGCGCGCGCAAGTCGTGGATGGCATAGCGGATGCCGTCCACCTCAAGGCTCGATTTGGACCCGAAGCTGTCGCTTTTGAAGACGGAAGGACTCACCGAGCGGGCTCCGCATCGGATGGCAGCGGACCGTCGTAAGCATATGCAAATTTGATCCGCATCGGCTTCTCTCGCGTGAGCTCCTCCAGCGCATGCGCGGCGATACCGGCGCATCGACCCAGCAGGAAGGCAAGCCTGCCGATCGCGGGCTCGAATCCGAGGCCCACCAGAACAGTTGCTATCGCTCCATCCACGTTGATGGGGAGCAGCCGGCCCTTCTCTGCCCGCAACTGCTCCTCGATGGCCAACATCAGTTCGACTGGGCCGCTTGGCAGACGTTCGTCACGGGCCATCGTCCATATCACGGGAGCGCGCGGATCGACATCATGGAAGCGATGGCCAAGGCCCGGCAGCCGCCGGCCCTGCGCGGCGAAGCGCTGCACGATACCACGGGCGATCATCGACGGCGTCGCCCCGGTACGGGTCATCTCGTCCAACCCCTCGCGCAGCACCTGCATCGCCTCTTCACCGGCGCCGCCATGGGCGTCACCTATCGCAAGTAGGCCGCCTGCGACGGCTGCCTCCAATGCGCGCCGGTTACCGCTTGCGATGACTCGCGCCGCAAGGGTGGAGGGCGAGGTCGGCCCGTGATCGGCGGAGGCGATCAACACGGCGTTGAACAGGCGGGACTCCCAGGGTTGCGGCAGGTGCCCCTTGAACAGCAGGAACGCGATATCGCCGAAGTTCCCGCACCGCATCAGCTCCTCGATCTGAACGCCCTTGGTGAAGATGCGCTCCCGGTCGAAGCCGGTGATCGCGCTGCGCCAGGCCCCCATTTCGATTCCGCTGGTCTGCATCAGATCACTCCATCCCGCCGCAATTGCGAAATCTCATTTTCCTTAAGTCCCACGCTGCCCAGCACTTCGCTGGTGTGCTCGCCTAGCGCAGGGCCGACATTGCGGATCCGGCCTGGCGTTACCGACATCCGCGGCAGTGGCGCATGCATGGGGTAGCTGCCGATACTCGAATCGCTCACTTGCTCCACGACACCGCGCGCGACCGCATGCGCGTCTTCCAGCAACTCAGCGACGTCATAGACCGGCGCGCCGGCGACACCGGCGTCGTCGAACATCTTCAGAAGCTGCACCAACTCGAAGCGCGACAATGCTTGCGCCACGATGGCGTCGGTTTGGTCGCCATGGCGGACGCGCGCTTCGTTGGTCTGAAATTTCTCATCCTCCAGCAGATCGCCGAGGCCAATGAGATGGAACAGCTTTTCGGCCATTGCCGGCGTCGATGCCGACAGGGCGATCCACTTTCCATCCTTGGTCTTGTAAGTGTTTCGGGGCGCCGAGTTGGGAGACCGGTTTCCGTTTCGCCTCGCCACTTTGCCCGTGAGCCGCTGAACGGCCGCTACCGGTCCGAGCACCGAGAATATCGGCTCAAGCAACGAAAGATCGATCACCTGCCCCTGGCCAGTACGGTCGCGATGGCGCAGCGCCATCAGGACCGAAAGGGCGCCGTAGAGACCGGAAATCATGTCGGCGATCGGGATCGGCGGCAATGTCGGCGGCCTGTCCGGGAAGCCGGTCATCGCCGCCAACCCGCTCATGGCTTCAACCAGCGTTCCGAATCCGGGCCGGTGCCGATATGGGCCATCCTGCCCCCAGGCCGAGATGCTCAGAATAACCAGGCGGGGGTGATGCTTGAGAATGTCATCGTGGCTCAGGCCCCATTTGGCGAGCGAGCCTGGTACGAAATTTTCGACCAGGACATCTGACGACGCAAGCAGACGATCGAGCAGCTCGCGACCGTCTGTACGTCCGAGATTCAACGTGATGCTGCGCTTGTTGCGGGAGTATTCTCGCCACCAGAGATCCATGCCGCCGTTGCGCCATGCCCGCAGGGGATCGCCTCTACCAGGCTGCTCCACCTTGATCACGTCAGCGCCGAAATCCGCCAATTGCAAAGTTGCCATGTTGCCGGCAACGAGTCGTGAAAGATCGAGGACGCGGATTCCTTCAAGCGGAAGCTGTGTGGCGGCTGTCATGAGTATCCAGTTGGATGTAGAAGTGCTTGCGAATTGGTGCAGCGAGTGAGACTACACATTGTAGACGTCGCGACCCTAGGGCGCTGCAAGCAGGCTGAGAAACACAAATTTCTTGTGCGGGCATCAGCGTCGAATTCGAGGGGACTTGCTTCGTCGAGCGACGCGATCTTCCAGGTCGAATGCGATAACTATGACGGTGCCCGATCACGCTATTGCCGGGGCAAGCGCCTTCGACTGCGTCCAAAAGGACGCTCGGTATCATCCGCCATGATGACGTGTTACTTTTGTCCTGAGAGCCGTGCGCGAAGTGCTCTTACATCAGGTTCGCGACTCGCCCGCGGGAGAGCTCTTCCCGGCAGATGGAAGGATCCCTCGGCCTCACGTTCACTTCCCGTGGCGCCGAACGCCACCGCGTTTGCCGCGCGCAACGCCTTCGCGAAAGCACCGACCACCCTTCGCTTGCCTGTAGCCACGGGCATGACCAGATAGAAGCTGCGATTGAGGGGTGGTCCATCAAGATTGATGGGTGCGAGCGGCGGCCTGAATGGATTGCCCAGCAGCGAGATGCTTGATGTCGCCGACAGACCGATCCCAGCCGCGACCGCAGCCTTGAGCGCCTCCGAACTGCCAAGCTCGGTGACAACCTTGAAGTCGGCGATCTCCACTCCCAGCGATTTGAGATATTGGCCCACTACGCGCCGCGTGCCCGAACCCACCTCCCGCAGCACGAACGGCTCCGACATCAATTCTTCCGGCGTAACCAACTCACGTTGCGCAAATTGATGGTCGGCCGGTGCAATGAACACCACTTCATCGTCGAACAGCTTCTCAATGCTGTATTGTTCAAGATCGACCGGACCGGCGCTGACGATCCCGATATCGACGATACTCCGCGACAGCAGGTCCAGCACGCCTTCACTGTTGCTGATCGAGACTGTGAAGGACACCGCCGGATGAACTTCGCGAAAGAGACGGATGGCGCCTGGAACCGCGACGCGTGCAAGCGTACCGGTGCATCCGACGCGAAGCAGACCATCGTATAGTCCCTTGCTGTGAGAGATCTCGTCTTCGGCCGCGCTGTACAGATCCAGTATCTGCTTAGCATAGCGCACCAGGATCTGGCCCTCCTCGGTGAGCTCGACGGACTTGGCGTCGCGGTGTATCAACCTCGCGCCGAGTTCGTCCTCCAACGATTTGATCTGAAAGGAGACGGCCTGCTGGGTCAGATGCAGCATCTCAGCGGCATTGGTGAAGCCGCCGCAAGTGGCCACCGCATACAACACACGGATACGCTGATCTCTCTTAAGCACAGCCGCCCTCACCGTATCTCGTTTGCCTCAAGCGAATATCCATACCTTGTTTCGCGGCATCCTGACCATTGTGCTACCATGGGGCAAGCCTCTACCCCCATACGCCTTGAGCTTCAATCCGCCTTTGGCGAGCCTGTACTCCCAGCGGTCGCCGACAAATATCGAGTCGACGAGCTCCATCTCGACCGCGTCGGTCGAACCTTCCGGAACGAGACAAACCTCCTCGCTGCGGATAACCGCCCTAGCCATGCAGTCTTCTTTCCGGGCGGCATTTCCCTGGAGGATGCCCGGCAATTCGAATCCGTCGCCAACAATCACGTCCGAGCCATCGGCAGCTCGCTCGAGCCGGCCCTCCACCACGTTGCTGGTGCCGATGAAGCTTGCAGCATAGAACGTGCGGGGATTGGCGTAGAGCGCCTGTGGCGCGCCTCGTTCGACAATGGCGCCCTCCTGCAGCAGCATGATGTTGTCGGCCACAGCCAGCGCTTCATTCTGGTCGTGCGTCACAAGGATGGCACAGATCTGTAGATCCAGGATGAGCTTGCGGATCCAATATCGGGCCTCATCACGCAATTTCTGATCCAGATTGGAGAGAGGTTCGTCCAGAAGCAGGATCTTGGGCCTGTAGACCAGCGCGCGGCAGATCGCGACGCGCTGCTGCTGGCCGCCGGAGAGCTGGGCCGGATAGCGTTGGGCCAGGTGCGCCAGGTCCATCTGCGCCAAGATTTCGTCGATTTTTTGCTGGCGCTCCAAGGCGGGAACGCCGCGCAACCGCAGTCCGTAGGCGACATTGTCCTGGACCGTACGGTGCGGCCAAAGCGCATAGGACTGAAAGACGAATCCAACCTGCCGGCGTTCGGGGGGCACCGAGACATGCGCATCGCAATCGAATACCGAGGCCCCGCCGATCGAAATCCGGCCGGACTCCGGGCGCTCCAGGCCTGCGATGCATCTGAGAAGCGTGGACTTTCCGGATCCTGACGCGCCCAGCAAGGCCGTGACGGTGCCTTTTTCAGCGGAAAAACTCGCATCCTTGAGGACCTGCTGTTGGCCGAGGGTTTTCCGGACGGATTCGACGGCAAGTTCAGTCACGGATGCGTGCTCCCAGTCGCAGGGCCAGGGTAAGTACGGTGACGATCATCAGAATATTCAACAGGGCGAGCACGGCGCCGGGGTTGAGATCACCGCTCTGCGTCAGCGTGACGATCAGCGAGCCCACGATTTCGGTGCCGCTTCCCATGAGATAGAGGCCGGCCGAGTATTCTCGTATGAATACGATCATGATCAGCACAAAGGCTCCGATCAATCCCGGTCGGATAATGGGGACGACAACGTCCATCCACGCGCGGCCGATTGAGGCCCCCGCGACGCGCGCCGCCTCCTCGACTTCGGGAGACACCTGCAGAAGCGTGCTTTGAATGATGCGTAGTCCATAAGAGAGTCCCACGACCATATAGGCCAGCAGGATGCACAGCAGCGTGCCGCGAATTGGAGCCAAGAACGGAACGAAGAGAAACAGCCAGAGGAACGCGAGCCCGACGATGATGCCGGGCAGCGCCCGCGGCAGCAGCGCCAGATAATCGAGCACAACGGCGGAACGGCCGCGATTGCGGTGAGAGGCGAGCGCGATCACAAGATACACGGCGACCGCGATCGCGCCGCCGCCCACAGACAACAGGATGGTATTGCCGATGCTGCGTACCAGCGCAGGCGTGGCAAGAACGTCGCGGAAACTTTGCAGAGAGACCTGCTGCCACAGATCGGTGCCGGCCCCCCACGCCGTGACGAAGGCGCGCACCACGATGCCGCTGATCGGCAAGACGACGGAAACGAGCAGCCATGCGCAGATGATCGACATCGCGAGTATCTGCCCTCTTATGCCAAGGCTTAGGTGGCTGGCACGAGCGCCCTTGCCACCGACGACCGCAAAGCGCTGCGAACGGCGCAGCAGGCGACGCTGCAGCCACACCATGGGCACAGTCATAAGCAGCAGGAAAACGGCAACGACGGCCATCAACTCATACGATGGAGTGCCCATCATGGTCGACAGCTTATAGATGTAGGTCGTGAGCACCGTGATTCCCTGGGGGTCGCCCAGGATCAGCGGGATGCCAAAGACCTCGACACCGAGCAGCACGTTGAGCATCGTCGCAAACACGAGCGCAGGAGTGACCAGCGGCAGGGTTACGTCGACAAGCACGCGCCACGGGCTGGCGCCGCAGCTTTGCGCCGCCTCTTCGAGCTCCGTCGGGAGATTGCGCATCGCGGAGGAAACATACAGGTAGACATGCGGAACGTGGCTCAATCCCGCCACGATGGTCATGCCCGTCAGGCTATAGAGGTTCCAGATCTCCCTCCCGAAGAAGGCGCGCCAGGCGATCGTCAGAAATCCTTGCGGACCGACCGTCACGACATAGCCGAACGCCAGGATCAGCGAGGACAGGAACATCGGTATGAGGATCAGGATTTCCAGGACGCCTTTGAACCTCACGTCGAACCGCGTCATCAGGAACGCCAGCACCGCACCCAACGGCAGGGAAATCAGCACCATGCCCGCGGTGAATATCGCGGTCGTTTTCAGGGCTGAGTAGAAATCAGGATCGGACAGAACGTACCGATACGCCTCCAGGCTGAGCTGCGCTTGCCCGGAAAAGAAGGCCCCATCGAGCAAGCTCTGATACGAAACGAGCATTACCGGCGCCAAAACGACGACTGCCAAGACAAGTGTCACTCCGCGGCGGAACAGCCGCTCATATAGGCCTTCCGATGGACGCCATCGCATACGCCACCGTAGCCCGGGAGACGAAATGCCCGAATTTGGGTAAGCGGCGGTCACCTTCCTATCGCCTTTTTCCAATCACGGACGAATGCAAGGCGTTTGCCCTTGTCGATATTCTCGAGAAGCGTTTCGTCGAGCTTGATCGGCTCGACGTTCGCGCCGGTGATGTCCTTCAGCTCTCGAAGGGATGACGAGCCCTCGTCACCGCGGGCCGCAGGCAGGCCATTGGCGGCAAGGATAGACTGCCCCTCGTGCGACAGCATGAAGTCTTGAAGAAGCTTTGCGGCATTAGGTCGCGGCGCACGCGCGTTGATGAACGACACGCGCATGCAAGCGGTGAAATTGCTGAGAAAATGCGCACGCAAATTCGGGTTCTTGGCCTGGATTTCCAGCGCGTATGAACCGTTGATGTGAGTGGCGAGCACGTTCTCGCCTGATGTCACGGACTCCATGACATTGGCTGAGCTGACATAGGTCTTTGCGCCTGCCTTTCCCATCGCTGCGATGAGTTTCCAGTAGGGCTGCGGGTTGAGCTTGGCGTCGTTGGCATGAAGCATGTAAGCAAGCCCGCTCTTCTCGGCATCGGTCGTGGCAACCCGCCCCTGGAGTTTGGCCGACTCCGAGACGAAGCGGGCGAGATCCGCATAGGTGTGGGGCACTTCGTCAGGTTGCAACATGCGGGTATTGTAGGCAAATCCGACGGGTTCAATCGAGGTCGCGAACAACGCATCCTTGTAGCGGGCCCAGTTCGGTAGCGCGCTTGTCTCCTCGGATACGTAGACCTGCGCATGACCTGCGACCTGTAGCGCCATCTGCAGGTCCGTTGATGCGCTCCATACCACGTCTGATCGCACCTGGTTTGCCGCGGCCTCTGCGATCACCTGGCTGTAGAGATTGCTGGTCGCAAGCGCGTTCTCCTCTACCACCACTCCGAATTTGCGTGTGAACGCTTTGAACATCGGCTGAGAATATTGCGAGTCCGTCGTGCTGTAGATGACGACTTTCCCTTCGGCCTGTGCAGCCTTTACGAGAGCCGAAGGCGACGATTGAGCGCGGGCCTTCGCAGTGAGCAATCCTGTAAAGGCGGCTGCGCCCGCGCCGAGAACGATGCCTCGCCGACTGATGAGGGGAGAGCTCGGAGCTTGGTGGCCCGACCTGTCTGCGTTTCTGGAAATGGTCCGTCTCCCTTTGGCATCGGTGATTTTCACCTATTAATTTAAGAGGGAGATGGCGGCGCCTAAATTCTTCTTGTGTCTCTACAAGCAATGAAATCCAGGGATCGCGAAGGTATAGCTTAGAACTGCACAGACAAAATACAACTGTCATCAAAGCTTCACATTACATTCATGCACGGGCATGACGTCGAGGTTCGCGCAAGTGACGCGCTTCATCGCGCGACAGAGGGGGTCGCGTCAATTTGCGTGATCCGCTGTCCTTGAGCCCGCATCGCTGTACCTTGATGTTGTGCTTGAGCGGATCAGAGCACCCGCCTTCCGTCGGTTTATCGATCAACATGCAATGCGGATTGCAGAGAAGGGCCGGCAAATCCGGTTCAACGCCAGACCCGGCATGCGGCGAGCAGAGTACGTTCGCGGCATGTCGCAATTCGATTGGTGCATTCCTGTTTCACTTCGCTGATAGCGTAGCCAAAGGTCATAGGGCTGAAGGCTCCACCGCAATCAGGACAATTGGATCCAATAGCTTCGGAATTTGCGGCAGCGCTCACGCGCCGCCGAATTTCCAGACCGGGATGCCGAGCTTCTTGGCCTTGTCGGCGAGGTTGTCCTGGATGCCGGTGCCGGGGAGGTGCATCACACCGATGGGTAGCGTCTCCAGCATCGCATCGTTACGCTTGAACGGAGCGGCCTTGGCGTGCTTCGTCCAGTCGGGCTTGAAGGCGATCTGCGGGACCTTGCGGTTGTCGGCCCATTTGGCGGCAATCAACTCGGCGCCTTTGGGCGAACCGCCGTGCAGCAGCACCATGTCCGGGTGCTTAATGTGGACCTGATCGAGCTTGGCCCAGATCAACCGGTGATCGTTGAAGTCCAGACCGCCGGTCAGCACGACTTTTGGGCCGGGCGGCAGGAGCACCTGATTGTCGGCGCGCCTCTTCGCGGCCAGGAAATCGCGGCTGTCGATCATTGCCGCGGTCAGGTGGCGGTGATTGACCTTCGATCCATTACGCGGCCGCCAGCTCGAGTGGGTATGGCGTGCGAACTCATCGGCGGCGTGGTCGCGCATTAGCTCGAAGGCGCCTCGTCGCTCGATCAGGGCCTGCCCTTCCGCCGTCATTCGCTCCAGCTCGACGGATTTCACCTCACTGCCGTCCTGCTCCCGCTGCGATCGCTGCTGCGCCAGCTCGTTGTCGTCGAGCTCGCGCTCGATCCTGTCGATAGCACGATGGAAGACGTTCACTGTCGACCAGAGCAGGTCTTCGAGGTCGGGCTCAAGGCGGGTATCGGACAGCGCCACCACCAGGGCATCGAAGATGTCGGCGACGCTGCCGGCGAGGACTCGCGCTTCAGGAAGCCCGCGGGGATCAGGCTCATCGTGGAAGGGACGGTAGCCATAGAGCTGGAGTTCCTGGAGGACCTGGTCGGTCGGAGATGAGCTGTGGTGCGGCTCGAAAACGTCGTCGTGGTCGGTGGTCATTGCGGCTTTCCCCTCGTCGGATCGACCGCGCCCATCGCGGCCTTCATGGCGACGAAAGCGGCAGGCGGAACAGACTTGCACCCGCAGCGCGAGCGGAGGGCCGCAGCCTTGGCGGAGGACCGAAGGGGGCCGACTATTTTGCCTCGCGATGTAAAGGCGGCTCTGCCGTCGACGGAAAATAGTCGGCCCACGAGGTTGCCGGTCCGGGCCGCTTGCTGCCCGATCGCCCTCTTAAGAAGGCCGTGAGTGCGGTCCTCTCCGGCGCTGAGGGGAAGCATGGCCACCGATCTCCCGGCAACGAAGCGGCCGCGTCCCCCCACCCCGTTCCGGCTATGCCGCCAGCTCCATAAAGCGCGCGACGTCCTGCGCCGCGATCTGTACGCGGCTTGCGGCCCGAAGGGCGTCAAATCCGAGCAGGCGAAGATCCTCGTTGAAGTCGCCAAGCCGTGGCGAGATCACGATTGCTTCGATCCCGGCCTCCTGCGCCCGATCGATCAAGGTCGCCATGGCGCCGTCACCGGCAGGATCGTCGTCCCGGGCGATGTAGAGCCGGCGGAGCGTATCCGGGAGAAGGACGGCGGAGAGATGCGCTGCCGAGAGAGCTGCGACCATCGGCATGGTCGGCAGAACGCTGCGGAGCGACAGCATCGTCTCGATGCCCTCACCGGCCGCCATGACTTCACCAGCGACGCCAAATCGAACAGCGTGACCAAGCAGGTCGCCCATCGCTCGTTTCGGCGTGTCAATCCGCGCCTTGCCGAGCGTCACCTCGCTGAAGCCGTCGGGGTCAAGCCAGGTGCGATGCGCGCCGGTGAGGTGGCCGTTCAGATCGGTGACGGCGGCGATCATCGCCGGCCAGGTCTCGGTCGAGCTGTGGTCGTCGGGCCGGTAGTAGCAACGCGGGTGAAAGCGCAGACAACCGGTTTCGTGCAAAGCCGTAATGCCGCGATTGCGCAGATACACTTCAACGAGTGTGCCTGTGATCGACCGTGACATGCCAAAGAGCCGCCGCGCCGCCTCGGGCGATCCGACCGGCGCGGACGATTTTCTCGACCGGCGATTTGGCTCAGGCTCCAGTTCTGGGCGCGGCAGACTCAGAAAGCGTCGTGCTTCAGTGATGACATCGCGGAAGTCCACGAGACCGCAGCTCTCGCGGATCACATCGAGGAGATCGCCATGTTCGGCCGAGGCCGCATCGGTCCATTTGCCTGCGGGCCCCTTCACCGATTCCGTGAGTCGCACGAACATTGAGCGACCAGGCGTATTACGGACGTCGCCCACCATCCAGTAGCGGCCTTGGCGCCGCCCGTTGGACAGGTAATGGCGGCACACCGCCTCGGCGTCACGCGCGAGACGGCGGGCCAGTTCGGAAGCGCTGTCGCGGGCCATCAGGCGGCCTCGCGCTCGCCGATGCGCACGACCGGATAATGGTCGAGCACCTTTGCCAACACCCCGGCGCCGGTCGCATCTGACGGCACAAACATGCGCAGCTTCCACGAGATGATCTCGCTGAAGAGGCCGTAGGTGCGCAGGCGGTCACGCATCGTATCGGTGAAGCCGGACAACTCGATGCGTTGGGCGCCCATCACACGGACGCGACGGAGCTGCAGGTCCTCGGCAAGGTCGAGGACGGTACGCCCCTCCATCAGCGCCGAGAAAGCTTCGTGTGGGGTCAAGCTGCCGGTCACGGTCGTGGAAGCGCTCGCCGCCCAGGCCGGCGAGACCCTGCGACCGATGATGCGCTCGCCCTCGTCGGTCTGGAGACGATAGACCCGGGTCGACTCGTTTGGCAGCCGCTTCCAGATCGGCAACAGCAAGCCAGCGACGATGTGGAGGGTGCTTTCAGCGAACTCGGGAACGTCGACGACTTCGCCGTTCCATGCTGCTGCGAATGTCTCACGATCCGTCGGCTGCCAGTGGCTTTCGTCCATCATCTTCATCGAAGCATGATGGTGCTCCATGGGGCGGATCAGCCGGACGCGGCGTTCGATCTCGCCGTCATCGAGCATGAAGCTCGGCGCGGGAATCTGCACCGCGGCGCGCCCCGAGCGTTCGTTGAGCAGCAGCACCGCCCGAGCATCGGCGAGATAATCCAGCGCGCAATCCAGCGTTATGGGGCGATTGCGCCGGCGTTCGGTGATCGTAAGCAGCCGAGTTTCCGCAGCCGTCGCCGGGTGCGTGTAGATCGGGTGCCGATCGGTGACGACGAAGCTGTCGGCCTGCAGCGTCTCCAGACCGATGTCGTAGACGCCGCTGGCGATGGCACCCTCGATCTTGGCGTTCAGCAGCTGCTCGAAGGCCGTGAACAGCAAACCTTGCAGGTCAATGGTGAGCGCGAGCAGCCGGTTCAGGAACGTCGTGATCGGCGGCAACTCGTCCTTGATGCCGTTTGCGTCCGTGAGCTTCAGGCCAGTGGCGTCCTCGAAGGTCTGGAGCGAGCAGCCTTCGACCTTGCCGCGCGCGAGCAGCAGATAGAGCTGGCGCAGTGCATCTTTCGCGTAGTAGCTCTCAAGATTGTCCTCGGGACGGAACAGGCCCTGACCGCCGGTCTGGCGCTGGCCGCGCGTGATGGCACCCAGCGTGTCGAGCCGGCGCGCAATGGTCGAAAGGAAGCGCTTCTCAGCCTTCACATCGGTGGCAATGGGGCGGAACAGCGGTGGCTGTGCCTGGTTGGTGCGGTTCGTTCGACCGAGACCCTGGATCGCGGCGTCAGCCTTCCAGCCTGGCTCGAGCAAATAATGGACGCGAAGCCGGCGGTTCCGCGCCGAGAGTTCGGCGTGGTAGCTGCGACCCGTGCCGCCAGCCTCCGAGAAGACAAGCACGCGCTTCAGGTCGTCCATGAAGGCGGCGGTTTCTGCGAGATTGGCGGAGGCTGAACGGTTCTCGACGGCAAGGCAGTCACCCCTGCGCACCACGCGCCGCGAACGTCCCGTCACTTCCGCCACGACGTCCGTGCCGAAACGCTGCACGATCTGGTCGAGCGCGCCGGGAACGGGCGGAAGCGACGCGAGGTGCTCGATCAGCTCATTGCGGCGGACGACGGCCTCACGACTCTCGACCGGCTGACCGCCGCGGAAGACGGGCCGGGACGAGAGATTGCCCTCGGCGTCGGTGAAGGGCTCGTAGAGCTGCACCGGGAAGGAATGGGCGAGGTAATCCAGCACGTACTCGCGCGGCGTGATGTCCACGCGCACGTCGTTCCATTCCTCAGGTGGAATCTCGGCGAGCCGCCGCTCCATCAGCGCCTCGCCGGTCGACACGATCTGGATCACGGCAGCATGGCCCTGGGCGAGGTCCCTCTCGATGGAGCGGACCAAGGTCGGCGTCTTCATGCTGGTGAGCAGATGGCCGAAGAAGCGCTGCTTGGCCGATTCGAAGGCGGAGCGCGCGGCCGACTTCGCCTGGCGATTGAGCGTGCCGGTCTCGCCGGTGATGTTGGCAGCCTGCATTGCCGCATCGAGGTGATTGTGGATGACGCTGAAGGCACCGGCGTAAGCGTCGTAGATGCGCCGCTGCTCATCGGTGAGCTGGTGCTCGACGAGCTCGTATTCGACGCCGTCGTAGGAAAGCGAGCGGGCGGTGTAGAGGCCGAGCGCGCGAAGGTCGCGGGAGAGCACCTCCATCGCTGCAACGCCGCCCTCCTCGATTGCCTCGACGAACTCGGCGCGGGTGGCGAACGGGAAATCCTCGCCGCCCCACAGGCCGAGCCGCTGGGCGTAGGCGAGATTATGGACCGTGGTGGCGCCGGTCGCCGAGACATAGACGACGCGGGCATTGGGCAGCGCGTGCTGGAGGCGCAAGCCCGCACGCCCCTGCTGCGAGGGAGCGACATCGCCTCGCTCGCCCTTGCCGCCACCGGCATTCTGCATGGCATGGCTCTCGTCGAAAATGATGACGCCGTCGAAGTCGGAGCCCAACCATTGAACAATCTGCCGGACGCGCGAAAGCTTTTCGCCGCGGTCGTCGGACCGTAGCGTAGCGTAGGTTAAAAATAGGACGCCTTCGGCCAACCGGATCTCACGCCCTTGAGGGAATCGCGAGAGCGGCGTGACCAGCAGACGCTCCATGCCGAGCGCCGACCAGTCGCGCTGCGCGTCCTCGAGCAGCTTGTCGGATTTCGAGATCCAGACCGCCTTGCGCCGGCCCTGCAGCCAGTTGTCGAGAATGATGCCTGCGGACTGGCGGCCCTTGCCAGTACCGGTCCCGTCCCCGAGCATGAAGCCTCGACGGAAACGGACGGCGTTCGGTGCGTCGTCGCGGGCGGCCGTGACGAGGTCGCAGGTCTCGTCAACCGTCCAGGCGCCGGCGAGGTAGTTGCCATGCGCCTCGCCGGCATAGATGACCGTCTCAAGCTGGGCGTCGGACAGAATGCCGTCGCTGACGAGGTTGGCTGGCAGCCGGGGCCTGTAGCTCGGCTTCGGCGGCGCGACCGACGCCATCGCAGCCGATTGCACCAGCTTGGTCGGGTGCGCCTGCGCGCCGGGGATCCGGATGGATTGGAGACGGTACTCCTCGTAGATGGCGTCGCTGAGGCCCGCGCCCTCGGGCGGTGTCCAATCGGTCGTCTCATAGACGAGGTCAACCGCTTCGGGGTCGGCGACCGACGGCTTGGCCGTCTGCCCGGCCGCCCGTGCCAGATAGCCGCGCACGGTGCGAGGCGCTGGCGCGGTTGATACGGGGAGCAGACCGGTCGATGCGACGATCAGGCGAGGTGGAACGTGCTCGCCGATCCAGCGGAGCAGCGTCGCGACGTCGGGCGCCATTCCCGGCGACTCCGGGAATGCGTGCGGGTCATCGGCCGGCGCCTTGTCGATGACAGTGAGACGTGTCTCAATCGTGGTGCCGTGCTTGGCATAGACCGCGCCGGCGATTGCGGCGGTGAACACCACGCGGCCCCGTTCCTGCAATCGGGCGAAGGCGTCACGCCAGGCCGAGGCTTCGGGTGAGAAGTTTGCGCCTGATATCGTGACCAGCCGGCCGCCATCGGCGAGACGCGCCAGGGACGAGGCGATGTGACGGTACGCTGTGTCGGCCATGCGGCCGGAAACGTTCGCCATCGCCGAGAACGGCGGGTTCATCAGCACGACGCTCGGGACGACGGCGGGGTCGAGGTGATCGTCGATCTGGGCTGCGTCGAAGCGCGTGACGGAGCTGGCCGGAAAGAGGGAAGAGAGCAACATGGCCCGGGTCTCGGCCAGTTCGTTCAGCACGAGCCCGCTGCCGGCAATCTCGGCGAGGATGGCGAGCAGCCCGGTGCCGGCAGACGGCTCAAGCACGCGATCCGCCGCCGTAATGGCGGCCGCTGTCAGCGCAGCCAAGCCGAGCGGGATCGGCGTCGAGAACTGCTGGAAAGCCTCGCTCTCGGCAGAGCGGCGCGTGTGGGTCGGCAGAAGCTCCGCGATCTTGTCCAAGGCGGAAAGTCGTGATGCCGGAGATGCGGCTTTGCGGAAGAGCGTATTTCCGTATTTGCGCAGGAACAAGACGGTGGCGACTTCACAAGCGTCATAGGCCGTCTTCCAATCCCATGCACCGGTCGCATCGGATGCACCGAAGGCCACTTCCATCGCGCCGCGCAGGATTGCGGCGTCGATACGTCGACCATGCTCAAGATGAGGGAGAAGCTGGCCTGCAGCAGCGAAGATGGCGGTGGCACCGACCTCGGGTACACTCGCAGGCGAGATCGGGGCAGCCTCGTCGGCCGCAATCGAAAAAAGGTCGTTCATGGGGGAGCCTTAAGGAGAGCGGGAACGGGCGAGCCGATCGGCGCTCTCTCTGACCGCGCCGGCTCAAACCCGTCCCGGCCGTCCTCTCCCTCTCAGCATCAAGGCCGTGCCCGACCTGAAAAAACGGCGCCCCACCGGATGGCGGCGCGCCGCGTACAGAACGCTCGTCAGTATCCGAACTGCCAAGAAGGCCAACCTTAGCGGTCGTCAGCCTCGGCGACCGCTTCTGCGAAGTAGCTCGCATCATGCTCGACGACGGTGACGATGTATTGGCTCATGACGCAGCTCCCTCGATCGGATCGTTTTCGCGCGCGAGAATGGTCTCGGCCTTCGCGATGGCGGCGTCCGCCCGCCGGCGCCAAAGCTTGACATCCGCTGAGCCTCCCTCAGGAGCGTGGGTGAGTATCTTGAGCAGACCGAGCAGCACCTCGAAATGGTCGGCCTTGCGCTGGACCTGCTCATCAAAACGTGAGGGAAACGACAGGGGCTGGCCGATATAGGCGGCGTCGCGGCCTTCCCAGGCACCAGTGAGATAGGTATCGCCGGACGTTTCAACGTCCGACTTACTGTCGTCCCAGCCCTCGTCGGTGATGGCAAGATCGCAGGCTTGGTCGAGCGTTTCGGCTTCGTAAGTTCGCTGCCGATGGATCGGCAGGCGATAGGTAGTCTCGATGGTAAAGAGGGGCACGAGAGCCTCCATAATAATTCAAAAAGCCCGGCACGAGCCGGGCTTGGGGGGATTGACAGTGAAGAGACGCGGGACGGCGGAAGCCGTCCCGCGTGCTCGAGCCTATTCGGCAGCAATCATGCGCGACTCGTCCGCCTCATCGGTCGGAGTTTCCTCGTCGTCGCCGGTGAGGAATTCCGGCAGCGCCTTTCCATCGCCCTCGGACTCCGCGGCGTCGACGGTCGCCGCCTGGTCGGCATCGGCCATTCGCAGGGGCTCGGGCAGCCAGCCGCTCTCGGCCAGGAGCCGTTCGGCCTCCTTGGCCATGTCGCCCTTTTTCAGATGGTCGATAAGTTGAGTGGCCCGCTCGCCGGCACCCTCGCGCACCGCCTCCAGGATTCGGCGCTTCGGCACCCGGCCGAGATAGTTCTCGACGGTCGGGCGCCAACCGGACGCCACCATGTCGAGGTCGACGGCGAGGGCGATGCGATCGGCATCCGCGATCCGCTGCTCGACGGCGTGCGGCGTGACGCCACCGCCGTAGCGGTCACCCTTCTCGTAAAGCGCGTTTACGCCGAATGAGGCGCAGTGCGCAAAGAGCGCCGCCTGCTCGTCGCCGGTCAACCCGGTGAGCCAGTCCCAGAGACCGGCTTTGTCCTTCGGCAAGCGCTCCTCCCATGTCTTGTGGCGTGCGTCGATGGCCTTGGCCGCCGGCGTGTCCTTCAACCCTTGCGACTGCACCGGGAAACTCGCGCTGCGCACCGAGACCTCCATCGCTGTCCCAAAGGAGGAATAGCGGGAGAACACGTCCATGCAGAATTTGTGCAGCACCGATTGGAAAGCGACCGAAGGCGTGATCGCCAGCTTGTCGCGCAGCGCCAGCGTCCGCTCCGCCGTGAGCTCGGTCAGAAGACGGTCCGGCAGCGGCTTCACCGCATCGTCATCCTCGTCCTCGGACTCTGCAACCTGGCCGCCGATGGTGATGACGGCGCGCTGGATAATCGGCGCTGATGGTTCGGCGCCGTCCAGGGCCCCGGCATCGGGTTCGCCGCCCCTGCCCTGCTCTGGCTCGGTCACGGGCACTTCGTCCTCGGGCCGGACGTAGCCGCGATCGACCAAGAGCTTGCCCTCGGCGTCGATGCCGACGAACACGCCCGCGCGGGCGATGTCGGCCGGCTGATAGATGACGGGTCGATCGTTGAAGGCGCCGAGAGCCGTCTCAATTTCGCCAAGGCGCTGGTCAACCTCATCGGAAAGCTCATCTGCGCCATCGTGCTCGGTTTCGAGCTTGGCATATTCGGCCTCGAGCGCCTCGATGGTTGCTTGCTCTTCGGCGGTGAGATCGGCGGATACGCCGTCCAGCTCGCGCAAGTCACGAGTATGGCCGTAAGGGAAGTCGATCGCGACCTCGATCCACTTCCAACCTTCAGCAGCGATCGTCTCCGCCTCCGCCTTCAGCTTCTCGGCGACCAGACGGTCGAGCAGAGCAACGTCCTCGAGCCAACCGCCGTCGTCGGACTGGAACAGGTCGCGCAGCACCACGCCACCGGCCGCCTCGTAGGCGTCGAGGCCGATGAACACGGCGCGCCGGTCGGAGGCGCGCACGGTCTTCTCCGTCAGCATGCGGCGGATCTGATAGGGCTCCTTCTGCCAAGAGCCGGAGATGGCCTGCCAGACCTGCTCCTGGCGTCCATGATCTGCGCTGACGGTGAAAGCCATCAACTGCTCGAGCGACATGCCATCGTCGGCATAGAATTCGAGCAGCGCTGGCGACACCGCGGTGAGGCGCAGCCGCTGCTTCACGACATTAACCGACGTGAAGAAGGCAGCGGCGATGTCCTCCTCGGACTGCCCCTTCTCGCGCAAAGCCAGGAATGCCCGGAATTGGTCAAGCGGATGTAGCGGCGCGCGCTGAATATTCTCCGCAAGCGAGTCGTCCTCGGCGAGAATGGTGGTTGCCGCATCGCGTACGACGCAGGGCACCGGCGCGGTCTTGGCCAGGCGCTTCTGCTTCACGAGCAGCTCCAGCGCACGATAGCGACGCCCGCCGGCCGGGATCTCGAACATCCCGGTCTCCGCGCCCTCCGCGTCGAGGACCGGCCGGACGTTGAGGCTTTGAAGTAAAGTACGCCGGGCGATGTCCTCAGCCAGCTCCTCGATGGAGATGCCGGCCTTCACGCGTCGGACGTTTGACTGGCTGAGCACCAGCTTGTTGAAGGGAATGTCGCGCGAGGACGACAGGGTGATCTTCTGAACGGCGTTAGCCATAGGTGATACTCCGCGACGGGCGGCCCAAAGACTCTCTTTGGTCCTCCAACCCGTCACGAAGCGCAGCGCGGCCCTCTTCCTCTCAAGGGCCGCGCCGCAAATGGACGATCAGTTCGAACGGAAAGGCACGAAGCCGCCAGACACGCCGTTCCGTATATCCGGCTTTCCGGGTATCAGGCTGCGCGATCGAGCAGCTTCTTCGCGCGCGTCTCAAGATCGAGTCGTGCGTCCTGATGGGTCTTGCCGCGCGCAACCGCTGTGATGCCCTGCACGAAATCAAACACGCTCTCAGGCTTGCGCCCTTCCTCGGATAGCACCTTTTCGATGATCTTCGCTGTCTCGGTCTTCGAGAACCCGCGCTTGCGCAGGAATTCGTTGCGGTCGTCGTCGGTGCGGGCGACGATCTTTTGCCGTGCGGCCTTGATGCCGTTGACGAAGGGCATCGGTGAAGAATTGGCAAAGCTGGCCAGCGCCGGGGCCGCCTCGTGGGCAAACCGTGAGGCGGCGTATTTGGAGTGGCGGATGGTGATCTCCTCAAAATCCTCGACACCCCAAAGATTGCGATTTTGGCAGACGGCACGCAGATAGAAGCTCGCCATGCCGAGCGTCTTGGCGCCCACTTCCGAGTTCCAGCAATAGAAGCCTCGGAAATAGAGGTCGGGCGAGCCGTCCCGGAGGCGGCCGGCTTCGATCGGGTTCAGGTCATCGACCAGAAAAAGGAAAACGTCTCGGTCGGATGCATAGAGGGTCGTCGTGTCTCTCGAAATGTCGACACGGGGATTGTAGATCCCGGTCGACCAGTCGAGCACGCCCGGCACCTTCCACCGCGTATCGCCTGTACCGTTGCCGGCGATGCGCTGCACGGCCTCAACCAGCTCATGGTCAAAGATCCGGCCATAGTCTGGGCTGGTGACGGCGCGAAGCTCGACGCGACCATCGTCGGTCTCGAGCGTTTTGATCTGTTCGGCGCGATTGGCGGTCAGGCCATATTGCAGGTTGATGCCTGCGATCGCCGCGGGGAGTTGCCGCAAGTAGGCGGCGGGAGCGCCGACCTGGCTTGCAAGCTGGCCGAAGCTCCAATGGGTCGGCGCGACCGGCGTATCCGAGCCGGGCAGCAACAGGGCCAAGCGCTCGGGATCGGCTCGGTTCGCCTCCACATGGATGAGCGCGCTTTCGACCACGCGCGTCCGGCTTCTGTCTGCGCGATAGCGCACCGACCGGGCTAGTTCGTTGAGCGACAAAAAACGCTCATCCGCAGGACGGGAGAACCACTCGGAGGACACCCGACCGACGCGCTCGCCGCGGTTTACATCCACTCTGTAACCACCACTGGCGTCGCGGCTAGCATCGAGAATCTGCATATTCATGGGGTAATCTCCATGACGGGCGCCGGAAGACTCTCCTCCGGCCCTCAACCCGTCATGGCGAGCGCAGCCCCACTCTGCCTCTGCTGCCCCCTCGATCGCCGGCGTCAATGCGTCTCCGCTCCCGCCGCAGCTTCCGTCAGGGATGGAAGCCCGAAGGGTGAAAACCCGGCGCAGGCCGGGGTTTCAGCGTCAGCCGACAGCCCGATCCCGCTGGGAGACGGCTAACCACCGGCCGACGATAAGCAAGGTCCGTCGATTGACGTATTGCGCGTTGGTGAAGTCATATGACTTGCATGCTGGCGCAGCCTCGACCAGCGAATTCTCAACGACAACCCATCATGGCGATTTCTCCTCCACATATGAGGCAGCGACAGATTGGAATGCTTCGTGGATGTCGTGAGACCGTCTTGGAAAAAAGGCCCTCATTTCTCCGTCGTCCAGCGGGGATTTTTCTTCAAATTGAAGGTGGCATGTATTTTGTGAATTTCGTAGAAGCGGACAGGTGGCCTCCTATCATCCAGGGCCGTGACGACGGCATACTTCACGACCTCCTTGCAGCGCATTCGGAAGATCACCTCTTCGAGCTTCAGCGGTGATGCGTCGCGCGGGGCTCGACGCTTCTCCGCTTCTGTGGGGCATTCTCGGCGAATACAATCAAGACATAATCGACGGATAGCCGCTTTTTCTGACAGATGCCCGGTAGGCAAGGCGGTCAGCACCACGCTTTCTCGAATGAAGTCGAGATTTGGCCTTGTCGAGCGCAAACGCGGTAAGTGGTTCAGTCGGCGCGCGAACGATCAAGACACAAACAACAGACAACGCAGATAGAACTCTACGAAGTAGGCGGCGTGTGAGGACGATCGATATCGAAGGGCATCGAATTCCTCAAGACCGTTGCAATCGCACGTGCGCTCTAGATGATTGAGCACGGCGGGCGGGCGCGGACGCGCATCGCCCACCGGAAATGGCACCCGGGCCGAGTGAGCATAGCGACGGCGAAGCCGGCACACGGGACGAGTGCAGCGAGGAGACCGGTTAACAGCGGCACCCGGGAACGGGGCAGTGATAGCGGTCGCGAAGCGAGCCCCTTTTCCGAGTGCCCCCGGCGACGAGCACATCAGCTCTTGCGCGAGGGATCGTGACCCGCACGGGCCGAGACCCCCCTCTTTCCTTCGGGGGGCTCGGTAAGCGCAGCTTATAGAGCCCGGCCGCCCCAGCGGACGCGCCCCATACGGCGGATCTGAAGAGTGAGGTGGCACACTCCTGCTAATGAGCGACCGCGCCTTCCTCCGCCTGATTACCTCTATTGAGGGTGTAGGGCAGCGCCACCAACGGCGATGGGAAGCATGCGCAAGGGGACAAAACAAAGGTTCCCGACGATAGCGTGTTGCGCTGTCCACCAGCACTTCTGGACTCTGTCGTGACGACGGGTGTCAGCGGAACTGTGCCGCTGACGAGCTAGCGGCGAACTACTGTGGCGGTCGAGATCGGGGCGTCCTTCGCCCTGCACGACCTACCAAGTCCATCAACCTGTCGAAGTGCTCTAAGGGCACATCGGCGATGCTGGGAGCGGCTCGGCGTCCCAACTTCTGATGTGAGCCGCTACGATCAATCCAAAGATGCAGGATTGCATGGTGGTTAGGGCAAAGCCATTCATGCTCATCGTCAGGTACGGAGAAACCAAGATCAAATTGCTCATTCAGCGGGACAACATGATGGGCCTGCGTGACCGATGCGAATCCGCCACAGACAAAGCATCCCCGGCGCGGACCCGGCTGGAAAGCCAGTCGCGCCGATGCGATCCACGCCCGCTTTTGAGGAGCAATTCGTGCAACCAACTCTTGCTGAACGATGCATAGCCGTGCTGCGAGCGTAGCGCGTATGGATTTGTTAGGGATCGCTCGCCCCCTGGAAATCCAGTCCTCCAAAGTCTCCCCTTCGAGGAAAGGAAATCTGCCCGCGACGTCGAGCTTGAGCGCCTCGACGAATTCCTTTTGGTCTACCCGCATGTCGGCTCCCCTGCCGCGAAGGTACAGAATCGCCGCTGATTCGGTAACCGATCCTAGGTCATTGGGTGCCTTACAATGCTCCACGCTCTCTTCGATTAACTTGAAGAGACTTCTCTCGGTACATGGCAACGACGACGGATCGCAATTTCTTATCGGCGATACTGCGAGGATCAACGTTCGCCGATCCCGGAATTAATCAAATCCCTGCGAACCTTCATAAAGTGGAGCAGGTGTTTATAGGTCGTCGAACTTGTGATTGATCTGTCGATTTCCTCGTGCCACTGGGGCGCCTTAGTCAGTTCGACGATCGAGCCCACGATCTTGTCCTGAACGATTTCATGCGCCACGCCCACAAACAGTCCGGCATTGATACCGGCCGAATAGATTTCGAGGAAGTTCATGAATTCGATGAGGGCATGACGTTGCTTGGCCTCGTCGCCGGCCGCGGCTGCAAGTGCAGCTTCTCGCTCGATCATTGCCTTCTGGAAGTCCTGGAGATGCTGAAGCGTGACAGACTTGCGGCCCCTCCAGGCCTGGTACGCGCTTACGGACAATCCAGCGGCCGCAGCGACAGTGCTGATCACCTGCGCATAGGGGAGCAGGTCAGATAGAGGCGATGACAATCAGGACCCGCTCTTTGTCGGCGAAGAAGACGGCGTGGACGTCGGCTGCGGAGTCTGGCTAGGTGCGGCGGGCCGATTGGCGAGCGCAGTAGCAAGGTTCGACGATGAGGCGCCGCGCTGCTCCAGCGATTCTCGCAAATTTGAAGAACTTACTCCGTTCAAGCAGGTGCCCGACTGGGCCGAGCCTGACATCCGGGGTCGAACAGACGTACCGTATTCCTTGGTCATACCTACCACCTTTGACCTGCTCACCAAGAAGAAAACCTGCCGAACGACGAATCATAGACCACGATAAAACAATATCCTGGCCGTCCCTCCTTTGCTCGCCCGACGTGAGTTTTTATCGTTTTGCATTGGCTAGGCTAAGTGATTGGCAAGATATCCCTGACATGCACCACGACGTGAACAGCACGCCCTGCCAAACCCGAAGACTGCCCGCCAACGAGCATTAACCTTTTCAACGTGAAATTGGCGAATCTGGCCCAGGTACCGGATCTCACGTGAGACGATAAGCGGCGCTCGCTTGACGCGGCGGCGGGACTGATATTTTGCGGGTCTTGTGAATCACCCTGCTCTGCGGCGGGGAGAGAAAGGCACAGGAAAGCAAATAGCACGTTCCTCGCTTGCTCACCGAGGGGCCGATGGTGCCTTATGCCGGTGCATCGCGACAACCATCTCCGGCGAGAATGAAGTGGCTGTACGTGATTCTTAGAGAACCGCCATGTCAACCAAACGAAACCGCCTAGTGGTGAGGATATTTCGATTTATCGAGGGCGAGGCCGAAGGCCCTCTCGGCATTTCGGCTTTTCTCGTCATCACCCTCGCCGCGCTGGGCTTGGCCGCGTGGGGGCTTCGCCTGTGATCTTCGATCTATTTGCGGGAGACGGTGGAATTCTTGCTGGCTTGCAGCGGCGCCCCAAGAGCTACTTACGAGCATCCAAGAAACGATCGTAGGCGTCGGGTTCGTGGGGATCATGGTGCGAGAATGTCGGCGCGGCGTTCGCAAATTGAAGGAGCGTATAATTCAGATCATATTGCTCAGCCCGGAGCGTCATTTCCTTGGTGGGCTCATCGAACCACACCCTTTCGGGATGCTTCACGCCGGCCCGAGCGTCGTCGGTGAAAATCGACTGCCCTACTAATGATTTCGGCGGCACCTCGACCGGGGTCCCGCTCGTCTTGAAGTACCTTCTGGTCTTGAGAGCCGCTTCACTCGACCAGGCCCACTTCATGTAGCCATCGCGCGACACCACGATCATGGCACGCCGCTCGGTGTACCTGAGCCAACGCAGGATGGCCGCCACAAGGGAGACGTCGTAATGCGTGGCGCATTCGCTCAGCTGGTCGAAGTCAGTCTCGGATTTCGCCGGAATCAGCCGCCGAAAGTCGTCCAGCGGCATCAGCAGCGTTGCCGCGAAATCGTTGGCCTCGCGCTCTATTTCAACGCCATTGCGGCCATCGACGGCCGCTTCATCGCAGCGCAGGCCGTCGGGATATTTTTGTCGGTGTACCAGGTAGTGGCCAAGCTCATGGGCTGCCGTGAACCGGCGACGGCGCGGCGAGCCCTTCTGATTGACATAGATGCCCCAGCGCTTGCCCGAGTCGGACGGCAGCAAGGCGCCTTCACAGTCGTCGAGATCGACACTGCGCACCTCGGCGATCGGGTCGCCGGGGAACAAGGAGGCGGAAATCTCCTTCGCGAACGATGCGATATTGAACCGGTACCGGTCCGGCGGATTGGCGGCGTTAAGGAGCTGGGTCAGGTGAATCGCCCAGCGCTGGGAGCCCCACCCCTCGAAGTTCATGACTTGTCGTCCAGCAATTTGCGCATTTCGCGGAGCTTGATCTTTAGCTCAGGTGTCATGCGTTGATACTCGCGGAAGAATGCCTTGTCCTCGGCTGCGATCAATTCCTCCGGCGTGTCCTCGCCGAGAAGGTAGTCGACAGTGACCTCCAGCGCCTTGGCGATGCCGGCAAGCTTGTCGGCCGACGGACGCGGCGGGTCCTTATTTTCCAATTCCCAGAGATAAGACTTACTCGCCCCCGACTTTTCGGCCAGCTGATCGAGTGTCAGCCCCTTTCCCAACCGAAGCTTCCTGATCTTGGCTCCGATTTTCTCGCTCATTTCAAAGACTGCTCCTATGTTCGGAGTAGCAAGATAGCATCTCCTTGACTCCCGGTATAGGTTCTCTTATGTTCGGAGTAGGCATATAGGCCATGCTTCCAAGCTGAAGTAGCGTTGGGAGCCACATCAACAGCGCCCTAATTCGGCACCGCCCCGGAAGGAGGCATAAGTGACTGCAAAAATTACGTTTTTTCCGCTTGGAAACGCGGATACCTGCCGTATCGACCTGGTGAGCAGCCGGAAGGTCCTCATCGATTTCGCCAATATGCGGGACCCGAAGGATCCCTATGACCTGCGGATCGATCTGGCCGAGGAGCTGCGCCGCGACCTCAAGGATGCCGATCGCAACTACTTCGACGTGGTCTGCTTCACCCACCTCGACAACGACCACATCAAGGGCTCCAGCGACTTCTTCTGGTTCGAGCACGCGGCGGCCTACCAGGGCGCGGGCCGTATCAAGATTAAGGAGCTGTGGGTGCCGGCAGCGGCTGTCACCGAAGAAGGATCAAACGGCGAGGCTCGCATCATCCGCCAAGAGGCCCGCGCACGCCTCAAGGCCGGCAAGGGCATCAAGGTGTTCTCCCGTCCCGGTCACCTGCACGATCTCTTGGCCTCGTGGGGCCTGAGCGTGGAGAGCCGCGCGTCCTGCATCGTCGATGCCGGCCAGACCGTGCCCGGTTTCGAGAAGCACGGCGCCGACAGGGCGGAGTTCTTCGTGCACAGCCCGTTCGCCTGGCGCCTCAACGACCGCGAGGTCGAGGACCGCAACCAGGACAGCATCGTCATGCAGGTCACCTTCGTGGAAGGCGGCGTTGAAAGCTACGGCCTGCTCGGCTCCGACGCCGACTACGACACGCTCACCAAGATCGTCGAGACCACCAAGCGGCATAAGCGTGAAGGCCGGCTGCTCTGGGACGTGCTGAAGCTCTTCCACCACTGTTCGTATCTGTCCCTCGGGCCGGATCGCGGCAAGGACGAGACAGTGCCGGTACCGGACGTGAAGTGGCTGTTCGAGCAAGGCCGTGACGGGTGCCTGATCATCTCGCCGAGCGACCCGATCCCCGTGAAGGGCAGCGAGGCCGACAAGAGCGATCAGCCGCCGCACCGTCAGGCGGCCGCACACCACCGCCGCGTGGTCAACGGCAAGGACGGCGAGTTCAAGGTGACGATGGAGACGCCGTCAGTGTCCCGGCCGAAGCCGTTGGTGGTCGAGATCACCGCCTCCGGTGTCAGCTTGGTGCTGGCGGCCCCCTCCGCCATCGGCATCGCGACCTCGCGGCCGGCGCGTGCTGGCTGATCGATGCTGCACGACTGGCTGAAGATCTGGGGAGAGGCCATCGAGCCGGAGGACCTATCCGGCTCGATGGCGATCCGCTTCCGCGATTTTCCCGCCAACGAGGCCGAGGGGTTCGCGACAATCACCGGCGCTCGACGCAGCGGATCGAACGCGGAAGGCGAGTTGCTGATTATCCAAGTGCGGACCAACCGCCCGCAGCGACCGGCATATCCTCTTCGGCGCGAAGAGCCCGTCGGTATCCTGTTTACGACCGACGGCAGTTTCGCGCCTTCGGTGCTAGCCCTCCGGCCGGACTTCCCGGACACGCCGCATCAGAACTGGGTGCCAGAGGGAATTCCATCCTCGCTTTGCGTTGACGACCGGCCTTGGCAGGAGGCGCGCCCGCTCTACACGCCAGCCGAGCTCTTGCACCGCATCATCAAATGGTTTGAGCGCGCAGGCCGGGGCGGCCTCCACGACCTGAGTCAACCGCCTGATCCGTTCTTCATGCGCGAAGGCTACCACCTGATCATCCCGCGCAATGCCTTCGATGGGGGCACCAAGGAGCTGATTGCCTTCACTCACGATCCCCAGAACCCGGTCGTCGTGACGCTGCGCGAACCGCGCCCGCACGAGCTGCAACAGTTGCAGACCGGCACCTTCATGGTGATCGCGCTGGCTCTGGAACCACGCGCCATGAGCCGGATGCGCCGTGCGCCGGGAAATCTGCACTCGCTTATGCAAGAACTGACCGCTCGTGGCGTCGATCTCGCTGAAGTGCTGAAGGCGCGCATCTCCGCGTGGAGCACAGCCGGCAACCACACCAACTTCGAGACGCGAATTGGTCTGCTTCTGCGCATGCCAATCATCGGCGCGGACGGCAACCCGACGAGCGAGAGCGACGACGTCGCGTTCCTCACCGTGGCGACGCTAGGTGAGATCGGTGTCGCCCTTGGGCTCTTGGGGCGTTCGCCCGAAGGCCACGGGGCTCGTTATGCCCGGTTGTTTGCGCCGGCCGAACTCGATGAGCAGGCGCTGGCAGGGATGATCGTGCTCGTGACCGCGGGACACCTGGAGTTTGACCAACGCAGGGCCCTTGATCTTGCCGGAAGCTTCATCGACGCCCCGCGCCGCATCGTGCAGATCGGCGCTGGCGCGATCGGCTCAATGGTAGCGGATACCCTCGCGCGACAGGGTTTCGGCCTGCACTGGACCTTCATCGATCCTGATTACCTGCTGCCTCACAACCTGGCCCGCCATGAACTTACCATCACAGATATCGGGATGCCGAAAGCGCAGTCGCTTGCGCGACGATTGACGCAATTGCGGACCGATTTGCGAGCCGATGCCATCATCGCGAATGTGCTCAAGCCGGGCGACCGGGCGGACGACGTCGCCACCGTGCTGCAAGCCGCCGATTTGGTGATCGATGCCGCGGCGTCGGTCCCCGTGGCAAGATGGCTGTCTGACCAGACGACCTCGGCACGGCGTACCAGCGTCTTCTTCAACCCCGCCGGCACCGCCGTGGTGATGCTGATGGAAGGCCAGGATCGGGCGATCGATTTGCGGCACCTCGAAGCAAGCTATTACGGCGACGTCCTGAACGTTCCAGAATTGGACGATCACCTGTCGCAGTCGGTCGATGCGGTGCCCTATGCTGGCGCCTGCCGGGCCGTGACCAACCGTATCCCGGCTGCTCGCGCGCAGATCCTTGCCGGCCTCGCTTCGGCCGCAGTGATGGAGGCCGTGGGCAAGCCCGAAAGCGACCTTCAGGTCTGGTCGCTGTCGAAGGAGGGAAGCGTCGCCGTTCACCAAGGCCACGTCGGCGACGTGCGCACACAACCCATCCTGGGTTGGACCATCACGCTTCCCAGCAGCCTCGAGGCTAAAATCCTGAAAATGAGAACAGCAGGCCTCCCCGCAGAGACCGGCGGCGTTCTGTTCGGGGTCGTAGATCTGGTCGTCTCTCGTATCGACATCATCGACGCTTGGCCCGCCCCGCCTGACAGCGCGGCATCCGGGACCGAGTTCAAGCGGGGGACGAAAGGCCTGCGTCAGGGCGTCGAAGCTGCCATTGCACAGACCCTTGATCAGGTGCGCTACGTGGGCGAGTGGCATTCGCATCCGCGCCGAGCCCGTACTGATCCGAGCGGAAAGGATCTCTTACAGCTTGGTTGGCTTGCTGCAACACTCTCGATGGACGGCTGTCCGGGCGTCATGCTCATTGCAGGCGATGCCGGCATCCGGATTTGTCTTGGCGCCACTGTCGACGACGAAGGGGACAGCACGTGAGCGATGCGCCGCCTCACGGCGTACCGCTGGAGACCGCCGCCACGGCGTTGCCCGACTTTCTTGGTGGTCAAAAGCTTGAGAATGGTATCGGACTTTGCCTGTCCGGCGGCGGCTTCCGCGCGATGCTGTTTCATCTCGGAGCCTTCGTGCGCATGAATGAACTTGGCTTGTTGGCCAAGTTGGACCGAGTCGCCAGCGTGTCCGGAGGCTCCATCGCAGCAGGCGCGCTCGCCGTCGCGTGGAACCAACTGACTTTCGACCAGACTGGCGTCGCCACCAACCTTATCGAGCGTGTCGCCGATCCGATCTTGAATCTTTCGCGAAAGTACGTCGATGTTCCGGCTATTGCTCTCGGTCTGTTGCCCTTCGTCCACGCTTCGAAAGTCGCAGCCCTGGCCTATGATCACTGGCTGTTTCGTGGCAAGACGTTGCGGTATCTCCCGCAGACCCCTCGCTTTTCGTTCACAGCGACCAGCCTTCAAAGCGGCGTGCTGTGGCGGTTCGCCCGCGACTACGCAGCGGACTGGCGCGTGGGCATGTGGCGCAATCCCGATCTGCGGATTGCTTCGGTCGTTGCCGCTTCGGCTGCGTTTCCGCCTTACCTTTCACCCGCATACATCGACGTCCCGCCTGGTGCGGTTAAGCCGGAAAAAGGCGCTGACCTTCATCGCGAACCCTACACCAGACGGCTCTGCCTGACCGACGGCGGCGTGTACGACAACCTCGGGCTTGAGCCGATCTGGAAACGCTACAAGACCATTCTGGTGAGCGATGGAGGCGCGATAACACCGCCTGCCATCGCGCCCCGAACCAACTGGCTTTCGCTAGCTGTGCGCGCAAGCAGCATCGCCTTGCAGCAGGGCGTTAACATGCGTCGGCGCGTTCTGTTCGGGCTGGAACGCACGGGCGAGCGGCGGATCGCTTACTGGGGCATCGGAGAACCCGTTGGCTCCTATGGCGTCGGTGACGAGCTTGGCTTCACGGCCGAAAAGACAAAGCGGGCAGCCGAGATTCCGACCCGGTTGACGAGGTACCCACTCGATACGCGGGTGAACATCGTTCGTGCCGGCTACGCGCACGCCGACGCCGCCCTACGGGCAAGTCGGATTCCGCTGCCCAACGCCAGCAAGCCGGATTTTTCAGGGCTACCAATGATCCGGTAGCTCAGCCCCGATGGATTTGACCTAGTGCAGTAGCGCGAGCAGGAGAGAAGGAGTCAAAGAAGTGGGCAATTCGCAAAATCACGCGCAAAGAAATAGTCTCGGCTCAACGCTGTCATCGCGGCATTGATTTGCGCTAAGTTCTGCTCCGTGATCATTCCATCTAGAGAAGAATGAACGAGCGCCAGCCGCGGTGTGAGAGGCATGATTTGATGCCAAGGGACATCGGGCACAACGAATTCACCGGACTGCGCAACAATGACGCCCCACCGCTGCACATGAGTGGAGAGGTGGTGCGCGTACCAGTCCATCCGCATTTGTAGGACTACACCGTTGAGCTGGCGCGCCGGCATGGTCCCCCGCTCTCTGGTAAATATATAGCCATTTCTTTCGAGATTCTCTTCCTGCTCAAGCGTAAGATGGCTGCCGGTGATACCATTCAATTGGATTTCCTGGGCTTCGAGTTCTCTGTAGCGCGCGCGCATGTACCAAAGCGCATACATCCGATCGATCGAATGCTTGTCTTCCTCCAATACGACCGAGCTCCTTCCTTCAACGATCGGATCCACTACCCGCTGAAAATCGTCCTCGATTCTCTTCATATACCCAGTCTCGGCCCGATGATCCCAGGCACGGCTCGCGCAAAAGACTGCACCGTTTGGTCGCGCTTGGATCACTTTGTCCCGCGTCAGTAAGCGCACCGATACGCGTCCAGATTGGCCGACAAAACGCTTAATGCTTTTCAGCGGAAAGACATGCTGATCGATCGTCAGTCTGTTTGGATTCCGCGGGCGCGTTCTCTCCGCTTTTACGCGTTTACGCGGCCCAACGTTCGCTGGCTCGGGCTCCGTAGCCTTCGCAAGCGTGACAGCCATCGCCGCTGCGGCAGCGTAGCCCTGATTTGACGCCCCGGCCGTTTGGTCGAAGACTTTGATAATAGGCATGCCGGTTCCCCGAAACTGGTCAGAGCGCCGCGACTAAAGACAACCCGCTGTTTCTTCAACGTGCAATAGCGTTCCTTTGCAGCCTCGTATAAGAGGATCAAGGTTTTTGAAACGCTATGGAACACCTTGACATTAGCTTGGGGAATTTTTGAGGCCGACGGAGCGACGTTCGATCTCAGCCACCTTGATCAGGCAATCACCTCCATCGAGATCGGCGGCGAAGAGCATGCCATTTTGGTGGAGTTCTCAGACCATTGTTTTACCGAGGAAGCGGTTGCGGATGACCCGCGCCCGAAATTCACGCCTTCGACGAGGACCGACGGTCGATTTTGCGAGAAACGCTACCAAGCTTCCCTGGACATCTGGGAGCATATCGAGCGCGCCATGAAGGGCCCGGTATGGCTTGGCGAAGACGATCGGTGCCTTATTGTAAAGGTCGGCGAGGGAGAAAATCCCATGCACTACGTCATTCCCTTCACGCTCCAGCGCTGGAAGGGAGACGAGCGGGCAAAACTGAAAATGCGGGTTAGAAGCGCCTTTATCCGGGATTCAGGCGACCGTGTTGCGACCTTCGGCCAAGTCAGATTTGCGACGCTGGTTCAGCTCACGCTGAAGGGCAAATCACCGACCCGAAATTACGATCGCATCCGCAAGCGGCCATGGTAAAATAGAAACAGGCCCTTTCGGGCCTGTGCGACATCCGAAGATGTCTCGGGGCGAACCTCTTGACCCTTTGCGGGGCTGCCCATCTCATAGAGACGGCCCTGATGTCTCCATCAGGAGGGGCTGGTTGTGCACACGCCCTATGTCCAGCGATCTGCTACGGAATGTAGTATATCCGCAGTCCTTATGCAACGATCTTCGGCGGCCCCTGTTCCGTACGGGTACAGCAGCACCCGTACGGAGAGCCAAATTGGCCTATCTATGACCTTGAGATTCAAGCGATAATTCGCCCCACCTCAATGTCACACAAATTTAGCAACCCTGCCCGATGGAACCGTACGGCCGCGTAGACCGTCCGTAGAAATGCGGCAAAGTCTCTCAGACATGATTACGGCTCCCGATAAGGCGGGCAAGCGCAGGGGTTAACCGACCTTAACGGCGTGCGGTCGGAACCCTCGTCGAGCCAATATCAACGGCAAAAATTCGTATTTTCAGAACCGCACATCAATCAAAGCTAAAGCATCGATCAACCCTGCCAAACCAACTAATCACCATCCCTCCTCGATCAAGTAGGCACTTTTCAGTGCGCTAAGCCCTCACGACAATTCGGTCGTTGCTTGATTCTTCGCTATATCGCTGCCTTCATCCGTTTCGTTCTTGATCCTCTCCCCGAAGTCCGTTGCCTGGAAAGACCGAGCTAACTTCGTAGTCCTCCCCGCTGTCAAATGTCCGGGGGACCCGTCCCCGCACTTAGGCACTTCGATGGCAATCACGGGAGAACATCTGATGGCAACCAAGCCAAAGAAGCCGAGTCACGAAGCCTTCGTCTTCAGGCGAAGGTGACAACGCATTCAGGACGAAGATCGGTGGCGTCTGCCGCATACCGACGGCAGAGGATTCAACGTCGAACTCCTTAGTCCTTCCATTAGGGACCCATCACCCGTGTTAGGTGTTAGTCCGCAAAGCCAGGGTTTAGAGCTGAACGACGGCAATCGAATTTTCGTCGCCGTCACGCGCAAGTATTTTTACTCCGCTTGGCTTAGCAAATCTGCGCCCGCCTACGATCGCAATCGCACGAATGCGCTCACGCCCTATACGCATCATGAGATACTCGAAGAATCTCATTTTCATTCACCGCTTCTACAGTCAACATGAATGCACTTACAGCTACGCAGATCGCGACTTTCACGAGCGCACAAAAGGCAAACGTCATGTGTGGTCCTGCCGGGATTCTTGTCGGGTTGTGGTCACGTCCGAAGGGCACTGCAGCCGAAGGACGATCTGAATTCCACCAGTGCGGCGACGACCATTGTAGAACTACCGAGAAGACTTGGCCGGGGAGAACGCGATCTAACCACCGAACGGTGATAGCAAGCGCCGCAAGTGATCACTGCTGCCCGGCCGTAGCGTGGGGCGGAATTTTACGCTAACCTCTGCTGGCCAGCCTGCAATGCGTACCCGAATCCGATCGCGTCGGGGGCAAAACGCGATCATTCGACCGCTTGACCCTTCCCACCCTCAAAGTTGGGACAATCCCGCCAATGAGGAAGTTTGGCTTGAGCTGGCGCGTGCCATCGGACGCCAGATTGCGCGGGATGAAGAAGACGGTTTGAAGCCAGCCGACAGAGGAACCGCATGACGACAGCTTCACCCAAAAAGAGGGCCGTGGCATATGCTCGCTATTCCAGCGATATGCAAAAGGCCACGTCGATTGACGGTCAGCTATTGCTCTGTCGAAGGGTCGCCGCACGCAGTGATCTAGACGTTATCGGTGAATTTGTGGATGCCGCCAAGTCTGGTCTTACTGAAGATGCGCGGGAGGGCTATCAGCGATTGCTCCACGGGGTGCGAAACCATGACTTTGACGTGGTCATCGTTGAGCATTTCGACCGCTTGTCGCGCGATCCCGCGACTATACAGCGTCTCAAGCAGGTATTTGAGTTCAACGGCGTTGAGCTGATGGATCAGAAAGGCGTTTATGCGACCGCCACTGACATCAGTATCGCAAGTCTCTACAACACGATCTATAAGCCACAACTCGCTGACAAAGTTCGACGCGGCCATGATAACGCTGTCGCGAACGGAAGAATTCCTGGTTCATACGCTTATGGTTATCGGCCTACGCCGGGCGCGCCCGGCGCGCGCGTGATCGATGACAATGAAGCGAAGATCGTACTGCGCATCTTTATCGAATATGCGTCGGGCCGATCAACCCGAGAAATCGCTGCTGAGCTCACCCGCGAAGGCGTGCCCTCGCCCGGTGCCACCCGTCACAAGAATAAGGCTGGTCGTACCACCTGGAATCATCAGTGCATCACAGGCGGTCGCCACGGTCGCGGCATTATTGGGAACGAACTGTATATCGGAGAGATACATTGGAACGTTCGCTCAACAATTCTCAACCCGGAAACGCAGAAGAAACAGAAGCGTCGTAATCCGGAAGAACGCCACACCATCGTCAAGAAACCCGAGCTGCGGATCATTCCACAAGGGCTCTGGGATAGGGCGCAGAAGGTTCGCAGTGAACGCGCTATCCATATGTTCGGGCCGACCGGCAAGCCGCGGCGCCGGCCCGTGGTCCCGCGCAACAATGAACACCCGCTTGCGGGAGTTCTTCGGTGCGGCGTCTGTAACGGCCGTATGCGGATCGCTCAATCCTCCCGGAACGGCGGTCCGCGCGCCGCATGCGCCAACGCGCATCAACGAGGCACCTGCGAGCATACTCGCAGCTTTGATATGGATGTTCTGCTGAACGATCTTGCCGAAAAAATGGAAGTAAGATTGCTTTCGCCGAAAGCCATTGAAGAGGCAATGCGCGCATGGAAGGAGGAGCGGAAGAGCGATCAGCGGAAGGACAGCGAACGCTCTAACCTGGAGCGTCGACGCAGTGTGCTGAATGCCGAGATCGAACGCTTGTCATATGCGATCGCAAATAGCCGTCGCAAACCGGATGAGTTGGTCAAGCGGATAGATGAATGCGACGTGGAACGGGAAGCTGTCGAGGAGCGCTTGCGGTTACTCGGCAATGGCGGCGAAAACGTGATCCCGTTCGATCACCCGAAGTTCGGTGATCGATACCGTTCGGAGGCCAAGAGACTGGTCACCGGGCTCAAGATAAATCCGAAGGCGATCGAAACTCGCATCGCTTTTCGTAACTTGGTCGACTGCATTATCGTGCACCCGGTGCGCAAGCGGATGCCCTACGAATACACACCGTACCTGAACGCCGCTGCGCTTTTCAGCACGAAACTCTTCTCGGAAGGTCACGACAAAACAGGAACGATCAGCACTGCCTACTACGACAACGTCCAGTCAGGGAAATCCGTGTCCTCGTAATAGACGCGGACCTGCATGTGGTGGCGGCCGTCGCGGATCTCGCCGTCCAGATGGGCAGTCACGTCGTGAGCCTCTTCGCTTGTCGCTGTCGGCCCGTTTTGCGCAAAAACCGCGGCCCGCGCAAGCGTGTTAGGACACAACCGGTGCCCGCCCCAGCGTCACCTCGACGATCTCGGGCGGCACGCCGACGCGGATCGGCATGAGGCTGCAGCCGAGGCCGCCGGAGACGATGAGGTCGCATTTCAGCCGGAAGTGACCATAGGCGAGCCGGAGGCCATGCTGCCGCGAAACGGCCGGCGACCAGCCGAGCAGGCGAACCTGGCCGCCATGGGTGTGGCCGGACAATTGCAGCGCGACGCGCGCGGGCACGCGCGGCGCGATGTTGGGTTCATGCGCGAGCAGGATCACGGGCGCATCGTCGGTGACCTTGGCGAGCGTCGCGGTGAGATCGTCGGCGCCGAAGCGCCCCGCGCTGCGGAAGCGGCGCGCCGGCAGGAAAGCGAGCTGATCGCCGAGACCTGCGAGCCAGAAGGCGCGGCCATCCTTGGTAAGGCGCACGGCATCGTTCTCGTAGACGGGAATACCGGCCGTCTCCAGCGCGCGGTGCGCGACCGTCGGTCCATGTCCCGCCTGCTGCACGGCTTTGTCGACCCAGTAGTCGTGATTGCCCATGACGGCGTGAACACCGAGCGGCGCCTTCAGCCCCGCCAGCACCCTCGCCCATTCGCTCGACGGAATGAAGCGCGTGACGTGGTGAAGACCGGCGACATAGTCGCCGAGCAGCACGATGAGGTCGGGCTTGAGCGCGTTGGTGCGATCGACGATGTCTTCGATCCGCTCCAGCGACATCCAGGGATCGCAGGCATGGACGTCGGCGATCGCGGCGATCTTCAGCGGAAAATCCGCCGGCCATTGCCGCGGCGTCGGATGATAACGGGTGACGCGGAGCCGCAGCACCGGCTCGATGCCGACGCCGTAGGCCGCAGTCGAGACGCCGAGGGCGGACAGGCCGCCGACGGAACGGATGAAAAGACGCCGTGTGATCATGGAAGCCCGGTGGTCATGCAGCTTCTTGATGCGGTCCGATTGGAGCGGAATTGGGGTACGCTCGTGCAGGCCGTCTGCAGCTGCGTGCAGACACCTGCACAAACCTTACCAGCGGCCTTCACCGACCAGCGCGTCCAGCCGCGTTTTCAGCTCGTCGGACGCCCGATAGTACCAGACGCCGCCGAGCAGATCACGAAACCGTTGGTTGCTGCGCGCCTCGCGCTCGATGCGGTCGATCGTGCCCGCACTGATCACGTCCTCGAGGGGTCCCGCGGCCAGCAGCGCCAGCAGCACCGGATTGGACTCGATCTTCAGGATCGCCAGGATCAGGTCGATCATCCGGTCGGGATCGTCCTCACGCAGGTCGCGCTCGAAATCCATGATCGCGAACAGATTGTCGTCCTGGTCGCGCTCGGACCTGGAATATTGCTCGACCCAGGCGCGCGCGAGCGCGGCAACGGACATGCTGGCGCAATCGAGCGGCTCGCGCGGCGTGCGCTGCGCCAGATGATCGGCCTCCCACCTCTCGCTGTCGGCGATGAGCGCGATGCGCGCCGTCAGGGGGCCGTCGGGTGCCGCATGCACGCCGCCGAGCAGCCAGCGCAGCCGATCATTGTGCGCCGCTTCGCGCTCGATCCGCGCGATCACCTCCGGGCCGTGCGCATAGAGCAGCGAGAGCAGGAACTTGTCGTTGAGCTGCATCATTGTCGGCTTGTCGCCTTCCGTCCTCAGCACCTCCAGCACGAGATCGAGTGCGCCTTGCGGCAGGCGATGCGGCAGATGGTCGAAATAGAGCTTGATGGCCCAGATGCTGCCCACCTGGTCGCGCCGGCTGACACGCTGAAGCGCGCACCACATCGATGCCAGTTCGCCGAGCGGAAGGGAATCCAGGAATGCCTCGGTCTCGTCGGGCGTACGGAGTTGCGGTGCCGCCGCGACGGCCTCGAGCAATCCGGTATTGTCCGCTGGCGCCATTCCTTCCCACTCCGATCGATGAGCGGCGATCCCGCCGCGCGTTCGGATTAGTGATGGAAGGAAACCGTCGGGTTCATCCGCTGCGGCGATCAGTCGTCGCTTTCGTCGGTGCCGAACAGGCCGAACTGCGATGCGACATCGCGCGAGGGCTCGGCGAGGCCGAGATGGCGGAAGGCGTGCGAAGTCAGCAGGCGGCCGCGCGGGGTACGCTGGAGATAGCCGCACTGGATCAGATAGGGCTCGATGATGTCCTCGATCGCATCGCGCGGCTCGGAGAGCGCCGCGGCCATCGTCTCGACCCCGACGGGGCCGCCGCCATAGTTGAGCGCGATGGTCGAGAGATAACGGCGGTCCATGGCATCCAGTCCCGCGGCGTCGACCTCGAGCGCGCTGAGCGCATGGTCGGCGATCTTGCGATCAATCGTGTCGGCATTCGCCGCCGAGGCAAAATCGCGCACGCGCCGCAGCAGGCGCCCGGCGATGCGCGGGGTGCCGCGGGCGCGGCGAGCAATCTCGTTGGCGCCATCGGCACTCATGCCGACATTGAGCACGCGCGCGCCGCGGCTGACGATGCTTTCGAGCTCGTCGATCGTATAGAAGTTCAGCCGCACCGGAATGCCGAAGCGGTCGCGCAGGGGATTGGTGAGCAGGCCCGCGCGCGTGGTGGCGCCGACGAGGGTGAATTTCGACAGCTCGATCTTCACCGAGCGCGCCGCCGGGCCTTCGCCGATGATCAGGTCGAGCTGGAAGTCCTCCATCGCGGGATAGAGCACCTCTTCCACGGCCGGGCTGAGGCGATGAATCTCGTCGATGAAGAGCACGTCGCGCTCTTCGAGATTGGTCAGCAGCGCGGCGAGGTCGCCGGCCTTGGCGATGACAGGACCCGACGTGGCACGAAAGCCGACGCCGAGCTCCTTCGCGACGATCTGCGCCAGCGTGGTCTTGCCGAGGCCGGGGGGACCGACGAACAGCACGTGATCCAGCGCCTCGCCGCGCTTGCGCGCCGCCTCAATGAAGATCGACAGGTTCTTGCGCGCCTGCTGCTGGCCCACGAAATCGGACAGCGATTGCGGGCGCAGCGCGGTGTCGCCGACGTCATCGCTGCGGCGCTCGGGCGAGACCATGCGGTTGGCCTTGGGATCGCTCACTTCGAGAGCTCCTTCAGGCCGAGGCGAATGAGCTGCGCGGTCTCGGCACCCTCACCCGCGCTGCGCGAGGCCGATGCGATGGCCGCAGCCGCCTGCGGCTGGCCGTAGCCGAGATTGACCAGTGCGGAGATCGCGTCAGCGACGGGCCGCGGCGCGCGCTGGTCGTCGACGGCACCGGCGAGATGGACCACGGCGGGATCGACATTGGCGAAGGCCGGCGCCTTGTCCTTCAATTCGGTGACGATGCGCTCGGCGACCTTGGGGCCGACACCGGGCGTGCGCGACACCGCGGCCTTGTCGCGCAGCGCAATGGCGTTGGCGAGATCGGCCGGCGCCAGCGTGCCGAGCACGGCGAGCGCGACCTTGGCGCCGACGCCCTGCACGGTCTGCAACAGGCGAAACCATTCGCGCTCCTGATCGGTGCGGAAGCCGAACAGCTTTATCGCGTCCTCGCGGACATAGGTCTCGATCGACAGCACGGCCGCTTCACCGGGCGACGGCAGGTGTTGCAAGGTACGCGTGGAACAATGCACCTGGTAACCGACGCCGCCGACGTCGAGGATCACAAAATCCTCGCCGTAGGAATCGATCAGGCCCTTGAGCTTGCCGATCATCGTAGGACCTCGGTCGCGGCAGACTCTTCTCTTTCGTCATGGCCGGGCTTGTCCCGGCCATCCACGTCTTGGATTTCGGCAAGAAACAACGTGGATGTCCGGGACAAGCCCGGGCATGACGGCGGCGATACCTGCCGATTGATCATAGTCCCGCCACCTTCAGCCTGAGCGCCGTGCTCTGGCGGTGATGGGCGTGGGTGATGGCGATCGCGAGCGCGTCGGCGGCATCGGCTGACGGCGGATCGGCTTTCGGCAGCAGAATCTTCAGCATCATCGCGATCTGGGCCTTCTCGGCGTGGCCGGCGCCGACAACGGTCTTCTTGACCTGATTGGGCGCGTATTCGGCGACCGAGATACCGAACATCGCGGGCGCGAGCATGGCAACGCCGCGCGCCTGGCCGAGCTTGAGGGTCGCGACGCCGTCCTTGTTGACGAAGGTCTGCTCGACCGCGGCCTCGACCGGCTGATGGTTCGACAGCACGGCCGCAAGCCCTTCATGGATGGCCAGCAGCCGATTGGACAGCGGCAGATCGTTCGGCGGTTCCACCGAGCCGCAGGCGACGTAGATCAGGCGATTGCCCTCGGCCTCGATCACGCCCCAGCCGGTGCGGCGCAGGCCGGGGTCGATGCCGATGATGCGAACGGGGCCACGAATCGGGAGCGCAGTCATGGGCCAGTGATAGCGGCTGGCCGCGATGGGGGAAACAGAAACAGAACGGAAGTAACAAGGGAAAGAAGGTCTCGTGCCCCGGGCGCGACGCAGCGCGAAGCGGTGCGTCGCTGAACCGGGGCCCATTTTGCCAATGATGCGTCGAGAACGATGGGTCCCGGCTCCACGCAGCAGCGCTTCACGCTGCAGCGCGTCCGAGACACGAGAGCGGCTCAGCCGCCCATCTTCGCCATCAGCGCGTCCGACACCTCGAAATTGGCGTAGACATGCTGGACGTCGTCGTGCTCGTTGAGCAGATCCATCAGCTTGAGCAGCTTCTCGCCGGTCTCGTCGTCGACGGCGACCGTGTTCTGCGGCTTCCAGATCAGCGCGGCCTTGCGCGGCTCGCCGAACTTGGCTTCGAGTGCCTTGGCGACGTCGCGATAGCCTTCGGTCGAGGCGTAGATCTCGTGGCCGCCTTCGCCGGAGACCACGTCGTCGGCACCGGCCTCGATCGCGGCATCGAGCACTGAATCGTCATCGGCAACGCTGCGGTCATATTCGATGACGCCGGTGCGATCGAACATGAAGGAGACCGAGCCGGTTTCGCCGAGATTGCCGCCCGACTTGGTGAAGAAGGAGCGGATGTCGGAGGCGGCGCGGTTGCGGTTGTCGGTCAGCGCTTCGACGATGACGGCGACGCCGCCCGGGCCATAGCCCTCGTAGCGGATCTCGTCATAGTTCTCGCCCTCATTGCCGAGCGCCTTCTTGACGGCGCGCTCGATATTGTCCTTCGGCATGTTCTCCTGGCGCGCCGCGATGATGGCCGCGCGCAGGCGCGGGTTCATGTTGGGGTCGGGCGTGCCGAGCTTGGCTGCGACGGTGATTTCCCGCGCCAGCTTGCCGAACAGCTTCGACTTCTGCGCATCCTGCCGCCCCTTGCGGTGCATGATGTTCTTGAATTGGGAATGTCCGGCCATGCGTGGTCTCGTAAAGGAATCGTGCGCCAAGAGTGAGCGAGGGAAGCGCGGCCTTATAGGCCGTCCACCCCCAGGAATGAAAGAGGCTCTACGACTTTAAGGTAACACCGTACTGGCCCGTGCCTAGAGGTCAGGCATCGTTAACCCTGATTTCATTCCGGACTGCGAAAATAGCGACCGACCATTCCCCGACAAGAGAGACCCGATGGCGTTCGGACTATTTCGGAAGCCTCTGCCGGACACGGCCGGGCCTGCGGCCGCCCCGCAGGCTGCCCAGCCGGCGACCCATGCCGAGCCCGCCCCGGCCAGCGAGGGGGATTCGGCCCGGGAGATCCTGGAACTGCTGGAACTCGAGCTCGGGGCGATGATTCGCCAGCTCGAGCGCGCCGCCAATTCGGTCGCCGGCGGCGCCGAGGCGACCGCGACGACGCTGGCCGCCATCCGCGACCGGACCGACGCCCTGACCGGCCGCACCAACGCCGCCCAGTCGACCGCCTCCACCTTCGCCCATGCCGCCGACAAGTTCACCCAGTCCGCGCAAGGCATCGGCGCGCAGGTGCGCGAGGCCGGCAAGCTCGCCGACGCGGCCAGCGCCGCCGCGCAGGAGGCGCGCGCCAATGTCGACCGCCTGCGCGAGTCCTCCGCCGCGATCGGCAACGTCGTCAACCTGATCGCGCAGATCGCGCGGCAGACCACGCTGCTCGCGCTGAACTCGACCATCGAGGCCGCCCGCGCCGGCGCCGCCGGCAAGGGCTTTGCGGTCGTCGCCACCGAGGTCAAGGCGCTCGCGGTGCAGACCCAAGGCGCGACCGAGGAGATCACAAGGAAGATCGACGCGCTGCAGCGCGATGCCGCCGGCTCCGCCGATGCCGTGCATCGCATCTCGCAGGCGATCGAGGCGATCCGTCCGGTGTTCGACACAGTCAACGGCGCGGTGGCCGAGCAGAACGCCACTACCAGCGAAGTCTCGGGCAATGCCGCGAGCGCTTCCGAGTTCATCATCTCGGTCGGCGAAAGCGCGGCCGAGATCGATGCCGCGACCAAGGCGGCCGAAACCCATGGCGAGAGCGTCGCCAGCGCCGGCAAGGCCGTCACCACCTTTGCCCAGAAGCTGAAGTCGCGCTGCGCGGTGCTGCTGCGCCAGAGTGAGCACGACGACCGCCGCAAGACCGAGCGGCTGCCCTGCCACCTCAAATTCGAAACCGCGCGCGGCGTGATGCCAGTCTATGAGATTGCGATGGACGGCGTGCTGATCGGCGGCGTGGACGCAAGCCGGCTCGCGCCGCAGGCGATGGTCGAAGGCACGCTCGAAGGCGTCGGCAGCTGCCGCCTGCGCGTGGTCGAGCAGTCCAAGGCCGGCGCCCGCGCACAATTCGTCAGCCCCAATGCCGAGCTCTGCGAGAAGATCGAGGACCGACTGTGGTCGATCCACGAGGAGAACACGGAGTTCGTCACCCGCGCCATGGAAGCGGGCAATTCACTGACTGCGATCTTCGAAAAGGCGGTCGCGCGCGGCGAGGTCAAGATCGACGATCTCTTCGACACTGATTATGCGGAGATCGCGGGAACCAATCCGCAGCAATACCGCACCCGCTACCTCGACTGGGCCGATCGCGCGCTGCCGCCGTTCCAGGAGGCCTTCCTCGCCAAGGAACCGCGCATGGCGTTCTGTGCCATGGTCGACCGTAATGGCTTCCTGCCGGTGCACAACAAGATCTATTCGCACCCGCAGCGTCCGGGCGACGCCGCCTGGAACACCGCCAACAGCCGCAACCGCCGCATCTTCAACGATCCGGCGGGGTTGGCGGCCGCTCACAACTTGCGCTCGTACCTCGTCCAGAGCTATGCGCGCGACATGGGCAACGGAAACACGGTGATGATGCGCGAGATCGACGTCCCGATCCGCGTGCAGGGCCGGCACTGGGGTGGATTTCGCACAGCTTACAAGCTGTAATGCCCGCTCTCGTGCACTCCTGGGCAAGACGCCGGGCGCGAATCATCCTCTAAGGTCGAAACTGGAATGGGAATGCCGCCGAGAGCCGATCAACGGCTCTGACTGGAGAAAGCCCGTACATGTCTCTGGCACAACTTGCAGTTATGGACACCGGCTCCAACCGGACGCTGGCCGAACGCCTGATCGACCAGCTTGCCGACCGCATCGGCGGTCTCGGCGTCGAGCTCGCCGACATCGCCGGCAACGTCCAGGAGGTCGCCAACCGCGTCGCCAATCAGTCCGAACGGTTCCATCATCTCCAGGAGACGGCGGAGACGATGGTCTCGGCCAACCACGACATCGCCAACGCCTCGCAGGCGGTGCAGACGACGACATCCGCAGCAGTCGGCGAGATCGCGCAGTCACGCAGCGCGGTCGATACCGCCGTCAACCACATCTCCGAGCTGGTCGCGGCCGTGGAGCGGATCGAAGCGCGCCTGAGCGCCGTCGGCTCCGCGCTGGCGCAGGTGGCAAAGGTGTCCGGCTCGATCGAGGCGATCGCCAAGCAGACCAATCTGCTCGCGCTGAACGCAACCATCGAAGCCGCGCGCGCCGGCAATGCCGGCCGCGGCTTTGCGGTGGTCGCGAGCGAAGTGAAGAACCTCGCGGAAGCCACCCGCCAGGCCACGCACCAGATCTCCGACACCGTGCGCGATCTCGACGGCCAGATCGAAGGCCTGATCGGCGAGAGCAGCGACGCCTCACAGCGCGCCAAGACCGCGGGCGAAGGCGCCCAGCAGATCTCCGGCATCATCTCGCGCGTCCAGCAGGGTTTTGCTTCGGTCGAAGCGGAGATCGACAGCGTCACGCGCGCGGCGACCTCCAATCTCGGCCATTGCGACACCGTGATCAGCGAGCTGAACGAACTCGCCAAGGGCGTCGACCTGTCCTCGCGCGATCTCAAGAACGCCGACCAGCGCGTGACAAAACTGCTCGACACCTCCGAAGCGCTGATCGCGCTGATCGCCGACAGCGGCGTCGAGACATCCGACGCGCCGCTGATCCGAATCGTCGTCGAGACCGCCAAGCGGATCTCGGCCGAGTTCGAGGCCGCGATCGACCGCGGCGAGATCACGCTCGACCAGCTCATGGACGAGAACTACCGCGAAATCCCCGGCACCGATCCGAAGCAGTACAACACGGGCTATGTCGAGTTCACCGACCGCGTGCTGCCCGGGATCCAGGACCCGATCCAGAAGTCCGATCCCCGCATCGTGTTCTGCGTCGCCTGGGCCAAGGGCGGGTATCTTCCGACCCACAATCCGAACTACCGCCTGCCGCAGGGCAAGGACCCCGTCTGGAACAACGCCAACTGTCGCAACCGCCGCCTGTTCACCGACCGCGCGGTGAAGAAGGTCGCAGCCAACACAAAACCCTTCCTGCTCCAGACCTATCGGCGCGACATGGGCGGCGGGCAGTTCGTGCTGATGAAGGACCTGTCCTCCCCGATCGTGGTGCGCGGCAAGCACTGGGGCGCCTTCCGGATGGGCTTTCGCCAGAGCTGACGCCCGGCGCGGCGGCATTCCGACGCTCCCAAGACAAAAGTTCGAAAACAACCCCATGCACAGTAGCCGGGGTGTCCGAAATCAATGGCTTATGCGGGAAGGCCGCGGCGGGCTTTGACTTGTCGGGCAAAACAGGGGCATAATGCTATTATTCCGAAATAGCGATGACCTCCGCTCCCTTCTCCCCTTGCGGGAGAAGGTGGCGCGCAGCGCCGGATGAGGGGTTTGTCTCCGCGGATAGAACTCATCAACAGTGAGAGGCTCACTCGCGGAGAGAACCCCTCACCCTAGTGCGTCCGTGTTGACCGACGTCGACGCCCTCTCCCGCAAGGGGAGAGGGCACAGCAATGCGCCCTTGCGATTGATCCCGGAGGACGCCTTGGCGCGCCCCGCCTTTCCCAATCGCACGAATTTCGACATCGCACGCGTTTGCGCATTCGCACGGTCATCTGCGGCGTTTGGCGGTGCACACGACGGAAATGCGTCAAAACATGACGGTTATCATATCAATTAGCCCGGAATGCCTGCCGCAATCGCCGCACAAATTCGTGAACGTCATGGCCTAAGGCTTCGTTCGCGCAAATATGCATTGCCGGAATTTTCGATGCTTCATCGCTTCGCAGCGATATGATTATGGTCGCGCGCAAATCGCCGACGCCGTAAGCGCTCGTCGAGCAAGGGGATGCACATGGCAACAACACTCACCATCAACGGCGAGACCAAATCGTTCGACGCGCCACCGGAGATGCCGCTGCTGTGGGTGCTGCGCGACATCCTCGGCATGACCGGCACCAAGTTCGGCTGCGGCATCGCGCAATGCGGCGCCTGCACGGTGCATGTCGACGGCAAGGCCGTGCGCTCCTGCGTGCTGCCGGTGAGCGCGGTCGCGAACCGCGCCGTGACCACCATCGAGCATGTCGGCAGCACGCCCGCGGGCGCGAAGGTGCAGAAGGCCTGGCTGGATGCCGAAGTGATCCAGTGCGGCTATTGCCAGTCCGGCCAGATCATGGCGGCCGCGGCGCTGCTGGCATCGACGCCCAACCCCGACGATTCCGACATCGACGCCGCGATGGCCGGCAACATCTGCCGCTGCGGCACCTATGTGCGCATCCGCGAGGCCATCAAGCACGCGGCCAACGGCCGGCAGTCGTGAGGTCCGCCATGAACGCACCCAACAGCGTCTCCCGCCGCGCAGTTCTGACCGGCGGCCTCGCCACCGGCTTCCTGCTTGCTTTCCATCTGCCGCTGCGCGCCGCCGGTAACGAGCCGGTGCAACGCGACGTGACCGAAGGCAAGTTCGCGCCCAACGCCTTCATCCGGATCGACCAGACCGGCCGCACCGTGCTGATGATGCCGCAGGTCGAGATGGGCCAGGGCACCTACACCTCGATCTCGGCAATCATCGCCGAGGAGCTCGATGCCGACTGGAGCAAGGTCGAGGTCCAGCACGCCCCGCCCAACGACAAGCTCTACGGCAATCCGACCTTCGGTCTGCAGGTCACCGGCAACTCCAACTCGATCCGCGCCTGGTGGCTGCCCCTGCGCAAGGCCGGCGCCACCGCGCGCGCCATGCTGGTGCAGGCCGCGGCCAGCCAATGGGGCGTCGAGCCCGCAAGCTGCACGGCGTCGAAGGGCGAGGTGGTGCATGCCGCAAGCAGCCGCAAGCTCGGCTACGGCGAGCTGGCGCTTGTCGCGCAGGGCCAGACGCCGCCGAAGGACGTCGCCATCAAGAATCCCCGGGATTTCGTCCTGATCGGCCAGCCGCTGAAGCGGCTCGATACGCCTGACAAGGTCAACGGCAAGGCGCTCTACGGCATCGACGCGATCCTGCCCGGCATGAAGATCGCCGTGATCGCCAATTGCCCGGTGTTCGGCGGCAAGGTCGGCAAGGTCGACGACAGCGCGGCGACGAAGGTCGCCGGCGTGCGCAAGGTTGTCGTGCTCGACGACGCGGTCGCGGTGATCGGCGATCACATGTGGGCGGCCAAGAAAGGTCTCGAAGCGCTCAAGATCGAGTGGAACGAGGGGCCGAACGCCAAGATATCCACCAAGGACGTCTGGGACGATCTGCGCAAGGCCAGCCAGAAGGACGGCGCGGTCGCAAAATCCGACGGCGACATCGCGAAGGCGCTCGCCAGCGGCGACAAGTTCGAAGCCGCCTACGAGCTGCCGTTCCTCGCGCATGCCTCGATGGAGCCGATCAACGCCACCGTCCATGTCAGGCCGGATGCCTGCGAGATCTGGACCGGCACGCAGATCATGACGCGCGTGCAGTCCGAGGCGGCGAAGGCGGCGGGCGTTCCCGTCGACAAGGTGATCGTCAACCAGCATCTGCTCGGCGGCGGGTTCGGCCGCAAGCTCGAGCCGGACATGGTGGTCGCCGCGGTGAAAATCGCAAAACAGGTCGACTACCCCGTCAAGGTGATCTGGACCCGCGAGGAGGACATCCAGCACGACGTTTACCGCCCGGTCTATCGCGACCAGATCACGGCATCGCTGGTGGACGGCAAGGTCGCGGGCTGGAAATACAAGGTCGCCGGCTCCGCCGTGCTGGCGCGCTGGCTGCCACCGGCGTTCCAGAAGGGCATCGACATCGACGCGATCGATGCCGCGGTCGATGCGCCCTACGACTTCGCCAATTTCCACGTCGAATATGTCCGCGCCGAGCCGCTGTCGGTGCCGACAGGCTTCTGGCGCGGCGTCGGCCCGAACAACAACGTGTTCGCGGTCGAATGTGCGATGGACGAACTGGCGCGCAAGGCCGGCAAGGATCCGATCGAATTCCGGAAGTCCATGCTGACCAAGAACCCGCGCATGCTCGCGGTGCTCAACCAGGTCGCGGAGAAATCCGGCTGGGGCCAGCCCCTACCCGCGCGCGTCGGCCGTGGCGTCTGCGTGCAGCCGTCCTTCGCAAGCTTCATCGCGACCGTGGTGGAGGCCGAGATCGACGATTACGGCGAGATCGCGCTGCGCCGCATCACCTCGGTGGTGGACACCGGCATCGCGGTCAACCCCGACACGGTGAAGGCGCAGATCGAGGGCGGCCTGATCTTCGGCCTTACCGCTGCGCTCTATGGCGAGATCACCATCGACAAGGGCCGCGTGCAGCAGTCGAATTTCCACGACTACCGCATGATGCGCATCAACGAGACACCGAAGATCGAGGTCACGGTCGTCAAGAGCGGCGAAGCCCCCGGCGGCATCGGCGAGGCCGGCGTCAATGCCGGACCGCCAGCGCTGCGCAACGCAATCTACGCCGCAACCGGCGTGGCGCTGCGGCGCCTGCCGATCGATCGGAAACTGCTGGCTGCGGGGAAGAAGGCATGAGCGGCAAGATGCGTATCCTCACAAGCGTCGCTGCGATCGCCATCGTCGCGGCAGGGCTCGGCGTCGTCATCATCCGCGGGCCCGGCCCGCTCGATTTCGCCGGCGGCCCCAAGGTGGCGCTGGCGGATTACCGCGCCGGCAAGCCGACCGGCGTGCCTGCCAAGCTTGAGAAAGCGAGCCTGGTCGAGCGCGGCGAATATCTCGCCAAGGCCGCCGACTGCATGGTCTGCCACACCAAGCCGGGCGAGAAGGATTATGCCGGCGGCCTCGCCTTCAAGCTGCCGTTCGGCACGCTCTATTCGACCAACATCACTGCGGACAAGGACACCGGCATCGGCAATTACACCGACCAAGACTTCCTGAACGCGGTCCAGCACGGCAAGCGCCGCGACGGCGCCCGGCTCTACCCGGCGATGCCGTACACGTCCTACACGTTCATGACCGACGACGACGTGCTGGCGGTGAAGGCCTATCTGTTCAGCCTGCCGGCGGTGCGCACCAAGGCGCCCGACAACACGCTGGCGTTCCCGTTCAACCAGCGCTGGGCCATGATTGCCTGGTCGGCCGTGTTCAATCCGGACACGCGATATATGCCTGACACGTCGAAGAGCCCGGAGTGGAATCGTGGCGCATATCTCGCCGAAGCGCTGGCGCATTGCGGCGAGTGCCACACGCCGCGCAATCTCGGCTTCGCGCTGGACAACCGCAGGAAGTTCGCCGGCGCCATCACCGCGGGCTGGCGCGCCTTCAACATCTCCTCCGACAAGGCAACGGGTCTCGGCAACTGGAGCGATGCGGATCTGATCTCGTATCTGTCGCTCGGTCACGCGCCGGGGCACGGCTCGGCCTCGGGCCCGATGGGCGAAGCGGTCGACCACAGTTTCAGCCAGTTCGCGCCGGAGGACATCAGCAGCATCGTTGCGTACCTGCGGAGCGTGCCGCCGCAGCCGTCGCCGGACCTGCCCGCCACCACGGCGCCGGTCGCGCCCGCCTCGCACAAGGAAGGCTTCACCGCCGACGCGCGCGGCAAGAAGGTGTTCGCCAGCGCCTGCGCCAGCTGTCACGGCTGGAGCGGCGAGAGCCCGGTCTCGCCGATGGCGACGCTCACCGGCACCTGGGCCGTCAACGACCCCGCCGCCACCAACGTCGCGCAGATCGTGATCTCCGGCACCAAGCGCCACACGCCCGACGGCGCGCTGTCGATGCCCGCGTTCGGCAACGCCTATACCGACGACGAGATCGCGGCCGTCGCGAACTACGTCACGGCGCGGTTCGGGACCAAGGGCTCGAAGCTGACGGCGAAGGACGTCGCGGAGCTGCGGGAGCAGACGGCGGAGTAGGTGTTGCGCCAACCACCGCTGCACCCTCTCCCCTTGCGGGAGAGGGTCGCTTCGCGGAACGCGAAGCCGGGTGAGGGGTTCTCTCCGCGAGTCTCACTCTCGGTTGAGTGCGCTGATAGAACCCCTCATCCGGCGCTTCGCGCCACCTTCTCCCGCAAGGGGAGAAGGTGCAGCGGAGCTTTCCGCTCTCAGCTCAACCAGAATCTCGGCGTCGCCGGCTCCAGCCTTCCGCCGACGCGCACCGGCGCGATCTTCAGCGCGAGGCCCGTCGCGTCGTCCGTCTCCACCGCGACGCCGCTGAGCGTCGCTGCGCCTGCGGCCGGCTCGAAGCGGCCTGAGGGAATTCCCGACGTGAACCGGCGCAGCGGTTCTTCCTTCTGCATGCCGATGATGGAATCGTAGTCGCCGGTCATGCCGGCGTCAGTCATGTAGGCGGTGCCGCCACTGAGGATCTGGTGGTCGGCGGTCGGCACATGGGTATGCGTGCCGACGACGAGGCTGGCGCGGCCGTCGCAAAAGAAGCCGATGCCCTGCTTCTCGCTGCTCGCCTCGCAATGGAAATCGACGACGATGGCATCCGCGGCGACGCCGAGCGGACAGGCCCCGAGCTCGCGCTCGAGCGCGGCGAACGGATCGTCGAACGGGGTCATGAAGACGCGACCAAGTGCGTTGACGACGAGGGCGTGCTTGCCGTTCTTGGTCTCGACCAAAGCGGCACCGCGGCCGGGCGTGCCGCGCGGATAATTGGCCGGACGCACCAGGCGGTCGGCGCGCTCGATGAAGACGAGCGCCTCGCGCTGGTCCCAGGAGTGGTTGCCGAGCGTCACCGCGTCGGCGCCGGCCTCGATGAACTCCTGGTAGATCGCTTCCGTGATGCCGAAGCCGCCCGCCGAATTCTCGCCGTTGACCACGACGAAATCGAGCGACCAATCCTTGACCATGCCGGGGAGATATTCTGCGATGGCCTCGCGCCCGCTTCGGCCGACGACATCACCCACGAAGAGAATGCGCAACTTCAGAACTCCGGAAATCAAACACGTCGGATTCCGTTAGCACATAATCCAGCGCCACGTCGTGGGATAGTGCCGGAACCGCCTCGATCTCCTGCGCTGCAAACGCAAGCCCGATGCCGACGATCTGCTTGGCTTTCCGCAAATGCGCGAAGGTGAAATCGTAATGGCCCGCGCCATAGCCGATGCGATGGCCGAGGCGGTCGAAGGCCGCGAGCGGCGTCAGCATGACGTCGGGGATGACCTCGGCCGCCGCCGGCGACGGCTCGGGAATGCCGAGCGGACCGAGCATCAGGCGGTCGTTGGGATGGAAGAGGCGGAAGATCAGCGCCTTGCCGCGCGTGGTGACGCAAGGCAGCGCCAGCCTGGCGCCCTGTTCGGCGAGCTTCTTCAGAAGCGGCATCGGATCGATCTCGCTGCGGATCGGCGAATAGCCGGAGACGATGCTGCCGGGCAGCAGCTCGAACGGCAGCCCGCGCTTGGCGAGCTTAGCGGCGGCCGCAGTGCGCTTCTTCTCGCTCAGCGCATCGCGCTTGGCGAGGGCCTTGGCACGGAGCTCGGCTTTGGTGTTGGACATGCGCGTTGGTCCCCACGTCATCACCCCCTGGGCGCCCTTGCGCACTGCGGCGGGTGATCCAGTATTCCAGAGGCGGTCGTGATTCACACAAGGGCCGCGGCGTACTGGATGCCCCGGCCCTCCGTGCGCAATGGCGCACTCGGCGGAGCATGACACCTGTTGAATTGGCCGCAGTCATTTCGACAGGCACAAACCAAGCAGACAATAGTGCGAAGCCGCGTACGCCGTTGAAGCACTCGATCCCGGAGTTCCCTACGAAAGTAGGTGGGCACCATATGTCCGGGCCCACGGGCCCGGCCAGGGACAGTTCCCTAAAGGATCGATAAGGCCCCGGGGATATATGGCTCCTGACGCACGTCGCAGCCTCGCGGGGCCAATGTAACAACGATGCTGACGAATCGCCAGCCCGGCGAGCAGGTGCCCGCTTGCTCGCCAAGTTCACCGGTGAGCTCCCTCTCCCGCCTGCGGGAGAGGGTTGGGGTGAGGGCTCTCTCCTCTGGGGGAATGTCCCGTTGCGGAGATACCCTCTCCCCGCCCCTCCCCCGCAAGCGGGGGAGGGAGCGCACTGCCTGCGTGACCACTATCGAGCTTCGTCCCTACCCGATCGCAATCCCGTTGCCGACGGTCCGGTTCAGGACCTGGGTCGACTTCTCGATGCGTTCGGCGGCGGCGTTCAGGGCGTTCACCACCGCGGTCTGGGTCATGCGGGCGCGCTCGACCGCGGCGTTCCGGAAATCCCGAAGCTCGGTCAGCTCCTGCTCGAGGGTGCGGACACGGTTGGTGGTGTCGACCAGCTCGTCGCAGACGGTCAGCGCGGCCATCACGGTCAGCCGTGCATCGCCGATCTCGCCGAATTTTCCGCGCAGCGACTGGATGCGTGTCTCCAGGGTCTCGGCGAGCTTGAGCAGCCGCACCTCCTGCCCCTCCTCGCAGGCCATGCGGTACTGCCGGCCGTTGATGGTGACGTTGATGTGGCTCATCCGTCCTCTCCGGTATCGAGCACCGAGCGTATCGTGACGATCGCGGAATCCAGCCGATCGGAGATCTCGCGATTGGTACGCTCGAGCTTGCGCGCCTTCACCAGCGCACCGTCGAGCTCGTCGGCGAGCCGCGAACGATCCGCGCCAAGCGCCTGGATTCGCGCCGCAAGCTCGTTCTCGTCGCGATCGGCATCGCGCCGCCGCTCCACCGCGCTTTCGAGCGAGTCGAGCGCCGCCATGAGCCTGCGGGTCGCGATCTCGATCTCGACGGCGGAGGACTCCGTCATGGCAGAGCTGTTGGACACGCGATCGTTCATGCAGTCAGCGGCGGAACCTATGGGCCTATCCGGTGCCAGTTACCCCAGAGCTTGCCGTCCGGCAAAAGACTCGGTTCGGCAAGCGCTTAGAAGCAGAAATTTACGTGGCAAGCTAGCGGAGCGCAACGCCGCCTCGAAACTATGCACCGATCAATCGGAGGACCTCGTCCGGAGCCCTCAATTCCTCCCGGCGCAATCCCGGCGCAAAACGCTCTCCACAGAGGCAACTTTTACGGCCAAACCGGCGTTTGATTGCCTTGGACTCCCGGAACTGAGGTGCTATCCCAGCCCCGACCTTCAGCGGCCGAAAGGCTCCTTCCCGCGCGGGCGTGCACGCCAAGCGCCTCATTTCAGACGGATTTCAGACATGACGCAGGTCGACCACAACCGCATGGCCAACGCCATCCGCGGCCTTTCGATGGACGCTGTCGAGAAGGCGAAATCGGGCCATCCCGGCCTGCCGATGGGCGCCGCCGACATCGCCACGGTGCTGTTCACCCAGTTCCTGAAATTCGACGCCGCCGCCATCGACTGGCCCGACCGCGACCGCTTCGTGCTCTCGGCCGGCCACGGCTCGATGCTGCTCTATTCGCTGCTGTTCCTGACCGGCAACGCCGCGATGACGCTGGACCAGCTCAAGAACTTCCGCCAGCTCGGCTCGCTGACCCCGGGCCACCCCGAGAATTTCCACACCAAGGGCATCGAGACCACCACCGGCCCGCTCGGCCAGGGCATCTCGACCGCGGTCGGCATGGCGCTCGCCGAGAAGATGCTCGCCGCCGAGTTCGGCAAGAAGATCGTCGACCACCACACCTATGTGCTCGCCTCCGACGGCGACCTGATGGAAGGCGTGTCGCAGGAAGCGATCGCGATGGCCGGGCACTGGAAGCTCAACAAGCTGATCGTGCTGTACGACGACAACGGCATCTCGATCGACGGCCCGACCTCGATCTCCGACTCCGTCGACCAGGTGAAGCGTTTCAAGTCGGCGGGCTGGGCCGCCGAGAAGATCGACGGCCATGACCAGGCCGCGATCGCCGCCGCCATCACCCGCGCGAAGAAGTCGAACAAACCGACGATGATCGCCTGCCGCACCACCATCGGTTTCGGCGCGCCCCACAAGGCCGGCACCTCGAAGGTGCACGGCGAGGCGCTCGGCGCCGAGGAGCTGAAGGCCGCCAAGGAAAATCTCGGCATCTCGCTCGAGCCGTTCTCGGTGCCCGACGACGTGCTGAAGGCATGGCGCGCGGCCGGCAGCCGCGGCGCCTCCGCGCGGCAGGAATGGGAAGCACGGCTCGGCGAGCTCGGCAGCCGCAAGCGCGCCGAGTTCGAGCGCCGCCTGCGCCACGAGCGTCCGGCCTCGCTCGCCAAGGCAGTGCGCGCCTACAAGAAGGAGCTGCTTGAAAAGCCGATGACGGCGGCGACCCGCAAGTCCTCGGAAGCGGTGATCGAGGTGATCGCCGGCGCGATGCCGATGGAATTCCTCGCGGGCTCGGCCGACCTCACCGGCTCCAACAACAACAAGGCGAAGTCGGCGACCGCGTTCTCGGCGAAGACGCCGAAGGGCCGCTTCATCCATTACGGCATCCGCGAGCACGGCATGGCGGCTGCGATGAACGGCATCTTCCTGCATGGCGGTTTCGCGCCGAACGGCGCGACCTTCCTGGTGTTCACCGATTACGCGCGGCCCGCGATGCGCCTCGCCGCGCTGATGGGCACCGGCGTGGTCTACGTGATGACGCACGATTCCATCGGCCTCGGCGAAGACGGACCGACCCACCAGCCGGTCGAGCATCTCGCCGCGCTCCGCGCCATTCCGAACATGCGCGTGTTCCGTCCGTGCGATGCGATAGAGGTCGCCGAGTGCTGGGAGCTCGCGCTCAACCGCGTCGACGGCCCGACCGTGCTGGCGCTGACGCGGCAGAACCTGCCGCAGCTCCGCACCACCGCGCCGAACGACAGTCCCTGCCAGCACGGCGGCTACGAGCTGGTCGCAGCGCAGGGCGAAGCCAAGGCGACGCTGTTCGCGTCGGGTTCCGAAGTCGAGATCGCCGTTGCCGCCCAGAAGCAGCTCGCCGAGCGCGGCATTCCGACACGGGTGGTCTCGGTGCCGTCGCTCGAGCTCTTGTTAGCGCAACCAAAAGAACGCCGTGACGCGATCATCGGCAACGCGCCGGTGAAGGTCGCGATCGAGGCCGCGGTGCGCTGGGGCTGGGACGCCGTGATCGGACAAGATGGCGAATTCGTGGGCATGCATTCGTTCGGGGCCAGCGCGCCGGCCAAGGATCTCTACAAGCATTTCGGCATCACCGCCGAGGCTGCAGTTAACGCTGTGCTGAAGCGCGTTAGCTGAGAGTTGAGCTTGTCAAAAAAAAGGACTACGTAACGTCTCATATGATCAAGCACCCGCCCGGCCGAACCGGGCGTCCGCCCCTAAAAAACCCTCGCAGGCGCGCAAAGCGCGTTGTGCGGGATGACAACGGTCATTGAAGGAGACGAAACATGGCAGTCCGCGTGGCAATTAACGGTTTTGGCCGCATCGGTCGCAACGTGCTGCGGGCGATCGCAGAGTCCGGCCGCAAGGACATCGAGGTCGTCGGCATCAACGATCTCGGCCCGGTCGAGACCAACGCCCATCTGCTCCGCTTCGACTCCGTCCATGGCCGCTTCCCCGGCACCGTCACCGTCGACGGCGACTCGATCAACCTCGGCGGCGGCAAGATCAAGGTGAGCGCGGAGCGCGATCCTTCGAAGCTGCCCTGGAAGGATCTCGGCGTCGACATCGCGCTCGAGTGCACCGGCATCTTCACCTCGAAGGACAAGGCCAGCGCACATCTGACCGCCGGCGCCAAGCGCGTGCTGGTCTCCGCGCCCGCCGACGGCGCCGACGCCACCATCGTCTACGGCGTCAACCACGAGACGCTGACCAAGGATCACCTCGTCGTTTCCAACGGAAGCTGCACGACGAACTGCCTCGCGCCGGTCGCCAAGGTGCTGAACGACCTCGTCGGCATCGAGACCGGCTTCATGACCACGATCCATGCCTATACCGGCGACCAGCCGACGCTGGACACGCTGCACAAGGATCTCTACCGCGGCCGCGCGGCTGCGATGTCGATGATCCCGACCTCGACCGGCGCCGCCAAGGCCATCGGTCTCGTGCTGCCCGAGCTGAAGGGCAAGCTCGACGGCGTCGCGATCCGCGTGCCGACCCCGAACGTCTCGGTCGTCGACCTCAAGATCGTCGCCAAGCGCGCCACCGACGCCAAGGAAATCAACGCGGCGATGAAGCGCGCCTCAGAGCAGCAGCTCAAGGGCATCCTCGGCTACACCAGCGCGCCGAACGTCTCGATCGACTTCAATCACGACCCGCACTCCTCGACCTTCCACGAGGACCAGACCAAGGTGCAGAACGGCACGCTGGTGCGCGTGATGTCCTGGTACGACAACGAGTGGGGCTTCTCGAACCGCATGGCGGACACCGCCGTCGCGCTGGCGAAGGTGATCTAACGCCGCTCCCGTCCCGGACGCGATGCAGCGTGAAACGCTGCGTCGCAGATCCGGGATCCATTTCACCGCGGGACTCGCTGCAACGTGGGTCCCGGTTCTGCACAGCGGCGCCTTGCGCCGCAATGCGCCCGGGACAAGGAAGCGTCCGATGACCAACAAATTCCGCACCCTCGACGACGTCGACGTGAAGGGCAAGCGCGTGCTGCTGCGCGTCGACCTGAACGTGCCCATGGAGAACGGGCGCGTCACCGACGCCACCCGCCTCGAGCGCGTCGCGCCGACCATCACCGAAATCTCGGACAAGGGCGGCAAGGTCATCCTGCTCGCGCATTTCGGCCGGCCGAAGGGGCGCGACGCCAAGGACTCGCTGAAGCCGGTCGCCGAAGCGCTGTCCAAGGTCGTGAAGAAGCCGGTCGCGTTCGCCGACGACTGCATCGGCGAGCCCGCGGCCAAGGCCGTGGCGGCTCTCAGCGACGGCGACATCCTGTGTCTCGAAAACACCCGCTTCCACAAGGAAGAGGAAAAGAACGATCCCGCCTTCGTCGCGGAGCTGGCAAAGCTCGGCGACATCTGGGTCAGTGACGCGTTCTCGGCCGCGCACCGCGCCCATGCCTCGACCGAAGGCCTCGGCCACAAGCTGCCGGCCTATGCCGGCCGCACCATGCAGGCCGAGCTCGATGCGCTGGAGAAGGCGCTGGGCTCGCCGACCAAGCCGGTCATCGCCATCATCGGCGGCGCCAAGGTCTCGACCAAGATCGACCTGCTCGAAAATCTCGTGACCAAGGTCGACGCGCTCGTGATCGGCGGCGGCATGGCCAACACCTTCCTGCACGCCCAGGGCGTCGGCGTCGGCAAGTCGCTGGCCGAGAAGGACCTGGCGCCGACCGCGCTGCGCATCATGGAGAAGGCGGAGGCCGCCAATTGCGCGATCATCCTGCCCGTGGACGCCACCGTCGCCTATCACTTCGCGGCCAACGCGCCCTCGCATGCCTACGGTCTCGACGCGATCCCGGCCGACGGCATGATCCTCGACGTCGGCCCGCAATCGATCGCGCGCGTCCATGCCGCGATCGACGATGCCGCGACGCTGGTCTGGAACGGACCGCTCGGGGCCTTCGAGATGCAGCCGTTCGACCGCGGCACCGTCTCGGCGGCCAAGCACGCCGCCGAGCGCACCAAGGCGAAGAAGCTGATCTCGATTGCAGGCGGCGGCGACACCGTCGCGGCGCTCAACCAGGCCCATGTGGCCGGTGACTTCAGCTATGTCTCGACCGCCGGTGGCGCGTTCCTTGAATGGATGGAAGGCAAGCCCCTGCCCGGCGTCGAAGTGCTGCGCACCAAGTAATCGTCGGCGAGAAAGACACGGCCCAATCGGCCCAAACGGAGAGAAAGACACATGGCTCGGATCACGTTGCGTCAATTGCTCGACCATGCGGCTGAGAACGATTACGGCGTACCGGCCTTCAATATCAACAACATGGAGCAGGCGCTGGCGATCATGGACGCGGCCAACCAGGTCGACGCGCCCGTCATCATCCAGGCCTCGCGCGGTGCGCGCTCCTACGCCAACGATGTCATGCTCAAGCACATGATGGACGCGGTGACCGAAATCTATCCGCACATCCCGGTCTGCGTGCATCTCGACCACGGCAACGAAGCTGCCACCTGCATGACCGCGATCCAGGCCGGCTTCACCTCCGTCATGATGGACGGCTCGCTCAAGGCCGACGGCAAGACCCCCGGCGACTGGAACTACAATGTCGGCGTCACCAAGACCGTGACCGACATGGCCCATCTCGGCGGCATCTCGGTCGAGGGTGAGCTCGGCGTGCTCGGCTCGCTCGAAACCGGCATGGGCGACATGGAAGACGGCCACGGCGCCGAGGGCAAGCTCAGCCACGACCAGCTCCTGACCAATCCGGACGAGGCCGTGAAGTTCGTGCAGGAGACCAAGGTCGACGCGCTCGCGATCGCGATGGGCACTTCGCATGGAGCCTACAAGTTCACCCGCAAGCCCGACGGCGACATCCTCGCCATGAACGTGATCGAGGAGATCCACCGCAAGCTGCCGAACACGCATCTGGTGATGCACGGCTCCTCCTCGGTGCCGCAGGACCTGCAGGACATCATCAACGCCTATGGCGGCAAGATGAAGCCGACCTGGGGCGTGCCGGTGGCCGAGATCCAGCGCGGGATCAAGAACGGCGTGCGCAAGATCAACATCGACACCGACAACCGCATGGCCATGACCGGCCAGATCCGGAAGGTGCTGAAGGACAATCCGGAAGAGTTCGATCCGCGCAAGTACCTGAAGCCCGCGATGGAAGCGATGACCAAGCTGTGCAAGCAGCGGCTCCAGGAGTTCAATACCGCCGGCCAGGCCTCCAAGTTCAAGAAGATCCTGACCCCCGCCGACATGGCCAAGCGCTACGCCAAGGGCGAGCTCGATCCGAAGGTGGCGTAAAAGCCGACACCGCCCGAGCCCCACTTGCAAAGGGCTGTCATACCTTGAGATCCACGAGAGGTCGTCATGCCCGGGCTTGTCCCGGGCATCCACGTTTCTTGGGTGCCCGAGGCAAGGCGTGGATGGCCTGGACAAGCCCGGCCATGACGCCGTGGAAGCGGCGGTGCCCCCATGGCTCCGACCTCAGACGTGACTGCCTGCCGCCGGCGGGGAGTGCGCAGGCCCGCCCCCTCACCCTGCGACCAACGTTAACTCGGAATTTGCCCGAGAACGGTCTATTTTCACAGGCAAGGGCAGAATCGTTTTGGGAGGACCTCTCGATGAATCTGACTGAGCTCAACAAGGTCGCGACCGCCATGGTCGTGCCGGGCAAGGGCATCCTTGCCGCCGACGAATCCTCCGGCACCATCAAGAAGCGGTTCGACGCGATCGGCGTGGAATCGACCGAAACCAACCGCCGCGACTATCGCGAGATGCTGTTCCGATCGAAGGAGGCCATGAGCCAGCACATCTCCGGCGTGATCCTCTATGACGAGACGATCTGGCAGGATGCCAAGGACGGCACGCCGCTGGTGAAGCTGATCGAGCAGAGCGGCGCCATTCCAGGCATCAAGGTCGACGAGGGCACGCAGGCCCTGCCGATGTGCCCGGGTGAACTGGTCACGGTCGGGCTCGACAAGCTCGCCGAGCGGCTGAAGAAATATTACGAGCGCGGCGCGCGCTTCGCCAAATGGCGCGCGGTGATCGACATCGCCGGCGGCATCCCCTCGATGACCGCGATCAGCGTCAACGCCCATGCGCTGGCGCGCTATGCCGCGCTGTGCCAGGCCGCGCAGATCGTGCCGATCGTCGAGCCGGAGGTGCTGATGGACGGCGACCACGACATCGACCGCTGCTATGAGGTCACCCAGCGCGTGCTCAACAAGACGTTCCAGGAATTGCGCGTCCAGCGCGTCGCGCTCGAAGGCATGGTGCTGAAGCCGAACATGGCGATCTCAGGCAAGAAGTGTGCGAAGCAGGCCTCGGTCGAGGAAGTCGCTGAGAAGACGATCCGGCTGCTCAAGGCCTGCGTGCCCGCGGCCGTACCCGGCATCGCCTTCCTCTCCGGCGGACAGTCGGATGAAGAAGCGACCGCGCATCTCAACGCCATGCACAAGCTGGGGCCGCTGCCCTGGGGCCTGACCTTCTCCTACGGCCGCGCGCTGCAAGCCGCGCCGCAGAAGGCCTGGTCCGGCAAGGCCGAGAACGTCGCGGCCGGACAGCGCGCCTTCAGCCATCGCGCACGCATGAACGGCCTCGCCTCAAAGGGCGAATGGCAAAGCAGCCTGGAACAGAAGGCAGCCTAGATCTTGTCGAACAAACCGCTTCCGCCGCGCCCGGCGCCGCGCCTCTACCTCGCGACGCCCGTCGTCGATGATCCCGCTGCGCTTCAAGCCGACCTGCCGGGCCTGCTCGCCTCCGCCGATGTCGCGGCCGTGCTGCTGCGTCTGAAGGAGACCGACCAGCGCACCATGACGTCGCGCATCAAGGCCTTTGCGCCGCCGGTGCAAAAGGCGGGCGCCGCGCTGCTGGTCGAGGGGCATGCCGAGCTGGTCGCGCGCGGCGGCGCCGACGGCGCGCACCTGCCCGGCATCGCCGCGCTGAAAGAGGCGCTGCCATCGCTCAAGCCCGATCGTATCGCCGGCGTCGGCGGGCTGACGACGCGGCACCATTCCATGGATGCGGGCGAGATGGGCGCCGACTATGTGCTGTTCGGCGAGCCCGATGCGAAGGGGCAGCGGCCGTCGGCGCAGGCGATTGCCGAGCGGCTGGACTGGTGGGCCGAGCTGTTCGAGCCGCCTTGCGTCGGCTATGCGACCTCGCTGGAAGAGGCCCGCGATTTCGCCGCCAGCGGCGCCGATTTCGTGCTGGTCGGCGAGTTCATCTGGGCCGATCCGCGCGGCCCCAAGGCTGCGCTGATGGAGGCCGATGCCGCGATCAAGCAGGCGCATGCGACGGCGCTTGCCGGCCAGGATCCTGCCGGTCAGGGGCACGGCTAGCACCCGACATGAACCTTCCGCGCATCACCATTCTGGCCACGCTGCTGCTCACTGGGCCCGCGGCGGCGCAGCTCCAGATCACGCCGCCGGCCACGACGCCGAGCCCTCCGGCCGAGAAGCAAAAGCCCAAGGCGCCTCCACCCGCCAAGAAAAAGGAGGCCGCGCCGGCGCCGAAACCTTCGGCCTCACCCAAGCCGACCGCGTCTCCAAAACCTCAATTGCCCGCGACCGTCATCCCTGCACCGCCGGCCGACACGCCCGGTGTCGACCTGGTGTTCGGCGCCTATCAGCGCGGCCAGTACAAGACGGCGTTCGACCTCGCCACCGCCCGCGCGCAGGCCGGCGATCCCAAGGCGATGACCATGCTGGGCGAGCTCTACTCCAACGCCATGGGCATCCGCCGCGACTACGCCAAGGCGCTCGAATGGTACAAGCGTGCCGCCGACGCCGGCGACCGCGAAGCGATGTTCGCGCTTGCCATGCTCCGCATCTCAGGCCGCGGCGGCCCCGTGGACAAGGGCGACGCGGTCAAGCTGATGGCGTCCGCCGCAAAGCTCGGCGAGCCCAAGGCGGCCTATAACCTCGCGCTGCTCTATCTCGACGGCCAGACCCTGCCGCAGGACGTCAAGCGTGCCGCCGAGCTGCTGCGCCAGGCCGCCGACGCCGGCCTGCCCGAGGCGCAATACGCGCTCGCGACCTTCTACAAGGAAGGCACCGGGGTCCCGAAGGACCCCGAACGCGCGGTGCGCCTGCTCCAGGCCGCCTCACTCGCCGACAATGTCGATGCCGAGGTCGAATATGCCATCGCCATGTTCAACGGCACCGGCACGCCGAAGAACCAGCCGGCCGCTGTCGCGTTGCTCCGCAAGGCATCCCGCCAGGGCAGCGCGATCGCGCAGAACCGCCTCGCCTGGGTGCTGATCAACGGCATGGGCGTGCCCGCGGACAAGATCGAGGGCTTCAAATGGCACCTTGTGGCCAAAACCGCCGGCAAGGGCGATCCGGATCTCGACAAGCAATTGTCCGATCTGCCGGCCGAGGACCGGGCCAAGGTCGAGGCCGCCGCCCGGAAATGGCTCGGGACCAAATGACTTGACCTTGCGGCCCCCGCAGGGCACCCAATCTCCCAAACAGGCGCGATTTCGCGCCAATTCCCCCCGATCAAGCCCCAGAAGCCCATGCTGTATTCCGCAACTATCAACGTCATGGTCAAGGCCGCGCGCCGCGCCGGCCGCAGCCTCAAGCGCGATCTCGGAGAGATCGAGCACCTCCAGGTCTCGCTGAAGGGGCCGGCCAATTTCGTCTCGCTCGCCGACAAGCGCGCCGAGGAGATCCTCTACCAGGACCTCGCCAAGGCCCGTCCCGGCTACGGCTTCATCGGCGAGGAAGGCGGCATGCGCGAGGGCACCGACAAGAGCCACACCTGGATCGTCGATCCCCTGGACGGCACCACCAACTTCCTGCACGGCATCCCGCAATTCGCGATCTCGATCGGCCTCGCCCGCGAGGGCGTGGTGATCGCGGGCGTGATCTACAACCCCGCCAATGACGAGCTCTACATCGCCGAGCGCGGCAAGGGCGCCTTCCTCAACGACCAGCGCCTGCGCGTCGCCGGCCGCCGCCAGCTCAACGAATGCGTGGTGGCCTGCGGTCTGCCCCATATCGGCCGCGGCGACCACGAGGAATTCCGCCGCGAGATGATCGCGATCCAGGACCGCGTCGCGGGCCTGCGTCGCTTCGGCGCCGCCTCGCTCGACCTCGCCTTCGTCGCCGCCGGCCGTCTCGACGGCTACTGGGAGCGCAACCTGCAATCCTGGGACATCGCCGCCGGCATGCTGATGGTGCGCGAAGCGGGCGGCACGGTGTCGGGCGTCCTGGGCAATGACGATCCGCTGCTGACCGGGCACGTGGTGTGCGGCAACGAGTTCGTGCACGGCGAGCTGATCAAGATCTTGAAGCGGCCGGCGTAGCAATACGGCGGCTCGATCGGCCGCCGCTAAGAGTCTTCGTCGTCATCGTCGTCGCGATATTCACCGCCGGTGGTCAGGCCCTCGATCGTCGTGGCGCCTTTCGACTTGACGACCCGGCGAAGCGGGACCGAGCTCTCGCTTCGCCAAGCCTCCATCAACAGTTCCGAATGGGTGACGATCCAGATGTCGGCGCGGCGTGATGCCTTGGCGATCAGCCGAGCCAGTGGCGCCAGCAGCGACGGATGCAGGCTGGTCTCGGGTTCGTTCAGCGCGATGAACGGCGGAAGCCGGTAGCCCATGAACACCGCGAGCAGGCAAATGTATTTCAGCGTCCCGTCGGATAATTCGTGAGCCCTGAACGGCCGCGGCATATCGGTCAGTTGCAGATCAAATTCACACAAACCACCTTGTTCCCATGCGCGGAGCTCCGCGCCCGGAAACGCATCCTCGATTGCGTCCTGCAGGTCGTTGGCATCTTCCCGAATGGTGTAAAGTGTCGCCAGAGCCGCGGCCAAATCCGTCCCGTCGGCACTGAGTGATGGCGTCGTTATCGCCAGACAGGGCTTTCGTAGCGATGACACCGGGTCAGTGCGGAAGTCGTGATAGAAACGCCAACCCAGCATTGCGTTTCTGACCAAATCGATTTCCGGACATTCATTGCTATCGGAAAAGCCCGCGAGCGCCGTCTCGGACGGCAGCACCGCATCCTTGTGACTGCTCCATGCGCCGCTCTCGCCGCGCACGCTGACGAGCGCATTTTTCCGCTCCATCAGCTGGACCGTCCGCCTGCCCTGGGTCGCCTCGATGCTTTCGGACTTGATCATCGGCTCGCCGGCAAACGCCGCCTCGAGCGGCCCGGGAAATCCGATCTCGATGGAATATCTGATGCGGTCGAACCTGGCCGACAACCGCAGTCGCCCATCTTCGCCGCGCTTGCGCATGCCGGACCAGCAGACCGAATTCAATCCGCCTTCGTCGGCGATCGTGCGCGTGATCCGTCCGGTTGCCGCGTCGCGCAACAGCGACAAGGATTTGTAGAGATTGGATTTGCCGACACCATTCTCGCCCACAAACACGGACAGAGGGTGGATTGGTATGGTGAGCCGACGAATGGAGCGATAGTTCGAGATCGCAATTTCAGTCAGACGCATCACATACTCTCAAATCGGCAGGCCGTGCGCATTCGCGGTGCGGCGCGAAATGCACATCGCTTCAATCCAGCGATGCAGTCTGGATCGACACTTCCGATAAAGCAAGCGAACGCCCGTCCGACGTCGCGCGGCACGGCATCGGTCCTGAATCAATCAGGACCGATCCGCGGATCAGTGGCCGGCCCTTGCCGGCGCCGGCGGCCCATATGGCTCGGCCTTGTTCTCCGCCTTCTCCCGGTCCCCCGCCAGCACGCGCTGCACGGAGACGAAGAACACCGGCACCATCAAGAGCGCCAGGATCACCACGGCGATCATGCCGCCCATCACGATGCTGCCGAGCGCCTGCTGGCTGGCGCCGCCGGCGCCGTGGGCGATGGCCATCGGCAGCACGCCGCAGATGAAGGCAAGGCCCGTCATCAGGATCGGGCGGAAGCGCAGGCGGCAGGCTTCCATGGTGGCTTCCACCAGCGGCTTGCCCTCTTTCCGCAGATCCTTCGCGAACTCGATGATCAGGATCGCGTCTTTCGCCGCGAGGCCGATGATCGTGATCAGGCCAACGGTGAAATAAACGTCGTTCGGCAGGCCGCGCAGCATCGCCGCGGCAACCGCGCCGACGATGCCGAGCGGCACGGTGAGCAGCACCGCGAGCGGGATGGTCCAGCTCTCGTAGAGCGCGGCAAGGCACAGGAACACAACGAACACCGAGAGTGCCAGCAGGAACGGCGCCTGCGAGCCCGACAGCTTTTCCTGCAGCGACTGGCCGGTCCATTCGTAGCCGAAGCCGCGCGGCAGCTTGCCTGCGAGCCGTTCCATCTCGGCGATGGCATCGCCCGAGGTGAAGCCGGACCTTGCCTCGCCGGAGATGCGCACCGCCGGATAATAGTTGAAGCCGGCGATCTGCGTCGGGCCGCGCGCCCATTCCACCGTGGCGAAGGAGGAGAACGGCACGAGCTGGCCGCGGCTGTTCTTGACGTTGTAGTTGAGGATGTCCTCGGTCCGCATGCGGTCGCGCGCATCCGCCTGCACCACGACGCGCTGCATGCGGCCGCGGTTCGGGAAGTCGTTGATGTAGTTCGAGCCGAGATTGGTCGAGATCGTGTTGTTGATGTCCTCGAAGGTGACGCCGAAGGCGCCGGCCTTCTCGCGGTCGATCACGAGATTGACCACGCCGGCTTCAGGCAGGCCTTCGATGTAGACCTTCTGCAGCACCGGGCTCGCATTGGCTTCCGCGATCAGCTGGTCGGCGGCGCGCATCAGGGCCGGATAGCCCTTCTGGCCGCGGTCCTGCAGGCGGAACGAGAAGCCGGAGGAATTGCCGAGATTGTCGATCGGCGGCGGCTGCAGCGCCGAGATCTTGGCGTCGCGGATCGACGAGCCGAGATCGCGGTTGATGTCGTTGACGATCGCCGCGGCGGAATCCTTCGGCCCGCGCTCCGACCAGTCCTTCAAGGTGATGAAGGCCTGCGCGGTGTTCATGCCCTGGCCGGAGAAGCTGAAGCCGGTGAGGAAGGTGACGTTGTCGACGCCGGGCCGCTGCGCGAGGTATTTCTCGACCTTCTCGATCACGGCCTCGGTGCGGGCATAGGACGAATCCGACGGCGTCTGCACGTCGGTGGTGACGAAGCCCTGGTCGTCGATCGGAAGGAAGCCGCCGGGCAGGCTGACGAAGGCCCAGGACAGGCCCACCAGCAGCGCGACATAGACCATCATCAGGCGGCCGGTGCGCTTCAGCGAGAAGCCGACCGTGCGGGAATAGCTTTCCTTGCCGCCTTCCAGCATGCGGTTGAACCAGCCGAACACGCCGCGCTTGGCGTGGCCGTGACCAGCCGTGACGGGCTTGAGCAAGGTCGCGCACAGCGCCGGCGTCAGCGACAGCGCGAGGAAGGCGGAGAAGCCGATCGCGGCCACCATGGTCACCGAGAACTGGCGGTAGATGATGCCGACCGAGCCGGGGAAGAACGCCATCGGCACGAACACCGCCATCAGCACCAGCGTGATGCCGATGATGGCGCTCGAGATCTGCGACATCGCCTTGCGCGTCGCTTCCTTCGGCGGCAGGCCCTCCTCGCTCATGATGCGCTCGACGTTCTCGACCACGACGATGGCGTCGTCGACGAGGATGCCGACCGCCAGCACCATGCCGAACATCGAGAGCATGTTGATGGAGTAGCCGGCGAGCAGCAGCGTGGTACAGGCGCCCAAGAGCGCCACCGGCACCACAATGGTGGGAATGATGGTGTAGCGGATGTTCTGCAGGAACAGGAACATCACCACGAACACCAGCACCACGGCCTCGACCAGCGTCATCAGCACCTTCTTGATCGAGGCCTCGACCACGGGCGTGATGTTGTAGGGGATCTCGTAGGCGATGTTGGCCGGGAAGAAGCGCGACAGCTCCTTCATCTTTTCCTCGACCGCGCTCGCGGTCGCCAGCGCGTTGCCGGTCGGCGACATCAGTACCGACAGACCGGCGGTCGGCTTGCCGTCGAGGCGGGTGTTGAACTGGTAGCTGAGGCCGCCGACCTCGACGCGCGCGACGTCGCGCAGCCGCACGGTCGAACCGTCGGCATTGGCGCGCAGGATGATGGCGCCGAACTCGTCGGGCGAGGACAATTGGCCCTTGACCAGCACCAGCGCCGAGGTGCGCTGGCTCGAGGTCGAGGGCTCGGCGCCGATGCTGCCCGAGGCGACCTGCGCGTTCTGCGCGGCGATCGCCTTGTTGACGTCGTCGGCGGTGAGCCCATAGCCGACCAGCTTGGCCGGATCGACCCAGACGCGAAGCGAGCGCTCGGTCGAATAGAGCGTGGCGCGGCCGACGCCGGGAATGCGGCGGATTTCACCGAGCACGTTGCGGATCATGAAGTCGCCGAGGCCGACCTCGTCCAGGCTGCCGTCAGTCGAGTTCAGCGTGATGATCTGCAGCACCGCGCTGGAGGCTTCCTCGATCAGGATGCCCTGCTGGATCACCGCGCGCGGCAGGCGGGCCTCGACGCGCTTGATGCGGTTCTGCACCTCGACCGAGGCTGCGCTGGTATCGGTGCCCGGCTGGAAATTGGCGATGATCTCGACCTGGCCGAGCGAGTCGCTGGTCGATTCGAAATTGAGGATGCCGGAGGCGCCGTTGAGCTCCTCCTCGATCAGCCGCGTGACGCTGTTGTAGAGGTTTTCCGGCGAGGCGCCGGGATAGCTGGTCGAGATCGAGATCGAGGGCGGCGCGATGATCGGATATTGCGCGATCGGCAGCAGCGGCACGGAGATCGCGCCGATCAGACAGATGAACAGCGCGACCACCCAGGCGAAGATCGGCCTGTCGATGAAAAAGCTGGCCATGGCGCGTTACCGCGTCAGCTTCTGGGCGTGCCGGTTGTCCGCGGTCGCATCCGCTTCCGACCAGGATTGCGGCTTGACCCTGTCGCCGGCCGCGAACTTCTGGAAGCCTTCGACCACGACCTTGTCGCCGGCCTTGAGGCCTTCGGTGACGAACCAGAGTCCGTCCTGCACCGAACCGGTGCGCACCGGCTGCACCGCGATGTGATTGTCGTCCTTGACGACGAACACCTCGCTGCCGCCGCCGCCATTGCGCTGGATCGCCTGCTGCGGCACTGCGATCGCGTCGGAATCGAGACCCTGGTCGATGCGGACGCGCACATACATGCCCGGCAGCAGCTCGCGCTTGGGGTTGCGGAACTCGCCGCGCAGCGTCACCTGGCCGGTATGGGCGTCGACCTTGGCGTCGGAGAACAGCAGCTTGCCGTCGAGCGAATAGAGCGTGTTGTCGTCGAGCACGAGGCGCACCTTGGCGGCATCGGCCGCGATGCGCTCGAGGTCGCCGCTCTCGAAGGCGCGGCGAAGCTGGTTGAGCTCGGTCACCGACTGGGTGAAGTCGGCATAGATCGGATCGAGCTGCTGGATGGTGGCGAGATTGGTCTCGTTCTGGACCACGAGTGCGCCCTCACTGACGATCGCCGCACCGACGGTGCCGTCGATCGGCGCGCGTACGGTCGCGTAATCGAGGTTGAGCTTGGCACGCGCGAGCTCGGCCTTGCGGCCCTCGACCTCGGCATGGGCCTGGCGCTCGCCAGCCACTGCCTTCTCGTTCTCGGCCTCGGGCGCGGCGCGCTGGCTGGTCAGGGTCGCGATGCGGTGCGCCTGCTGCCTGGCCTGCATCAGCGCGGCCTCCGACTTGGCGAGCGCGGCCTCGTTGGCCATCACCTCGACCTCGAACGGACGCGGATCGATGCGATAGAGCGGATCGCCGGCCTTCACCTCGCTGCCCTGGCGGAACAGGCGCTCGACCACGATGCCTGATACGCGCGGCCGCACGTCGGAAACGCGCGTCGGCGCGATGCGGCCCGGCAGCTCGCGCACCACGGCGCGCGGCTGCGGCTTGACGACGACGACGCTGACGTCAGGGTCGGCCGGCGGGGCGGCGGAGATGGCCGAGTTCGATTCCTCGCAAGCGGCGAGCAGCGGCGCAAAGGCCGCGAGCATCATTGCAACGCATGCCGATCGCGCACGAAGTCCTGACATGTTGGTTAAGTGCCCCGATGTTGTTGAAACTGGTCACGCTGCGCCGGCCCGTTCTGGGCGATTTGCGCGCGGCTGATGCCGTCAAAATAGAGGGGACCTGCTGCGACGCAACGCATGCTGCGGGCGGCTCAATGTCACACGACCTATCGTGCTGACTTTTAGAGGCTTTTCGCGACTCACCGGATTGTGAGTCGGGTTCCATCGCGGCGTGCTGCGACGGAATATCGCAATCACTCGGCGGCCTTCATCCGGTACTGGCTGACGCCCCATTCGGTTCCGTCGGCATAGCCGAACAGGCCCGATGTCACCAAGAGCAGCCAGCGCCAGCGCCGCATCCACATTGCGGTCTCGTCACCATGGACCTCGCGCAAGGCGGCCTCGATGGCCTCGCGGCGCGCGTCGAAATTGGCGAGCCAGTCGTTGGCGGTGCGCTGATAATGCGTTCCGCTCCAGCACCATTCCTTCTCGACCGCGAAGATGTCGTCGAACTGCCTGACGAGGTGATGGCTCGGCATCAGCCCGCCGGTGAAGACGTGCTGCGCGATCCCGTCCTCGCGATCGGTGCGGTCGAACAGATGCGAGCCGGTGCGATGCGTGTCGATCTGCATGAAGAAGCGCCCCTCGGGCGCAAGCCACGACTGCAGGCGCGTCATCAGCTTGCGCCAGTTCATCACGTGCTCGAACGTCTCGACCGAGACGATGCGGTCGAACTGTCCCTCGGGCGCGAACACGTTCATGTCCGCAGTGACCGCGCGCAGGTTCGACAGCCCGCGCAGCCCCGCCTCCTCCTCGACATAAGCGCGCTGGGTCTGCGACATCGACACCGCGGTCACCGTCGCGCGCGGAAACTGCCGCGCCATCCACAGCGACAGCGAGCCCCAGCCGCAGCCGAGATCGAGGATGGTCTGGCCGTCGGCGAGAGCGGCATGTTCGACGGTCTGGCGCAGCGCCTCCTCCTCCGCCTCCTGCAGGGTGGTTGCGTCGGTCTTGTAGAAGCAGGACGAGTATTTGCGGTTGGGGCCGAGCAGCTGTGCAAAGAAGGAAGCGGGCACCGCGTCATGCCCGGCATCCGCCTCCCCGGCGATCTGCCGCAGTATCATCCGCCCGGCGATGGTGGCATCGTCAGGCGCGTCGTGCGCCGCCAGGCCGGTTGCGGTGCGGGAGCAGAGGCGCTGGATCGCGGTCCGGACCACCACGTCCGGCAGGGGCACACGTTCGGCAGTCCCGATGATCGCGGACACGACGCTCATGCGACCACTCCCTTGGTGAGGTTTCGTGGACGGTGGAGGGAAGTACACGGGCAGAAGAACGGAGAAGCGCCGGCGACAGGCCGGGGCAGCCACAGGGCGGCGACGGCCTGCGGAATGCCGAAGACTTGCAGATGACAATCTATCAAAGCGCAATTTCCGCTTCGGGTTCCGGGCGCTCTCCACGAAATCGGCGCATCCGGCGCTTTTTTTGGGCCGGGCCTGTGCCATAGTGCGGCCCGCAATCACGTTCGTAACGGATGATACCGGCCATGCCGTCTGGCGCCTCGCCCCGCTCCTCCATCGACATCGACTATACCAAGCTGTCCTCGCCCAGCGTCTTCCTGGTGCGGATGCTGGTCTTCCTGGTGCTGTGCACGCTGGTGGGCGTGGTGCTCTACAAGCAGATCATCCAGGCCTTCTTCGCCAATCCGGGCCTCAACGCCCTGATCGGGGCCGTGCTGTTCATCGGCATCGTGCTGGCCTTCCGCCAGGTCATCCGGCTCTATCCCGAGGTCTCCTGGGTCAACAATTTCCGCATCGCCGATCCCGGCCTCGCCCCGGCCCGCCACCCGAAGCTGCTGGCGCCGATGGCAATGATCCTCGGCGGCGAGCGCACCGGGCGGATGTCGATCACCCAGACCACGATGCGGCATCTGCTCGATTCGATCGCAACGCGCCTCGATGAAGCCCGCGACATCTCCCGCTACATGACCGGCCTGCTCGTCTTCCTCGGTCTGCTCGGCACCTTCTGGGGCCTGATCGAGACGGTCGGCTCGGTCGGCAAGGTGATCGACGGGCTCAAGGTCGGGGGCGATTCCGGCGCCCTGTTCGACACGCTGAAGGAAGGCCTCGCCGCCCCGCTCGGCGGCATGGGCATCTCGTTCTCGAGCTCGCTGTTCGGCCTCGCGGGATCGCTGATCCTCGGCTTCCTCGACCTGCAATCGAGCCAGGCGCAGAACCGCTTCTACACCGACCTCGAAGACTGGCTCGCCACCACCGTGCGCGAATATGGCCACGGCGACGTGCCCGTTGCCGCCGCCGTCGGCGGCGGCGGCGGGGTGGCCAGCGGCGAGCTTCAGGCCGCGGTCGAGCGCCTTCGCTCCGTGCTCGAGGAAGGTAGCGCCAGCCGCGGCACCACGGCCGCGATGGCAAGCCTTGCCGAAGCGATCCAGGCGCTGGTCTCGCACATGCGCACCGAGCAGCAGATGATCCGCGAATGGGCCGACGGCCAGGGCGAGCAGAACCGCGAGATAAGGCGCCTGCTGGAGCGGATCGCGCGCCAGCCCGAGAAGGGATGAACGAAGGTCTCGTGCCCCGGACGCAGCGCAGCACGAAGTGATGCGTTGCTGAGCCGGGGCCCAGCACCTTCCGAGTGACAATGGGTCCCGGCTCTGCGCAGCAGCGTTTGCACGCTGCACCGCGTCCGGGACACGAGAGTGGAGATCGACGACATGGCTCTAGCGCGCGGCCGCCGCAGCGAAGGCGCCTTCAACTACTGGCCCGGCTTCGTCGACGCGCTGTCGACGCTGGTGCTGTCGATCGTGTTCCTGCTGTCGGTGTTCCTGGTCGTGCAGTTCTTCCTGTCGCAGGAGGTGACCGGCAAGGACAAGGCGCTGGAGCTGCTCAACGCCAAGATCGCGCAGCTCAACGAGCTGCTGTCGCTGGAAAAGCTCGGCAAGCTCACGCTCGACGACCAGGTCTCGCAATTGAAGGCCGGTCTCGCCTCGGCCGAGACCGAGCGCGACCGCATCAAGGGCCTCTATGACGGCCTCGCCGCCGCCGGCAACGACGCGCAGGGCAAGACCACCGAGCTCGGCAAGGCGCTGGATTCCGAGAAGGCGGTCTCGGCGCGGGCGCTGGCGCAAATCGAGGTGCTGAACCAGCAGATCAGCGCGCTGCGCCGGCAACTGGCGGCCCTGGAGGAGGCGCTGGACGCCTCCGAGAAGCGCGACAAGGAATCGCAGAACAGGATCGCCGATCTGGGCTCGCGCTTGAACGTGGCACTGGCGCAGCGCGTGCAGGAATTGTCGCGCTACCGCTCCGAATTCTTCGGCCGGCTGCGTGCCATCCTCGGCAACCGCCCCGACATCCGCATCGTCGGCGACCGCTTCGTGTTCCAGTCCGAGGTGTTCTTCGACACCGGACAGGCGGTGCTGCTGCCCGAGGGCCGCGCCGAGCTCGACACGCTGGCGACCGCACTGATCGAGCTCGACAAGAAGATCCCGAGCGATATTCCCTGGGTGCTGCGCGTCGACGGCCACACCGACGTGCGGCCGGTGAGCGGCGCGAACTTCAAGTCGAACTGGGACCTGTCCGCGGCACGCTCGATCTCGGTGGTGCAATATCTGATCTCGCTCGGCGTGCCCGCCCAGCGCCTGGTCGCCGCCGGCTTCGGCGAGTTCCAGCCGCTCGACACCGGCAACACGGAAGAGGCCTTCAAGCGCAACCGCCGCATCGAGCTGAAGCTGACGGAGCGGTAGCGGTGAAGGATGCGCCGAAGCTCGTCATTGCCGGGCTTGACCCGGCAATCCATCAAGGAAGATCTTCTCGAAGTGGCTGGATGGCCGGGTCAAGCCCGGCCATGACAAGAATATCCTCATGATTCACCTCCGCCCCTACCGCGTCGAGGACGAGGCCGCCTCGATCGACCTCTGGCATCGCACCTGGCAGCAGGCCTATCCGCAGATCGACTTCGCCGCGCGGCTGGATTGGTGGCGCGAGCGCTGGCGCAAGGATCTGGTGCCGAAGGCCCGGATCGTGGTGTCCGAGCAGGACGGCGCGCTGACCGGCTTCGTCACCATCGACGGCGAGGGCTATCTCGACCAGCTCGTGGTCGATCCCGCGCATTGGGGCTCCGACGCGGCCAGGCTGCTGGTGGACGAGGCCAAGCGGCTGTCGCCATCAGGCGTCACACTGCTCGTCAACAAGGACAATTCCCGCGCCATCCGCTTCTACGAGCGCAACGGCTTCGCCCATGCCGGCGACGATGTGAACCCGGCCTCGGGCCGGCCGGTGCTGAAGATGATGTGGCGGGCGTGACGCCTGTCACTTGGGGATCCCGTAGCGCCCGTTATTCGTTGTCGTCGTGACGGCAGGCGGATGGAGAAGGTCAATGAAGCTGAGCGAGCTGACCAAGGGGTCCTCGGTGATGCTGGCCGTCATCGTCGCCGGATATGTGTCGACGAGCTATGTCGACCAAAATTTTGCCGAGCCCAAGATGTCCAAATGGGCGGAGCCGGCATCGACATCCACCTGCGTCGGCTCGGATGGGAGCTGGAAGAACTGGCCCTGGCCGAACGTGCCTGCGCTGTCGCCGAAGTGCAAATGACATCCGTGCGCGAAATTTTCGCCACTATCTCAGCTGTCATTCCCCGCGAAGGCGGGGAATCCAGCACGCCGCGGCTTCTCGATTGACCCCAACCGTCTCGGAGGACTGGTTCACCCGCCTGCGCGGGTGATGACACCGTGTGGCTGGGCCAGCAGCAGGGCCTCACGCTCCCTCGAACTGCAACCTCGCAAGCCGCGCATAGAGCCCGTTCGCGGCGACGAGCTCGGCATGCGTGCCCTGCTCGACGATCTTGCCGTGCTCCATCACCAGGATGCGGTCGCAGGACAGCACGGTGGCGAGGCGGTGCGCGATCACCAGCGTGGTGCGGTGGCGCATCAGCTCTTCAAGCGCGGTCTGCACCAGCGTCTCGCTTTCGGCATCGAGCGCGGAGGTGGCTTCATCGAGCAGCAGCAGCGGCGCATCGCGCAGGATGGCGCGAGCGATCGCGATGCGCTGGCGCTGGCCGCCCGACAGGGTCACGCCGCGCTCGCCGAGCGGAGTGTCGAAACCTTCGGGCAGGCGGCGGATGAATTCGGCGGCATGTGCGAGCTCGGCGGCGCGCTCGACCTCTGCATCGGTCGCATCCGGCCGGCCGAAGCGGATGTTCTCGCGGGCGCTCGCGGCGAACACGTTGGACTCCTGCGGCACCAGCGCGATGCGGGAGCGGAAGTCGCGCGGATCGGCGGACTTCACCGGCACGCCGTCGAGCGAGATCGCGCCGCTGCGCGGATCGTAGAAGCGCAGCAACAGATGGAAGATCGTGCTCTTTCCGGCGCCGGAGGGACCGACGATGGCGACCTTCTCGCCGGGGCGCACGGTGAACGACACGGCATCGAGCACGTTGACGTCGGGCCGCGCCGGATAGGAGAAACTGACGCGGTCGAAACCGACTTCGCCGCGTGCCGGCACCGGCAGCGCGCGCGGAGACACGGGCGCGGCGATCTCGGGCTTCACATGCAGGATCTCGAACAGGCGCTCGGCAGCGCCGGAGGCCGCCGAGACCTCGCCCCAGACCTCGCTGAGCTGGCCGAGGCCGGCGGCCGCGAACGCGGCATAGAGCACGAACTGGCCAAGCCGGCCCGGCGTGATGGCGCCGGTCAGGACGTCGTGCGAGCCGATCCAGAGGATCGCGACCACGCTCGCGAACACGATGAAGATGATGATCGCGGTGAGCACGGCGCGGGCCTGGGTCGAGGTGCGCGCGGCTTCATAGGCCTGCTCGACCTCGCCGCCGAAACGCTTCTCGGCGAAATTCTCGCTGGTATAGGCCTGCACGGTGCGGATCGCGCCGACCAGCTCGCCCGCATAGGCGGAGGCGTCGGCTAGCGTGTCCTGCGCGTTGCGCGACAGCCTCCGCACCCAGCGCCCGAAGGCGACCAGCGGCAGCACGATCAACGGTATCGCCAACAGCACGAAGCCCGACAGCTTCGGGCTGGTGATCACCATCATCGCGGCGGCGCCGAAGAACATCATCAGGTTGCGCAGCGCGATCGACACCGAGGCGCCGACGGCGGACTTGATCTGGGTGGTGTCGGCGGTGAGGCGCGAGATCAGCTCGCCGCTGCGCGCGGAGTCGAAGAAGGAGGGCGAGAGCGACAACAGATGCGCGAAGACGTCACGCCTGAGATCGGCGACGATGCGTTCGCCGATCGTCATCACGAGGTAGTAGCGCGCGGCGCTCGCCAGCGCGAGCACGGCGACGACCGCGATCATCACCGAGAAGTAGCTGTTGATCAGCTCGATGCCCTCGGGCGTCAGGCCGAAATCGATCATCCGGCGCACCGCCACGGGCACCAGCAGCGTGGTCAGCGCCGCGATCGTGAGCGCGACGAAGGCGAGCGCGGCCCGGCCGCGATAGCGGCTGACATAGGGCGCGAGCGCCACCAGCGGCCGCAGCTTGGCGCGGCCCTTGGCCGGCTGCTCGATCAGCTCGGCCTCGATCGAGGGGGCGTCCGCAGGCGCGGTGTCGCGGCCGTCGCGGTACTGGTCGTCAAGCCGTTCCACAGCGCTCATGATCGGACCCAAGGAGACAATTACCCCCACATAGGCCGGTGCAGGAGGAGTGGCAAATCCGGGATGTCCCTTAGGGGACGGCCCGGTTCTCAAGTGCCCGCAATGGCTTGTTTTAGAGGGCTTCGTGGGGTATAGACCCGGCCAAATCCGTCATTCGATAGTCACTCAAGCCGGGCGCCGGGCGCCGAGGAATTGCCATGAAAGCCGAAATTCATCCGAATTATCATACGATTACGGTCGTCATGACGGACGGAACCGAGTACCAGACCCGCTCCACCTGGGGCAAGGAAGGCGACAAGCTGCACCTCGACATCGATCCGAAGTCGCACCCGGCCTGGACCGGCGGCAACGCCCAGATGCTGGACCGCGGCGGCCGCGTCTCGCGCTTCCAGAAGAAGTTTTCGGGCTTTCTCAAAAAGGATTGATCCGGCCCGCAAGGCTGGAGACGAAAAACGCCCCCGGAGAGCCGGGGGCGTTTTTGTTTTGGGGGCACCTGATCAAGGCTGAGGTTTCGTAGGGTGGGCAAAGCGAAGCGTGCCCACGAAGCCGATATCTTGATCCGCAAGAGAGGAATGGTGGGCACGGCGCTGCGCGCCTTTGCCCAACCTACGAGAAGTATCGCTGTCATTCCGGGGCGGCTGGCAGAGCGGAACCCGGAATCTCGAGATTCCGGGTTCGCGCTTCGCGCGCCCCGGAATGACAGGAGGATAAGGCTTACCGCTCGAACGCGGCCTTCAGCGCGTTGAGGTGCGGCACCAGCGGGTTGCCGATCGCGACGTGCTCGGTCGGCCCGGTGTGGATCGAGGTGTCGAGGCGGCGGACGCGGGTCTGCAGGCTCATCGAGCGATGGATCAGCTCCTGAAGCTGCGAGGGCAGCTTCTCAATGGTGTCGGAGGGACCGGGATCGGCGGCGGTCAGCTTGACCTTGGTCTTCTCGCGGTTGGCCTGCACCAGCGTCATCTCGCCTTCCTTCACCGCACGATGCAGCAGCAGCCATGAGGCGAGCTGCATCAGGCGGGTGGTGAGACGCATGCTCTCGGTTGCGTAGGTGAGGCTGACGGCACGGTCGAGCACCTTGGCCTCGGCGCGACCGGCACCATCGAGATAGGCAGCGGTCTCTTCGACGAGGTCCATGCCCTCGCGGAACAGCGCGCCGAACGCCGCAGAATTGGTGAACCGCTCACTGAGTTGAACGAGAGCGCCTTCGGCCTGCAAACGTTCCATGGTTAACGCCCCTTACGCAACTGTTTACCCGTCCGGCTTTGGCGCCGGATTATGATGAACAAATCATTGCGCGGGCGAGGCGCCGAGTCCAGCGACAAGCGCGGATATGGTTTCCGCGGGTCATTCCTCGGAATTCAACCTGTGAGAGACGCTCGTTTCGGCGGGTTTTCCTGGCTCGAAAACGCCCTGGACCAAAAAAAGAGCCGCCGGAGACCGGCGGCTTTGAAAGTTGATAACAGGGAGGCGTCAAACAGAGTGGACAGGAGCCACTCGGTGTCCAAACGAGGACAGTTCCAGTCATAAACCCGAAAGCTTAATCGACGGTAAACGAGCAATTATTTTGAGAATTCGTTAGCCATGTCGGCCAACGGCCGAGCTGCCACCGTGCCCCGGACGCAGTGCAGCGCGGAGCGGTGCACTGCAGAGCCGGGGCCCAGAACTTGTCTGGCCGATGTGCTTGGAGAGCATGGGTCCCGGTTCTGCGCAGCAGCGCTTGCGCGCCGCAGCGCGCCCGGGACACGAGAGGGGGCCCTACGACTTGAAAAAGCTGTTCGCCGCATCGCGCGAGGCGCGCTTCTTGGTGGCGGCTTCTTCCAGTCTGGCGATCTCGGTCTTGAGGAGCGCGACGCGCTCGGTCAGCTCCTCCACCGACAAGAGTGAGAGATCCTGTCCGATTTCATGACTGATCTTCTTGCGCGGGCGGTCGTCGTCTTCAGTGGCCATGGATCCTCCCGGGCGCCTGTCCCGAACCACGCCGATGTGGCGCTGTCCGAGCCGAAATGGTATCGCTGCTACGCAAGGAGAATTTGCAGTGACTTTCGCGAGCGCGCAACACCTGACGCGAATGCCCCGGCCCGACCGCAAGGAGGATGACCGGACGGGATAAGTGCGCGTCCACGCGCGTGAGGCATGAGCCGACCCCAAGCCCTTCCGATCATGCGGGAGGGCTTTTGATTTTTCCGGTCGGCATCACCCAAACGCGAAAGACCGCAGTCATGACCAAAATTCTCATCACCAGCGCCCTTCCCTACGTGAACGGCGTCAAGCATCTCGGAAATCTCGTAGGCTCGCTGTTGCCTGCCGACGTCCATGCCCGCTTCAGGCGCCAGATCGGCGACGACGTGCTCTTCATCTGCGCCACCGACGAGCATGGCACGCCGGCCGAACTCGGGGCTGTGCAAGCCGGACAGGACATCCGGAACTTCTGCGACACGCAGCACGCCGTCCAGGCGGACATCTACCGCCGCTTCGGCCTCTCCTTCGACCATTTCGGGCGGACCAGCTCGCCGCAGAACCGCGCGCTGACGCAGCACTTCTATCGCAGGCTCGACGATGCCGGACTGATCGAGGAACGCGCGTTGCAACAGGTCTGGTCGCCCATTGACGGCCGCTTCCTGCCGGACCGCTACGTGCTCGGCACCTGCCCGCACTGTGGCGACACGTCCGCGCGCGGCGATCAATGCGACCATTGCGGCACGCTGCTCGATCCGCCCGAGCTGATCGATCCGCGATCTGCGCTGTCGGGCGACCGCGCGCTGGAAATCCACGAAAGCCGCCATCTGTTCCTGCGCCAGTCGCAGCTCGTCGGCGCATTGAGTGCCTGGATCGATGACCGCTCCGGATGGCCAGCCTTCGTGGTGTCGACCGCGAAGAGCTGGCTCACGGCCGATCTGCGCGATCGCTGCATCACACGGGATCTCGCCTGGGGCGTTCCCGTTCCGCGCGACGGCTTCGAGGACAAGGTGTTCTATGTCTGGTTCGACGCGCCGATCGGCTACATCGCCGCGACCCAGGAATGGGCCGCCGCCGCGCCGGATCGTGACTGGCGAACATGGTGGTGGCAGGCCGATGACGTCAGCTACATCCAGTTCCTCGGCAAGGACAACATCCCGTTCCACACCGTAAGCTTCCCGGCGACGCTGATCGGCTCGCACGAGCCCTGGAAGACCGTCGACGTCATCAAGGGATTCCACTGGCTCAATTACGAGGGCGGCAAGTTCTCGACCAGCCGCAACCGCGGCGTCTTCACCGACCGTGCGCTGGAGGAATTGCCCGCCGATCTCTGGCGCTGGTGGCTGATCGCCAACGCGCCCGAAAGCGCGGACACCGATTTCGTTGTCACGAAGTTCGTCGCCGACGTGAACAAGGATCTCGCCGACATCTTCGGCAACCTCGTCAATCGCATTGTCAGCTTCGCCCATCGCGCCTTCGATGGACGGTTTCCGGAAGGCGGCGCGCCTGGCGAAGCCGAGCACCTGCTCGCACGCGAACTTGAGCAGCGCATCGCGGCGCTGCGGCGGCATCACGAGGCGCTCGAGTTTCGTGCCGCGGCGGCTGCAACGCGCGCGATCTGGGATGTGGCGAACGCCTATTTGCAGCACGCCGCACCGTGGACGGCCCTCAAGTCGGATCCGGACCGCGCCGCGATCGTGACGCGGACCGGCCTCAATCTCGTCGGCATCTGCGCCGTGCTGGCATGGAGCATCGTCCCCGGCCTGTCGGAAAGCGTGCTGCGCACATTCGGCCGCAACGACGCCGTTCCGAAATGGCCCAACGGCCCGCTTGCGGACTTGCTCGATGGCGGTGCCGGAAAGGTGATCGCGCCGATCGGTCCGCTGGTCGAGAAGATCTCGCCGGAGCGAGCCGGCCATCTGGCGGCGCGGTTCGGGTCTTAATGTCGTTTCACTTCGGCGGAAAAAGGCGATATGCCATCCGCCGATCCCATTCGCTCAAGGACACATCATGGACAAGCTGCCCGCGCAAATGACCGTGGTCGCCATCTCGAAGCCCGGCGGACCGGAGGTGCTGGTGCCGGAACAACGGGCAGTGCCGCAGCCGGGTCCCGACGAGATCCTGGTCAAGGTCGAGGCCGCCGGCGTCAACCGGCCCGACGTGGCGCAGCGCTCCGGCGCCTATCCGCCGCCGCCCGGCGCCAGCGATCTGCCCGGGCTTGAGATCGCCGGTGAGGTGGTCGCCGTCGGCAGCAACGCCAAGCGGCACAAGGTCGGCGACAAGGTGATGTCGCTGGTCGCCGGTGGCGGCTATGCGCAGTACTGCATCGCCCAGGACGGCCAGGCCATGAGCGTGCCGCCGTCACTGTCGATCAAGGAAGCCGGCGCGCTGCCGGAAACCCTGATGACGGTCTGGCACAACGTGTTCGAGCGCGGCGGCCTCAAGGCCGGCGAGACGCTGCTGATCCATGGCGGCTCCTCCGGCATCGGCACCATGGCGATCCAGCTCGCCAAGGCGTTCGGCGCCAAGGTGTTCGTCACCGTGGGATCGCAGGACAAGGTCGATGCCTGCCTCAAGCTCGGGGCCGACCGCGCCATCAACTACAAGACCGAAGACTTCGTTGCCGTGGTCAAGGAAGAGACCAACAAGGCCGGCGTGAACCTGATCCTCGACATGGTCGCCGGCGACTATGTCGATCGCAACTATGACGCCGCCGCTGTCGATGGCCGCATCGTCCAGATCGCGACCCTCAACGGCCCCAAGATTACCGCCAACATCGCCAAGGTGATGGTGAAGCGCCTGACCCATACCGGCTCGACGCTGCGCCCCCGTAGTAATGCGGACAAGGCAGCTATGGTGGCCGCAATCGAGGCGAAAGTGATGCCGCTTTTGCGCGACGGCCGCGTCAAACCGCTGATGGACAGCTCTTTCCCGCTGGAAAAGGCCGCCGACGCCCACCGGCGCATGGAAACGAGCGCACATATTGGCAAAATTGTGTTGGAGGTCTAGGCCAGCGGCCCACAGGAGACGCCGGAAACCCTTTGATTTTCCTCGCTTTCGTGGCATCTATCGCGACGCACCGAACCAATTCTGTCCGGTGTGAAATCGTCTTGCACCGAAGAGTTGCGTCGAACGCGGAGAACTGGCCTTGCGTCTGATCAGGTGCCTCGCGCCCATCGCGCTGGGCCTCATGATTCTTGTCGCCGCGTATCCTGCGCGCGCGCTCGACGCCGTCAGCGTCCGCAGTGACGCGCCCGCGATCGACCTCACCGGCGTGCTCGAGCATCAGCGCAGCGATGCCGACCGCATCCAGGTCTCCACCGCGCCCGGCACCGACGGCATCGTTCGCCGCATCGAGGTGCGCGCCCGCGAAGGCGGCCAGAACTGGGTGGTGTTCGCGCTCGCCAACAACACCGACGACCAGCTCGACCGCCTGATCGTCGCTCCGCATTACCGCATCGTCTCGTCGGGCCTGCTGTGGCCCGACCTCGGCCTGTCGCGCATCGCCACCATCACGCCGTCGATCGGCGACCGGCCCGAGCGTCAGGAAAGCGCAACCGCCGACGTGTTCCGCATCACGCTCGATCCCGGCGCCGTCGTCACCTTCGTCGCCGAGCTGCGCACCGACAAGCTGCCGCAGCTCTATCTGTGGGAGCCGGAAGCCTACAAGGACAAGGTCAACTCGTTCACGCTGTACCAGGGCATCGTGATCGGTATCTCCGGACTTTTGGCCCTCGTTCTCACCATTCTGTTCGTGGTGAAAGGCAGCATCATGTTCCCGGCCGCCGCGGCGCTGGCCTGGGCGGTGCTCGTTTATATCGGCGTCGATTTCGGCTTCTGGGGCAAGGTGCTCGACATGTCGAACAACGCCGAGCGCATCTGGCGCGCGGCGGGTGAAGCGATATTGGCGGCGACGCTGCTGGTGTTCCTGTTCGCGTATCTGAACCTTAGTCGATGGCATGTGCGCTATTCGCACATCACGGTGGGCTGGCTGGCGTTCCTGGGATCTCTCGTCGCGCTTGCGCTGTTCGATCCCGCCGTCGCCTCCGGCATCGCGCGCATTTCGCTGGTGCTGATCGCCTTCGCCGGATTTGCGCTGATCGTCTATCTCTCCACCCACGGCTTCGACCGCGCGGTGCTGCTGATCCCGACCTGGTTCCTTCTGGTGGTCTGGGTGGTCGCGGCCGGCATGACGGTCGCAGGCTCCGTCACCAACGACATCGTCGGCCCGGCCCTGCTCGGCGGCCTCGTGCTGATCGTGATGCTGATCGGCTTCACGGTGATGCAGCACGCCTTCGCCGGCGGCGGCGCCACCACCGGCGTCGTCTCCGACATCGAGCGCCGCGCGCTGGCGCTGGCCGGTTCCGGTGATCTGATCTGGGACTGGGACGTCTCCGCCGACAAGGTTTTCACCAGCCCCGAGACCGAAGCGCTGCTCGGCCTCAAGCGCGGGACGCTGGAAGGCCCGGCGGCCTCGTGGCTGGAAGTGCTGCATCCGCTCGACCAGGACCGCTTCCGCGCCGCGCTCGATAGCGTGCTCGACCAGCGCCGCGGCCGCCTCGTGCAGGATTTCCGCCTGCGTACGCCGGACGGCCATTTCATGTGGTTCGCGCTGAAGGCGCGCCCGGTGGTCGGCTCGGACGGCGAGGTCTCGCGCGTCGTCGGCACGCTGACCGACGTCACCGAGCTGCGCAACGCCGAGGAACGCCTGCTGCACGATTCCGTGCACGACAATCTCACCGGCCTGCCCAACCGCAAGCTGTTCATGGACCGGCTCGGCGCGGTCGCGCATTTCGCCAAGACCATGCCGACGCTGCGGCCGACGCTGATGGTGATCGATCTCGACCGCTTCAAGCAGGTCAACGATTCCGTCGGGATCGCGGTCGGCGATTCCATCCTGCTGACGCTGGCCCGCCGCCTCACGCGCATCCTGAAGCCGCAGGACACGCTGGCGCGGCTCGCCGGCGACCAGTTCGGCCTGATCCTGCTGTCCGAGCAGGACCCGGCCCGCATCACCGCCTTCGCCGAGACCATCCGCAAGACCATCCGCGCGCCGATCGCGTTCAACGACCGCGAGATCTTCCTCACCGCATCGATCGGCCTTGCCCTGTCCGATCCGCAGGTTCAGCTCACGGACGAGATCATCAAGGACGCCGAGCTTGCGATGTATCATTCCAAGCGCATCGGCGGCGACCGCATCGACGTCTACAAGCCGGCGATGCGTGCGCGGAAGACCGACCGCCTGACGCTGGAGAGCGAGCTGCGCCGCGCCATCGAGCGGCAGGAGATCACGATCCTGTACCAGCCGATCGTGCGGCTGGAGGATCGCTCCGTCGCCGGGTTCGAAGCCCTGGCGCGCTGGGATCATCCGAAGCTCGGGCGCATGGCGCCGTCGGAATTCATCAGCATCGCGGAAGAGACCGGCCTGATCGTCGACCTCGGCATGTTCGTGCTCGACCAGACCGCAAAGCAGCTTTCGGTGTGGCAGCGCGCGATGCGTTCGCGCGAGCCGATCTTCGCAAGCGTCAACGTCTCCTCGCGGCAGCTGCTGCGCCACGATCTGATCCACGACATCCGCACCGTGCTGTCGCGCTCCTCGGTGGCGCGCGGCACGCTGAAGCTGGAGCTGACGGAATCGCTGGTGATGGAGAATCCGGAGCACGCAGCCCAGATGCTGACTCGCATCCGCGAGCTCGGCACCGGGCTCTCGCTCGACGATTTCGGCACCGGTCACTCGTCGCTGGCCTATCTGCAGCGTTTCCCGTTCGACACCATCAAGATCGACCAGTCCTTCGTGCGCACCACCAACCGCGGCACCCGCCCGGTGATCCTGAAGTCGATCATCGCGCTCGCGCACGATCTCGGCATGGACGTGGTGGCCGAAGGCGCCGAGACCGATTCCGACGCGGTCGAGCTCTACCAGATGGGCTGCGAATACGCGCAGGGCTTTGCTTTTGGCGAGCCGATGGACGCGGATGCCGCGATGCGCCTGCTGACGGAAGTGCGGCTGGAAGCGGCGAGCTGAGCGCCCTCTTCTTCCTTCTCTCCTTGCGGGAGAAGGGAAGAGGCAGTCTCGTAGCGTGGGTAAAGGCGCATTTTGCGCCGTGCCCACCATTCAGAGGTGGTGGGCACGCTTCGCTTTGCCCACCCTACGAGGCTTGATCCAGATCAACAGCCCCCCCCTCGACCGCCACGAAAGATGGCACGCAGCGTTCGATCCGGAACAGCGCGGTGATCGAGGTCACTGGGCTTGCCGCTGTCGTTCCCGGAACGGGCGAACCACGCGCGTCTCTCAGGGGAGCTACGGATGACCCGGCACCTGTTCTTCGCGATCACCCTCATCGGCACCGGACTGTTCCTTGCCGCATCGGCCGAAGCGGCCGGAGCACTGACAGGCGCGCGGTGCGAGGATCGAGGCGCAAATTGCCTCGGCTTCTGTGCCGACTACACCGGTGGGGCCGGTGACGTTCGGGGGCGCCAGAACACATGCGTGCGCACCTGCGACCGGCAGACGACCAGATGCCTGATACGGGCACATGTCGCCGACGACCGCTGGCCCCATAATCGCCAATGAAGGCCATGGTTTTGTGCGAAGGCCTACCGCTGCTTCTTGCGCGGTTTTACCGCGTCCGGCTGCCCTACCCTGGCCTTCGTCGCAGACCCATCGCCAGCCCAATCCCCGCCAGCAGCGCGATCGCCGCGAGGCTGCCCCAGACCAGTCCGGCCTGTTCGAGATAGACATCCTGCGAGACCGGATCGTAGCAGCGACCGAGCTCGTTGAAGCAGTCGCGCCAGCGCCAGTAGCGGGCCTCGAAGGCGAGCGCGAACAGGACACCGATCCCGATCAGCGCTGCGGCAAGAATCCCCCTCAGCCAGCGCAGGATCATGAAAGGCCTACCGGCGCTGGGATTTCTGCTTCCTGAACCGAACGCTCGCACCGTCGGGCATGCGCGTCGCCACGAAGCCCGCGGCGAGGCAGGCTTCGCGCTGCGGCATCTGGATGTCGGGGCTGCGCAGGCTGTCCCACCATGAGGCACGATTGGCCGCGCGCGGCAGCGCTGCCCCGATGATCTCCTCGATCTGCTCGAAGGTCAGCACCAGTTCCATCTGCTTCTGCCGCAGCAGATAGTCGCGCAGCGCGTCGTAGTCGTTCACACTCATCCTCTCGCCCGGAGCCCGGGTCTGTTCACGTCAGCCTGCCGAAAATCGCTAGCCACATACACCGATTCTTAACTCATTGCGGCAGCGCCGTCCTACCTTAAACACTACTCAAGCTTTCGGGCGCATCCACTAATGTCGGGAGCAAACGATGTTGTCTGGATGGCGCGAAGTCATGGCCCGGCGGCCGTGGCGGATTTCGGCGAAATTGCTGATCATCTCGTCGGTGGTGACGGTGATCGGCTTTTCCGCCATTTGCGTCAACGTCATGCTCGACATGCGCCGCGGCGAGGAGGCGCTGGCCCGCCAGACGCTGGCGAACCTCGCCACCACCATCGAGTCCGACATCAGCCGCAACATCGAGATCTACGACCTGTCGCTGAAGGCGGTCGCCAGCAACATGCTGCTGCCGGAGCTCACCACGGTTTCCAAGCCGATCCGCCACCTGATCCTGTTCGACCATGCGACGACGGCCAAGCATTTCGGCGCCATCCAGGTGTTCGACGCCGAGGGCCGGCTGACCATCGACGCCTCCACCCTCGATCCCGTGCCGGAGAACCGCGCCGACGAGGATTACTTCACGGTCCATCGCGACAATCCCGGCGCCGGGCTTTTCATCAGCCGCCCGATGCTGTTTCGCGGCGCCTATTCGATCGTGCTGAGCCGGCGCATCAGCGACACCGACGGCGGCTTCATGGGCGTCGTCACCGGCTCGATCCGCTTCAGCTATTTCCACGAATTGTTCGAGCGGCTCAATCTCGATCCTGAAGACACCATCACCGTGCTCCGGCGCGACCGCACCATCATGATGCGGCGGCCGTTCGACCTCGACGTGATCGGCAAGAACCTGAACGATCGCCAGAGCTGGAAGGCCGACAATCTCCGCATCGGCAGCTCCTATTCCGGCCAGGGCCCGGTCGATCCGACGCCGCGGCTCTATGCGCGCAGCGGCGACGGCGGACCGCTGTTCGTGGTCGCGGGCAAGCCGCTCGCCGCGGTGTTCGAGCTGTGGCGGAAGGAAGCCTATCGCATCGGCGCCGTGGTGCTGGCACTCATCGTGTTCATGCTGGCATCGACACTGGTGCTCGCGCGCGAGATCGGCCGGCGCGCCGAGGCCGAGCGCAAGCTCGAGGAGCTGGCGACGACCGACGCGCTCACCGGCCTGAAGAACCGCCGCAAGTTCGATAGCGTCATCGAGCTCGAATGGCGGCGGGCGATGCGCCAGAAGACGCCGGTCGCGCTGTTGATGATCGATGCCGATCACTTCAAGGCCTACAACGACACGTTCGGCCACCAGGCCGGCGACCAGGTTCTGGTCGGTATCGCCATCTGCATTTCCGATTCGGTGCGGCGCGCCGGCGACTGCGCCGCGCGCTATGGCGGCGAGGAATTCGCGGTGCTGCTGCCGGGCACCACGGTCACCGAGGCCTTCAAGGTCGCCGAGACGATCCGCCTCAAGGTTCAGGGCTGGTCCGACGATCAGGCGACCTCGACGGTGTCCTGCGGCGTTGCCAGCCTCGTTCCCAGCGCCGGCCTCGACTGGGCCGTGCTGGTCGCCGCGGCCGACAAAGCGCTCTACGCGGCCAAAGCCGGCGGCCGCAACCAGTCGGTGGTCGCGAGCTTGCCGCAGCTGTCGCTGGTGGCGTGAGTTAGGCCGTCGTTCCGGGGCGATGCGAAGCATCGAACTATGGTGCGCCCTTGCGCACCAGAGAATCTCGAGATCCCGGGTTCGGTCCTGCGGACCGCCCCGGGATGACACCGAAGGCGTTCGCCTTCGATGTCACTGCCCCAGATACTTCTTCATCTCCGCAATCAGCCCATCTCGCAGCTCGGGGCGGCGCAGGCCGTAGGCGATGTTGGCGCGGAGGAAGCCGGGCTTGGAGCCGCAATCGTGGCGCTCGCCCTCGAACTCGACGCCGTAGAATTTCTGCGATTTGGCGAGGCCGATCATGGCGTCGGTGAGCTGGATCTCGCCGCCGGCGCCGCGCTCCTGGGTCTCCAGAATCTTGAAGATCTCGGGCTGCAGGATGTAGCGGCCGGTGATCGAGAGGTTGGAGGGCGCGGTGCCCTTGGCCGGCTTCTCGACCATGCCGTCGACCTCGAACATCTTGCCGGTGCGTTTGCCGACGCCGCAAATGCCGTATTGATGGGTGAGATGGTCGGGCACCGCCTCGACCGCGATGACGTTGGATTTCTCGCCGAGCTTGCTCGCGGTCTCGATCATCTGCTTCAGGCAACCGGGCGTGTTGAGCACGAGCTCGTCGGGCAGCACCACCGCGAACGGCTCGTTGCCGACGATGTCGCGCGCGCACCAGACCGCGTGGCCGAGGCCGAGCGGCGCCTGCTGGCGGGTGAAGCTGACGGCGCCGGCGTCCGGCTGGTTCTGCGCCAGGATCTCCTGCTCGGCCTTCTTGCCGCGCGCAGCCAGCGTGGCGTCGAGCTCGAACATCTTGTCGAAATGATCTTCGATGACGTTTTTGTTGCGGCCGGTCACGAAGATGAAATGCTCGATGCCGGCTTCCCGCGCCTCGTCATAGACGTACTGGATCAGCGGCTTGTCGACGATGGTCAGCATCTCCTTCGGCATCGCCTTGGTGGCGGGCAGGACGCGGGTGCCGAGGCCGGCGACAGGAAATACGGCTTTGCGAATTTTCATGGGATCGATCGGATACCTGAGGAGATAGGTGAGGTGAGCAATGGCATCTTGCTAGCTTGTTTGCAGCCGCTAACAAAGGCGGATGTGGGGCCTCGCGCGCGCCGGGGTTAAGAAAAATGCAGCCACTAAAATTTCACCTTTGTTAAGCTATTGGCAACCGGTACCGGGCCTCCTGATGGCGGATTTTGGCCGGGCGGATAGGACATGATGCAATCAGTGGCAGGGCTGGCAAAACGTGCTGGATTTGTGACCGGCGGAACGATGCTTGCGGCCGCCTTGTTGCTGCCGGTTCATGCGCATGCCCAGGCGCAGAACGGCCTTTCCAATCTGTTCGGCGGCATCTTCTCAGGGTCAAACCCTGCCCCGTCGCAACCGGCACCCGGCCCCGGCGGCGCACAGCCCTGGAGCGGCGAGGACGGTGCCTCCGGCCATCCGCTGATGACGGCCGCGGCGATCCGCGAGGCCGCCGGCAATTTCAACAATTGCGTCGCCGGCATGTGGCCCGATGCCGCACGGCGCGGCATCACCCAGGACAATTTCCAGCGCTTCACCGCCGGCCTCGCGCCCGACCTGCGCATCATGGACCTGATGGACTCGCAGCCGGAGTTCACGAAATCGATCTGGGACTATCTCGACATCCTCGTGAACGACAACCGTCTCGCCAAGGGGCGTGAGGTGCTCGCCAAGTACAAGGCGCAGTTCGATGCGACCGAGAAGGCGACCGGCGTCGACCGCTACATCATCGCCTCGATCTGGGGCATCGAGTCCAATTACTCGACGCAGATGGGCGACCGCAGCGTGCTGCAATCGACCGCGACGCTCGCCTGCATCGGCCGCCGCCAGGCTTATTTCAAGGATGAATTCCTCTCCGCATTGGAGATCCTCAACCGCGGCGATTTGCGCCCGGAGCAGATGCGCGGCTCCTGGGCCGGCGCCTTCGGCCCGACCCAGTTCATGCCGACCGCGTTCAAGCGCTTTGCCGTGGACGGCGACGGCGACGGCCGGCGCGACGTCGTCGACAATCCGACCGACCTGATCGCCTCCACCGCCAACAACCTGAAGAAGGACGGCTGGCAGGCCGGCCAGACCTGGGGCTTCGAGGTCGTGGTACCCAAGGACTTCAACTACATGCTGGCCGACCGCGCCAAGGCGATGACGCTTGCGCAATGGGAGAAGCTCGGGATGAAGCGAGCGACCGGCCAGCCTTTCCCGCATCCGGCGGAGAAAGCCTATCTGCTGGCACCGGCGGGCGCGCAGGGACCGGGCTTCCTGATGCTGCAGAACTACCGGGTCATCATGAAGTACAACCCGGCCGAGGCCTATGCGCTGGCGATCGGCCATTTCGCCGACCGCCTGCGCGGCGGCCAGCCCTTTGTGCAGCCCTGGCCGCGCCAGGAGCGCGAATTGTCCCGTACCGAGCGGCTGGAACTGCAGCAGCTCCTGGCCCAGCGCGGCTTCTACAAGGGCACCCCGGACGGCCAGTTCGGCGGCCAGACCAGGGAAGCCCTGCGCAATTTCCAGGCCTCGATCGGGATCCCCGCCGACGGTTTTGCCTCCTCCGACGTGCTGGACCGGCTGCGCGGGCGGTAAAATCGCGCCGAAAGTAACCCTAAACAGGGATTTTGGCCGATTGCCTTGACGGGGACGGCAGTTCCCCGGTCTATGGACCAAGAATCTGCAGGAAATCTGCAACGGAATATGCCCGTTTGACGCCTGATTCCGTTATTATATCGAACCACTTCCGATCCCAATTGCGCGTGCCCGAGATCGCATGTCGAAGAAGTCCCTGTTCAAGGCGCTGACCGAGACCGGCCCGCTGATCGCGCTGGGGACGGCGCTTGCGATATTGGTCTCGATTGCGGGGCCGGCTTCCGCGCAGTTCTTCAACTTCCCCGGCTTCGGCGGTCCGCCGCAGCGCCAGGCCCCACCGCCGCGCCAGGGCGGAGGTGGAGGCGGCGGCTGGTTCGGCGGCGACTTCTTCCAGCCGTTCCAGCAGCAACAGCCGCAGGCGCCGCGCCAGGATTTCTCGCGCGCACCGGCGCCGGCCAAGCGCGACAGCGTCGCGGAGAAGAACGTGCTGGTGATCGGCGATGCCATGGCCGACTGGCTCGCCTACGGCCTCGAGGACGCCTACGCCGAGCAGCCCGACATGGGCGTCGTCCGCAAGCACAAGACCACCTCGGGCCTGATCAAGTATCAGCCGAAGGGCGAGCCTTCGGATTGGACCGCGGCCGCGAGAGGCATTCTCGAGACCGAGAAACCCGACGTGATCGTGGTCATGCTCGGCCTCAACGATCGCATCGCGATCCGCGAACCAGTCGCCGACAAGTCGGACAAAGACAAAGATAAGAAGAACGACAAGGGCGCGCGCGCCAAGCAGCCGGCAAAGCCCGGCGATGCCAAGCCCGACGCCGCCGCCAAGCCTGACGACAAGCCCGCCGATGCCGACCTGCCGCAGGATGATGCCGACAACGCCGACACGCCCGCGGCGGCGCCGGAAAAGACGGCGCGCAATCCGAACGGCCTCTACGAATTCCGCGACGAGCGCTGGGTCGAGCTCTACACCAAGAAGGTCGAGGAGCTCGCAGGCGTACTGAAGGCCAAGGGCGTACCGGTGCTCTGGGTCGGCCTGCCCGCGATCCGCGGACAGAAGGGAACGGCGGACATGCTGTTCCTGGATTCGCTCTATCGCGAAGGCGCGGCCAAGGCCGGCATCACCTATGTCGATGTCTGGGACGGCTTTGTCGACGAGGCCGGCCGCTTCCTGCAGAAGGGCCCGGACTTCGAAGGCCAGATCCGCCAACTCCGCAGCTCCGATGGCGTCTTCTTCACAAAGCCCGGCGCGCGGAAGCTCGCCCACTATGTCGAGCGTGAGATCACGCGCCTGCTCGCCGGACGCTCCGGCCCGATCGCGCTGCCGAGCGAGCCTGCGACGCCCGACACCAGCGCCGAACCCGGCAAGCCCGCGCCGCGTCCGCTGGCCGGGCCGATCGTGCCGCTGGTCGCGGCCTCGATCTCGGCCGATCAATTGCTGGGCGGCCCGGGCTCGCGCCCCGCCGCCGTCGATGCGCTCGCCGCAAAAACCATGGTGAAGGGTGAGCCGCTGGCGGCTCCCGCCGGCCGCGCCGACGATTATGCCTGGCCGCGCCGCGAAGTCGGCCGCGAACAGGCCAAGGGCGATACGCCGATGGCGGCGACCACGCCGGACGGCGGCGCCACTTCGGGTTCACCAGGCGCGGCGGCTGCGATCGCGCCGCCTAAGCCCGCGCCGAAAAAGCCGCCGGTGGTGCAGCAGCAGCCGGCGCAGGCCACGCCGTCGTTCCGGGATTTCTTCGGCTTCGGCTCGCCGCAGCCTGCGCCCCGGCAAATGACGCCGGCACCGGGACCGCGCAATCCGAATCTCACCCCCGGGATTCCGCGCCCGCCGGGTAACGTCGGGCGATCGGCGGAAATCAGGTAATTGATATCGCATGTCCCGGACGCGGCGCGGCACCTCTTGGTGATGCGCCACAGAGCCGGGACCCCGCATCCTTACTTCAGAAACAATGGGCCCCGGCTCTGCGCAGCAGCGCTTTAGCGCTGCAGCGCGTCCGGGGCACAAGATACGTGTTTATCCACTAGCCGTAATAGCGCCAGCGCGGCGGCGGACGGCGGGCGGGGCGTGACATCAGCAGCGCGAGTGCGAAGCCGATGCCGCCGGCGACCAGCAGCGAGCCGAGCGGGTTGTCCTTCACCTTCTTGGAGAGCGCCTGCGTGCCGTCGCGGAAGGTGTCGCCGCTATTGTCATAGGCGTCCTTGGCATAGCCGGCCGCTGTGTCCGCGGCATCACGCACCGCATCCTTGGCTTGGCCGTAGAGATTCTGCACCGTGCCGGCGGCTTCGCGCGCCTTGCCCGATGCCTGCGTCTTGGCATCGCCTGCCATGTCTCCGATCGCGCCTTCCGCGCGTCCGGCATATTCCTTGGCCGATCCGACAATCCGATCCGTGTCCATGATGCTCCTCCTCGGGGGTCAGCCCAAGTAACCGATCAGGAGCAGCGCAGTTCCAAGCCACGACGAAAGTGTGTAGCCCAATGAAGATGCGTAGCCCGGATGGAGCGAAGCGCAATCCGGGAAAGTCTTTCCGCGAGGCGAGAACCCCGGATTACGCTTCGCTCCATCCGGGCTACAAGAAGGCTACAAAATGAGGCCGCCATCGACGACCAGCGTCTGGCCGATGATGTAGGACGACAGCGGCGAGGCCAGGAACAAGGCCGCGCCCGCCATGTCGGCCGGCGTGCCCAGCCGTCGCAGCGGAATGCGCGCGAGCGCACCTTCGAGCCGCTTGGGGTTGTCGGTCGTCACCTTCGTCATTTTGGTGTCGACGAGGCCGGGCGCGATGCCGTTGACGCGAATGCCGTCCTCGGCCCAGGCCTCGCCCAGCGTGCGCGTCAATCCGACCGCGCCGGTCTTCGAGGCATTGTAGGCGGGATTGCCCATGGTGGAATGATAAGCCGCGGTGGAGGACACCATGATCAGCGCGCCCTTCGCATCCCGCAACATGGAATGAAACCGCGTCGCGCAGGCCATCAGGCTCATGAGATTGACCTCCACGACCTTGCGGAAGCCGGCCATCTCGAACTCGCCGCGGCGATAGAGCACCGCGCCTTGCGCAAGCACCAGGATGTCGAGACGATCAAAGGACGGATCGAACGCCTCGATCGCACCGGGGTTGCCGACATCGAGCTGCGCGTAAGCAAGCCCTGCGAGATCTGAGCCTTCCTCCGCCGAATATTCCGCTGCGCGAGCACGCGTGCCGCACACCGCAACTGCCGCGCCTCTGGCGCGAAAAGCTTGCGCGATGCCGTTGCCGATGCCGCTGGAACCGCCGACGACCAGCACCTGCTTGCCCGAAAAATCCAGCTCGTTCGCCATCGCGCACCTCCCTTTTGTTTTGCTTGTTTGACCTGTCTGCGGATCGATGCCAGCCTTGTCAATCATAACAACAAGCAAGACGCCGCGAGGAAGCAGCATGACGGAGTTCAGGGAGCTCAGCCGGTCGGTGAAGGGCCTGACCGTTCTCGTGACGGGGGCGGCGAGCGGCATGGGCCGCGCCACTGCGCGCGTGTTCGCACGCGAGGGCGCCAACGTTGCCGTCACCGACTATGACGAGCAGGGCGCGCATGCGGTCGCGACGGAGATCGCGGCGAGCGGCGGAGCGGCGAAGGCCTGGAAGCTCGATGTCGCCGACGGCGGCGAGATCAAGCGCGTGGTCGGCGATGTCGCCGCGCATTTCGGCGGGCTCGACATCGTCGTCAACAATGCCGGCATCTCCGTGCGCGTCGCGATCGACGACGAGACTTACGAAGACGCCTGGGCCAAAGGCATCGCCGTGATGCTGACCGCGCATCCGCGCATCATCCGCGCCGCGTTGCCGCATCTGCGCAAGTCGAAGAGCCCGCGCATCGTCAACATCGCCTCGACCGAGGCGCTCGGCGCGACCGCGCTGCACAGCCCCTATTCGGCGGCGAAGGGCGGCGTCGCGAGCCTCACCCGTTCGCTGGCAGTAGAGCTCGGCCGCGAAGGCATCACCGTCAACTGCATCTGCCCGGGCCCGATCCGCACCGCCATCACCGACCGCATCTCGGAAGAGCACAAGACCATCTACGCCAAGCGCCGCACCGCCCTCGGCCGCTACGGTGATCCCGAAGAGGTCGCGCACATGACGCTGAGCCTGTGCCTGCCGGCGGCCTCGTTCCTCACCGGCGCGGTGATTCCGGTCGACGGCGGCCTGATGGCGCGGAACGCCTGAGAAACTCGTAGCCCGGATGGAGCGTAGCGTAATCCGGGAAGGGCTTTCCGCGGGGTAAGAAGCCCGGATTGCGCTGCGCTCCATCCCGGCTACGGAGGAGCCATGCGTTCCGCGCGTTGACAACTTCGAGTGCAGGAGTAGCTTTTTCACCGACAGAGCGGGACCAACCGCTCGCGGCACCGGGAGAGAACACCATGACGATCGCCATCCGTCAGCTTCAGAAACATTTTGTCGGCGAGGTTTCGGGCCTCGACCTGCGCAAGCCCCTCACACCGGACGAAGCGCGCGAGGTCGAGGCCGCCATGGACAAATACGCGGTACTCGTCTTTCACGACCAGGACATCAGCGACGAGCAGCAGATGGCGTTTGCGCTGAACTTCGGGCAGCGCGAGGACGCGCGGGGCGGCACGGTGACCAAGGAGAAGGATTACCGGCTGCAGTCCGGCCTCAACGACGTCTCCAATCTCGGTAAGGACGGCAAGCCGCTCGCCAAGGACAGCCGCGCGCATCTGTTCAATCTCGGCAATTGCCTGTGGCATTCCGACAGCTCGTTTCGCCCGATCCCGGCAAAATTCTCGCTGCTGTCGGCGCGGGTGGTGAATCCAAAGGGCGGCAACACCGAGTTCGCCGACATGCGCGCGGCCTATGACGCGCTGGACGATGAGACCAAGGCGGAGATCGAGGATCTCGTCTGCGAGCACTCGCTGATGTATTCGCGGGGATCGCTCGGCTTCACCGAATACACGGATGACGAGAAGGAGATGTTCAAGCCGGTGCTGCAGCGGCTGGTGCGGACCCATCCCGTGCATCGCCGCAAGTCGCTTTACCTGTCATCGCATGCCGGCAAGATCGTCAGCATGAGCCTCCCCGAAGGACGCCTGTTGCTGCGCGATCTCAACGAGCACGCGACGCAAGCCGAGTTCGTCTACGTCCACAAATGGAAGCTGCATGACCTCGTGATGTGGGACAACCGCCAGACCATGCACCGCGTCCGCCGCTACGACCAGTCCCAGCCCCGCGATATGCGCAGGGCGACGGTCGCGGGCACCGAGCCGACGGTGCAGCAGCAGGCGGCGGAGTAGGGGCTACTGGGCGCGGTGCTACTCAGCGATCGGTGTCATCGCCCGGGTGGACCGGGCGATGCAGCACGCCGAGACGGTCGTGAAAGAGCCGATGGGCAGCGGCGTACTGGATACCCCGCCCCCCGTGCGCAATTGCGCACTAGGCGGGGCATGACAGCGAGAATGACGCCTACGCGTGTCCGGCCTCGTTCGAGAGCATGCCGGGGTCGATGCCGATCTTGCGCAGGGCGCGGCCATATTTCTCGTCGACGTCGTCGCCGAAGATCAGGTCCGCGTCGGCATCGCAATGCAGCCAGCCGTTACTCTGGATCTCGGTCTCGAGCTGTCCCGGCGCCCAGCCGGCATAGCCGAGCGCGAGGATGGCGTGCTTAGGACCGGATCCGTTGGCGATCGCGCGCAGGATGTCCACGGTCGCGGTGAGGCAGACGCCGTCGTCGATACGCAACGTCGCCTTCTCGATGTAGAAATCGCTGGAATGCAGCACGAAGCCGCGGCCGGTGTCGACGGGACCGCCTTGCAGCACCTTCATGCTCTCGGCATTCCCGGGCAGCTTGATGTGCTCGCCCTTCTTGATGATGCCGAGCTGCTGCAGCAGCTCGGGGAAATCGATGCTGCCGGCCGGATGGTTGACGATGATGCCCATGGCACCTTCGGCGGAGTGGGCGCAGAGATAGATCACCGAGCGTTCGAAGCGGGGATCGCCCATCACGGGCATCGCGATCAGGAGGCGGCCGTCGAGGTAACCGGCCGAATTGGGGAGCGCGACACCCGCGCCGCGGGTGCCTTCGCCCATCCTCTTGCCAGTGGGAGCCATCGCTGAAGCACTCCGGTTTCAATTCCTATCCTGATGTCGGGCCGGGCCGCTGTCAAATCAAGGCTTGCCGAGATTTGATTCGAGTGCATCCATCACAAGCAATTCAATGGTTTGCCCCGGGGTGACCCTGTAAAGACGTGCCATGCTCACACAAGTTCCCCTGCGTGCGGCGATTGGCGTCGTGACAACCCTGTTTGCGTCGTCGCTGGCGCTTGCCGCGCGTGCCGACGACGCCTCACCCTGGCAGCGTGACGGACATTCCGCGGTGCGGCTGCTCGCGGGGTCGCGCAGCGGCGCCGTGCTGCTCGGCGGTATCGCCTTCCAGCTCCAGCCCGGCTGGAAGACCTATTGGCGCATACCCGGCGATTCCGGCGTCCCGCCGCGGTTCGACTTCTCCAAGTCGGATAATGTCGAAGCGGTCACAGTGATGTGGCCGGCGCCGTTGAAATTCGACGACGGCGCGGGCGGCCATTCGATCGGCTATCACGACCAGGTCGTGCTGCCGCTGCGCATCGTCGCCAAGGCAGCCGACAAGCCGGTGACCCTGCGCGCCGAGATCAACTATGCGGTGTGCGAAAAGCTCTGCATTCCCGTCGAGGCCAATGCCGAGCTCGGCTTCAACAGCGTCGCCTCGACCGAGGACGCGAACCTGCGCGCCGCGCTCGACACCGTGCCGAAGCCCGCCACGATCGGCGATCCCAATCCGCTGACCATCCGCGACGTCAAGCGTGACGGGCCCAAGAACGTGATCGTCGACGTGGCCGTGCCCGACAGCCGCAACGTCCATCTCTACGTGGAGGGGCCGACGCCCGATTGGGCATTGCCGATCCCCGCGCCGGTCAAGGAGAGCCCGGCCGGTGTGAAACGCTTCTCGTTCGAGCTCGACGGACTTCCCCCAGGCGCCAAGCCCGACGGCGCGGCGCTGAAGTTCACGCTGGTCGGGCCGGACAAGTCGTACGAGTTCAATACGAACTTGGATTAATCGTCGTCCCGCGCGCAATTGCGCGCTAGGCCGGGACGACAGCGGGGTGAGGCAACAGCCTCCCACCCAACCGAATCTTAACGAATGGTTGCTAATCCCCAAGCCTACCGCATCAAGCCTGCCGCAGCATGCGGAACGCCTGGGGACTCTTCGTGGCCGTGATGGATGCACAACCCGCAACGACCGGACCGGCCGGGCTGATCGCGCGGCTGCGTGCCAGGCTCACGGGCGGGTCGAGCGAGGCGTCGCTGACACGGCGGCTCGCAGGCACCATCTTCATCATCCGCGTGATCAGCGCAGGCCTCGCCTATTTCTCGCAGGTGCTGCTCGCGCGCTGGATGGGCACCTCCGACTACGGCATCTATGTCTATGTCTGGACCTGGGTGCTGCTGCTCGGCAGCATGATGGATTTCGGCATCTCGGCGTCCGCGCAGAAGATCATTCCGGAATACCGCACCAGCGGCGCGCATGCGCTGCTGCGCGGCTTTCTCTCCGGCAGCCGCTGGCTGACCTTTGCCGCCTCCGCGCTGGTGTCGCTCGCCCTTGCCGGCCTCGTCAGGCTGCTTTCGCCCTGGATCAATCCGGCCGAGGTGCTGCCGCTCTATATCGGCTGCATGACGCTGCCGGCTTTCGTCGTCGCCAACACCCAGGACGGCATCGCGCGCTCGCATGACTGGATGCAGCTCGGCCTGATGCCGCAATTCATCATCCGCCAGGGGCTGATCATCGGCATCACGGCCGGCGCCTTCCTGCTCGGCTACCATCTCGGCGCGGTCGCAGCGATGGTGGCGAGCGCGGGCGCCGTGTGGATCGCGATGACCGGGCAGATGGTGGTGCTGAACCGCAAGCTCGCCGGGCACATCGAGCCCGGACCGAAGGCCTATGACGTCAGGGGCTGGCTCGCCATTTCGTTGCCGATCCTGCTGGTCGAGAGCTTCTACCTGCTGCTGTCCTACACCGACGTGCTGGTGCTGCAGCAATTCCGCCCCTCCGACGAGGTCGGCGTCTACTTCGCCGTGGTGAAGACGCTGGCGCTGGTCTCGTTCATTCATTACGCGATGTCGGCGACGACCGCGCATCGCTTCGCCGAATACAATGCGCTCGGCGACAAGGCGCGCCTGTCGGCCTACGTCGCGCACGCCATCAACTGGACGTTCTGGCCGTCGCTGGCGGCGACCATCGTGCTGCTCGCGCTCGGCAAGCCGCTGCTCTGGCTGTTCGGGCCGCAATTCGTGGTCGGATACGACATCATGTTCGTCGCCGCCATCGGCCTCGTGGTGCGCGCCGCGATCGGGCCGGTCGAGCGCCTGCTCAACATGCTGGGCGAGCAGCGGATCTGCGCCCTCGCCTACGCGCTGGCCTTCGTGATGAACCTGGTGCTCTGCGTGATCCTGGTGCCGCGTTACGGCGGCCATGGCGCCGCGGCAGCGACGTCGATCTCGCTGACCTTCGAGACGGTGCTGCTGTTCTGGATCGTGCGCCAGCGCCTCGGCCTGCACGTGCTGGCGTTCGGCAAATAGGCCCCGCGCACCCAGCGGTGCGTTGGAACGGCTGTTTCGCCGGAAGTTGCAAAAAGAGGCGAAACTCCTGCTCATTCTGGGCCGGCAGCATGATTTTTCTTATTCCATCCAAGTAGTTGCGCCTCAGGGAAAGTTTATTCTACGTCATATTGCTCAACCGACGCGATAAACCTAAGATTCCCTGGACATGATCGATCCACTCTACGTGGCCTCCGGATTTGGCGTCGGCCTGCTCGTCGGGATGACCGGCGTGGGCGGCGGCTCGTTGATGACGCCGCTGCTGATCCTGCTGTTCGGCGTCCACCCCTCCACCGCTGTCGGCACCGACCTGCTCTATGCCGCCGCCACCAAGACCGGCGGCAGCGTGGTGCATGGCTGGTCGCGCAGCGTGCACTGGCCGGCGGTGCTGCGGCTCGCCTGCGGCAGCATTCCGGCGAGCGCGCTGACGCTGCTCGTGCTGTGGAAGCTCGACCTGAAAAGCGACGCCGAGCGGAGCCTCGTCAATCTCGTGCTGTGCTTCGCGCTGCTGCTGACAGCGACCTCGCTGATCTTCCGCAAGGCGATCATGGAGCGCTACCGCAGGAGACTGGAGCAGGTCGACGAGCGCACCACGGCGATCGCCACCGTCGTCACCGGCATCGTGCTGGGCGTGCTCGTCTCGATTTCGTCGGTCGGCGCCGGCGCGGTCGGCGTGACCGTGCTGCTGATGCTCTATCCGCGCCTGCCGATGGCAACGATCGTCGGCTCCGACATCGCCCATGCCGTGCCGCTGACGCTGGTCGCCGGCATCGGGCACTGGGCGCTGGGCGACGTCGACTGGGGTTTGATGGGCGTGCTGCTCATGGGCTCGCTGCCCGGCATCATCGTCGGCAGCTACAGCGCAACGCGCGTCCCGGAAACGGTGCTGCGCCTGACCCTTGCCAGCGTGCTGTTCGTTGTCGCCGGCAAGATCGTGTTCGCGGAGCTGAATCTGTCGTCGGCCATCGTGACGGCGCTGGCCTGGACGCATTGAGCGGGAGGCTGCCGCCTCACCCTCGCTCTCGTAGGGTGGGGAAAGCGCAAGCGTGCCCACCACCTTTTTCAATCAGGTACTGAGCGTGGGCACGGCGCAAGTGCGCCTTTGCCCACCCTACGGATCTGTCGTCCGGGAGACAGGGCTTGCGCCCTCACTCCGCCGTCCAGCCGCCGTCGATCGACAAATTGGTGCCGGTGATCTGCGCGGCATCGTCACCGCACAGGAACAGCGCCAGCGCCGCGACCTGCTCGGAGGTGACGAACTCCTTGGTCGGCTGCGCGTCGAGCAGCACGTCGTTAATGACCTGCTCGCGCGTCAGATTGCGCGCCTTCATCGTGTCGGGGATCTGCTTCTCCACCAGCGGGGTCCAGACATAGCCGGGGCTGATGCAATTGCAGGTGATCTTGTGGGTCGCAACTTCCAGCGCGACCGTCTTGGTGAGGCCGGCGATGCCGTGCTTGGCGGAGACGTAGGCCGACTTGAAGGGCGAGGCGACCAGCGAATGCGCCGAGGCCGTGTTGATGATGCGGCCCCAGCCCTTTTTCTTCATACCGGGCACCGCGGCGCGGATGGCGTGGAAGGCCGAGGACAGGTTGATCGCGATGATCTGGTCCCACTTCTCGACCGGGAATTCCTCGATCGGCGAGACGAACTGGATGCCGGCATTGTTGACGAGGATGTCGACCGAGCCGAACGACTTCTCGCCGAGCGCGATCATGCCGGCGATCTCGGCCGGCTTGGTCATGTCCGCGGGCGAGTACACCGCCTTGACGCCGAAATCGGACTCGATCTTGGCGCGCTCCTTCTCGATGTCTTCAGGAGAGCCGAAGCCATTGATGACGACATTCGCTCCCGCGGCGGCAAAGGCACGCGCGTAGGCGAGCCCAATGCCGCTGGTCGATCCGGTCACGACGGCGTTCTTGCCTGACAGAGTACCCATGTTATTCGCTCCTTTTTGGCGGGGGCGCAGTGACGTCCCCCGTGAGATCGTAGGTCACCATGGTCTCGCCGGACTGCGGCTGCTCGAGCCAGTCCTTGTGACGCATCGACAGGTGCACGTCGCGCACGCCGGCTTCCCAATGCTCGACCATGGCGACATGCGAGAAGTCGTAGTCCTTGGACGAGGATTCGTAGTTCTTGCTGCGGTAGATCAGGTGCACCACGGTGACCGTGCTCTCACGAGATGCCTTGGCAAGGAATTCGACGGAAGGGTCGTTCTTGAGATAATCGGGCAATTTGGAAATCAGGTCGCGCACGGCCCGGCGCGCATTGTGGATCTGCTTGTTCTTGTCCGTATTCATGCGCGTACGGCTGGAGAAGCGGATGTCCTTCTCGCGCTCGGTCGCTTCGAGCAGCGAGTTCGGCAGATCGCCGCGCGCGGAAAACAGGTCGACCTGGAAGATCAGCATGTCGCGCGCGAGCTCGGCGTCGAGCACGTAGTCGAGCGGCGTGTTGGAGGCGATGCCGCCGTCCCAGTAATGCTCGCCGTCGATGATCACGGACGGAAAGCCCGGCGGCAGCGCGCCGGAGGCCATGATGTGCTCCGGACCGATCTTCTTGCCGAGCTTCTTGAACTCGTAATTGTCGAAATATTTGAAGTTGCCCGAGGTGACGCCGACCGCGCCGACCGAGAAGCGCGTCTTGAGGTCGTTGATGCGGTCGAAATCGACCAGGCGCTCCAGCGTCTTCTTCAGCGGCGCGGTGTCGTAATAGCTTTCCGCCTCGCGATGGCCCGGCGGCCACATCGGCGCAGGCGGGACGCGCGGCACGAAGAAGCCGGGCACGCCGAAGGTCGCGATCAGCGCGGCGCTGGTCGAGTTGAACAGCTCGCGGCTGTGATCGCTCTTGCCGACCGGCTTCCACGGCACCGGCGCCGAGACCATCTCCCAGAATTCCTTCAGCCGCTTGACGCGGGTGTGGCCCTCATTGCCGGCGATGATGGCGGCGTTGATCGCGCCGATGGAAATGCCGGCGACCCATTCCGGCTCGAAGCCGTAGCCGCACAGCGCCTGATAGGCGCCGGCCTGATAGGAGCCGAGCGCGCCGCCGCCCTGCAGGACCAGGACGCGTTGGGCATTCGCGGGGACGCTGGCGGATTCCGGGCTATGATCTGTCATAAGGGAACAATAGCAAATGGCGCGCCACCGTGGCGACAGTCCGCCGCGGCGTCAATGCATCCCGGGATCAAGTCTGGCTTATCGCTCGGTCGAGGCCAGGATCATGGTCCAGAACACCTTGTACTTGGTGCCCGGAGCATAGCTCGCCGCGATGCCCAATTTTGTGACACCGCTCTTGAGCATATTGGCGCGGTGCGGGGGCGAGTCGCGCCAGCCGGAAAACGCTTCCGCCAGCGTATGATAGCCGGCCGAGACGTTCTCGACCGCAACGGTTGCGGGATAGCCGCCGGTGGCGAGCCGCTTGGCCAGCGGCGCGCGGACGTCATGGTCCATCTTGTTGGCGGCCGCCATGGCGCCCGACTGGGATTCGGCGAGCCGCATCAGGTCGGGGTCGATCACGACGGCGCCGAGCATGTTGTTCTGGCGGTATTGCGAGATCATGATCGCGGCCGCCTGGGCATCGAGCTTGGCGCCCGGGACCGCCATGTCGGTATACATTGACGGCTGCTGGACCGGCGCTTCGTTGCCGGCACAGCCGGCGAGCAGCAAAGTGATGAGAATTGCGGCCGCAGCGCGCATGGTCAGGAGCCCCCAATGAGGGGCCGTTGTTGCATACCAACCGTGGCTGAAAGGTGAATTTTGAGGAAAATCGGCGCTATCGTCCCGGGGCGACAGGCCTCAGCCCGCAAATATCCGGTAGCGGCGGGGATTGAGGCCGATGGTATCGCCGGCACGGAGTTCCTTGTCGCGGGGGGCATCGATCTCGATGGTTTCGCCGCCGGATAGCGCCACCTCGGCCCGCTGCACCGGGCCGAAATTGCGGACATGCTGGACCGCGCCCTCGAAGGCGCCGCTGCCGGCCGGGCCGACCAGCATGTCATGTCGCCGTACGAACAGTTTTGACGCGCCAGGCGCCAAGCCCTCTGCCGCGAGCTGAAGCGGCCGGTCGCCGAGCCTGATCACGCCGCCATCGACCTGGACCGGCAGCTCGATGGACTCGCCGATGAAGCCGTGCACGAAGGCCGTCGCAGGGCTTTCATAGACGTCGTCGGGCGAGCCGATCTGCTCGATCCTACCCTTGTCCATCACCACCACGCGGTTGGCGACTTCCAGCGCCTCCTCCTGGTCGTGGGTGACGAAGATCGAGGTCACGTTGATCTCGTGATGCAGCGAGCGCAGCCAGCGGCGCAGCTCCTTCCGCACCTTGGCATCGAGCGCGCCGAAGGGCTCGTCCAGCAAAAGGATGCGCGGTTCGATCGCGAGCGCACGGGCGAGCGCGATGCGCTGGCGCTGGCCGCCGGAGAGCTGGCTCGGATAGCGGTCGGCGAGCCAGTCGAGCTGTACGAGGTCGAGCAGCTCCTTGACGCGCGCACGGATGGTTGCTTCGTCTTTCCGGACAGCGCGCGGCTGCACGCGCAAGCCGAAGGCGACGTTCTCGAACACGCTCATGTGGCGGAACAGCGCGTAGTGCTGGAACACGAAGCCGACGTGACGCTCGCGCGCGCCCTGTGCCAGCGCGTCCTCGCCGTTGAAGGAGACTTCGCCGGAATCGGGCCAGTCGAGACCGGCGATGATCCGCAGCAGCGTGGTCTTGCCGGAGCCGGAGGGGCCGAGCAGCGCCAGCAGCTCGCCATTGTCGACCTTGAGGTCGACACCGTCGAGCGCGGCAAAGCTGCCGAACTTCTTGACGAGATTTTTGACTTCAATGGTCATTGACGTCTTGTCCTTCGTCGAGGTGACGTTCGAGAACGGTCTTTGCAATCAGCGTGATCAGCGCCAGCATCGCCAGCAGCGAGGCGATCGCGAAGGCGGCGACGAATTGGTATTCGTTGTAGAGGATCTCGACCAGCAGCGGCATGGTGTTGGTCTCGCCGCGGATGTGGCCGGAGACGACCGAGACCGCGCCGAACTCGCCCATCGCGCGCGCATTGCAGAGCAGGACGCCGTAGAGCACGCCCCATTTGATGTTGGGCAGCGTGACACGGAAGAAGGTCTGCAGGCCCGAGGCGCCGAGCGAGATCGCGGCCTCCTCCTCCTGCGTGCCCTGCTCCTGCATCAACGGGATCAGCGCGCGCGCCACGAAGGGGAAGGTGACGAAAGTGGTGGCGAGCGCGATGCCGGGCACCGCGAACAGGATCTGGATGTCGTGATCCCTCAGCCAGCTGCCGAAATAGCCCTGCGCGCCGAACAGCAGCACGAAGACGAGGCCCGAGATCACCGGGCTCACCGAGAACGGCAGGTCGATCAGCGTGATCAGGAAGGTCTTGCCCGGGAATTCGAATTTCGCGATCGCCCAGGCGGCGACGAGGCCGAACACGAGATTGAGCCCGACCGAGATCGCGGCGACGATCAACGTCAGCTTGATCGCCGCCATCGCCTCCGGCTCGGCGAGCGCGGCGAAATAGGCCAGGACGCCCTTCGAGAAAGCCTGCGCGAACACCACCACCAGCGGCAGCACGACGAAGACGGAGAGGAACAGCACCGCCAGCGTGATGATGGCGATCCGTACCGCAGGCGGCTCGGTGCGGAGGCTGTCGCGTGCCGCCGCCGCGCGGGCCTTTTCACGGGCCTTGGCGTCGGAGGCCGAGAGCGACACCGTATCTGCGATCTGCATCGTCATCGCATCCTCCCTCACCGCACCGGGATCCGGCTCTGCGCCCAGCGCTGGAGCCGGTTGACGGCGAAGATGATGACGAAGGACACGACGAGCATGACCACCGCGATGGCGGTCGCATCGGCGTAGCGGAATTCAGAGAGGCGGATCACGATCAGCAGCGGCGCGATCTCCGAGACGTTCGGCAGATTGCCGGCGATGAAGATCACGGAGCCGTATTCGCCGACCGCGCGGGCGAAGGCGAGCGCGAGGCCCGTGAGCAGCGCCGGCGCGAGTGAGGGCAGGATCACGCGGATGATGGTCTGCCAGCGGCTGGCCCCGAGGCTGCCCGCGGCCTCTTCGATCTCGGGATCGAGATCCTGGAGCACCGGCTGCACGGTGCGGACCACGAAGGGGATACCGATGAAGATCATGGCGACGAAGATGCCGACCGGCGTGAACGCCACCTTGATGCCGAGCGCGGCAAGCGGCGCTCCCAGCCAGCCCTTCTCGGCGAACAGCGCGGTCAGCGCGACGCCGGCCACCGCCGTCGGCAGCGCGAACGGCACGTCGACGATGGCATCGAAGATGCGCCGGCCGGGAAAGCGGTAGCGCACCAGCGCCCAGACGATGATGCTGCCCATCACCAGATTGACGCAGGCCGCCGCGAAAGCGAGCCCGAAGGACACGCGGAGCGCGTTCAGGGTGCGGCGGCTGGAGAGGATGTTCCAGAACTGCTCGGGGCTGAGCTCGAACGATTTCAGGAACAGGCCGGCGAGCGGAATCAGGATGATGATGGACAGCCAGGAAAGCGTCAGTCCCATGGTGAGACCGAAGCCCGGCAATGTCCGGCGTCGTGCTGCGAGTGCGCTCACCAGGCCCCCTGTTGCCCCTCCGACAGCGCCCGATCAGTTCTTGTAGATCTGATCAAAGACGCCGCCGTCGGCAAAATGTTCCCGCTGCGCCTTGGTCCAGCCGCCGAAAACGTCGTCGATCGTGAACAGCTCGACCTTGGCAAAGGAATTCTCGTACTTTTTGGCGATCTCGGCATCCCGCGGACGGTAGAAGTTGCGCGCGGCAATCTCCTGGCCTTCCTTGGTGTACCAGTACTGGAGGTAGGCGTCGGCGGCGTTGCGGGTGCCTTTTTTATCGGCAACCTTGTCGACGATCGCGACCGGCGGCTCGGCGAGGATCGACAGCGGCGGCGCCACGATCTGGAATTTCTCGGGGCCGAATTCCTTGAGCGCGAGATAGGCCTCGTTCTCCCAGGCCAGCAGCACGTCGCCGACGCCGCGTTCGACGAAGGTGACGGTCGCGCCACGCGCGCCGGTGTCGAGCACCGGGACCTGCTGGAACAGCTTGCCGACGAACTCCTTGGCCTTGTCGGCCGAGCCGTACTTCTTCTGCGCGAAGCCCCAGGCCGCCAGATAATTCCAGCGTGCACCGCCCGAGGTCTTCGGGTTCGGCGTGATCACGGCGACGCCCGGCTTGAGCAAATCGTCCCAGTCCTTGATGCCCTTGGGATTGCCCTTGCGTACCAGGAAGACGATGGTCGAGGTGTAGGGGGACGAATTCTGCGGCAGACGCTTCTGCCAGTCGGCCGCGGTGAGGCCCTTGCTCGCGACGGCGTCGATGTCATAGGCGAGCGCCAGCGTCACCACATCGGCCTGCAACCCGTCGATCACCGCCCGCGCCTGCGAGCCGCTGCCGCCATGCGACTGCTTGATCTCGACGCTCTTGCCGGTTTCCTTCTGGTAGGCGGTCGCGAATGCCTTGTTGAACTCGGCATAGAGCTCGCGCGTCGGATCGTACGACACGTTCAAAAGATTAATGTCAGCAGCGAGAGCCGAGCTTGCCCAGAGGAGTCCTGCAGCGAGCGGAACGATACGGCGCATCATGTCCATCTCCATTCACTCCGACGACGTCAATGTCGGCGAAGACATGCAGGCGAAACTCGTGGCGAAACACTCTCAAGTCAACGGAACCGGATTTTCTTGTTTGAAGCAGGGCAGCGCGGCTGTGCTACGAAGTCTTCATCGTGTGGATGCCGCATTCTGTCTTGGCCCGGCCGCGCCAGCGACCCGCGCGCTCATCCTCGCCTTCCGCCGTTCTGCTCGTACAAGGCATACACCCAACCGAACGAAAACCGGACGCCGCAAGTGGATGACGCGGCAATTTGGCGCGGACGAAGATCGCCTCGAGTTCCTCACGCGAGACGTTGGCGAAGGGGTTGAACTTCAACCGTGCACCGTCATCCTCGACGACGGGAATATCGGCGCGCGCATTTCCCTGGAAGCGCTTGCGGCCGTTGAGCCAGGCATCGAACGGTTTCAGCGCGCGGGCCAGCGGCTCCACTTTACGGATACGGCAGCAGGCGTCGGGATCGGAGAACCAGAGATCGCGGTCGGGATCTTCGGCCGACAGCGTCTCCTCGGCCGGCTTGATCGAGCGGACATCCTTGAGGCCCAGCGTCGCGATCAGCGTGTCCCGATAGGCCAGCGTCTCCTCGAACAGCCAGCCGGTGTCGAGGAAGATCACGGGGATCGCAGGATCGACATCCGCCATCACCTTGAGCAGCGTTGCCGATTCCATGCCGAAGGAGGACACCAGCGCCAGCTTCTCGCGCCCGACAGTCTTCAGCGCCGCCGCGATGACCTCCGCAGGCGAAGCATCGCGCAAGGCGCGATCAAGCTTCGCCGCGGAAGGCAGCGCAGAGGCTGGCACCGATGAAACCTGGGGCGCGATCGCGTTCACGTGCCGACACCTTCGGAGTGACGCAGCTGCATGCGCCGGTGCAGCGCCGTGATGCGGCCGTCGCCGGTCGGCTGGTAGAAGACCGAATAGCGCTTTGCGGTCTGCATGAAGGCTTCCGCGTCGGCCTGCTTCTTGACCTCGAAGGAATCGAAGCCGGCACGCAGCATGAACACGAACTGGTCGCGCAGCACCTGCCCCGTCGCACGCAACTCGCCGCGATAATTGTAACGCTCGCGCAGTAGCCGCGCCTGGCTGTAGGCGCGCCCGTCGCGGAAGCTCGGGAACACCAGCGCGACCACGGCGATCTTGCCGAGATAGGGCACGAGCTCGGCGATATCGCGATTGTTCGGCCAGATCACACCGATCTTGCCACCACGCTTGAGCAGCGCCTCGGCCTCGCCGAGGAAACGCTCGGCCGGCACCAGGATGTCGCCGCCCTCGGGCAGCGGCGTGTCGACGGCCAGCTTGACGAAGCTGTCGTCGGCGATTTTTCCGCCGTTAACGAGTGGCATAGACGCGCTCCTTGAAGGGTTCGACGCCGAGACGCTTCACCGTCTCGACGAACAGCTCCTCCGGCCGTTCGCGCAGCGCCAGATAAGCCTCGACAATGTCCTCGACGACGTCGGCGACCTCATCGAACTTGACGCCGGGGCCGATCAGATTGCCGAGCGCGGCATTCTCGTCGGCGCGGCCACCGATGGTGATCTGGTAGACCTCCTCGCCGTTCTTCTCGACGCCGAGAATGCCGATATGCCCGACATGGTGATGGCCGCAGGCATTGATGCAGCCGGAGATGTTGATGTGGAGCCGGCCGATCAGATTGGCCAGCTCGTGATTGGCAAAGCGCCGCGTCAGCTCCTGCGCGATCGGGATCGAGCGCGCATTCGCCAGCGAGCAATAGTCGAGGCCCGGACAGGCGATGATGTCGGTGATCAGGTTGACGTTCGGCGTCGCGAGACCGAGCTTGTCGAGCGCCTTCCACAACGCCGGCAGGTCGCGCTTGGCGACATGCGGCAGCGCGAGGTTCTGCTCGTGGCCGACGCGAATCTCGCCGAAGGAGTATTTGTCGGCGAGATCGGCGAGCGCATCCATCTGCTCGGCCGTGGCGTCGCCGGGAGGCGCGCCGATCGGCTTGAGCGAGATCGTGACGATGGAATAGCCCTGGACCTTGTGCGGGGCCACCGAGTTCTTGCGCCAGGCTTCGAACTCGGGATCGGCCGCGGCCTGCCGCAGCTCGTCCGGCATGTGCGGCAGCTTCTCGTAGGCCGGGTAGATGAAGCGGGAGCGGATGTCCTCGATCACCTCGTCGTCGATCTGGAGCGAGGAGTTGCGAAGGTGCTGCCACTCCTCCTCGACCTCGCGGGAGAATTTCTCGATGCCGAGCTCGTGCACCAGGATCTTGATGCGCGCCTTGTAGATGTTGTCGCGGCGTCCGTACTGATTGTAGACGCGCAGGATCGCCTCGATGTAGCTGAGGAGATCGCGGCCATGGACGAAATGCTTGATGGTCTTGCCGATGAACGGCGTGCGCCCGAGACCGCCACCGACCAGCACTTCGAAGCCGGTCTCGCCCTTCTCGTTCTTGATCAGGCGCAGGCCGATATCGTGAACCTTGATCGCGGCGCGGTCATGGTCCGACGCGGTGATGGCGATCTTGAACTTGCGCGGCAGGAACGAGAATTCCGGATGCAGCGTGGTGTGCTGACGGATCAGCTCCGACCAGATGCGGGGATCCTCGATCTCGCCGGGCGCGACGCCGGCCCATTGGTCCGAGGTGACGTTGCGCATGTTGTTGCCGGAGGTCTGCATCGCATGGATGCCGACTTCGGCGAGATCGGCCAGCGCGTCCGGCAGGTCCGACAGCTTGATCCAGTTGAACTGGATGTTCTGCCGCGTGGTGAAATGGCCGTAGCCGCGGTCGTATTTGCGCGCGACATGGGCAAGCGCCCGCAACTGGTTCGTCGCCAGCGTCCCATAGGGGATCGCGACGCGGAACATGTAGGCGTGCAGCTGCAGATAGACGCCGTTCTGCAAGCGCAGCATCTTGAATTCGTCCTCGGTGAGTTCGCCCGAGAGGCGGCGCTGCACCTGGTCGCGGAATTCCGAGACGCGCTCGTTGACAAGTGTGCGGTCGATTTCGTCGTAAGCGTACATTGAAGAGTGCCTTAACCCTGAGCCGGCAGCTCGATGGTGACGCCGGCCTTGCGGATCTGTTCGCGCAGATTGCCCGGCTTGATCGCACCGTCGTCGCCGAGTTCCACCGGCGCGATATAGGGACCGATCGCGCCGACGTCATCGGCAACGGCCTCGGCAAGCAACGCCTTCGCCTCGTCGGAGTTGCGCACGATTGCGGCATCGGCCAGTTCCGCCGACCAGCCCTTGTCGGCCGTGCGGTAGACGACAATGCCGTCCCAGGTGCGGTTGGCGGTCACGATGGAGGGACCGGCGATCTTGATTTTCTGTTGCAGTGGGGAGGTCATTCGGCAGCATCCAGGAGGTCAGAGATGATTTGTTTGGGTGTTTGGCGACGAAGCGAGCCGGCATGCCGGACCACGTCGCCGATGATGAGGATGGCGGGACCGCCTTGGGTCCGCCGCACGACCTCGGGCAGGTCGCGCAGCGTGCCGATCGCGCCTTGCGCGTCGGGCCGCGTGACGCGGGCGAAGACGCCCACCGGGGTCTCCGGCGAGCGGCCGGCTGCGAACAGGCCGGCGCGGATCGCGGGCGCCGCGCTCATGCCCATATAGACCACGACGGTCATCCTGGTGTCGGTCAGCGTCGACCAGTCCACGGCTTCCGCATCGCGCGCCTTGTGCGCGGTGAGGAAGGTGATGCGGGTTGCTTCGTGACGATAGGTGAGCGGCACCTCGAAATCGGCGGCGCCGCCGAGCCCTGCGGTGATGCCGGGGATGATCGAATAGGAAATCCCTGCTGCGCGCAGCGCTTCGACTTCCTCGCCGCCGCGGCCGAACACGAAGGGGTCGCCGCCCTTCAGCCGTACCACGCGCTGGCCGGATTGCGCGGCCTCGATCATGCGCTTGTTGATGGCATCCTGGCCGATGCCGGGCTTGCCGACGCGGCGGCCGACCGGCACGCGGGTGGTATCGCGGCGGATGCGGTCGAGAATTTCAGGCGAGACCAGCTCGTCGTGGAAGACGATATCGGCGTCCTGAAGGGCGCGCAGCGCCTTGATGGTGAGAAGGTCAGGATCGCCGGGACCTGCGCCCACCAGCGCGACCGAGCCTTCCGGCTTGTCCGCGCGTGCGAAATCGGAGGGATCGGCGATCGCCTTGAGCGACGCGTCCGCCTCGGCCTTGCGGCCGGCGAGCACGGCGGCGCCGATCGGACCGTCGATGACGCGCTCCCAGAAGCGGCGGCGCAGCGGAAACTCGACAATGCGCTCGTTGATGGATTTGCGGAAGCCGCCGATGAACTCGGCGAGCTCGCCGATGCGCGCCGGCAGCAGCGCCTCGATCTTCTCGCGCACGCGGCGCGCCACCACCGGCGAGGTGCCGCCGGTGCCGACCGCGACCACGACGTCGCCGCGATCGACGATCGCCGGGAAGATGAAGCTGGAATGCTCGAGATCGTCCATGACGTTGACGGGCAGGCCGAGCGACTTGGCGCGGACCGACATGGCAACGCCGACATCGCCCGCGCCGGCGCAGACGATGGCGATGACACCCGAGAGGTCGGCGGTCAGCGGATCACCGGCCGCGATTTCGATGTGCGCGGCGGCGTCGATGCCGAGGCCGAGATCATCATTGCCGTCGATCGCATGCACGCGAAGGCGCGCGCCGGCAGCAGTGAGTACGCGCAGTTTTGCGCGCAAAAGCTCACCCGCGCCGATGAGGACCACCGGACCGGCCTTGAGATCGAGGAACACCGGCAAGAACCGCATGCGATACTCGCTTCCCCCACATCCGGGGTTGACTGGAATTATTTTCTATATATGTGTCGTTTCGAGCGCGCAAAGAGAAAATTTTTTCTTCTCTTCTGCGCCGCAACTATAGAAAATTCGCCTCCAAACGCAAAGTGGCAGAGATGCATCTTCTCAGGACCGATTCCGGTGCAGATGGACGGGACTTCCGCCCCGCCGTTTCCGAGCAAATTCCAGTCGGGCTGACCGCCCCCAGCATGGACCATCTCGACCAGCTCGAGGCGCAGAGCATCTACATTTTCCGCGAGGCGTTCGCCCGTCTGAAGAAGATCGCCCTGCTGTGGTCGCTCGGCAAGGACTCCAACGTCATGATCTGGCTGGCGCGGAAGGCATTCTTCGGAAAGATGCCGTTCCCGGCCCTCCACGTCGACACCGGCAAGAAGTTTCCGGAGATGTATCGCTTCCGCGATCATTACGGGAAGGAGTGGGAACTCGATCTGCGCGTTGAGCCCTGCCCGCCCATCGATGCCGTCGACCCAACGCTGCCGCCGGCCGCCCGTTCCGCCGCGCGCAAGACGGAAGGGCTCAAGATGGCGCTCGCCAAATACGGTTTCGACGGCCTGATCGCCGGCATCCGCCGCGACGAGGAAGCGACCCGCGCCAAGGAACGCGTGTTCTCGCCGCGCGGCCTGGAAGGCAATTGGGACGTGCGCGACCAGCCGCCGGAGTTCTGGGACCATTTCAACGCCTCGCCGCCGCAAGGCGCGCACTTGCGCATTCATCCGATCCTGCATTGGACCGAGGCCGACATCTGGGCCTACACCAAGCGCGAGAACATCCCGATCATCCCGCTCTATTTGTCGAAAGACGGCAAGCGCTACCGCTCGCTCGGGGATCAGGACATCACCAACCCCGTGAACTCGACCGCGTCGACCATCGACGAGATCCTGATCGAGCTCGAGCAGACCAAGGTGCCGGAGCGTGCCGGACGCGCGCTCGACCACGAGACCGAGGACGCCTTCGAGCGCCTTCGCGTCGCCGGCTATCTCTGATCTCCAGGACGCGAGCGCGATATGAACATGATCGTCACCCCCTCTTCGTCCGCGACGCCGAACGGCACCACGCGACCGCAGGTCCGCATCGTCATCGTCGGCCATGTCGACCACGGCAAGTCCACGCTGGTCGGCCGCCTCCTGCACGAGACCGGCAGCCTGCCCGACGGCAAGCTGGAGATGCTGAAAGCCGTCAGCGCGCGGCGCGGCATGCCGTTCGAATGGTCGTTCCTGCTCGACGCGCTGCAGACCGAGCGTGACCAGGGCATCACCATCGACACCACGCAGATCCGCTTCCGCACCAATTCGCGCGACATCGTGCTGATCGACGCGCCCGGCCATGCCGAATTCCTGCGCAACATGATCACCGGCGCATCGCAGGCCGACGGCGCGGTGCTGATCATCGACGCGCTCGAAGGCGTGCGCGACCAGACGCGGCGGCACGGCTATCTCCTGCATCTGCTCGGCGTGAAGCAGGTCGCGGTCGTCGTCAACAAGATGGACCGCGTCGACTTCTCGGCCGACCGCTTCAAGGAGATCAGCGACGAGATCTCCGCGCATCTCAACGGTCTCGGCGTGAAGCCGACCGCCGTGATCCCGATCTCTGCACGCGACGGCGACGGCGTTGCCGAGCGCACCGACCGCATCCGTTGGTACAAGGGCCCGACCGTGGTCGAGGCGCTCGACCAGCTTGAGCCGGCGCGTCCGCTCGAAGCGCTGGCGCTGCGTTTGCCCGTGCAGGCGATCTACAAGTTCGACGACCGCCGCATCGTCGCGGGCCGCATCGAATCCGGCAGCCTCACCGCGGGCGACGAGATCGTGATCATGCCGGCCGGCAAGATCGCAAAGATCAAGACCGTCGAGAGCTGGCCGGTGACGCCGGTCGCGGGACGGCAGGGCGCGGGCCGCTCGGTCGGCATCACGCTCGACCGCGAATTGTTCATCGAGCGCGGCGACATCATCGCGCATGCCGGCACCGCCCCGCGCGAGACGCGCCGCCTGCGCGCGCGTATCTTCTGGCTGCACGACAAGCCGCTCGCCAAGGGCGATCAGCTGCTGGTCCGCTGCGGACCGAAGGAAAGCCGCGCCACCGTCGTCGCCATCGAGAAGGCGGTCGATCCCGGCGAGCTGTCGAGCTCCGAGAACAAGGCGATCGGCCGCAACCATGTCGGCGAGATCGACATCTCGCTTTCGAATCCGATTGCCACCGATCCCTACACCGAGAACCCGCGCACCGGCCGCCTCGTGATCGAGGTGTCCGGGCGCATCGCGGGCGGCGGCCTCGTGCTGTCGGTCGATGCCGGCCAGCGTGCCGTGCCGGTCGACATCGTGCCGGTGGAATCGGCACTGCGGCCTGACGAGCGCTCCGCGCGCTATCAGCACAACGGCGCCGTGGTCTGGCTCACCGGCCTGCCGGCCTCCGGCAAGTCGACGCTGGCGAAGGCGCTGGAGCGGCGGCTGTTCACCAATGGCGGCTCACCGATCCTGCTCGACGGCGACACGCTGCGCGCAGGTCTCAACAGCGATCTCGGCTTCTCCGCCACCGACCGCAGCGAGAACATCCGCCGCCTCGCCGAAGTCGCGACGCACCTCGCCCGCAACGGCCACATCGCGATCGTCGCCGCCGTCTCGCCGGCGCGCGAGGACCGCGCCACCGCGCGCCGCATCGCCGACACCGCGTTCCGCGAGATTCATGTCGCGACACCGGCCGAGGTGTGCGAGGAGCGCGATCCCAAGGGCCACTACAAGAAGGCCAGGGCCGGCGCGCTGGCCTCGTTCACCGGCATCGGCAACGACTACGAGCGGCCCGAGGCCGCCGAGCTCGTGATCGACACGTCGAAGCGGACGGTGGCCGAGGCCGCAGACGAGATCGAGCAGATGCTGAAGACCTCGGGCGTGCTGTTCGACGAAGTCGTGGACCTCGCCGCGAATATATGAGGCAGGCATTTTCGCTGGTGCGCTCGCTGCATCCGCGCAAATAGTGCGTTCCCTCCCCCCTTGCGGGGGAGGGCTAGGGAGAGGGGTCCACACGGGGACTCTCTCCGTCAGGAGCATTCCGCTCCATCGATCTCAGACCTACCTTTTCCTGGGCCACCCCTCTCCCCCGCCCTCCCCCGCAAGGGTGGAAGGAGCGCAGTTGTGTGCCCGGCGGGAGCCGGTCTCGACCGCTTGTAAAAAGCGTCACGCCCTCACCTCTTCTTGACATTTTGACAGACCTTTGGGGGTCTTCTCACCGCCCCGATTTTGGGGCTAATAGGTCCCGAAAGCCGCCCCCTGTGGGCGCATTTTGCTGCTGTCGGGTCAAAAGCAGCCAAAAACAGCCATTTCCAACAAGAAAGCCCATCATGAAACGCGTCGACGCCCACGGATTGAAGATCGCACCCGTCCTGTTTGACTTCATCGCCAAGGAAGCGGCCCCGAAAACGGGGATCGCGCCGGATGCGTTCTGGGCCGGGGTTGCAGGCATCATCAAGGACCTGGGGCCGAAGAACCGCGCGCTGCTGGCGGTGCGCGACACGTTGCAGGCCAAGATCGACGACTGGCACCGGGCCAACAAGGGCAAGGCGTTCGACCTCGCCGCCTACACCGCCTTCCTGAAGGAGATCGGCTATCTCGTCCCGGAGCCGGCGACGCAGAAGGTCGAGACCGCCAATGTGGACGAAGAGATCGGCAAGATCTGCGGCCCGCAGCTCGTCGTTCCCCTCACCAATGCGCGCTACGCGCTGAACGCGGCGAACGCGCGCTGGGGTTCGCTCTACGACGCCTTCTACGGCACCGACGCGATCCCGCACGACCCGTCCGAAGGCGGCAAGGGCTACAACAAGGCCCGTGGCGACAAGGTGATCGCGAAAGCAAAAGCGTTCCTCGATGCCGCCGCGCCGCTGGCGACCGGCAGCCACACCGACGTCACCGCCTATAGCGTGGTCGCGGGCCAGCTCGCCGTGAAGCTGAAGAGCGGCAACGCCACCGCGCTGAAGAACGCCGCGCAGTTCGCGGGCTTCGAGGGTGAGGCTGCTTCGCCGAGTGCGGTGCTGCTCGTCAACAACGGCCTGCATGTCGAGGTGAAGATCGACCGCAGCAGCGCGATCGGCAAGGACGATCCGGCCGGCGTCGCCGACATGATCATGGAAGCTGCGGTCTCCACCATCCTGGACATGGAAGACTCGGTCGCCGCGGTCGATGCCGAGGACAAGGTTCTGGTCTATCGCAACACGCTCGGCCTGATGAACGGCACGCTGTCCGCCGATTTCGAGAAGGGCGGCAAGACGCTGACGCGCTCGCTCAATGCCGACCGCAGCTACAAGACGCCTGACGGCAAGGGCGAAGTGAAGCTGCACGGCCGCAGCCTGCTCTTGATGCGCAATTGCGGTCACCACATGTTCACCGACGCGGTGCTGGACGAGAAGGGCGAGGAAATTCCGGAAGGCCTGCTCGATGCCGCCGTGTCCGGCCTGCTCGCCATCCACGATCTCAAGGGCAATTCCAAGGTCAAGAACAGCCGCACCGGCTCGGCCTATATCGTCAAGCCGAAGATGCACGGCCCGGACGAGGTGTCGCTGACATGCGAGATCTTCGACCGCGTCGAGAAGATGCTGGGCCTGCCCGAGAACACGCTCAAGGTCGGCATCATGGACGAGGAGCGGCGCACCACCGTCAACCTCAAGGCCTGCATCCAGCGCGCCTCCAAGCGGATCATGTTCATCAACACCGGCTTCCTCGACCGCACCGGCGACGAGATCCACACCTCGATGGAAGCGGGTCCCATGATCCGCAAGAACGAGATGAAGGCGCAGGCCTGGATCAAGGCCTACGAGGACTGGAACGTCGACATGGGCCTGCTCGACGGCCTGCCCGGCCATGCCCAGATCGGCAAGGGCATGTGGGCCGCGCCCGACAAGATGGCGGACATGCTGGCCCAGAAGCTCGCGCATCCGCAGGCCGGCGCCACCACCGCCTGGGTCCCCTCGCCGACCGCCGCCACGCTGCACGCGCTGCACTACCACCAGGTCAACGTCATCGCGCGCCAGCAGGAGCTGACCAAGGGCGGCCCGCGCGCCAAGCTCTCCGACATCCTCACCATTCCGGTGTCGAAGTCGAACTGGGCGCCCGACGACGTCAAGCAGGAGATCGACAACAACTGCCAGGGCATTCTCGGCTACGTCGTGCGCTGGATCGACCAGGGCGTCGGCTGCTCCAAGGTGCCCGACATCCACGACGTCGGCCTGATGGAAGACCGCGCGACCTTGCGCATTTCCAGCCAGCATCTCGCCAACTGGCTGCACCAAGGCGTGATCACCGAGGCGCAGGTGATGGAATCGCTCAAGCGCATGGCCGTCGTTGTCGACAAGCAGAACGCCGGCGATGCGATCTACAAGCCGATGGCGCCCGCCTTCGACGGCGTCGCCTTCAAGGCTGCCTGCGACCTGATCTTCAAGGGGCGCGAGCAGCCGAACGGCTACACCGAGTACATCCTCACCGCGCGCCGCCGCGAGGCCAAGGCGGCCGGTTGAGTCCGGTCATTCGAACGTCAAAAGCCCCGGCGCGAGCCGGGGCTTTTTTGTTGGGCAGGTGTAGCCCGGATGAGCGAAGAAATCGCGGGCGAAACGTCGCGGCGTAGCAAGGAACGGCCGCCCACACCTCGCGTTGTCGGGCCATCAGCAACGGGAGATGCACATGGACTGGAACCGCATCGAAGGAAACTGGAAGCAGTTCAAGGGATCGGCCAAGGAGAAGTGGGCCAAGCTCACCGACGACGACCTCACGCTGATCGAAGGCCGCCGCGAGCAGCTCGAGGGCCGGCTCCAGGAACGCTACGGCAAGGCCAAGGACCAGGTTCGTCAAGACGTCGACGACTGGCTGAAGTCGCTGCACTAGCGCAGCACGAACGAAGCCCCGGCGAAAGCCGGGGCTTTTTGTTACGCTCGTAGCCCGGATGAGCGAAGCGACATCCGGGACCTTTGCTGCGGCACTCCGGATGCGCTCATCCGGGCAACGTACCGTCGCTAGAACACCGCGAGATATTTCAGCAGCGATACGATGCCGATGATGATGACGATCACGCGCGCGATCTGCTTGGCGCGGCCGTCCATCGGCAGCATGTTGATCAGATAAAGAACGAGAATGATGACGAGAAAGGTGACGAGTACGCCAACCAGCATCGCGAAGCCCCCTTCTGGCAAGTTGCGAACGCTATCTTAACGCGCGTCACGCGCGCTGGTTCCATCGCCGCAACCCCCTGCAACTTCTAGTAAATACGTACTTCTACCGTACGGCGGGATGCCTAAAACTTTACCCTTTTCCTTTCACATGCGGAAACCGTTTGGGCCTTGAAGCGCAAACGGCATGTGATTGCTGATTCTTGCAGGCCCCATCCTTTTTCGCTCGTTGCCGGGGCGCCTTCGCGAACTTCGATTTGGGAATTGGGGGACTTCGATGCTGAACCGTCTGACCGTATCCGCACTGCTGAAGGCGGTGATCGCGATCACGTCGGCCTGCGTGGTGATTGCGCTCTCGCTCACCGCGTATGAGTCCTGGGATCGGCTGAGGACCGCCAGCCGCATCTCGCAGATCACGGATGCCTCCGCCGACCTGTTCAAGGCGATGCACAATCTGCGCACGGACCGCTCGACCACCAACCGGCTCCTCAATTCGACCGAGCCGATGGACGCCGAGATCGAAAAATATCTGCGCGCGATCCGGGACGCCGAAATGCCGGCGATGGCCCACGCGCTCGAGTTGCTGCCGGCGATGGACTTTCCGCAGTCGGCCACGCTGGTGCCGGAGTTCGCGCGGCTCTACAAAACGGCCAGCGAGCAGCAGAAGCAGTTCTGGGAGGACGTGGCCAAGCCGAAGGACCAGCGCCGCGCCAGCCTACCGAAGGACTACATGGAGACGACGCAGGGCCTGCTCGACACGCTCGACAAGCTCTCGAACGCCCTGGCCGCCACCGTCAACCACCAGGACGCGACGATCGACCAGCTGCTGTCGATCAAGCAGAACGCCTGGCTGCTGCGCAACACGGGCGGTGAAGCCTCGCTGATCATCTCGACCGGGCTCAACGCCGGCCGCATCACGCCGGAGACGCGCCTCGCCTACACCCAGTTCGTCGGCGGAACGGCTGCGATGTGGAAGGCGCTGGAATTGTCGACCTCGGGCATGCAGCTGCCGCCGGCCCTGTCGTCGGCCATGGCCGCAGCCAAGAGCGCCTATTTCGACCCGCAATATCTGGCGCTTCGCGATCGCCTCGCCAACACGCTCGCCAATGGCGAGAAGGCCGAGATGACCGCGAACCAGTGGACCCCCGTGACGGTGGGCCGCCTCTCGAGCGCGGTCGCCGTCGCCGAGACGGCGCTCGACGCAGCCAAGAGCCATACGCTGGAGCAACGCGGTGCCGCGCTGCGCGCGCTGATCGTGCAGCTCGTGCTGCTCGCGTTCGCCGTCGGACTTGCCGTCGGCGCGATCATGCTGGTCAGCCGCCGCGTGATCCGTCCGCTCAACACCATCCGCGACTCCATGCTCAAGGTCGCCGGCGGCGACCTTGCGGTCGACAGCGGCTATCTCGAGCGCCAGGACGAGATCGGCGCGCTCGCCGGCGCGCTGGAGACATTCAAGCAACAGGCGACCGACAAGCTCAAGATCGAGGCGCACGAGCGCGAGCGCAATGCCGGCGCTTCCGCGCGCCAGCGCGCGATTGAAGGCTATGTCGGCGAGTTCGAGGGCATGGTCCGCAAGACGCTCGGCGAGTTGAGCGACGCCTCCGGCGCGATGCGCAAGACCTCGGGCGATCTGTCCGCGGTGTCGCGCCAGACCAACGACCGCGTGCAGGTCGCGGGCAAGGCCTCGAATGACGCCTCCATGAGCGTCGACAGCGTGGCCGCGGCCGCCGAGGAGCTCTCGGCTTCGATCAACGACATCAGCCAGCAGGCGGCCCATGCCGCCGGCATTGCCAGCCGCGCCGTCAACCAGGCCCGCGAGACCGACGGCACGGTTCAGGGGCTGGCCCAGTCCGCAGGACGCATCGGCGAGGTCGTCGGCCTGATCAACACCATCGCGGCCCAGACCAATTTGCTCGCACTCAACGCCACGATCGAGGCGGCGCGCGCCGGCGAGGCCGGCCGCGGCTTCGCCGTGGTCGCATCCGAGGTCAAGTCGCTGGCCAGCCAGACCGCGAAGGCGACGGAGGAAATCTCCGGGCAGATCGCCGACATCCAGAGGGTGGCGAGCGACGCCATCAACGCGATCCAGACCATCGGTGGCATCATCGGCGAGGTGAACGAGGTCGCAACCGCGATTGCCGCCGCCGTGCAGGAGCAGGGCGCAGCGACGCAGGAGATCACCCGCAGCACGCAATATGCGGCGCAAGGCACCAAGAACGTCTCGGACAACATCACCGGCGTCAAAGCCGATGCGGACGCCGCCGCTGCGGCCGCGGACAACGTGAAGACCGCTTCCGAGACGCTGGAGAGCCAGAGCCGCCAGCTCGGCCACGAGGTCAGCGACTTCCTCGGCAAGATCCGCGCGGCTTAGGGCTGCCAACGCGCAGGCGGCGCCGCCGCATTCCCCCGATGTCGTCCTGGCGAACGCCAGGACCCCTAGCCACCGGCGGTCGTAAAAGGCAGGGCCGGTGGTGAGCATGTGCCGCCACGCCCGCAATCGGGGTAATGGGTCCTGGCTTTCGCAAGGACGACGACGGTGAATGCCCCGTAATTTTACGGCAGGAACACTGTCTAAGTTTTTACCCTTTTCGGGCCAAATGCGTTCCAGACGCGTGCGCCAGGGCACGCGCGTCTGCGCGCATCCCTTTGGTCGTTCGAAGTTCGTTGGGGGCTGCCGATTGGGGGCCACGAACTTCGAAACGCGTACCGGGGTGTCCGATGCTCAACCGCCTGACCGTATCCACGCTGCTCAAAGCGGTGATCCTCTCGACCGCGCTCGTCGTGGTCATCGGCTTCTCGATCAGCGCCTGGAGCTCATGGGGCCGGCTGCAGCAGGCCAACCGGATCGTCGCGGTCTCCGCGGCCTCGGCTGAAGTGTTCAAGGCGATGGCCAACATCCGGGCCGACCGTTCGACCAGCAACCGCCAGCTCACCTCCGACGTCCCGATGGACAAGGACATCGAGAAATACATCCGCGACATCCGCGAGGCCCTGATGCCCGCGCTGGCGCGCACGCTCGAGATCCTGCCCACCACCGATCTTGCCCAGCGCGATACTTTCCTCTCCGAGCTCGGCACGCTGAACAAGACGCTGCTCGCGGCGCAGGCCGAGTTCTGGATCGAGGCCCTCAAGCCGCGCGCCGATCGTCGCGCGGGCCTCGCCAAGGAGTATGTCGCCACCGAGGATGCGCTGATGGCGCAACTCGAGAAGCTCTCCGGCGCCCTCGCCGCCAGCGTCAACCATCAGGATGCGACCATCGACCAGCTCCTGAGCATCAAGCAGATGGCCTGGCTGCTGCGCAATACCGCCGGCGAATCCTCGCAGATCGTGGGCAACGCTCTCGGCAGCGGCAAGATCGCGCCCGAGGTACAGCTCGCCTACACCAAATTCGTCGGCGGCACCGACGCCGCGTGGACCGCGATCGAGCTTGCCGCCGCGGGTATGCAGCTGCCGCCGGCGCTGGCCTCGGCGATCACCGAGACCAGGACGACCTATTTCGATCCGCAATACGCCGCGACGCGCGACGGCGTCATCACGACGATCGCCAAGGGCGAGAAACCGTCGATGACCGCCAACCAGTGGAGCCCCTATTCGGTGCCCCGCATGATGACCGCCGTGAGGCTCGCCGACGCGGCCCTGCAGGCGGCCAAGGACCACTCCGCCGCCCAGCGCGCGACGGCCGTGCAGTGGCTGATCATCAACACCGCCCTGCTGGTCGCCGCGATCGTCCTGACCGGCGCGTCCATGCTGGCCGTCAGCCGCCGCGTGATCACGCCGCTGCACCGGATTCGCGACGCCATGCTGAAGGTGGCCGGCGGCGATCTCGCGGTCGACAGCGGCTACCTCGACCGGCACGACGAGATCGGCTCGCTGGCGGGCGCGCTGGAGACGTTCAAACAGCAGGCGATCGACAAGCTCAAGATCGAGGAACAGGAGCGCGAGCGCAATGCCGGCGCCGCCGCGCGCCAGCGCGCGATGGAAGCCTATGTCGGCGAGTTCGAGGGCGTGGTGCGCAAGTCGCTGGGCGAGCTGAGCGAAGCCTCCGGCGAGATGCGCAAGACCTCGGGCGACCTCTCCGCGGTGTCGCGCCAGACCAACGAACGCGTCGAAATCGCCGGTAAGGCCTCAAATGACGCCTCCATGAGCGTCGACAGCGTGGCCGCTGCCGCCGAGGAACTCTCGGCCTCGATCAACGACATCAGCCAGCAGGCCGCCCATGCCGCGGGCATTGCCAGCCGCGCCGTCAATCAGGCCCGGGAGACCGACGGCACGGTTCAGGGGCTGGCGCAGTCCGCAGGACGCATCGGCGAGGTCGTCGGCCTGATCAACACCATCGCGGCCCAGACCAATTTGCTCGCGCTCAACGCCACGATCGAGGCGGCACGCGCCGGCGAGGCCGGACGCGGCTTCGCCGTGGTCGCATCCGAGGTGAAGTCCCTCGCCAGCCAGACCGCGAAAGCGACCGAAGAGATTTCCGAACAGATCGCCGACATCCAGAAGGTCGCGGGCGATGCCATCAACGCGATCCAGGCGATCGGCGGCATCATCGGCGAGGTCAACGAAGTCGCGACCGCCATCGCCGCCGCCGTGCAGGAGCAGGGTGCGGCGACGCAGGAAATCACCCGCAGCACGCAATATGCGGCGCAGGGCACCAAGAACGTCTCGGACAACATCACCGGCGTGAAGGCCGACGCCGACACCGCAGCCGGCGCGGCGGACAACGTCAAGCAAGCCTCCGAGACGCTGGAGACGCAGAGCCGCCAGCTCGGCCAGCAGGTCAGCGATTTCCTGGGCAAGATCCGCGCGGCGTAGGCAAGACGGCGCTAAACCCCCAATGTCGTCCCGGCGCAGGCCGGGACCCATAACCCCAGGGAGGAGTTGCTGCGCGAGCAGATAACTCCGAGTCTTCGCCAAACCCAATCCTGTGGCTATGGGTCCCGGCCTGCGCCGGGACGACGGCAGAACTTGAGGCTGCGGCGTCGCATCACACGCGAAGCGCCTGCCTACTCCTTCGCCACCACCGGGACTTGGCGGAACTTGGCGCGGACTGACTCCGGCAGCGGCGAGAAATTCACCGCGACGCCGCGGCGGTCATTGGCGCTGCGGTTCGCGACCACGAGGCCATCGCTGCCGGCAACGATGTCGCCCTTGCGCAAGGTAGGGTCGTCCTCGACCTTGACCTGGGCGAGACCGACAGGGTCCTTGCCGTTGCAGGTGCAGCCGGCGACGATCTCGTTGCGATAACGGAACGCGTTAGGCAGATCGGAATAGGATTTGCCCCTGTCCGTCGTGGCGTCGTCGATATTGCTGCCATAGACCAGCGAGGTTTCGGACGCCGGGCAGAAGCTCTTGCAGGACTGCGCCTTGCTCTCGGCATCGTTGCCCTGCGCCGGGAAATACCGGCCATCACAGCCACGCACGCAATAGGCGGTGCCGCCGCCATAGGCGGCGCGCCGGGGCTGGTCGTAGCGCGGCATGTCGTCATTGGGGAACGGGACGCGGATCTCCGGCGGCGGCCGCATCCGGAAGCCGCCGAACAATTGCGAGAAGAAATCCTGCGCATGCGCCGGCGGCGTCAGGGCGAGGCCGAACGATGCGACGGCGAGGAAAGCCGCCGCACCAGCCGGTTTGCTCATCGAACGTCTCTGCATATGGCCTCACTCAAACGCTTCAGTTCACGGCCGACGTCGTGACATTCAACGCCTGCCGGCCCGAGGGCAGCGTCGTCACGGCCGGGCGCTTGCGTACGGGGTCGCCGCCCCTAGCCATCAGCGGCGCGTTCTTCGGCAGCACGACGACCTTGGCGCCGACATCGACGCGGCTGAACAGGTCGGTGACGTCCTCATTGGTCATGCGAATACAGCCGGAAGACACGAACTTGCCGATGGTGGTGGGATCATTGGTGCCGTGGATGCGGTATTCGCTTGATCCCAGATACATCGCGCGGGCGCCGAGCGGATTACCGGGGCCGCCGGCGACGAAGCGCGGCAGATAGGGCTGGCGCGCGATCATCTCTGCCGGCGGGTGCCAGTCCGGCCACTCCGCCTTGCGGCTGACGCTCTGCACGCCCGACCAGGTAAAGCCCTCGCGGCCGACGCCGACGCCGTAGCGGATCGCGCGGCCATTGCCGAGCACGTAATAGAGGTAAGTATTGCCGGTATCGATCACGATGGTCCCAGCCGGCTCGCCGCGGTCGAAGCTGACGATCTGCTTGCGCAGGCGATCGGGTAGCTGTGCATCCTCGTCGGCCGCCTGCGCCTCGTCGTTCACATAGCCGCGGGAATAGGTGGTCTGATCCTGCGGATAGGCCTGCGGCTGCATGGGGAGATAGCCGAGCGTTTGCGCGCTCGCCGCCCCGAACGGTACGACGAGCAGTGCGGTCGCGAAGGCAAAAGCGGTGGTGGCGCGCGGCGAGAAGCGGCGGCGGACGGCAAGGAACGTTGTCATGTGCTGCCCCGTTGGATGGGCGCATCAGGGTGATGCGGCTTGCCAACAAACGCAGGCAGGGCGACTCAAGTTCCGCGCGGTGCCGCTGCAACGACGTCACAGTCAAGCGAGCGCAACTTCACGAAGCCGCGATGGAACCCTAGCGTTCCCTCAGCGTTTCACCATCCAGCAATGGGCGCGCGGAAGGCTTTCCGTGCGGGGAGATATGTTGTGCGCGTCCTTCCCAGTGAACGTTTGATGTCCGGCAGCGGCGAAGGTGATCCGCTCCCCGGTAGCACTGCCGAATTGCCCCCGGTCATCCGCCGCACCGAATTCGTCGCCTTCGCGCTAGCCGGCCTGCTCCTGATCGCCGTGGTCACGGTGCTCTATGTCGCCCGGGCGTTCTTCCTTCCCGTGGTGATGGCCTTTGTGGTCGGCACCATGCTGTCTCCGGCGGCGACCTTCCTGGAAAACCGCAAGGTGCCGCGCGGGCTGGGCGCCGTCCTGATCGTGATTGCCGTAACCGCGGTGGTCGCCTTCGTCGTCGCCCTGATCGCATCGCCCGTGATGGAATGGAGCTCGCGGCTTCCGGAGCTGGGCGCCCAGTTGAAGGACAAGCTCCATATATTCGACCGGCCGCTGGCGCTGTGGCAGGAGCTTCAATTAATGGTCGGCGGTTCGGAAGGGCTGCCGAGCTTCCAGCTGCCGAAATTCGAATGGGTGCAGCCGGCGCTGGAATTCCTGTCGCCGACCTTCACCGAATTCCTGCTGTTCTTCGTCACCCTGATCCTGTTCATCGCGAGCTGGCGCGACCTGCGGCGGGCGCTGATCATGACATTCAGCGACCGCGATGCGCGACTGCGCACGCTGCGCATCCTCAACGAGATTGAGGTTCATCTCGGCAACTACCTGCTGACGGTGACCGTCATCAATGTCGGGGTCGGCATCGTCACCGGCCTCGTTTGCGCAGTGACCGGCATGCCTAACCCGGCCGGCCTCGGTGCGCTCGCGGCAACCCTCAACTTCATTCCGATCATCGGGCCGGTCGCGATGTTCGCCGTACTGGTCGTTGTAGGTATCGTCGCCTTCCCGACCCTCGGCGCCGGCCTGCTGGCCGCCGTCGCGTTCGGCGGCATCACGTTCCTGGAAGGACATTTCGTCACGCCGATGATCATCGGCCGCCGCCTGGCGCTGAATGCGCTGGCGGTGCTGCTGGCATTGGCGTTCTGGACCTGGCTGTGGGGGCCGATGGGCGCCTTTCTGTCGTCGCCGCTGCTCATCGTCGGGCTGATCCTGAAGGAACATCTGTTGCCGGAGGACGCGCCGCAGCTGCCGCAGGCCTGAGGCGGTTTCCACAAACGGAACTTACCCCAGTACGAAACGTTTTCCGGCTATCTCAGCCGCCAACAATTCGGAGTCCCAGATGTCATCGAGTCAAGCCGAAGCCGGGATGAGAGACTGGACCGACAAAGCCACCAGAGAACGCCTCGAGAAGGATGTAGCAGCCGTGAAAAGCGATATCGCCGCCCTCACCGATCAGATCACCGACGCGCTCAACACCTTTGCCAATTCCACCAGCAAGCAGGCCCGGCGCGGCTATCGCCAGGCCCGCGAGAACATGGATTCGGCGATCGACGACGTGTCGGAGCGCGGCAGCGCCATGATGGGCGCAGCGCAGGACGCCTACGGATCGATCGAGGAGACGCTGGAGGATGCGATCACGCAGCGGCCGCTGGCGACCGTCGGGCTCGCGCTCGGCATCGGCTTCCTGATCGGCGCCGCCTGGCGGCGGTAAGGTCGCGGAACGGATCGAGAGGACGGCAGCGCGGCTGCGCTGCCGGTACCGGCTTGTGGGGATCTGAGGAGCAAGGCCATGTTTCAGCGCATCATTGACGGGATCAGTGCATCCGCCGGCTCGACCGCGCGACTGACGTCCCTTGCCGCAGGCGCCGCCTTCGCGCTGTTCATCACGACCTGCTTCCTCTGCGCCGCGGCCTTCATCTCGGTCCTCGACAAATATGGTCCGGTGCAGGCCTGTCTCGCCGGTGCCGGCATCTTCTTCCTGCTGACCCTGACCGCGGCTGTGAGCTATTGGGCCTACAAGCGGCAATTGCGCAAGGAAGCCCACATCGCCGCCGAGCGCGCCGCCAAGTCCGCAGCGCACAGCATGCTCGCCGACCCCATGCTGCTCGCCACCGGGCTCCAGATCGTCCGCGCGATCGGTGTCAAGCGGCTGCTGCCGATCCTGGCGATCGGCGGCGTCGCACTCGGAATCATGGCGAGCCGTGCCGGCGTCGCCGACGAGGCATCGGCCGAGCCTGCCGAATAGTCTCAGCTCGTCCGGCTGCGAAGGATGCAGATCGCGACCACCGCGAGCGGAATGGTCAGCGCGACCCACGACAGCGGCAGCCATATCCCGGTCTGACCGATCAAGGCGGCCAGCAGGCCGAACACGCTCAGCGCCGCGAGCAGGACCGGCCAGCGCCAGATCAGACCGAGCGAACGATTGCCGGTCATTCCGCGGCTCCCGGCATTTGCAGCGCGACGGCGGACCGAGGCTGCGTTTTCGCGGCCCGGGACCGCACCAGCCAGAGATAGAGCCCGCTGCCGAGCACGACGATGGTGACGAGGTCGAGCAGGACCCAGATGATCTTCAGCGGCATGCCGCCGTAGTCGCCGAAATGCAGCGGACGCGAGAGCTCCAGCGCGCGCAGATACCAGGGCATGGTCACCGCCGACACCAGCGCGCCGCTTCGCCCATCGACCAGCACCGGGCTGAACAGCCGCGACGTCAGCGGCTCCTTGCCCTTGGTCCAGACCACGTAGTGGAAGGGTGATCCGAACGGCGAGCCCGGAAACGCAATGCTGGTGGTGATCATGTCGGGAAATGCCGCCTTCACCGTGTCGTAGGCCGCCTGGGTCGAGGCAATCTCGGAGACCTGCGGCACCGGCTTGCCGCGCATCGGCGCCAGCATCGCGCGCACGTCGGTCTGCTGCCACAGCGCGAACAGCGGCGTCGAGAGCTCGTTGATCACGCCGGTCGCGCCGACCACCAGCGCCCAGCCGAGCGTGACGACGCCGAGCAGATTGTGCAGGTCGAGCCATTTCAGCCGCCGTGACCGCGCCGCGCGCACGGTGCCGAAATCCAGCTTGCGCATGAAGGGACCGTAGACCGCGATGCCGGACACGATTGCCGCGCAAAACAGCAGCGCCATGGCGCCGAGAAACAGCTCGCCCGGGAGCCCCATGAAGAGGTCGCGATGCAGCGTCAGCATCAGTTGCAGGAAGGTGAGCCCGTCCTCGCCGAACGGCTTGGTTTGTTTCAGCACGTCGCCGGTATGGGCATCGAACCGGATCGAGTGCAGCGCCTTGCGGTTGGCGCTGAACGCCTCCCAGGAGCTCGCCATGTAGACCATGATCTTGGGCTCGTCGTCGTCGACGAACACCGAGACGATGGTCTCGCCGGGATACAGCTTCCGGGCGGCCTCGACCACCCGGTCGAGATCGACATTGGGCGTACCCTTCGGCACCTGCGCGTAGGGCAAGGCATCGTCGAGCAGGCCGTTGATTTCCTCCCGCAGCACCAGCGGCAGGCCGGTGATGCAGATCAGCAGCAGGAACAGCGTGCAGATCAGGCTCGACCATTTGTGCACGAACAGCCAGCGCCGCAGCGCGGGCTTTCGTCCATAGACGCGTTCGCCGAAGACCGCCTGCCCGCTCATGTCCGTCACCATTTGTAGCGCAGCGTCGCAATCACGTTGCGGCGCAGGCCGTAATAGCAGCCGATGTCCTGGCAATAGGTCACGTAGGTCTTGTCGAACAGGTTGGTCGCATTGACCTGCGCCGAATATCCCTTGAACAGCGGCCCCAGCGCCGAGAAGTCGTAGTGGATCGCCGCGTCGAACAGCGTCACGTCGGGGACGTAGAACGTGTTGGCCGTATTCCCCGGAAGCTCGCCGATATAGCGGACGCCGCCGGACAGGCCGAAGCCGTCGAGCACGCCGCCGCGGAAGGTGTAATCCGCCCAGACCGCGGCGGAATTCATGGGGAAGCCGACCGGATGCTTGCCGAGTTGCGCGGCGGTGTTGGTCCTGGTCACGACGTTGTCGAGATAGGTGTACGAGGCCAGCACCGTCAGCTCGCGATTGACCTCGGTCTTGGCTTCGAGCTCGATGCCGCGCGACCGGATCTCGCCGGTCTGGACGCGCTGCCCGGGCCCGTGTGCCGGATCGGTATCCGGCGTCAGCACGTTCTGCTGAACCAGGTTGAACGCCGCAATCGTGTAGAGCGACTTGTCGTTGGGTTGATACTTGATGCCCACCTCTTCCTGCTTGCCGGTGGTCGGCGCGAACGGACTGCCGGCAAAGGTCGTGCCGGCGGTGGGCTGGAACGATTCGGTGTACTGGATGTAGGGCGCAATGCCGCTGTCGAACTTGTAGAGCAGCGCGCCGCGCTTGGTGACCGCGGTATCGGACTTCGGGCTGGTCGTCGTGATGTTCGACGCGAGCGCCGTGCTGTCGGTGCGGGACTGGGCGAGGTCGTGGCGGATGCCGAGCAGCGCCACCCAATGGTCGTACTTGATCTGGTCCTGGATGTACTCGCCGACCTGATCGATCTGCTGGCGGTTTCGGGTCGTGAACGGCACCGGCCCGAACGGCGTGCCATAGACGGGATTGAATGCGTTGATCGGCGGAGCGACCGCAAGCGCGCCATTGAGGGTCTTGTCGACGCCGTTGCGGTAGTCGATGCCGGCGAGCACGGTGTGCTCGAACGGGCCCGCGTAGAACTTCGCCTCGGCCTGATTGTCGACGGCGATGGAGCGGATGCTTTCCTGCGTGGTGAAGGCGCCGCGAGTCATGTTGGAGGGATCGGTACCGGAGTTGGGGGACACCACCGCAAAATCCGTGCTGAGGTCGGTGTAGCGCAGGTTCTGCCGGACCTTCACGTTGTTGTTGAAGCTGTGCTCGAACAGATAGCCGACCGAGCCGTAGGTGCGGTCGGTCTTGTCGAAGCCAGGCTCGCCCGAATAGAAGCTGGTCGGGATGAAGCTTCCCTTGAAGGGCGTGATGGTGCCGATTCCGAGCGGCGACAGCTGATTGTAGAAGCCGGCCTTGGGATCGCGCTGATAGGTGCCGAGCACCGTCAGCGTCGTGTTGTTGTCCGGTCGCCACGTCAGCGACGGCGCAATCGAGATGCGCTGGTAGTCGCCGTGATCGACCTGGCTGCCGACGTCGAAGCCCGACGCCGTGAAGCGGTAGAGAAACTCCTTGTTCTTGTCGATCGGTCCGGACAGGTCGACACCGGCCTGCATGCGGCCATAGCTGCCGGTCGAGACGAACATCTCGTGATAGGGATCGAGCGTCGGCCGCTTCGAGACCATGTCGACGAGGCCGCCCGGCGACGATTGGCCGTAGAGGATCGAGGCCGGGCCGTGCAGGATCTCGACCCGCTCGAGATTGAACGGCTCGACCAGCGAATAGGCGAAGATGCCGAAGTTCAGCAGCCGCAGCGAATCCAGATACTGGTCGGCGAGGAAGCCGCGAACATAGACGGCATCGGTGCGGGCGTCGGCGCCGGCAAATTCGCCGCGCGTGCCCGGCGTATACCGCACCGCCTGCGCGATGCTCTGCGCGCCCTGGGCCTGGATCTGGTCCTGCGTCACGACCGAGATCGCAGCCGGCGTCTCGATCAGCGGCGCATCGGTCTTGGTGCCGGTCGCGCTCCTCGTCGCGACCATGCCGTCGACATGGCCGAATGCCGACTCCTTTTTGCCTCCGCCGGATCCAGCCCCGGCTGCGGCCGCGGCGGCGGCGCCGGCTTGTGTATTCGCGCGCGAGACCGCACGGGCGCGCGCCGCGCTGCGGCTGCGCGAGGATGATGCGGTGGCCCGCTTGCGGGCCTCGCTTGCCTGGACAACGACCGTTCCAAGCTCCGTGCCTGCGCCCGCCGCCGACGCACCCGAGGTTGATGATTGGGCCGCCGCCCCGCCCGTAACAACGATCAAAACAACCGAGCTGACGGCCCCCATGAACCGCCAGCGCCCCACTTCCAAGACGCCCACTGCAACTTCCCCAACTTCCAACGACTGCGCAACGCAGCCGGACCAAGGAGGTAGCGCAGCGGTTCAATGTTGCGGGCTGGAAGCCTTCCAGACTGGATGTTTTCCATTTCCAGACTACAGAGGTGCTGCAGGTCGGAGCAGACACGTGCAGCACCGGGAGCGATCGGTGCCGTCCGCCGCCGCAGGCGGATTGTCGCCTTTGCGAAAGTTGCGTTTCGGGCGGATCAAACGCGGACCGGCGAATGCCCTGGGATTCACAGCGCAATTTTGCGTCGGCCGGGACAATTTGCCCTCCGCTCACGCAAACGCTACTCGGATAGGCAGGCGGTTGCCGGTAAAAGCATCACCCTGATTCCCAAAGCTATTTTACTCATGAAACCGTCGGTCAAGGCGAACCTCGCCGCATTCCATCACGACGCCAGGCTGTATTTGACGCTCGGCATCGCCAACTGGTCGGTGTTCGTCGACCACATCCCGAACAACGTCGTCAACCTGCTGACGCTGCGCAATTTCGGCTTCAGTGGCGCCGCCGACCTGTTCGTGTTCGTGGTGGGCTACGGCGTCGCCATCATCCACGGCCGGATGGCGCTGGAGCGCGGCTACCTGGTCGCGGCGACCCGCATCTTCCGTCGCGTCTGGCGGCTGTATGCCGCCTACGTCGTGCTGTTCGTGATCTATATCGACACCATCGCCTATGTCGCCTCGCAATCGATGGCGCCGGAGATCATCCACGAATACAACATCTCCGGGATTCTCGAGCACCCGCTGCGCATCCTGGTCCGTGGGCTCGTGCTCCAGGAAGAGCCGCTGAATCTCGACCTGCTGCAACTGATGATCCCGCTGATGGCGTTCTTTCCGCTGGTGCTGTGGGGATTGCTGCGACGGCCGAACGTGACGCTCGCCGCATCGGTCGCGCTGTACGTCGCGGCGCGCTGGTTCGACTGGAATTTCCGGGTCTATCCGGACCAGGACTGGACCTTCAATCCGCTGTGCTGGCAGATGCTGATGGTGCTCGGCGGCTGGTTCGCCGTCACGGGCGCACCGGGGCGCGCGCTGCACCGCATGCCCTGGCTGCGGATCCTCGCGGGCGCCTATCTCGTGTTCGCGATGGCCGTCACCCTGATGCGCCATTCGCCGGCGCTGTCCGCCTACCTCCCCGACGTCCTGCTCAACGGCATCGCGCCGACCGACAAGGAAAACCTCGCGCCCTATCGCGTGCTCCACTTCCTCGCGCTCGCGTTCATTGCCACCCATCTCATTCCGGCCGAGCATCCCGGCCTGAAGTGGAAACCGCTCCAGGCGGTGATCACATGCGGCGAGGAATGGCTCGCGGTGTTCTGCGTCGGTGTGTTCCTGTCCTTCGCCGGCCATCTCATCCTGATCACCGGGCCCAACCTCGTGGTGATGCAGATCGCCGTAAGCATCGTCGGCTTCGCCGCGATGACCGCCGTCGCCTATTACATCACCTGGTCGAAACGGCAGGACCTGCCTGCCGCCTTGCGGCAGCAGGCGTCGAGCTAGATCGCTGCGACAACAAAATCGTGCGATTCTGCTAGGCCGAAAGCAACCGCTGCGCTATGCCGGGACTCCTGTGCGAGGAGACCGGCGTGGCGATGGCGAAAGGCGGGGGTGACGAGGCTGACAGCGCGCCGCGGCGCGGCCGGCCAAGGTCGATCGAGACCACCAACGCCATCCTCGAAAGTGCCTATGCGCTGATGGCCGCCACGGGCCTTGCCACCACCACCATCGACGCGATCGCGCGCCACTCCAGCGTCTCCAAGATGACGATCTACAAATGGTGGCCGTCGCGGGAGGCGCTGCTGATCGACGCGTTCCTCCATCATGCCGCGCAGATGCTGCCGCTGCCGCCCGCGAGCTCCGGCACGCCGGCGGCGCGCGCGCGTCGCCACGCCGCGGCCTATGCCGAGGCGCTCCAGGGCGAGTTCGGCAAGGTCCAGCTCGCCGTCATCTCCGAATGCATCTCGAAGACCGGCTCGGCGGAACTGTTCTACGCCCGCTATCTGCAATTCCGCCGCGACGCGCTGGTGGACATGATCGCAGCCGGCCAGAAGGACGGCAGCATTCTCGCCGAGGGGCTGCCTGAGGATCTCTACGACGCGATCTACGGCAGCCTGTTCTATCGCTACGTCTTCGGCATCGCACCGATCACGCCAGGCTACGCGCGCGGCCTGGTCGATCTCGTCCTGCGGCCGAAGAGCTAGAGGACGATCCGCAACAGCGCGAAGCGGTTTTCCGAAGAGCTCATGCGCGAGACGACAAGCGCCTACCGCACCGGCCTGACCGGCGCCGAGATCTTGTCGGTGCGGTCGCGTTCGGTCATATCGACCACCGTCTGCATCGGCGCCGTCAGTTCATAGACGTAGGAGACGTCGGTGAAATAGCGCTTGGCGGTACCGCCGAGCGCCTCGGGCGCGACGCGGTCGAGCAGGATCAGGCCGAAGTCGGAATCGGGCCGGCGCGTTGCCTCGCTGGTGTTGAATTCCTCCCAGCGGAAATGGAAGACCTCGTCGGGCTCCTCGCCCGTCACCGTCCAGGCGGCGGTGATGTGCGGATGCTTGCCGACCAGCGACAGGCCCTCGTCGGAATGCGAGGCGAGCTCGAAGAACAGCAGCGACAGGCTCTGCGCCGCGCGCGCGCTGACCGCGATATCGGGGCCGGTGACGGCGATGCGGTCCGCATGCGGGATGGCGCGCGCCTCGAACAGGCCCTTGAGCTTGACGCCCTGCCACTGGCTCTCGCTCAGCAGCGACACCACGTTGGACATGGCATGGATGCGGCCGATCAGGAGCTCGCGCGCCACGTCGATGTCGGAGCCGTGGCGCAGCGTGCGCGTCACGATCGACTGGATCACCGCCAGGATGTTCTTCACGCGGTGGTTCAGCTCGTCGATGACCGCGGTCAGGCGGCGCTCGAAGCCGATCCTGACCTGGATCTCGCGGCTGAGCCTCAGATTGTTGTACGCGACATAGCCGAACAGGCCGCACACCATCGCGGTGATGGCAAAGCCGATCGCGGCCACGATGATCGCGGTCTGCTCGGCACGGCGCAGCGAGTTGGTCTTGGCGTAATAGCCGAGCTGCCAGTCACGGCCGCCGAAGCTCACCGTGCGTGTCGCCGACGGCGGTGGTCCGTCCGCTCCCATGCGGGTGGAGACAATGCCCTGGTCGTTGGCGACGAGCTCGCCGCCCTCCTTGCGGGGGTCCTTGAGTGCGACCGAGAACAACGACATGTCGTCATTGGTCAGCATCAGCGAGGCAAGCTCATAAGAAAATGTGACGAAGCCGGCCGGCTCCGTTGCTCCCTCGGGAATCACGGGGGCTGCCACGATGACGCCGATCGGGCCGTTGCCGCGCAGCAGCGGCACCGGGTCGGAGGCCACCGACCGCTTCTCGATCCGGGCCCGGGCGAGCATGGCGCTGCGCACGGGGTCCTGATCATAGCTGCGGCCGGGGAGCGCCTTGGTCTCGTCGCTGCGCGGCTCGAGATCCAGCAGCACATCGATCGGCTGGGTGAGGCTCGCCGGATCGATCGGCTTGTCGCTGTAGTCGCGGATCTGCGGTCGCGGGAAGCCGGCAGCCGAGATCGCGGATTGCGCCGCAGCGAGCTCGTTCGGCTGCAACCGGGCGACCCAGCCGGCCACCACGAAATCGGTCTTGAACGCGTAGATCGCCGAGCGCAGCGGCTCCAGCATGTTGGGCTTGAGCACCGACGGCGCACGGAACAGGCCTGAGGCGACACGGGCAAGCAGCTCGCGCTCGGTGAGCCGGTCCTGGACCAGGCTCGCATGGACATCGATCGCACGCGCCAGCGCGATCCGGTCCAGCGCCAGCTCCTGGTCGTGGACGCGATAGGCGGCGAGCCCGGAGAGCAGCACTCCGAGCAGAGCGATGAAGCCGATGATGAAACCCAGCCTGACCACGCGACTACTCAGACGGAAGCGGGAGGTCGGCAATTAACACGGAGCATATGAACGCCGCTCGAACGGCCATGTGCCGAAACAGGGTGAACCCCAATGGCGGAGATAATGGAGGAGGAGGCATCAGTACGCAACTTGGGTCGCCTGAAAAGCTTAATCCGCCCGGCCGAGGGTCCGGCCAACGCGGGCTTTGCTCCGGGCACCGAAGGTAGATAATCGCCATGTCGGAATTTTGTTCCGCCGCGGCAGCTCTGCCTCAGGCGTTAACGGCGAAAATCCCCTGCGCCAAGTCGTCGCGTCGGTCAGCCCGCCCGTTTCAGGCCGCCTTTGGCCTCGATGAAGCCGACGATGCGGTCGAGCCCCTCGCTCTTCTTCAGGTTGGTCATGACGAAGGGCCGCTCGCCGCGCATGCGCCTGGCGTCGGTGTCCATCTTTTCCAGGGAGGCGCCGACATGGGGGGCGAGGTCGATCTTGTTGATGACCAGCAGGTCGGAGCGGGTGATGCCGGGACCGCCCTTCGACGGGATCTTGTCGCCGGCGGCCACGTCGATGACGTAGATGGTGAGGTCGGCAAGCTCCGGGGAAAAAGTGGCAGCGAGATTGTCGCCGCCGGACTCGATCAGCACGAGATCGAGGCCCGGGAATTTGGCGCGCATGTCCGCGACCGCGGCGAGGTTCATCGAGGCGTCCTCGCGGATCGCGGTGTGCGGACAGCCGCCGGTCTCGACACCCGCGATGCGATCCGAGGTCAGCGATCCCGAGCGCACGAGGAATTCCGCATCCCATTTGGTGTAGATGTCGTTGGTGATCGCGGCGATGTCATAGCGCTCGCGCATGGTCTTGCAGAGCAGGTCCATCAGCGCAGTCTTGCCCGAACCGACCGGGCCGCCGACGCCGACACGCAAGGGGCCGTGAGAAGTCGCCATTGGTTCTATCCTATCGTCGTCCTGGCGAAAGCCAGGACCCATTACCACTGAAGCTCGTTGTTGCAGCAGGCCGGGGCCACAGTCCGCCATAACCACGCAGATCAGGGGTTATGGGTCCTGGCTTTCGCCAGGACGACGGCGGAGTGTGACGCCCCCCACTCATGACCTGAACAGCCGCGTATATTGCGTCTCGTGCCGCAGGCTGGCGAGATCGGCGCGGAACGTGGCGCTACCGAGATCGTCCAATGCCGCATTCAGCGCGCGATGGGCGGCCGCCGCCACTGCGGCTTCCAGCTTCACCAGCACACGCTGGCTGTCGGTCTGGCCGAGCGGAATGAGGCGGCTGGCGGCGGAGATCCAGTTCGAGACCAGCGCATGCAGGAAGGCGTGCAGCGTCGGCGCCAGCGGCACGCCATGCATCGCTGCGACCACGCCGACCGCGACGGGATAGACCAGTGGTGTCCGGCATGCCGCAACCATGGCATCCAGCCCTTCCGCATCCCACGCGGCGCGCGCGATGTCGATGAAGGCGCGCCCCTGCGAAGCCGTCTCCAGTTGCCGCTCCCGCGAGGGCACGAAGGCGGCCGAAAGCTCGGCGACGTCCTTGAGAGCGGTCTCCTCGCCGGCTTCGGCGGCACGATAGGCATGGACCAGGAAGGTCGCGTCACAGAAGCCGGAGCCGTCACCGAGCATCGCATCGAGCCAGTCGGCGAGCGTCGCGACGTCCGTGATATCGCCAGCCTCGACGGCCCATTCGATCCCGCTGGAATAGGAAAAGCCGCCGACGGGAAACGCCGGCGACAGCCAGGTCATCAGCCGGTACAGCGCCGCCGCCTCGCGTTCGGCGAGGTCACCGGCACCGACTGGCTCATTTGTGGTCATGAGCATGCTTGTGGCCGTGGTGATGGTCGGGATGGTCGCAATGCTCGTCGTGATGATGATGATCGTGTCCATGGTCATGCGCGGCATGATCATGGCCATGATGGTCGTGGCCATGGTGGCCATGGTGATCGTGGCCATGATCGTGATGATGATGGCCGTGATCGTGGTGCGCGTGATCGTGATGTGCATGGTCATCATGGCCGTGTCCGTGACCAGCATCGGCGTAAGCGCCGCCTTCGGGATCGAACGGGGCCTCGATCTCGACCACGCGCGCGCCGAGGCCTTTCACCATGGCTTCGATGACGTGGTCGCGGCGGATGCGCAAGGCCTTGGCCATGATCTGCGTCGGCAGATGCCGGTTGCCGAGATGCCAGCCGACGCGGATGAGGTGGTGCGGATCGCGGCCGCGGATCTCGAGCAGCGGCTCGGGCGCCGCGACCACTTCCACCAGCCGGCCATCCTCCAGCACCAGCGCATCGCCGCCGCGCAGCGCGACGGCGTTCTCGAGGTCGAGCAGGAACTCGAGGCCGCGCGTCCCCGTCATCGCCATGCGGCGGCGGTGCCGATCGTCGAAATCGAGCACGACCGTGTCCGCCGGCGTCTCCGTGAAGCGGTGCTGTCCCTTAACCTGCGTCGCCCGGATCATTGGCTTGTGTCCTCAGAACTTCTCGACCTTGCCGTCGCTGATGATCTCGATCACCGTCGGCGCCGTCTTCATCTGCGCGGAATATTCACGCCACACCTTCATGTGCGGCGCCCGGCCGTGGGCGTTGAGATCCTCGCGGGTCTCCCAGCGCTCGACCACGACATAGAGGTTCGGATTGTTGACGCTGACGTTGCCGTCGTAGGAGATACAGCCCTTCTCCTTGAGCGTCTCGACGGTGCAGGCCTTGTGACCTCTAATGAAGTCGTCCTTGTTCTCCGGCTTCATCGGCGTGGTGGCGATGACGTAGATCATGGGGGTTATTCCCTGTTCTTCTTGTTAGCGAACGTCGACCTTCTCGGGCGTGATGTACTCAATCTTCGGCGGCGCCGTGAAGCATTTCACAGCGACCCGCCCGAACGTCTTCATGTGCTCGGCGGCACGATGCGGTCCCAGCGCCTCCATGTTCTCCCACTGCTCGACGAACACCATCTTGGCGGGATCGGTGACGCTCTCATGCAGGTCATAGGCGATATTGCCGGGCTCCTTGCGCGTCTCCTTGATGCAGGCGGTGGCGGCTGCAATGAATTCGGCGCGCGTCTCGGGCTTGATGGTCAAGGTGGCAACGACGTAGATCACGAAATCCTCCCGGCTTTTCTTCTCTGAGTTAGGTACCGGGCGGGACATTAGACCAGGCGGGACCGAACGCAAAACCGGAAAAGCCGTCCCCCGGACCTGCGCCGGGGGCATGCATCGGGACGCTATTTCAGTACATGAAATATCGCTGCGCCATCGGCAGCACCTCGGCGGGCGCGCAGGTCAGAAGCTCGCCGTCCGCACGGACCTCGTAGGTCTCCGGATCGACCTCGATGTTCGGCGTGGCGTCGTTGTGGACCATGCTCTTCTTGGAGATCTTGCCGCGGGTGTTCTGGACCGCATAGAGCTTCTTCTCGATGCCGAGTTTTCGCGCGAGACCACCCGCAACGGCCGCCTTCGAAGTGAACACCACCGAGGACGCGGTGCGCGCCCTGCCGAAAGCGCCGAACATCGGCTGGTAGTGCACCGGTTGCGGCGTCGGGATCGAGGCGTTGGGATCGCCCATGGGCGCCGCGACGATCGTGCCGCCCTTGACGATGCAATCCGGCTTGACGCCGAAGAAGGCGGGCGACCACAGCACGAGGTCAGCCATCTTGCCCTTCTCGACCGAGCCGATCAGCTTCGACACGCCATGCGCGATCGCTGGATTGATGGTGTACTTGGCGATGTAGCGCTTGACGCGGAAATTGTCGTTATCCTTGCCCTTGTCCTGCGGCAACGATCCGCGCTGCTTCTTCATCTTGTCGGCGGTCTGCCAGGTCCGGATGATGACCTCCCCGAGACGGCCCATGGCCTGGGAATCCGAGGACATCATCGAGAGCGCGCCGAGATCGTGGAGGATATCCTCGGCCGCGATCGTCTCCTTGCGGATGCGGCTTTCCGCAAACGCCAGGTCTTCGGCGATCGAGGGATCGAGATGGTGGCACACCATCAGCATGTCGAGATGCTCGTCGATGGTGTTGCGCGTGAAGGGGCGCGTCGGGTTGGTCGAGGACGGCAGCACGTTCTTCAGTCCCGCGACCTTGATGATGTCGGGGGCGTGACCGCCGCCGGCGCCCTCGGTGTGGAAGGCGTGGATGGTGCGGCCCTTGAACGCCTTGATCGTGTCTTCGACGAAGCCGGACTCGTTCAGCGTGTCGGAATGCAGCATGACCTGGATGTCGTGATCGTCGGCCACCGACAGGCAATTGTCGATCGCGGCCGGCGTCGTGCCCCAATCCTCGTGCAGCTTGAGCGCGCAAGCGCCGCCCTTGATCATCTCGACCAGGGCAGCGGGCCGCGAAGCGTTGCCCTTACCGGAAATGCCGAGATTGACCGGGAAGGCGTCGAACGACTGGATCATCCGCCCCATGTGCCACGGTCCCGGTGTGCACGTCGTGGCGAAGGTGCCGTGCGACGGACCTGTGCCGCCTCCCAGCATCGAGGTGACGCCACTCATCAACGCGTGCTCGATCTGCTGCGGGCAGATGAAATGGATGTGGCTGTCGAAGCCGCCCGCGGTGAGGATCTTGCCCTCACCCGCGATCACGTCCGTGCCCGGGCCGATGACGATGGTAACACCCGGCTGGATATCGGGATTCCCGGCCTTGCCGATCGCGGAGATCATGCCGTCCTTGATGGCGACGTCGGCTTTCACGATGCCCCAGTGATCGACGATCAGCGCATTGGTGATGACCGTGTCGGCCGCGCCCTGCTTGTTGGTGACCTGCGACTGCCCCATGCCATCGCGGATCACCTTGCCGCCGCCGAACTTCACCTCCTCGCCATAGGTGGTGAAATCCTTCTCCACCTCGATGATGAGATCGGTGTCGGCGAGCCGCACCCTGTCGCCGGTGGTCGGGCCGAACATGTCGGCATAGACGGAACGCTTTATTTTGACGGACATCACAAGCCCCGTTTGCGTTTGAATTTCTGGCTTTTCACAGCAAGGCCTTTGCTGCTTTCACCGCATCATCGAATTTCTCGTCGAGCCACGCATTGCCGCCGCGGCAGCCCGCGACCACCTGCTCTGCCCAGCCGGCGTAGTCGGCGAGGTCCTCGCGCTCTTCAGTGGTCGGATCGGTATGAACGCGGGCGCCGATATTGCTGATCTTGTCGGCGATCTTGATCAGCTTTGCGCCGGGGGATTTGTGCGGAGCGTCCTCGACCTGCTTTTGCCGCCGCTCGGCCTTGGGCAGACTCATGTCGTCGGTACATTCGACAACGAGAGACGCGACTCGCTCGGAGAAGGTTTGCGCGAGCTCCGCGCCCGTTGTGTCGGTGTCCTCGATCACGTCGTGCAGCCAGCCGGCCGCGATCAGTTCGGCATCGGCGCCATCGGTCGCGGCCGCCAGCAGGTTCGCGACCTCGGCGAGGTGATTGATATAGGGCTCATTGCCACGCCCCTTGCGCGCCATGCCGTTGTGGCGGCGCGCGGCAAGCTCGGCGGCTTCGGAAACGAGGCGGATTGGTGTGAGCATTGTTATGCCTCCTCCGCGTCATCAGAGGCACTGCTCCCTCCGTTCCCTCCCCCCTTGCGGGGGAGGGTCAGGGAGGGGGGTGCTCCGGGCTCCGCTGCCTGAAGGATGGCAAGAGCTACACCCTCCAGGTTTTTCATCACGTCGTCATTGGTGAAACGCAACACGCGATAGCCGCGGGAGGCGAGCCACTCATCCCGGGTTTCGTCGTGGCGGACGCGCTCCGCGAAATCGTGACTTTGGCCGTCAACCTCGATAACGAGCTTGCAGGAATGGGCTACAAAATCGGCGATGTAATTGCCCATTGGAGCCTGCCGGCGAAAGCCGAGGCGAGCCAAACGGTGGGCTTTGAGATGACGCCACAGCAGCGTTTCCGCGCGCGTCATCGCGCACCGCAATTGCCGAGCGCGAGTCCTTTGAAAATGAGAGACCTCGTCGTGTGGCATACCCCCCTCCCCGACCCTCCCCCGCAGGGGGGGAGGGAGCGAGACAGTTGCGCTCACCTCACTGTGGACCACCACTCTCATCTCGGTTTACGTCACAGCCTCCCCATGACGTCGCCGCGGAAACCGTAGATGGTCTTCTTGCCCGCGAGCGCGACGAGCTGGACGTCGCGGGTCTGGCCGGGCTCGAAGCGGACGGCGGTGCCGGCGGCGATGTCGAGGCGCATGCCGCGGGACTTCTTGCGGTCGAACTTCAGCGCGGGGTTGGTCTCGAAGAAATGGTAGTGCGAGCCGACCTGGATCGGACGGTCGCCGGTGTTGGCGACCGTCAGCGTCACGGTCTTGCGGCCGGCATTGAGCTCGATCTCGCCGTCCTGGATGAAGAGTTCGCCGGGGATCATTTTATCCTCCTCGTCATTCCGGGCTCGCGCAGCGAGAACCCGGAATCTCGAAACCAAACCTCTGGATTCCGGGTTCGCCCCTTCGGGCGCCCCGGAATGACGAATTCAAAACTACCTGATCGGCTCGTGCACGGTGACGAGCTTGGTACCATCAGGGAATGTGGCCTCGACCTGGATGTCGTGGATCATCTCCGGAATTCCAGGCATCACCTGGTCGCGGGTCAGCACCTGCGCGCCGGATTGCATCAGCTCGGCGACGGTGCGGCCGTCGCGCGCGCCTTCGAGGATGAAATCGGAGATGATCGCGATCGCTTCGGGATGGTTGAGCTTGACGCCGCGGTCCAGCCGCCGCCGCGCCACGATCGCCGCCATCGAGATCAGAAGCTTGTCCTTTTCGCGGGGAGACAGGTTCATGAAGAATCTCTTCCGTTCATCACGTCAATTCAGCCAGTCAGTTCAGCCAAAGCCGCGGCAGCGCCGCGCCGGTCCGCGCCAGCACGGCCGTCATGTCGGCGCGCAAACGCGCCGCATCTTGGGCACAGAACCGCGCCATTGCAAAGCCATTCCACGCGGAGATTCCGACCTCGCCGGAGAAAGACTCCGATGCCTCGCGAATGCGCTCCACCAGAGCTTCGTCGCCGGGCACGATCAGAGCCGTGCCGATCGCCGCGCCGCCCTTCGTGACAGCCGATCGCGCGAGCTTGGCGCCGATGTTACCATCGAGCCGGACGGTTTCCGCGAACACCAGCTTGCCGCCGCGGCGCAGCCGCCAACGGTCCACGAACTCGCCCTGCTCCATCCGCTCGCCCATGGCGGTGCGGCCGAATACGACAATTTCGCAAAGCAGGAGCGAAGCGGCCTCGTCGAGGTCGATGTCGAAGCGGCGATGGACCCGGGCGCGATCGAACAGGATGGTCTCTTGGGGCAGCCAGGACAGATGCGCGCCCGGACCGGCCGTCAGGGCGATATTGAGCTGCGCCGCCGGCCCCGGCGCGCGATAGACCTTTTCGGCGGCCGCCGTGGTCAGCGTCAGTCGCGCGCTGTCCGCCGCCGATATCTCGATATCGAAGCGATCGCCACCGGCGACACCGCCAGCCGTGTTCACGAACACGCCGGACAGGCCCTGATCTTCCGGCGAGGGAAAGCGGACCCGGAGCGAGCCGGATTCATGCAAGGTCCCGCGCCGCGTCACCCCATCGCGCGCATGCACGTCGAAGCGCACGGCACCGCGAGCACGGTTCGCCTCGAACAGAGTTGACGTGGCTGATAGCTCGCTGCGCATCCGCCTCCCCAGCCGGTTGCGGCAAAATGAGGCTTACAGCGCCATCTGGCGGCTGATCTCGCCGGGATCGAGATTGGAGCGGTCGCAGGTGAACTTCACCGCGCCGCGATCCATCACCGCGAAACTGTCGCCGAGTTCGCAGGCAAAGTCGAGATATTGTTCAACCAGCACGATGGCGATGTTGCCGAGGTTGCGCAGGTAAGAGATGGCGCGGCCGATGTCCTTGATGATCGAGGGCTGGATGCCCTCGGTCGGCTCGTCGAGCAGGAGCAGCTTTGGCCGCATCACCAGCGCACGACCGATCGCGAGCTGCTGCTGCTGGCCGCCGGAGAGGTCGCCGCCGCGCCGGCCGAGCATGGACTGCAGCACCGGAAACAGCGAGAACACGTCGTCCGGAATGTGCCTGTCCTCGCGCTTGAGCGGACCGAAGCCGGTCTTGAGGTTCTCCTCCACCGTCAGCAGCGGAAAGATCTCGCGGCCCTGCGGCACGAAGCCGATGCCCTTGCGGGCGCGCTCGTAGGGCTTGAGGCCCGTGATGTCGCTGCCGTCGAGCACGATCGCGCCCGAGGAGATCGGGTACTGCCCGACCATGGCCCGCAGCAACGATGTCTTGCCGACGCCGTTGCGCCCGAGCACGCAGGTCACCTTGCCCGGCTCGGCCGCGATCGAGACGCCGCGCAGTGCCTGCGCCGCGCCGTAGAACAGGTTGATGTCCTTGACCTCAAGCATCGCTCAGCGTCCCAGATAGACTTCGATGACCCGCTCGTTGGACGAGACCTGGTCGATGGTTCCTTCCGCCAACACCGTGCCTTCATGAAGGCAGGTGACCTTGACGCCGAGCTCGCGCACGAACGTCATGTCGTGCTCGACGACCATCACGGTGTGGGTCTTGTTGATCTCTTTCAGCAGCTCGGCGGTGAGATGAGTCTCGACGTCGGTCATCCCAGCGACGGGTTCGTCGACGAGCAGCAGCTTCGGGTCCTGGGCCAGCAGCATGCCGATTTCCAGCCATTGCTTCTGGCCGTGGCTGAGGCTGCCGGCCAGGCGATTGCGCGCCTCGGTGAGGCGAATCGTCTCCAGCACCTTGTCGATACTTTCGGACTCGGCCTTGCTGCCGCGCCAGAACAGCGTGCCGCGAACCGAATGGTCGACATTGAGCGCCAGCAGCAGATTGTCCTGCACCGTCTGGCTCTCGAACACGGTCGGCTTCTGGAATTTGCGGCCGATGCCGAGCTCGGCGATACGGGTCTCGTCCAGCCGCGTCAGGTCGGTCACGCCGTCGAACAGCACCGTGCCCTCGTCGGGCTTGGTCTTGCCGGTGATGATGTCCATCATCGTGGTCTTGCCGGCGCCGTTCGGGCCGATGATGGCGCGCATCTCGCCGGGCTCGAGCGTCAGCGACAGATTGTTGATGGCGTGGAAGCCGTCGAACGAGACGTGCACGCCGTCCAGGTAGAGCATCGCGGAGGTCGCGCGGGTATCCATGACGTTCATGACCGCTTACTCCGCCATCTTCGGTTGGGTGACGCCGTCTTCGGCCGCAGCACTCGCGGAGGCGGCGGCGCGCTTCTCCTTGGACTGATCCCACCAGGCATTGAAGGTGCCGACGATGCCCTTCGGCAGCAGCAGCGTCACCAGGATGAACAGCGCGCCCAGCATGAACAGCCAGTACGGCGCCAGCATGCCCGAGGTGAAGAACGTCTTGGCATAGTTGACGACGACGGCGCCGAGCGCAGCACCAACCAGCGTGCCGCGGCCGCCGACCGCGACCCAGATCACCGCCTCGATCGAATTGCCGGGCGCAAACTCACTGGGATTGATGATGCCGACCTGCGGCACGTAGAGCGCGCCGGCGACGCCGGCCATGCAGGCCGACACCGTGAACACGAACAGCTTGTAGGATTCGACGCGGTAGCCGAGGAAACGCGTGCGCGATTCCGCGTCACGCACGGCGATCAATACCTTGCCGAGCTTGGAGGAGACGATGGCGCGGCAGATCAGGAAGCCGACAATCAGCGCCAGGCAGCTCAGCGCGAACAACGCGGCCCGCGTCCCCTCCGCCTGCACGTTGAAGCCGAGGATATCCTTGAAGTCGGTCAGGCCGTTGTTGCCGCCAAAACCAAAGTCGTTGCGGAAGAAGGCGAGCAGCAGCGCATAGGTCATCGCCTGCGTGATGATCGACAGGTACACGCCGGTGACGCGGGAGCGGAAGGCGAGCCAGCCGAAGCAGAAGGCGAGCAGGCCGGGCACAACCAGCACCATCAGCGCCGCGAACCAGAACATGTCGAAGCCGTACCAGTACCAGGGCAGCTTCGAATAGTTCAGGAACACCATGAAGTCGGGCAGGATCGGGTTGCCGTAGACACCGCGCGTGCCGATCTGCCGCATCAGATACATGCCCATCGCGTAGCCGCCGAGCGCGAAGAACGCGCCGTGGCCGAGCGAGAGGATGCCGCAATAGCCCCAGATCAGGTCGATCGCGAGCGCCAGGATGGCGTAGCACACATACTTGCCCCAGAGCGCGACCAGATAGGTTGGCACCTGCAGGAACGAGCCCGCGGGCAGCAGCAGGTTGGACAGCGGGATCAGCACGCCGATCGCGGCGACGACCAACAGGAAGATTGTCGCGCCGCGGTCCAGCGATCGCGTCAGCATGTGAGGGGTCATGCTTCCACCGCACGGCCCTTGAGCGCGAACAGGCCGCGCGGCCGCTTTTGAATGAACAGGATGATGAGGACGAGGATCGCGATCTTGCCGAGCACGGCGCCGGCGACCGGTTCCAGGAACTTGTTGGCGATGCCGAGCGTGAAGGCGCCGACCAGCGTGCCCCAGAGATTACCGACCCCGCCGAACACCACGACCATGAAGCTGTCGATGATGTAGCTCTGGCCGAGATTGGGGCTGACATTGTCGATCTGCGACAGCGCCACGCCGGCGATGCCCGCGATGCCCGAGCCGAGGCCGAAGGTCAGCGCGTCGACGCGCGAGGTGGCGATGCCCATCGAGGCCGCCATGCGGCGGTTCTGCGTCACGGCACGCATCTCGAGACCGAGCGCGGTGTAACGCAGCATCGCAAGCAGGATTGCGAACACGGCGAGCGTGAAGACGAGGATCCAGAGCCGGTTATAGGTGATGGTGATCTGACCGAGCTCGAACGCGCCGCTCATCCAGGAGGGGTTGCCGACCTCGCGGTTGGTCGGACCGAACATGGTGCGCACCGCCTGCTGCAGCACCAGCGACAGGCCCCAGGTCGCCAGCAGCGTCTCCAGCGGGCGGCCATAGAGGAAGCGGATGATACTGCGCTCGATCAGCACGCCGATCGCGCCGGCGACGAGGAAGGCGAGCGGCACGGCGATCAGCAGCGAATAGTCGAACAGAGCAGGATAGCGGGTGCGGATCACCTCCTGCACCACGAAGGTGGTGTAGGCGCCGATCATCACCATCTCGCCATGGGCCATGTTGATGACGCCCATCACGCCGAAGGTGATGGCGAGCCCGATCGCGGCGAGCAGCAGCACCGAGCCGAGCGAGAGGCCGTACCAGGCGTTCTGCACCGTGGACCAGACCGCGAGCGACGACTGGATCGAGCTGATTGCACTGGCTGCGGCCTTGGTCACCGAGGCCGGCTGGTCACCCATGCCGGTGAGCAGCGCCATCGCTTCCTGGTCGCCGCGCGCCCTGAGGGTGGCGACGGCCTCGAGCTTCTCGACCTCCGTGGCATCGGACTTGAACAGCAGGATCGCGGCGCGGGCCTCGCCGAGCGCCGTCTTGACCGACTTGTTGGTTTCCTTGGCGAGCGCGGCGTCGACCGGCTCGAGCGCGGTCTCCTCGTGCGACTTGAACACGGATTGCGCGGCCTGCAGGCGCGTTCCGACGTCCGGCGACTGCAGCGTGAGGCTGCCGAGCGCGGCATCGACGCTGCGGCGCAGACGGTTGTTGAGGCGGACCGCACTCGCACTGTCGGGAACGCTGGCGATGGCCTCGCCGGTCGCGGCATCGATCGACTTGCCGTCGGCACCGGTGACGTAAACCTTCTTGCTGTCGGAATCGGCCATGAGGCGGCCGTCCTGGAGCGCGCTGATGATCGGGAAGGCCAGCTTGTTGCCGCTGCTTGCGACCGCGGCGATCGCCTCTTCCGTGTCGGAAAAATCATCGTTGGCGAATTTGGCGACCGCATCCTCGAACGGGCCGGCGAAGGCCGGCAGTGCGAACGCGATCAGGAATAGCGAAAGAACGAACGTGCAGAGACGAGCGGAAAGATTGGTTGGCACTGTGGATCACCCCGGCAGAAGTGGGGAGAAGGCGGCGGAATAGCCGTCTTCTCCCATCGTGCGATCAATTTCAGATCCGGATCAGGAGCCGGAGCCGAGGCACTTGTTGGTCTTGGTGTTGAAGTTGCCGCACTTCTTGCCGACCCAGTCGCCGATCAGGTCCTTGGAGCCGTCGAGCTCCTTCGACCAGGCATCGCCCGCGACGAGGCTCGGGGTCTTCCACACCACGTCGAACTGGCCGTTGCCCTTGATCTCGCCGATGAACACCGGCTTGGTGATGTGGTGGTTCGGCAGCATCTTCGAGATGCCGCCGGTCAGGTTCGGCGCCTCGATGCCGGGAAGCGCGTCGATCACCTTGTCCGGATCGGTCGACTTCACCTTCTCGACGGCCTTCACCCACATGTTGAAGCCGATCACGTGCGCTTCCATGGGGTCGTTGGTCACGCGCTTCGGGTTCTTGGTGTAGGTCTGCCAGTCCTTGATGAACTTCTCGTTCGCCGGGTTCTTGATCGACTCGAAGTAGTTCCAGGCGGCGAGATGGCCGACCAGCGGCTTGGTGTCGATGCCGGCGAGCTCTTCCTCACCCACCGAGAACGCGACGACCGGGATGTCCTTGGCCTTGATGCCCTGGTTTCCGAGCTCCTTGTAGAAGGGAACGTTGGCGTCGCCGTTGATGGTCGAGACCACCGCGGTCTTCTTGCCGGCCGAGCCGAACTTCTTGATGTCGGCCACGATCGTCTGCCAATCGGAGTGACCGAACGGCGTGTAGTTGATCATGATGTCTTCCTGGGCGACACCCTTCGACTTCAGATAGGCTTCCAGGATCTTGTTGGTGGTGCGGGGATAGACGTAGTCGGTGCCCGCGAGCACCCAGCGCTTCACCTTCTCTTCCTTCATCAGGTAGTCGACGGCGGGGATCGCCTGCTGGTTCGGCGCCGCACCCGTGTAGAACACGTTACGCTCGGATTCCTCGCCCTCGTACTGCACGGGGTAGAACAGGATGCTGTTCAGCTCCTTGAACACCGGCAGCACCGACTTGCGCGACACCGAGGTCCAGCAGCCGAACACGACAGAGACCTTGTCCTTGGTGATCAGCTCGCGCGCCTTTTCGGCGAACAGCGGCCAGTTCGAGGCGGGGTCGACGACGACGGCCTCGAGCTTCTTGCCGTTCACGCCGCCTTTCTTGTTCTGCTCGTCGATCAGGAAGAGGATGGTGTCCTTCAGCGTGGTTTCGCTGATGGCCATGGTGCCGGAGAGGGAGTGGAGCACGCCGACCTTGATGGTGTCGTCAGCGGCCTTGGCACCGGAAATGGAAGCCAGACCGAGCATCAGGCCGGCGGTCGCGGCGAGCACGCCGCGGCGGCTAAATGACGCCGCTATATCGTGAATGGATTTGGTAGGCATGGATGTATCATCTCCCTGACGCAGACGTGAAAAGACGCTGCGAAACGGCCCCACGGCCGCCTGCGATTAACGGAATCGCAAGAACCGTGCCATGCCTTGGGCACGTGCCAACTCATTGGTCAGGCTAGACAATTTTGTCGCAATCCAAGTTTCGCCGCAGTTAGACTGCTCAAATATTGGGCGAATAAAATGTATGCCAATGCGGCAGTCAGTTTATTTTTTGAGCAAAATGGTGCCTCTGTCTAAAATTCCGGCATAACTATTTCTGCACCGCAACCGCGGTTTCGGGCCAAGTTGCCTTGAAAGCGCCCGCTCAATGTTCCATATGAACGGTCGAGACCTCTTGCGAATCAAGGGGTCGTAGCGAGCCGCGTGTTCTTAAGCCCTCTCGGGCCTCTGGCTTGCCCCATCAGCTCCCAAGCCATCCGACACCCCAAACACGCAGGTGTCTTCTCGACACCCTTTTGCGTACGCCGCGCTGAATGCGCCGGGCGTTGCGCTTTTGACATGGAAAGAACCCATCTTTTGACTTCGTTTCAGGACTTCGGCCTCGCCGAACCGATCGCACGTGCTCTCGCCGAAGAGAATTACGTCACCCCCACCCCGATCCAAGCCCAGACCATCCCCACGGCGCTGACCGGCCGCGACGTCGTCGGCATCGCCCAGACCGGCACCGGCAAGACCGCGTCCTTCGCGCTGCCGATCCTGCACCGCCTGCTCGAGAACCGCATCAAGCCGCAGCCCAAGACCGCCCGCGTACTGGTGCTGTCGCCGACCCGCGAGCTGTCCGGGCAGATCCTCGACAGCTTCAATGCCTATGGCCGCCACATCCGCCTGTCCTCGACGCTGGCCATCGGCGGCGTGCCGATGGGCCGCCAGGTTCGCGCCCTGATGCAGGGCGTGGACGTGCTCGTCGCCACCCCCGGCCGCCTGCTCGACCTCGTGCAGAGCAACGGTCTGAAGCTCTCGAGCGTCGAGTTCCTCGTGCTCGACGAGGCCGACCGCATGCTCGACATGGGCTTCATCAACGACATCCGCAAAATCGTCGCGAAACTCCCGATCAAGCGGCAGACGCTGTTCTTCTCGGCCACCATGCCGAAGGACATCGCCGAGCTCGCCGATTCCATGCTGCGCGACCCCGCCCGCGTCGCGGTGACCCCGGTCTCCTCGACCGCCGAGCGGATCAACCAGCGCATCATCCAGGTCGATTTCACGGCCAAGCCCGGCTTCCTGACCAAGCTCCTGAAGGACGAACCGATCAACCGCGCACTGGTGTTCACCCGCACCAAGCACGGCGCCGACAAGGTCGTGAAGACGCTCGAAAAGGCGGGCATCCCCGCCAGCGCCATCCACGGCAACAAGTCGCAGAACCATCGCGAGCGCACACTGGCCCAGTTCCGCTCGGGTGAAATCCGCACCTTGGTCGCCACCGACATTGCCGCCCGCGGCATCGACGTCGACGGCATCACCCATGTCATCAATTTCGACCTGCCCAACGTCCCCGAGACCTACGTCCACCGCATCGGCCGCACTGCGCGCGCCGGCGCCGACGGCACCGCGATCTCGCTGGTCGCCGGTGGCGAGGAACTCGCCTATCTCCGCGACATCGAGCGGCTGATCCGCGTGGCGCTGCCGCGTGAGGACCACCGCACCGACGCCGGCCGCCGCGATGCGGGTCCTCCGCCGCAGCAGCAGCGGCAGGGCCGGCCGGGCGGCCGCCCGGGCCAGCGTCCGCAGGGCGCACGGCATGGTGACGGGCGGCGTGGCGACGACAGGCATGCCGACGGGCGCCACCACAGCGCCGGCAGGAACGGCGACGGACGGCCCGGCGAGGGACGCCATGAAGGACGTCATGCCGATGGCAGACCTGTTGATGGCAGGCCCGGTGAAGCCCACAAGGCCTCCAAGGGGTCTCGCCGCCGCCGCGGTTCCGGTGGTAAGATGAATTCCTCACCAGCCGATCGGTCGGAACAGCGTCCCGCGCATAGCGCCGGCAAGCCTGATGGAATACAAGGCGTTGCCTTTTTGCGTCGCGAGAGTCGCCCCAACGGCCGACCGAACCGCAATCCTCATTCGCACTAGCCGTCCACGACTGGAGACAACCACATGGCTAAGGAAGAGCTGATCCAGTTCGAAGGACTGGTCACCGAAATCCTCCCCGACGCCCGCTACCGCGTGCAGCTCGACGCCGGACACGAGATCGTCGCCTACACCGCCGGCAAGATGAAGAAGAACCGCATCAAGACGCTCGCGGGCGACCGCGTGACGGTGGAGATGTCGCCTTACGATCTGGAGAAGGGCCGGCTGATTTTCCGCCACAAGGACGAACGTCCGAGCGGCGTTGGCGGACCGCCGCGTCCCGGACAGCGCGGCGGCCAGTTCCGTCGCCGCTGATCACTTCGCGCACGCGAGTGCAGAGGTAAAATTCCGACCTGTATGCTGATCCGCCATGGACGCCATGGCGGATCAAAAAATCGTGCACGTCCCGATTGTTTTGAGACCCCGTTTCCAATAAAATGAACTAATCGATTTTCGGCCGGACGACATTGGCATCCACCGGTACAGCCGGTTCAGACACGCTGACGACCCTTCCAGAAACTCGATCTAACCTGCCTGCGAAAGTGGGCTTCGATACTGCATATCTGAGAAGGAACTACCCCCGTGAGCATGGGAACCGTGAAGTGGTTTAACGCGACCAAGGGCTTCGGCTTCATTCAGCCCGACGATGGCGGCCAGGACGTCTTCGTGCACATCAGCGCCGTCGAGCGCGCCGGTCTCGGCACGCTGCGCGAAGGCCAGAAGATCTCCTACGAGATCGTCGCTGACCGTCGTTCCGGCAAGTCGGCCGCCGACAACCTTCGTTCCGCCGGCTGAGCCAGCGGACGTCGAAGCGACAACGGAAAAGGCCGTGCGCATGCACGGCCTTTTTTCATGCTCGAACGATGCCGCGCGCTCAGTAGGTCGTGCAGGAGGTATCCGGGCTGTAATAGACGCAGGTCGACTGCCGCGGCCTTGTATAGGCGACGTCGCTCAGCGTGATCGCGCTCTTGAGCGCGTAGCCCACCGACGGCGTGTAGGTGTAGCTGACCTCGCTGAAGATCAGATAGGTGCCGCCGACCGCCAGCGTCGTGGGAATTGTGACCGCCGACTTCTGCGTCCGCGGCACCGATCCCTTGCTCCACTGCACATGCGCCTGCAACGTCGATGGATCGACATAGAGCTCGGTGATCGTCGCCGAGACCGGCGAGGTGGCATAGGGCGTCATGATGCCGGTCGAGGCAGCGAAGAAGTTGGTCATGTCGGTATCGCTCACCGACGTCGACTGCGAGGTGAGGTCCGACAGCGTCCGCGCCATCAGCGTCACCTTGCGATCGATCGCCACCGCCGACGAGAACTCCACCGTCCCGAAGAACATCACCAGCATCAGCGGCACGACGACGGCAAATTCGGTCGCCGCCAGACCGCGGCCGTCGGCAAGGAATTCATACGCGGACAGACGCATCGCCCGCCGGATCTTCGCAATCGCCTGCATCGCTCCACCGATCTCTAATAGGGCTCGTTCTTGAATGCGGCCGTGGCCACCAGGAGCCGCTTGCTGCCGGTGAGATTGGCGATGTTGTAGCCGAGCCCGGTCACGAACAGCGGCCACTGGTAGAACAGCCGCACCACCACGATGTCGCCGGCGCTGCCCGGGCTGTAGCTCACGGTCGTGTCGAAATTTCCGGAGCCGTCGATGTGGCTCGACAGCGTCACCGCGGAGAAGGTCGAGTAGCTCGTGACGTCGACATAGAGCTTGCTGCAATCGAACAGGGCCGGGATCTGGCTGCAGACGTAGGTCTTGAAGGTGGTTTGGGTACAGGGCGTGCTGACACCGGACACCGCGCAGGCGGTCACCGAACCCGACTGCGCCTGCCCGGTCAGCACCACGCGCGCCGAGTTCTGCGTGATGGTCTCGAGCACCTGGCTCGCGAAGAACATCAGCGCCGTCTCGATGATGGCGAACAGCAGTGCGAAGAAGATCGGCGCGACCAGCGCGAACTCGACGGCCGCAGAGCCGCGGCGGTTGCCGCGAAACCGGCGCAGCGCAGTTCGCAGCGTGAGCCTTACAGGTGCAGGCGATGGCATCGCGTCAAATTCCCCAGCAACGGCAATTTATTGGCTCAAAACTAGCTAAAACTGATTGTTTAAGTGTTGCAGGCCGGCCGCAGGCGCGCCGTTAACGGATCGTTAACCGGAGACGATCGGACGTGCAGGAGAAGGGCGCAGCAAGTGCAAATGCCCGGACCGGATCACAGGATCCGCCCGGGCACCCCCGTTGATCTGACTTGCCAGCAGGTCTTGCCAGCTGGTCTTGCTAGTTGGTTTTGGCGCCCGCGCCGGCGTTGCCGCTGGCATTGCTGCTCAGCGAACCGGCCTGGCTCATCGTGGTGTTGAAATAGGCGTCGCTGTCGCCAAGCGTCACGCGACGCTGGCAAATCGGCACGCAGCTGTAGGACTCGCGCTCGACCCCGCGATAGACGGTGACGAGGCGGTCGCTCGGACCCTCGACCTGGATCTGGCGATCGACCAGGATCTCGCCGGCGCGGTCGAGTGCGATGAAATTGGTGGCGCCGTAGCCCTTCCCGGTCACGACGATCATGCCGCCGGGCTGCAGCGTGACGTCGGCGATCAGCGGATTGCCGACCACGATGGTCGCCACCTTGCCGGGCAGCCGGACCAGCTTGGCCTGGTCGACGTTGACCGCGATCATTTCGGCGGTGGATTCGGCGAGGCCGGCAGCCGGCGACGACAGCACCGCGGCCGCAACCAGAAGACAGACGCGCGCATGGCGGCGCAGCAATTGTTTACGCATACTCTTACCCCCGGGACGTCACAAACCGGCAGAAGCGATCAGATAACAGCGGAGCCGGTGCCCGACCCCGCTAACCTGCCTTCAATTCGTGAACGTTCCGCAAATTCGCCTTCTATTGTTTGAACGGACCGCCGATTTGCCGCCCTGGCCGGCCTTAGCGGCGGAACGGATAGGCAAGCTGCCCTCCGATCTCCTTCGGCATGGTCGCTTCGTCCTTGCCGTAATCCTGCGGAAGCTTCCCCTCCGGCATGCGGAAGGTGCCGAACAGCATGTCCCAGACCGGGAACGTCCCGGCGAAATTGGTGTCGCCGCCCTCTTCGAGCGGGGTGTGGTGCCAGCGATGGAAGACCGGCGTCGCCAGCACGTATTTGAACGGCCCGAAGGTCCAGTTCAAATTGGCGTGCACGAAGGCCGAATGGAAGGTCGTGAACGGGGACAGCCAGATCATGACATTCGGGGAGATGCCGGCCATCAGCAACACGACGTCGACCCCGATCGTGCCGAGCACGAGATTGACCGGATGGAAGCGGGCCGCCGAAATCCAGCTGATCTCCTCGGAGGAGTGATGGATCGCGTGGTACTTCCAGAACTCGCCACCGTGAAACAGCCGGTGCAGCCAGTACAGCATGAAATCGGACAGCACCAGGAATAGCGCGGCCTGCACCCAGAGCGGCAATTGCGCCAGCGGACCATGGCCGTTGTCGTAGAAGGCGATGAGACCGTCGGCATCATGGATGTTGAAGAAGGCACTCGCCCCGACGATCAGGAGCCCGATCCGCATGGTCCGGGCGAATACGGGAACGAAGAACCAGTAGCAGATGTCGGTGACGATCTCCCGCTTGCGCCACCACGGCGCGCCGGGATTGCAGGCCCAGAAATGCTCGAGCACCGTGAACACCATCGCGAGCACGAAGGTGACCGGGACCACTTTCGCGATAGTCTCGCCGAGCATCAGGGCGACTTGCATGGGCAGGCTCGACATCGTCGCCTCTTTTCCGGATTGCGGGTCCCCTTACGCCTACTCCGCGAAATTTAAGGGAGGGTGAAGTCAAGGCGCGCACTTGCGGCACGTCCGGAACCGAGGCGAAATTCGATAGGCGCCTTAAGGTGAAATTCACTCTGGGCAAAAGCATCGCGCGGAAGGCGCCTTTGCGCGATCGAATTAACTCTACCGAAAGAGCTCGGCTCTCATCTTCGGCGCGTCAAAGACAGCGCCGAACGAGGCGATCCAACCCCAGATGGAGTTTGTTCATGAAGAACTTGATTGCACGTTTCGCCAAGGATGAATCCGGCGCTACCGCCATCGAATACGGCCTGATCGCCGCCGGCATCGCGCTGGCCATCATCACCGTCGTCAACAACCTCGGCAGCACGCTGAACACCAAGTTCGGCTCGATCAGCTCGTCGCTGAAGTAAGCGACCGACAAACGACGGCAAAAGCCCCGGTCCGCCGGGGCCTTTGTTTTTCTGAGCACGGCGAGTTCCAGTGGCGTTGCGAAAGTACAGGACCGATGCCGCGGTTGCGGCGAGCGAAGCGGAGACGGCGCAAGCCGGCTCGCCGGCCTACTGGGTATGCCTCGCGCTGCTGCTGGCGACGGTCGCGCTCGCCGCGCGTATCGCCACCCTGTGGTGAGCCCGCCGCTCCAGGCAGCGCCTGTTAAGGCCCCTGCCCTGTTGTCGGTTTATTTAGCACTGCCGGCTAGCCTCGGGGCGACGCCAGATCCCGCGACAACCCAGGCCTCAAGACGCAGCCCATGATCCTCGACCTCGCGCGCCTCATGCTCTTCCCGGCCCTGATGGCGTTCGCCGCCGCAAGCGATCTGTTCACGATGACCATCTCGAACCGTGTGTCGCTGGCGCTGGTCGCGGGCTTCTTCGTGCTTGCCTTCGCCGGTGGCATGGCACCTTACGAGATGCTGACCCATGTCGGCGCCGGCGCGCTTCTGCTGGCCGTGGCTTTCACCTGCTTTGCGATGGGCTGGATGGGCGGCGGTGACGCCAAGGTCGCAGCCTCCGTCGCGCTGTGGTTCGGCTTCGCTCATCTGATGAACTTCCTGCTCTACGCCTCGCTGTTCGGCGGTGCGCTGACGCTGCTCCTGCTACAGTTCCGGCAATGGCCGCTGCCCTATGGCCTTGCGGGCCAGGCCTGGCTCGCGCGGCTGCACGACAAGGAGAGCGGCATTCCCTACGGCATCGCGCTCACGCTTGGCGCGCTGATGGTCTATCCGGAGACCGATTGGGTGAAGGCGATCGACCTCGCTCACCTCGCACTGCGCTGAACGCCCACGGGTAAACCCGGCGTTAAGGCGATTTAGATACGCCTCATTAACCATGCTTTGACGAATAGCTGGTCAACTGCCGATTACGGCGGCGGCAGCGTCGCGGCGTTTTGTTGGAAAGTGAAGCGTATGAATAGGGCACGCATTGTCGTCCTGACCGTCGCCATCTGCGCCGGCGGCGTCGCCGCGTACCTGGCGAGCGGCTCGGACAATTCTGCGCCGCCCCCAGCGGCTCCGGTCGCGCAGCTTCCCACCGTCGACGTGCTGGTGGCCAAGAACGACATCGGCCTCGGCCAGACCGTCAAGCCGGAAGACGTGCAGTGGCAGACCTGGCCGGCTGCGACCGCCAGCGCCACCTTCATCCGCCGCAACGAACGGCCGGAGGGCGCGACCCAGGTGACGGGCTCGATCGCGCGCGCTCCCTTCATCCAGGGTGAACCGATCCGCGACCAGAAGCTGGTCAAGCCCGAGGGCTCGGGCTTCATGGCGGCGATCCTGCCCACCGGCATGCGCGCGATCTCGACCGAGATCTCGCCGGAGACCGGCGCGGGCGGCTTCATCCTGCCCAACGATCGCGTCGACGTCCTTCTGACCCGCCGCCTCAAGAATCCGGACCAGAGCAGCGGCGCTCCCGATATCGTCACCTCCGAGATCATCCTGGCCAACATCCGCGTCCTCGCCATCGACCAGGCGCCGAAGGAGAAGGACGGCCAGAACGCGGTGGTCGGCAAGACCGTCACCCTCGAGCTCAATCCCGCGCAGACCGCGACGCTGTCCGCGGCGCGCCAGAGCGGCACGCTGTCGCTCGCGCTGCGCAGCATCGTCGACGTCAAGATGAGCGAGATCACGCTCGATGACTCCGCACAGAAGCGCGATGGCGTTTCGATCATCCGCTACGGAATTCCGAGCTCGACGGCAAAGGCACGATGAGGTCAGTCGATATGAAATGCAGGGCAGATTTGACGACGATGCGAACCTCCTTGGTCCGCGCCCTGTCGTTCTCGGCCGCCGTCGCGCTGGTGCTCAACCCGGCGCTGACCCCCGTGCTCGCCGCCGACTACCGTCCGGTGGCGGGAGCGCCGGCACCGGTGCCGGTTGCAGCCGACGGCCAGATGAACGCGCGCTTCCTCTCGCTCGGCGTCGGCAAGTCGATCGTGATCGACCTGCCGCGCGACATCAAGGATGTGCTGGTCGCCGACCCCAAGATCGCCAACGCGGTGGTGCGCTCGGCGCAGCGCGCCTACATCATCGGCGCGACGGTCGGACAGACCAACATCGTGTTCTTCGATTCCGCCGGCCAGCAGATCGCGGCCTATGACATCGCGGTCAAGCGCGACCTCAACGGCGTGCGCGCCGCGCTGAAGCAGATCCTGCCCGGCTCCGACATCCAGATCGACGGGCTCGGCGAGAGCATCGTGCTGTCCGGCACCGCGGCGAACCCGATGGAGGCGCAGCAGGCCCACGAGCTCGCCGCGCGCCTCGCCGGCGGCGCCGACAAGGTCGTGAACTCGATCGTGGTCCGCGGCCGCGACCAGGTCATGCTCAAGGTGACGGTGGCCGAGGTCCAGCGCACCATCGTCAAGCAGCTCGGCATCGACCTCTCCGCCAACCTGAACTACGGCACCTCGGTGGTGAGCTTCACCAACTCGAACCCGTTCACGGCGCTCGGCCGCAACCTCGTCGACGGCAACAACCTGACCACCAAGTTCGGCGCCACGCCCTCGGTGCAGGCCACCCTGCGCGCGATGGAAACCGCGGGCGTGATCCGCACCCTGGCGGAGCCGAACCTGACCGCGATCTCCGGGGAATCGGCGACCTTCATCGCCGGCGGCGAATTCCCGGTGCCCGCAGGCTATTCGTGCGATCCCACCACGCATGTCTGTACCACCCAGATCAGCTTCAAGAAGTTCGGCATCTCGCTCAACTTCACCCCGATCGTTCTGACCGAGGGCAAGATCAGCCTGCGGGTGATGACCGAGGTCTCGGAGCTCTCGAACGAAAATGCGATCACGCTGTCGCAGGCCGTGACCTCGACCTCGGTGAACTCGCTGACGGTGCCCTCGATCCGGACCCGCCGCGCCGAGACCTCGCTGGAAATTCCCTCCGGCGGCGCGATGGCGATGGCCGGCCTGATCCAGCAGCAGACCAAGCAGGCCGTGAGCGGATTGCCGGGGCTGATGCAGCTCCCGATCCTCGGCACGCTGTTCCGCAGCCGCGACTTCGTCAACAACGCGACCGAGCTCGTCGTGATCGTGACGCCCTATGTGGTTCGCGCGACGACGCCAAAGGACCTGTCGCGTCCGGATGACGGCTTCTCCGCGCCTGCGGACCCGCAGGCCGAGCTGATCGGCAACATCAACCGCATCTACGGCGTGCCTGGCCGGACCGAACCAGGCCGGAATTACCGCGGCACCTACGGCTTCATCACCGACTGAGGCGGAACGGGGACTTCACGATGATCACAAGACCACCCCAGCTTCGCAAACGCGCCATCGGCTTCGGTGGCGCGCTCGTCGGTATCGCGCTTGCGCTCGGCGGCTGCCAGCACGACGAGATTGCGACCGCCTCCATTCCCGACGACTACAAGCAGCGTCATCCGATCGCGATCGAGGAGCAGAACCGCTCGATCGTGGTCTTCGTTGGCCACGCCCGCGGCGGCTTGACCGCCGCCCAGCGCGCCGACGTGATGGGCGTGGCGTCGACCTGGCTGCGCGAAGGCACCGGCGCCATCCATATCGACGTGCCGGCCGGCACGCCGAATGCGCGCCCGGCGGCGGAATCGATGCGCGAGATCCAGGCGATGCTGAGTGCTGCGGGCGTTCCGCCGCGCGGCATCATCACCCGCCCCTACCAGCCGGAAGACAAGCGCTTCCTGCCGCCGATCCGGCTGACCTATTCCAAGATCGCCGCGGTCGCCGGTCCCTGCGGCCTGTGGCCGGAGGACATCGGACCCTCGATGAAGAACAAGAGCTGGTTCGAAAACAAGGACTATTACAATTACGGCTGCGCCTATCAGCGCAACCTCGCGGCCATGGTCGACAACCCGTCGGACCTCGAGCAGCCGCGGTCCGAGACGCCGTCCTACACGACACGGCGCACCGCCTTCTTCGAGAAGTATCGCAAGGGATTGCCAACGGCGGTCCCCTATCCTGAAGCCGAAAAGGCCAAACTCAGCGACACCGGCAAATGATCAACTACGCTCGCCAGTCCCAAGAAGAGCAGCCGGAAGCAGCGCCTCCGCCGGTCGAGGAGCATATTGCTCCCGCGCCGCGCGTGTCGGTCCAGGCTTTCTGCGAGACCGTGGAGACCGCTGCCGCGGTGCAGTCGGCCGGCGAGGATCGCCGGCTCGGCAAGGCTCACCTGAAGATCCAGATGGGCGGCATGGCGGCCGCGATCGAAGCCTACCGCTCGGCCCCGACGCCGAACGTGATCGTGCTCGAGAGCGACGGCCGCAACGACCTCCTGGGCGGGCTCGACCACCTCGCCACCGTCTGCGACGCCGGCACCCGCGTGGTGGTGATCGGCCGCATCAACGACGTCACGCTCTATCGCGAGCTGGTGCGCCGCGGCGTCAGCGACTACGTGCTCGCGCCGGTCGGCGCGATCGACGTCGTGCGCTCGATCTGCAACCTGTTCTCCGCGCCGGAAGCCAAGGCGGTCGGCCGCATCATCGCCGTGGTCGGCGCCAAGGGTGGCGTCGGCGCGTCCACCATCTCCCACAACGTCGCCTGGGCGATCGCGCGCGACCTCGCGATGGACGCGGTGGTCGCCGACCTCGACCTCGCCTTCGGCACCGCCGGGCTCGACTACAACCAGGACCCGCCGCAGGGCATCGCCGACGCCGTGTTCTCGCCCGATCGCGTCGATACCGCCTTCATCGACCGCCTGCTGTCGAAATGCACCGACCATCTGAGCCTGCTGGCGGCCCCCGCCACGCTCGACCGGGTCTATGATTTCGGCACCGACGCCTTCGATTCCGTGTTCGACACGCTCCGCGCCACCATGCCTTGCATCGTGCTCGACATCCCGCATCAATGGTCGGGCTGGACCAAGCGCGCCCTGATCGGCGCCGACGACATCCTGATCGTGGCGGCGCCCGACCTTGCCAATTTGCGCAACACCAAGAACCTGTTCGACCTGCTCAAGGCCTCGCGCCCGAACGACCGGCCGCCGCTGTACTGCCTGAACCAGGTCGGCGTGCCGAAACGGCCCGAAATCGCCGCCGCCGAGTTCGCCAAGGCGATCGAGAGCCAGCCGGTCGTCTCGATCCCGTTCGAACCGCAGATCTTCGGCTCGGCCGCCAACAACGGCCAGATGATCGCGGAGATCTCGGCCAACCACAAGTCGATCGAGATGTTCCTCCAGATCGCCCAGCGCCTGACCGGCCGCAGCGAAACGAAGAAACAAAAGTCGTCCTTGCTTTCACCCCTGATTGAGAAGTTGCGGGGAAAATAAGCCGCCGCATGGAGTCGTTAAGTGTTCGGTAAGCGTAGCGGAACAGACACCGATCTTCGGGCCCCCAAGCCCGGTGCCGTGTCGCCAGAGCCGACCCCGGCTCCGGCGCCGACGGTGTCGCGCGCGCCGCCTCCGCCGGCCATCGCCTCGCCTCCGCTCGCCCCGATCAAAGCCCCGCCGCCGCCTCCCCCCATGGAGAGCCGCCGCTCGGACAATTACTACGAGGTCAAGGCGACCATCTTCGGCGCGCTGATCGAGGCAATCGATCTCGCCCAGCTCGCCAAGCTCGATTCGGAGTCCGCGCGCGAGGAAATCCGCGACATCGTCAACGAGATCATCGCGATCAAGAACATCGTGATGTCGATCGCCGAGCAGGAGGAACTGCTCGACGACATCTGCAACGACGTGCTCGGTTACGGTCCGCTGGAGCCGCTGCTGTCGCGCGACGACATCGCCGACATCATGGTCAACGGCGCCAACACGGTCTTCATCGAAGTCAACGGCAAGATCCAGAAGACCGGCATCCGCTTCCGCGACAACCAGCAGCTCCTCAACATCTGCCAGCGCATCGTCAGCCAGGTCGGCCGGCGTGTCGACGAATCCTCGCCGATCTGCGACGCGCGTCTCGCCGACGGCTCCCGCGTCAACGCCATCGTGCCGCCGCTGTCGATCGACGGCCCCGCGCTCACCATCCGCAAATTCAAGAAGGACAAGCTGACGCTGGATCAGCTCGTCAAGTTCGGTGCGATCTCGCCGGAGGGCGCCGAGATCCTCCAGATCATCGGCCGCGTCCGCTGCAACGTGCTGATCTCCGGCGGTACCGGCTCGGGCAAGACCACGCTGCTCAACTGCCTCACCAACTACATCGAGCACGACGAGCGCGTCATCACCTGCGAGGACGCCGCCGAGCTCCAGCTCCAGCAGCCCCATGTGGTGCGGCTGGAAACCCGCCCGCCCAACATCGAGGGCGAGGGCCAGGTCACCATGCGCGAACTGGTGCGCAACTGCCTGCGTATGCGTCCCGAACGCATCATCGTCGGCGAAGTCCGCGGACCCGAGGCGTTCGACCTGCTGCAGGCCATGAACACCGGCCATGACGGCTCGATGGGCACGCTGCACGCCAATAATCCGCGCGAGGCGCTGTCGCGCTGCGAATCCATGATCACGATGGGCGGCTTCTCGCTTCCCTCGCGCACCATCCGCGAGATGATCTGCGCCTCGATCGACGTCATCGTCCAGGCCGCGCGCCTGCGCGACGGTTCGCGCCGCATCACCCACATCACCGAGGTGATGGGCATGGAAGGCGACACCATCATCACCCAGGACATCTTCCTCTACGACCTGGTCGGCGAGGACGCCAACGGCAAGATCATCGGCCGCCACCGCTCGACCGGCATCGGCCGTCCGAAATTCTGGGAGCGCGCGCGCTATTACGGCGACGAGAAACGACTTGCCGCCGCGCTAGACGCCGCGGAAGTGGCGCCGAAGACGTGAGCGGGTCAGCAACATCATGAACATCCAGGTCCTCGCCCTCGCCTTCCTCGCCACCGCCGCTGTCGGCGGCATCGCCTGGGTCTTCCTCTATCCGATGCTGTCCGGAGAGCGGAAGGCCGAAAGCCGACGCGCCTCGATCGCGCGCGCCGACGCGCCGGCGGCCAAGCAGTCCGAAAAGAGCCAGCGTTCGCGCCGCGAGCAGGTCGAGACCTCGCTGAAGGATCTCGAGGCCCGGCGCCAGCAGGAGAAGAGCGTCCCGCTCAGCGTCCGCATCTCGCAGGCCGGGCTGAACTGGACGCCGCAGAAATTCTGGATCGTCTCCGCCATCGTCGGGGGCGCGCTGTTCGCGGCCGCCATGTTTGTCGGCGGCGGTGTGCTCGGCGCCGCCGGTCTTGCCTTCGCCGGCGGCTTCGGCCTGCCGCGCTGGGCGCTCGGCTTCCTGAAGAAGCGCCGCGAAACCAAGTTCCTGGCAGCACTGCCCGACGCCGTGGACGTGATCGTCCGCGGCATCAAGGCGGGCCTGCCGCTGTTCGAATCGATCAAGGTCGTGGCCGCCGACGCGCCCGAACCGCTGCGCAGCGAGTTCCTGGCCATCATCGAGACCCAGGCGATCGGCATGCCGCTCGGCGAAGCCTGCTCACGCCTCTACGATCGCATGCCGCTGCCGGAAGCCAACTTCTTCGGCATCGTCATCTCGATCCAGCAGAAATCGGGCGGCAACCTCTCCGAAGCGCTCGGCAACCTCTCCAAGGTGCTGCGCGACCGCAAGAAGATGAAGGAAAAGATCCAGGCGATGTCGATGGAAGCCAAGGCTTCGGCCGGCATCATCGGGTCGCTGCCGCCGATCGTGATGTTCCTCGTCTATCTCACGACGCCGCACTACATCTCTCTGCTCTGGACCCATCCGACCGGTCAGCTCATGCTGGTCGGTTGCGTCATCTGGATGTCGGTTGGCATCATGGTGATGAAGAAGATGATCAACTTCGATTTCTGACGGTGGCGTATGGTCGAGTTCCTCGTTTCCAAACTGCATGACGTCCGCTTCATGACCATGCTGCTTGCGGCCATCGCCGCGAGCGCGACCGTCTATACGCTGGTGATGCCGCTGTTCGCCGGCGAAGGCCTCTCCAAGCGGATGAAGGCGGTGGCGAGCGAGCGCGAACGCATCCGCCAGCGCGAGCGCGAGCGTCTCAACAAGAACGAGAAGGTCTCGCTGCGCCAGACGCCGAAGCAGCTCGTCTCGCGGGTGGTCGAGGACTTCAACCTCACCAAATGGCTCGCGCAGGAGGCCGCGCGCGACAAGCTCATCATGGCGGGCTACCGCGGCCAGGCGCCCTACATCACATTCCTGTTCGCGCGCATGGTGGCTCCGATCGTGCTGTTCGTCGGCTCGATCCTGTATGTGTTCCTGATCACGCATATGGAGAAGCCGATGCCGATCAAGATCGGCATCTGTGTCGGCGCCGCCTATCTCGGCCTGCAGGCGCCGATGCTGTTCCTCAGGAACGCGATCTCCAAGCGTCAGCTCTCGATCAAGCGCGCCTTCCCGGACGCGCTCGACCTGCTGCTGATCTGCATCGAATCCGGCATGTCGGTCGAAATGGCGTTCCGCAAGGTCGCCACCGAGATCGTGGGCCAGTCGATCGCGCTGTCGGAAGAATTCACGCTGACCACCGCCGAGCTGTCCTATCTGCAGGACCGGAAGGTCGCCTACGAAAACCTGGCACGGCGCACCGGGCTCGAAGGCGTGAAATCGGTGTGTCTGGCGCTTCAGCAGGCCGAACGCTACGGCACGCCGCTCGGGCACTCGCTGCGCGTCATGGCGCAGGAAAACCGCGACATGCGCATGAACGAGGCCGAGAAGAAGGCCGCCGCACTGCCGCCGAAGCTGACGGTGCCGATGATCCTGTTCTTCCTGCCGGTGCTGTTCGTCGTCATTCTCGGACCGACCGGCATCAAGATCTCCGAGCTGCAATGATGCGGGAGGCGGACCGCAAGCGGTCCGCGCCGGCAATATCGAGACGAGGTTATCCGGTCTGGATCAGTCGGACTGGCTGAGCGAGGCCACCGGCATCCGCTTCGGCGCGCCGCGCGGGCCTTCGCTGCGGCTCAGCATGTCCTTGAGGTAGGCCACATTGGCTGCGGCCTGGTCCGGCGGCAGGTCCGCCTTCACGATGGTCTCGGCCTCGGCGAAGCGGCCCTGGAGACCGACGACCAGGCCGAGATTCTGCCGCACCCGGCTGCTGGCGCGCGGCGAGGCGTAGGCCTGCCGCAGTGCCTCCTCGGCCTTCGGCAGGTCTTTCGACAGCATGTAGGACAGGCCCAGATTGGAGAGCACGCCGGGGTCGCCCGGCGCGATCTTCAGCGCGCTCGTGTAGTAGCCGCGCGCCTCCTCGTGACGGCCCATCTGGTCGAGCGCCGTGCCCTGCACCGAGAGCAGGCGCCAGTCCGGATTGTCGGGCGAATGTGCCTTCGACAGCACGTCGAAGGCCTGCTGGAAATTGCCGTTGTCGGCGAGCGCGCGGCCGTACTGGGCCAGCAGCACCTTGTTGCCGGGATTGGCGATAGTCGCCTGCTCGAGCACGGCGGCGGCCTGCGCGCGCTGGCCGTTGGCGCGCAGCGCCTGGCCATAGCCGAGCGCGGCGTCAGGGTCCTTGGGATTGGCACGGTAGCGCTCACCATAGACTTCGACGGCGCGGGCGGGATCGGCGGGAGCTGCCTCCGCGCGCGCACCGCTCGATCCGATCGAGCCGGTGACGTCGGAGAGCTTTGACATTGCCGTGCAGCCGCCGAGGCTGATCGCCACCATCGCGACGAGCGAGGCAGACGCGAGAAGCCGGGCAGGACTGAACCGTTGACGCATGACGCTTTGACTCTCGAGCGGAGGGATCGAGCCGAACGCGCCAGCAATAGACTGTTAACCCTAATGGCCGGTTAACGCCGGTTGCTCGTCAATTTGGCGTCCGCGGCGACGCCTGCCCGCCAGGGTCGACGCCGAGCCTGCTGACCTGCTCGTACAGGTCCCGCAACAATTGCAGTCTTTGCTGCACCTGCGCCTCGATGTCGACGTCCGCACGCGGTCCGCCCGGCAGTTCGCGCAGGAGATCGTCGCGATTACCCAGACACCTGATGCGGATCTCGTCGAGCTGAGCGTCGTCGATACCGAGCACGCCGGCGGAGTGGGCGGCCAGCCGCCGCAGCATCTGCGTCACCGCGGCAAGCGCCTCGGCGTCCGGCCTGCGCGCCGACCTCGCGAACCTGCCCTCCAGTTCGGCCCAGGTCTCGGCGGTGACGAGGTAGGTGAGGAACGCGCTGGGCCAGTCCACTTCGTCGACGGGATGGAAGACGTGGCGCTTCAGGAGCTGGCGGGCGAAAGCCGCGGCTCGATCCCGCGTCAGTGTCGTCAATGCGCCGATCTCGATGGCCGATTGAACCACCGGGTCGCGGGAAAAATCCCGCCCGGCGGGCAGCCTGATCACGCCATCAGGCAAATTCGAGTCGAGCGGTTTGAAGACGCTGTCGTTGCGCCGCCGCGAATAGCGGGCGATCGCGAAGCAATACTCATCATTGCCCGTGCCGGACATCGGGCCGAAATGGATGAGGTTGAAGCCGGCATCGTCGCCCGCCTGCCCGGTCGAGGACGGACAGGACAGCACGTAGATCGTGCGCCAGAACGTTTCATCGCCCCTGCTTCGCGTCGCACGCGGATCGGGAATCGAATAGCGGGTCAGCCCCTCGACGTGCCGGTGACCGTGCAGGACCAGATCGACGTTGAGCGAGGTCGCCGCTTCGAGGAAGGTCGCGGGCGCGGCGAGATACATCAGCGGCTCGTCCGGCGCGCCGAGAAAGCGTTTTCCTTCGCCGGTTGCCTGCGGCAGCGGATGATGGTGCATCGCCAGCACCCGCACGAGGTTTTCGACCGGCTCGGAATAGTCGGCGCGGCCGGCCGATCCAAGGCTGCCTGCGAGATCGACGCTCAGCCGCGCGGAATCGGCGACCATGGCGTTGTAGGCCGCCTGGTCGATGTTGCCGCTCGCAAAGGTGGTGAGGCTGGCGCGGTTGGAATCCAGCAGCACGAGGTCGAGGCCGGCCTGGCGGTAATAGACGCTCTTCGAGGTCCGCGGCAGATGCAGGTAGTCGTAGACGTCGTGGCGGCCGGCACGCCGGCCCGCCCGCCCGGCGTCGTGATTGCCGGCGACCGCCTGGATATCGGTGAACAGCCCGCCCTGCCGGAAGGACGCGATGACGGCGAGCGCTTCGTCCAGCGCGCGCGGCGTCGGGTCGTCGACGAGATCACCGGTGATCAGCAGGATGCGATCGGGAATATCGGCGAAGTCCGCCATCTTCTCGCGCAGAGCGGCTCCCAGCGCCTCGATCGTCGCGAGCAGCCGGCCTGATCCATCCAGATGCAGGTCTGAGATCTGGGCAATGACAAACGATCTATGCATTTTGCGCCGCTCATTTGCGAATGCCGCGCCGCTCAAACGAAAAGAGAAATGGCTTCGACGAACAGGTTCAGGCTGGTCTCGACCGGCGCAGGGATGACACCGGAGCAAGTATCAACCGCATGCCGCCGCGCTCTTGCGCTCGACAAGTGCAGGGACGCGGAGCACAATCTAAAATATGCACCAATAATGCCACAACCGCAGCGCTAGTAAAGCCCCGTGGCCGCGCCCTCGTGAACGGCAGTTCTCAACGTGGATACGAGAGCTGCCGCACGACGGTTTCGTTCCGCCCGATCAATATTCGATGGCAAGCCGCTTGCGGATTTCGTCGATGCGCTTGTCGAGTGCATCGAAGCGCGCGTGGACGGAGCGGTCGTGCAGATAGAAGACGTAGCCGCCGGCCAGGAACGCGAAGATCCAGTGATGATGCTCGACGTAAACAAAGATCGCCTCGACGGCCTGGCCGATGAATGTGACCACGCTCCACACAAATTCCATTGCGTTCCCTCCCGGCAGGCTTCGCCTTCGGCCGTCGACGATCCTTCGTACGCCTGACGGCCTTTGCCGGAACCTAGCATGGCCGCCTTGCAGCGAGTAGCGGCCACCGATGGACCGGCAGCAAAGCTGATTGCGGCCACGGCAAAACTCTGCGAAGTCTCCTGGAGTTTGCCTGACCAGACGATCCGGACCCACCAATGCCCTCTGTCTTTGAGACGTCCTCGACCGCCATCCCGATCACCTTCGTCACCAAGTCGGGCTGGGATGCCGTGCGCGAGAGCCTGCCGCCGGCGCAGCGCCAGTTCGCCACCGCGAGCGCCTATTCGGCCAAGCCGGGCGGCTATCTCGCGCTGCCCGCGCCCGACGGCACCATCGCGCAAGTGCTGTTCGGCCTCGAGGACGAAGGGGCAAGGTCGCGCGACCTGTTCCGGCCGGGCGCCCTGCCCGGCCTGCTGCCGCCGGGGACCTACCGCTTCGCCAATGCACCGCACGATGCACGGCTCGCCGCGCTCGCCTTCGCGCTCGGCACCTACCGCTTTGCCCGCTACCGCAAGGCCGACAGGCCGGAGGTCCGCCTCGTGCCGCCCGACGGCGTGGACGCCGCCGAGATCGATCGCATCGCAAACGCCGCGATGCTGGCACGCGACCTCATCAACACGCCCTCCAACGACATGGGGCCGGAAGAGCTCGCCGCGGCAGCGCAAGCGCTTGCCGCCGAATTCGGCGCGAGCTTCGCGTGCACCATCGGCGAGGAGCTGGAGAAGAGTTTTCCGCTGATCCACGCCGTCGGCATGGCCTCCGACCGCGCGCCGCGGCTGATCGACATCGGCTGGGGCGACCCTGCGCATCCCAAGGTGACGTTGGTCGGCAAGGGCGTCTGCTTCGACACCGGCGGGCTCGACCTCAAGCCGTCGAGCGGCATGCTGATCATGAAGAAGGACATGGGCGGCGCCGCCAACGTGCTGGCGCTGGCGCGCATGGTGATGGACGCCAAGCTGAAGGTGCGGCTGCGCGTGCTGATCCCCGCGGTCGAGAACGCGGTCGCCGGAAATGCCTTCCGCCCGCTCGACATCTTCACCTCCCGCAAGGGCATCACGGTCGAGATCGGCAATACGGATGCGGAAGGCCGCCTGGTGCTTGCCGACGCGTTGGCGCTCGCCGACGAGGAGAAGCCCGACCTGCTGATCGATCTGGGCACGCTGACCGGCGCGGCGCGCGTTGCGCTGGGCCCGGATTTACCGCCCTTTTACACCAATGATGAGACGCTGGCCGCCGATGTCGCGCGCTGCGCGGCGAAGGAGAACGATCCGTTGTGGCGCATGCCGCTGTGGCCGCCTTACGATGCGTGGCTGGACTCCAAGACCGCCACCATCACCAACGCGCCGTCCGGCGGCTTTGCCGGCTCGATCACCTGCGCGCTGTTCCTGCAACGCTTCGTCGAGCACGCCGGGAGCTGGCTGCATGTCGACATCTACGGCTGGACGCCGTCGGCCAAGCCTGCGCGCCCCGAAGGCGGCGAGTGCCAGGCCGCGCGCGCCATCTACAAGGTGCTGAGCGAGCGCTATGCGTGATCCAGAATACGACCCAAGGCTGACGCCGGCGCGGGGCGACCTCGCCGCAAAGTATCTCGAAGGCAAGGTGCAGGCCGATCGTTTCGTCGAGGGCGAAATTTGCGAGGTGACGGAAACGATCGTTCCGCTGCGACGCGCGCCCGCGGCGGACGCTGAACTGATGACCCAGGCCTTGAAGGGTGAGCGCGTCACCGTCTACGATCGCAACGGCGAAGGCTGGGCCTGGGGGCAACTCAACATCGACGGTTACGTGGGGTGGCTGCCCGACTCTTCGCTGGCGAGCGAAAATACCGAACCGAACCACAAGGTTTCGGCGATCCGGACCCTCGCCTTCCCCGGCCCATCCATCAAACTACCGCCCACGGAGTCGCTGGTCATGGGCTCATGGGTCGAAATCACGCGCGAAGACGGCGTTTTCGCCGTCACTCGTGACGGTCAGTATTTGCCGAAACGGCATCTCGCCGACCTCCACGACTATGAGTCCGATTTTGTCGCGATCGCAGAACGCTTCGTCGGAACGCCCTATCTGTGGGGCGGCAAGAGCAGCCTCGGCATCGACTGCTCCGGCCTTGTGCAGGTGTCCCTGGAGGCTGCCGGCATCGGCTGCCCGCGCGACAGCGACATGCAGCAGGCGGGGCTCGGCCGCGCGCTGGAGCCGCATGAGCGCAGCAGCTTGCGGCGCGGCGACCTGATCTTCTGGAAAGGGCATGTCGCGATCGTCCGTGACGGCAACACCATGGTTCACGCCAATGCCCATCACATGGCGACGGTGGTCGAGCCGATCGGGCCTGCGATTGCGCGGATCAGGCAGGCCGGCAGCGACGTCGCGGAGATCAAGCGGCTATAGGCCGTCTCCTCACGAAGTCGCCGCGCGGATCAGACGTCACGATCGTGGCTGGCGCCTGGTTTCGGCTTGTAGATCGGGGGGATGCAGCTGCCGAAGCGCGGATCGAGCGGATCGTAACGCGACCGCGTTCTCGCGACGATATACAGCACCGCCAGCGTAAAAGAGCCGAGCAGCAGCGATAGCCACAAGGGCGCTCGAATTGCGATCAAAAGCACCGTTGCACCAAGCATCAGCAAGGCGACAGTGCCCGCAGACAGCTTTGCAGCCATCACCGGCGCAATCAGCTTGAGGCGGGGATATTACCTCGGAAACCGATACATTTGTGCGAGCCGGCTGCGACACTCCAGCGCAGATCCCTCGCGTTCCGGGAACACGGGCATGCCCCCCGGCACCGGAAGGGCGATCCGCTCCGGCATCTCGCACCGTGCGGTGCAGCTACGGAACAACGTTACATCTCGGAGTTTCGCGGAACGAAACGCGTCGTCAGCCTTTCTCTGGCTTAGGGAGGTGCCCATGAGTTCTCAGGCCAGAGAAGGCGCGTGTGCGTTCGCTTGGCGGAACTACTTGCTGGTCCACAGCGGCATCAGCGAGAATGATGACAGGCGCTCCGCCCTCCACCGCTACATTTCCAATCTTCGCGATACCGGCGAAGATGATTTCGATCTCCTGCAAATCGCCGCAGTCGCCTACCTGAAAAAGCTGGACGAATTGCACGATGAGCAATGTGCGCGGCTCGCGGTGGATCAGATTTTGGCCGAGCGCCTGGAAGAACGCAGTTCACAGCCAGGCCGATAGCTTAGGCAATAGCACCAGAGCGAAGGAGCGAACAGCATGGCAGACAACACCAATGCAGATCGTTTCGCGAGCGAGCCGCAACGACGTATCGCCGCCGCGACAGCAATGGGCATGAATGCCCTGAAGCCGATGATGCACTTTCAGGTCTCAATGCTGAGGATGTGGGCCGACAGCATCGAGAGGCTCGAGGCCAGCTACGAAAAGAAGTTGGAAGAAACGGCAACCTCGGCCGAGGACCGCTCGGACAAGGATCGCGCTGCGTAAATCAACGCGATTGGCCGGGTGAAGCCACCTCGACCGGAATTGAAACCGCCCCTCGAGTTCTGCTCGCACGCCTGGAAATGGCGGGCTACGTCGCCACCGCCCCGTTGCCCGCCGTCTCCAGCCGGAACGCCGCCGCGAACAGGGCCCGCGTGTAATCCGTCTTCGGGTTCTTGAACAGCTCGGCCGCCTGTCCCTCCTCGACCACCTTGCCGCCGCGCATCACGATGAGGTGGCTGGCGAGCGAGGCGACGACGCGCAGATCGTGCGAGATGAACATGTAGGTGAGTTCGCGCTTGCGCTGGAGCTCGCGCAGCAGATCCACCATCTGGGCCTGGAACAGCATGTCGAGCGCGCTGGTCGGCTCGTCCAGCACGACGAAATCCGGCTCGAGCACCACCGCGCGCGCGATCGAGATGCGCTGACGCTGGCCGCCGGAGAACTCGTGCGGATAACGGTGGCGCGTGTCCGGCTTCAGCCCGACATCTTCCAGCGCCTTGACGACGCGCGCCTCGCGCTCCTCGCGCGAGAGGTTCGGCTGATGCACGGACAGGCCTTCGGCGATGATGTCGGCGACCGACATGCGCGGACTGAGCGAGCCGAACGGATCCTGGAATACGATCTGCATGTCGCGCCGGAACGGCCGCATCTCCTTGAAGCGCAGGCCCTGAATGTCCTTGCCGAGGAACACGATGCGCCCGTTCGAGGAGATCAGCCGCAACAACGCCAGCCCCAGCGTGGTCTTGCCCGAGCCGGATTCGCCGACGACGCCGAGCGTCTCGCCCTTGCGCACGGCGACGCTGACACCGTCGACCGCCTTGATGTGACCGACCGTCTTGCGCATCAGGCCGCGCTTGATCGGAAACCAGACCTTCAGATCGTCCGCCGACATCACCACCGGCGCGTCCGGCTGCGGCGGCGCCGGATCGGGCTTCGGCTCCGCCGCGAGCAAATCGCGCGTATAGGGATGCTTCGGGGTCTTGAAGACCTGCTCGACCGGCCCCTGCTCGACGATCACGCCGCCCTTCATGACGCAGACGGTGTCCGCGATGCGGCGGACGATGCCGAGGTCATGGGTGATGAACAGCAGGCTCATGCCGAGCCGGGAGCGGATCTCGGCCAGCAGCGCCAGGATCTGCGCCTGCACGGTGACGTCGAGCGCCGTGGTGGGCTCGTCCGCGATCAGCAGGTCCGGCTCGTTGGCGAGCGCCATCGCGATCATCACGCGCTGGCGTTGGCCGCCGGAGAGCTGATGCGGATAGCTCTTCAGCCGCGTCTCGGGATCGGGAATGCCGACCTGCGTCAAGAGCTCCAGGGTCCGCTTGCGCGCCTCGGCATTGCTGGTCGGATTGTGCAGCTGGATGATCTCGCCGATCTGCGCCTCGATCGTGTGCAACGGATTGAGCGAGGTCATCGGCTCCTGGAAGATGATGGAGATGTCGCTCCCGCGGATCTCCCGCATCTGCTGCTCGGACTGGTCGATCAGCTCCTGTCCCTTGAAGCGGATGCTGCCCGTGGGGTGCGAGGCGTTCGGATACGGCAGCAGCTTCAGGATCGAGAGCGCGCTGACCGACTTGCCGGAGCCGGATTCACCGACCAGCGCGACGCATTCGCCGCGCTTGATCTGGAACGAGACCTTGTCGACCGCGAGCGTGGTGGCGCCACCCTGGTGGAAGGCCACCGAAAGGTCGCGAACGGCAAGCAGGGGCTGATTGATCGCGTCCATGGCCTTACCTGAACGTCTTGCGCGGATCGAAGGCGTCGCGCACGGCTTCGCCGATGAAGATCAGCAGCGACAGCATGATCGCGACCGAGAAGAAGCCGGAGAAGCCGAGCCAGGGCGCCTGCACATTGGCCTTGGCCTGCGACAGCAGCTCGCCCAGCGAAGGCGATCCCGGCGGCAGGCCGAAGCCGAGGAAATCGAGTGCCGTCAGTGTCATCACCGAGCTCGACACGATGAACGGCAGGAACGTCATGGTCGCCACCATCGCGTTCGGCAGCAGATGACGGAACATGATCACCGGGTTGGAGACGCCGAGCGCCCGCGCCGCCTGGATGTACTCAAAATTGCGCCCGCGCAGGAATTCGGCCCGCACCAGACCAACCAGCGAGACCCAGGAAAACAGCAAGAGGATGCCGAGCAGCACGAAGAAGCCGGGCACGAGCACCGAGGACAGGATCAGGAGAAGGTAGAGCGAGGGTATGGCCGTCCAAATCTCGATGAAGCGCTGGAAGATGAGGTCGACCCGGCCGCCGAAATAACCCTGCACCGCGCCCGCCGCGATGCCGACGACGGACGAGACGATGGTGAGGCAAAGGCCGAACAGCACCGAAATGCGGAAGCCGTAGATCAGCCGCGCCACCACGTCGCGGCCCTGATCATCGGTGCCGAGCCAGTTGTATTCGAGGTCGCGGCAGCTCTTCAGCCCCTTCTTCTCCACCACCGGCTGGCATTGCTTCTCCGTCAGCATCCAGGTCGGCGGCGACGGCGCCGGCGTCGGCAGGTCGAGATTGTGGGTGTCGTAGGAGTAGCGGATCAGCGGCCAGACGATGGTGCCGCCCTTGTCCTTGATCAGCTTCTGCAGATAGGGGTCGCGGTAGTCCGCCGCCGTCTCGAAATCGCCGCCGAAGGTCGTCTCCGAATAGGTGACGAAGGCAGGCCAATAGAGGCGGCCGTCGAACTTGATCAGGAAGGGCCGATCGTTGGCAATCAACTCGGCGAACAGCGAGACCACGAACAGGATGATGAAGATCCAGAACGACCAGTAGCCGCGCCGGTTGGCCTTGAAGTTCTGCCAACGCCGCTTGTTGAGCGGCGAGGGCGCGAACGGCTTGCGCGTGATCGGAACGGCATCGCCGAGCGGCGACTTCGCCGTGGTCTCGATCGGCGTCGGTGCGGTGATCGTCATCAGACCTCCCGCGCCTCGAAATCGATCCGCGGATCGATCCACATATAGGTCAGGTCGGAGACCAGGTTGATCACGAGTCCGACCAGCGAGAAGATGTAGAGCGTGCCGAACACCACGGGATAGTCGCGGTTGAGCACGCTCTCGAAGCTGAGCAGCCCGAGCCCGTCCAGCGAGAAGATGGTCTCGATCAGAAGCGAGCCGGAAAAGAAGGCGTGGATGAAGGTCCCGGGGAAGCCGGCGATCACGATCAGCATGGCGTTGCGGAAGACGTGGCCGTAGAGCACCCGGTTCTCGCTGCAGCCCTTGGCGCGGGCGGTCATGACGTATTGCTTGCGGATCTCGTCCAGGAACGAGTTCTTGGTCAGGAACGTCATGGTGGTGAACGCACCCAGCCCCATGGCGATCAGCGGCAACGTCAGATGCCAGAAATAGTCGATGATCTTCCAATACCAGGGAAATTGCGACCAGCCGTCCGAGGTCAATCCGCGCAGCGGGAACCAGTTGAAGAACGAACCGCCGGCAAAAAGGATGATCAGGAGGATCGCGAACAGGAAGCCCGGAATGGCATAGCCGAGCACGAGCACGGTCGAGGTCCAGGTATCAAACCGCGCACCGTCGTTCACCGCCTTGCGAATGCCGAGCGGGATCGAGATCAGGTAAGTCAGAAGCGTCAGCCAGAGGCCAAGCGAGATCGAGACCGGCAGCTTCTCCTTGATGAGCTGGAGCACGCTGACATCGCGGAAATAGCTCTTGCCGAAGTCGAAGCGCGCGAAATTCCACACCATCAGCGCGAAGCGTTCCGGTGCCGGCTTGTCGAAGCCGAACTGCACCTCGAGCTTCTTGATGAAATCAGGGTCGAGGCCCTGCGCGCCGCGATATTTGGAGTTGATGGCATCGCCGCCGGCACCGACCTGCCCCGGCGCGCGCTGCGCAAAGTCGCCGCCGCCCGAAATGCGCGAGGTGCCGCCGGTGTCGGCGCCAGAGAGCTGCGCGATCACGCGCTCGACCGGGCCACCCGGCGCGAACTGCACCACGACGAAGGAGACGAAGAGGATCCCGAGCAAAGTCGGGATCATCAGGAGGAGGCGACGGGCGATATAGGCGCTCATGATTATTTCGCCTGCTCGAGCTTGGCCGCCTTGGAGCCGTCATACCACCAGATGTCGGGAGCACCGACGCCGTTGGCGTAACGCGGCAGCTTCTGTGGGTGACCGAACTGGTCCCAATAAGCCAGCCGGTGGGTCTTGTTGTACCATTGCGGCACCCAATAGCGGCCGGCACGGAACAGACGGTCGAAGGCACGGCAGGCAATGGTCAATTCCTCGCGGCTGTCGGCCGCCATGATCTTCTCGATCATGGCGTCGATGGCCGGATTGGCGACGCCCGCCAGATTGTACGAACCCTTGGTGTTCGCGACCTGCGACGAGAAGAACGCGCGCATGGCATCGCCCGGGGTCGCCGACATGCTGAAGCGCTGGATCGTCATGTCGAAATCGAAATCTTCCTGGCGCGCCTTGTGCTGCACGGCATCGACGACACGCACGCTCGCCTCAATGCCGAGCGTCCCGAGATTCTTGACGTAAGGCGCATGGTGCGGCTGGAAAGAAGGCTCGTCGAGCAGGAACTCGATCTTGAAGATCTCGCCGTTCGGCAGCACCCGCTTGCCGTCCTTGATGGGTACGCCGGCCTCGTTCAGCAATTGCTGCGCCTTGCGCAGCAGGCTGCGGTCCTGGCCGGAGCCGTCTGAAACGGGCGGCGTGAACGGCGCGGCGAATACGTCGTCGGGAACCTGGCCGCGGAACGGCTCCAGCAGCTTCAGCTCATCCGGCGACGGAGGCCCATCGCCGGCCATGAGGTCCGAATTCTGGAACGGCGACACCGTACGGGCATAGGCGCCGTACATGATGGTCTTGTTGGTCCACTCGAAATCGAAGGCGTTGATCAGGGCCTCGCGCACGCGAGGGTCTTTGAACTTGTCGCGCCGCGTGTTGATGAACCAGCCCTGCGCACCGGAGGGCGTATCGTCGGGCACGACCTCCATCTTGACGCGACCGTCCTTCACGGCCGGGAAGTCGTAACGCGTCGCCCAGATGCGGGAGGTGAACTCCTCCCGATACAGATAGTTCTTGCCGGTGAAGCCCTCGAACGCGACGTCGCGATCGCGATAGAATTCGTAGCGCACGACATCGAAATTGTAGCTGCCGCGGCAGACCGGCAGATTGGCGGCCCACCAGTCCTTCACCCGCTCGTATTCGATGTAGCGATTGACCTCGAACCTGCCCACCTTGTACGGGCCCGAGCCGAGCGGGATGTCCAGCGACGACTCGTCGAACGGACGGGAGGCGTAATAGGCCTTCGAGAAGATCGGCAGGCCCGCGACATAGAGCGGGACGTCGCGCGCGCGTCCCTTGGCGAAGGTGACGACCAGCGTCGCATCGTCGACGGCTTCCGCACTGACCATGTCGCGCATCTGCACGATGATCAGCGGATGCCCCTTGGTCTTCAGCGCCGTCAGCGAAAACGCCGCATCATGCGCCGTCAGCCTGGTCCCGTCATGGAATTTCGCTTCGGGCCGCATGGTGAAGCGATAGACCAGTTTGTCCGGCGAGATCTGCACGGATTTGGCGGCCAGCCCGTACATCGCATCGGGCTCGTCGTTTGCGCGCACCATCAGCGGCACGAACGTCATGTCCATGCCCTGCGCGCCGTCACCCTTGAGGATGTAGGCATTGAGCGAGTTGAAGGTCTGGTAGGACTGGTTGTAGGCGCGCACCGACGGAATCAGCGAGAACGTGCCGCCCTTCGGCGCGTCGAGATTGACGTAGTCGAATTGGCGGAAGTCCGCGGGATATTTGAGGTCGCCGAAGGCCGAGATGCCGTGCGCTTCGACCGGCCCTTCCGAGGCCGCCGCGCCGCGCGACAGGGCGACGCTGAGCGCACCGCCCGCACCCAGGACCAGCACATGCCGGCGTGAAAGCTGCGCCATACGGGGGAAATCCTTCACGACTTCTTTGCGATCCGCGCCGCCTTGTCTGCGTCGTACCACCAGATGAACGGGAATCCGGACTGGCCGTATTTGGGCAATTCCGAGGGCCGGCCGAAGCGGTCCCAGCGCGCGGTGCGCACCTTGTTATAGGTCCATTGCGGCACGACGTAGTGATTCCACAGCAGCACGCGATCGAGCGCCTTGGTGGCCGCGACGAGATCGTCGCGGTCCGTGGCGTAGATCAGCCGCTCGATCAGCTTGTCGACCGCCGGGTTCTTGATGCCGGCGATATTGCGCGAACCGGCGATGTCGGCGGTCTTGGACGACCAGAACTCGCGCTGCTCGTTGCCCGGCGATTGCGACTCGCCCCAGGAATTGGTGACGATGTCGAAATCCCAGTCGCGCGTCCTGTTCTCGTATTGGGTCGGGTCGACTGTCCGCACGTTCACGGCAATGCCGAGCCGCTCCAGCGACGGCTTGTAGAACAGCGTGACCCGCTCGAAGCTCGGATCCTGATTGAGCAATTCAAGCGAGAACTGAGTGCCGGTCTTGACGTCGATCAGCTTGCGGTCGCGCACCTCGTAGCCGGCCTCCTTGAGCAGGCGCAGCGCCTCGCGCAGATTGTCGCGCACGGCTTCCGGGCTGCCGCCGACCGGATTGGTGTAGGCCGTCGTGAAGACTTCGGGCGGCACCTGGGCGCGAACGGTCTCGAGGATCTCGAGCTCTTTTCCCTGAGGCAGGCCGGTCGCCATGAGCTCGTCGATGCCGTCGAAATAGCTGCTGATGCGCTTGTACTGACCGAAGAAGATCTGCTTGTTCATCTCCTCGAAGTCGAATGCGTAGTTGAGCGCGCGGCGCACGCGCGGATCGCTGAACTTGGCGCGGCGCAGGTTCGGCACGAAAGCCTGCATCACGCCGGAGCTGCGATTGGCGAACTCTTCGAGGATCACGCGCTTCTCGGCCACGGCCGGGAAATCGTAGGCCGTCGCCCAGCTCTTCGCGCTGTTCTCGTTACGCCAATCGACCTGATCGGCCTTGAACGCCTCGATCGCCACGGTGGCGTCGCGGAAATACTCGTAGCGCAGCTCGTCGAAATTGTTGCGGCCCACGTTGGCGGCGAAATCGCGGCCCCAATAGTCCTTGACGCGCTCCAGCGTGATCGAGCGTCCGGCGACGAATTCCTTGATCTTGTAGGGCCCGGAGCCGAGCGGCACTTCGAGCGTGGTCGCGGAGACATCGCGCTTGCGGCCTTGCGCGTCCGTCCCTTCCCACCAATGCTTGGGCAGGACCGTGAGCTGGCCGACGATCTGCGGCAGTTCGCGATTGCCCGGCGCGTCGAACACGAATTTCACGTCGCGCTCGCCCACCTTCTCGGCCCGGACCACATGGCTGTAATAGGCCGAGTACATCGGGTGGTGCTTCTTGAAGGAATCGAGCGAGAAGATCACGTCCTCGACAGTGACCGGCTTGCCGTCATGCCATTTGGCCTGCGGCCGCAAACGATAGATGACGAAGGAGAAGTCGTCGGGGTGGCTGACGGCTTCGGCCAGCGCGCCATATTCGGTCGAGACTTCGTCGAGCGCAGGCGTCAGCAGGGTTTCGTAGATGAAAGCGACCGCTCCGGACACCTGGCCCTTCACCCCCGACACGACGATGTTGAAATTGTCGAACGTGCCGACAGCGATCTGGCGCACGACGCCGCCCTTCGGCGCTTCCGGATTGACGTAGTCGAAGCGCTTGAAGTCGGCGGGATACTTGACCTTCCCGAACAGCGACAACGCATGACGCCAGGGCGGCTCGCTCGCCGATTGCGCCGCGGCCGTACCGATGACGGGAACGCCCGCCGCGGAACCGAGGGCGGGGAGCGCTGCGGCCGCAGCACCGGTGAGCAGGAGATCGCGTCGGGTAATGGCCAAATCAATAGTCCTGTCTTGAAGGAGGCTACTCCTTTAAGTTCCCAATATAGGCGAGGTTTCGACGGAATATGTTGCTTTTTCCTCATGTTGGAAGGCCGGATGGCCTGCCGGATGCGGCCAAACGCCCCGATAAATTCGCCGCGAGGCCCGGATATGGAAACGGCCAGGCTTTCCAGCCTGGCCGCGTCTTCCAAGTCCAGCTTTTGAGGCCTTATTTCGAGGCCGTCGGCAGCGGCTGCGGATGCTCCGACAGCGAATTCAGATAGGCAATGACGTCGGCGCGCTCGGAATCCTTGGGGATACCGGCGAAGCCCATTGCGGTGCCCGGGATGAAGCCCTTCGGATTGGCGATGAACTTGTTGAGGTCGTCGAAGGTCCAGGTACCGCCCTTGCCCTTCATCGCAGCCGAGAAGTTGAAGCCGTTGCGGCCCTCACCCCGGGCTTCGCCGACGACACCATAGAGGTTCGGACCGACGCGATTCGGGCCGCCCTTCTCGAAGGTGTGGCAGGCGCCGCACTTCTTGGCGGCAGCCGCGCCCTTTTCGACGGAGGCAGTCTGGAGCAGCTTTTCGATCGGCTCGGAGGAAGCAGCGGCAGCGCCGCCTTCCTTGCCGCCATGACCGGCGTCTTCCTTGACCGCGATCTCGAAACCCGGCTTTTCCGGCATCTTCGGTGAGAATAGCGCCTGGGCGGTGAAGCTCGTCACCAGCAGGATGAGACAGGTGCCAAGAACGGCACCGAGAATTTTATTGAGTTCGAAAGAGTCCATTTCCGGCCAGGCCCCACACCGCAAGAAGGATTAGCGGCCGGGCGGCCGCCAGGACGAGCCTCGGGAGAATCAAAAACGTTCCTTATTGTTTCCCCGAGTTTTGCCATTGAGATATCGGTTTGCCCGGGGTCTGGCAACCCGTATAAGCGACCCGGCTTTCAGCCCGTCCCCACCCCATTTCTCGGCGCGGAAAACGCCCCGTTTCCAGGCTCTTGAACCGATGATCGATCCCCGCATCCTGGTGCTGATCCCGGCCCGCATGGCCGCCACCCGTCTGCCCGGCAAGCCGCTCGCCGACATCGCGGGCCAGCCGATGATCGTGCATGTGATGCGCCGTGCCGAGGCCGCCGGCATCGGCCGGGTTGCGGTGGCCACCGACACCGACGAGATCGCCGCAGTCGTAACCGCCCATGGCGGCGAGGCGGTGATGACCCGCGCCGACCACCCCTCCGGCTCGGACCGCATCCACGAGGCCATGCAGAAGCTGGATCCCGAGGGCAAGGCCGAGATCGTGATCAATCTGCAGGGCGATTTCCCGACCATCACGCCGGCAACGATCCGCGAGGTGCTGCCGCCCTTTGAGGACCCCGCGGTCGACATCGTGACGCTGGCCTCGCAGATCCACACCGAGGAGGAGGATCTCGCCCCGAGCGTCGTCAAGGCAGTCGGCTCGCAAATCGGGCCGAAGCGGCTGCGGGCACTTTATTTCACCCGCGCCACCGCCCCTTACGGCAACGGACCGCGATACCACCATATCGGGCTTTACGCCTATCGCCGTGCCGCGCTGGAGCGGTTCGTGTCGCTGCCGCCCTCCCCCCTCGAAAAGCAGGAGAGCCTGGAGCAGCTCCGGGCGGTAGAAGCCGGCATGCGGATCGACATCATGATCGTCGACAGCGTGCCCCGCGGCGTCGACACGCCGCCCGATCTCGAAACCGCGCGCAGCATCCTTTCCAAATCCTGAGCCGCTGCTAGAAGGCCGACCATGAGCAAGATGAAGATCGCATTCCAGGGTGAACCTGGAGCCAATTCCCACATCGCCATCGTCGAGGCCTATCCCGACGCCGAGCCGATGCCCTGTGCTACCTTCGAGGACGCACTGTCGGCGATCTCGTCGGGCGAAGCCGATCTCGGCATGATCCCGATCGAGAATTCGGTCGCGGGCCGGGTTGCCGACATCCATCATCTCCTGCCGGCCTCCGGCCTCTTCATTATCGGCGAATGGTTCTTGCCGGTCCGCCACCAGTTGATGGCCGTGAAGGGGACCAAGCTCGAGGACATCAAGAGCGTCGAGAGTCATGTCCATGCGCTCGGCCAGTGCCGGCGCATCATCCGCAAGCTCGGCATCAAGCCGATCGTGCATGCCGACACCGCCGGCAGCGCCCGCGACATCTCCGAGCGCAAGGACAAGACCGTCGCCGCGATCGCCTCGCGCCTCGCCGCCAAGATCTACGGCCTCGACATCCTCGCCGAGGACATCGAGGACGAGGCGCACAACACCACGCGCTTCGTGGTGCTGGCGCGCGAGCCGAAATGGGCAGCGCAAGGCTCCGGCCCGCTGGTCACCACTTTTGTCTTCCGCGTGCGCAACCTGCCCGCGGCGCTCTACAAGGCGCTCGGCGGCTTTGCCACCAACGGCGTCAACATGACCAAGCTCGAGAGCTACATGGTCGACGGCAATTTCTTCGCCACGCAGTTCTATGCCGACGTCGACGGCCATCCCGACGACAAGGGCCTCGCCTTCGCGATCGAGGAGCTGAAATTCTTCTCGCGCGAATTCCGCATCGTCGGCGTCTATCCGGGCCACCCGTTCCGCGCGACGTTCAGCGAAACGCAGGATTAGTCTCGCGTCCCGGACGCGCGCAGCGCGAGCCGGGACTCAGGGGCTGCGATATCCGGGGCTGCGATGGGCCCCGGCTCTGCAGCGCACCGCTGAAGAAGCGCTGCGCTGCGTCCGGGGCACGAGAGCGGCCTACGCCGCGGCTCTAAGCCCGAACGCCTCGGCCAGCAGCGAATACGACTTCTTCCGCGCCTCGTGATCGTACACGGCCGTGATCACCATCAACTCATCCGGCTTGCTCGCATCGATCAGCGGCTGCAGCTTCTTCTGCACCGTCGCCGGGTTGCCGACGAACAGGCGCGAGCGGTTGCGCGCGATCGAGATGCGCTCGGAATCCGTATAGGGATAAGCCAGCGCCTCCTCGACACTCGGCAGCGGCAGATACTGGCCACGGTCGCGGCGCAGGCGGTTGAGGTCGAAGGACGCCGCGAGTTTTTCGGCCTCCTCATCCGTATCCGCCGCAATGACGGCGACCGCGAGGATCGCCTGCGGGCTCGCGCTCCAGGCCGAGGGTGTGAAGTGGTCACGGTAGTGCACCATCGCGTCGATCGCATCGTGGGACGCAAAATGATGCGCGAAGGCGAAGCCCATGCCGACTTGCGCGGCGAGCTCCGAAGAATAATCGCTGGAGCCGAGCAGCCAGATCGGCGGCAAGGCGGTATCGTCGGGCATCGCCACGACATTGTTGTAGGGGTGTCCCGACGGGAATTCGCGGGTCTGCCACAGAATCAGTTCGTGCAGCCGCTCGAGAAAATCGTCGCCCTCGCGACGGTCGAGCCGGCTGCGCAGCGCGTAAGCCGTCGCGCCGTCGGTGCCCGGCGCACGGCCGAGCCCGAGATCGATGCGGCCGGGAAACAGCGCCTCCAGCATCTTGAAGCGCTCGGCCACGACCAGCGGCGCGTGGTTGGGCAGCATCACGCCGCCCGAGCCGACGCGGATGTGTTTTGTGACCGCCGCGATCTGCCCGATCATCACATCGGGCGCGGGGCTTGCAACCGAGGCGAGGTTGTGATGCTCGGCGAGCCAGTAGCGGACGTAGCCGAGACCATCGACATGCCTGGCCAGATCGATGCTGTTGCGCAGCGCCGCGGCGGGCCTAGTGCCTGTGGTGACGACGGAAAGGTCGAGAACTGAGAGCGGGATCATGGCGCGTTAACGTAGTCGAGGGCCGCGCCGCGGCAATGGCACGCGGCGCAGATCTGGCGTGTGTGAGCCGCGCCTGTGCCCGGCCAAGTCACCGATGTTGGGACAAGATCAGCGGGAGAAATACGGCCTTCACATTGCCCACCCCGATTCAGAGAAGCAACACACCGCCGATTTATCAGCTAATATATTGTAGAAACTAAATAATTGTTGTTATTATCCGAATCCCACCGAAACCTTAAAATGGCAGGGAATACCGGTTGCCCCACCGCAAGTGGGCCACTTCCCACCACCAATGGGCTGTCGGCCCAATCGCCGTTGTCCTATCTTACGCGCTCCCAAACGAGACCTGACGGCCGGCCACGAAGACTGGCGGGACCCCTGGAGTGAACGGTGCCATGACTGACCTGACGACGCCTGCGACAGCCGACCGGCATGACGGGCACCTGAAGCGGCCTGCGATCTCCTTCGAGTTCTTTCCGCCCAAGACCGAGGAGATGGAGCGCAATCTCTGGGAGACCATCAACCGGCTGGCCCCGCTCGACCCGAAATTCGTCTCGGTGACCTATGGCGCCGGCGGCTCGACCCGCGAGCGCACCCATTCGACCATCGCCCGCATCCTCAAGGAAACCGCGCTGCTGCCGGCCGCGCATCTGACCTGCGTCGGCGCCTCGCGCGGGGAGATCGACGAGATCGTCGACCGCTATCACGAGGTCGGCGTCCGCCACATCGTCGGCCTGCGCGGCGATCCCGCCGGCGGCATCGGCACGCCTTATTCGAGCCACCCCGACGGCTACCAGAGCTCGGCCGAACTCGTCGCAGGGATCAAGAAGCGGCACGGCGACATCGAGGTCTCGGTCTCGGCTTACCCTGAGAAGCACCCCGAGGCGCGCGACTTCGACGACGACATCGACACGCTGCAGGCCAAGGTCGACGCCGGCGCGACGCGCGCCATCACCCAGGTGTTCTTCGACAACGACCTCTACTTCCGCTATCTCGACCGCGTCCGCGCCCGCGGCATCAATATCCCGATCGTGCCGGGCATCATGCCCATGCACAATTTCAAGCAGGCCCGCAATTTCGTCACCCGCGCCGGCACCACCGTGCCGGACTGGTTCGCCGCGAAATTCGAAGGCCTCGACGAAGACGCCGAGACCCGCAAGCTGGTCGCTGCGACCGTTGCGGCCGGCCAGGTGCAGAAGCTCGCCAAGCACGGCGTCGACACCTTCCATTTCTACACCATGAACCGCGCCGATCTCGTGTTCGCGATCAGCCATTTGCTCGGCATTCGCGCCAAGAGCGCCCAGAAGGCTGCGTAAGAGAAAATGACCGTACCCGTCTCCACCAAGCGAACTGCCCTGATCAACGCCGCACGCGAACGCATCCTCGTGCTCGACGGCGCCATGGGCACGATGATCCAGAACCTGCAGTTCGACGAGGCCGCCTTCCGCGGCGAGCGCTTCAAGAATTTTCATCGCGACCTGCGCGGCAACAACGACCTCTTGATCCTTACCCAGCCGCAGGCGATCGAGGACATCCACGCCGCCTATTTGCGCGCCGGCGCCGACATCGTCGCGACCAACACCTTCTCGACGACCTCGATCGCGCAGGCCGACTACGACCTCACCGACATCGTCTACGAGATGGCGCGCGAAGGCGCCCGCCTCGCCGGCAATGCCGCAAGGCGCGTCGAAGCCGAGGACGGCAAGCCGCGCTTCGTCGCCGGCGCCATCGGCCCCACCAACCGCACTGCCTCGATCTCGCCCGATGTGTCCAATCCGGGCTACCGCGCCGTCACCTTCGACGATCTGCGCAAATCCTATGGCGAGCAGATCCGCGGCCTGATCGACGGCGGCGTCGACCTCCTGCTGGTCGAGACCATCTTCGACACGCTCAACGCCAAGGCGGCGCTCTATGCGATCGCCGAGATCACCGAGGAGCTCGGCATCGACATGCCCGTGATGGTGTCGGGCACCATCACCGACAAGTCCGGCCGCCTGCTGTCGGGCCAGATGCCGGAAGCGTTCTGGAACTCGGTGCGGCACGCAAAGCCCGTCACCATCGGCTTCAACTGTGCGCTCGGTGCCGAAGACCTCCGCGCCCACATCGCCGATATCGGCCGCGTCGCCGACACGCTTGTTTGCGCCTACCCGAACGCCGGCCTGCCCAACGAGTTCGGCCAGTACGACGAGACGCCGGAATACATGGCGCGCCTGGTCGGCGAGTTCGCCCGTGATGGCTTGGTCAACATCGTCGGCGGCTGCTGCGGCACCACGCCGGACCATATCGCCGCGATCGCCGCCGCGGTTGCCCCGCACAAGCCGCGCCTTGTGCCCGAGATCGAGCCGCGCTTGCGGCTGTCCGGCCTCGAGCCGTTCGTGCTCACCGACGCCATTCCCTTCGTCAATGTCGGCGAACGCACCAACGTCACGGGCTCCGCGAAATTCCGCAAGCTGATCACCAACGGCGACTACACCGCCGCGCTGCAGGTCGCGCGCGACCAGGTCGAGAACGGCGCGCAGATCATCGACGTCAACATGGACGAAGGCCTGCTCGATTCCGAAGCGGCGATGGTGACCTTCCTCAACCTCGTCGCCGCCGAGCCCGACATCGCCCGCGTCCCCGTGATGGTGGACTCCTCGAAATTCTCGGTGATCGAAGCCGGCCTGAAATGCGTGCAGGGCAAGCCGGTCGTCAATTCGATCTCGATGAAGGAAGGCGAGGAGAAGTTCATCCACGAGGCGAAGATCGCACGTCGCCACGGCGCCGCCGTGGTGGTGATGGCGTTCGACGAGGTCGGCCAAGCCGACACGTTCGCGCGCAAGACCGAGATCTGCAAGCGCGCCTACGACATCCTGGTGAACAGGGTCGGCCTCCCGCCCGAGGACATCATCTTCGATCCCAACATCTTCGCGATCGCAACCGGCATCGAGGAGCACAATAACTACGGCGTCGACTTCATCGAGGCGACGCGCTGGATCCGCCAGAACCTGCCGGGCGCGCATGTCTCGGGCGGCGTCTCCAATCTGTCGTTCTCGTTCCGCGGCAACGAGCCGGTGCGCGAGGCCATGCACTCGGTGTTCCTGTATCACGCCATCAAGGCCGGCATGGACATGGGCATCGTCAACGCCGGGCAGATGATCGTCTATGACGACATCGACCCCGAGCTGCGCCAGACCTGCGAGGACGTCGTCCTCAACCGCGACGCGGGCGCCTCCGAGCGCCTGCTTGCGCTCGCCGAGAAATTCCGCGGCAAGAAGACCGAGAGCAAGGAAGCCGATCTCGCCTGGCGCGAATGGCCGGTGGCGAAGCGGCTGTCGCATTCGCTGGTGCACGGCATCACCGAATTCATCGAGCAGGACACCGAGGAAGCCCGCAAGACCTCCTCGCGCCCGCTCGACGTGATCGAGGGGCCGCTGATGGCCGGCATGAACGTGGTCGGCGACCTCTTCGGCGACGGCAAGATGTTCCTGCCGCAGGTGGTGAAGTCCGCGCGCGTGATGAAGCAGGCCGTTGCCTATCTCATGCCGTTCATGGAGGAGGAGAAGGCCCGCAACCTTGCCAACGGCATCGGCAGCGAGGGTTCCTCGTCCGCCGGCAAGATCGTGCTCGCGACGGTGAAGGGAGACGTCCACGACATCGGCAAGAACATCGTCGGCATCGTGCTCCAGTGCAACAACTACGAGGTCATCGACCTCGGCGTGATGGTGCCGGCCGCCAAGATCGTCGAGACGGTGAAGGCCGAGAAAGCCGACATCGTCGGGCTCTCCGGCCTGATCACGCCCTCGCTCGACGAGATGGCGTTCTTCGCCGGCGAATTGCAGCGCGAGGGACTGAAGCTGCCGCTGCTGATCGGCGGCGCCACCACCAGCCGCGTGCATACGGCGGTGAAGATCGACCCGAGCTATCGCGCCGGCCCCGTCGTGCATGTCAACGACGCCAGCCGCGCCGTCGGCGTCGCGTCCTCGCTGCTCTCGCCGGAGAAGCGCGAGGCCTATGCTGCCGAGGTGCGGGCCGAATACGCAAAGATTTCGGACGCGCATCTGCGCGCACAGGCGGACAAGAAGCGCCTGAAGCTGGCCGACGCCCGCAAGAACCGCGTGCCGGTCGATTTTGCCGCGAGCAAGCCGGTGAAGCCGACTTTCCTCGGCACCAAGAGCTTCGACGAATACGATCTCGCTGAGCTCGTGCCCTATATCGACTGGACGCCGTTCTTCCAGACCTGGGAGCTCGCGGGACGCTTCCCGGCGATCCTTGACGACGCCAAGGTCGGCGAGGTCGCACGCTCGCTCTATGACGACGCGCGCAAGATGCTCGACACCATCGTCAAGGAGAAGTGGTTCCGGGCCCGCGCGACGGTCGGCTTCTGGCCGGCCAATGCGCAAGGCGACGACATCGTGCTCTACACCGACGAGAGCCGTGCGAAGCAGATCGCGACGCTGCACACGCTGCGCCAGCAGCTCGAGAAGCGCGAGGGCCGCTTCAATGCCGCACTGTCGGACTTCATCGCGCCCGCCGGCGTGCCCGACTATATCGGCGGCTTCGTCGTCACGGCCGGCATCGGCGAGGATGCCGTCGCCGACCGCTTCAAGATGGCGAACGACGATTACTCCTCGATCCTGTGCAAGGCGCTGGCCGACCGTCTCGCCGAGGCTTTCGCCGAGCGCATGCATGTCCGCGTGCGCCGCGAGTTCTGGGCCTATGCACCGGACGAGGCCCTCTCCAGCGAGGAGCTGATCCTGGAGAAGTATCAGGGCATCCGCCCGGCGCCCGGCTATCCCGCGCAGCCCGATCACACCGAGAAGGCGACGCTGTTCGAGCTGCTCGATGCGGAAGCTACCGCCGGCGTGAAGCTGACCGAGAGCTTTGCGATGTGGCCGGGCTCCAGCGTGTCCGGGCTCTACTTCGCCAACCCCGAGAGCTATTATTTCGGCGTCGGCAAGATCGAGCGCGACCAGGTCGAGGACTACGCCGCGCGCAAGGGCATGACGGTCGCGGAGACCGAGCGCTGGCTCGCGCCGGTGCTGAACTACATCCCGTCGCGCGAGGACGCGGACAAGGCCTTCGCGGCGACGGCCGCGAACGATGAGACCTCGAAGGACCTCGCCTCGCATCCGCCGGGCTGCACCTGCGCCGTGCATCTGGTCTGGCAGAAGAAGCGCGCCGGCGCGGGATAGCTCGCGCCGCGTTTGGAGCGGCGCAGCCGCTCCAAAACCAAAAGTGCGAAAACAACCCCATGCACAGTAGAGGCGGGACTGAAAAGCCTCGCCAATTTCGGTCTTGCCGAATCCGGTTGCGGCGTCGGGCAAAACAGGGGTAATATTCCATCATCGCCAGCCGCCCGCATCGGACTCTGACGGGTGCGAATACCCCGATCCCGTCATTGCGAGGAGCGAAGCGACGAAGCAATCCAGGTTGCCTCGGCGGCGACAATCTGGATTGCTTCTACCTTCGCCAGAGGCTTTGGCGGACAAGTCGCTGCGCCCGCAATGACGGAGGCAGGTGGCGAGCACATGCCCACTCCTATGTCCCGGACGCGGCGCGGCGCGACGTGCCGCTCCGCAGAGCCGGGACCCAGAAGGCGGCGCCAGCGAATGCGGGGAGATGGGCCCCGGCTCTGCAGCGCACCGCTGAACTGGACGATGCTTCGCATCGCCAGGGGAGCGCTGCGCTGCGTCCGGGGCACGCGAGCGGTTTTCAGTCGATCCGCATTCGATCTTCAACGGCGAACGCGCCTGCGTGTTCTCGCCGCGGCCACTCTCGTCTCGCGGGAACCGGGCGCCTGTGAACTCGTTCACTTGTCCGTTCAACCTCGATTCGATAACCTCCCGGCCTACTACCTTCAAACCGGTGGCCAGGTTTGGGATCGAGCATATGAATCAAATCATTGCGTTGTTCGCCGCGATCGCGCTCGTCGTGCTGCCCGCGATTGCCGCGGCGGACTGTCCGAAAGGCTACGTGCCATGCGGCGAACGAAACCAGCTGTGCTGCCCGGGAAAGTAGCCAGCCGCAAATGGCTTTGGCTGGGCAGTGGCGTGTTTGTCGCGATCGGCCTGGTGATGATCGCAACCTGGGTCGGCTTCCCGCGCAAGAAGCAGACCATCACGGCGATCCTCTCCGAGACAGGCTATTTCGAGGTGGTGCCGCCGAGCACGTTCGGCGGGCCCGGCACGATCAACACGATCGAATATCTGAGCAGCGGCCGACTGGAGCTGCATCCCACCTGTGACGTCGATCCCGCGCTGCTGACGGGCAAGATCCAGAGATCGCCGACCGTGGACCGCGACCTCAAGCAGTCGCTGGAGAGGAATCTCGACGTCTCCGCGCAGATCAGGGACAAGCTGTCCGCCGTCGCCGGGATGCAGCAGGTCGATTCGATCCGCCTCAAGCTCGAGAACGCCAACATCCTGCTGATCTCGGACGAGGCGCTGATCGCGACCCGCAACGCGTTGCTGAAGGCCGAGTGCGAGGACGCGGTCACGCTGAACATTTCGAGCGGCGGCGTCGTGTGCCAGACCCGGTCCGTGCTGGAGGCCGATGTCGTATACGAGATCAAATATCACAACAAGGTCTCGATGGAGGAGCGCGCCAAGCTGACGTCCGAGATCGCGGCCAAGCTCGACCTCGACGCGCATCAGGGGTCGGACGACAAGGTCTCAGGTTCGCAATTGTTCTTCGGCATCAGGCTGTCGCCGAATCCGATCGTGCTGAAGACCGCGGCCGGCGAGATCAAGCCGTGTACGCGCAGGTAGGATGAACCGGCGCGCGTCTCGTGCCGACAAACACCCGGTCGGCGTATGGGAGGGTGGCATTCGCAATCGTCTGAAGTCCATGGCCGTCTGCCTCGCGATGGCGGCCGGGTTATCTGTCGCGCATCACGCAGTCTCACCCGATGCGGCGATGGCGCAGGCCACGCAGCCGCCATCGACACCAGCGGATACGCGTTCGAACATGGAAACCGTCACGAAGCTCCTCGCCGAGCCCCGTTCGTCGTCGCGTGACGGCCAGCTCTATGCCGCCGCCGTGGCCCTGTTCAGGGCGATCGAGGCGGGCGAGGCACCGGTCGAGAACCGCGAGACGCTGGCCACGGCCCTGCGCGAAGTCGCGCTCGGCGGGCACGCCAGCGCGTGGATCGACTATGGCCGCTGCCTCTGGAATGGCTGGGGCGTGCCGCGCGATCGCGACGCGGCGATCGCCGCTTACAAGCGCGCCGCGGAGCTCGGCTCGGACTATGGCGCCTATCTCGTCGCCTACAATCTCTACTGGACGTTCCGGAAATATGACGACGCCCTCTCTTACGCGCAGAAGGCACTTGCAGGCGGCGATCCCGACGGCGCGGTGCGCTATCTGCTGGGGCTGATGGCCTATAACGGTCGGGGGCGACCGAAGAACGTCGCGGAAAGTCTCGCGCTGCATCAGGAGGCGGCGAAGCGCGGCAATGCCGATGCCTATTTCGAGCTGTTCGTCTATGCGATGCAGGGGATCGGCGACCGCAGCAAGGCGGTCGACTATCTGAAGCAGGCCGGACAGCGCGACCAACCGCGCGCCTGCGCCAATCTCGGTGCGCTCTATGCCACCGGCCAATTGCCCGGCATTGCCAGGGATCTCAACGAGTCCGTTCGCTGGTACAAGCGCGCCGCCGATCTCGGCGTCGGCCGTGCCGCGGCGGCGCTCGGCGTCATGGCGAGCCGCGGCGAAGGGATGGAGAAAGACCCCGACGCCGCGGAAGCCTATTTCGATCGCGCCGACGAATTGGGGTTTGAGCTGGACGCCTATCTCAACGAGAATGGCGTCAAGCGGAAGAGATAGCTCGCGATATCTCCATCGAGCCCACCCTACCCCTTTGGCGGCGCGAGGGGCTGAACGATCTCCGTGAACTCCGCCAGCGCCTCGCAGCGTTCGGAATGCCGGGCGAGGGCCGGATAACGGGCCGCATCGAACAGTTGCGGATGCGCCTCGCGGGTGAAGCGCACGACGCAGGCGACCGCGATGTCGGCATGACCGATGCGATCGCCCAGCCAGTACGGCGTCGTCACCTTGGCGCGCTCGGCCTCGAGCACCTTCAGCACGTCGGCGATCTGCGCACTGCAGCGCTCGACCCACAGCGCAAGCTGCTCCTTCCGCAGCACGCGCTCATAGAGCAGGCTGACCGCCTTGTCGCCGAGGCCCGAGGCGAGCGCACAGATCCGCAGGTGCCTGCGCCGTTCGGCACCACTGCGCGGCAGCATCGCCTTGGCCTCGCCGACCAGCTCGTCGAGATAGTCCAGGATGATCGTGCTCTCGATCAGCGCCTCGCCGCCGTCGAGCACCAGGGTCGGCACGCGTCGCAGCGGATTATAGGGCGCGATCTTGTCGGCATCGCCGAAGGTCGACCACGGCCTATGCTCGAAGGCGAGCCCATAAAGGCGGAGCGCGATGGCGACGCGGCGGACGAAGGGGGAATCATATTGGCCGATCAGGAACATAGTTCGCGCTCTTCTCGAGGGGGAAAATCGCCGGGCCGTCCAGTTCATCGCCAAACCGGGCCCGCGGCAACAAATATCTTGGAACAAGAGCATTGCGCATCGTGCAGCAAAACGGAATCAATGGGTGGCCGACCAGCCCCGGGGTCCCGTCATGCATCTGCGATTTTTCATCACGCTTTGCCTGCTCGCCGCCGCGAGCGTCGCCCGCGCCCAGGACAGCCCGGTCGGCTTCCTGACGCCATCGAAAAACATCGTCTGCCAATTTATCACCGACAACGGCCAGAGCGTGCTCCGCTGCGACATCATGAGCCTGGACGCGCGCCCGCGCCGTCCCGCCGATTGCGACCTCGACTATGGCCATGCCTTCGCGATGAACGCAAAGAGCACCGCGGCGCGCATCTGCGCCGGCGATACCGTGATGGACGCCTCGCTGCCGGTGCTCGCCTATGGCGCGGTCTGGCAGCGCGCAGGATTTACCTGCCGCTCGGAGCAGACGGGGCTGACGTGCTTCAACGCCATGCAGCACGGGTTTTCGCTGGCCCGAGCGGAGCAGAAGGTGTTTTGAGGTTGTAGCCCGGATCGGTCGGACGGAACGCAGAGACGCGACTTCAGACATTGCCTAACGACTTCAGGACCAAGGACTTTCTCGGAATCTCGCCGCTCATTGCGCAGTGATCGAACGTGCGTGCCTGTAAGCCTGTACGAACGCGCCGTCGAGGTACTACTTGATACTTGGAATATTCAGGGACATGAACCCCTAAACCTGAAAGAGGCGGTTCCGCAGCTATCTTTCGTAGCTTTTGAGTTGATGCGTAGGGGCGTTCAGACGGCAACAGAAAAAGAACTACTTTTGCTGTTGGAAGAAGCCCGAGAGAAAGTACCTCAGATAGGGCGGTACGCAAAAGATACACCCGATGTATTCTTAAAGCGTGTAGAGCTTCGATCTAGCTTGCTCGTTGAAGCGGGACATCAGCTCGAAGGTTCTAGCCTAGTCCCCTTCTATCAATTTCGCCATTTAACATTTCAAGAGTATTTGGCAGCGGTGGCAGCGGTCGAAGGCCACTACGTCGGCTAACCACGAATGTCGATTGATTTGCGAGGCTGGAACGACGAGTCTCGTTCGCAACTTCTGCTGCGGAGTATGGGTCCCGGCCTTCGCCGGGACGACGCGTTGAGGGAGGCGTGCCTACCCCTCCCCCTCGTCGCTCGCGAGCACGCCCTTCACCGCCCTTGCCCAGCCGGCGAGCTTCCGCTCGCGCGTGGCTTCGCTCATGTTCGGCTTGAAGCGGTGTTCGAGGCGCCAATTGTCGGCGAATTTTGTCGGCTCGGGATAGACGCCCGCCTGAAGGCCGGCGAGATAGGCGGCGCCCAGCGCCGTGGTCTCCTGGATCACGGGGCGGTCGACCGGCGCGTTGAGGAGATCGGCGAGGCGCTGCATGGTCCAGTCCGAGGCGGTCATGCCGCCGTCGACGCGGAGCACGACGGATGCCGTCTCCGAGCTCGGCCAGTCCGCGCGCATCGCGGCCCAGAGGTCGAAGGTCTGGTAGCACACGCTTTCGAGCGCGGCGTGGGCGAGCTCGGCCGGGCCGGTGTTGCGGGTGAGGCCGAACAGCGCGCCGCGCACGCGCGGATTCCAATAGGGCGCGCCCATGCCGACGAAGGCCGGCACCAGATAGACGCTCTGCATGGAGTCCGACTGATCCGCGAGCGGGCCGGTCTCGGCGGCGTGCTTGATGATGCCGAGGCCGTCACGCAGCCATTGCACCGCCGAGCCCGCGACGAAGATCGAGCCTTCGAGCGCATAGGTGCGTTTACCGTCGAGCTGATAGGCGACGGTGGTGAGCAGCTTGTTCTTGGACACGACCGGCGTTGTGCCGGTGTTGAGCAGGGCGAAGCAGCCGGTGCCGTAGGTGGACTTCATCATGCCCGGACGGAAGCAAGCCTGGCCGATGGTCGCGGCCTGCTGATCGCCGGCGATGCCGGAGATGGCAATGGCGCCGCCGAACAGATCGGGCGTGCTCTCGCCGAAGCGGGCGGAGGAATCCTTCACCTCGGGCAGCATCGAGCGCGGCACGCCGATGATTTCCAGCAGCTCGTCGTCCCACTGCCCGGTGTGGATGTTGAACAGCAGCGTGCGCGAGGCGTTGGTGGCATCGGTGGCGTGCACCTTGCCGCCGGTGAGGCGCCACAGCAGGTAGCAATCGATGGTGCCGAACATCAGCTCGCCGCGTGCCGCGCGCGCGCGGGCGCCCGGGACGTGATCGAGGATCCAGGCGACCTTGGTGCCGGAGAAATAGGGATCGATAATCAGGCCGGTCTTCTGCGAGATGACAGGTTCGCGGCCGTCATGCTTCAGCTTCGCGCAGATGTCGGCGGTGCGGCGGTCCTGCCAGACGATGGCGCGGTGCACGGCCTGCCCGGTGGCGCGGTCCCACACCACGGTGGTCTCGCGCTGGTTGGTGATGCCGATCGCGGCGATGTCCTTGGCGCTGATGCCGGCCTGCTCGATCGCCTCGCGGCAGACCATCACCGTCGAGGTCCAGATGTCCTCCGGCTCGTGCTCGACCCAGCCCGAGGCTGGAAAATGCTGCGGAAACTCCTGCTGCGCCTTCGCCGCAATGGAAATATCGCCGCGAAACACGATCGCGCGCGAGGAGGTGGTGCCCTGGTCGATGGCGAGGACAAAAGACATGGCGGCTTACCTTGGCGTTTTCTTGGCGTTTTCCCTGACGGGGTCGTTGTGTCGCGCCAAAGGGAGCGGATTGGAGGCGGAAGGTCAATATCCCCGATGTCCCCCCGAACTCCGCCGTCGTCCCGGCGAAGGCCGGGACCCATAACCCCAGGCAGAGGTTTCTAATACGAGCTGACAACTACGAATCTTCGCAAAACCACACCCTGTGGTTATGGGTCCCGGCCTTCGCCGGGACGACTCGTGGAGAGATCAGCGCAAGGGAGCTACACCGCCGCCGTGGTGACGCCGCCGTCGATGACGATGGTCTGGCCGGTCATGAAGCTCGAGGCGTCCGAGGCGAGATAGGCGACCGCGCCGGCGATTTCGTCGGGTTCGCCGATGCGGCGGAGCGGCGTGGTGGCGGTGCGGCGCTTCAGCATGGCTTCGTCTTCCCAGAGCGCGCGGGCGAAATCGGTCTTCACGAGGCCCGGCGCGATGCAATTGACGCGGACGCCTTTGGGGCCCCATTCGCCGGCGAGGCTGCGGCACAGCGCGAAATCGGCGGCCTTGGAGATGCCGTAGGCGCCGATCACGGTGGAGCCGCGCAAGCCGCCGATCGAGGAGATGATGACGACGGAGCCGTTGCCGCGCTCGGCCATCTGCGGGATCGCGAGCGCGGAGAGCCAGATATTGCTCTTCACGTTCGAGCCCATGATCTTGTCGAAGGCCTCGTCGGTGATGTCGAGCAGCGGGCCGTAATACGGATTGACCGCGGCGTTGCAGACGAGGATGTCGATCTTGCCGTAGTGCTTGGTGGCGCCCGCGATCAACGCTTCGACCTCGTTCCTGCGGGCGATGTTGCAGGGGATGACGACGGCGTCACCGCCGGCCGCGATGATTCCGTCGGCGACCTCCTTGCAGGCGTCCGCCTTGCGCGAGGAGACCACGACTTTCGCGCCGAGCTTCGCCAGCAATTCGGCCGAGGAACGGCCGATGCCGCGGCTCGAGCCGGTGACGACGGCGACCTTCCCGGTGAGATCGAACGGAGTGTTTTTCATTGTTGTCGGCCTCGCTGCTTCCGCTTGTTTGTCATTGCCCCCCTGATCGGCAGAAAGCCCCGGCGAAGCCTTGATCTGATCTTGGCTTGCCGGGGCACGGGGTGTGACTTGCGGAGAGTTTGGCTGGCGCTGCGCCGTCTGTCGAGAGCGGACGGCGGCGCAGGTCGCCGCTCAGTTCTGGTCGTCGCCGAGCGCTGCGACCAGCTTGTCATAGTACTTGCCGACGAGATCGATGTTGCCCTTGTTCTCGATCGCGGGCGCCGGCGTCTTCAGCGCCTGGTTGAGCTCGTCGATGGCTTCCTTCTTGTCCTTGGCCGGCATCTTCTTGTCGGCCTGGACCTGTGCGATCTGCGCCTTGATGACGGCTTCGGGGCCGACATATTTCTTGGTGGCGGGATCGAAGCCGCCGAGCACCAGGCTGATGTTGTCGACGACGTTGTTGTAGTCGTCATAGCCGGCAA
>NZ_JAFCLT010000003.1:512500-798272 GCF_018130885.1 Bradyrhizobium sp. KB893862 SZCCT0404
TCGATCGCCGTCGCGTCTCGGTACAATGGTTCAGCGGGACAATTCTGACCGGACTCTGCGGCGCAGCCCTGATCGGCGGCGCCGTTTTCGCGTCTCTCGACGGCGAGATGACCTTCGCCAAGGTGCCCGAGCGGGTCGAAGGCGCGCTGCGTGGTGCGTTCGGCGCAGCCGATCGCGCCGCCACGCTGCACAAGAGCGACCGCCTGCCTCCCCCCAGTGAATCCACGGCTTCGCGCAACATCGTGCGCGTCTCGACGGTCGCCCGCGTCGGCAACCGCGACGTGATGCGGGTGCGCCCCTTCGTCCGGATCGCCGGCAATCTGTCGATGACGACGAGCGATCTGTCGGCGAAGATTCCGCCGTTCAACGCCCAGCGTCTGCTGACCGACGTCGGCTCCGATCCGAAGACGGCGTCGGAGGATCCGAACAATCCGGAGGCCGTCGAGCCCGACGCCGAGGTCTCCTTCGTCACCAAGGACCTCGCGCAGGTGCTGCCGAAGGCCAAGATCACCGCGGTGGTGGCGCTCGACGACATCCTGATGCGAGTGCGCGATGCCGCCAATTGGCGCGGCGGCAGCGGAGTTCGTTACGCCTCGCTGGCCAATGCCGCCGCCGACGTATCCGGTGCGACCGGTCCTTCCGACATCAAGATGGCCTACGCCACCGAGGTGTCGTCGTCCGATCCCTATGCCGGCTTCGAGACGCGCGTGGTGCCGGAAAACGTCACACTGCTGCCGAAGACCAAGGAACAGATCACCGGCGGCAATCCGAACGGCGAACGCGTCCACGTCGTCAAGAAAGGCGACAGCGTCGGCTCCGTCCTGCGCGATCTCGGCGCGACGGCCGAGGAAATCAAGGCGATCACCGCGACACTCGGCCCGCGCGGCCGCGATGGCGGCCTGAAGGAAGGCGAGAAACTTCGCATCCTGATGGCGCCCGCGAGCCCCGGCGCCCGGCTCCAGCCCTATCGCGTCGTGGTTGCAAACGACACCATGGTCGAGGCGATCGCGGCACTGTCCGACCTCGGCAAATACGTCGCCGTCGACGTCTCCAGCATGAACACCGTCGCCGACGCTGCGGCCAACGCCAACAGCGACGACGATGACGACGATGACGGCACCGGCGTGCGGCTCTACCAGAGCATTTACGAGACCGCGATGCGCAACAAGGTCCCGATGCCCGTCATCGAGGACATGATCAAGATCTACTCCTACGACGTCGATTTCCAGCGCAAGGTGCAGCCGGGCGATTCCTTCGACGTCTTCTACGCCGGCGAGGAAGAGGGCACGACGTCGAGCGAAAAGAACGACGTGCTGTTCGCCTCCCTCACGGTCGGCGGCGAGACCAAGAAATACTACCGCTACCAGAGCCCCGACGACGGCGTCGTCGACTACTACGACGAGACCGGCAAGAGCGCGAAGAAGTTCCTGGTCAGGAAGCCCGTCAACAATGCCATCATGCGTTCGGGCTTCGGCGGCCGCCGCCATCCGATCCTGGGCTATGTGAAGATGCACACCGGCGTCGACTGGGCCACCGCCTACGGCACGCCGATCTTCGCCTCCGGCAACGGCCTGATCGAGAAGGCCGGCCCCGAAGGCGGCTACGGCAAATACATCCGCATCAAGCATTCCAACGGCTACGAGACCGCCTACGGTCACATGTCGGCCTTCGCCAAGGGCATGGAAGTCGGCAAGAAGGTGCGTCAGGGTCAGGTGATCGGCTTCGTCGGTTCGACCGGCCAGTCGACCGGTCCGCATGTGCACTACGAAATCCTCGTCAACGGCCGCTTCGTCGATCCGCTCCGCGTAAAACTGCCGCGCGGCCGTTCGCTCGAAGGCGCGGTGCTGGCGGGCTTCGAGAAGGAACGCGACCGGCTCGACGGCATGATGAGCGGCCGCGGCGGCGCCATCGCGCGCATGTCGGACGCCACCGGCGGGCCGTTGCAGGTCAGCAACCGGTAGTCGCAACCGGCCGATACCGGCCTGACATCTCCAGACATTGCCGGAAACAGCGCTGCGAAACCGCAGGTCGCTTCACTGCATCACAACGTCAAGTTTCGTTTGCCAAAGCCGTGTGACGGGCGAATACTTTCCAAAAAAACGGGAGGTCTCGCCATGAAGAGCAGGTTCGCCTGCGCGGCCCTGGTTGCCGCGGTTTTCTCCGTCTCGAGCGCATCGGCCGACACCTGGGAAATCACAAAGCTCGTTCCCGGCTCGGCCTTCCACGGCGTGCACGGGCTTGCGATCGACAAGGCCGGCCATTTGTTCGCCGGCAGCGTCGCGGGCGCGGCGCTCTACGAGGTCGACATCCCAGGCGGTACCGCCAAGGTTGCAATCCCCGCGCCGATCGGGATGGCCGACGACATTGCGTTCGCGCCCGACGGCACCATGGCCTGGACCGGATTCCTCGCCGGCGATCTCTATGCCCGCAAGGGCGACGGCCCGATCAAGAAACTCGCCTCGGGCCTTCCCGGCATCAATTCCCTCGCCTTCCGCAAGGACGGCAGGCTGTACGCCACGACCGTTTTCCTCGGCGACACGCTCTACGAAATCGACGTCGAGGGCGTCAAACCGCCCCGCCAGATCATGGAGAAGATGGGCGGCCTCAACGGCTTCGAGTTCGGTCCCGACGACAAGCTCTACGGTCCGCTCTGGTTCAAGGGCCAGGTCGCCAAGGTCGACGTCGACAAGGCCGAGCTCACCGTCGTCGCCGACGGCTTCAAGGTCCCCGCCGCGGTGAACTTCGATTCCAAGGGTAGTCTCTTCGTGGTCGATACCGCGCTCGGCCAGCTTGTCCGGGTCGATCCCAAAACGGGCGCCAAGACGACGGTCGCCCAGTTGAAGCCGTCGCTGGACAATCTCGCCATCGACGACAAGGACCGCATTTACGTGTCCAACATGGCCGACAACGGCATCCAGCAGGTGGATCCCACGACCGGTGAGGCCAAGCAGATCATCATCGGCAAGCTCGCGCTGCCCGGCGGCATCGGCGTCACCTCGGAGAACGGCAAGGACACCATCCACATCGCCGACGTGTTCGCTTATCGCACGGTGGACGGCGCGACCGGCGAGGTCACCGAGAAGGCCCGCATGCACGCCGCCGGCACCACGCTCGAATATCCGATGAGCGCGACGGCGAACGGCAATGACGTGATCCTGTCGAGCTGGTTCACCGGCACCGTGCAGGTGATCGACGGCAAGACCGGCGCAACGCGCGACATGCTGCACGGTTTCAAGGCGCCGCATGACGCGATCGTGCTGGCAGACGGCAGCATCCTGGTGGCCGAGCTCGGCACCAAGTCGCTGACCAAGGTGAGCGGGGAGCACGGCAAGGATCGCACCACGCTGGCAGGCAATCTCGAGGGCCCGGTCGGGCTCGTTCGCGGAAAGACCGACGAGGTCTACGTCACCGAGGCCTTTGCGGGCACCGTGTCCCGGATCGACAGCAACGGCGAGAAAACCGTGCTCGCCAAGGAGCTGAAGATGCCCGAAGGCATCGCGCGAGGTCCCCAAGGCCAATTGATCGTGGCGGAGGTCGGCGCCAGGCGGCTGATCGAGATCGCACCGGAGAGCGGCCAGGTCACGGAGATCGCGGCCAATCTCCCGATCGGCCTGACGGGCGCGCCCGGCGGCCTGCCGACGCACATTCCAACGGGCGTGGCGATCGGCGCAAGCGGCGTGATCTACTTCTCCTCCGACATCGAGAATGCGATCTACAAGGTGGTGAAGAAGTAGCGTCTGCCCGCGGAACCTCCCTGCACGGGAACCGGCCCCGCCGGTTCCCCGTTAAATGCTGAGGGGAAGCCGACCAGCAGGAGGATCGCCATGACGCGCCTCTCACGCGACGATGTCATCAAGACCGTGGATCGGGCCGACGACGTCACCATTGCCCAGATTATCGGGACCGGCGCGACCGTCGAGGAACTCGCCGAGGCCCAGGCCTGGCTCGCCAATGACGAGCCGATGATCAACGATTTGCGGCCATTGGCACAGGGACGGGTGCGCGAGCTCGTCGACATCCTGTCCGAGCTCGAGGAAGACGATGAGGAGGCCGCACCGGCCGCGCCCGGCGCCGCGTCGGCACTCGGCTAGGACGTCAACCGGGCGCGATCAAAGCAGCTCGCTCAAAACAATACGCCCCGGAGAAACCTCTCCGGGGCGCTCTGTTATTTCAGGCAGCGATGACGCTCAGTTCAGCTTCCGCTTCGATACCGGCGCCTCGAACTGGGCGATCTCCGCGGTTTGCGGCGCCTTGCCGTTGAAGGTCAGCACGTTGCCTTCGGACGAGATCGCAACGTTGTCGCCGTCGCGGACGTCGCCGCCGAGGATCATCTCGGCGAGCGGATCCTGCAGGTAGCGCTGGATCACGCGCTTCAGCGGCCTTGCGCCGTAGGCGGGATCCCAGCCATTGGCGGCCAGCCAGTCGCGGCCGGCGGCGTCGAGCGTCAGAACGATCTTGCGATCGGTCAGGAGCTTCTGCAGCCGCGCAAACTGGATTTCGACGATCCGGCCCATCTCGCTCCTCTGCAAGCGGTGGAACAGGATGATCTCGTCGACGCGGTTGAGGAATTCGGGGCGGAAATGCGCCCGCACCGTTCCCATCACCTGCTCGCGCACGGCCGCGGTGTCCTCGCCCTCCGGCTGGTTCACCAGGAATTCCGAACCGAGGTTCGAGGTCATGATGATCAGCGTGTTGCGGAAGTCGACGGTGCGGCCCTGGCCATCGGTCAGGCGGCCGTCGTCGAGCACCTGCAGCAGGACGTTGAAGACGTCAGGGTGCGCCTTCTCGATCTCGTCGAACAGCACGACCTGGTAGGGCCGGCGCCGCACCGCTTCGGTGAGCGCACCGCCCTCGTCATAGCCGACGTAGCCCGGAGGCGCGCCGATCAGCCGCGAGACCGAGTGCTTCTCCATGTATTCGGACATGTCGAGGCGGACCATCGCGGTCTCGTCGTTGAAGAGGTACTCGGCGAGCGCCTTGGTCAGCTCGGTCTTGCCGACGCCGGTGGGCCCCAGGAACATGAACGAGCCGGTCGGCCGGTGCGGGTCCTGCAGGCCCGCACGGGAGCGGCGCACGGCGGTTGCGACCGCACGCACGGCCTCGGCCTGGCCGACGACGCGCCTGCCAAGCTGCTCCTCCATCTTCAGGAGCTTCTCCTTCTCGCCCTCCAGCATCTTGTCCACGGGCACGCCTGTCCAGCGCGAGACCACCTGCGCGATGTGGTTGGCGGTGACCGCCTCCTCCATCATCTCACCGGAACCTTCGCGCGCCTCGATGTCGGCGAGCTGCTTCTCGAGCTGCGGGATCCGGCCATAGGCCAGCTCGCCCGCCTTCTGGAATTCGCCGCGCCGCTGCGCAGCGGCCAGATCGACGCGCAGGGCGTCGAGCTCTGACTTCAGCTTCTGGGCGTTGGAGAGCTTGTTCTTCTCCGCGCTCCAGCGCGCCGTCAGTGCCGCAGACTTCTCTTCGAGCTCGGCGAGTTCCTTCTGCAGTGACTCGAGACGGGATTTCGAGCCGAGATCGCTTTCCTTCTTGAGCGCCTCCTGCTCGATCTTGAGCCGGATGATCTCGCGGTCGAGCGAGTCCAGCTCTTCCGGCTTGGAATCGACCTGCATCTTCAGCCGCGCCGCGGCCTCGTCCATGAGGTCGATCGCCTTGTCGGGCAGGAAGCGATCGGTGATGTAGCGGTTGGACAGCGTCGTGGCGGCGACCAGCGCGGAATCGGTGATCCGCACGCCGTGGTGCTGCTCGTACTTGTCCTTGAGACCGCGCAGGATCGAGATGGTGTCCTCGACCGAGGGCTCGCTGACGAAGATCGGCTGGAAGCGCCGCGCCAGCGCGGCGTCCTTCTCGACGTGCTTCTGGTACTCGTCGAGCGTGGTCGCGCCGATGCAGTGCAGCTCGCCGCGGGCGAGCGCAGGCTTGAGCAGGTTGGAGGCGTCCATCGCGCCGTCGCCCTTGCCGGCGCCGATCAGCGTGTGCATCTCGTCGATGAACAGGATGAAGTTGCCCTCGCTCGCGGTGACTTCCTGGAGCACGGCCTTCAGCCGCTCCTCGAACTCGCCGCGGTACTTTGCACCCGCGATCAGGGCGCCGAGGTCGAGCGACAGCAGCTTCTTGTCCTTCAGGCTCTCGGGCACGTCGCCGTTGACGATGCGCAGCGCGAGGCCTTCCGCGATGGCGGTCTTGCCGACGCCGGGCTCGCCGATCAGGACGGGATTGTTCTTGGTCCGGCGCGAGAGCACCTGGATGGTACGGCGGATCTCCTCGTCGCGGCCGATGACCGGGTCGAGCTTGCCGTCGCGCGCAGCCTGGGTGAGGTCGCGGGCATATTTCTTCAGCGCATCATAGGCGTTCTCGGCCGTCGCGGAATCCGCGGTGCGGCCCTTGCGCAGCGCCTCGATGGCCGCGTTGAGGTTTTGCGGGGTGACGCCGCCCTTGGCGAGAATCGCGCCGGCCTCGCTGGACTTCTCCAGCGTGAGACCGAGCAGCAGCCGCTCGACGGTGACGAAGCTGTCGCCGGCCTTCTCGCCGGCCTTCTCGGCGGCGTCGAAGGTGCGGGCAAGCTCGGGCGCGAGATAGATCTGGCCGGCGCCGCCGCCGGAGACCTTGGGCACCTTGTTCAGGGCCTCCTCGGTCGCCTTCAGGATCGCACGGGAATTGCCGCCGGCGCGGTCGATCAGACCGGCAGCGAGGCCCTCATTGTCGTCCAGGAGGACCTTGAGGACGTGCAGGGTGGAAAACTGCTGGTGCCCCTCGCGCACCGCAAGCGACTGCGCGGACTGGATGAAGCCCCTGGAGCGTTCGGTATATTTGTCGATATTCATGGTCTTTTCTTTCCCTCGGCCTGCCCCTGGGGCCCTCTAAGGCACCCCAAACGGCATCTTCATTGGGTTTCCGAATACCGCATTGACGTTTCTCAACCGGTAACGGTCGTCTTGGACCGGCGTTGCCGCCGGCCTGAGGCAGATGTGGGAAGCGGGCTGCTGATGCGAAAGAGGCGACTTCACAATTTCGTGCGCTGATCGGCCCGCTTGGCGGGGCTGCGTCGAATCCCCTAAGTAGCGGCATGACAGCCAGCCAGACCGCCGAGATCACCGGCCTCTACCGCTACCCGATCAAGGGCCTGACGCCCGAGAGCCTGCCCCGGGTCCCCTTACGGACCGGCCAGACGCTGCCGGCCGATCGCCGCTACGCCATCGAGAACGGGCCGAGCGGGTTCGATCCCGAAGCGCCCGAATGGAAGCCGAAAATCCTGTTCCTGATGCTGGCGCGCAATGAGCGGCTGGCTTCCCTCGACAGCCGGTTCGAGGACGCGACCAATCGCCTGACCATCCGCAGGGACGGCCAGATCGTCGCCAGCGGCGATCTGGAGACCGCCGCCGGGCGCGCCGCCATCGAGAGCTATTTCACCGAGAACTTCCAGCCGGAGTTGAAGGGCCCGCCAAAGGTCCTGTCCGGCCGTGACCACAGCTTCTCCGACGTCGCCCGCAAGGTCGTGTCGATTATCAATCTGAACAGCGTTCGCGCCATCGAGGCGATGCTGGGCGGCACCGCCGTGCATCCGCTGCGCTTCCGCGGCAACCTTTATGTTCAGGGCTGGCCGGCCTGGTCCGAGCTCGACCTCGTCGGCCAGACGCTCGCGATCGGCAAGGCCCGGCTGAAAGTGGTCAAGCGCATCGTCCGCTGTCCGGCCACCAATGTGGACCCCGTGACCGCCGCACGCGATCTCGATATCCCGCCGACGCTGTCGCGCCATCTCGGCCACATGGATTGCGGCATCTATGCCGAGGTCATCGCGGACGGCGAGATCGGCGTGGGGGATGTGGTGGCGGTGGAGCAGCCGCGACTGGTGTGACGGTTCGTAGGGTGGGTTAGCCGCAGGCGTAACCCACCACTGTCTGTCACCGCAGAAGCAGAAGAGGTGGGTTACGCTAGCGGACCGCGCTTCGCGCGACCGCCAGCTAACCCACCTTACGGCAGCGTCGCCGCCCTCACCTCAATTCGGCATCACATACGCATAGATGCGGCCGCGCGAGACCGGCGCCTCGCGGACGCGGTTGCCGTTGTTGCCGGAGATCATGATCGGATTGCCCTGCGCGTCGACGCCGGTGATGATGCCGACATGGCCGCCGCGGCGGCCGCGCGACATCACCGCGATGGCGCCGACCTGCGGACCGGAGACGCGCGTGCCATAGCGGGCGAACGAGCTCGCCATGTCCGAGCCGGTGCCCTGATGGCCGGTATGCTGCAGCACCATGTTCATGAAGCGCGCGCACCACAGGCTGCCGCGCCCGGTCGGGTTGCCGCCGAGATAGCGCCGTGCCTCGGACACGAGGCCCGATCCGCCGCCGAAGCCGCCGCTGCTTGCGACCGCCGTCGTGCTCGCCATCGCATTGCGGGCCATGCCGCCGCTGTTGGCGTTCGGATCATAGGAGGCCTGGGTGTCGCCAAAGCCGCTCGCCTGCAATTGCGCCGCGCTGCGCTCGAAGCGCGAGCTGCGTGCATGGTGGCGATAGTGATGATGTCTGGCGTGATGTGCGTGAGCGTGCCGCTCTGCGCTGTGACGATGGTGAGGCCGCGCTGAGGCCGGAGAAACGAAAGCGGCAACCGCCGCGAAGACGATCGCCAGCGCGACAACACAGCGCGACAGGCGAGACGCAAACAACTCAAACATACTTCATCCTTCGTTACACCCCTCTTTCCCGTCGGCCCGTGCGGTGGCCGACATCCGTCGGGCCGTAAAGCTTCCGGATGTGGCGAGAAAAAGACGCCACGCCCGGCGAATAGCTGCGATGATTTTGCGCTGGTGCTGCGATCACGCTGCCGCATTGCGGACAACAACATTAACTGCGATCCTGCGTGCACGGCTTGAAGAGAGGGAAACGGTTAATGCCCCACGCCACGACCAGGGATGACGTCCGCATCTATTTCGAAGAAGCGGGCCAGGGAACGCCGATCATTTTTCTGCACGAGTTCGCGGCCGACTACACCAATTGGGAGCCGCAGATGCGCTACTTCTCGCGCGGCCACCGCTGCATCACCTATTCCGCGCGCGGCTACACGCCATCGGACGTGCCCGCGGGCGAGGTCTACAGCTACACGCATTTCTACACCGATGCGCTCGCGGTGCTCGATCATCTCAAAATCGAGCGCGCACATCTCGTCGGCCTCTCGATGGGCGCCTATTCGTCGCTCCAGATCGGATTGAACGCGCCGCAGCGCGCGCTGTCGATGACGCTCGCCGGCGTCGGCTCGGGCTCCGAGCTCGAGAACCTGGAGGCTTGGCGCAAGCAGTGCCGTGCCAATGCCGAGCAGTTCGAGACGCTGGGCTCCGCGGAGGTCGCAAAGGTCACGCGCGAGGCGCCGAGCCGGATTCCCTTTCTTGTGAAGGACCCGCGCGGCCATGCCGATTTCTACGCCGCGCTGGCGCGGCACGATTCCAAGGGCTCGGCGCGCACGATGCGCGGCTTCCAGGGCGGCCGACCCTCGATCTACACGCTGACGGAATCGATCGCGAAGGTCGCGACGCCCGCACTGATCATCTGCGGTGACGAGGACGATCCGTGCATCGGCGCGAGCCTGTTCCTGAAGAAGCACCTGCCCGCCGCCGGGCTCGCGGTGTTTCCGAAGTCGGGCCACGTGCTCAACCTCGAAGAGCCCGCGCTGTTCAACGAGAGCGTCGAGCGCTTCGTGACGCTGGTCGAGGCCGGCCGCTGGCCGGTGCGGGATCCTAGGTCGCTGGCGGCGCATTAGAGCGAAGGTGCGGCGAAACTCTCCGTCGCGTAGCCCGGATAGAGCGCAGCGTAATCCGGGATTCTCGACCGCGGCACGACCTGCCCCGGATTGCGCTGCGCTCCATCCGGGCTACGGGCCGCTACTTCCCTTGCCCGCCGCGCGTCAGCAGAAACACGCCCTGCTCGCCGAACATGTTCCACACCCACCAGGGCAGGTTCAGCGGCACGGGGCGGCCGTAGAGATCGAGCGCCACGGAGCGCTCCATCTTGACGTTGATCGCGTCGCAGAGCTCGACGAAATCCTTGATGGTGCAGAAGTGGATGTTGGCGGTGTCGTACCAGGTCGCGGGCAGATTCTCCGTGCGCGGCATGTGGCCGCCGATCAGGAGCTGGAGCCGCATCTTCCAGAAGCCGAAATTCGGGAACGACACGATGGCGCGATGGCCGATGCGCAGCAAGTTCTCCAGCACGACCTTCGGCTGCCGCGTCGCCTGCAGCGTCTGCGACAGGATCACGTAATCGAATGCATCGTCGGGATAATTGACGAGGTCGGTGTCGGCATCGCCCTGCACCACGGCAAGGCCCTTGGCGACGCAGCGATTGACGCCCTCGCGCGACAATTCGATGCCGCGCCCGTCGATGCCGCGGGCCTCGAGCAGCTGCAGCAGATCGCCGTCGCCGCAGCCGACGTCGAGCACTCTCGAGCCCGGCTTGACCATCTCGGCCACCAGCAGATGGTCGGCGCGAGCCTGGCCGGATTGTCCGGCCGCAACGCCGCCGAGCGGCAGCACTTCCTGTACAGACATCGCTAGCCGTCCTTAGCCGTAAGCCCGCGTGCCTTGCCGGCCGATTGCAGGAAGGCGCGGGAGATGTCGAAGAATTCGGGCACGTCGAGCAGGAAGGCGTCGTGGCCGCGATCGGTCTCGATCTCGGCGAACGACACCCGCGCGCTCGACGCATTCAGCGCATGCACCAGCGCGCGCGATTCCGAGGTCGGGAACAGCCAATCGCTGGTGAACGACACAACGCAGAAACGCGTCTGGATGCCGGCGAACGCCTTCGCCAGCACGCCGCCATGGTCGGCCGCGATGTCGAAATAGTCCATCGCGCGCGTCAGATAGAGATAGGCATTGGCGTCGAAGCGCTCGACGAAGGACGAGCCCTGGTAGCGCAGATAGGACTCGACCTGGAAGTCGGCATCGAACGAGAAGGTCGGCAATTCGCGATCCTGCATGCGCCGGCCGAACTTGCGATGCAGCGCCGCGTCCGAGAGATAGGTGATGTGCGCGGCCATGCGCGCCACCGCGAGGCCGCGATGCGGATGGATGCCCTGATCGGCATAGCCGCCATTGTGCCAGTCGGGATCGGCCATCACCGCCTGCCGGCCGAGCTCGTGGAAGGCGATGTTCTGCGCCGAGTGCCGCGTTGCGCAGGCGATCGCCAGCGCGGAGTAGACGCGGCCAGGATAGGCCGCAGTCCATTGCAGCACCTGCATGCCGCCCATCGAGCCACCGACGACGGCGAACAGCGTGTCGATGCCGAGCCGGTCGATCAGCATCGCCTGCGCGCGCACCATGTCCGGAATGGTGATGACGGGAAAATCGAGGCCCCACACCTTGCCGGTGGCGGGATTGATCGAGGCCGGCCCGGTCGAGCCCATGCAGCCGCCGATCACGTTGGAGCAGATGATGAAGTAATGCTTGGGATCGAGCGGCCGGCCCGGGCCGACCAGCGTCTCCCACCAGCCGGACTTGCCGGTGACGGGATGCACATTGGCGACATGCTGATCGCCGGTCAGCGCATGGCAGATCAGCACCGCGTTGGAGCGATCGGCGTTGAGTTCGCCATAGGTCTGATAGGCGATCTGGAACGGGGAGAGATCGACGCCGCAATCGAGCCGCAGCGGCTGGTCGGCGCCGAACTGCGCGACCGGCGAGCTCGGATGATCCACCTCATGCGACCGGTCGTCGGCACTGATCGCGGGACTGGGCACGGACTTGACGCCAACCATCATCGACCTCGTTTGCGACTGTCGTCAGACCGCCGCTGGAATCAGGCCATGAAAAACCCGGCCTGAACGATAGGTTCGGCCGGGATCGGAAGCGTCCCCGGCCTGTTTAGCGAGTTTTTTAACGTGGCTGCAAGCCGGCCGGCTCAAATGACCACGGAACGGGCAAAAAACTACCGGCTTGGGCGGTTTTCGTCAAGTCGCGGACCGGATCAACCAAATTCGTCCCTGTCTTGCCCGCCGGACAGGCCGTCATTTCTCTTTGCTTTCGCCGCCCCGACTGCCTAATCAAGACGTCGATCGCAGCGGATCCGGCCTTACCAGTTTCCTACCAGTTTCCTGGGCCGGCCCGCATTGGAACGCCTCTCAACAGTCCAGTCAGATATGTCCCAACGTCCGCCCGCGCCACCGTCATTGCAGGAATTGCGCAAGGAGATTGACGCGATCGACGAGGGCATGCATCGCCTGCTGATGCAGCGCGGCGACATCATCGACCGCCTGATCCAGGTCAAGCAGACCCAGGAGGTCGGCTCGGCCTTCCGTCCGGCGCGCGAGGCCTCGATGATGCGCGAGATCGTGCAGCGTCATCGCGGCATCCTGCCGCTCGACACGGTCGAGAGCATCTGGCGCGTCATCATCTCGACCTTCACCTATGTGCAGGCGCCGTTCTCCGTGCACGCCGACATCTCGGTGAGCGAGCCAGCGATGCGCGATTCCGTGCGCTTCCATTTCGGCTTCACGGTTCCTTACGTCGCGCATTTCAGCGCGCAGGCAGCGGTCGAGGCGGTGGCGAAATCCAAGGGCGATCTGGCGCTGGTCTCGGCGACCTCGAGCCGCACACCCTGGTGGCTGGAGCTGGAAGCAGAGGGCGCGCCGAAGATCATCGCGCGGATGCCCTTCGTCGAGCGCGCCGACCATCCGGCCGCGCTGCCGGTGTTCGCGATCTCGCGCGTCGCCGACAGCGCCCTGGTGACGGAGGTCGAGACCTTCAGCGTGCGCGTGTCGGGATGGAATGCCGAGGTCGCGCGCGCCCTGTCGCCGCTCGCCGAGATCGTGGCGGTGCCCGATACCGCCTTCGACGGCGCGGCCTTGCTCGTCTCGGTTACGAGCGAGAGCAGCATCGGCAAAATCAGGGCTGCCCTGATCGAGGCGGGGGCCTCGGTACGCTCCACGGCCCTCGTCGGCAGCCACGCAACGCGCTATACGGTGGCCCCGACCGGGCCGAAATCGTAAATCGCGTATCGCCTAAAGCCTATCCGGAGTTGAAGATGTCCCGCCCCGTGCCGAACCCCGGCATTCTCGATATTGCGCCCTACACGCCCGGCAAGACCCCGGTGCCGGAGCCGGGCCGCAAGGTGTTCAAGCTGTCGGCCAACGAGACGCCGTTCGGGCCCTCGCCCAAGGCGATCGAAGCCTTCAAGCGCGTGGCGGATCATCTGGAAGACTATCCGGAAGGCACCTCGCGCGTGCTGCGCGAAGCGATCGGCCGCAGCTATGGCCTCGATCCCAACCGCATCATCTGCGGCGCCGGCTCGGACGAGATCCTCAACCTGCTCGCCCACACCTATCTCGGCCAGGGCGACGAGGCGATCTCCACCACGCACGGATTCCTGGTCTATCCGATCGCTACCATGGCGGTCGGCGCCAGGAACGTGATCGCGGAGGAGACCAACCTCACCTGCAACGTCGACGCCATCCTGAAGGCGGTGACGCCGAAGACGAAGCTGGTCTGGCTCGCCAACCCCAACAACCCGACCGGCACCTACATTCCGTTCGACGAGGTCAAGCGGCTGCGCGCCGGCCTGCCCTCGCATGTGCTGCTGGTGCTGGACGCCGCCTATTGCGACTACGTTTCCCGCAACGACTATGAAATGGGCATCGAGCTCGTCGCCACCACCGAGAACACGGTGGTGACGCACACCTTCTCCAAGATCCACGGCCTGGCGGCGCTGCGCATCGGCTGGATGTTCGGCCCCGAGCACATCATCGATGCCGTCAACCGCATCCGCGGTCCCTTCAACGTGTCGACGCCGGCGATGTACGCCGCGGTCGCCGCGATCGAGGACACCGCGCATCAGGCAATGTCCAAGCAGTTCACCGAGACCTGGCGCAACTGGCTGACCGAGGAGATCACCAAGCTCGGCCTGAAGGTGACCCCGAGCGTCGCCAATTTCGTGCTGATCCACTTCCCGACCGAGAAGGGCAGGACCTCGGACGACGCCGACGCGTTCCTCACAAAGCGCGGCCTCGTGCTGCGCGCGCTGAAGAACTACGGCCTGCCGCATTCGCTGCGCATGACCATCGGTACCGAAGAGGCCAACCGCCTCGTCGTCGACGGCCTGCGCGACTTCGTGGCCGGCAAATGAGCGCGCAGGCGCACTTCCAGCGCGTCGCCCTGATCGGCTTCGGCCTGATCGGTGGCTCGATCGCGCGCGCCGCCAAGCTCCAGGGCTTGGCTGGCGAAATCGTCACCACCGCGCGCTCCGAGAAGACGCGTGCGCGCGTGATCGAGCTCGGCATCGTCGATCAGGTCGTGGCGACCAATGCGGAAGCGGTGAAGGATGCCGATCTCGTCATCCTCTGCATTCCCGTCGGCGCCTGCGGGCCGGTGGCGCAGGAGATCGCACCGCATCTGAAGCCCGGCGCGATCGTGTCCGATGTCGGCTCGGTGAAGGGCGCGATCGTCAGGGACATGGCGCCGCACCTGCCGAAGACCGTTCATTTCGTGCCGGCGCATCCCGTCGCGGGCACCGAGCATTCGGGCCCCGATTCCGGCTTCGCCGAGCTCTTCATCAACCGCTGGTGCATCCTGACGCCGCCGGAAGGCGTCGATGCAGCTGCGACCGATCACCTGCGCGCGTTCTGGGCCGCGATGGGCGCCAAGGTCGAGATCATGACGCCGGATCATCATGATCTCGTGCTCGCGATCACCAGCCATCTGCCGCATCTGATCGCCTACACCATCGTCGGCACCGCCGACGAGCTGGCGCAGGTGACCGAGTCCGAAGTGATCAAGTTCTCGGCCGGCGGCTTCCGCGACTTTACCCGCATCGCCGCGTCCGACCCGACGATGTGGCGCGACGTGTTCCTCGCCAACAAGGAAGCCGTGCTGGAGATGCTCGGCACCTTCACCGAGGATCTCGCCAAGCTGACCCGCGCGATCCGCCGCGGCGACGGCGAGGCGCTGTTCGACCACTTCACCCGCACCCGCGCCATCCGCCGCGGCATCGTCGAGATCGGCCAGGATTCGGCGGCGGCGGATTTCGGCCGGCAACACGGGCAGTTGGACAAGAAGCCGTAGCGGCGCGTCCTCACCCTTCCGTCATGGCCGGGCTTGTCCCGGCCATCCGCGCGCATCCGCGATTCAAGAGAGACGTGGATGCCCGGGACAAGCCCGGGCATGACGATGGAGCACGCAGCCCGGATGAGCGCAGCGACATCCGGGACTGGTGCCCGCATGTCGCGGCGCTCATGCGGGCTACGCGTTGCGAGCTAGTACAGCGGCGGGATCTGGCCGACCTTGACCGGGCCGAGCAGCACCGCGCCGTCGACGAATTTCAGCGGGAAGCTGCGCGCCTTCTTGCCCTCGAGCGTGCTCTCGGTGCCGATCGAATTGATGCCGGCGGCAAGTCCGGCATTGGCGTTCTGCTTGATGACCTTGCCGAGGCCGGGAACGGCGCGGTCGAGCGCGCCGAACAGATTGTTGAGATCCTGCGACTTCACGCCGGGCGCGACGCGATCGAGGGTGGCCTGCGGCACGCCCTCCTCCAGCATCTTCTCGATGCCGAGCGCCGGGATCACGCGCTCGAGGCCGGTCACCGTCATCTGCAGCTCGCCGTCCAGTCGGCCATTGGCCGAGAGGCCGAGCGTGCCGGCCGCGACCGCGATCATCTCGCCCTGCTGGATCCGCGACTGCACGATCTCGATATGGCCGCCGGCAGCCTGGATCTCGCGGAAACGCTGCGGCCACGGCTTTGGCGTGAGGTCGGAGAGGCCGGTGATCTTGGCGCGCGTATCGGCCTCGAACGGCTCGGCGAGCAGGGGATGAACGCCCTGGATGCTGCCTTGCGCGACGTGGAGCACGGTCTCAATGACAGGATGATCGGACTTCGATCCCTCCGCGAGACGTCCATGCAGCTCGATCTGCTTGGCGCGCGCGAGCGGCACCTGGACGCTGCCGTCGAGCCGATTCAAGGTGGGATCGTCGAACACGATGGAGGCGCGGTCCGGCACAGCCGGCAGGCCGACGACGCTGCTGCGGCCCTTGCTCCAGTTCACCACGAAGGTGTTTTGCGTGACGCCGTCGACCAGCGTCGCCGGCGCGGAGAACTCAGCGATGACGAGCTTGGGATCGTAAACCTGCGCAACGACCAGGATGTTGTCGAGCTTCGCCGTGAACGGCGTCTTGCTGGCATTCTGCGACACCAGGGCGACGCTGGCGCCGGAACACTGGACCTCGAAGCGGAACGGGAAGCCTGCGATCGAGCGCTTGGCGCAATCATAGATGCGGCCGGATTTGGCCTCCTGCGCGCGCCAGGCGTCGGCAGCGACTTCGGCCTGCGACGCCGCATAGAACCAGAAACAGCTCCACGCGACCGCGAGGATCAGGACGAGAACGGGTGCGATGAAAAGGCCCCAACGGGAGCGCCGGCCTGCGGCAACGGTCATGTTTGACATGCGGCGACCCTTTGACCCCAGATTCTGGCAAATGTAAGCGAGGCCGGCTCCTGGCGAAAGGCGGAGAATTCGCTTCGCTTAGGGGCTTCATTCTGGTAGCCGTGCCCGAAATGTCCGAAATCACCCTCCCCTCCGTCACCGTAGCCAAGGGCGACCTCTGGGTGTTCGGCTACGGCTCGCTGATGTGGCGGCCGGGTTTCGAATTCGAGGAGCGCGTCCCGGCCAGGCTGGTCGGCGAGCATCGCGCGCTCTGCGTCTATTCCTTCGTCCATCGCGGCACACCGGAGAAGCCGGGCCTGGTGCTCGGGCTCGATCGCGGCGGCGCCTGCCGCGGCATCGCCTTCCGCGTCGCAGAGAAGAGCCGCGCCGACGTCGTCGCCTACTTGCGGGCGCGCGAGCAGGTCACATCGGTCTATCGTGAAGTCATGCGCTCGGTGTGGCTGGAAAACGATGCGCGCCAGCGCGTCTCCGCGCTCGCCTATGTCGTCGATCGCGGCCATGTGCAATATGCCGGCCGCCTGTCGCTCGCCGATCAGCATCGCCACGTCATCCAGGGCCACGGCCAGTCCGGCGCCAACCGCGACTATGTCACGGCGACGGTGAAGGCGATCGAAGCCGAAGGCTTTCGCGACACGCAGCTGCATCAGCTCGCGACCATGCTGCATGGTGATGCACATTCCCTGCACGCGCCTGCGTCCGAAGACCGAGAGAACCGCTAGCTCTCCGACGGCGCGTAGCTTGGCGCGCTGCCGATCAGCTGTTCCTGCTCTTTCCGGCCCGCTTCGACGATGCGGCCCGTCGCCTCTTCGATGACCGTCTGCACGCGGGCGAGAAACTCGTCCTTCGGCAGTCCCGGCGGCAACGGATCGAGAAACTCGACCACCAGCGTGCCGGGATAGCGCATGAAGGTGCGGCGCGGCCAGAACAGGCCGGAATTGAGCGCGATCGGCAGGCACTGTACCCCGCACGACGAATAGATCTGCGCGAAACCGGTCTTGTAGTCGGGCGGCGCACCCGGTGCGCGTCGGGTGCCTTCCGGAAAGATCACGAGCTGCTTTCCACTGCGCACGGCATCGCGCGCCCGCCGCGTCATGTCCAGCAGCGCCTTCACGCCGGCGTTGCGGTCGATCGCGATCATCCCCGTCTTGGCCAGGAACTGGCCGAACACCGGGATCTGCATGAGCTGGCGCTTGAGGATGAAGATCGGGCGGTTGAAAAACCTGGGCAGCACGAAGGTCTCCCAGAACGACTGGTGCTTCGCCGCGATCACCAATGGCCCCTGCGGGATCTTCTCGGTGCCGCGGAATTCCACCTTGATGTTGCAGACCACGCGCATCAGGAACAGGGTCGCCTTCGCCCACCATTCGGCAACGGTCAGCATCGCGCGCGGCGGCAACGCGAAGGTCGGCAGCGCCACGATCGCAAGGGCGACCAGCACGGCGTAGAACAGCACGTTGAACACGAGCGAACGCAGGAAAATCAGGAACATCGAAGGTCCGATCAATTGGCCTGTGCGGTGGCGGGCCGCCTCACTTGCTGGCCTGCAGGCTGCTCCGACATCTCGGGCGAAAGGTCAATCCCGAAATCCTCCAGCCGCACCCTGAGCTCGGCCGCGATGTACTTGACATATTCGGACAGCAGCAGCCGCAAGGTGGACGCCGAGGTCCACCATGGCTCCTCGCGCCATTTGTCGCCGACCACCGCGAACGGGATCAGCTTCGTCTCCGGCATCGCATGCGAGAATTCCACCAGCGCGCGGGGCATGTGATAGTTCGAGGTGACCACGATCAGCGACTTGAAACCGCGCCCCTCGGCCCAGCGTCGCGTCTCTGCGGCGTTACCGCGGGTCGTGAGCGCGGTGCGATCGAGGTCGACGCAGCAGGTCATGAAGGACTGGTTCTCCGGCAGGGTCCGCGAGATGTCGTTCGCCGTCGAGGTCGGATGCACACCGGAGATCAGCAGCCGCTTGCCGTAGCCGGCCGCCAGCAGCTCCATCGCGTCCGACACCCGCGAGGAGCCTCCGGTCAGGACCACGATGCCGTCGGCCTTGCGGTCCGGCGCGATCTCGGCGCCGCGCATCTGCGACAGGAACGCGACGAAGCCCGCCGCCGCGCTGACGAAAGCGAGCGCAATTGCCGACACCAATACCGCGCGCAGCCAGCCGCGCGGCAGTTTCGGCGATCGATCGTCGGTCGGCGCGGTCATGCGATGTCGGTGATCCCTTCCCTGGATGATTTTAGGACGTTTTGAGGCGAAGTGGAGTCCGGTTTCTTCACCCGCCCCCACGAGGAAGCAGGAAGAACAGAAATCTCAATCCACGTCATTCAACGTCGCGAACAACGTCTGGCGCGAGGCGACCGCGGTGATGGCGCCGATCAGCACGGCCTGCACCGCGAGCACGACATAGCCTGATGGACGCAGCGAGAAGGTGCCGAGCAGCGCTGCGAACTGATCCCCGACGGGCGTGCCGGAGAACCAGCCCGCGATCGACTCGGAGAAGCCGAACACCAGCATGGCGACGCCGCCGCCGATCACGCCGCCCTCGAGGCCGAGCCTGAGGAAATGGCGCAGGAAGCGATTGGCGATGTAGCGGTCGCCGGCGCCGACGAAATGCAGCACCTCGACGATCGGACGGTTCGCCGCCATGGCGCCGCGGGTCGCGAACGACACCGAGATGATGGTCGCGATGATGACGAGCGCGAGGATGCCGAGGCCGGCAAGCACGGTCGCGTTGGTCATCGACCGCATCCGCTCGATCCAGGCGCGGTGATCGTCGACGCTGGCGCTCGGCGCAACCTGGGTCACGCGGGCGCGCAGGGCGCCGAGGTCGAGCTGGGTCCCGGGCTGCACCCGCGCGATGATCATGCGCGGCACCGGCAGATCGTCCATCGACAAGCCGGTGCCGAGCCATGGCTCGAGCAGCTTGCCGCTTTCGTCCCTGCTGAACGGCTTGACCTCGACGATGCCGGGCTGCGCCCGCATCGCCTCGGTCACCGCCGCGGTGTCGCGGTCGAGGTCGCGTCCCGTCTGCGGGCGAACCTGGATGGTGATCTCGCTCGCGACGTCCGACTGCCATTCCGCGGCGGACGCGCTGACCAGCAGCACCGTGCCCGTGGTCATCGACGCCAGGAAGGTCATGATGGCGACGACCGCGACCAGCGCGCGGCCGTGGATCGAGGCGCGCGGCACGATCGGCGACATGTTGCGCGCCCTCGCCGGGAGCTGCGGACGCTCCTGTCCGAGGTCGACCAGCACGCCGCGCTCGTCGGTCTTACTCATAGACGTGCAACCGTCCCTGATGCAGCACGAGCCGCCGCGCCTCGTACTGGTCCATCAGGCCGATGTCGTGGGTGGCGATGATGACGGCGGTACCCGATTTGTTGAGCTCGATGAAAAGCCGCAGCAGGCGGCGCCCCAGCGTCGGATCGACGCTGCCGGTCGGCTCGTCCGCGAGCAGCAGCTGCGGCCGCGAGATCACCGCGCGCGCGATCGCCGCGCGCTGCTTCTCGCCGCCGGAGAGAATGGGCGGCAGCGCGTCCATGCGCTCGCCGAGGCCGACCCAGCGCAGGAGGTCGATGACCTCCTTGCGATAGCTCGACTCGCTGCGGCCCATGACGCGGAACGGCAGCGCCACGTTCTCATAGGTCGTCATGTGATCGAGCAGGCGGAAATCCTGCAGCACGATGCCGATGCGCTTGCGCAAATCCGCAATCTCGTCCTTGCCGAGCTGCGAGATGTCGTGGCCGAACAGGTTGACGAGGCCGCGCGTCGGCCGGTGCGACAGGAACAACAGGCGCAGCAGCGAGGTCTTGCCGGCGCCGGACGGGCCGGTGAGGAACTGGAAGGAATGCGCAGGAATCTGGAAGCTGAGGTCGCGCAGAATCTCCGGCCCCAGACCGTAGCGCAATCCGACATTTTCGAACCGAACCAAGCTCAGCTCCGTTCGAGAGGTGGCGACAGAAGCGCCGCGACGCTCCGCCTTGTGCGGCCAACGGTTTTTGCGGCCGTTATGGTTTCCGGTTCGTTAACGGTCGCCTTGTAGCATCCTGAGCAACCGCCACTCCGGCTCGTCAAGACCAGTTCGTGCATCAAGGCTCGTCCATGCATATCGTCTGCCCCCATTGTACGACATCCTACGCCATCAAGCCCGCGAGCCTCGGGGCGAACGGGCGGACGGTCCGCTGCTCCCGCTGCAAGGAAACCTGGGTCGCCTATGCCGAGGATGCCATCGAGGAGGCATCCGTCCCGGCCATGGCCGCGGCCAGCCAGGCCGACGACCAATCCGACCTTGCCGAGCAGTGGAACTCCTACGCCAAGGACGATAACGCCGCCGACACCCCGGTGGTCGAAAGCCCCTCGATCGCGGGCGACTGGCCGGCCGAGACCGCCCAGGAGATCGAGGACGAGTGGTCGGCAGCGGCCCGGGCCGCCGAGGAAGAAGCCGTCGGCGCCCAGCACCAATCCTGGTTCCGCAACCTGTTCAGCCGCCCCGGGGCGCGGGTCAAGCGCCCGACGCCGGCCGTGGCACCGCGCAAATCCTATTTCGGCCTGCCGACCGCCTGCGCCGCCATGGCCGCACTGGTGCTCGCCATGATCATGTGGCGCGGCGACGTGGTGCGCCTGCTGCCGCAGACGGCGGCCTTCTACAAGATGGTCGGGCTCGACGTTAACCTGCGCGGTCTGACCTTCAAGGACGTCAAGCTCTCCAGCGAGACCGTCGACGGTAAGCAGGTGTTGGTGATCGAGGGCGTGATCGTCGGTCAGGGCAAGAAGCCGCTCGATATCCCGCGGCTGCGCTTTGCGGTGCGCGACGCGCAAGGCGCGGAGATCTACGCCTGGAACACCGTGCTGGAACAGACCGTGCTGCAGCCCGGCGAGCGCGCCTTCTTCCGCTCGCGCCTCGCCTCGCCGCCGCCGGAGGGCCGCAACATCGACGTCCGCTTCTTCAACCGGCGCGACATCGCCGGTGGCAGCGTGTAATCAGGTTCGCAATATCCGCGGGAGCTGATCCCAAGGCTGGTCTCATGCCGAAAATCCTGATCGCCGACGACGAGGACTCGATGCGCACGCTGGTGGCGCGCGCCATCGCCATGGACGGCCATGAGACCGTGACGGCGCAGGACGGCGCCGAGGCGCTGGAGATCCTGACCCGCGAGGACGGCGCGTTCGACCTTCTGCTCACCGACATCCAGATGCCGGTCATGGACGGCATCGCGCTGGCGCTGTCCGCCGCGCGCGATTTCCCCGACCTCACCATTTTGTTGATGACCGGCTTTGCCGACCAGCGCGAGCGCGCCTCGAACTTGAATGCGCTGGTGCATGACGTCGTGACCAAGCCGTTCTCGGTCGCCGATATCCGCACCGCAGTGGCGGATGCGCTGGCGGCGAAGAAGGGGTAGCGAGCAGCTGCCGCCGCTGTGACGCGAGGTTGCTCCTGCACGATCGGTGTCGTCCCGGCGAAGGCCGGGACCCATACTCCCCAGCAGCAGTCACGACGCGAGCTGGTCACTCCGAGTCTTCGCCAAACCACTCCCTGTGGTTATGGGTCCCGGCCTTCGCCGGGACGACATCGGGGAGAGAGCTCGCAGCCTCAAAAATCCTTCAGCAGCCGCTCGATGTAATCGAGCTCGATCTGCGGGCGCGAGGGATCGCCCAAGCGGCGGCGGAGTTCTTCGAGGATGCGGCGGACGCGCTGGGCGTCGATCTCGCCGGGGATCTTGACCGTGTAATCGTCGCTGAATTCACGGCCATGGAGCGGACGGCCGAGCGGGTCGGTCTGATTGCCGCCGCTCTGCTGACGGCCGGCCCGGTTGCCGGGGCCATCGCCCTGCCCGTCGCCGTCGCCCTGCTGCATCGCCTCGGCCATCTTCTGCGCACCTTTGCGCAAAGCGTCGAGCGCCTTGCCCTGCGAATCCACGGCGCCGTCCGCATTGCCTTCGCCGAGCTTCGAGCCGGCATCGCCCATGGCGCCGTCGGCGGCGTCGAGGCTGCCGTCGTCATCGCTCTGGTCGCCGTCCTGATCGCCATCCTGGCCGGACTGTCCGGGGTCGCCCTGCTGGCCCTTCTGTCCCGGCTGGCCTTTCTGGCCCTTCGGTCCCTTCTGCGTGAGACCGCGCTTGGCGAGCTCGTCCTGCAGCTTCTTCAGGCGATCGCGCAGCGCCTGCTGGTCCTGCTGGAGGTCCGACATCGACTGGTCGCCCGGCTGCTTGCCGCGCGAGCGGTCACGCCGGGAATCCTGGCCCTGCTTGAAGGTCTTGTCGCGCAATTGCTGCTGCTTGCGGATCATGTCGCTGAGCTCGTTCAGCGCCTGTTCCATGTCGCTGTCGCCGGACTGCCCCGGCTGCGCCATCTGGAGATTTTCCATGATCTGCGCGAGCTGCTCGAGCATGCGCTGCGCGGCCTCTTTGTTGCCTTCGCGCGCGGCCTTCTCGATCTGCTTCAAGAGTTCGTCGAGATCGCGCTGCGTGATGACGTTGCGATCACGGTTGGAGGACTGGCTCCGTTCCGTCGCGCGCTTGTATTCCTCGAGCTTATGGATCGCGTCCGACTGGTTGCCCAGGCTCTTGCCGGATTCCTTCTGCCTGAGGCTGTCGCCGGAATCCTGCATCGCCTTTTCGGCGCTGTCGAGCAGCGCGTCGGGATCCTGGTCCAGCTGGGCAGCCGCCGGCGCGACGCCGCCGAGCAGCAGAGCGAGGCAGGCGATCGGGATCGCCTTGAAGACTGGCACGCGCGCTAGCTTCCGCATTTCCGGTCTCGCGTAAACTGGTTGGCCCCGTCGTTGCCCGCCTTGGCCCGGTTGCTCGCCGACTTGCGATAGGCCTGAAGCTGCTGGCGAAGCGCGTCCTGCTGCTGCGCCAGCTCCTCGAGCTGCTCCGCCGTCGCATTCTGGGTCTTCTGTCGCAGCTGGATCGCCTTGTCGAGGATGAGCTGGACCTCCGCGGGGAACGGCTGCCGGGGCCCGAGCGGATTCTGCTCGGCGCGGCGGGCGAGATCGCGCACCTTGCCGGCCATGGCCTCGCGGAGCTTCTGCGTCAGGACCTTGATCTCGTCCTCGCTGGCGCCGCGTTCCAACGCCCGCTTGAGCGCATCCTGCGCCGAGCGCAGCGCCGCGTTGACGCTGCCGGCGACGCCGTCGTCCTCGATGGTGACCGCGAACGCCCACATGCTGCCCACCACCTCGCGCAGCGCGTCGTCGGTGCGGGCCGCTTCGAGCTGGAGCGCGAGGCTGCGCAGGCCGAGATAGCAGCCGGCATCCGGCGTGAACAAGTCGGGCGCGATCATCAGCGCGTCGAGCGCGGCGTAGACGTCGGAATTCTTGTTGGCGTCGAGCGCGAGGATGCGGCGCTGCTCGATCAGCGCGCGCGCTAGCGAGTTGGTGAAGAGGCGCTCGGGCAGGCGCATGTTGAAGGGTTCGCTCTTGGCCTCGTTGCCGGCCTCGTCCTTGGCGGTGAGCGTCAGGGTGACGTCGGCGCCGGCATAGGGATCCTCGCTGAGATCCTTCACGGTCTGGCCGACGCCGTTGCGGGTGCGCGCATTTGGCAGCACCAGCGGGAATTGCGGCGGCTGGAACAGCGGCCGCGCGGCGGCGGCCTTGGTGTCGTCCTTAGTTGGGTCCTTGCCATCGGCAGCACGCAGACCGATCTGCGCCTCGGCGCCGGTGACGCCGTAATCGTCCTCGATCTTGTAGGAGAGCTGCAGCGCGCCGCGCGCCTGGCGCTCGGGATCCTTGGCGAGCGAGATCGTCGGCGGACGATCGGGCGTCGCGGCAAAAGCCCATTGCGGCTGGCCGGACGGCGCGCGGACATGCGCGGTGCCGTCGGCGGTGATGGCAAAGTGCTTTTCGTTGGTGCCCTTCGGCGTGGCCTCGGTGGGAGCGACCTCCTTGAGGCCGCCGGAGACGACGACGTCCAGGGTTCCGCCGGACGACCGCACGATCAGGGTCGAGCCGGCAGGCACGGCGAGCGGGCCGCTCGCGGGCAGCGCGGCGGCTTCCTTGTTCGCGGCCGACAGGATCACCGGCGGCTTGCCGGTGTAGAGCGGCGGCGTGACCCAGGCGTCGACGCGGACATTGGCCGGTGCCAGCACGCCGTTCCAGTCGAAGGCGGCGCCGAGGCGCATCGCGCGCTCGTCGCCCGCGGCAAAGAACGTCGCAACCAGCATCACCATGACCAGGGCACGCAGCGCCCAGGGATCATGCAGCGCGAGCCGCGGCCGCGGCAGGCCGGCACGGATGCGCTTGAGCGAGGCCAGCGTGCGCTCGCGCTGCGCCTGCCACAACGCCTTCGCGATCGGGTCCTGCGAGCTCAGCGTGTCGGTGAGCGTGGTGGCCGGGCGATGGCGGATGCCGGAGCCGCGGTCGAGCCGGCTCAGCGCTTCCTCGCGGCTCGGCCAGCGGAAGCGGACCAGCGGGAACAAGGCAGCAATCGCGAGGCCGGCGAAGACGGCGAGACCGATGGCACGGGCGAGGAACGGCAGCGCCAGCCAGAGACCGGCCCAGGACACCACGAGGAACAAGCCGATGACGGTCAATAGCCGCGCGAGATTTGGCCAGGCACGCTCCCACGCGATGGCATAGATGGCCCTGTCGAGGGCCTGCGCCAGCTTCAGCCGCGACAGAGCGTCGCCATCGCGGATCGGGTCTGACGGGTCGGGGGTGACGCCGTTCAATAAGCTCTCCAGGTTGCCCGGTAGAGCGAAGCCTACCACAACGGCAGCACTGAGGCATCCGTTCCTGTACGGGAGACACCCCTTTTCCCGCATAACACGAGGACGTGACTGGCCCGCCGCAACCCCGTAATTTCCGCGCGCCATTCCCAAGAGGACGAGAAGGAAACGCCATGGACAAGAAAATGCACGACAAGGGCCTGGAAGTCCGCAAAGCGGTGCTGGGGGAAGCCTATGTCAACAACGCCCTGAAGAACGTCGACGATTTCAACCGTCCGTTCCAGGAGATGCTCAACGAATATTGCTGGGGCACGGTGTGGGGCCGCGAGGAACTGCCGCGCAAGACCCGCAGCATGCTCAACATCGCGATGATCGCGATCCTCAACCGCCAGCACGAGTTTCGCGCGCATCTGAAGGGCGCGCTCACCAACGGCGTCAGCCGCGACGAGATCCGCGAGATCCTGATGCAGGTCGCGATCTATGGCGGCATGCCGGCCGCCGTCGACAGCTTCCGCATCGCGCGCGAGGTGTTCGCGGAGATCGACGGGAAGGCGTGAGGGCTGCGGTGAGGGGCGCGAACTCCCCTCACCACCGTCGTCCCGGCCTAGCGCGCAATTGCGCGCGGGGGGCCGGGACCCGTAACCACAGGCAGATGTGGTTACGGGGACTCGGAGTTATCAGCTTCGCGCCACACCGCTCCCTGGGGTTCCCGGCCTTCGCCGGGACGACACCGAAGATGTGGCGCGCAGTTCTCGACCAACAACGAATAACAAGCACAAGGAAACACCATGGACATCGGATTCATCGGGCTCGGAAACATGGGTTTCCCGATGGCGCGGCGGCTGATCGAGGCGGGGCACAGGCTCGTCGTGTTCGACACGCGCAAGGAGGTCACGGACAAGCTCGTGGCCCGCGGCGCGACGGCTGCGACATCGCCGAAGGACGTCGCCGACCAGGTCGAGACCGTGATGGCGAGCCTGCCCTCGCTGCAGGCTTCGCTCGAGGTCGCCACGGGCGCCAACGGCGTGATCGAGGGCAAGCGCGCCAAGCGCTTCATCGATCTGTCGACCGTCGGCTCGGCGATGGCCGTGAAGATCCACGGCCTGCTCGCCAAGCGCGGCATCGTGCAAATCGACTGCCCCGTCTCCGGCGGCGTCGGCGGCGCCGAGAAGGGCACGCTGGCGGTGATGGTGTCGGGGCCGAAGGCGGAGTTCGAGCTCCTGAAGCCGGCACTCGACGTGATCGGAAAGGTGTTCTTCATCGGCGAGAAGCCCGGCGCGGCGCAGACCATGAAGCTCGCCAACAATTTCCTGTCGGCCACCGCCATCGTGGCGACGTCCGAAGCCGTCGTGATGGGCGTGAAGGCCGGGCTCGATCCCGCGGTGATGATCGACGTCATCAATGCGGGCTCGGGCATGAACACCGCGAGCCGCGACAAGTTTCCGCGCTCGGTGCTGCCGCGCAGCTTCGATTTCGGCTTCGCCACGGGGCTGATGGTGAAGGACGTGCGGCTGGCGCTGGAGGAGATGAAGCAGCTCGGCCTGTCGATGGAGGTCGCCGACGCAGTCGGGCGTCTCTGGGAGACGGTGATCGCCGCGGAAGGCGCCGAGTCCGATTTCACCGCGGCGATCAAGCCGATCGAAAAGCAGGCGGGAGTCGTGGTCGGCGGCAAGGGCGGTTTGGCAGGGAAATAGCCGCACGCCTTAAGCCGCGCAGCCCGGATGGAGCGAAAGCGACATCCGGGATTGCTGCATCATTCCGAGAGTCCCGGATGGCGCACCGCTGCATCCGGGCTACGACACCGCAACTGGCGCGCGAGCGTCTCGTAAATCTCGCGGCGCCACCTTTCACCCTTGAGTTGTATTCTTTGTAAGTTATCCTGTCCTCTCTACAAGCCTGCAAAAAATCCCGGGAGGACGGAATGAAGCGTCATCGACACTTACTTGTCGGTGCGGCCATGGCCCTGTTTGCCAGTGTCGCAATCAGTTCGCCTGCAATTGCGACGGCGTGCACCAATCTTCGATCCTTGCAACTGCCGCACACGGTGATCAATTCGGCGGACGACAACACGACCGGCACCTTCGTGCCGCCCGGCGCGAGCCCGATCACCGGCCTGCCCGCTTTCTGCCGCGTCACCGCAACCCTGGTCCCCAGCTCCGACTCCGGCATCAGGATCGAGGTCTGGCTGCCCGAGACCAGTTGGAACGGCAGGTTCCTCGGCACCGGCGGCGGCGGCTTCCAGGGCGTGATCACCTACAATGAGCTCGCCATCGGCCTCCGGGCCGGCTTTGCCGCGACCAACAGCGATCTCGGCACCGGATCTTCGGGATGCAATCCGCTGTTCTGCGGCTCGGCCGGCAACATGGGCAATCCGCTCGCCATTCAATTCGGCGATCCCGCGAGCCCCTCGGCCGGCCTGTTCGGGCATCCCGAGCGGATCAAGGATTTCGGTTATCGCGCGATTCATCTGATGACCGTGCGCGGCAAGGAAATCGCCAATGTGTTTTACGGACAGCGGCCGCAGAGGGCCTATTTCGCCGGCTGCTCCACCGGTGGTCAGAACGCCCTGATGGAGGCGCAGCGCTTCCCCAATGATTACGACGGCATCCTCGCCGGCGCGCCCGCGTTCAACCGCACCCACCTGCACATGGCGGGCCTCTATGGCTGGCAGAACGCGCATGCGAGCCCCGGGCGGTTCATCCAGACTGGCCAGATGACTCTGATCAACCAGGCCGTGCTCAAGCAATGCGTCGGACAGGACGGCGGCGCCCCCACCGATCAGTTCCTGACCGACCCGCGCGATTGCCGTTTCGATCCGAAGGTCCTGCTCTGCAAAGGCGGCAATGTGCCGCCCGCATGCCTGACCTCCGAGCAGGTCACGACCATGCAGCGGTACTACGCCGGCACGATCGACCCGGTGAACGGGCAGATCATCAATCCGGGATCGCAGCGCGGCAACGAGACCGACGATATCCTCGCGCTCGGTCTTGCCTTTCAGGAGCGGCTGCCCGAGCCGGCCTTCGACGGCCTGTTCTATTGGGTGTTCGGCCCGAGCTTCGGCTACCCTTCAAGCCCAACCAATTTTGCCAATTTCGACTTCCACCATGACATCGCCAAGGTGGACGACCAGCTTGCCGCGGTGCTGAACGCCACCAGCACCGATCTCGGCGAATTCCGCGCGCATGGCGGCAAGCTGCTGATGTACCACGGCTGGGCCGATCCGCTGATCCCGTCGCAGAGCAGCATCAACTATTTCCTCGCGCTGGTGGGGAATGAGGGCCAGGGGGTGCAAGAGGCCAGCTTCTTCGATCATGGCAACGGCCCTGGCAATCCGGCGCTGAGGCGGACCCAGAGCTACACGCGTCTGTTCATGGTGCCCGGCATGTATCATTGCTCGGGCGGGCCTGGTCCGAACACGTTCGATGCGCTCACACCGCTGGTCAAATGGGTCGAGGCCGGCGTCGCGCCGGACACGATCCTCGCCACGAAGTTCGTGGCCGATACGCCGCCTGCAGTCCAGATGACCCGGCCGCTCTGCGTATTCCCCAAGGTCGCGAAGTACAACGGCCGCGGCGACAGCAACAATGCGGCGAGCTTCACCTGCGTCACCGACGACAACGATTTCAATCAGAAGCCGGCTCCGAAATACGGGCCGTAACGAGCACGTAGCGCCGGCGAGTGCACCTCGCCGGCGTCCTCACAGCCACGGCGCCGGCGTGTCCATCGCGATCAGCTGCTCGACCTCGATGCGCGGGCGCACCACGGCGTATTGATCGCCCTTCACCAGCACCTCGGGCACCAGCGGACGCGTGTTGTAGGTGCCGGCCTGCACGGCGCCATAGGCACCGGCCGTCATGATCACGAGGAGATCGCCCGCCTTCGGCGTCGGCAGCGTGCGGTCGAGCGCGAGATAGTCGCCGGTCTCGCAGACCGGGCCGACCACGTCGGCCTTGATCGTGTCAGCCCCCTTCGCCGGCTGCGTCACCGGCAGGATGTCGTGATGGGCCTCGTACAGCGTCGGGCGGATCAGGTCGTTCATCGCGGCGTCGATGATGACGAAATTCTTGCCGTCGCCGTGCTTCACATAGATCACCTTGGCGACCAGGATGCCGGCGTTGCCGACGATCATGCGGCCCGGCTCGAACATCAGCGTACAGCCGAGATTGTGGCTGACGCGCTTGACCATGGCGGCATAGGCGGCGGGCGCCGGCGGCGCCTCGCGGTCCATGTAATAGGGAATGCCGAGGCCGCCGCCGAAATCGACGTGGCTGATGTCGTGGCCGTCGCTGCGCAGCGTCTGCACGAAGTCGGAGAGGATGCGGAACGCCGTCTCCATGCCGGAGAGATCGGTGATCTGGCTGCCGATATGCACGTCGGTGCCGGTCACCTTGATTCCGGGCAGCTTCGCCGCGCGCGCGTAGACCTCGCGGGCATGCACGATCGGGATGCCGAACTTGTTCTCGGACTTGCCGGTGGAGATCTTGGCATGCGTGCCGGCATCGACGTCGGGATTGACGCGGATCGAGATGCGCGCGGTCCTGCCCGTTTCGGTCGCAAGGCGCGACAGCAATTCGAGCTCGGGCTCGGATTCGACGTTGAGGCAGAGGATGTCGGCGGCCAGCGCGGCGCGCAGCTCGTCTTCCGTCTTGCCGACGCCGGAGAACAGGATCTTGCTGGCGGGAATGCCCGCGGCGAGCGCGCGCTTCAACTCACCGCCCGAGACCACGTCGGCGCCGGCGCCGAGCTTGGCCAGCGTGCGCAGCACCGACTGGTTCGAGTTCGCCTTCATGGCGTAGCAGACCAGCACCTTCTCGCCGGCGAAAGCCTCGGTGAAGACGCGGTAATGCCGCTCTAGCGTCGCGGTCGAATAGCAATAGAACGGCGTGCCGACGGTCGCGGCCAGCTCGGACAGGTTCACGGCCTCGGCGTGCAGCACGCCGTTGCGATAGTCGAAATGGTTCATGGCGTTGGCTCAGTTACCCCGGCCTACCGGCCGGGTTTGTCGTCCAGGAGCGGATCGAGAATAAACGATTTCTTGTTGCCCTTGGGCGCCGCTGGAGCTGCGTCCGCACCGTAGGTCGGATTGAACACGCTCGGCGTCTTCTGGGCTTCGGTGTCGGTATCGGTCGGCCCGGCGATGTTGGCCGTGGACGCACTGGAGGCGGTCGGCGGCAGATCGAGCGGACCTTTGCGGCCGCAGCCGGCCAGCGCGAGCGCCGTCAGGCTCAAGACAATGATGGCCCACCCCGAGCCGGCCGGGCGAAACTTTGACGTCACGACGAAATCCCCACTACGCGGGGCGCACCATACAGAGATTGGCGCGCTCTGGCGAGAGCCGGATGACCATGAAACATAAGCGAAATTTTGCCCGCAGCCCTATTTCCGCTCTTTTTCCAGCCGCTTCGCCCAGCTCTTCGCCTGCGACATCACATTCTTCGGCGCGGTGCCGCCGAAGCTGGTCCGGCTCTTCACCGACGATTCGACCGAGAGCACGCCGAGCACGTCCTTGGTGATCTTGGGCTCGATTGCCTGCATCTCCTTCAGCGGCAGCTCGTGCAGCGCCACGCCGCCCTCGGCTGCCTTGGCGACGATGCGGCCGGTGACGTGGTGGGCGTCGCGGAACGGCATCTTCAGGGTCCGCACCAGCCAGTCGGCGAGATCGGTCGCGGTGGCATAGCCCTCGCCTGCGGCCGCCTTCATCTTGGCCTCATCAGGCACGAGGTCGCGGACCATGCCGGTCATGGCGCGGATCGCCAGCGACAGGGCGGCAAAGCCCTCCATGGCGCCCTGCTTGTCCTCCTGCATGTCCTTTTGATAGGCGAGCGGCAGGCCCTTCATCACGATGAGCAGGCCATTGAGCGCACCGATGACGCGGCCGGTCTTGGCACGCACCAGCTCGGCCGCATCCGGATTGCGCTTCTGCGGCATGATCGAGGAACCGGTGGTGAACTTGTCGCTGAGCCGGACCAGGCCGACCAGGGGCGAGGTCCAGATCACGATCTCCTCGGCAAAGCGCGACATGTGCACGGCGCAGATCGAGGCCGCGGACAAGGTCTCCAGCACGAAATCGCGATCGGAGACGGCATCGAGCGAGTTCGCCATCGGGCGGTCGAAGCCGAGCGCCTTCGCGGTGGCGTGGCGGTCGATCGGGAACGAGGTGCCGGCGAGCGCCGCGGCGCCGAGCGGCGATTCATTGAGCCGCTTGCGCGCGTCCTGGAAGCGGCCGCGGTCGCGCGCGGCCATCTCGACATAGGCGAGCAGATGGTGGCCGAAGGTCACGGGCTGCGCAGTCTGAAGATGCGTGAAGCCGGGCATCACGGTCGCGGCATGTTCGAGCGCGCGATTGACCAGCGCGGCCTGGAACGCGGCGAGCGCGGCATCGGTCTCGTCGAGCACATCGCGGACATAGAGACGGAAGTCGGTCGCGACCTGGTCGTTGCGCGAGCGCGCGGTGTGCAGCCGGCCGGCGGCGGGGCCGATCAGCTCCGACAGGCGGCTCTCGACATTCATATGGATGTCCTCGAGCGCGCGCTTGAATTCGAACCCGCCCTTGCCGATCTCTGACAAAATCGTGTCTAGACCCTTGCCGATATTTTTCGCATCAGAGGCCGTGATGATGCCATTCGCGGCGAGCATCGCGGCGTGGGCCTTGGACGCGGCAATGTCCTGGGCAAAGAGGTGACGATCGACGTCGATGGAGACGTTGATCTCTTCCATGATCTCATCGGGACGCTCCGAGAACCGGCCGCCCCACATCTTGTTGCTCATGATCCCCTGCTCGCGCCTTGCCTTGCCGCACATTTGCTGGCCGCAGCCAGCCGTATTAAGAGGCCCCTGATAGCCATATCTGCGACCGGATGACAAACGATATGCTCGACAAGAAGCCCTCCGCCACGCGCCGGATCCCCCTCGTCATCGCCACCGTGGCGGTTGGAGGGCTGGCCGCGTTCGCCGCGCTGTACGGGCTGGGCCTGAGCCGGGCGCCCTCAGGCGATCCGACCTGCAAGCCGGCGGTGGCGACGGCGCAAAAGATTGCCCCGCTCGCCCATGGCGAGCTGGCGGCGCTAACCATGGCCAGCGCACCGCTGAAGCTGCCCGACCTCACCTTCGAGGATGCCGACGGCAAGCCGAAGAAACTGTCCGATTTCCGCGGCAAGACGCTGCTGGTGAACCTCTGGGCCACCTGGTGCGTGCCCTGCCGCAAGGAAATGCCGGCGCTGGACGAGCTCCAGGGCAAGCTGTCGGGCCCGAATTTCGAGGTGGTGGCGATCAACATCGACACCCGCGACGCGGAGAAGCCCAGGACCTTCCTGAAAGAGGCCAATCTGACCCGTCTGAGCTATTTCAGCGACCAGAAAGCCAAGGTTTTCCAGGATCTTAAGGCGATAGGCCGGGCGCTGGGCATGCCGACCTCGGTGCTGGTCGACCCGCAGGGCTGCGAGATCGCGACGATCGCGGGGCCGGCGGAATGGGCGAGCGAGGATGCGCTCAAGCTGCTGCGGGCCGCGACCGGCAAGGCCGCCGCCTCGTTCTAGGGTGGTTCAGGCCGTCACGTTGAGATTGCCGCCGACGCCGGGGCCGACATTGGCAAGGGAGGGCTGACCGGCGCCCATCAGCGTCAGGACCGTGGATTTCTCCATATCCATGTTCTGCTTGGTCAGCGTCGCCGCAATATTCGACTGCAGTGCGCCTTGCTGAGCGGCCAGCATGGTGCTGACCATCGCCATCATGTCCATTACGCGAACCCTCGTACTGGCCGTAACCTAGAGGCGAGCGGTTAATGGGACATGAATTGTCACAGGTGCCGTAGGGTGGGTTAGCCGAAGGCGTAACCCACCTCTTTGGTTTCCGTGGAGACAGACAGCGGTGGATTACGCTTCGCTAATCCACCCTACGGCACCCACGGCGCCGGGACCGCCTTTACCGCGTCGGAACCGGCTTGGCGCCGCGGTAGTCGTAGAAACCACGCTGGGTCTTGCGGCCGAGCCAGCCGGCCTCGACGTATTTCACCAGCAGCGGGCACGGGCGATATTTGGAGTCGGCAAGGCCCTCGTGGAGGACCTGCATGATCGACAGGCAGGTATCGAGGCCGATGAAGTCGGCGAGCTCGAGCGGCCCCATCGGATGGTGCGCCCCGAGCTTCATCGCGGCGTCGATCGCCTCGACGTTGCCGACGCCTTCATACAGCGTGTAGATCGCCTCGTTGATCATCGGCAGCAGGATACGGTTGACGATGAAGGCCGGGAAATCTTCGGAGACGGCGACCTGCTTGCCGAGCTTGGCGACGAATTCCTTGGAGGCCTCGAAGGTGGAATCGTCGGTGGCGATGCCGCGGATCAGCTCCACCAGCTCCATCAGCGGCACCGGATTCATGAAGTGAATGCCGATGAAGCGCTCGGGCCGGTCGGTGGCGGCGGCAAGGCGGGTGATCGAGATCGAGGACGTGTCGGAGGCGACGATCGCCTCGGGCTTCAACACCGCGCAGAGCTCGTGGAAGATCTTGCGCTTGACCTCTTCCTTCTCGACCGCGGTCTCGATCACGAGATCGCAATCGGCGAGATCGTCGAGCTTCTCGGCCAGCGAGATGCGCGCCATCGCCTTGGTCTTGTCGTCCTCGGAGACGGCCTTCTTGGAGACCTGGCGGGCCAGATTTCCGTTGATGGTGGCCATGCCCGACTTCAGGCGGTCCGCCGAAACGTCGTTGAGCACCACGTCGAAGCCGGCCAACGCCGCAACATGCGCGATGCCATTGCCCATCTGACCCGCGCCGATCACGCCGACCTTCTTGATCACTGCCGCCATAATGTCATCCACCGGAACGGCGCGCAGATCGCGCCCTGCCTATCCCCTGAGCCGGGAGGTCTGATTTGACCAGAAGCCTGATTTAATCAGAACCTTGGCTCGAAACCTAGATTGGATCGCTTCGAAGGCGTGCCCCACGCCAAAGAAAACGCCTCAAAAATGAAACACCGGCCGGAGTTTATACCTCCGGCCGGTGTTTTGTACGGCTTTTACTTGCCGAGCTTGGCGAGTTCGTCGGTCAGCTCAGGAACCGCCTGGTAGAGGTCGGCGACCAGGCCATAATCGGCGACCTGGAAGATCGGCGCGTCCTCGTCCTTGTTGATCGCGACGATCACCTTGGAGTCCTTCATGCCGGCCAGATGCTGGATCGCGCCGGAGATGCCGACCGCGACATAGAGCTCGGGGGCCACGACCTTGCCGGTCTGGCCGACCTGCCAGTCGTTCGGCGCATAGCCGGCGTCCACCGCCGCGCGCGAGGCACCGACGCCGGCGCCCAGCTTGTCGGCCAGCGGCTCGATGTACTTGGCGAAGTTCTCGCGGCTCTGCATGGCGCGGCCACCGGAGACGATGATCTTCGCCGAGGTCAGCTCGGGACGGTCGCTCTTGGCGACTTCCTCGCCGACGAAGGACGACAGGCCGGGATCGGCCGCCGCCGCAACGTTCTCGACGCTCGCGCTGCCGCCTTCGCCCGCCGCGGCGAAGGTGGAGGTGCGGACCGTGATGACCTTCTTGGCGTCCTTCGACTTCACCGTCTGGATGGCGTTGCCAGCATAGATCGGACGCTCATAGGTGTCGGGGGCGACCACCTTGATGATCTCCGAGACCTGCATGACGTCGAGCAGGGCTGCGACGCGCGGCATCACGTTCTTGAAGCGCGAGGTCGCGGGCGCGACGATCGCGTCATAGCCGGAAGCCAGCGAGACGATCAGCGCAGCCAGCGGCTCGGCCAGATCGTGCGCATAGGGCGCGCCGTCGGCAAGCAGCACCTTCTTCACGCCGGCGAGCTTGGCAGCGGCGTCGGCCGCGGCCTTGGCGTTCTGGCCGGCCACCAGCACCTCGACGTCCGCGCCGAGCGCGGCAGCCGCGGTCAGGGCCTTGTTGGTCGCATCCTTGAGCGACGCATTGTCGTGTTCGGCAATCAGAAGCGTCGTCATCAGAGCACCCCGGCTTCGTTCTTGAGTTTCGACACCAGCTCGGCGACGTCCTTGACCTTGACGCCCGCCTTGCGGCCCGCCGGTTCAGTGGTCTTGAGAACCTCGAGACGCGCGGCGACGTCGACGCCGTAATCGGCGACGGTCTTCTCCGCGATCGGCTTCTTCTTCGCCTTCATGATGTTCGGAAGCGAAGCGTAACGCGGCTCGTTGAGACGGAGATCGGTGGTGACGATCGCCGGTCCCTTCAGCTTGACGGTCTGCAGGCCGCCGTCGACTTCGCGCGTGACCTTGAAGTCAGATCCTTCGACCTCGAGTTTGGAAGCGAAGGTCGCCTGCGACCAGCCGAGCAGCGCGGCCAGCATCTGGCCGGTCTGGTTCGAGTCGTCGTCGATCGCCTGCTTGCCCAGAATGATCAGGCCCGGCTGCTCTTCGTCAGCAACCTTCTTCAGGATCTTGGCAACGGCGAGCGGCTCGACATTGCCGTCGGCCTTCACCAGGATGCCGCGGTCGGCGCCCATGGCAAGACCGGTGCGGATCGTCTCCGACGCCTGCGCCGGTCCAATGGAGACCACCACGACTTCGGTCGCCTTGCCGGCTTCCTTCAGACGCAGCGCTTCCTCGACCGCGATTTCGTCGAACGGGTTCATCGACATCTTGACGTTGGCGAGTTCAACGCCCGATCCATCGCCCTTGACGCGGACCTTGACGTTGTAATCGACCACCCGCTTTACCGGCACTAAGACCTTCATCGATCCTCTTTCACTCAATTTGGGAGGGGGGTTATCAACTGGCGCGGAACCTAAAGGCCTGATCCGGCCCGGTCAACGCGCGAAGGGGCCAATTTTTAGACCTTAGAAATGCGCGATCCAAATGGGTCAGCGGTTCTGGCCCGGAACCCAGAGCACGTCCCCGGCGCCATTATGGTTAGCGGCGCGGCTCGCCACGAACAGGAAGTCCGAGAGGCGGTTCATATACTGGATGCCAGCGCTACCAACGGTCTCGCCAGGCTGCGCCGCCAGTTCCACGATCACGCGTTCCGCCCTGCGGCATATCGTGCGCGCGACGTGGAGGGTGGCTGCAGCCGGCGTGCCCCCGGGCAGCACGAAGGAGGTCAGCGGGGCGAGCTTGTCGTTGAGCGCGTCGATGTCGCGCTCGAGCCGCTCGACCTGGCTTGCCACCACCCGCAGCCGCTCCGCCTTGCCTTCGCGCTCGGGCACCGCGAGGTCGGCACCGAGGTCGAACAGGTCGTTCTGGATGCGGCCGAGCATCGCGTCGAACTCGGGCATCTCATGGGTATGGAGCCGCACCACGCCGATCGCGGCGTTGGTCTCGTCGACAGTGCCATAGGCCTCGATGCGGAGATCGTATTTCGGACGGCGCTCGCCCGAGCCGAGCGCTGTCGTGCCGTCGTCACCGGTCTTGGTATAGATGCGGTTCAGCACGACCATGCAAGACTCCTTAGTTTCAGGGCGTGATCTGATCGGAAAACCGCTTCACACTTTTCCGGATCACGCGCTACCGCCCCATCGCCCAGACCGCGACCATGGCGATGACGATCGCCACGAACTGAAGCAGCACGCGCCAACGCATGAGCTTCTGCGAGGTGTTCGGAGAGCCGCCGCGCATCATGTTGACGAGACCGAGCAGCAGCACCAGCGCCACGGCGCCGACCGCGATCGGGAGGATGATCGTACTCAGGATAGATGCCATCTAAAGGTAGATAACACCCTGTGCGGCGCTTCGCTATGGCGTTCCCGATCTGGCTTTTAAGCCAATAATATCAGAAGCTCATGAGATGATTTCCGATTTGCATCCGCCGCCGGCCCTCTTCGCCTCTCCCCGCGTGCGGGGAGCGGGGCAAAGCCGGGGCACGCCGTGAAAGCCATCCGCACCATCTACGGCGTGGTGATGGACGCGTTCTACACGTTCCTGGCCGACGACGGCTGGGCGATCGCGAGCCATATCGCGCTGTCGACGCTGATGGCGCTGTTCCCGTTCCTGATCGTGCTGACATCGCTCGCCGGCTTCTTCGGCTCCAAGGAACTCGCAGACCAGGCCGCCAGCCTGATGCTTCAGGTCTGGCCCAAGCAGGTCGCCGATTCGATCTCAGGCGAGATCCACGACGTGCTGACCACGACCCGCACCGGCGTGCTGACGATCGGCGCAGCCCTGTCGGTCTATTTCGCCTCGAACGGCGTCGAGGCGCTCCGCGTCGCGCTCAACCGCGCCTATGCCGTGGTGGAGATGCGGCGCTGGTACTGGCTGCGGCTGGAATCGATCGGCTACACGCTGGTCGCGGCCGTCACCGCGCTCGCCATGGCGTTCCTGATCGTGCTCGGCCCGCTGTTCATCGAGGCGGCGCGGCGCCACATCCCGCTGTTCGTCGAATCCAACGAGAGCATCCTCACCTGGCTGCGCTACGGCATCACCGTCGGGGCACTGGTGGTGGCGCTGCTGATCCTGCACGCCTGGCTGCCGGCGGGCCGCAGGAGCTTCGTCCAGATCCTGCCCGGCATCGTCTTCACCATCGTGGCGTCGCTGATCTCGGGCATCGTGTTCGGACAATATCTGGCGCGCTTCGCCAACAATTACGTCACGATGTATGCGGGGCTCGCCTCGGTCATCATCGCGCTGGTGTTCCTGTATTTCATCGCCGCGATCTTCGTCTACGGCGGCGAGCTCAACGCCGCGATCATCAAGTCGCGACTTCCTCACGGCGTGTCGCTTCAAGCAGCGCAGTCGCTAGAGCCCGCGGAGACACGGGCTTGACGAGGAAGGCGTCGGCACCGGCTTCGCGCGAGGCCGCCTCGTCCTCGCCGCGCCCGGAGACCCCGATGATGGGGATCCGAGCCAGCGGCGCCGCCATGGTGCGAATGCGCCGGATCGCTTCGATGCCGTCGATCCCCGGCAGCACCATGTCCATCAGCACCGCATCGAAGGCGCCCTGCTCCAGCCGGCTCACGGCATCCTCGCCGCGTCCGATGAACTCGGCATGATGGCCGAGCTCGGTCAGGATGGTGTTGAGCACGACGCGGCCGAACGGATTGTCCTCGACGCTGAGCACGCGCAGCGCGGCGACCGCGTTCACCCCGGCTTCGCCCTTCGCTTTGCGCGACCGGGCCGGCTCCGCCGCATCCAGCGACACCGTCAATGTAAACGTGGCTCCGCCGCCGCCGCGCGGCGCGACCGAGATGTCGCCGCCCATCGCGCGCGCCAATTGCTTCACCGAGGACAGCCCGAGCCCGGCGCCGCCGAAGCGCGAGGCGATGGTGACATTGGCCTGGGTGAAGGGGCGGAACAGCCGCTTGATCTCGGCCATGGTGAGGCCGATGCCGCTGTCCGACACCGCGAAGGCGACACCGACCCTGCCTTTGCCCTTGGCCTTGCCTTTGGCCGGACGCCAGGGCGCGACCGCGAGCGCCACGGCGCCGTGCTCGGTGAACTTCACGGCATTATCGATCAGGTTCTCGAGCGCGGCACGCAGGCGGACGGGATCGCCGACCACCAGCCCCGACAGCTTGTCGGAAATCTCGACACGGGCCTGAAGCCCCTTGGCCGCGGCGCGCCCGGCGAGCGAATCGCCGGCGCTGCGGGCAAGCGCCCTGAGGTCGAACAGGTCCTGCCGCAGCGCGCTGCCGCCCTTGCCGGCTCCCTTGCCCGTCCTGGCCGCGTCCACGAACAACGTGGCGAGGCTCGCCAGATGCTCCGCGCCCGCCTTGATGGTGTCGGCCCAGCGCCGCTCCCGCTCGCCGAGATCGGAGGTCGCGAGCAGGTCGCTGATGGCGAGAATACCAGTCAGGGGGGTGCGGACCTCGTGGGCAAAGGCGGCGAGCGCCGCCTGGACCACGTCGGGCGCGTCTGCCTTGGCGCTGCGCTTGCGCACCTTGCCGGCCGCCCCGGACCGCTTCCGAGGCGGTCGCCTGGACGTCCGCGTAGTGCGCGCTGCGCGCGATTTCGCCGCCATAACTCCCCTTCGAAGTGTCCCTTCGAACCCCGGGCCGTCGAGCAAGCATGGCACGGCGGAACCCCCGGAGTCACGGCAGCGTTTTGCTAACCCCCAGAGAAACTTGACCTAATCCCCACCAGCCGGCGGATACCGTCAGGCGAGGTCCCGCCGGCACGCAACTCCCGCAATCCGGTCGCCTGGCTCGACTTCGACAGCTTCCGCCCCGCCTCGTCGCGAATCAGGGCGTGATGGCGCCAGACGGGTTCCGGCAGGCCGAGCAGGACCTGGAGCAGGCGGTGGACGGAGGTCGCGTGAAACAGGTCCTGCCCGCGCACCACCTCGCCGATCCCCTGGAGCGCGTCGTCGACGACGACCGACAGGTGGTAGCTGGTCGGCGTCTCCTTGCGGGCCAGGATCACGTCGCCCCAGGCCTCCGGACGCGCCGGCACGGTGCCGCACTCGCCATTAGGCCCCTCGCCGAGCTCGTTCCAGGTCAAGCCGGCAAAGCGGCGGCAGGCGGCAGCCATGTCGAGCCGGAGCGCATAGGGCACGCCCGAGGCGATCAGACGCGTCCGCTCGCCGGCGGCCAGCGACCTCGCTTCGCCGGGATAAAGCGGCGCGCCGTCGGGATCGCGCGGCCATGGCCCGCCGGCCTCGCGCGCGGCCACCAGCCTTGCGATCTCGGCGCGGCTCTCGAAGGCGGGATAGACGAGGCCGAGCGCCGAGAGCTTGTCCAGCGCGGCGCGATAGTCGGACAAATGCTCCGACTGCCGCCGCACCGGGCTCTCCCAGGCGATCCCGAGCCAGGCGAGGTCCTCATAGATCGCCGTCTCATATTCCGGCCGGCAGCGCGTCGCGTCGATGTCCTCGATCCGCAGCAGCAGCCGCCCGCCGGTCTCGCGCGCGCGTTCGAAGTTGAGCAGCGCGGAATAGGCGTGGCCGAGATGCAGGAAGCCGTTCGGGCTGGGGGCAAATCGGAAAACGGGTGGCATCAGGCAAGCCGGAACGGAAGAACGGCACCATTCTCCCGTTCGAGGCGCTCCACCACGCCGCGGTAAAACTGTTCTGACCGAATGATCATCTGTTCCGATGCACTTGGTGCACTGCTCTCGAAGAGACCACGGGCAAGCTCGAACTCAGCATCGAGGAAGCTGGCAACGGTTCGCGGCAGTGGCGCTGAGCCGAGCTCGTGCGTGACCGACTTCCGGGCCATGAGCTCGGCGACCTCTGATTTCAGTTCGCTCGGCGGGTCGCACTCATCCATCAGGGTAGGAAAATGCATTGGCGCCACGGCTTCGGCAGGACGCATCCGCAGCCATCGCAAAGCGGCGGCGGGCCGAAGTGCATAGAAGATCTTCTTTTGCGCAACGCTCGTCCCATCACCGAAATAGACACGCCGTTGGCGCTCGCCGAGATGAAGATAGTGGCGGCAGACCGCCTCCCGGCTCGCGGCCTCCCTGGCAAACGCCAGAAACTCGTCGCGGAACCATGCCTGCCCCCGGTAAACGACGGGCGAGCACAGCCACTCCACGATGACGGCATTGCCCTTCAACAGGAGCTGGAGCGCCTTGCGCAAGTCCCAACCGTTGGCGTCGAGATCCCCTTCGAACGGGAGCTCGATGACGTCACGGCTGACCCACGGCGTGATGTGATCGAGCGCGCGGCGCACATAGACAAAGCGGCAGTCATAGTCGCTGTCAGGAGATGCAAAACCCCAAGCTCGGCTTCCACTTTCAATGGCCAGCGGCAGGAAAACGCGGTGTTCATCGGCGACGCGATCCAGCATGGCATCGATCAGGGCGACTTTCCCGCCGTCCATCTCCACAGGAATACTTCTCAAAGTCATCGAACGCTTCCGGGATTCCGATAGTATGGTCTTAATCTTATCGTCCCAAGGCGTCCACAGGACGCCAAATCCGCATCGCGGCGAGCCGATGACGCCATGACCATCCACCTCGAAACCCAATCCGATCTCGAAGAGGCCGTCCAGGCGCTGATCAAGCGCGATCCGCGCCTCAAGCCGGTGCTCGAGGTCGCGGGCATGCCGGCGCTGCGGCGGCGCGAGCCGGGCTTTGCGGGACTCGCGCACATCGTCTGCGGGCAGCAGCTCTCGACCGCGAGCGCGGCGGCGATCTGGGGCCGGCTGTCGGCAGCGTTCGATCCGTTCGACCATGACGCCGTGCGCCGCGCCCGCACCGACCGGCTGGGACGGCTCGGCCTGTCCGCCGCCAAGATCAAGACACTCAAGCATCTCGCGCGCGAGATCAATGCGCAGCGACTGAGCCTCGAGGTGCTCGCGGAGGAAGACGCCGACGCAGCGCATCACACCTTGATCTCCCTGCCCGGCATCGGCCCCTGGACCGCCGACGTCTATCTGCTGTTCTGTCTCGGCCATGGCGATGCCTGGCCGGCCGGCGACCTCGCCGTGCAGGAGGGCATCAAGATCGGGCTCGGCCTGAAAGCGCGGCCGACGGAAAAGCAGATGGCGCCGCTCGCCGAGCCCTGGCGTCCGCTGCGCGGCGCCGCCGCGCATCTGTGGTGGAGCTATTACCGCGCGGTGAAGAAGCGCGAGGGCGTGCTTGCGGGATCGGCCTAGCCTCGCAACTGCTCGCGATCGGCGCGGGCACATCCGGCCACGAAGTCGATGACCGCGCGCACCGCGGACAGCTCGACCAGATCAGGATGCGCGAGCAGCCAGAGGTCGGCGACGCTGACGAGCTTCTGCGGCGCGACGCGCACGAGGTCCGGATAGCTCTCCGCAACGAAGCAGGACAGCGCGGAGATTCCGATTCCCGCGCGCACCGCCGCCAGCATGTCGCCTTGCGACGAGCAGCGCATCACGACGGTGCCCTGGCGTGTGATCGTGTCGCTCCAGCGCGCAAGCTGCGCGTTTGAATCCTGATCGGCAAAGCCGACGACGCTGTGCCCTTTCCATTCGCCGCTCCGCTCCGGCAGGGACCGGCCGGCGGCATAGTCGCGCGAGGCATAGAATCCGGTGCCGAGCCGGCCGACCTTGCGGCCGACGAGGTTCTCTTCGCCGCTGTCGACCGGACGCAGCACGACGTCGGCCTCCCGGCGGCGCACGCTGGCCGGAAACGGGTGGGTGATGATCTCGAGCCGGATATGATCATGCTCGCTCAGGAAGGATCGCAGGCGCGGCATCAGCCAATGCGAGGCCAGCGTGGCGCCGATCGACAGCTTGACCGTGCCGCGCGCCTTGCGCCCGCCGGCGCCGACGGCGGCCTCGGCCCGAAGCGCGGCGGCCGCCATCGCCTCCGCATGCTCGCGCAGCATGCGTCCATCGGCGGTGAGCACGAAACCGTCCGCGGCGCGCGCCAGCAGCTTCGTGCCGAGCTGCGCCTCCAGCGCCGCGATCTTGCGGCTGACGGTCGGATGGCTGGCGTGCAGCCGCCGTGCCGCGGCGGTGAAGCTGCCGGTGTCGGCGACCGCGACGAAGGTCTTGCAGAGATCCCAGTCCACCGGTAGCTCCGTTCAAATCTGAGTAGGCGCATGTTCAATATTGAACGATCCCATACCCGCCGTCCAACCCTATAGTGGGGTCAAAGCACCGGGCGGCGGATATCCCCGCCGGTGCGACAATCGACATGGAAGCGCTCACCATTGGCCGGCAGGCCGTTGACGCGCGTTGTCAGGAGGATCGGATGGCACTGCCCGCCCTGCTCAAGAACAATCTGGAGCTGCCCGTCGTCGGCTCGCCCCTCTTCATCGTCTCCGGTCCGGAGCTGGTGATCGCCCAGTGCAAGGCGGGCGTTGTCGGTTCGTTTCCCGCACTCAATGCCCGTCCGGTCGAGAAGCTCGACGAATGGCTGAGCCGCATCGAGGACGAGCTCGGCGAATTCAAGTCGCGCAATCCCGGCAAGAAGGTCGCGCCCTACGCCGTCAACCAGATCTGCCATGCCTCCAACGACCGGCTGATGAAGGACATGGAGACCTGTGTGAAGCACAAGGCGCCCATCATCATCACCTCGCTGCGGCCGCCGGCGGAGATCGTCGAGGCCGCGCATTCCTATGGCGGGCTGGTGTTCCACGACGTCATCAACGTCAAGCATGCCCGCAAGGCCGCCGAGCAGGGCGTCGACGGCCTGATCCTGGTCTGCGCCGGCGCGGGCGGACATGCCGGCACGCTGTCGCCCTTCGCGCTCGTGCGCGAGGTCAAACAATGGTTCGACGGCGCGATCCTGCTGTCGGGCGCGATCAGCGACGGTTTCGGTATCGCCTCCGCGCTGACGCTGGGCGCCGATCTCGCCTATATGGGCACCCGCTTCATCGCGACGCAGGAAGCCAATGCCGATCAAGCCTACAAATCCGCGCTGACGCGGCACGCCGCCCACGACATCGTCTACACGAACCTGTTCACCGGCGTGCACGGCAATTACCTCGGCCCCTCGATCGCCGCCGCAGGGCTCGATCCGGACAATCTCCCGGTCGCCGACAAGACCAAGATGAATTTCGGCTCCGGCGGCAACATGAAGTCCAAGGCATGGCGCGACATCTGGGGATCGGGCCAGGGCATCGGGCAGATCGCCGACGCGCCGCCGGTCGCCGAGCTGGTCGGCCGGATGAAAGCGGAATTCGATCAGGCCCGGCAGGATTTCCTGATGCGCGCCAGCGCCTGACGGCTTGGTCCGGCAAGAAGATTGGACTGAAAAGACAAACGGGAGGACATCATGAAACTGGCGGCCGCACTGATCGGCCTGTCGTTGCTGGGGCTCGCCGCCGGCAGCGCCTGTGCCGAAGGCGCCGGCGAGATTCGCATCGGCCAGACCCTGCCCTATAGCGGCCCGGCCTCCGGCTTCGGCGCGATCGGACGGACGCAGGAGGCATTCTTCGAGAAGGTCAATGCCGAAGGCGGCATCAACGGCCGCAAGGTCAGGTTCATCACGCTGGACGATGCCTATTCGCCGCCGAAGACGGTCGAGCAGACCCGCAAGCTGGTGGAACAGGACGAGGTGCTGATGATGTTCGGCTCGCTCGGCACCGCCACCAACAGTGCCGTGCAGCGCTACCTCAACGGCAAGAAGGTGCCGCAGCTCTTCGTGCTCTCCGGCGCGACGAAATGGGCCGAGCCGCAGAAATATCCATGGACCATGCCCGGCATGGCGGCCTACGAGTCCGAAGGCGTGGTCTATGCCAAGCACGTGCTGCGCACCAAGCCCGGCGCGAAGATCGTCATCCTGTCCCAGAACGACGATTTCGGCCGCGACTATGTTGCCGGCTTCAAGCGCGCGCTCGGCGAGAAGGCCGCGAGCCTGATCGTGGCGGAGCAGACCTACGAGACCAGCGCGCCGACGATCAGCTCGCAGCTCTCGACGCTGAAGGCCTCGGGCGCCGACGTGCTGTTCGGCGTCGTGCTCGGCAAGTTCACTTCGCAGATGGTCAAGGGCGTCGCCGAGATCGGCTGGAAGCCCGAGCTGTTCTTCGTGCCGACCTCGGCCTCGTCGATCTCGTTCCTCGAGCCGGCCGGGCTCGACAACGCGGTCGGCCTGATCTCGTCGAGCAACCAGAAGGACACGATGGACCCGCAATGGGCCGAAGATCCCGGCGTGAAGGAATATTTCGCCTTCATGAAGCAGTACATGCCGGCCGCAGACCTCTCCAACTCCAATTACGCGGCCGGCTATCACTACGCGACGCTGCTGATGACGGTGCTGAGGGCCTGCAAGGACGATGTCAGCCGCGACAACATCATGCGCCAGGCCGCCTCGCTGAAGGAGGTGAAGCTGCCGCTGCTGTTGCCGGGCATGTCGGTGACGACCGGCCCCGACGACTACCTGCCGTTCCAGCAGCTTCAGCTCCGCCGCTTCAACGGCAAGAGCTGGGTGGGCTTCGGCGACGTGCTGGATAACCGCTAGACCAAAGCGAGATTGAGGACACGCCATGATCATCAGCGGCGAACGCCGGATCGGCTATGACGAGATCCAGGCCCGCATCAGGCGGGCGGCGAGCGGGCTTCGTACGCTGGGCCTCGCCGAAGGCGCTCCGGTCGCCATGATGCTTCGCAACGATTTTGCGCTGTTCGAGGTGGTTGCCGCGTCCGCCGCGCTGGGCAGTCCGGTGGTGCCGATCAACTGGCATCTCAAGGCCGAAGAGGTCCGCTACATCCTGACCGACAGCGGCGCGAAGATCCTGGTCTGCCATGCCGATCTGCTGCCGCAGATCCGCGACGGCCTGCCGCCGGACGTCCGTCTTCTCGCCGTCGCGACGCCGCCCGAGCTCGCGGCGACCTTCGCGATTCCCCCTGGGCTGATCGAGATCCCGGCGGGATCGACCGATTGGGACCGCTGGCGCGACAGCCATCCGGAAATGCAGGAGTCCCCGCGCCGGGCCGCAGCGATGATCTACACGTCGGGGACCACGGGCATGCCGAAGGGCGTGCGGCGCATGCCGATGCAGCCCGAGCAGGCGGCCGCCTCCGAACGCGTCGGGGCGATCGCCTATGGCATCAAGCCGCGCGACAATCAGGTCGTGCTGATCAACGGCCCGATGTATCACTCGGCGCCGCACTCCTACGGCATGCTGGCGTTCCGCAGCGGCTGCACCATCGTGCTCCAGACGCGGTTCGACGCCGAGGAGCTGCTCGCGCTGATCGAGCGCCACCGCGTCACGCATATCCACATGGTGCCGACCATGTTCGTCCGGCTGCTGCGGCTGCCGGAGGATGTGAAACAGCGCTACGATCTCTCCTCGCTGCGTTTCGTCGTGCACGGCGCCGCGCCCTGCCCGCCCGACGTGAAGCGGGCCATGATCGATTGGTGGGGACCGGTCATCAACGAATATTTCGGCTCCACCGAGACCGGCATCCCGGTGTGGCACTCGGCCGAGGAGGCCCTGCAGAAGCCGGGCACGGTCGGCCGCGCCATCGAAGGCGGCATCGTCAAGATTTTTCGCGAGGACGGCAGCCTCTGCGGCGCCGGCGAGGTCGGCGAGATCTACATGCGCCAGACGGCGGTGCCTGATTTCGACTATCACGGCAAGGCGCAGGCGCGGGCCGAAGCGGGGCGCGACGGCCTCGTCAGCGTCGGCGACGTCGGCTATCTCGACGAAGACGGCTATCTGTTCCTGTGCGACCGCAAGCGCGACATGGTGATCTCGGGCGGCGTCAACATCTACCCTGCCGAGATCGAGAACGTATTGATTGCGATGCCCGGGGTGCGCGACTGCGCCGTGTTCGGCATTCCCGATGCCGAATTTGGCGAACGGCTGTGCGCCTGCATCGAGCCGGAGACGGGCGCGCAGCTCTCCGCCGCCGCTGTACAGGCCTTTCTGCGCGAGCGGCTGGCCAACTTCAAGGTGCCGAAGGAGGTCCAGTTCCTGGATGCGCTGCCCCGCGAAGCGACCGGAAAGATCTTCAAGCGCAAGCTGCGCGATCCCTACTGGGCGTCGTGATCGCGAACTTGCTTCTGGTCGGCGATTGATGCCAGGTAAGCCGTACGGCCCGCTGCAATCGCGCTGATGCCGTGCCGTTGCCACGAAAACTGTCCGTCGATCTCGGTTCGCGAGAAGGGGCCAGTACCGTGGGCGTGTCGAATACAATCCGCTCGGGCAAAGTGCGCGCCGTATGGATCCGGATGATGCTCCGGTCAACATCGACCTCGGTGCTAGCCTGGAGAGGCGCAGGAAAAAGATAATCGGCCAGGAAGAGCGGCGCCACAAGCAGGCCGCCGACGAAGGCGAAATACCGAATGATGGCATGTGAGCAGGAAATGCTCCCTGGTTGCGGAGCTGCATCAACGGGAAATCATGGCAATCGTTCCTGCGCGTCGTCCCGCCGCGTGATCATCATGCGCGTCGTGCCCGATCCACGTTGTTCGCGTGCGCTGTGATCGCGATTGCTTAGCAACCAATCTGAATCTCGACTGTTGTCGCCCGGCACAATCAACTGCCGGAGAGCAACAATGTCTCGTCTACCCATTATCGCCGCAGCACTCTTGCTGCTCGGATCAGCGCCTCTCAGCGCACAGTCGCAGCCCGCGCAAAGCGGGCCGGGCAACAACGCGATCAACAGTTCCGATCAGAACAACTCGAACGCTCCGGTCGCGGGCCGCAACAGCTTCACCGAAGGCCAAGCGAAATCGAAGATCGAAGCAGCCGGCTATTCCAACGTATCCGGCCTCCAGAAGGACAATGACGGTGTCTGGCGCGGCAAGGCCGATAAGGCCGGAGCCAAGACCGACGTCAGCGTCGACTTCCAGGGCAACGTGAACCCCGCCAAGTAACCGGAGGATGCAACATGACCACCACCATTTCCCGACTCTATGACAATTATTCGGATGCGGAGCGCGCAGTGGCTCGCCTCGAGGCTGCGGGGGTGCCGCACTCCGACATCAGCATCGTCGCCAACAATTCCGACAATTGGTACGGCTCCTCGACACGCAAGGTCGATCGCGACCGCGACGGCGTCGACGATCGCGCCGAAGGAGCGGGTACGGGCGCCGGCGTCGGCGCGGGCCTCGGAGGCGCCGCGGGCCTGCTTGCGGGCCTTGGATTGCTCGCAATTCCTGGACTGGGCCCGGTCGTCGCTGCGGGCTGGCTGGCATCAACGGCGGTGGGTGCCGCGGCCGGCGCCGCAACGGGGGGCATCGTCGGCGCGCTGACCGAAGCTGGCGTATCCAGGGACGATGCGTCCCGCTATGCGGAGGGTGTCCGCCGCGGCGGAACGCTGGTGTCTGCGAAGGTCCCCGACCTGGACCGTTCGCGTCTCGAAGCGCTGCTGCACGAGAGGTCGGTGAACCTGCAGGATCGGAGCGCTGCCTGGCAAAAAGCCGGCTGGACCGGCTTCGATGCCGCGAGCCCGCCGCTGTCTCCCGACGATGTCGGACGCGAACGCGAATTGTATGGCGCCGGCACCCGGGCCCGATAGGACGGTTTGCCGTCGCCGGAGCGACCTGTAGCTCAATGCGTGCGAAAGGCTCCGCCCAGGCGGAGCCTTTCCTTTGAGTGCAGGCCTGCGAGCAAACAGCGTTTAAAACTATGTTGAGGTTGCAAACAGGGCGCGCATAGCCGATGAGATGCCGGCACGGATCAGAGCCGGGATCGACGTCATGACAGCCACCGACTTCATCGTTGCACGGGACAATCTCGAAACCTGCAAGACGATCGTGGCGGAGCTTCCGCCTGCAGACGCGCTGCCGCAGGATGCGCTGCTCGTCAAAGTCGACCGCTTCGCGCTGACCGCCAACAACATCACCTATGCGGTGATGGGCGACGAGCTGAAATACTGGCAGATCTTTCCCGCCCCTGAAGGATTCGGCAACATTCCCGTGTGGGGCTTTGGCGAGGTGATCGCCTCGAAACATCCGAACGTCCCGGTCGGCGAGCGCCTGTTCGGCTATTTCCCGATGGCGACGCATCTCGTCATCGAGGCCACCGACGTCAGCAAGCGGGGCTTGCGCGACGGCGCCTTGCACCGGCAAGGCGTGGCGCCGGTCTACAATGCCTATGCGCGCGTCGGTGGCGATCCCGCTTACGCCGGACGGCAGGGCGATCATCAGGCGCTGCTGCGGCCGCTGTTCATGCTGTCGTTCCTGGTCGACGACTTCCTCGCCGAGAACGACGATTTCGGTGCGCGCACCGTGCTGCTGTCGAGCGCCTCGAGCAAGACCGCGTTCGGCCTTGCCCATCTGCTTCACGCGCGCGGCCGCAAGGTGATCGGGCTGACCTCGTCAGGCAACACCAGCTTTGTCTCGTCGCTCGGCTGCTATGACGAGGTCGTCACCTATGACCGCGTGACGTCGTTGCCGTCGGACTCGCCCGTTGCCTTCGTCGACATGGCCGGCAACAGCGCGCTGCGCACCACGCTGCACCGGCATTTCGGCGACCAAATGAAGTGCTCGGTGCGCGTCGGATTGACGCATCGCGCGACCGAGGCCGACGAAGGCGTGCTGCCCGGCGCGAAGCCGCGCTGGTTCTTCGCCCCCGACCACATCCGCAAGCGCGCCAGGGAATGGGGCCCGGGCGGCATCGAGCAGCGCTTTGGCGCGGCATGGTCCGGCTTCGCGCCGATGCTGGACCGGTGCCTGCGTGTGGTCGAGAGCCGCGGCCCCGAGGCGGTGCGGCAGGTCTATCTCGACACCCTGCAGGGCCGCATTCCGCCGGAGCAGGGCCACATGCTCTCGCTGCTCGGGTAAAGCGCTTTTGGCGGCGCCTGATCCAGTATAGCGTTCCTCCCAAGGGAAACGCCGAAGACGGCCACGAGGTCGCGCATGCTGGATCGTACGACGGATATTGCTTCATCCGCTCAAGCCTGGCTCGATGAATTTGAGCGCACGCTGGGCAAACCCGAGCCCGCCTCGCTCGACCGGCTCTTCTTCGTCGATAGTTTCTGGCGCGACGTGCTGGCGCTGAGCTGGAACCTGCAGACGCTTGCGGGACGCACCGCGGTCGCACAAGCACTGGCCGCACTCGCGCCCAAGGCCACGCCGACCGGTTTCAAGATTGCGCCGAACCGCGCAGCACCACGCTGGGTGACGCGTGCCGGCACCAACAACATCGAAGCGATCTTCAACTTCGAGACCGCGATCGGCCGCGGCAGCGGTATCGTGCGGCTGGTGCCCGACCCCGCCGACGGCGACCGCCTGAAGGCATGGACGCTGCTGACCGCACTGGACGAGCTCAAAGGCTTCGAGGAGCAGCTTGGCAGCGCGCGGCCGCGCGGTCAGGCCTATTCGCGCGACTTTCGCGGACCGAACTGGCTCGACCAGCGCAACGCATCGCGCGACTACACCGGCCGGGACCCCGCCGTGGTCGTCGTCGGCGGCGGACAGGCTGGGCTCGCCATCGCGGCGCGGCTGAAGCAGTTGAAGGTCGACGCGCTGATCGTCGACCGCGAAAGCCGGATCGGCGACAATTGGCGCAAGCGCTATCACGCGCTGACCCTGCACAACCAGGTGCAGGTCAATCACCTGCCCTACATGCCGTTTCCGCCGAACTGGCCGACCTATATCCCCAAGGACAAGCTCGCCAACTGGTTCGAAGCCTATGTCGACGCGATGGAGCTGAACTTCTGGACCGGCACCGAGTTCGAAGGCGGCTCCTACGACGCGGCGAAGGACCACTGGACCGTCACGCTGCGGGGCGCCGACGGCAGCAGGCGGACCATGCATCCGCGCCATGTGATCATGGCGACCGGCGTCAGCGGCATCGCCAATATTCCCGAGATTGCGACGCTCGAAAACTTCAAGGGTACGCTGGTGCATTCCAGCCGCTACGAGGACGGCGAGAACTGGACGGGCAAGCGCGCCATCGTCATCGGCACGGGCAACAGCGGCCACGACATCGCGCAGGATCTTCACTCCAGCGGCGCCGACGTGACGCTGGTGCAGCGCTCCCCGACGCTGGTCACCAATATCGAACCATCGGCGCAACTGGCCTATGCGGCCTACAATGAGGGCACGCTCGAGGACAACGATCTGATCGCGGCCTCGATGCCGACGCCGCTCGCGAAGAAGACGCATGTGATGCTGACCGAGCAGTCGAAGCAGCTCGACAAGGATCTGCTCGACGGCCTCTCGCGCGTCGGCTTCAAGCTCGATTTCGGCGAGGCCGGAACGGGCTGGCAGTTCAAATACCTCACCCGCGGCGGCGGCTATTACTTCAACGTCGGCTGCTCCAACCTGATCGTCGAGGGCGCGATCAAGCTGAAACAATTCGGCGATATCGAACGCTTCACCGCCGAGGGCGCGCGAATGAAGGACGGCGCGACCATCCCGGCCGACCTGATCGTGCTCTCGACCGGCTACAAGCCGCAGGAATATCTGGTGCGAAAGCTGTTCGGCGACGGCGTCGCCGACCGCGTCGGCCCGGTCTGGGGGTTCGGCGAGGGCTTCGAGCTGCGCAACATGTATGCGCGCACGGGGCAGCCCGGCCTCTGGTTCATCGCCGGCAGCCTCGCGCAATGCCGGATCAACTCGAAATATCTCGCGCTCCAGGTCAAGGCGATCGAGGAAGGGATTTTGGGGCGCGAGGTGAGCACAAGTTGAGCCTCCTCGTCATTGCGAGCGTAGCGAAGCAGTCCAGAATCCTTCCGGGGAGACAGTCTGGATTGCTTCGCTGCGCTCGCAATGACGGTGTGGAGACAGTGTCGCACCGCGACGATGAATAAAGGAGACCACCCATGCCAGCCATTCTCGGCAGCGGCGAACACCGCTACCGCGTCGTCGAAAACTTCGCGAAACTGCCTGACGGCTGGACGCTGACCGACGTCGCCTCGGTCGCCGTGGACAGCAAGGACCGCGTCTACGTCTTCAACCGCGGCGCCCATCCGATGGTGGTGCTGGATCGCGAGGGCAACTTCCTGCGCAGTTTTGGCGAAGGCCTGTTCTCGCGCGCGCACGGCCTGCATATCGATGCCGACGACAATCTCTATTGCACCGACGACGGCGACCACACCGTGCGCAAATGCACCACCGACGGCAAGGTGCTGCTGACGATCGGCATCCCCAAGAAGCCGGCACCGTTCATGAGCGGCGAGCCGTTCCATCGCTGCACCCACACCGCGCTGTCGCCGAACGGCGAGATCTACGTCTCCGACGGCTATGGCAATGCGCGCGTGCACAAATACACGCCGGACGGCAAGCTGATCAAAAGCTGGGGCGAGCCCGGCACCGATCCCGGCCAGTTCAACATCGTGCACAATATCGCCACCGATGCCGATGGCTGGGTCTATGTCGCCGACCGCGAGAACCATCGCGTGCAGGTTTTCGACGGCGAGGGCCGATACGAGACGCAGTGGAACAATCTGCACCGCCCCTGCGCGCTGTGCTGCTGCGGCGGCGCCAAGAGCCCGACCTTCGTGATCGGCGAGCTCGGCCCCGGCCTCGACATCAACCGCAATGTGCCCAATCTCGGCCCACGGCTGTCGATCGTCGATGCGCAAGGCAAACGCATCGCCCGGCTCGGCGGCGAGGACGGCCCGGGTGTCGCCAGCGGCAAATTCCTGGCGCCGCACGGCCTCGCGCTGGATTCAAGGGGCGACATCTATGTCGGCGAGGTCGGCGTGACCAACTGGAAGGCGAGCTTTGGCGATCAGGAGATGCCGGCCGAGGTGCGCGCGACGCGGTGCCTGCAGAAGCTGGAGCGGGTGCGGGAATAGCGACCGGGACGTTATTTGGACGACGCGATCTCCTCGCCGTCGTCCCGGCGAAGGATGTGATCGTTCAATACTCCCAACACCCCTACTCCACCTTCACGCCTGACGCCCTAATGATCGGCCACCAGCGCTCGGCTTCTTCCTTCTGGTACGCGCGCAGCGCCTCCGGCGATTGCTGGGCGAGCGGCGAGACCTGGATGCCGAGTTCGGCAAAGCGTTGCGTGACCTGCGGGCTCGCCAGGATCTCCACCATGGTGGTGTTGAGCTTTGCGGTGATGTCCTTCGGCGTGCCCTTCGGCACCCACAACCCGTACCAGAGCGAGGCGGAATAGCCTGACAGCCCCGCTTCGTCGGCTGTCGGAATGTTCGGCCACGATGGCGAGCGGGCCTTGCTGGTCACGGCAAACGTCTTGATGCTGCCGGCGCCGACCAGCGCCTTGAAGTTCGACGCCGGCTCGATCATCGCGTCGATCTGGCCGGCGACGAGGTCCTGCATCGCCGGCCCGTTGCCGCGATAGGGCACGAACTGGAATTGCGTGCCGGTCGCCTTCTGAAAAGCGATGCCGGCGAGATGGCCGGTGGCGCCGACGCCCGCGATGCCGATCGAGGCCTTGTCCGGATTCGCCTTCAGCCACGCGATCAATTGCATGAGATCGTCGGCGGGAAGATCCTTGCGCCCGACGATCAGCAGCGGCTCGTTGCCGATCAGGATGACCGGCTCGAGATCGTGGAGCAGATCGAACGGTAGCGCGTAGAGCCCGCCCGTCAGCATATGCGTGGTCGAGGTTCCGATCGACAGGGTGTAGCCGTCAGGCGCAGCGCGCACCGCGCGGCCGACGCCGAGCGAGCCCGCGGCACCGCCGACATTCTCGATCACGATTGGCTGCTTCAGCACCACGTTCAGGCGCTCGCCGAGGAACCGCGCCAGGGTGTCGGTGGCCCCGCCCGCGGGGAACGGTACGATCATGGTGACGGGGCGCGCCGGATAATCCTCGGCCGCAGCAGGCCCATTCAGCCCCGCGCCGAGCATGGCCACGAGCAGCGCGGCGAGCCAGCCTCGCATGGACCCCTCCCCGAATCGCGGCGTTTTTGAGCGTCTTTGCCACCCCGCCGCCGCATTGCATGCGCCTGAATAAGTCGCTCAACGGGCTTCACAATCCCGTCACGCTGCATGTAGTATGTCAATACATGCTGCTTCGCAGCGTACATTGGAGGCCGGGAGCGTTACTTGAACGCACATGTCTCGCAAGGCAGTTGGCCGGTGTTGGTGCTGAATGCGGACTTCCGGCCGCTGAGTTACTACCCACTGTCTCTGTGGTCGTGGCAGGACGCGATCAAGGCGGTGTTCCTCGACCGCGTCAACATCGTCGCTCACTACGATCAGGCGGTCCACAGTCCCACGCTGCAAATGCAGCTGCCGAGCGTCGTCTCGCTCAAATCCTTCGTCAAGCCGACCACCCATCCGGCCTTCACCCGGTTCAACGTCTTCCTGCGCGATCGTTTCGCCTGCCAATATTGCGGCTCACCCGAAGACCTCACCTTCGATCACATCATTCCCCGCAGCAAGGGCGGCCAGACCACCTGGGAGAACGTGGTCGCGGCATGCTCGCCGTGCAATCTGCGCAAGGGCAATCTCACGCCCGCGCAAGCCAAGATGTTTCCGCGCCAGACAGCGTTCGCACCGACCGTGCACCAGCTCCACCGCAACGGCCGGCTGTTTCCACCGAACTATCTGCACGATAGCTGGCTGGACTATCTGTACTGGGATACGGAGCTGGATCCGTAGGATCGGCACTCACATCCCGATCGCATTCCGCGCCACCACGTCGCGATAGAAGGCGGCGCTCAGCTTCGGCACCCTTGCCTGCGTCTCGAAGTCGACGCGATAGAGGCCGAAGCGCTTGCTGTAGCCGAAGATCCACTCGAAATTGTCCATCAGGCTCCACAGGAAATAGCCGCGGATCGGCACGCCTTCGCTGATCGCGCGCTGCATCTGGGTCAGATAGTTGCGCAGGAACATGATGCGGTCGAGGTCGTAGACCTGGCCGTCGGCGGCGATCCTGTCCTCGGACGAGGTGCCGTTCTCGCTGATGTAGATCGTCTCGATGTTCCAGATCTTCGCGGCGAGGCGGGGCGCCCAGTAGATCACTTCGGGGCCGACCCGCAACCATTCCGAATTCATGTGCGGAAACGAGGTCGGGAACGGCAGCACGTGGAAGCCCGGCGCGCGATTGGAGGCGGTGACGTAGTACTGCGGCGCATAGATGTTGAGGCCGACGAAATCGTTCGGCGTGCCGATGATCTTCAACTCCTCGGGCGTGAATTTCGGCGCGTCGGCGCCGGCAAAGGCGAGGAAGCCGTCGGTGTACTTGCCTTCCAGCACCACGCCGAGGAAGCCGGCATTGAGCTCGCGCGTCGCGATCTCGGCGGCGCGGATATTCTCCGGCGTCGCGATCGCCGGTACGCAAGCGGCGATGTTTTCGGCTGCGCCCACCCGCGTGCCGGCCCGTCCCGAGGCGCGGATCGCCTGCACGGCGAGCCCGTGCCCGAGCGCGACGTGATGGCGGGCCTGGTTGAGCTGCCCGGTCGGCAGCCTGAGGCCCGGCGCGTCGATGCCCCAGCCATAACCGAAATTCAGGAAGCGCCCGACCTCGTTCACGGTGAAGATGGTCTTCACGCGATCGGTCAAGCGAGCGGCGACGTAGGCTGCGTAATCGGCAAAGGCCTTTGACGTGTCGCTCGACTGCCAGCCGCCAACGCGGTCCTGCAGCGCCTGCGGCAGGTCCCAGTGATAGAGCGTGGCGTAGGGCTCGATGCCGTTCGCGAGCAGCTCGTCGACGAGGCGGTTGTAGAAATCGAGCCCCTTTGGATTGGGCTGGCCCGATCCCTCCGGGAACACGCGCGGCCAGGCGATGGAGAAACGATAGGCCTTGACGCCGAGCGCCTTGATCAGCGCGACGTCCTCCTTGTAGCGGTGATAGTGCTCGTTGGCGCGATCGCCGGTCGTGCCGTCCTCGATCTTGCCGGGCGTGTGGCTGAAGACGTCCCAGATCGACTTGCCGCGCCCGTCCTCGTTGACGGCGCCTTCGATCTGATAGGACGAGGTCGCCGTGCCCCACAGAAAATCCCTGGGGAAAGGCGCGGGCGCGTGAGGGTCGGCTAGAGCGGTCTCCGCGGCCCTTGCGCCGGTCGCCGCGCCAAGCGCAGCGAGAGCCGCAAGCCCGGCAAATTCGCGCCGCGAGACATCAGCTGACATCGCTATCTCCGCGCCTGCTCCATGTCGATCTGATAGACGGAGATCCGGTCGATCTCGAAGGCGACGCTCGGCGGCGATTCCGCGTCGACCGGCCCGACACCGACAAAGAATTTCGATCCGATCGCGAGATTGACGATCATGTACATGGGATCGTCGAAGCCGATCGGCACCTTGATGTCGGAGACCGGCCGGCGGTCGATGAAATAGACCAGGCGATCCTCCGCCCACAGCACACCGTAATTGTGGAAGGTGCTCGACGCATCGCCGACCGAAAAATCGAAGCCGCAAGACTGGATCTTCTGGGTCGACGGGATCCGCCAATGCGTGGTCATGACCAGATCGCCCGGCCGCTCGCCGCGCCCCTCCAGCACGTCGACCTCCGGCGGCCAGCCGCCGTCGTCCGCCAGCATCCAGAACGCCGGCCACACCGCATGGCCGACCGGGACCTTGGCGCGGATCTCGAAATAGCCGTGCTTCTGCGCGAACGTGCCTTGTGTCGTCAGGATCCCGGAAATGTAGTCGTTGTTGAACAGCACCGATTTCAATTCCGGCGGCGTGCGGCTGGCAACGATCGACAATACGCCGTCCTTGACCTTGAACGGATCGAGCCCGAGCGGCGCGGCGCCGCGCCCGGCGTAGCGCGGATCGACATAGATCTGCTGCTCGCCATTGGCGCTGGTCTTGCGCTTGAAGTCGGAACCGTCACCGCCCCAATAGCGTGCCTCCGGCCACGCCGCGCCGCCGGCATAATGCGGCACCCAACGCCCCGTCGCGAGCGGGTGCTCGTCGAAATCATCGTTGAACGTCCGGCGCAGCGACAGGAACGCGAGCGAGGTGGAATTGACCGTCTCCAGCTTGCGGCACTCGATCGTGGAGGGATCGGTGGTGATCTGCAGCGACATCGTGCCAGGCGCATCGCCGAGATCGTCCTGCGCGGCGACAGGTGCCGTCACGGCCGACAGACCGATCGCGACCAGAGCGCCCTTCGTCCAACGGTCGATCATCGCTGCACATCGCACATTTAAGGAAGCGCGCCGAAATTACCTCGCCTGTCCCTGAACCGGCAAGCGCACCCGGCCGACGCCCGCGGGCGATTTCGAAAAGGCATCGCGACTGATCGCGCGAGTCCGGGGGCGGCACCACCCGCCAAAATCCTTCCGGATTCGTTACCGTCCCTTAAGGCTCCAATGGCAGTTTGGCAGGGATCTGCGGACCTGCCCGCCCGGCCGACAATCCGTCAGGTACGAGGTTGCAGCCGCCATGCTGGCCGACACACTGGAACAGGTTCAGCTCTCGCCGTCGAAGCGGGCGACCTATGTGCGTCTGGTGCTGGCCGCGCTGACGGCGATCGTCGCTTTCAAGACGTTCTGGTTCGCCCGCTGGGGCGGCTGGGCCGACCGTGAGCTCGCCGATTTCGACGCCTTCCACATCGTCGCGCAGCGCGTCTGGCGCGGCGACCTCGACCAGGTCTATCACTTCGCGGCGCTGCTGAAGATGCAGCTCGAGGCCGCCGGCGGCGCGACCGGCTTCATGCCCTGGACCTATCCGCCGCAATACGCTCTCCTGCTCGCGCCGCTCGCCTTCCTGCCGGTCGGGCTCGCCTATCTCCTGTTCGCGGCCGGCACCCTCGCGCTCTATCTCGCGGTGCTGCGCAGGATCGCGGATGTGAATTTCGCGCATGTGCTGGTGATCCTGTTTCCGGCGCTGGCGATCACCATCGGCTCCGGGCAGAACGGCTTTCTCACCGGCGCGCTGATCGCGCTCGTCTGCCTCAACGTCGAACGGCGGCAGCTTCTCGCAGGCCTTGCCCTCGGCGTGATGGTGATCAAGCCGCATCTTGCCATAGCCGTCGGCGTCTATCTGCTGGCGACGCGGCGCTGGATCGCGCTCGCGACGGCTACAGCCGTCGTACTGGCGAGCTCGCTGCTCTGCACGCTCCTGTTCGGCTGGCAGATCTGGACGGCGTGGCTGGGCGCGATCAAGGAATCGGCGAGCTATCTCGAGCAGGGCTTCTATCCGCTCTATCGCATGGTCTCGGCCTATGCGGCGCTCTACCAAGCCGGCCTTTCGGCCAACTTCTCCTTTTGGGGACAGGTGATCGTTGCGGCGCTGGCCTTGTGCGCGGTCCTGTTCGCCACGGCACGCGCCACGTCATCCAGTTTCGCACTCGGCATCGCGGTGACGGTGTCGGTGATGATCAGCCCTTACGCCTATGATTACGACCTGCCGATGCTGGGGATCGGTCTTGGATTGATCCTGCCCGATCTCGCCGGGCTGGCGAGCCCGCGCATGCGGAGCTGGATGTACGGGTTGATCCTGCTCGCCGGCGCCTATGGGTTGCTGCAATCGGCTCGGCTTGCCGTGCAGAAGCCCGGTCAGGACTTTGCGCCCGCCTTGGGCGGCTTCGCGCTGATGGCGCTGCTGCTTCTCCTGCTGGGATTGCTGTGGAGACAAGCACAACTCGCACCGGCTTCGCCGCAAGCCGCGCAACAGCGCCTCTAGGCCCGCTGCAATGCCAGCGTCACGCCGCCGAGCGTGAGCGCCATCGCCATCCATTCGCGATAGCCCAACGGCTCGCCCAGGATGATCGCGGCGGAGATCACGCCGATACAATCAGCATGCCGGTCGAGGCGGTGGTCGGCGGCAGGCGGCGCAACGTCTCGAACCAGGTGACGTAGCAGAGGCCCATCGGCACCAGCGTCATATAGACGAAACATCCCAGTCCCAGCGGGGTGATCGCCGAAACATTGGGATGCTCGAACAGCACGCCGAGAACCAGCATGGTGACGCAGCCGAGCCCGACCTGCCAGGCGACGACGACCAGCGGCGGCATCGGCAGCGGCTTGCGGTTGAGCACATTGCCGAGCGCGAACAGGATGGCGCAGGACAGAGCAAGTGCAATTCCGAGCAGCTTGTCGGCGCTGAATGCAAAGCCGTTGCCGCTCAGCAGCAGCGCAACACCGGCGACGCCGAGGACGAGCCCGCAAACATCCCGCAGGGTCGGCCGCGTGTGCAGCACCGGCCAGGCGAACAGCATGGCCTAGATCGGCATGGTGTAGGCGAGCAGCGCACCTTCGCTCACGGTCACGTATTTCATCGCGACCGTGCCGAGCCCCATCCAGGCGAAGACATTGGTGAGGGTCGCAAACAGCAGCCGCGGGATTGCCTCGCGCGGCACGGCGAACGACTCCTTCCGGCTCAGCGCGAGGCCCCCGAGAATGAGCGAGGCACAGACGCCGGCAAGCCCGCGGGCGAACAAGGGCGGCCACTGCTGCAGCAACAGCTTCATCAGCGGCCAGTTCAGCGCCCAGCCGAACGCGGTCACGCAGAGGCAGAGAGAGCCGATCGTCCTGTCGCGCCGCGCCGAATCCATGCCCCGCGCTTAGCAGCTAGACGCTGGCCACTCCACCTCGGCTGGTGCATGCTGGCCATCGCCGGACACGGAACCCGGCGCACAGGTGCCCGTTCACAGTGAGGCCCGACCGCGGGAGCGGTATCCAGGCCTGCCACAGCACAAGGGGAGACACCTCATGCCCACAGCCGAGAAGGATCACGTCTACAAGATCCTGGAACTGGTCGGATCATCCGAGACCTCGATCGAGGATGCGATCAAGAACGCGGTCGGCCGCGCCGCCAAGACCGTCCGCGACATGAAATGGTTCGAGGTGGTGCAGACGCGCGGCCATATCGAGAACAACACCGTGCGACATTATCAGGTGACGCTGCGCGTCGGATTTACCCTGGAGGGATGACGCAGCCGACGCGAGGCGCCATCGCCGCGCCACGGCCTGGCTAACGTCCGCCGGCGCGGGTGGCGACGCTCCGGTTGAGTACGGAACGCGCACAATCAGCGCGGAAGTTGCAACGGGCCGTTAAGGCCAAGGTGAGAGGTTTGCTCCGATTTGGAGCAAGCCCGATGGCCACGAGCCGGGAACTCGGCAAGACGCGCCTTCCGCTCTCGGCGGCGGGATTCGTCGTGCTGATTTGCCTGGCAATCCTCGGCTTGAGCGCCTGGCGCGAATGGGAATCGCGCAATGCCGAACTCAGGAACGCCGAGACCGACGTCGCCAATCTGGCACACTCGCTGGTCCAGCACGCGGACGATACGTTCGAGCTCGCCGACACGATCCTGGTCGGGCTGGTCCACCGTCTCGAACTCGACGGGATGGGCCCCGATACGATCGCGAAGCTCCAGACCTATCTGCCGACCCGCAAATCAACGGACCGCGTCCGCGGTATCTTCGTCTATGACGAGACCGGCCGCTGGCTCGCCACCACCGAGCAAATCGATTTCTCCAAATTCAACAACAGCGACCGCGAATATTTCCGGCAGCACCGCGACTCCCCGGACAAGGGCACGCTGATCGGACGACCCGTCAAGAGCCGTTCCGGCGGCCAGTGGGTCATCACTGCGTCGCGCCGGATCGACCGGCCCGACGGCAGCTTCGCCGGTGTCGCCCTGCTCACGATCGACGTCGCCTACTTCGTCAAATTCTACGAGCGTTTCGACGTCGGGCCGAACGGCTCGGCGTCGCTGCTGAACAATGACGGCATCATGCTGGCGCGCAGCCGCGACGAAAGCGGCGTCTTCGTCGGGCGCGACCTTTCGAACGCGCCGTTGTTTAGGGAGTGGAAAAGCCGGCCGGCAGCAGCCGTCTACTATTTCAAGTCGCCGCTCGATAGCGTGCAGCGGCTGAGCTACTACCAGCGCAGCAGCCGATATCCGCTGATGGTGCTAGCAAGCAAGTCGCAAGACGATGTGCTGGCGCCCTGGCGACGTGCGGCGGTCACGCGCGTGACCTTCGTCCTCGGCCTCGTCCTGTTGATCGCGGTGATCGGCTACTATCTGGTCCGACAGCTGTTGCAGCGGCAGCGCATGGCACAGGCGCTGGTCGCCAACGAAGCACAATTCCGCCTGCTCGCCGAGCAATCCAGCGACATGGTGACCCGGATCGGGCTGGACAACCGCCTGCTCTACGTCTCTCCGTCATGCCGACGCATGATCGGCTGGTCGTCCGACGAGCTTCTCGGCACGTCGGCCGTGGCCGGCATCCACGAGGAGGACATGGAACGGGTCGAGCAGACCATCACCGCGCTGAAGAACGGCGAAGCCGAGGAGGCGAGATTCGTCTACCGCCAACGCCATCGCGAGAAGGGCGATATCTGGGTCGAAGCGGCCCTGCACGTGACACGCGCCTCCGACAGCGGCGAGATCGACGGCGTCGTTGCGGTCGTGCGCGACATGACCGAGCAAAAGGATCTTCAGGACAAGCTCGCCGCACTTGCGGCGACCGACGGCCTCACCGGCCTTGCCAACCGGCGCGCCTTCGATGAACGCCTCGTGGACGAATGGGCCCGTGCCCGGCGCGACGGCACGCAGCTCTCGCTTCTCTTGATCGACGTCGATCATTTCAAGAAGTTCAACGACCATTACGGACATCTGGCGGGCGACGGGTGCCTCCGCGCGCTGGGCCGGATCCTATCCGACCACGCCAGGCGTCCGGCCGACCTCGCGGCGCGCTACGGCGGCGAGGAGTTCGCCATGCTGCTGCCGAACACCGGCCCGGACGGCTGCGCCGAGGTCGGCGAAGCGATTCGAAGGGCGCTGCACGATCTCGCCATGCTGCATGCGCAAAACCCGCCCTCTCGCCTGGTGACCGTCAGTGTGGGCGCCGCCGCAAGCCTCCCAACGGAAACCACTGCGGACTCGAGCACGCTGGTCGCGGCCGCTGACCGCGCGCTCTACGCCGCCAAGGATAGCGGCCGTGACCGGCTGGTGATGTCGGGACAGGTCGTGTCCTGGCCCGCGAAGACCGCGTGACGGGGAGGACCGCTCACCAGACGTAGCTGACACTGCGCCGCGCAACAACCGTAGAGACGGTCCAGGGTTTGTCCTCGGTATTCAAGCCGGATATGACTGCAGTCACGGCCGGATCTTCGGCCAATCCGAGAGTGTTGCCGTGACTGATGCAATGAAGCTTGTCCTGTTCGACATGGACAACGTGCTCTGCGACTATGACAGGGCAAAGCGCGTCGCCTGCCTGGCAGAGCTGGCGGGAACGACCACCGCGTTCGTCCACGCGGCGATCTGGGAGAGCGGCTTCGAGGCGCTCGGCGATTCCGGCGCGCTCGACGCTGCCGACTATCTGCGGGGCTTTGGCGAACGCATCGGCTATGCGCTGTCGCTCGGCGAATGGGTGGAGGCGCGGCGGCGTTCGATGCAGGCCGATCTCGCCATGCTGGAGATGGCCCGCCGCCTGGGCGAGACCGTCGATGTTGCCGTCCTGACCAACAACACCACGCTGGTCGCCGATCATATCGACACGCTGTTGCCGGACTTGCGGCCGCTGTTCGGCGCGAAAATCTACGCCTCCGCCCAATTCAAGACGGCGAAGCCGGACCCGGACTGCTATCGCCGCTGCCTGTCGGAGCTGCGGGTGGCGCCGGAGCACGTCCTGTTCGTCGACGATCTCGCCGCCAATGTCGCGGGAGCGCGCGAGGCGGGGCTGTTCGCGCATCACCACACGTCGGTGGAGGCGTTCAGGCAGGCGCTTTCAGCGCACGGCCTGTTTCCGCGATGAAGATGCCCGGGGTGGGCAAAGGCGCGTCGCGCCGTGCCCATCGTCCGTCGCATGAAAATGGTGGGCACGCTTGCGCTTTGCCCACGCTGCGAGGTCAGCACACTAAGCCAAGTGGCACGCCACGAAGTGTCCGCCCGCCCCTTCCTTCAGCTCGGGTGCGCTTTCCGCGCAGCGCGGCTGGGCGATCGGGCAGCGGGTATGGAAGTGGCAGCCCGACGGCGGCTTCATCGGGCTCGGCACGTCGCCCTTGAGGCGAATGCGCTCGCGCTTGAGCTTTGGGTCGGGCACCGGCACCGCCGACAGCAGCGCCCTGGTGTAGGGATGCTGCGGGTTGCGGTAGAGGTCGCTGGCCTTGGCGAGCTCGACGATGCGTCCGAGATACATCACCGCCACGCGGTCGGAGATGTGCTCGACCACCGAGAGGTCGTGCGCGACAAACAAATAAGTGAGGTTCAGCTCGGCCTGGAGGTCCTCCAGCAGGTTGATGACCTGGGCCTGAATCGAGACGTCGAGCGCGGAGACCGGCTCGTCGCAGACGATCAGCTTCGGCTCGACCGCGAGCGCGCGCGCGATCACGATGCGCTGGCGCTGGCCGCCGGAGAATTCGTGCGGATAGCGCCGCATGTGCTCGGCCTTGAGCCCGACCTTCACGAGCAGGCCCGCAACGCGGTCCTCCCGCTCCTTGGCGGAGGATGCGAGATTGTGGATGGTGAAGGCCTCGCCGAGAATGGCGCCGACCGTCATGCGCGGATTGAGCGAGGCGAACGGATCCTGGAACACCAGCTGCATGTTCCGGCGCATCGCGCGCAGGTCGGTGCCGCTGAGCTCGCGCACGTTCTGGCCGTCGAAGGTGACCTCGCCATCGGTAGGCTCGATCAGGCGCAGCACGCAGCGGCCCGTGGTGGACTTGCCGCAGCCGGATTCGCCGACGAGACCGAGCGTCTCGCCGCGATTGACCGAGAACGACACGCCGTCGACGGCGTAGACCGTCCCGACCTGGCGCGACAACACGCCACCGAGCACGGGGAAATGTTTCTTCAGGCCGCTGACGCGGAGCAAGGGTTCGCTCATGAGGCGGCTCCCAACTGCGCATCTCCCAGGTGACAGGCCATCCGATGGCCGGGCTTGACCTCGCGGAGCAGCGGCTCCTTCTCGATGCAGACGTCCATGGCAAACTTGCAGCGCGGCGCAAAGCGGCAGCCGACCGGCGGGTTGATCAGGATCGGCACCGAGCCGCCGATCGCCTCGAGCCGCGTCTTGTGCTCGCTGTCGAGGTCGATGCGCGGGATCGAGCGGATCAGGCCCTGGGTGTAGGGATGGCGGGGATCGCCGAAGAGATCATCGACCGGCGCCTCCTCCACCACCTTGCCGGCATACATCACGACGACGCGCTGCGCGGTCTCGGCGACGACGCCCATGGCATGGGTGATCAGCATCACCGCCATGCCGAAGCGCTCCTTCATGTCCTGCAGCAGGTCGAGGATCTGCGCCTGGATGGTGACGTCGAGCGCGGTGGTCGGCTCGTCGGCGATGATCAGCTTCGGCTTGCAGGCGAGCGCCATCGCGATCATCACGCGCTGGCGCATGCCGCCGGAGAACTGGTGCGGGTAATTGTGCACCCGGCCTTCGGCGTTGGGGATCTGCACCAGCTTCAGCATCTCGACGGTGCGCTCGAGCGCCTGCTTCCTGGTCAGCCCCTCATGGCGGCGCAGGCTCTCAGCGATCTGCTCGCCGATGGTGAGCACCGGATTGAGCGAGGTCATCGGCTCCTGGAAGATGAAGCCGATCTCCTTGGCGCGGATATCGTCGAGCTCGTTGCTCGTGAGCGGCACGAGATCGCGGCCCTCGAAAATGATCTGGCCGGCCGCAATGCGCCCCGGCGGCATCGCGATCAGCTTGAGGATCGACATTGCCGTCACGGTCTTGCCGCAGCCGGATTCGCCGACGACGCAGAGCGTTTCGCCCTTGTTGATGGTGATGTCGACGCCGTCGACGGCCTGGAGGATGCCATCGTCGGTGGAGAAGTGGGTCTTGAGACCCTTGATCTCGAGCAGCGGTGCCATCAGATCACCCGCCGCGCGTCGAGCGCGTCCCGCAGACCGTCGCCGATGAAGTTGATGGCGACCACCGCGATGAAGATCGCGCCGCCCGGGAACAGCGCCCAGTGCGGACCGATATCGAGGAAGTCCTTGGCGTCGAACAGCAGCCGCCCCCATGTCGGTGTATCCGGCGGAAAGCCGAGGCCGAGGAAGGACAGCGTCGATTCCGCGATGATGGCGGCGGCGACGTCGATGGTGCCGGCGATGATCACCGGACCGAGCGCATTGGGCAGGATGTGCCGCACCACCTGGCGCACCGGGCTTGCGCCGAGCGCGCGGGCGGCCTCGACGAACTCCTTTTCGCGGATCGAGAGGAATTGCGCGCGCACGAGACGCGCGACCGGCATCCAGCGCAGGCCGCCGATCACGAGCACGATCAGGACGAAGATGCCGCCCTCGGCCCCGAACACCTGCTTCAGCCCGTCCCGGAAGAGATAGATCAGCAGCAGCAGCAGCGGCAGTTGCGGCAGCGACAGGAACAGATCGGTGAGCCACATCAAGCCATGGCCGAGCGCGCCGCGCGACATGCCGGCGAGCGCGCCGATCAGGACGCCGATGAAGACCGACACCAGCATCGCGGCAAGGCCGACCGCAAGCGAGATGCGGCCGCCATAGATCATCCGCGCCAGGATATCCTGACCAAGATCATCGGTCCCGAAGGGATGCGCAAGCGAGGGCCCCTGCATGCCGGCGATCACGTCGATGTCGTTGATCTTGACGCGCCAGACGAACGGCCCGACCACGACGGCGAGGATGAGAACGAGGAGCAGGAAGGCGCTCACCACGGCGAGCTTGTGGCGGCTGTAGCGCCGCCACATCTCGCGCCATGGCGAGTAGACGCCCCGCTCAGCGGAGGGAGATGCGAGGGTCAAGCCAGCCATAAAGGACGTCCGCGATGAGGTTGAACAGCACCACGAGGCACGCGAAGACGAAGGTGACGGCCATCACCACCGGCGTGTCGTTGGAAAGGATGGAGGAGATCAGCAGCGAGCCGATGCCGGGAATGCGGAAGATCTGCTCGGTGACGATGGCGCCGCCGAACACGGCGGGCATCTGGAGCGCGATCAGCGTGACCACCGGGATCATGGCGTTGCGCATCACGTGCTTGACGATGACCGTGGCCTGTCCGAGGCCCTTGGCCCGCGCCGTGGTGACGTAGTCGAGCCTGATGACATCGAGCATCGCCGAGCGCACGAAGCGCGTCATCGACGCCGCCTGGAACAGGCCGAGCACCGCCACCGGCATGATCGCCTGCCGGATCATCTCGAGCACCCAGTGGATGCCGGTCGCCTTGACGTCCGTGGTGTAGACGAAAGGCAGCCAGTCCAGCGTCACCGAGAAGATCAGGATGAACAGCAGGCCGGTGAAGAAGGTCGGCAGAGAGAACCCGATGAAGGCGAACGTGTTCGCGATCTGGTCGAACAGCGAATAGGGCTTCGTCGCCGCATAGACGCCGACGGGAATCGCGACCAGGAGCGCCAGGATCTGCGCCGAGCCGATCACATAGAGCGTGGCCGGCAGGCGCTGGAGGATCAGCGTATCGACGTTCATCCGGCTGACGAAGGAGAAACCCCAGTCGCCGTGCATCATGGCGTTGAGCCAATGCAGGTAACGGAGATAGATCGGATCATCGAGGCCGAACTTGGCCCGAAGCGCGGCCTGCACTTCGGGCGGCACGTTCGGATTTGTCGCCAGCTCCGAGAACGGATCGCCGGGCGCGAGCGCGAGCACGACGAACAGCACGACCGAGATTCCGAGCAAGCTCGGAATCGCGATCAGCAGGCGACGCAGGACGTACTGACTCATTGGGGAGGATCCCGTCTAGAGCTGGGGGATCATTCCTCGCGGTACCAGTCGTGCAGATTGTCGGTTTCGTTGGCCCAGCCGCTGATAATCGGGCGCAGATTGTTGGCCGCCGCCTCCACCTTCAGCCGGTGCTGCACCGGAATGAACACGGTGTCCTGGAACATCAGATCGTTGGCCTTGATGTAATGCGAGGCGCGCTTGACCGGATCCATTTCGCTTTCGGCGGCCTCGATCGCAGCGTCGTACTCCTTGTTGACCCAGCGCGGGAAGTTCGTTCCCTGCCACTTGTTCTCCTTGGTGGCGACGTTGGTCGACAGATAGCGGCGCATGTGCTGCGACGGGTCCGGCTGGCTCAGCGGGATCTGGAACATCTCGAGGTCAGCGTAGAAATGCGCGTAGGTGTCGGGGTTGGCGACGTCGGAAGAGAAGAACACGGAGGCCACCACCGACTTCAGCTCGACGTCGATACCAGCCTTCTGGCAAGCCTGCTTGATGATCGCCTGCGTCTTCTGACGCGGCCCGTTGATCGAGGTCTGGTAGAGCAGCTTCAGCTTCTTGCCGTCCTTTTCGCGGATGCCGTCCGCGCCCGGCTTCCAGCCGGCGTCGTCGAGCAGCTTCGAGGCTTTCTCGATGCTGAACTCCCAGGAGGTGTTCTTCGAGACGAATTTCTCCGGGCCGTTGAGGAAGTTGGCAGTCGTGCGGCCGGCGCGGCCGTAGATCGCCTTCTTCACCGACTCGCGATCGACCAGCATCGACAGCGCCTTGCGGACCGCGGGATCGGAGAACAGCGGGTGCTTGGTCTTCATCGACGAGCGCTCGCCGTCCACCTCGGTGTTCGGATCGGTGAAATTGAGAGCGATGAACTCGGTGTCGCCGCCCACGGCGTAGATGGTCTTGCCCTTGCCGCCCTTCTCCAGGCGCAGCAGCACGTCGTCCTCGACCTGGATGTTCCAGCCGAAATCATATTCGCCGGTCTGGATCACCGCACGCGCGGCCGAGACGGCGTCGCCGCCGCCCTTCATCTCGACCGTGTCGAAATAAGGCCGGTTCGGCATGTGGTAGTCGGGATTGAGCTGGCCGCGGACGAGATCGCCCGGCTTGAACTCGACGAACTTGTAGGGACCGGTGCCAACCGGCGAGAGGTTGGTCGGCGCCTCCCGCGATTTGGACCCCTTGTAGTCCGCGAACAGATGCTTGGGGATGATGGTGTTGGGCGCGCCGACGAAGGCGTCGGCCCAGAACGGCGTCGGCTTGTTGAAGCGGATGCGGACCGTGAGATCGTCCACCTTCTCGACCGTGATGTCGCGATGCGTCGCGATCGTCAGCGCCGAGGTCGCCGGGTCCTTCGCGTATTCCCAGTTGAACACGACGTCGTCGGCGGTGAACGGCTTGCCGTCATGCCATTTGACGCCGGGCTTCAGCTTCCATGTCACCGACTTGCCGTCGGCGGTCAGGCCGCCGTTCTCGAGCGAGGGGATTTCCGCCGCCAGCACCAGCTTCATGTTGCCGTCCGGATCCCAGCAGGCCAGCGGCTCATAAAACAGGCGGGAGCCGTCCTGGTCCTTGGTGCCGGTGGCGAAATGTGGATTGAGCAGGGTCGGGCCCTGCCACCACAGCAGCTTCAGCGCACCGCCGCCGCCGCGCTTGGTCGGCTTGTAGACCTGGGCACCTTCCGCCATGGCGACGCCGCCAAGCGCGAGGATCTGGTTGGCGAGGGGGGCGGTGAGGCCGACCGCGGCCATGCGCTTGATGAAGGCGCGGCGATCCATCCGCCCGTCCTTCACCTCACCGATCATCGAACGCAGTTCTTTATCCAGCATGGTTGTCCCCCGTCTGGTTCCCGTATGGATGCAGGCGGCCGCGAGCGGCCGCCGGGTTTTCTCTGACAGTAGATGGCACACCGAATAGGCTGCCCGTCAACTGCGACCGTGTGTGTGCAAACGGTGTTCTGGCTGTCCGTTGGGCAAAACTTTGTTTCGCAGCCCAACCGTTCGGCAATCCGGCGTCAAAACACGCCGGATTCCACGTTGCACTGCAGAAAATTTGTTCGCCGGATCAGACGAAAGTATCGAGGCGAAATTCTACGCCACGGACATAGTCAGCGGCGGCTCCACGTGGTCCGGCAACGGACACACGTAAGGCGTCTTGGTCGTCCGCTTTTGCAGGTCCGCCTTGGCGGCCTTGATCAGCTCCGGTTCCGTGAGCGCCTTGATACCGAGCCCGGCCATCGCCTTGGCCGCCTGCACCATGGCCTTGTGGGCGTGCGGGCTCTTGCCTTGCGCCACCACCTGCCAGGTGTGGAAGGGCGTGCCGATCGCAACCGTCGGTGCGTGAACCTGCACGGTCGGCACCACCCAGCTGACGTCGCCGACGTCGGTCGAGCCGACAAGCGGGTTGCGCTTGGCATCGAGCGGCACCAGGAAGTCGGCCAGCGGCCGATCGGTCTGCTCCATGCCGATCGCGTAATAGACCGAGGCGATGTCCTTGTCGCTCAGCGTCGCGCGGATCTGGGCGGCGAAGCCCTTGTCCGTATCGTCGAAATGCGGCGGTCCGAGCTCTTCCATCACCCGGTGCAGCGCCTGCTCCAGCGGCGTGTTCGGCAGGATGTTGGAGACCGCCGAGATGATCTTCATCTCGACCTTGGTCTCGGTCATCAGCGCCGCGCCCTCGGCGATCTTGCTGACGCGTCCGACCAGCTCGTTCATGCCGGGCAGATCGCGGGCACGGATCGAATAGCGCACGCGCGCATGCGCCTGCACCACGTTGGGCGCGATGCCGCCGGTGTCGAGCAGCGCGTAATGCACGCGGGCATCGCTCGGCATGTGCTCGCGCATGTAGTTCACGCCGACATTCATCAGCTCCACGGCATCGAGCGCGGAGCGGCCGAGATGCGGCGAGGCGGCCGCATGCGAGGTGCGGCCGGTGAAGATGAAGTCCGCGCGCGTGTTGGCGAGCGACGGCGTCACCGCCACTTCCCAGAAACTGTGCGGATGCCAGGTGATGGCGATGTCGGCGTCCTCGAACGCGCCGGAGCGCACCATGAACGCCTTGGCCGCGCCGCCTTCTTCGGCGGGGCAGCCGTAATAGCGCACGCGGCCCGGCACCTTGTTCGCGGCGAGCCAGTCCTTGACCGCGGTCGCGGCGAGCAGCGCGGCGGAGCCGAGCAGATTGTGACCGCAGCCATGGCCATGGCCGCCGGTTTCGACCGGACGATGTTCCGCAACGCCCGCCTCCTGGCTGAGACCCGGCAGCGCGTCGTATTCACCCATGAAGGCGATGACCGGCCCGCCCTCGCCCCATTCGCCCATCAGCGCGGTCGGGATGCCCGCAACGTTCTCGGTGATGCGGAAGCCCTGATGGCGCAACTCGGCGAGATGCTCGGCGGCGGACCGCGCTTCGGTGTAACACACCTCGGGCATGCCCCAGACCTTGTCGCTGAGGTCGATGAAACGCGCCTTGATCGTGTCGACGCCACGCCAGATGTCGCTGCGGTTATCCATGCTTCGGTCCGTGATCTCTTGGTCAAACGAAGCGGCAATGGTTAGCAGCTTCATTGCGGCCCGCCTAGCACCTCGCGGGACGGCAGCCATGCAGCCGGTGCCGGATCACGCCGGTCATCTGCCTGTGACCAAGGCGTTTCCGTGCCTTTCCAATATTTCACACGGCGTTCTCTGCAATAGTTGGCGAACGAGGCTTTCAAGACGGCCATCTCCGGCATAAATTATGCGTGCTTCGAGGCGTCGTCCTGCCAGCTGTGGCGACCCAATTGCTCAGCGAGGAGAACTCCATGCCCGCTCTGACCGAATGGAGAGTGCCGCCGGCCAATCAGCCGCGAGCGAGCGATTACGGCTTCGATCTCGACCGCGCGCTCGCCTCCGTCGTGGGCCTGCACGCCATCATCCCGCCGGACGCTTTCAGCGCCGAAACATTGGGCACCGAGCGTGCCGGCAACGGCGTCGTGATCGACGACGGGCTGGTGCTGACGATCGGCTATCTCATCACCGAAGCGGAATCGGTGTGGCTGCACCTCGCCGACGGGCGGGTCGTCGAGGGGCATGCACTCGGATTCGATTCCGTCACCGGCTTCGGCCTGGTGCAGGCGCTCGGCCGTCTCGACGTCGAGCCCTTGCCGCTCGGCAACTCGGCCGACACGCGTGTCGGCGACCGCGTCGTGGTCGGCGGCGCCGGCGGCCGCACCCGATCGGTGGCGAGCCAGATCGTCGCCAAGCAGGAATTCGCCGGCTACTGGGAATATCTGCTGGATGAAGCCGTCTTCACCTATCCCGCGCACCCGAACTGGGGCGGCACCGGCCTCCTCAACGAGCGCGGCGAGCTGATCGGCATCGGCTCGCTCCAGCTCGAGCGTGAGCGCGACGGCAAGGCCGAGCACGTCAACATGATCGTTCCGATCGACCTGCTGAAACCGATCCTCGAGGACCTGCGCAAGTTCGGCCGCGTCAACAAGCCGTCGCGGCCCTGGCTCGGGCTCTACTCGACCGAAATCGACAATCGCGTGGTGGTGATCGGCATCTCCGCCAACGGCCCGGCGGCCCGCGCCGAGCTCAAGACCGGCGACGTCATCCTAGCCGTCGACGGCGAGAAGGTCACGAGCCAGACCGCCTTCTACAAGAAGATGTGGGCGCTGGGCGCCGCCGGCGTCGACGTGCCGCTGACGGTGCATCATGAAGGCGTCACCTTCGACGTCACGGTGACCTCGACCGACCGCTTCAAGCTGTTGAAGGCGCCGAAGCTGCACTGATCCCGCGCCGAAGAACGCGACCAAGGGAAGCCGCCAAGGGAAGTCGCCAAGGGAAGCTGCAATGAGCGAGGCCGTGATCGACGACATCGTGGCCGTGCTGCCGCCGCTGCTCAATGCCCTTGAAGCGCTCGGCTTCTTTCAGCGGCATCTGCACCCGCCGGCCTTCGCCTCGGTGATAAATGCGATCGGCACGCCGGACGAAGCATTGCAGAAGGCACACACGGCGATCGGAGACTGGCCGGAACAATTCGCCGGGCTGCGCGAACGGCTCGACCGCGCCTGCAGCGAGACGCTCGCCGCGTTCGCCGGCATTCGCGAGGTCGAGCGCGGCAATGGCGATCTCGTCGCCGTGTTCCGCGCGCTGCGCCACGTCCCGCGCGCGCAGGAGGCGCTGTATCCGCTGGCGATGCAGTTTCCGCCGGTGAGCAGCTTCTTCCTCAACGACGCCAATCGCGAGAACGGCGACCTGCTCTCGCGGCTGGAAGTCGGCGCAGGCGAGCACACCGGCATCTTACACGACCACAACGAGCCCGGCAGCCGCGGCGGCTTCTCGGTCTACGTGCCCGAATATTACAGGCCCGATCGCGCCATGCCGCTGGTGATGGCGCTGCATGGCGGCAGCGGCAACGGCCGCGGCTTCCTGTGGAGCTGGCTGCGCGACGCGCGCAGCGTCGGCGCGATCCTGGTGGCCCCGACCGCAACCGGGCCGACCTGGGCGCTGATGGGCGACGACGCCGACACGCCAAACCTGATGCGCATCCTCGAGGCGGTGCGCAGCCGCTGGAGCATCGACGCTTCCCGCATGCTTCTGACCGGCATGAGCGACGGCGGCACCTTGTGCTACGTCACCGGCCTCGACGGCGCCTCGCCCTTCACGCATCTTGCGCCGGTTTCGGCGACCTTCCATCCGCTGATGGCGGAGATGGCGGATGCCGAGCGAATGCGGGGCCTGCCGGTTTTCATCACCCACGGCAAGCTCGACTGGATGTTTCCGGTGCAGACCGCACGTCAGACCCAGGCCGCGCTCTCCGCTGCCGGCGCTGACGTCACCTACCGCGAAATCGACGATCTCAGCCACACTTATCCGCGCGAGATCAACGCGAAGCTGCTGCAATGGCTGAATGGGGAATGAACGACCCGTCCATAGATGCGCCGCATGGCCGCGGAACCATCGCACGGTGCCGACGTTATCGGCGCGTCACCGGAGGTTCGCTATGAGAACGTTTTTTGGAATGATTTTGGGCGCCTTGCTTCTTGCCGGCGGCGTCTATGTCTACGACTCCATGCAGACCTCGTCCGTCGCCAATGGCGAGGTCGCGACGACCAATCGCACCATCGTGAACTGGGATGTCGCCAAGGCCGATTGGGACGCGCTGCGTGATCGCGCGCACAAGGACTGGGTCCGCATCTCGCAGAAATAACGTCCCCGACAAATGAACAAGGCGCCGTCGCGGATCCGCGGCGGCGCTTTTGTGTTGGCGGCAATCGATGCCGCGTCAGTTCATCTTGGCCTTGCGGGCATCGGCGATGACCTGCTCGAACTCGGTCATGCTGAGCACGCCGGGCACGCGGTACTTGCCGACGATGAAGGACGGCGTGCCGCGGAAGCCGAAAGCCTCGGCCTGGTCGTTGTTGCGCTTGAGGAGCGCATCGATGTCGCTGCCGTGGCCGGCGAGATCGCGCTTCAGGCGGTCCATGTCGACGCCGGCGGCCGCGAGCAGCTCGTTGATGCGCGGCTCGGTCAGGCGTGAGCTGACGCCCATCATGGCGTCATGGGCCTGATGGTACTTGTCCTGGTATTTCGCCGCGAGTGCGATCCGCGCCGCCGTGACCGACACCGGCCCGAGGATCGGCCAGTCCTTCATCACCAGCCGCACCTTGCCGTCGTCCTGGACGACCTGGCGCAGCTCGGGCTCGAGCTTGCGGCAATAGGGACAATTGTAGTCGGACCATTCGACAATGGTGATGTTGCCGTCGGGATTGCCGGCGACGGGCGTATCGGGATCGCGAAGCACCTTGGTTTCGGTCAGCACCTCGTCATCATCGGCGGCTGCCAGAGCAGAGGTGATGCCGCCGGCCGCGAGCGCGCCCGCCCCGATCAGAGTCAGCGCCGAACGCCGCGTCGTCACCAGGCGGCTCTTGTTTCCAGATCCAGTCATATCTCGTCCCGTTTCGGTCCCATCCTCGCCAAATACGGCTCAGGACCGGGAATTGTTACCCACCATATAGAGTGTCGCGGCGGCGATGTCATCGCACCAGCAGAGTGGCCGCGAGCGGGACCAGAAACGAGGCCTGCGAGCATGACCGCGGCATCCGGGAATGCGGCGGCAGGCGTGTCAATCGCCGCGCCGGGCGGGGGACATGCGCGGCGTCTGCGGTGCCTCGCGGGGCAGCATCGCCATCAGCGTTCCGCTCATAGTGGCAATCAGCGTGGTCTTGCCATCGTGCTCGGCGAACGCCCTGGCCTCGCAGAACGTGAGCGTGCGGCCGGGCTTGACCACCTCAGCCTTGAACACGAACCGCTCGCCGCGGGCAGGGGCCAGCAGCGTGGTCTTGAACTCGACGGTGAGGATGTCGGCCTCCTCCGGCATCAGGGTGAAGGCGGCGACGCCGCAGGCATTGTCGAGCCCCGCCGTGATGATGCCGGCATGAATAAAGCCGTTCTGCTGCGTGAAGGCGGCAGAATGCAGCATCGCCAGCTCGACCTCGCCCGGCGAGAGACGAACGATCATGACGCCGAGCGTGCGCATCGCCGGCTGGGCGTCGAACATGGCAATTGTCGCCGCACGGTAGCCCGGGCTTTTCGGCTCGAACGCGGCCATGGCTCAGACCTCGGCGGGCTCGGCGAGATGCCTCATCGCGATCTCGCGAATGACATCGGTGAACGGCGCGGACTTGCGCAGCTGGCGGTCCATATGCACGCCCGTGATCTCGCATGTCGCGGCGATCTCGCCGGTCTCTGCATTCCGCATGTCGTGCCGGAAGCGGATCGACTTGTCGCGAATCTCGAGCAGGTGGCTGCGGATCTCGACGATGTCGCCGGCAAGCAGTTCGCGCTTGTAGGCGATGTTCTGCTGGACCGCGGCCATGCCGCGCCCGGAGCTGCGCAGGTAGCTCGGCGTCAGCCCGAGACGGGCGAACAGATTCCAGTTGGCTTCGTCGAATTTGCCGACATACCACATGATGTTCATGTGGCCGACATGGTCGCATTGCCACGGATAGACCGTGCCGCGATAGCTCGCCTCCTGCTCCATCGGCAATCCTCCCGCTTTTTCATTTTTGATACGGTAGCGTATCAGGCGCGTCCTGCGTTAGCAATACGGCACCGTATCAAGAACCGGTGAGGTTTCCTCCATGAGCGACGGCAAGGGCGATGTCTGGGTCGAGGCGGGATTTGCCGAGCTCGCCCGCTCGGGCGTCGAGGGTGTCAGGGTCGAGGTGCTCGCCAAGAATCTCGGCGTCACCAAGGGCGGCTTCTACCGCCGCTTCGCCGATCGCGCCGCGCTGCTCGGGGCCATGCTGGAACGCTGGCGCGAGGGGCGCGCGGCGTCGATCGCGCAGCAGACGAGCCTCGACGGGCAGGCACCGCGCGAACGGCTGAAGGCGGTGATCCAGCTCTATTCCGAGCGGCTCAACCCGGAAGGCATGGCGATCGAGCTCGCGATCCGGCAATGGGCTCGCTCGGACGAGAATGCCGCGGCGGCCGTGGCGAGCGTCGATGCGGCGCGGCTCAAGCACGTTGCCGAGCTCTATCGCGCGACCGGCCTCGACGCCGAGGCGGCGGAGGCGCAGGCCTTCCTGTTCTATTGCTTCATCTTCGGCCAGAGCCTGCTGTTCGTCGAGCGCGGGCCGCGCAAGCGCTCGCAACTCGTGGCGAAATCGGCCGAGAAGTTGTTGGACTAGGCGATCGGGACCAACGAAAATGGCCGGAGCGGTGCTCCGGCCATCGCGTCACGTCGCCTCGAAGCTCAGGCCGCGCCCTTCAGCTTCTTGTTGCATTCGCTGTAATAGCCGCCGCCCTTCTCGATCCACTTCATGCCGCCATTTCCGTTGGTGGTCTTGTTGGCATTGTACTGATCGACGCAGGTGTGCAGGCGGGCCTTGCCGGCGGACTCCTTGGCGTATTTCGGATCGACCGCGTTCGGATAGATCGCGGGGCCGGCCGGCAGCGTCGGCGCCGCAGCGGGGGCCGCCTCCTTCTTGGCCTGCTTCGGTTCGGCGGGAGCCGCAGGCGCGGCCGGAGCCGCGGCGGTCGGCGCAGCGGCAGGGGTCGCATCGGCACCGCACTGGGCCTTGCGGAAGTCATTCCACTTCATGGTGCCGAGCGAGCCGTCCTTCTTGGCGGCCTGGTATTTCGCGCTGCACTCCTGCGAGGTCAGAGCCTGGGCCGGCGCGGAGACGGCCAGCATGGCGAAGCCCGACACCGCAACCGCACACAACAATTTTGCTTGAATGGTCATCCGTTGTCTCCTCCTTGGTCTTCCCATGACCTTCCCCTGGACTTTCCCTTGGGGAAGTGAAACGAGGATTGCTATCCTAGCGTGCCGCCCGCTCGCGACAAGGAAGCGACGGCTTTCGCCGCAAAAATATAGTGATCGCGCCGTTCAAATCATTCATGTCGCGTTCAGCATCGCGAGCCGACGTTCCCAGCTCTTCGCAATTCCCCCAAGAAGAGTGCAACATCATGACCCTCGCCTCTCGCCTCGCTGCCGTCGCTCTCGCCTCCCTGCTCGCCTCCGGCGCCGCCTTCGCGCAGGCCACCGCGCCTGCCGCCAAGACCGATGCCGCCGCCACCGCCGACAAGAAGGCGCCGAAGGAGCGCTCGGCCGAGTCGCTCGAATGCTCCAAGCAGGCGGACGCCAAGGGGCTGAAGGGCAAGGAGCGCAAGAAATTCCGCCGCGAGTGCATGAAGGAAGCGAAGGCCGGCACCGCTGCGCCCGCTGCCGACAAGAAGTAAATCCGTCGCAATACGGTTCGCGAGCATCTGCGAGAGGCGTGCGCATTGCGGCATGACGTAGCCGCAATTGTGCGCCTCTCGCTGATTTGCGATAAGGTGGCGTGAAGCAAATCACCGCCTCCCTGCCCATCGAATGGCCAAGCCGTGCCAAGATCCTGAGCACGGTGGAGACGCTTGCCATCGGCACCGCCGGCGGTCTCGTATTTCTCTTCGCACACCTTCCCGGCGGCCTGATCTCGGGCTCGATGATCGCGGTCGGCATCGCCGCGATCGCCGGCCGCCAGCTGTCGTTGCCGCCGATCCTGACCCAGACCGTGCTGGTGCTGCTCGGCATCTCGCTGGGCTCGGTGGTCTCGCGCCATCTGATCCAGCAGGTCAGCGCCTACCCCCTCACCATCGGGTTGCTCGCACTCGCCACGTTCTGCTCGACCTTCGGCTCGAGCTATTACCTCCAGCGCATCCATGGCTGGGACCGCACCTCGGCCTTCCTTGCCGGCAGCCCCGGCGCGCTGTCGCAGATCACGATCCTGGCGGTCGAGCGCGGCGCCGACCTGCCGGGCATCGCGGTGGTGCAGACCATGCGCGTCATCATCCTCACGGCGGCGCTGCCGATGGTGCTCGCGATCGCGGGCGTGGCGCCTTCCGCCGCGCCGTCGCTGACGAGTACGATCGCCTCGCCACTCGGGCTCGCGGCGCTGGTCGCTGCCTCACTGGCCGCGGCGCTCGTTCTGCGGCTGATCAAGTTTCCGGCGAGCTGGATGTTCGGCGCCATGATCGGCTCCAGCGTGCTGCACGGCGCCGGCTGGGTCGAGGGCGGCCTGCCGGACTGGGTGCGCGGCGTGGCCCTGGTCGGCATCGGCGCTCTGATCGGCAGCCGCTTCGCGAAGATGCGGATCAAAACGCTTGCCGGTCACATCAACGCGGCGCTGGGCTCGTTCGCGGTCGCGATCGCCGTCTCCGCCATCTTCGTCGGCATCGTCGCCCTCGCCACGCAGGTGAAATTCTCCGACGTCGTCGTCGCCTTCGCACCGGGTGCGATGGACGCGATGCTGGCGCTGGCCCTGACGCTGCACATCGACCCGATCTTCGTCGGCGCCCATCATCTGTCGCGCTTCGTGTTCGTCACGATCGCAACGCCGGGCATCGTGCACCTGTTCGGGCGCACGCAGGATGATGTGGATGATTGAAGTCTAGCGCTTCGCCGTCCGCACAAATCCCCACGCGGCGATCGCCGCCATCAACAGTGAGATCAGCACGTTGTAGCCGGCGAGCGAGAGGCCGAGGAAGCGCCACTGCACCTCGTCGCAGCGGACCACCTTCACGGTATCGAGCTTCGAGAGCAGATCAGCAGCGTTGCCGAGATTGATGACGGGACCGGAGCAGTCGGTCGGCCCCTTCCAGAATCCCCATTCGACGCCGGAGTGATAGGTGCCGAGGCCGGCATTGGCGAGCGTCGCCAGTACGAGGATCGCGAGCCCCGCCAGCAGCAGCGGCCGTGGCGCGCCGCTCCGGGCAGCAAGCGCCGTGAGCGCACCGACCGGGATGACGAGGTAGTAGGCGTAGCGCTGCTCCAGGCACAGCGGACAGGGCAGGATCTCCAGCACGAGCTGGAAGAACCAGGCGCCCGCGATGGTCGCTGCCGCGATCAGGGTGACCGCAAGCGAGGCGGCCAGCGCGGGGCGGGTGGCCGCCGGCTTGAACGCAGGTACTGCAGCACTCTGGGTGGTCACGGCAGCCTCTTTCCGATCGGTCGCGCTCCCATGCCTCTAGCCCCGGCCCAGGCGGCTGTCGAGAACGGCCGGCATCACTTTGGCGCGGGTTGACCCCGCCATGCCCATGGCTATAGTCCGCCGGCTTCGCGACGCCCTCCCCTTAAGGAAGGGGCCGACCGAGGGCCCCTGTGGCGGAACTGGTAGACGCGCTCGACTCAAAATCGAGTTCCGCAAGGAGTGCTGGTTCGATTCCGGCCAGGGGCACCACGCTTCGCCCTTCGGGCTTCGCGTGGCGCGGCCCTAGCGAAAGCGCACGACGGTCTCGGCATGGCTGAAGCGCTCCCCCGCCCTAGCAACCGTCACATCCCCACTGTATAAGCCGGTAGCTTCTTCTGTAGCTGAAGGAGCTCATCATGAACGACCTGCACGCGTGGCTTTCCGAACAGCACCACGGCCTGCGCACCTTCCGGACATTTCAGCAAAAGCTCGAGACGATCGGCCGGGACGATCCCGCCCAACGCGGCCTGTGCCGTGTGTTGAGCAGTCTTGTCGGCAGCTATGTCGAGGCCTTCGACGAGGCCCCGCTGCCGGTCGAGGTCGCTGACGGCGCCTATCAGCGCCTGCTGGCGCTGGTCGCGAGCATCGATGTCCACGGCAACTCCGACCGCCGGCTCGCCGACATCAACCGCGTGGCGGAGAGCGAGCTCTGGCAGTGAAGGGCGGCCCGCCGTCGCCATCGCGCCGGCCTGGTCACGCCAGACGTGTGTAGGTCGTGTCCATCGTGTAGTCCTTGGCTGGACCCGACACCACATGGCGGACGACGAACGTTCGATCCGGCAGAAACATGTAGGCCGATCGATACTCGTCGCGCCTGCAAAGATGGCGCGCATGTCCGCTCAGCCCTCCCCCGGCTGATGCGGACAGTGAAATCTCGTGAAACAGCCGCGGTGGGTCTTCCTTGAAGAAGACCTTGAATCCTCCGTCGCTGCGGCTGAAGACATATTCACGCTCGGCCTTAACCGTGGTGCCGTTCGCAAGCTTCAGATCTCCCTGCTCGCGATAGGCCAGCCATTCCCTGTCCAGTGGCGTGAAGGTCGCGATGCCTTGCATCGTGGCCTGGCTTTGGATGACCCGGTTGAGGGACCACGAGCCGATCAGCTCTTGCGTGATTTGACCGATGTCACCCCAACCTTCGATCGTGGCTTCGTTCATTTTTCCAGGCCTGCGCGTTAACCAACCGATCCGGCCTGACAGGATCAGGCAGCCGGGAATTCGACTTCAGCAAGCCGATACCTATATCCTACCGCAACGAATGGTGACGCAGCGAGCAGCTTTGATGGCCAGGAGACGCACGAGCGAAGCGGACGCCGACGACCTCCCCCGCTTCTTCGTCTGGGTCCGGGGCCTCGACGGCCCCGAGCCGCAGAAGTGGATGACGATGGATTTCGGCGTCGGTGACTGGAAGCGGCCGCTCGTGCTGGCCTTTCTGGAGCTGCCGGAGGGCGAGCGGCATCTGCCGTTGTCGGCGCTGGCGCGGCGCTATCCGCCGCCGCGGGTGGACGTCTTGTAGGCAGGTCTCACTTCCCCCGCGCCGCGGTCGGCGTCAGCCCGAACCGGCGGCGGAAGCAGCGGTTGAAATAAGACAGATCGTTGAAGCCGCAGGCGAAGGCGATGTCGCTGATGCGGCCCTCGCGATGCGTGAGCAGGTCGGCCGCCTTGCGCAGGCGGAGCTCGTTGAGACGGGTGGTGAAGCCGGCGCCGGCCTCGAACAGCAGCTCGTTGACATAGCGCTCGGAGAGGCCGGCGGCAGCGGCAAGCTTCTGCGCGGAAAAATCCGGTTCGTGGAAACGCGCCTGAAGGATCAACATCACCGCCTTGAGCCGCACCGCACGCAAGCCGCGCCGGCGCGCAGCGGCGGCGATATCGTTGCGGGCGCCGAGACCGATCGCCGTGAGATCGAGCAGGTGGGCGGCGATGGCCATGCCGGCCTCGTCCGCGGCGACGGGATGGTGCAGCAGGAGATCGCTGTAGTCCATTGCCAGCGTCAGCGCGCCGCCCGGCTCGAGCTCGCAGCCGACGAGATCGTCGACGTCGGGCACCATCGCACGCAGCGTATCGACCGGAAGATGCACGTTGGTGAAGCGCTTGTGGCTGGCGCCGTCGGCGGCGAAGAACGGCTCGTCCAGCTTGAGCAGCACCATCGATCCCGGCCGCATGGTGAACTCACGCCCGCGATGGATCACTTGCGACGGGCGGTCTCCCGTATTGCGCGCAAGGCAAAAGCGGTCGTCGCCGGTCTCGATCACCTGGCGCTTCTCGCGACGCACCGTGACGAAGCTGCCGTCGCAGCGCCCGAGCATGGTGGTGCCGATGTGGATCGAGTTCATCGACGCGCGAAACGGCACGTCCGATGCCGGGTCCAGCTCGCCGGTGTTGGAGAAATGCTCGAACAATTCGGCGAAGCGGATGAAGCGCTGCCGGTCGGACAAGTCTTGCGGCAGCATGTCGGTCGAGAGCGACTTTCGGGTGACGGACATCGAAAGGACTTCCAGGAAGGCTTTTTTCGAAAAAACGTCGTGCACGAAACCGGCCGAACATCGCGGGCAGGACATGAATGCACGCTGAAGGCGACCGCGACAGGCTATCAGCACGCCAACGTGAATCAAGCTGCGCCGGTCAGTCCAAGCCGGCGGGCGTCCAGCGCCGAACAGTCCAAGACGAGGCGCGCGCGCCACCCCTATTCAGGCGGCGGATGCGGCAGCCCGCCACAGACGGGACCGAATCCGGGCAACCGGGCGGCCCGGCCTGACGCCCGCTGGAGGAGACGATCATATGCGAACCTCTCTACCCCGCAGCCTCGTGCTCGGCGGCGCCATCGCGACCAGCCTCTGCGTCGGTTACGCGCTCGGCGCGCAGCCCCACATGGACGAAGCCATTGCGATCCTGCAGTCGGCTCGCGTCGAGCTCGGCAAGGCCGAGCCCAACAAGGGCGGCCACCGCGAGAAGGCGATCGGACTGATCGACCAGGCGATCGGCGAAGTGCGCGCCGGCATCGCGTTTGCCGCCGGCCGCTGACGCAACGGCATCGGGAGAACCAGACATGATGCGTATCGTGTTCGTTGCATGCCTCGCGCTCGGCGCGATCACAGGCTCTGCCCAGGCCATGCCGCTGGCTTCGCTCACCGGCGGGAACGGCGACATCGTCGCGGTCGCCGGCGGTTGCGGCAAGGGCTGGCACCGCGGCCCCTATGGCGGCTGCCTGCGAAACTACGCCAACCCCGCCGCGCATGCCTGCCCTCGCGGCTACCATATCGGTCCCGGCGGCGCATGCCGCGGCAACGGCCGGTAAGGACTGAGCGACCTCTCCCCGCGTTGCGGGGAGAGGCGACCTCGGAAACGGCCCACTCCCGCCAGGACGCCGATCCACAACGGACACGAGGGATGCCTGACCGCCCCCATGATTATGGGTGTCGCGGCTAGCGCGCCGCGGCTAAACTTGGCCTTGCGCCGCGGGGGACACGCGGGTGCGGGACGATGAAGCATGAGCGAACAGGGCGAGACGGGTGAGACCGTCACCATCCTCCTCGTCGAGGATGATGCGCCGACCTGCTGGCGGCTCCAGGACGCGCTGGTCAAGGCCGGCTACGAGGTGCGCAGCGCCGGCACGCTGGCCGAGGCCCGCACCGCACTGGCCGGTGCCCCGCCGCGCGTGCTGCTCACCGATCTCAGGCTTCCCGACGGCCACGGCGTCGAGCTGATCCGCGAGGTCCGGCAGCGCTTTCCCGACACCGAGATCATGGTGATCTCGGCGCTCGGCGACGAGGAAAGCGTGATCTCGGCGATCACCGTCGGCGCCACCGGCTATCTGCTCAAGGACGCCTTCCCCACCGACATCGCCACCACCGTGCGCGATCTCGTCGCCGGCCATTCCCCGATCTCGGCCTCGATCGCCCGCTTCATCGTGCGCCGGACGCAAGGCGCCGCGCAGAGTTCGGCCGGAGCGGCGCCGGGTCCGGCGCTCAACACGGCGAAGCTGACCCCGCGCGAGATTGACATCCTCTGGGGCATCGCAAAGGGCTTCAGCTATGCCGAGATCGCCAGCCATCTCGGCCTGTCCAGGCAGACCGTGCCCGGGCACATCAAGAACATCTACCGCAAGCTCGAGGTGCACACGCGCAGCGAAGCGGTGTTCGAGGCGGTGCAGCAGGGCCTGATCAAGCTGTGAGCGAGATCGCGGCGAAGGCCCCCACCCGTCCGCGGCGCCGGCTCATCGTGTCGCGGCTGGTGCCTTATCTGCTGCTCCAGGCGCTGATCGTGATCGCGACCATCCTCGGGCTGCGGCTGCTCCAGCCCAGCGACCCCGAAGATTTTGCGCTGAGCCAGTTTTCGCTGCGCGAGGACGGCGTGACACGCCCCGTAACGCTGCCGCACTTCACCTCGTCGCGCTATTCGCTGGCAAATCCTCCGCTCTACGCCGGCGCCTTCACCTTCAGAAGCGCCGATGCGGGAGCCGGTTGGTCCGTGTATCTGCCGCGCTTCAGCAACGCCGTGGAGGTCGCCGTCAACGGCGTCGTCGTGCTCGACTCCCGCCGCGATGCTAATGCCAACCGGCCGGATCGCAACACGCCGCAGATCGCGGTCATTCCCGCCTCGCTGCTGCGTGACGGCAGCAACGAGATCACGGTACGGCTGTTCGTGTGGGGGCCGCTCAAGGGCTTTCTCGACACCGTCTATGTCGGACCGGACGCGGCCCTGCGTCCGTCCTACGAGACGCGCACGCTGCTGTTCGTGACGCTGCAGGTAGCGTTCTCCGCCTGGCAGTCGATCCTCGCCGTCATCCTCGCGATCATGTGGCTGATGCGGCGGCGCGAGCCGGTCTATGGCGTACTGGCCGTCGCGATGGTGCTCGGAGTGATCCAGGCATTCATCCCACCGCCGGTGCCGCCGGCCGCCGTATCGCGGCTTGCCGCGGTGCTGCTCGCGTCCGCGCCGACCGAGAGCGCGCTGATCGTCGCCTTCGGCGTGCTGTTCTTCGGCTGGCGCTGGCCGCGTTACGGCATGCTGCTGTTCGCGCCGGGCCTCATCGTGTTCGTGGTCGGCCTGATCGCCGGCCCCCCGCTGCCGCGCATTCTGTTTCTCGTGCTCGGCATTCCCACCGTCGGGATCTGCCTGTTCCTGATGGCCTGCGTGACCGCGACCGCGGTGGTACGGCGGCAGGATGCCGCCAGCTTCACGATCGGCTGCGCGGTGACCATCGTGCTGACCTGCTGGGTCCACGACATGCTGTCGGTGTTCGAGATCGTTACCAATGAACGCATCTTCGTCTCGCGCCTGTCCTATTCGGCGATGCTGGTCGCGATCGGTGCAGGGCTGACCTGGCGCTTCGCCCGCGCGCTGAACCAGGTCGACAGCTTTGCCGGGCAATTGGTGACACGGGTGCGCGAGGCCGAGGAGCGGCTAAAGGCGAGCTTCGCCCGCGAGGAGGAGCGCGCCCGCGCGGCCGCGCTCGCCAATGAGCGCACAAGGCTGATGCGCGATCTGCACGACGGCCTCGGCGGCCAGCTCGTCAGCATCGTCGCGCTGTCCGAGCGCGGCCATGAGGGCGCGACCATCACGGACGCCGCGCGCGCGGCGTTGAAGGATCTGCGCCTCGTCATCGATTCCATGGACGACATCGGTGGCGACCTCATGCTCGCGCTCGGCTCCTGGCGCGAGCGGGCGACGGCGCAATTGCGGCCGCACGACATCGCGCTCGACTGGCGTGTGGCAACGCCGCAAGGCGTGCCGCTGCATCCCGAGCTCAGGCCATGGCACGTGATCCAGATCGTGCGGATCCTCGACGAAGCCGTGACCAATGCCGTCAAGCACGCACAGGCCCGCAACATCGCGGTCACCATCGAGACGCTCGACGGAGCTCAGGGACCGTATGGCGTGATCAGCGTAACCGACGACGGCTGTGGTTTCGCGCGAGCCGAGAACGGCGAGGCCGCCGGCGCGAGCCAGACCGCACGGGGCCTGCGCAACATGAAAAGCCGCGCCGCACGCTGTGGTGCGATGCTCGACCTCAGCTCGGATGCCCAGGGCACGCGGGTGCGGCTGCAATTGCCGCAGGTCTTTCCCGACAGCGACGCTGCCGGGGGCTGAAAAGCCCCCTCTCCGAACGTGTGGGACGCGCGGAGAGAGGGAACGGGCGGGATTGTCTGCCTGCGGAGGACGGGGGGTTCGTCCGCAGCTCCTGCGCCCGAAACGATGCAATCAACTCAATCGAACGAGACCGTCAGCGAACACCGACGCGATTGACCGGACCGCCGCGATTCATCGGCGTGCCCGCGCGCACGCCGACGCCGGGCGCACCGACGCCGGGAGTCGCAACCGCAGCCGCCGCGACCGGTGCTCGCGGCGCGACCACCACCGCCGCCGTCGGCCGCACCACGCAGCCCTTGGGCACGCCGACCGTCTTGCAATAGACCACCGCCTGGGCCGGGCTCGTGCCCAGCGACACCATCGCCGCACCCGCCAGCACCATGACCGTCAGCCCGGCACCCAGCGCTCCCGTTGTTTTCGACATTCTTGCTCTCCTGCTTCCCGTTCGGCGCCCGATGCAATTCACCGGGTCTCGCAGCCGACGTGCAGCCTGAATGGCAAAATGCGGCGCGCGGATACATGCCATGAAGATGGGGGTGCGGCGGCCGAGGCGGCGCGCCGATGCCATGAACATGGCATGGACCGCTACCCGCCCTTCGCGACATGGTCCGCCCGCTTGATCCCGAACGGGACGTCCGACAATTCCAAAAGAGGTGCTTTATGAAGATTTCGGTTCTTGCCGCGCTGCTGCTTGCCGCCACCGCCCTGCCCGCCGCAGCGCAATCCGGTCCGACGCCGCAGGAGCAGATGGCCTGCCGCAGCGATGCCAGCAAGTTCTGCGCCGAGCACATCGGCAAGCCGCCGCAGATGAATGCCTGCCTGCGCGAGAACAAGTCGAAGCTTTCGGATGGCTGCCGCAAGGTCGTGGAGTCACACGGCGGCTGATCGTTACGAAAGCAATCGCGCGCTCAGCGAGGAAGCTGGGCGCGCCGACATACGCTAATCGTCGTCGGCCCCGAACAGCCTGATCTGCGGGAAGCCGCTGCGCGGGCGGTTCGCATAATCACGCGACTCGGAATCTTCACGAACGTTGCGGGCCACGTCGTCCCAATCGGTACGGTCGCGCATGGCGCGCGGGTCGCGGGACTCATAGTACCGACGCTCGGCCCAGCGCTCGCGCCGCTCGGTCCGGCGCCGCTCACTCGCGGCGCGCTTCACGTCGGAGTCTCTCGCCTTGGCATAGGCGTCCTTGGCAGAGGCGTTGTCGGACGAGGAGGGCTGGCTCGTCGAAGCCTGCTGCTCGGCAGGTTTCCCAGATGATGCCGGTGCCGGTTTCGGCGGCTCGACCGCGGCCGCCTGCGAAGGCGGCGGCGCTGGCGGTTCGGCGTTCGCCTGGGTGGCCTGCGTGTCGGGCTTTGCGGCTTCAGGTTTCGCTTCGGCCTGGGCCGGCGCAGCGACGACCGTGCCGAAAGCCTGCGATCCCGTCAGATATTGCACGCGCTCGGACGGCGTATTGGTCTGGGCCGGCGCGCTGGCGGCATCCGTGCGCTGCGCCATCTTGCTGGCATCCGCACCCTGCTTGGGCGCGATCGGATTCATGATGTTGCCGGCAACGATGCCGCCGCCGAGACCAATGGCAATGGCCACGATGATAGTTCCGGCACCGACGAAATAGGCTGTCGAGGCGCGCATTGATCCACTCCCTCTTTCGAGGCGGGCAACGCGCGGCGATTACCAGATGTTCCTGATAGCTTGGGGTTCCACGAGCGCGATGCGACCCATCGCGCTTCGGCTCATGCCTTGAGCATCGATCCGTTCAGGAAACCGGCCCGTGTCAGATCTGCTGCGCGACCTTCTCGAGCCCGATGAGGCGGGCGAGCTTGCGCACTTCTTCCTTCTGATCGTCACGCAGCTGGAACAGCAGCGGCATCGCGGCCGACTTCAACTGCTGCACCTCGTCGCAATTCGGGTCGATCTGCGCGCTGGGCGGCGCGTTCGGATTCGACAACTTGTTCGCCTGCATCCTGCGCGCGACGTTGCGCAGCGCGGTCTCGACCGAAGGCCAGTAATATTCCTGCGACGACGACAGCTTCAGGCGATCCTTGATGCCCGAGATCTGGACGTCGGAGAGCAGCGAATAGGATTTCTGCGGCTGCGGCTTGGCGGCGACCTTCGGCTTGGCCGGGACCTCGACGGCGGGAACTTCGGCCGCGGCGGGAGCCTCGTTGACGCCGGCCGACGAACCCTTCTTCGGCAGCGGGAAATCGGACGGCGTTGCGGCGGCAAAGGCCTGGCGCAGCGGCTCGGTCAAGACCGGCGCCTGGGCAAGCCTGTCCGCGGGCACCTGGACCGGCTCGATCGCGGCCGAGGCCAAAGCCAGCGTCGGAACCAGACGATCGGCCTTGGCGGCACGGTTGGTGGCAAGCGGCTTGGCCGGCGGGGCTTCGGTGATCATCTCGGCGCTGACGCTGGGGACGCTGTCGCGGCCGAGAATGGCGGTGGTGGCGGCCCCAAGGACGAGGAAACAGGTCAGCACAACGATGGTGATGGCTTTGGACAAACGTCCCTCCGCGTCCGACTTCAAGTCCATGTGATCACTGCCGTAAAACTGGGCGGTAAATAAGGCTTAACCGTGCCATGGCAGCGGCAATCGCGCGGACTGCGGCGACATCGCCGAAAACTCCAATGAAATCAGGCAGCTGCCGCCAGGTCGTAGGCGTCCTGGATGTCGGCGACGATCTCGGAGGCTTCCCAGACGGCGCGCGGCTCGACCGATTGCAGCGTCACCGTCCAGTTGCCGCCGCGGCGGGTGCGGGGGACGCTGACGATGTCGAAGCGCACGTTGCGGCACAGTGGATGGCGGGCCAGCGCATGGGCGACGCGGACGCGGATCTCATCCAGCGATGCCGCCGTCTTGGCGTTGAGATAGTCGAAGTCCATCGCCTGTCCCTCTCGTCCTGATTGGCGGCCGTGAGGGGGATTGTTGGCTGGCCTTGGTTAATCCGCCGTTAAGTGAGCCGGGCCCGAGGCATGCGGAATTAACTGTGATCGATGCGATGGTGTCGGCCCTCCCTCCCCCCGTTGTCGCGGGGCGAGCTGCAGGAAGCACCTATCGCCCGCCCGCCTCGCGATACTCCGCGATGGTCCGCGCAACGAGATCGCCGGCCGCCGGCACGTCGGTCACGCCCGAGGTCGAGTGCCCGCCGCTCCAGATGTCGCGCCAGCGCTTTGGCCGGTTCTCGCGCGCGGCGACGTCGATATCCTTGGCGATGTCGATCGCGCCGCGCGCCGGCAAGTCATCAGGGTCGAGGCCCGCAGCGACGATCGACGGCCTCAGCATGCTGGTCCGAAGGCCCGTGAAGGCGGTGGTCAGCAGGATGTCGTCCGCGCTGCTCTCGACCAGCATCCGCTTGTGACGGTCGTCGGCCATGCTCTCGCGCGTCGCGATGAACTTGGTGCCCATGTAGCCGAGATCGCAGCCGAGCACCTCGGCGGCACGCAAGCTGCGGCCGTCGCTGATGCCGCCCGCGAGCACGATGATGCCGTCGTAGAATGCGCGCACCGCGCGGACGAAGGCGAACGGGTTGAGCCAGCCGGTCTGCCCGCCCGCGCCTGCGGTGAGCAGCACGAGCCCGTCGGCCCCAGCGTCCGCGGCGCGCTCGGCGTGGCGGATCGTGGCGACGTCCGCCAGCACCAGCGCACCGGCATCATGCAGCGGCTTCAAGACCGGCCCCGGCGAGCCGACCGAGGTGATGACGATCTCCGGCTTGTGCCGCAGCAGCGCGGCGAGATCCTGCTCGAGCCGCACATTGGAGCGGTGCACGATCAGGTTCGGGCAGAGCGGCGCCGCCCTGCGGCCGGCCTGTTGTTCGTGCTGCAGCAGCCGCGCTTCGATCTCACCGAGCCACGCATCGAGCTGTTCCGTGCTGCGGCAATTCGCGGTGGGGAAGCTGCCGATCACGCCGCTCCCGCAGGCCGCGACCATGAGCTCGACGCCCGATACGAGAAACATCGGCGCTGCGATCAGCGGCAGGGCGAGACGATCGCCGAAAATTTGCAGTCGGTCTGATGTCACGCATGCCTCCCTCGCGCGGGCTGTCGTTTCCTCCCGCATTCCCTGTGCTAGCGTTGCGACAAACATTGGCACGTCAGAAGCCGATGACAAAGCAACGAGGAAACATATGGCCGATCCGCTCCATGCATCGTCCCCGACTTGCGCGCAGACGCTACGCGCGCTGTCGCGCTATCCCGGCCGCACCGCTTTCGCCTGGCCCGGGGGATCGCTGAGCTATCAGGGCACGATCGACCTGATCGGGCGGATCCAGGGCGTGTTCATGCGGCTCGGCTTGCAGCCCGGCGCGCGCGTCGCCTTCCTCACCGCAAACCGCGCCGACACCTGGTGCGCCGGCGTCGCCGCGCAATTGTCGCGCCTCTGCATCACCTGGCTGCATCCGCTGGGATCGCAGAGCGACCAGCTGTTCCAGCTCGAGGATTCCGAAGCCGAGATGCTGGTGGTCGATGCCGCCGCTTTCCGCGATCGCGGCGGCGAGCTCGCTGCCAAAGCGAGCATGCTCAAGGCGGTCTTCACCATGGGCCCCGCCGATTACGGCGTCGATCTCTTGCAGGCCATCGAGATCGAAGGCCACGCCAGCCCGCTCTGCCTCGCCGGGCCCGACGATCTCTCCACGCTCAATTACACCGGCGGCACGACCGGCAAATCCAAGGGCGCGCTGCGCTATCACCGCGAAAACAGCGGGGCTGCCGGCGCGATCCTCGCAGACTTCGAAATCCCTGAAGGTGCGCGCTATCTCACCGTCGCCCCGATCAGCCATGTCGCCGGCACGAAAGTGCTGCCGACCCTGATGCGCGGCGGCACCGTGCACATGCTGAAAGGCTTCGATCCCGAAGCCGTGCTGGCCACGATCGCGCGCGAGCGCATCAACTTCACGCTGTTCGTGCCGACCATGATCTACGTGCTGCTCGATCACCCCGCGCTGGGCAGGACCGACCTGTCCTCGCTCGAGCTCGTGCTCTATGGCGCGTCCGCGATGTCGCCGAGCCGGCTGGTCGAAGGCATCGAACGCATCGGCCCGGTGTTCTCGCAGCTCTACGGCCAGACCGAATGCTATCCGATCTCCGTGCTGCGCAAGAGGGATCACGATCCCAAGACGCCGGAGCTGTTCCTGTCCTGCGGCTTCCCGATCGCGGCCTGCGAAGTCAAGCTGCTCGACGAGGACGACCAGGAGGTGAAGACGGGCGAGGCCGGCGAGATCTGCGTACGCGCGCCGCATGCGATGGCGGAATACTGGAAGCGGCCCGACATCACCGCCGAGACGCTGAAGAACGGCTGGGTCCACACCGGCGACATCGCGCGCAAGGACGAGCGCGGCTACATGTTCATCCTCGACCGCAAGAAGGACATGATCGTCTCAGGCGGCTTCAACATCTTTCCGCGCGAGGTCGAGGACGTGCTGTCGCAACACGCCGACGTCGCGATGGTCGCAGTGGTCGGCATTCCCGACGAGAAATGGGGCGAGGCCGTTACCGCCGTCGTCGTCCCGCGCGAGGGCGCCACGCCCGATGCCGATGAGCTGATCAATCTCGTCAGGTCACGCAAGGGCTCGGCCCATGCGCCCAAGCAGATCCAGTTCGTCAGGCAGCTGCCGATGACCGGCGTCGGCAAGGTGGACAAGAAGGTACTCCGTGCGGGCTTCTGGAGCGGACGGGACCGGATGGTGGGTTAAATACCCCGGGATTTCACGGGCGCGTTGTGGCCCCGGCACCACAGCGCGCCACGGAGTGCACGCCGGCGCTGCCCGCCCGATTGCCCGCGAATCAGGGAATCAACTAGACCCGCTGACGGGGCTGGGAAGCGGAGTAAGGCATGAGAGTCGCTTCCCTGGAAAGTGCAGTCGCCGCGGTTACGTTGATCACGGCTATCATCGTGGTGCTGTGGGAGATCAAGATCTTCTACGGTTTGTGAACTGGCAGGATGCAGCGTCGCACACGGCCAAGCATCCCTTCCGCGGCGGCGGAAGCCTGCCGTTCAATTGGAAGGAGCCATTACGGGCTCCACCGTCACGCTCAAGACTTCTCGATCACCAGACCCGACGACACAACAGGTGTCATCGCCCGGCTTGACCCGGCGGTCCAGTACTCCGAGACGGCTGTGATTGAGCGATAGGCCGCGGCGTACTGGATGCTCCGCCTTCGCGAGGCATGACAGAGAGAACGAGGCGGGGACGTCGCGCTCCTCTTCGCCCGGCGCGCTATTGCCCTACCGCTTCTCGATCACCAGGCTCTGCACCGCGCGGCCGAAATAGCCCTGTCGGTCGGCAAGCCGCGACATCGCAAGGCCCGCGCCATCGGGGCCGATCCAGGAATCGCCGTCGAGCAGGATCCACTCGCCGACCGGCTGGCGCGCAAAGCTCACGGTGAGATCGGCGTTGATGTAGGTCCAGGCGCGGAAGTCGAGCGTCGAGGCGGTGCCGTTGGAGAAGTCGGCCGCGACCACGGCGCGCATCGCCTGCGAGATGGCTTCGCCTTCGATCAGCGGATGATCGACGCGAAACCAGATCGCGCCGGCGCCGGCCTGGCCGAAGCGGCCGCGCGCGGCGCGCATCGAGACCGACCGCACGAACGGACTGGTGGCGGCGTGACCGTCCTCGACCAGCGAGTCCTCCGGCGCGGGCAGCGTGACGGGCAGTTCCTTGACGTCATCCGGCAACGCCTGCGCCTGAGCCTTGATCTTGAGCACGGTGGCGCCGACGACCTGCACGCCGTCGGCGAGCAGCTTGATTCCGCAGAGCTGGATCTTGCGGCCCTCGCGCAGCACTTCGGTGGCGATCGTGAGCGGCGCCACCGGCACCGGACGCATCAGGTCGATGGTCACGCGCGCGATGTTCATCGGCACTTGTGTCGGAACGCGCTCGGCCGCCCATGTCACCAGCGACGCCGGCGCCGACCCGTGCTGCATGCGTCGGTCCCAGGGACCTGCGGCATCCGGGCTGGTGACGACGTTGTTGCCGTCGACGCGGTAGATGGGGGGCATGTTTGTTCGCTATCTCGGCTGGCGTTCCCCGGACGCAGCGCAGCGCCAAAGCGGTGCGCTGCTGGGCCGGGGTCCATCGTTGCAATGGGTCCCGGCTCTGCGCAGCAGCGTTACACGCTGCAGCGCGTCCGGGACACGAGAGCGATCACAACGGCGGATCGATCGCTTCGTCGTATTCCTTCTTGAAGCGCGCGATCATCTCGGCGGCACCGACGATGCCCTCGACGCTGCCGATGCCCTGGCCGGAGCCCCAGATCTCCTTCCAGGCCTTCGGCTTGGCGCGCTCGCCGGAGGCGTCGGTGCCGAAATTCATCTTGGAGGGATCGGAGGTCGGCAGGTTTTCCGGATCCATGCCGGCGGCGAGGATCGAGGGCTTCAGATAGTTGCCGTGCACGCCGGTGAAGAGGTTGGAATAGACGATGTCGTCGGCCGTCGAGCCCGCGATCATCTCCTTGTACTTCTCGACCGCGTTGGCCTCCTTGGTCGCGATGAAGGCCGAACCGATATAGGCGAAGTCGGCGCCGAGGATGCGCGCGGCGCGGATCGCCTTGCCGTTGCCGATGGCGCCCGACAGTGCGATCGGACCGTCGAACCATCTGCGCGTTTCGGCGACGAAGGCCAGCGGCGAGATGGTGCCGGCATGGCCGCCGGCGCCGGCCGCGACCAGGATCAGGCCGTCGGCGCCCTTCTCGATCGCCTTGTGTGCAAACTTCTGGTTGATCACGTCGTGGAAGACGATGCCGCCCCAGTCGTGCACGGCCTGGTTCAGCTCCTCGCGCGCGCCGAGCGAGGAGATGACCATCGGCACCTTGTACTTGGCGCAAAGCTGCATGTCGTGATCGAGCCGGTTGTTCGACTTGTGCACGATCTGGTTGACTGCGAACGGGGCCGAGGGCCGTTCCGGATGCGCGCGGTCATGGGCCGCGAGTTCTTCGGTGATCCGCGCCAGCCATTCGTCGAGCAGTTCGGGCGGCCGCGCGTTCAGCGCCGGAAACGAGCCGACCACACCCGCCTTGCACTGCGCGATCACCAGATCGGGCACCGAGATGATGAAGAGCGGCGAGCCGATCACGGGGATCGACAGGCGCCCCTTGAACAAGGCGGGCATGGACATTGCGGAACGATCCTCTTCTGGCGGTCAAATCGACGTCGGGAGCCATACCAACAAGGCAATCTTTCCACTGTCAAGTATTGCGTTTTGGCGCCGCAGCGGAAGCCGTTACCGCAATTCCAAGCAGCGGAATTCCGGTAGCTATGGCCTCTCCGTCATTGCGAGCGAAGCGAAGCAATCCAGTCTCTTTTCCGTGGAGACGGTCTGGATTGCTTCGTCGCAAGGGCTCCTCGCAATGACGAGGCGAGAGTTGCGGATCACCACGACCTACCCGATCAAATCCGGATTGATGAGCCGCTCGAACGAGAACATCTCGTCCCATTTCTCCTGCGTCAGCAGCTTGCGCTCGACCACGACGATCTGGTGCAGCGACTTGCCGCTCTTGTAGCCCTCGCGCGCGATCTCGGCGCATTGCTTGTAGCCGAGCAGCGGCTTCAGCACCGTGACGATGCCGAGCGAGTTGAGCACCATGTTGCGGGTATGCTCCTCGTTGGCGGTGATGCCGACGACGCAATTCTCGCGCAGGCTGTTGACCGCGCGCTCCATGGTGCGGATCGAGAAGAACAGCGCGAATGAAATCACCGGCTCCATCACGTTGAGCTGGAGCTGGCCGGCGCTTGCGGCGAGCGTCACCGTGGTGTCGAGGCCGATGACGAGGAAGCTGGTCTGGTTGACGACTTCAGGGATGACCGGATTGACCTTGCCCGGCATGATCGAGGAGCCCGGCTGCAACTGCGGCAGGTTGATCTCGTTGAAGCCGGCGCGCGGGCCCGACGCCAGCAGACGGATGTCGTTGCAGATCTTCGTCAGCTTGCTCGCGGTGCGCTTCAACACGCCAGAGAGCTGCACATAGGCGCCGGTGTCCGAGGTTGCCTCGACGAGGTCGCCGGCCAGGATGAAATCGACGCCGGTGAGCGCGCTCAGATGCCGGACCGCGAGTTTTGGATAGCCGACCGCTGCGGTGACGGAGGTGCCGATCGCGGTGGCGCCGAGATTGATCTCGCGCAGCAGCGCCCGCGCCTCGGAGATGCGATCGACCTCCTCGCCGATCGTCGTGCCCCAGCCGCGGAATTCGGCGCCGAGCGACATCGGCACGGCGTCCTGCAGATGCGTGCGGCCCATCTTGAGCACGCGGTCGAACTCACGCCCCTTGGCAAAGAACGCCTCCTGCAGCTGGCGCAGCGCGGTCATGTAGCTCTCGAGCCGCAGGATCAGCGCGAGGCGGAAGGCCGTCGGATAGGTGTCGTTGGTGGACTGGCCGTAATTGACGTGGTCGTTGGGGCTGACGTGCTGATAGTCGCCCTTCTTGAAGCCGAGCGATTCCAGCGCGAGGTTGGCGATCACCTCGTTGGCGTTCATGTTGGTCGAGGTGCCGGCGCCGCCCTGGATGAAGTCGGTGACGAACTGATCCATCATGTCGCCGGCGATGACGCGGTCGCAGCCGAGGATGATCGCGTCGGCCACCTTGGCGTCGACCGCCCCGAGGTCGCGGTTGGCCATCGCGGCGGCCTTCTTCACGTAACCGAGCGCCTTCACGAAGTAAGGCTCCTGGTTCATGGGAATGCCGGTGATGTGGAAGTTCTCCTTCCCCCGGATGGTCTGGACGCCGTAGTAGATGTCGTCGGCGATCTCACGCTGTCCGAGGAAGTCCTGCTCCGTACGGCTCATGGGCACTCCTTGTTGCATGCGCGCGACGTCGTCACGTCAGTTCTGGCACAGCGCGCTGGTCACGAAAGTGTCGGTGCGGCAATCGTCCGGTTTGCGTTGCCTGCCCGGGATGAGAACCTTGGCCGAGCATTTCTCGGCGGAGTCGGCGTTGACGCCCTTGCCTTCCTTGTAGCCCTTGCTCTGGCAGAGCTGGTCGGCGGCCTGCTTGCAGTCGGGCGCACCGTTCGACGAGGCCGGGCAGGCTACGCGCCCCGACACCATGGTCGAGGGTTTGGCCAGTCGCGACAGGTCATTCATGGTCTCGCCGGGGCTTTTGATCGGCGGCAGGATCGAGGGCAGCTTGTCGAACAGCTTGCCCATTTCGTTGATCAGCCCGGGATTTTCCTCGCGCTCCGGCTGCGCCGATGAAGCCGGCGTCGACGGCGGAGGCGCGGCCTGCTGCCCCTGCTCCCGCAGACCGAGCGACGGCGGCGACGATTGCGGCCATCCCGCCCCGCCGGCACCGAGCAGGATCAGCGCCGCGACTGACATCAGCGTCCCGAGCCGCACGGCCGGATTGCCGGATCGAACCATCATGATGGCAACCGTAGCCGAAGCCGGCGCGGCGGCAAAGCGCAGACGTTTAGATCAGCTTGACCGCCACCACGAAGCCGAGCACCAGCACGACGGCGCCGAGCGTGACCCACAGCCCCAGATGCTCCTCGAGCTTGTGCCGGATCCAGTCGCCGTAGCGGTTGAGCAGGATCGCCACGATGAAGAAGCGTCCACCGCGCGCGACGATCGAGCACAGAATGAAGAGAATGAGATTGTAGCCGGCAAAGCCCGAGGTGATGGTGACGAGCTTGTAGGGGATCGGCGTCAGGCCCTTGAGCAGGATGATCACCGCGCCCCACTCCGCATAGGAGGCGCGGAAGGCATCGACCTTGTCGCCGAGGCCGTAGACCTGGATCAGCCAGTGACCGACCGAGTCGAACAGCAGCGCGCCGATGGCGTAGCCGAGCAGGCCGCCGAGCACCGATGTGACCGTGCAGACCGCGGCATAGACCCAGGCGCGCTGCGGGCGCGCCAGTGACATCGGGATCAGCATCACATCCGGCGGGACCGGAAAGAAGGAGCTTTCTGCGAAAGCCACGGCTCCCATGATCCAGAGCGCGTAGGGCTTGTGGGCGGCGTCGATGCACCAGTTGTAGATACGTTTCAGCATGGCGCCGCGATGAAGCACCATAGGACGGATTTGTCCATCGCGAGTTTTGTGAAGCTTTTAATGGCGCTTTCGGGCCGTGCGGCTCTCGAGCGCGACAATTGGCCGCCTGGCCGCGACGCGCGGTGACGCAACTTTGGGCAGCTTCATCTGTGATTTCGGCAGCTTCTCGGCAATGCCGAGCATGTCTTCCCGCCGTGTCATCTCGCGCCAGACGTCCTCGGGACGCACGCCGGCCGAAGCCCACAGCACGGTGAGATTATAGAGCAGGTCCGCGCTTTCCCGGATCACGGCCTCACTGTCGCCGTTGACCGCATCGATCACGACTTCGATGGCCTCTTCGGCCAGTTTCTTCGCCATTTTGGAGGGTCCGCGCTGAAACAGGCGCGCGGTGCGCGATGTTGCCGGATCAAGATCCCTGGCCGCGAGCACAGCCAGATATAGCCGCTCAAGCGAATCACTCATGGTACTAAAAACTACTCTAAACCAATGGCGAGCGCGTTAACGCCCGGCAATAAAGGCGAAAACAGGCCGGTGCGGCAAGCGCGACGGCCTGTTTTGGTCAACCTTTGGTAGCCAGGGGCTGCTAGCCAAGCCTAGTAGCAGTTCTGGTAGTAGCCCTGGCCGCAGAGCTCGGACGGGGCGGTGCCGCCATAGCGCTGATACTGGTAGTTCGGGCCCGGGCCGTAATAGGGGCCGTAGGCAGGGGCACTGTAATAGGCGGGACCGCCGTAATAGCCGTAGCCCGGACCGTAGTCATAGGCATAGGAGTCGCGGGTCGCAGCGATGGCGAGACCGGTGCCGATGGCTGCGAAAGCGGCTGCGGCCGCGGCACCGCCACCACCGCCATGCCAGTGGCGGCCACCTGCGTAAGAGGCCGTCGGAGCAGCCGCGGTCAGCGCCAGCACCGCAGCCGTCGCGAAGATGGCCTTACGGCCGGTAAGGCTCGAAAATCTGTCAAACATGTCCTGGACCCTCCTTGGGACCTCGAATGGTGCCTTTGAGACAGGCTCATGTCTCTCAAACACCTGTCACCTAAGTTAGGTTCCCCAACCCCAACGCAAGCTGAACGAGGTTGCGTAACGATGCCGCAACCGCTGCTCATCCGCCGTTCATGTTGACGCGCGCACGGTCCAAGCCGGCCGGCGCTGCGAGCGTCACGAACCACAACAATGCGGGACCGGCGCAAATCGATGTCACGATTCAGGACGATCATTCTTCGCAGCCTGCTGGCCCTTGCGATCCCGCTCGCCGCGCTGGCTGCACGCGATGCTACAGCGGCCGAGAGCGCCGCGCCTTCCACGGCGATCCACTTCACCTTCGACCGTCCCATCGATTCGAGCATGGCGCCGTTCTTCCTGGCCGCGAAGGACGGCAAGTTCGGCGCCGAGCGTCTCAACGTGTCCTTCAACATCGCGCCCGGATCGCCGGAGGCGCTTGCGCGTGTAGCCAAGGGCGACAGTGAGCTCGCACTGGTCGACATCAACGAGCTGATCCGCTTCCGCGACAAGGAGGATGCCGCACCGATCAAGGCGGTGTTCGTGCTGTTCAACCGCGCGCCCTACGCCATCGTGGCGCGCAGGAGCCGCGGCATCAACCTGCTGCCCGACCTCGACGGCAAGACCGTCGGCGTCGCCGACGGTGATCTGACGATGCGGCTATGGCCGGCGATCACGCAGCAGAACAACATCAACACCTCGCGGGTGAAATTCCACAAGATCAGCGCCGCGGTGCGCGAGCCGATCCTGTCCGCGGGGCAGGTCGATGCGGTCGCCGGCTTCAGCTATCTTTCGGCGGTGAACCTGCGCGACCGCGGCGTGCCCGGCGGTGATCTCGTCGTGCTGCGCTTCGCCGATTACGGCTGCGAGGCCTATGGCTTCGCGGTGGTGGCCAACCCCGCCTTCGCCGCGGCGAAGCCGGATGCGGTGAAGGGATTCGTCCGCGCCTTGATCGCAGGCATCAACGCGACGGCCAAGGAGCCGGCGCGCGCGGCGGAAGAGGCCGCAAGCCGCATCGACGATGGCGACCGCGATCTCGAGCTGGAGCGCCTGCGCATCGTGCTCACCGACAACATCCTGACCGACGAGGTCAGGCGCAACGGCCTCGGCGGCATCGACCCGGCGCGCCTGGAGCGTTCGTTCGACCAGATCGCCAAGGACTTCAAATTCCGCAAGCGGCCGTCAGCCGGCGATATCTTCGACGACCAGTTCCTGCCGCCGGTGGAGAGCCGGCTCGTCAATTGAGCAAAACCGGAAGCTTCCGCTGTATCTCGCAGGCGATCCCGGCTTAGAATACGAGCCCCATCAGCTGCCCGAGTTGCCGTCCGCATGTCCATCCTCCGTCTCTACACCCGCGTTCTCGAACTGCTCGGCAAGGAGGCGCGCCTGGGCTGGCTGCTCGCGATCGCCAATCTCTTGCTGGCGGCCTCGCAATTCGCAGAGCCCGTGCTGTTCGGCCGGATCGTCGACGTGCTCTCCGGCAAGTCGGTGGCGGGTTCCAGCTCGGCCTGGCCGTTCCTGGCCGCCTGGGTGGCGTTCGGCCTGTTCACGATCGCTTGCAGCGCGCTGGTCGCGCTGCAAGCCGACCGGCTCTCGCACCGCCAGCGCCAGGCGGTGCTGACCGACTATTTCGAGCACATCCTGCAGCTGCCGCTAACCTTCCACTCCGGCACCCATTCGGGCCGGCTGATGAAGGTGATGCTCAACGGCACCGACGCGCTGTGGCGGCTCTGGCTCGGCTTTTTCCGCGAGCACTTCGCCGCGATCCTCTCGGTCGTGGTGCTGCTGCCGCTGTCGCTGTATCTGAACTGGCGGCTCGCGATCCTGCTGTTCGTGCTCTGCATCGTCTTCACGGCGCTGACGACCTTCGTGGTGCGCAAGACCTTCGGCATGCAGATGGAGGTGGAGGAGCACTATAGCGAGCTCTCCGCCCGCGCCTCCGACGCGCTCGGCAATGTCGCGCTGGTGCAGAGCTTCGTGCGCGTCGAGTCCGAGGTGAAGGGACTGCGCTCGGTCGCCGACGATCTGCTCGCCGCGCAGATGCCGGTGCTGTCCTGGTGGGCGCTGGTCACCGTGATCACGCGCGCCTCGACCACCATCACGGTGCTGGCGATCTTCACGCTCGGCATCGCCCTGCACGACCAGGGGCTGACCTCGGTCGGCGAGATCGTGATGTTCGTGAGCTTCGCGACCATGCTGATCCAGAAGCTCGAGCAGGTCGTGAGCTTCATCAACAACGTGTTCATGGAGGCCCCGCGCCTACGCGAGTTCTTCAACGTGCTCGATGCCGTGCCGGCGGTGCACGACCGTCCCGACGCGATCGATGCGGGGCGCCTGTCCGGTCTCGTCGAGTTCAACGACGTCACCTTCTCCTACGACGGCAAGCGCCCGGCGATCGAGGACCTCACCTTCACCGCCCTGCCCGGCCAGACCATCGCGCTGGTCGGCCCGACCGGCGCCGGCAAGTCCACCGCGATCGCGCTGCTGCATCGCGCCTTCGATCCGCAATCCGGGATCATCAGGATCGACGGCATGGACGTGCGCGGCGTGACGCTGACCTCGCTGCGGCGGAACATCGGCGTCGTGTTCCAGGAAGCGCTGCTGTTCAACCGCTCGATCGAGGAGAATCTGCGCGTCGGCAAGCCGGACGCGACCGAGGCCGAGATGCGGAAAGCGGCCGAGCGCGCGCAGGCGCTCGACTTCATCGAGCGCAGCGGCGGCTTCAACACCAATGCCGGCGAGCGCGGCCGCATGCTCTCCGGCGGCGAGCGGCAGCGCCTGTCGATCGCCCGCGCGCTTCTGAAGGACCCGCCGATCCTGATCCTGGACGAAGCCACCAGCGCGCTCGACGCCGTCACCGAGGCCAAGGTGAATGCCGCTCTCGACGAAGTGATGAAGGGCCGCACCACCTTCGTGATCGCCCACCGCCTCTCCACCATCCGCAACGCCACGCGGATCCTGGTGTTCGAGAATGGGCGGGTGATCGAAAGCGGAACTTTCGATGAACTCGTGGCCAAAGGCGGCCATTTTGCCGAGCTGGCCAGGGCCCAGTTCATGGTTCAGGAGACCGCACGGGCCAGCGTGACGGCGGCCGAGGCTGCCGCGACAGCAGCCAAATCCCCCTAGCAAGTCCCGGGAGGACCGTCGAAATTCGGCCTATTTCATTGCGGAATACCGCACCGGTCCCCCTATTCTCGACGCATCAGCCGGTATAGGTTTGCGACGCCGCAAGCGGCGGCGCCGGATTTCAAACCCGAACTCAGATCACGAGAACCGTCCGTATCAGGCGGCTCTCCAAGGACCGGAATCGGATAGTGCACGCCCTTCGCCCGCTGCTTCGCAAATCCCTGTTCAACCTGTTCGCTGCCTCCCTCGCATGCGCCGCATTGCTTGCGCCGCGCGTCGCGAATGCCGAAGCGCTGCTGCTGATCGAAGCCGAGAGCGGCAAGGTGCTGCAGGCGGAGAACGCGACGATCCCGTGGTATCCCGCCTCCGTCACCAAGATCATGACCGCCTATGTGACGCTGAAGGCGGTGAAGGACGGCAGGCTCACGCTCGACACGCTGCTCACGGTGTCGCCGACGGCCGCCTCGCAGTCGCCGTCGAAGATGGGGTTCCGGCCGGGAACACAGCTCACCGTCGACAACGCGCTGAAGATGATGATGGTCAAATCGGCCAACGACATGGCCGTGGTGCTCGCCGAAGGCGTCGGCGGCTCGATCGACGGCTTCTCGGCGATGATGAACGACACCGCGCAGAAGCTCGGCATGACGCAGACGAGCTACGTCAATCCGAACGGCCTGCCCGCCGACGGCCAGATCACCTCCGCCCGCGACCTCGGCATTCTCGCCCGCTCGTTCCTGCGCGACCTGCCGGAATACGAATATTTCGTGCACATCCCGGCGATCCGCTTCGGCAAGCGCGTCACCGGCAATTTCAACAAGCTGATCGGCCGCTATCCCGGCGCCGACGGTTTCAAGACCGGCTTCATCTGCGCCTCCGGTTATAATCTCGTGGCCTCCGCCACGCGCAACGGCCGCCGGCTGATCGCCGTCGTGCTCGGCGCCAATTCCGGCACGGCCCGCGCGGTGAAGGCGGCGCAGCTGCTCGAGCGCGGCTTTGCCCAGGACAATCTCACCTGGCTCCGTCCCTCGCTCGGTACCGTCGACAAGCTGGTGCCGGTCGACGCCTCGCCGCCGAACCTGCGCGAGGACATGTGCGGCGGCCATCGCAAGCGGCCGGCCAGCGACGACGACGATGCCCTGATCGCCACCAATGGCGGCACCAGCGGATCGGCCTCGGCCACCGGCGGCGAAGCGCAGGTGACGTTCTTCACGGCCGGCCTGCAGCCGCCTTTGATGAAGGCTTCCGAGCTGATGGCCACCGCGGCGGCGCCGGCTGAACCGGTGCTGGTCTATACCGGCCCGACCCGCACCGGCACCGCCCTGATCGCGGCGGTCGCAGCCGACGCCGACCAGCAGACCGCCTCCAAGCCGCGTGGCAAGAAGTCGCGCGTTGCCAAGAAGCCTGACGCGGCCGACAAGCCCGCGGACAAGAAGGACGCCAAGACGGCGACAGCCAAACCGGCCGACGCCAAGAGCGACGCCAAGACCGCGGCCAAGCCGGCCGGCACCAAGCATGCCGCCGCCAAGCACGATGCGGCGGCGAAACCCGCCGAGAAGCCGGCGAGCGGTGATCCGGCGGCCAAGCCCAAGCCCAAGGCCGCGACCAAGCCGGCCGCCGCCAAGCCTGCCAACAACAGTTAACGCGCCTCGGAAATCAAACCGCACCCCGCGCTTCGCACCTGCGGCAACGCGGTTTGCGACGATTCCAGTAGCCTCCCCCCGGCCTTTGCCCTAAGCCTCGACGACTTGCCACCCGTTCCGGCAGGCTCGATACTGGCGGCAATGAGGCAAGCCCGAGACACAACGGGCTCTGGTAAATTGAGGGGAGTTTTCCATGGAGCGCATCTGGCTCAAGCAATATCCGCCCGGCGTGCCTGCTGATATCGAGCCGACGCAGTACGCATCGCTGGTCGACCTGCTGGAGGAGAGTTTCAGCAAGTTCGCCGATCGCAAGGCGTTCATCTGCATGGACAAGTCGATCAGCTATCGCGACCTCGACCAGATGTCGCTGGCGCTCGCCGCTTATCTGCAGGGCCGCGGCCTCCAGCGCGGCGCGCGCGTCGCGATCATGATGCCGAACGTGCTGCAATATCCGGTTGCAACCGCGGCGGTGCTGCGCGCCGGCTTTGCCGTCGTCAACGTCAACCCGCTCTACACCCCACGCGAGCTCGAGCATCAACTCAAGGATTCCGGCGCCGAAGCCATCATCGTGCTGGAGAACTTTGCGCACACCGTCGAGCAGGTGATCGCCAAGACGGGCGTGAAGCACGTCATCGTCGGCAGCATGGGCGACCTGCTCGGCTTCAAGGGCGTGATCGTCAATCTCGTCGTCCGCCGCGTCAAGAAGATGGTGCCGGCCTGGTCGCTGCCGGGCGCGGTGTCGTTCAACGACGCGATCTCGGCCGGCCGCGGGCAGACCTTCAACAAGCCAAAACTGTCGCCGGGCGACGTCGCCTTCCTGCAATACACCGGCGGCACCACCGGCGTCTCCAAGGGCGCGACCCTGCTCCACCGCAACATCGTCGCCAACGTCCTGCAGAACGACGCCTGGCTGCAGCCGGCGCTGGCGCAGCCGCCGCATGTCGAGCAGCTGATGATCGTCTGCGCGCTGCCGCTCTATCACATCTTCGCGCTGACGGCCTGCTACCTGCTCGCGGTGCGCGCCGGCGGCTGCAATCTGCTGATCCCGAACCCGCGCGACATCGCGGGCTTCGTCAAGGAGCTGGCGAAATACCAGGTCAACAGCTTCCCGGCCGTCAACACGCTCTACAACGGCCTGATGCATCATCCTGATTTCAAGAAGCTCGACTTCTCCAAGCTGAAGATCTCCAACGGCGGCGGCATGGCGGTGCAGCGCCCGGTGGCCGAGCAGTGGAAGGCGGTGACCGGCTGCTTCATCGCCGAAGGCTACGGCCTGTCCGAGACCTCGCCGACGCTGACCTGCAATCCCGCGACCACGAACGAGTTCTCGGGATCGATCGGCATCCCCGTGCCCTCGACCTGGATCTCGATCCGCGACGACGACGGCAACGAAGTCCCGCTCGGCCAGCCCGGCGAGATCTGCGCCAAGGGCCCGCAGGTGATGTCGGGCTATTGGAACAGGCCGGAAGAGACCGCCAAGGTGATGACGCCGGACGGCTATTTCCGCACCGGCGACATCGGCGTGATGGACGAGAAGGGCTACACCAAGATCGTCGACCGCAAGAAGGACATGATCCTGGTCTCCGGCTTCAACGTCTATCCGAACGAGATCGAGGAAGTGATCGCGAGCCATCCGGGCGTGCTCGAATGCGCCGTGATCGGCATCCCCGACTCCAAGTCGGGCGAGGCGGTGAAGGCCTTCGTGGTGAAGAAGGATCCGAACCTCACCGCGGAAGCCGTGATCAAGTTCTGCCAGGAGCAGCTCACCGGCTACAAGGTGCCCAAGCACATCGAATTCCGCAGCGACCTGCCGAAGACCAATGTCGGCAAGATCCTGCGCCGGCAGCTGCGCGACGAGAAGAAGGCGGAGGCGGCCTGAGGCTGCCTTTGAAGCATGACTGACGTTAACGACACCACGCCATCGGGCATTCTCGCTTTCTGGCGCGAGGCCGGCCGCGAGCGCTGGTACGAGCACAGCGACGCCTTCGACGCGGAGGTCCGGCGCCGCTTTCTTCCGCTGTGGCAGAAGGCGGCCACCGGCGAGCTGGCAGCCTGGGAGGCGAGCGACGACGGCGCGCTCGCGCTCGTCATCGTGCTCGACCAGTTTCCCCGCAACATGTTCCGCGACGATCCCCGGACGTTTTCCAGCGATGCGTTGGCACGCGAGGTCGCGCGCCGGGCCATCGATCGCGGCGCCGACCGCAGGGTCGACCCCGTGCTGCGCGAATTCCTCTATCTGCCCTTCATGCATTCCGAGCACCTGCCCGACCAGGAGCATTGCGTCGCGCTGTTTCAGAATGCCGAGAATGTCGCCAACGAGGCTGACAGTGCCGAGAACCTGAAATACGCCCGGGTGCACGCCGACATCATCCGCCGGTTCGGCCGCTTTCCCCACCGCAACCGCGTCCTCGGGCGTCCGACCACGGAGGAAGAGCAGGCCTTCCTCGACAATGGCGGCTTTTCCGGCTGATGACATCGCGGTGAAGGGCGGCCACCGCCGCCGCTTTCCCCGCCGGCAATATTGTGCAGGCCCGCGGCCCGGTCTAAAAAGCGGGACCGATTTTCAGGGAGACTGACGATGGCGATCCAGACTGGCGACAAGCTGCCCGAGGCGAAATTCCGCGTGATGACGGCGGAAGGCCCGCAGGTGAAGACCACCGACGATATCTTCAAGGGCAAGAAGGTGGCGCTGTTCGCCGTGCCCGGCGCCTACACCGGCACCTGCCACAAGATGCATCTGCCGAGCATCTTCCTCAACGCCTATGCCATGAAGGACAAGGGCGTCGACACCATCGCGATCGTCTCCGTCAACGACGCCTTCGTCATGAACGCCTGGAAGCGCGACACCGACCAGCGCGACGAGGCGATCTTCCTCGCCGACGGCAATGCCGAATTCGCCAAGGCGATCGGCATGGAGCTCGATGCCTCCGCCAACGGCCTCGGCATCCGCTCCAAGCGCTATTCGATGCTGGTCGAGGACGGCGTGGTGAAGAAGCTGAACCTCGAGGCGATGCCCGGCAAGGTCGAGGTCTCCGGCGGCGATACGCTGCTCGGGCAGCTCTGAGCTTTAGCCCCTCTCTATCCAAGGACGACGTCATGCCCGGGCTTGTCCCGCCTGCGCGGCCGAAGCCGCTTCGGCGAGGCGAAGGCCCGGGCATCCACGTTCTTGGCTCCGCGCGGCAAGGCATGGATGGCCGGGTCAAGCCCGGCATGACGAATGGAGAGAGCGAGCCCCTCGCTACTCGCTGATCCGCGCCTGCGTCCGCGCCTTCACGATCCCGTCCCGCGCCAATTGATCGGCGCGCTCGTTCTCGGGGTGGCCGGCGTGGCCCTTGACCCAGTGCCAGCGGACCTCGTGCGCCTTCAGCGCCGCATCCAGGCGCTGCCATAGCTCGACGTTCTTGACCGGCTTCTTGTCGGCGGTGCGCCAGCCGTTGCGTTTCCAGCCGTGGATCCAGCCGGTGATGCCCTGCCGCACATATTGGCTGTCGGTGTAGAGATCGACGGTGCACGGCTTCTTCAGCGCTTCGAGCGCGGAGATCGCCGCCATCAACTCCATCTGGTTGTTGGTGGTGTGACGCTCGCCGCCGTTCAGCTCTTTTTCCTTGTCGCCGAACTTCAGGATCGCGCCCCAGCCGCCGGGCCCCGGATTTCCCGAGCAGGCACCGTCGGTATAGATCGTGACATTGGGAAGCTCGCTCACGCGACCAGTCCTGACGGCATCAGCCCGTAATCGCGCACGCTCGTGACGCTCTGGTGGAAGCGCAGCTTGCGGACATATTCCAGCGGATCCTTCGGCTTGACCAGCGCGCCCGGCGGCACGTTGAGCCAGTCCACCAGCCGCGTCAGCAGGAAGCGGATCGCAGCGCCGCGCGCCAGCAGCGGCAGTGCGGCCTCTTCGGCTTCGCTCAGCTTGCGCACGCGGCCATAGGCGTTGAGGAAGGCACGCGCCTTGGTGACGTTGAAGGAGTGATCCGGCTCGAAGCACCAGGCGTTGAGGCAGATCGCGACGTCATAGGCCAGCATGTCGTTGCAGGCGAAGGTGAAGTCGATGATGCCCGAGAGCTTGTCGCCGAGGAAGAAGACGTTGTCGTTGAAGAGGTCGGCGTGGATCACGCCCTCCGGCAGATTATCCGGCCAGACGCCGCCCGAGAGATAGTCGAGCTCGGCGGCGAGGAATGCGCGCAAGCCCGGCTGCACCTCGTCGGCGCGGCTCGCGGCTGCATCGAACAGCGGCCGCCAGCCCGCAACCGAGAGCGCATTGGCGCGACGGACCGCAAAGTTCGCGCCGGCCAGATGCATCCTGGCCAGCCCTTCGCCGACACCCGCGCAATGCGTCGCGTTCGGCTTGCGCGGCCAGACGCCTTCGAGAAAGGTGATGATCGCAGCCGGACGGCCCGACAGCTCGCGCAGCGCCTCGCCGTCCTTCGCCCTCACGGGAAGCGGGCAACTGACGCCATGCTCGGCGAGATGCGTCATCAACGCGAGGAAGAACGGCAGGTCGTTCTTCGCCACGCGCTTTTCATAGAGCGTGAGGATGAACGAGCCTTTGGTCGTGTGCAGCAGGAAGTTGGAGTTCTCGACGCCCTCGGCGATGCCCTTGTAGGAGAGCAATTCGCCGAGATCGTATTGATTCAAAAAATCCGCAAGCTCGTCGGCGGCAACGTCGGTGTAGACCGCCATAAAAGCTTACTCGGCGGCAGCTTCGGGGCGCACCTGACGCGGCAGCGGGAAGAACTCGTTCTCTTCCGCGGCCGAGACCGTCTCCACATGCAGCGTGTAGCGCTCGGCGAAGGCGTCCATGATCTCCTCGACGATCACTTCCGGCGCGGAGGCGCCCGCGGTGATGCCGAGGCTCGCGATGTTGCCGAACTTGCTCCAGTCGATGTCGGTGGCGCGCTGCGCCAGCACCGCGATCCTGCAGCCCTCGCGCTCGGCGACCTCGCGCAGGCGCTGCGAGTTCGACGAGTTCGGCGCGCCGACCACGATGAGGGCGTCCACCACCGGCGCCACCTTCTTCACCGCGAGCTGGCGGTTGGTGGTGGCGTAGCAGATGTCTTCCTTGTGCGGCCCGTTGATGTTCGGGAAGCGCTCCTTGAGCAGCGCCACGATCTCAGCGGTGTCGTCGATCGACAGCGTGGTCTGGGTCACGAAGGCCAGGTTGTTCGGGTCCTTCGGATTGATGGTCTTGGCGTCCTCGGCGGTCTCGATCAGGGTCACGGCGCCGACCGGAAGCTGGCCGAGCGTGCCGACCACCTCGGGGTGATGGGAATGGCCGATCAGGAAGATCTCGCGGCCGCGCTTGAAGTGGATCGCGGCCTCGCGGTGCACCTTGGTCACCAGCGGGCAGGTCGCGTCCAGCGAGAACAGATTGCGGGACTGGGCGTCGGCCGGAACCGATTTCGGCACGCCATGGGCCGAGAACACCACCGGCGCGGTGGTGTTTTCCGGGATTTCCGCCAGCTCCTCGACGAAGATGGCACCCTTCTTTTTCAACCCGTCGACGACGTATTTGTTGTGCACAATCTCATGGCGAACATAGACGGGGGCGCCGTACTTATCGAGCGCCCGTTCCACGGTGTCGATCGCCCGGACCACCCCGGCACAGAAGCCGCGGGGAGAACAAAGCACGATCTTGAGGTCTGGTTTGGCTGACATTGAGCGATCTCGGGACCGAATCACCTCGCCAAATGGGCGGGAAAGCGGTCGGATGGATGAATAGGGCTTAGGTACGGGCTTACGGGACTAGAGAGGGAATTGGGCCCCCTTTCGGGCGCTGTCAAGGCACTATCTATAGCAGAACCATTGCGTGGCTACCCCCTCCGGGCTTATATAGCGCGAATTCCCTGTCATCGCTGATGACCACCGGTTTCGCCTCCAGAGGGGTGGGCGAAGCACAAAGGAGATTTGCCATGAGCAACGCACCTCTGATGCCCAAGGCGACCGCCGTCTGGCTGCTCGACAACACCGCGCTGACCTTCGACCAGGTCGCCGATTTCACCAAAATGCATCCCCTCGAGGTGCGCGCCATCGCCGACGGCGACGCCGCCCAGGGCATCAAGGGCATGGACCCCCTCTCCAACGGCCAGCTGACCCGCGAGGAGATCGAGAAGGGCGAGAAAAACCCGGATTACCGGCTCCGCCTGCAGGAGAGCAAGGTGGTGCTGCCGCCGCAGCCCAAGCGCAAGGGCCCGCGCTACACCCCGGTCTCGCGCCGCCACGAGCGCCCCAGCGCCATCCTCTGGCTGCTGCGCAGCCATCCCGAGCTCAAGGACGCCCAGATCATGCGTCTGGTCGGCACCACCAAGAGCACGATCGCCAGCGTGCGCGACCGCACCCACTGGAACACCTCCCAGCTGACCCCGATCGACCCGGTCACCCTGGGCCTCTGCTCGCAGATCGAGCTCGATTTCGAGGTGCAGCGCGCGGCCAAGGAAAAGCCGATCGACGCGGCCTATGGCGGCGCCACCCTGCTGCCGGCCTCCGAGACCACCCGCAAGGACGAGTACGAGCCCGCGGAGAAGTCCAGCGACGACCTCAACGTCGACGCCGTGTTCGCCAAGCTGAAGACGCTCGGCGGCAAGAAGCAGGAGGACGAGGAGGAGTAATCCACTCTCGTTCATTCGTCATCGAATGCAAACGCGGCGGGCAAAACCGGCCGCGTTTTTGTTTGTCAGAACTCGCCTCACCCTCGGTGTCGTCCCGGCGACGGCTAGAACTTGTACGTCACGCCAGCGCCGACCAGCCACGGATCGATGTGCGCGGTGCCGGTCACCGGCAGGCCGCTGACGGTCGCGCTGTAGTCCGGCCGCAGCCAGAGCTTCTTGACGTCGACGTTGAGACCCCAGTGCCGGTCGAGCATGTAGTCGAAGCCGAACTGCACCGCGCCGCCCCACGCGTTGCTGACGTGCAGGTTCGTGGTGGTGGCGACGATCGCGGGCGGACCGGCGATGGCGGCCGGCGAATTCGCAGCCGAATTGTTGAAGAACACGGTGTAGTTCACGCCTGCGCCGATATACGGCTTGAACGCGCCGAAATTGTCGAAGTGATATTGCAGCGTCAGCGTCGGCGGCAGCAGCGTGGTCTTGCCGATCGGCAGGCTCGCGAGCGAGCCGGTGCCGCTGATCGAGTGCCGGGTCACGCCGAGGATCAATTCCGCCGCGATGTTCTTCGTGAAGAAATAGCTGATGTCGAGCTCGGGCACGACCTGATCGCTGATCGAGAGGCCGGAGTTCGGCGACGACAGCGACGGCACGCCCGCGACATTGACGGTGGAGCCACCCGCATCCGGCAACACGCCGAGCACGCGCAGGCGCACCATCCAGGGATTGAACGCCTCCACTGGCGGCGGCGCCTTCTTGTAAACGGGCAAATCGGCAGCCTGCGCCGAGGCAAAGGTCCCCGCGAGCATCGCGCCGAGTGTCGCGAGCCGCGCCCAGTTTCTTATCGTTCCGTCCATTGCATTCCCCTTCAGCCATAGCCGCGCGTCGTTGCGCGACGTGAGCGTCAGAGCAGAAAGGCAATGGTGAAGGATTTGACGCCGATCAAATCAGGACAAACGCGAAACGATTTGGCCGTCGCGTTGCAGATGTGTCACGTGATGCGCGATTGCGGGCGGGACGGCGCGGCAGGATAATTCCGCGCCCGTGCTTACGGCCGATCAGGATGGTTCAGCATGTACTCGCCGAGATCGCGCTGGCGGCGGTCGGCGCGGGCGGTTGCGGCATTGCGCTGGACGTCGCGGTCCTTGCGGCATGCCACGTATTCCGGCGAGCCCTGCGCATAGCCGCGGCTTTGGCAGACCGCGTCGTCGTCGTCGCCGCCCACCGCCACCGGCGTCTGATAGCGCGCCGAGCAGGCGGAGAGAGCGATGGCGAGAGTGACGGCTGCGAGCAGGCGCGGCGCGATGGCGAGTGGCATCGAGGGTCCCTTGTTGTCCGCCCCTGTTTAGCGCGGAATGCGGAGATTGTAAGTCGGCAAGGCCGTCATTCCGGGGCGGTCCGCAGGACCGAACCCGGAATCTCGAGATTCTCAGGGGCGCAATTGCGCCCCATAGTTCGATGCTTCGCATCGCCCCGGAATGACAGGCCCAAACCTCACACCCGCCCCTTCAGCGCCTCGCCGATCTCGTCCAGCACCTTGGGATCCTCGATCGTCGCCGGCATGGTCCAGGCCTCACCGTCGGCGATCTTCTTGATGGTGCCGCGCAGGATCTTGCCCGAGCGCGTCTTGGGCAGGCGGCCGACGGTGATGGCGAGCTTGAAGGCGGCGACCGGGCCGAGCCGGTCGCGCACCAGCGCGACGATCTCCTTCTCGATCTCGGCAGGCGCGCGCTTCACGCCGGCCTTGAGCACCAGGAAGCCGCAGGGCACCTCGCCCTTGATCGCATCCTTGACGCCGAGCACGGCGCATTCGGCGACATCCGGATGTGAGGCCAGGATCTCCTCCATGCCGCCGGTGGAGAGGCGATGGCCTGCGACGTTGATGATGTCGTCGGTGCGGCCCATCACGAAGACATAGCCGTCCTCGTCCTTGTAACCGGCGTCCGAGGTTTTGTAATAGCCGGGGAATTCGCTGAGATACGCCTCCTTGAAGCGCGCGTCCTGATTCCACAGCGTCGGCAGGCATCCCGGCGGCATCGGCAGTTTTATCACTATCGAGCCCATGGTGTTCGCGGGCACCGGCTTTGCCGCCTCATCGACCACGTCGACCTGATAGCCCGGCATCGGCACCGTCGGCGAGCCGTGCTTCACCGGCAGCATGCCGAGGCCGACCGGATTGCCGGCGATGCACCAGCCGGTTTCGGTCTGCCACCAATGGTCGATGACCGGCACCTTCAGCTGCTGCTCCGCCCATTCGACCGTCGGCGGATCGGCGCGCTCGCCGGCGAGGAACAGCGTGCGGAATTTCGACAGATCGTATTGCCGGATGAATTTTCCTTCCGGATCCTCTTTCCGGATCGCGCGGAACGCGGTCGGCGCGGTGAAGAAGGCGACCGCCTTGTGCTCGCTGATGACGCGCCAGAACGCACCCGCATCGGGCGTGCCGACCGGCTTGCCCTCGTACATGATCGAGGTCGCGCCATGCAGCAGCGGGCCGTAGATGATGTAGCTGTGGCCAACCACCCAGCCGATGTCGGAGCCGCACCACCAGACCTCGCCCGGCTTGACGCCATAGAGATTGAACATCGACCATTTCACCGCGACCAGATGGCCGCCATTGTCGCGCACGACGCCCTTGGGGATGCCCGTCGTGCCCGAGGTGTAGAGGATGTAGAGGGGATCGGTGGCGGCGACGGGCACGCACGGCGCTTTCTTGCCGTCATTCATCGCCTTGCGGCGCAGGCTCGCCCAATCGTAGTCGCGGCCCGGCGTCAGGTCGCAGGTGAGCTGCGGACGCTGCAGCACGATGCAGGCCTTCGGCTTGCTGCCGGCCAGCCTGATGGCTTCGTCGAGCAGCGGCTTGTACTGCACGATGCGGCCGGGCTCGATGCCGCAGCTCGCCGAGAGAATGAGTTTCGGCTGCGCATCGTCGATGCGCGTGGCGAGCTCCTTTGCGGCAAAGCCGCCGAACACCACCGAATGCACCGCGCCGATCCGCGCGCAGGCGAGCATCGCGACCACCGCTTCCGGCACCATCGGCATATAGAGGATGACGCGGTCGCCCTTGCCGACGCCGAAATCCTGCATGATGGCGCCGAGCGCCTGCACCTCGCCCAGGAGCTCGGCATAGGTCAGCTTCGTGATCGAACCCGTGAGCGGCGAATCGTGGATCAGCGCGACCTGATCGGCGCGGCCGCGTTCGACGTGGCGGTCGAGCGCGTTGTAGCAGGTGTTGACGACGCCGCCGGTAAACCAGCGGCCGTAGACGCCCTGGGAGGCGTCGAAGATCGTCTTCGGCGTCTCGATCCAGTCGATTTCCGTGGCCGCCTCGGCCCAGAAACCCTGGGGATCGGCCAGCGAGCGCGCATGGACCTCGTGATAGAGACTCTTCCCCTGGACGTTCATTCCCGCGCTCCCGTTCCCTTTGTTGCCTGGCCCTGACCATGTGGCAGGACAACCGTCCCGCCATGACCCGGATCAAATGCCGGCCTTGTTTGAGAGCTATTTTCCCGGGAACGGGCCGCGGTTCAAGCCGAAAAGAACAGGAGATGTTCTCCCTCTTCCCGTTCTTGCGGGACTCGGAAGCTTCCACGGCGTCATGGCCGGGCTTGTCCCGGCCATCCACGTCTTGTTACGGGGCGCGAAGAACGTGGATGCCCGGGACAAGCCCGGGCATGACGATCTCGTGCCGATGAAAATTTGCGATTTCCCACGACAGGCGGCGAGAGGCGAAGAACCCCGCCTCAGCTCTCCATCGCGTTCAGCTTCTGCAACCGTTCCTGCATGATCTTCCGGAGATCGTAGCCCGGGCGGCCGAAGCTGGCATTGCGGGTGGAGAGGAAATCGCGCTGGGTCTTGCGCAGGTAGGTCGCCGAGCTCTTGCTCGCGGATTTCAGCACGCGCTCGTAAGTCTCGGCGATCTGGCGGTCGAGCACGCCGAGTTGCGGATCGGCGCAGATCACCTTCTCGACCTCGCGCCTGGCGGTCGCGCATTCGAACGACGGACCGTTGCCCGAATTCGCCGCGAGCGGCCGCTGCGGGGCGTCGCCGAATTTCGCGATCTCCGCGATCATGATGCGGCGGCCGTTGGCGGCGTTGTCGTTGCCGGGATCGAGCTTCAAAGCGGTCTCATAGTCGGCCAAAGCCTTCCTGCGCTCGCCCATCTTCTTGTAGAGCACGGCGCGGTTGTTATAGGTCTGCGCGAAATTCGGATCGACCTTCAGCGCGGATTCGTAGTCGCTCAACGCCGCTCCGAGCTCGCCCTTCATCTGGTAGGAATCGCCGCGATTGGTGAAGAAGTTCGGCTTGGGCGCCAGCCGCAGCGCCTGGTCGTAATCGGCGATCGCCTTGTCGTACTGGCCCATCGCGGCCAGCGTCAGGCCGCGATTGTCGTAATATTCGGGGATCTTCGGATCGAGCCTGATCGCCTCGCCGTCGTCCGCGACCGCCTTGTCGAGCTGGCCGAGCTTCTTGTAGGCCGCGCCGCGGTTGGTGTAGCTGCGCGGCCGGTTCGGATCGAGCCGCAGCGCCTCGCTGAGATCGCGGATCGCCTTGTCGTTGTCGCCGCCGAGATAATAGGTGACGCCGCGGTCGGACCAGGCCTGCGCATTGTCCGGCTTCAGCTTGATCGCCTGGTCGTAATCGGCGAGCGCGCGGTCGAGCCGGCGCTGAGTGGTGTAGACCACGCCACGCAATTCAAAGGCCTCCGCATCCTGCGGATCGAGCTCGATCGCCTTGCTGAGATCGGAAGCGGCGCGGTTGAGGTCTCCGCCGGCCTCGCGCAGGAGATCGCCGCGCAGGCGCCAGGCTTTTGCATTCTTGCCGTCGAGCGCGATGGCGCGGTCGATATCGCGCAGCGCCTGGGTCAGGCCGCCCGAGGTCCGCGCATTGGCGTCGGCCCGCACCAGCAGCGCGGCGGCGCGATCCGAGGCCGGATTTGCGGTCTGGTCGATGACGGCCGCGCAGGACGCGATGAGTTCGGCCGGAGGGGCCTTGCTGCCCGCGACGCAGTCGACGGCGGCCGAGGCCGGGCCTGCGAGAACGAGGCTCATGGCCGCGCTGAAGAGGAAGGTGCGCAGCGAGGATTTGGCAAACGGGAACGTTTGCGCGGAAGGATGCGTGCCGCACATCGGGAAGGCTCCGTGACAACAGGTTTCATCGTTGTCGCCGCGGGGAAGGCATGGGTTCAATTTCGGGGCGTGTCCACGCCGTCATGGCCGGGCTTGTCCCGGCCATCCACGCCTTGGCCGTAGCCCCGGAGCACGTGGATGCCCGGGACAAGCCCGGGCATGACGACCTCTTACGAGGCGGAGAAACTCAATACCCGTCCACGCCGTTGATCCGCTGCAGACGTTCCTGCATCGCCTTCTTCAGGTCGTACCCCGGCCGGCCATATCCCGCATTGCGGCGGGCGATGAACTCGTCCTGCTCGCGCTGCAGCGCCTTGGCCTCCGCGGGATTGCGCGCCTCCCGGACCGCGCGCGCGTTCGACCCGAAGATCTCGCGGTCGAGATCTGCGAGCTCGCGATCCCTGCAGATCGCCTTCTCCACCGCGCGGGATGCGCGGGCGCAATTGAAGCTGGGTTTGCCGGCGACCGCCATCTGCGCGCCGATGCGCTCCAGCTCGCGCGCCATCGCCTTGTGATTGGCCTTGGCCTTCTCGTGGTTGGGATCGATCTTGAGCGCGGCGCCGAAATCCTGCACGGCCTTCGGCTTGTCGCCCTTTTTCAACCAGAGCTCGCCGCGCGCGTTGAAGACGTCGGCGAGCGTGGGGTCGAGCTGGAGCGCGCGGCTGTCGTCGGCAATGGCACGATCGATCTGGTCGTGCCGCGCCAGCAGCGCGCCGCGCGCGACCAGCGCCCTGACCAGGTCCGCCTTCGCCGTCTTCTCGTTGTCGATCACGGCCGCGCAGGCGGCATTCGCCTTGTCCATGTCGTCGGCGGCGCTGGCCGCCAGGCAGGGCGCGATATCGACCTGCGCGACGGCCGCGGGCTCGCCGCCGGTCGCACCGAGGGCCGTGGCGGCCGAAAGGGCCGAAAACATCGCGGCTGCCGACCATTGGATGAGTTTTTGAAAACGCATGCTTGTTGCAGTGAGAATGTCTTGCTTTGAGGACGCACTATCCATCATACGGCCGGATTGGTGCTAGCTTGTGGCGCCAACCAAAGCGGTTTCGGGGACGATTGTGTCGACATTCGAATGGATCATCGCGCTGCTGCTCGGCGCCGTTGCATTATCGGCGCTGGCGCGGCGGATCAAGGTCCCCTACCCGACCTTTCTCGCCATCGGCGGCGCGCTGATCGCTTTCGTGCCGCACAGCCCGACCTGGACGCTGGAGCCTGATCTCGCCTTGGCGCTTTTTGTCGCACCGGTCCTGCTCGATGCCGCGTTCGACACCTCGCTGCGGGACCTCCGCAACAACTGGGTTCCGGTCTCGACCCTGGTGGTCGCCGCGGTCGGCCTGACCACGGCGGGCGTTGCCTACGTCGCGCACCGGCTGATGCCCGACATGCCCTGGGCTGCCGCCATTGCGCTGGGGGCCATCGTGGCGCCGCCGGATGCCGCGGCCGCTGTCGCGATCCTCAGCCAGGTCAAGCTGCCCCATCGCATGGTGAAGGTGCTGGAGGGCGAAAGCCTGCTCAACGACGCCAGCGCGCTGCTGATCTATCGCATCGCCGTCGGTGCGGTCGTCACCGAGCATCTGAGCTGGAGCCAGGTCGCGCCGACCATGGCGCTGGCACTGGTCGGCAGCGTCATCGCCGGCCTCGTCGCGGCGCGCATCATTCCACCCATCATGGAACGGGTGACGGAAGCGCCGAGCGCGATCATCGTCCAGTTCGCCACCACCTTCCTGATCTGGATCGCCGCCGAGCATCTCGGCCTCTCCGGCATCCTCACCATCGTCGTCTATGCCATCGCCCTGGCGCGCACCGCAGGCGAGCGCATGCCGGCGCGGCTGCGGGTGCCGTCCTACGCGGTGTGGGAGACGACGGTGTTCGTGCTCAACGTGCTCGCCTTCATGCTGATCGGCATGCAGATGCGGCCGATCTGGACGCGGCTGGATACCGACGTGCGCTGGGAATATTGCGTGGCGGCGGCCTGGATCCTGCTCACCGTGGTCCTGGTGCGCCTGTCCTGGGTGACGTTCTATCGCACGACGTTGCGCGTGCTGATCGCGCACAACCTCTATCATCCCAAGGACCCGAAGCAGGTCGCCTCGCCGAAAGGCGGTCTCATCATCTCCTGGTGCGGCATGCGCGGCCTCGTCACGCTGGCCACCGCCTTCGCGCTGCCGGAGAACTTCCCCTTTCGCGACTTCATCGTCTTCATCGCCTTTGCCGTGGTGCTGGGGTCGCTCATCATCCAGGGCCTGACGCTGCGGCCGCTGATCCTCGCCTTCAATTTGAAGGACGACGATCCCGTCGGCATCGAGGTCGCGCGCGGCCGCGCGGTGGCCTATCGCGCGGCGCTCGATGCGATCGAAAGCGATCCGTCGGAGGAGGCGGAGATCCTGCGGCTCGAATATCGCGCCCTCCTGATGCAGGCCGAGACCGATCCGAACGGCGGCATCGCCAGCGGCGAGCTGCCGGCCGATCCCCTGCGCCGCCGCGCCATCGTGGCCGCGCGCCAATCCCTGTTCGACCTCCGTGCCACCGAGGTGATCGGCGACGACGCATTCCATCGGCTCGAGGAGGAGCTGGATCGCGCGGAATTGAGCGCGGGGGGATAGTCTGGTCGTCCCGGTCTAGGCGCGCAACTGCGCGCGGGGGGCCGGGACGACAATGCGGCTTGAACCAAACGCCACTCCTCCAGACTCATCCTTGATGACAACCCTGATCGACGACCGTCGTGTACGCGCGCGTGATGCGTCGCCTGCACGATATTTTTATTTCCACATGGCCCTGGCCTGCGCGGCCACGGCTTTTCTGGGTTTCGCGCCGACCTATTGGGTGCCGCTCGCTCACCGGACGTTCTCTGCAAGCCCCGTGATTCATTTTCACGGCCTGTTGTTCTTCACATGGTCTCTCTATTTCGTGATCCAGACTTGGCTCGCGGCCTCGGGCCGCGTGGTCAATCACCGCTCTCTCGGCATTGCCGGCGTCTCGCTCGCGACCGCGATGACGATCTTCGGCTTCCTCGCCTCGGTGCACGTGATGCAGCACGCCGCTGCGCTCGGGCAGAAGGATGCCGGCATCGTCTTCTCGGTCGTGCCGATGACCGGCATCGCGTTCTTTGCCGTCGTCTTCGTGCTGGGAATCATCAACACGCGCAGGCCCGAAGTTCACAAGCGCCTGATGCTGCTCGCCGCGGTCTCGATCCTCGACGCCGCGATCGCGCGCTGGTTCCTGACCTTCCTCGCGCCATCAGGACCGCCCGGCCCGCCCCCGGTGCCCGTCACCATCGCGCCGGCCGTGGTCGCCTCGCTCCTGCTCGTCGTCGCCATGGTGCGCGACTGGCGCACTGAAGGCCGCGTGCATCCAGTCTACATTTACGGCACGCTCGCGATGCTGGCGGTGAAGTTCTTGAACTGGCCGATCAGCGAGACGGCCGCATGGCACTCGTTTGCCGGCGGGATTTTGGCCCTGGCGCAGTAGGTCGCTAAACACGTTCCACTGTCGTCCCGGACAAGCGAAGCGCAGATCCGGGACGACAACCGAGAAGCGGCGACTACGCCCCCGCCTTGCAGGTGATGCCGCCGTCCACCACCAGCTCGATGCCCGTCACATATTTCGACTCGTCCGATGCCAGGAACAGCGCGGCATTCGCGACGTCCCAGGCCTCGCCCATGTGGCCCATCGGCACCTGCGCATCGCGGGCGCGCCACATCGCCTCGACGTCGCCCTTGGCGTAGCTGTTGGCGAGGCCGGCTGAATGCTCCACCATCGGCGTCTTCATCAGGCCGGGCAGGATCGCGTTCACCCGCACATGGTTCTTCGCGAACTCGATCGCGGTGGAGCGCGTCAGCTGGTTCATCGCCGCCTTGCTGGCGTTGTAGCTGACGTAGGAAATCCCGACATGGCGGATCGAGGCGATCGAGGAGATGTTGATGATCGAGCCGCCGCCCTGCTTCACCATCACGGGGATGACGTGCTTCATGGCGAGATAGGAGCTCTTGAGGTTGACGGTGAAGACGCGGTCCCAGCTCTCCTCGGCAACATCGACGACGCTGCCCATCTCGGCGATGCCGACATTGTTGTCGAGCACGTCGATGCGGCCATAGGCCTTCAGGCACGCCGCCACCATCGCCTCGATCTCGCTCGCCCGGGAAACATCGGCGGTGAACGCCGTCGCCTTGCCGCCCTCGCCGGTGATGATCTTCGCGGTCTCCTCGGCGGCCGCGCCGTTGCGATCGACGCAAAACACCTGCGCGCCCTCGCGCGCGAAGGTCACCGCGGTCGCCTTGCCGTTGCCCCAGCCGGGTCCGATCGAGCCGGCCCCCACCACCATCGCAACCTTGCCCTTGAGCCGATCCATCGTGGTCTCCCTTTATTGTTCTTTGTAGCCCGGATGAGCGCAGCGATATCCGGGAATAGTGGCCCCGGATGTCGCTGCGCTCATCCGGGCTACGGATCGCTGCAAACTTTCATCGTCGTGACGTTAGCACCGACGTGATGGCCGACAATCTCCGAAAGCGTCTGGCAGCTTCCCTCATGGCACAGCCGCCATTCGCCCGCCGCGCCGGAATTGCCGAGTACCACCTCCGGCATCGGTGCGCGCTGCGGCTTCCATTGAAACCAGCCGTCGACCAGCCGCGCCTCGGGCGGCGGCTCCATGCCGGGGCCGGTGCCCTTGACGCGGGCCTGCACCAGTTCGAGGCCGGCAGGCGTGACGCGCCAGTCTTCCTGCCAGTCCACCTTCGCGATCGAATGTGTCCACACCAGCGTGAACGCCGACAGCGCCAGCGCCTTCGTCGCCCCGGCTGTTGCGAGGCAGAGGCTCACACCGCCTCGACCGGCGCCGGCGGCCGCTGCCGCCACTGCCACAGCACGAGCGCTGCCGAGAGCACGAAGCCCGCGGTGTCGCTGAACGGGAAGTCGCCGAGCAGGCACATCGCGGCGCCCAGCGCCACGACACGCTCGAGCAGCGTCAGCCGCGTGAACAGGAAGCCGATCGCGACCATGCCGAACAGCGCGATCGCCACCAGCGCCTTCACGGTCGCCAGCGCCACCGCGCCATAGAAGCCGAGCTTGGCCGCCATGGGATCGCCCGCCTGCAGCATCAGCGCCGGCGAATAGACGAAGATGAAGGGGATGACATAGCCGGCGAGCGCGATGCGCATCGCCTCCCAGCCGATCTTGTCCGGATTCTCCTTCGCGATCGGCGCCGCGGCAAGCGCAGCGAGCGCCACCGGCGGCGAGAGGTCGGCCATGATGCCGTAGTAGAACGCGAACATGTGGCTCGCGATCAGGGGCACGCCGAGCTTGGCCAGCGCCGGTGCTGCGAGCGCGGCGGTGATGATGTAGGTCGGGATGGTCGGAATGCCGGTGCCGAGCAGGATCGACAGCAGCATGGTCATGATCAGCGCCAGGAACAGGCTCTTCTCACCGAGCCCGATCACCCAGCTGCCGAAGATGGTGCCGACGCCGGTCTGCGACATCATGCCGATGATGACGCCGACGATGGCGCACGCCATGCCGACGGTGATGGCGGATTTCGCGCTCTCTGCCAGTGCGTCGCGGCATTCGCGCAGGGCCTTGAATCCACCACGGACGAACGCGGTGATCACGATCAGCCCGACCACGACACTCGCGACGGGCACAATCTGGAGGCCGTCGCGCGACAGCGCGGCGACGACCAGCGCAAGCCCGACCCAGAAGATGATGCGGATCACCATCGAGGACGCACCCGTCGTGATGGCGGTGCCGAGGATCAGCGTCACGGTGAGCGCGAGGCCCATGCTGCCGGCATAGAGCGGAGTAAAGCCCTCGAACAGCATGTAGACGAGGGCGGCGAGCGGCAGCACGAGGTACCAGCGCGTCACCAGCGCCCTCCACGCGCTCGGAATCTCCGAGCGCTTCATGCCGACGAGGCCGTGCTTGCCGGCTTCCAGATGCACCATCCAGAACGCCGACGCGAAATAGAGGATCGCCGGGATCGCCGCCGCCTTGACGATCTCCGAGTACTGGACGCCAAGCGTCTCCGCCATGATGAAGGCAACCGCGCCCATCACCGGCGGCATGATCTGGCCGCCCATCGAGGCCGTGGCTTCGACGCCGGCCGCGAAGGCGCGGCGGTAGCCGAACCTGATCATCAGGGGAATCGTGAACTGGCCGACGGTGACGACGTTGGCGACACCCGAGCCGGAGATCGTGCCCATCATGCCCGAAGCGAACACCGCGACCTTGGCGGGACCGCCGCGGGTGCGGCCGAACAGTCCGAGAGAAACGTCGGTGAAGAGCTGGATCATGCCGGCGCGCTCCAGGAACGAGCCGAACAGGATGAACAGGAATATGTAGGTCGCCGAAACGTAGATCGGCACGCCGTAAAAACCTTCAGTGCCGAACGACAGATGCGTGACGATCTGGTCGAAGTCATAGCCGCGATGGTTGAGCGGCGACGGCAGGTATTGCCCGAAGAACCAGTAGAGCAAGCAGGCGCCGCACATCAGCGGCAGCGCCGCACCCATCAGCCGCCGTGTGCCCTCGAAGATCAGCACTGCGAGCAGCGTGCCGACCACGAGATCGAGCCGGGTCGGATCGCCGTCGCGCGCGATCAGGTCGGCATAGAAGATCCACTGATAGAGCCCGCAGAAGAAGCCGGCACCGCCGATCACCCAGCCGAGCGCGCGGCCGGCATTGCTCTTCGCGGTGAAGTTGGCGATCAGGCCGAAGGTGAGCAGCACCAGGAAGCCGACATGGACGCCACGCACCACCTGGCTCGGCAGATAGTTGAAGGCGGCGACATAGAGCTGGAAGGTCGCAAAGGCGATGCCGACCCAGTAGGCGAGCGTGCCCCACCAGCCCGGGCCGAAACCTTCGGGGAAACCGTGCTCGAAATTGTCGAACTCGACTTTGACCTTCTCGGGCGCAGCGGCGCCCTCTGCCTTTTCCAGCATCTCAATTGTCCCCAGCCGCTCAACGCTTATAGGTTGGCACGGTCCACCCGCGCCGTCATGCCCGGGCTTGCCCCGGGCATCCACGAACACTCTCTTCCGTCATTCCGGGGCGATGCGAAGCATCGAACCCGGAATCTCGAGATTCCGGGTCTGGTCCTTCGGACCATCCCGGAATGACGACACAGGACGGAACGGGCCGACCCTACTTGATCAGCCCCTTTTCCTTGTAATAGCGGATCGCGCCGGGGTGCAGCGGAACCGGGCTGCCGGTGGCGGCGGACTCGAGCTTGATCTCCTTGCCGGCCGCGTGGGCATTCTGCAGTTCCGGCAGCGACTCGTAGACCAGCTTCGTCATCTGGTAGGCGAGGTCGTCGGAGACGGCGGAAGAGGTCACGAGATAATTGACCACGGCCGCGGTCGGCACATCCTTGTCCTGGCCGGTATAGGTGTTGGCGGGAATGGTCGCCGAGATGAAGGGCGGGCCGATCTTGTCGACGGTCTCCTTCGGCACCGACACGACGGTGATCGAGGCCGAGGTCGAGAGGTCCTTCAGCGAGGCCACGCCGAGGCCGGCGGACTGAAGGGTCGCCCCGAGCTGGCGGTTCTTCATGAGATCGACGGATTCGGCGAACGGCAGGTACTCGACCTTGCCGAGGTCCTTGTAGCTCATGCCAGCGGCACCGAGGATCGCGCGCGAGTTCAGCTCGGTGCCCGACTTCGGCGCGCCGACCGACAGGCTCTTGCCCTTGAGGTCCGCGAGCGTCTTGATGCCGCTTTCGGCGGTGGCGACGATCTGGATGTAGTTCGGATAGATCGCGCCGATGGTGCGCAGCTTGTCCAGCTTGGTCTTGAAGCCAGCCTCCTCCTCGCCCTCCCAGGCGGCCTTCAGCGAGTCGCCCAGCGTGAACGCCAGCTCGCCGCGGCCCTGCTGCAGCAGGATCAGGTTCTCGACCGACGCCTTGGTGGCCTGCACCTGCGTCTTCACGTTCGGAATCTTGTCGCCGTAGATCTTCCCGATCGCGACGCCGAGCGGATAGTAGACGCCGGAGGTGCCGCCGGTCAGCACGTTGATGAAGGATTGCGCATGCGCGCAAGGTGCCGACGCCGCCAGAGCAAAAGCCGCGGCCACGCCGAAAATCGAACGTTTCATGGTTGTTGTACTCCCCAAACCGGCGGGGAAATTGGCCGGATGAGGCAGGCGGGTCAACCCATCCAAAAGGCAAAACAGGACTGCGGTAAATGGCCGTTCCGGCTCGGCTTTTGGGGAACCCGGCGGGTGCGGCGAGGTGGCGCAGTCAGGATGATGAGCGGGCTCAAGTGAGGGGCGATCGCTCGTGCCCTAGGCTCGGTGCAACCTCTCCCGCTTGCGGGAGAGGTCGGCGCGCAGCGCCGGGTGAGGGCTTTCTCCTCTAGGGGATTGTCCCGTTGCGGAAACACCCTCTCCCGAACCCTCCCCCGCAGGCGGGGGAGCGAGCGCATCTCCTACGAGGAGGCGTTCGGGCGCTCCTCTCGCTGGCGCACCCTCACTGGAAGGTCATATCCAGGCACTTGGAGATGTCGGAGCCGAGGCCGGAGGAGATGGTGATGCAGCCGCGGATCTTCTGCGCGTTCATGTCGGCGGCCCAGATCGAGTAGCCGCCGGGGCCGAAGAACGAGTTGGTGTTCGGCGGCTCGGTCTCGGTGGCGTCGAAATCGTAATGGCCGTCGGTCTCGAAGATGCGCGGCTTCTTGGTGCAGCCGCCGTCGGTCTGGACGTTGATGACCTCCTTGTTGTCACGGGTCAGCGCCAGCGAGACCTGGCAGCGGAAATATTCCGAGGTCCTGGTGTTGAAGAGATAGGTGTAGGACTTGCAGGTCGCCGTGTTCAGCTTGCCCGGGGCAAGGCCGCGGCTGCAGGAAATCCGCTGGTTATGGCTGAGCTGGTAGTCGTCGGCCCGGGCAGCCGGCGCCAGCGCCGTCAGCGACAATGCAGCAGCCCAGCAAAGTTTGATCACATGGCGCATCCGAATCATCCCCACCAATATTTTTGTCGAATTGCGTTCTAGACGGAAAGCGGAACATAGTCGCGAGGGGACGAAGGGAAAATCACAAACTGCTGGGCAAGACGTGATGCGTTGCGGCGTTTTGCGAATTGACCCGAAAATACCGTTCGTGATTTGTTCAAGACGGGCCCCCAAGGATGGGGAGGATGGAAAACCATGGCATTTTCAATGAAGACATTTGCAATCGCAGCCGCGCTCGCGGCGTTCGCAGCACCCGCATTGGCGCAAACCGCGCCAACGCCCTGGGAGCTCAAGCCCGACACCGGCTATGCCTATGACAAGGAGGGCAAGACCTACTCCTACAAGATGGGCACCAGCAATGCCGGCGAGCTGCTGAAGGGCGCCAAGAAGGTGCCGAAAGGCACGCTGTTCTTCATCGGCCACAACGGCCAGCTCTACATGCGCAGCGGCCCGTATCTCGAAGGCGACGGCAAGTTCAAGTTCGGGTCGGATCAGTAGGGGCGGCTCTCGCCACAAGCGAAGCTGCCGTAGGGTGGGCAAAGCGAAGCGTGCCCACGATTTCGATCAGAATGTACAGATGGTGGGCACAGCGCTAACGCGCCTTTGCCCACCCTACGGCAGTCCGCCAGTCGCTAGAACGCCCCTGCCAATTCCCTTGCGCCGGGTTTGCTGCTGTTCGAATCCATCCGATCGTCGGTCACCGCGAGCAGCTTGGCCACCGTGTTGTGGCGGATCGCGACCGGGTTGCGCTCGTAGCCGCCGCGCTGGAAGAAGTTCGAGGTCGGCACCTGCTCCCGCATCGCCTGCGGCATCGTCACCATGTCGAGGCCGGTGCCGTCGCCGGTGAGGTTCATCATCTCGAGCTCGGCCGCGCTGAGCGGACGGCTGTAACCCTTGGCGCGGGCGAACAGCACCGACGTCAGCAGCTTGTGGGTCTGCAGCATCGGCCCGATGTCGATATCGAGCACCATCGCATGCATGGCCCAGCCCTGCGCGGTGTTGCCGATCTTCTCGTGCTCCGACCAGGTGTCGGGCACCGATTTCGCGTGCGCCACCATTTTCTTCAGCACCGCGAGCTTGTGCTCGAGCCCCTGGCGCGCCGGGCCCGAGGTCCGCGCCACCTTGTCCGAGAGCGCACGGATGAACTCATGGCCCTGCTCGGCCAGCAGCTCGACGCTGTTGGTGGTGAGCAGCTGGTTGTAGCCCATCGCCGTCGAGATCGCGCGCTTGCCGCCATGCTCGATGCCCGCCTGCACGTCGTAGCTGCCGGTGCCGCCGGTCTCGAACGAATAGACCCGCACCGCCTGCTCGCGCGTCAGCCCCGACGCCAGCGCGTAGCGTGCATAGGCGCGCTTGAACTCGACCTCGCTGGACGGGCGCTGCGGCGTGAACTGGTAGAGCTCCTGCGCCGCGCGCAGCAGATCGGAAACGACGGGGATCGGCTTTTTGGTCGGGCGCTCCGGCGTTTCTTCCGGCTCCGGATTCACCGGCCGCTTCGGCCCGGTATAGAGCGGCGGATGCTCCAGCACGTAATCGTCCAGCGTGACCTGCTGTCCGCTGCGCCGCTTGGCGTTGCGGCCTTTCCGCTTCTCGGAGATCTGGCTCCAATAGGCGCCGGCCTCCTCGTCGAAGGCCGCGCGCGCCGCCTGATACTCCTGCAGCTTGCGGCGATATTCGAGCACGGCGGGCGAGGCCCCGCCTTGCGCAAAGAACTGCGACAGCAGCTGGGCATTGGCATTGCGGACGGACGGCGGCAGCGCGTCGGCCTCGCCGCCGCGCGCGGCGGGCGCGAGCAGGAGAAACGCGAGCGGAACCAGCGTCAGCGGGTTTCGAATCGAATGATGCATGCTGCCCTCTTAGCAGGCATCCGGTAACCGTCACGTTAACGTGCCGTTTACCTTATTTTTTTCGTCCTTTGCCTCACTTCCAGGCGAAAACTGGCTGTTCCAGGTCGGTGACGCGGGTGTGCCGTCCCGCCAGCACCTCGCGGAACTGGTAGATCAAGGCGGCCGTCGGCGCATGGATCAAGCTCATCTGGTGATGGAAGCGGATCACGCGGCGGGTGCTTTCGGGGATGGCGGTGAAATCGAAGGCCTCGTCGCGTTCGATCGTATCGAGCGCGATGCGATGGACCGAGGCCACCTCGTCCGGGTTCGGACGGATCGCGGCACTATCCGCGGCCCAGACCACGACCGGCGTGATCAAATAGCCCGAGCGTGTCGGATAGTCGTCGAGCGTGCCGAGCACGTCGGCGGCTGAAAGCTTGAGCGCGAGCTCTTCATCAAGCTCGCGCAGCGCCGCCTCCACCGGCGTCTCGCCGGCATCGCAGCGACCGCCCGGCAGCGCCCATTGACCGCGATGCGAACGCAGACTCGATGCGCGCTTGGTGAGCAGGAAGGCGGTGTCGTCGCGGTCGTTGGATTCGGTCAGCGCCAGCACTACCGCGGCGCGCTTCAGCGTCGACGGCTCGGCCATCTCGGGCAGCCGCGCGAATGCGGCGCAGGCCTCTGCGATATTCCGTCTGGTGGCATCGTCGAAAGCTCTCATGATGCTTGACTACACCAGGACCGCATCTGATGAAACGAGGAGAGACAGCGTTGCAGGGATGGACGGAGAGATGACGAGCAAGGCCGCCGCAAGGCTCAAATCAGAGGGCTGGAGCATCCTGGAGACCACCGGCTTCATGCACCTGATCGGCCCGTTGTGGGAGCGCAAGGTCGACGGCCAATACGAATTCGCACTCGCCACCGAGGACAAGCACCACAATCGCCGCGGCATGGTCCAGGGTGGCGTGATGATGACCTTCGCCGACCGCACCTGCGGCATGGCCGCCCGCTACAGCTCCGGCAAGGAATACATGGCGACGGTGCAGCTCGACACCCATTTCGTCGAAGCCGGCCAGATCGGCGACATCCTGATCTCCCGCCCCCGCGTGGTGCGCTCGACGCGCAGCCTGATCTTCATGAGCACCGAGGTGACGGTGGACGATCGCTGCATCGTGATGGCGAATGGCGTGTTCAAGATCTTGAAGGGGCCGGGGTAGGTACGCGTCAGACGGCCCGCATTGCCACCACACCCACCGCTGTCATTCCCCGCGCAGGCGGGGAATCCAGATGACACCGATTGCAGAGCACCGGCGTACCCTACACCGTCATTGCGAGCGCAGCGAAGCAATCCAGCATCTTTCCGCGGACGCAGTTCTGGATTGCTTCGCTGCGCTCGCAATGACGGAACTGGGCGGCTATGGTGCCCTCCATCGAAGTATCGAGGAAATAGCCCATGCAATACCGCCAGCTCGGCCGCACCGGCCTCAAAGTCTCGCCGATCTGCCTGGGCACCATGATGTTCGGCGGGCCGACCGATGAGGCCGCATCGAAGCGGATCATCGACAAGGCGCGCGGCGCCGGCATCAATTTCATCGACACCGCCGACGCTTATTCGAAAGGCGCGTCCGAGCAAGTCGTCGGCCGCGCCATCGCCGGCCATCGCCAATCCTGGGTGCTCGCGACGAAGCTTGCCAATCCCATGGGCGACGATCCCAATCGCGTCGGCCTGTCGCGGCGCTGGGTGCTGCAGGCGGCCGACGAAAGCCTGAAGCGGCTCGGCACCGATCACATCGACATTTATTATCTGCACAAGGAAGACCATGCGACGCCGCTGGAGGAGACGGTGCGCGCGATGGGCGATCTGATCCGCGCGGGCAAGGTGCGCTATTTCGGCGTCTCGAACTACCGCGCCTGGCGCGTCGCCGAGATCTGCAACATCTGCGACCGGCTCGGCATCGACCGTCCCGCGGTGAGCCAGCCCTATTACAACGCGATGAACCGCATGCCCGAGGTCGAGCATTTTCCGGCCTGCTCCTATTACGGCCTCGGCATCGTGCCCTACAGCCCGCTCGCGCGCGGCGTGCTCACCGGCAAGTACAGGCCCGACGCAGCCCCCGACAAGGAGACACGCGCGGGCCGCAACGACACCCGCATGATGCAGACGGAATGGCGGCCGGAATCGCTCCAGCTCGCGCAGGAGATCAAGGCTCACGCCGAGAAGAAGGGCATCACTGCCGGCCAGTTCGCGGTCGGCTGGGTGCTGAACTCCGCTTTCGTCTCCTCGATCGTCGCGGGGCCGCGCACCGAGGAGCAGTGGGACGGCTACATCAGCGCGCTCGACTATCGCTTCACCGCCGATGACGAAGCGCTTGTCGACCGGCTGGTCGTTCCGGGCCATCCGTCAACGCCGGGCTACAACGACCCGGCCTATCCGATCGAGGGCCGCCGCGCGCGAACGACGTAACATCGGGAGACCACGATGGCGCATGAGGATCGCTACGGACTGCCGCTTTCCACCGCATCCGATGAGGCGGCATCCGCCTATCGCGAGGGCGTCGACCTCATGCTCGCGGGCTGGACCGGCACGGCGGAGACGCTGGAACGCGCGATTGCGGCGGATCCGGATTTCGCGCTTGCCCAGATCGCCCGCGCCCGCGTGCATGCCTTCTACCAGCAGGGCGACCTCGCGCGGCAGAAGGCCGCGCGCGCGAGAGAGATCGTCGCCACGCGTGGCACTGAGCGCGAGCGCTCGCATGTCGAGACGCTGGCGCTGGCGATCGAGGGCCGGCTGCCCGACGCCATCGCCGCGATGTCCCGGCATGTCGAGGCATGGCCGCGCGATGCCGTGGTGCTGTCGCTGCCGCTCGGCGCCTTCGGCCTGTTCGCCTTCTCAGGCATGCCCGACCACGACCGCGCAAGGCACGAACTGTGCGAGCGCGTCGCGCGGCACTACGACGAGGACTGGTGGTTCCTCACCATGTCCGGCTGGGCGATGACCGAGAACGGCGACGTCGCGCGCGGCCGCGCCGTCACCGAGCGTGGCTTCAATCTGCGCCGCGCCAACGCCCACGCCGCGCACGCGGTGCTGCACGCGATGTTCGAGGACGGCTCGATCGACGAGGCCGACCGCCTCGTCGACGAGTGGATCCCCACTTACGGCCGCGCCGGCATCCTGCACGGCCACATCCTCTGGCACCAGGCGCTCGGCGCGCTGGAACACGGCGATGCGGCGAAGGCGCTCAGGATCTACGCCGACGTGCTGCAGCCTTCGGCGACGCAGGCCCCGCCGCTCAACATCGTCACCGACAGCGCCTCGCTGCTCTGGCGCCTTGCGGCCTACGGTCATTCCGTGCCGCAGGCGCTGTGGCTGGAAGCCGACGGCGCCGCACAAAAACTGTTTCCGAAATCGAGCCTGCCGTTCGCCGACGTCCACATGGCGTTGTTCGCCGCCGCAACCCAGAACCGCGAGGCGCTTGCCGCCCGGCTCGCCGTCATCGAACAGCGCCTCGCCGAGGGCAAGCTGCCGGCCGGCCCCGTGGTGCCGGCGATCTGCCGGGCCCTGGCGGCCTTCGCGGATGAGGATCATGCAGCCTGCGTGCAAGCGCTCGCGCCCGTCCTTGGCGAGGTCGTCCGCATCGGCGGCAGCCACGCCCAGCGCGAGCTGATCGAGGACACCTTCATCGTCGCGCTGATGCGCAGCGGCGACCTCTCGCGCGCACGCACCCTGCTCGACGCCCGCCTGCACCGCCGTCCCTCCATGCGCGATACGCGCTGGCAGGCGGCGATGGCTTGAGGCAGGATCAGGAAAACACCGGAGGACGCCCATGACCGAGATCGTTGCGCTGGAAGCGCTGGCCGCGCGCGTGGCATCGGGGCAAACGCTCGCCGTTCCCGTGGACCGCTCCGGTGTCGCGATGGCCGCGACCGCGGCGATCATCTCGGCCGGCATCGACGATCTTCATCTGGTCTGCGTCCCCATCAGCGGCATGCAGGCCGATCTCCTGATCGGCGCAGGCGCCGTCAAGACGCTCGAGACCAGCGCCATCTCGCTCGGCGAAGCCGGCGGCGCGCCGCGTTTCGGCGCTGCGGTGCGAGCCGGCACCGTGACGCTCCGCGATGCCACCTGCCCCGCGATTCACGCCGGCCTGATCGCGGCGCAGCACGGCGTGCCCTTCATGCCGATCGCCGGCATCATCGGCAGCGATCTGCTCGAGGTGCGGCCCGACTGGAAGGTGATCGACAGTCCGGTCGGCGAACCGCGCAAGGTGGTGGTGGTGCCCGCCATCGAGCCGGACGTCGCGCTGTTTCATGCACCGGAGGCCGACCGTGCCGGCAATGTCAGGATCGGCCGCTTCCGCGAGCTCGCCACCATGGCCTATGCCGCCAAGCGAACGCTGGTCACCGTCGAGCGCATCGTCGACCACGATCTGTTCGAGACCGAAGAGTCCGCCGCCGGCGTGCTGCCCTCGATCTATGTCGACGCCATCGCGGTGGCCGAGAGCGGCGCCTGGCCGCTGGCGCTATGGGACGAATATCCCGCCGACGAGGCCGAGATCGCGCGCTACGTGGCGATGGCGCGCAGCGAGGACGGCTTCCGCGCCTATCTCTCGACGTTCCTGTCCCATCGCAAGCAGGTGGCCTGACGCCATGGCCTCCGAACACGAACGCCGCGAAATCCTCATCGCCACCATCGCCGATCTGCTCGACGGCATCCGCCACGTCGCGGTCGGCGCGTCGTCGCCGATTCCGGCGGCCGGCGCGATGCTGCTGCGCGCGCGCAACGAACTCTGTGGCAAGCCGCCGGTGCGCATCTCGATCCTGGGTTCGCAGCGGCACAATTTCTTCACCAATGGCGGCGTCGAGCTGTTCGACTGCGCCGCGCAGGGCCGGGTCGACGCGTTCTTTCTCGGCGGCGGCCAGATCGACGGCGCGGGCAATATCAACCTCGTCGGTACCGGTGACTACCCGAAGACCGACGTGCGCTGGCCCGGCTCGTTCGGCTCGGCCTATCTCTATCACCTGATCCCGCGCGTGATCCTGTTTCGCGAGGAGCATTCGCCGCGCGTGTTCGTGCCGAAGGTCGACTTCGTCAGCGCCAGGGCGGTTACCCCTGAGGTACCCCGCCGCGGCGGCCCCCATGCGCTTCTGACCAACATGGCGCTGTTCGATTTCGATCGCGACGCAGGCAGGTTCGCCTTGCGCTCGGTGCACGCGCCGTTCACGCCGGCCGACATCCGGGAGAACACCGGCTTCGACTATACCGAGCCGGAGGTCGTACGCGAGACGCCGCGGCCCGACGCCGCCACCCTGGAGCTGCTGCACGGAAAGATTCTCGACGAGCTCGCCGAGACTTATCCCGCTTTTGCCCGGACCATGAAGCAGGCGGCATAACCGCCATCCGCCTTCGCCACGAAAAAAACACCGGCCTGGCGGCAAGTGCCCGCCGGGACGATGGGGCGATTTGGACGAATCGCCAGGGGTGGTGCGGTGGTATTCCAGACGGCAGCGCGAACGGGGTCGCAACCAATTTGCGATTCGATGGTTATGAAGCGGACCTTCGCCGCGATCCCGTTATCCGTGGTCCACTGGCATACGAGCCTGACGATGCGCCTTCGCCGACCGGTCCTCGCAGCAACCCTCACAGCGTTCGCCGTGGCTTCGGCAAGTGCTTGGACAAGTCCTTGTTTCGCCGAAGATTCCAAACCCATTGCGGTCAACAATCCGCCGGCCCAGCAAACCGCCTTGATCGACCTGCTGGCGCTGATGTCCGGCCACTGCAAGACGCTGACGGTCGCGGGCCGCACCTATGCCTGCAAGGCCGTGGCCTATGCCCATGCCGACAAGGGCCGGGTCAATTTCGCGGTCGCCGTGGACGATCCGAACGACGAGAACCACGTCGTGTCGTTCTCCGGCGAGAACGGTAAGCGTGCCGACGACAATTCCTACGAGCTGCCGATCGACCGCATGCTGCTCAACTCCAAGGACCGGCCCAAGGTCGACGGTCTGCCGGTACCGGCCGAACAGGCCTCCACCGGTGTTTGCCGCCAGACCGGCAACTTCGCAGCGAAGAAGGTGAACGACGTCACCTGCACGGCGACCGACAATGAAGGCCGCCGATATGAACTGCTGTTCGTCTCCGACGGTACGCCGGTGAGCGTGCGCCGTATCCGGCAATCGTCGCCGTCGATCCAGGACCCGTTCAAGTAGCGGCACTCGCCCCGCATTGCGTGATCGCACTGTCGGCTGCGCATCGCTCCGTTGAAACTTCAGGTCAGGCTTGTATGCTCGCGCGCGCGTCCTCATCGAGGAGGTGCGATTGCAACCGGAGGCGGGGCCGAGAGTGCAACAATGCGTGTGATCGCCGGGCTCGTGCGCATCCTGATCGTCTGCCTGCTCGCAAGCCTGTCGCGTGAATGCATCGCAGCCGACGGCCCAAGGCAGCGTTCGATCCTGGTGCTGGAAGAAGCCGATTTCCGCTCGCCGTTCTATCTCGAGATCTTTGCCGGCATCCGTGCCGCCGCGAAGCAGAACGGAAATGCCCACACGGTGATCTTCGGCGAGAGCCTAGATCTCGCCCGCTTCCCGGGACAGGATTACGAAGAGAGCCTGATCGGTCACCTCAAGACCAAATATGCGCAGCGGCCGATCGACGTCATCGTCTCGATCGGCGTCTCCTCGGCAAAATTCCTGCAGCGACGGAAGCAGGAGATCTGGCCGGCCGCACCGGTCGTCTACGGCTTCGTGCCCGATCTGCCCGAGACGCGCGCGCTGTTTCTGCCCAACTCGACCGCCGTCTTCGCGAGGGTGAGACCCGCGCAGCTCCTGACCGCCGCGCGCGCCGTCGTTCCCGACTTGACCCGCGTCGTCCTGGTGGGCGAGGCCTGGAAGAACCCGCTGACATACGGGCACTGGAAGCAGGACTTCGCGGCGGCAATGCCCGATCTCGAAGTCACCGACCTCTCCGGCGCGGTGCTGCGCGACGTCCGCAAGCAGGTCGCTGCCCTGCCCGACCGCTCGGCGATCCTGACCTCGGCGATGTATTCCGACGGCGAAGGCACCTATTATTCCCCCGCGGCGGCGCTTGCGCGCGTTGCCGAGAATGCGAACCGCCCGATCATCATCACGTCGGACACGTTCCTCGGACGGGCGGGCGTGGGCGGCTTCCTGCTGATGCCCGAAATCATCGGGCGGGAAGCCGGCGAACTGGCGATGCGGATTCTCGATGGCGAATCGCCCCAGAGCATCGCACCGTTCGGCGGGAATAACGTGAAGCCGGTCTTCGATTCGCGGGAGCTGAAGCGCTGGAACGTGGACGAAGCCAACCTGCCCCCCGGCAGCGAGATTCGTTTCCGCGAACCGAGCTTCTGGGCGCAGTACTACTGGCACTCCCTGATCGTCGCGAGCGTGATGCTGGTGCAGGCGCTGATGATCACCATCCTGCTGCGCGAGCGCCGCCTGCGCTTCGTGGCCGAGGTCGAGGCACGCCAGCGCATGTCCGAGCTCGCCCACATGAACCGCCGCGCGACCGCGGGAGAGATGTCCGTCTCGCTCGCCCACGAGCTGAACCAGCCGCTCGCCGCCATCCTCATCAATGCCGAAACGGCCCAGCAGATCTTGAAGCATCCAACGCCCGACCTCCGGGAGATCAAGGACATACTGGACCACATCCGCCGCGACGATCAGCGGGCGGCCGAAGTCATCGGCCGGCTGCGCTCGTTCCTGAAGCGGGACCCGACCGAACGGCGCGAGCTCGACTTCAATGCGACGGTCGGCGAGGTCTTCCGATTTCTCTCCGTGCAGGCCCTGACCCATGATGTCGAGCTCGTGACGCAGCCGTCGCCAGTGGACATCCGCGTGAAAGGCGACAAGGTTCAGCTCCAGCAGGCCATCCTGAATCTCGTCGTGAACGGCATGGATGCCGTGGCCCATCTTCCGGACGATCGGCGCCGCGTCGTCGGCCGCACCAGTCTCGCCGACGGCAATCTGGCCGTCGTCTCCATCGCCGACACGGGCGACGGCATCCTCGCGGAGAAGGTCACCGACATATTCAAGCCGTTCTTCACGACCAAGGCGCAAGGAATGGGCATCGGCCTCTCGATCGCGCATACGATCATCGAGGCACATGGCGGCCGCATCTGGGCTGAAAACGCGCCGGGAGGCGGCGCCGTCTTTCACGTCAGCCTGCCGCTGGCAGCGGCGCGATAGCAACTGCCGTATGTGCCGGCGACGCCGTCCCGGCTCAGGCGAACGCTTTCTCCAGCGTCGCGAAGATCACCGCGAGCGACTTGTCGTGACGGGTCACCGGCGGCACCGGCCGGTCGAGCTTCATCAGCTGATAGACGGCCATCTGCGCCGCGCGCACCGAATATTCGACGGTGAAGACGACGTCGTCGGGGATCTCGACGAACTGGCTGACGAAGGCGAGGTTGACCGAATTTTTGGGCACCGGCAGCGGCCGGTCGGTCAGATTGCGCGGCATGAACATGCTGGTGATGTAGGGCATGCGGCAGGGAATGCAGGTCGCAGTCTCGAACAATGCACGATCGAAATTCAGGTGCCCGCACAGCTCGTGCAGGATGTCGGCGCCGCCGCAATCGGACATCGGCTTTCCGACGAAATTGCCGACGCGATCGGGATGCAGCGCGTACCCCCAAAACACCTGCACGTCCTTCGGCTGGCCCGCGAAATGCGGCTGGTGATACAGCACGACCGACATCAGCCAGTTGGAATCCCTGAACGTGACCAGCCCGCCGGTGCCGGCCTTGTTGCCGGAGAACGCCTCCATCTTGTCGAAGAAGCCCGAGTCGCGGCAGGTGACCGTGAAGGACAGCCAGTAGGATTCAGGAATCGAGGTGTTGAACGCGGACGGGTTGCCGAATTCGGGACGTCCTTGCGCGATGCTCTCCCACAGCGCCCAGCCCTGGCTGTCCTTCCCGGTCAGGTGCGGCGGCGGCTCGATCATGGTGCCCAGGCTCGAGGCATCCGTCATCGAGCCGTTCTGGAAGAACACAAGGTCGCCGTCATCGAGGCGGACATTGGCGGTGCGGCCATCGCGGTCGAGCATGAGCTGGCGGACACGGACGCGCCCGCCCTCGTCCTCGAGCGTCATGTCGGTGACGCGGGTACCGCGCACGAACTGCACACCCTGCCGCTTCAGCCAATCGGCGAGCGGCCGCACGATCGCGTCATACTGATTGTAGACCGTGCGCTTGACGCCCGCGAGGGTCTCGATGCGCGGAAACTCGTTCATGAAGCGGTGCAGATAGCGCTTCAGCTCGACCGCGCTGTGCCAGGGCTGGAAGGCGAAGGTGGTCTGCCACATGTACCAGAAATTCGACTCGAAGAATTTCGGCGACAACCAGTCGGTGATGCGGCTGTTGCCGAGCGTCTCCTCCGAGGCCTCGGTGAGCCGCAGCAGCTCGAGCCGGTCGCGCGCCGAAAAGCCCATATGGGTGACGTCGATCTTGAAGCGGTTGCGGTCGACCAGCCGCGCTTGCGAATGCGCCGGATTCTCCAGGTTGAACGCGATGGTCTCGTCGCGCACGCTGAGGCCGGGATGTTCGAGCGAGGGAATGCTCGACAGCAGGTCCCAGGTGCATTCGTAGTGATCGGTGGTGAGCATGCGCCCGCCGCGCAGCGAATAGGCGCCGCTGGCGAGCAGCGCGCCGTCGAGGCTGCCGCCGACCAGCGGCTGCGCCTCGTAGATCACGATATCGCGCCCCGGCAGCTGAGCGTCGCGAATCAGGAACGCCGCGCCCGCGAGCGATCCGATGCCACCACCGATGAAATACGCCTTCATGACCTGCCTCGATTGCAATTCCACGTTCGAAGCGACATTGCATGGCGGGGCGCAGGCAAAGTTGCGCTGGATCAAGCGAGGCGAGAGGCGGGAATCACATCGACGTTATTGTCGCGGCTTCTTCGCGTAGATCTGATCGATCTCGCTCGCGAAGCGGCGCTCCAGCGCGGGGCGCTTGTTCTTCAGCGTCGGCGTCAGCAGACCGCTGGCGATGGTCCAGGGCTCCAGCGTCCACCACACCGCGCGCGGCGTCGCGTAGGACGGATAGGCTTTCACAGCCGCCGCGATCCGCGCCAGCAGCGCGGCCCGCTCCGCCGCGCCGCCTTTCTTGCCGCTCGCAGCCAAGGTTTCCTTCTCCTGCGCCCAGGCCTTGGCGTTGAGCACGACCAGCGCGGTGAGGAAGGGGCGCTGCTCGCCGACCACCAGCGCCTGCTCGAACAGGGGATCGGCGAGCATCGCGGTCTCCAGATCAACCGGCGCGATCTTCTCGCCGGTGGATGTAACGAGAATGTCCTTGATGCGGCCGGTGATGGTGATGCGGCCGTTCTCGATGCGCGCCTGGTCGCCGGTATGCAGCCAACCGTCGGCTTGCTTCACGCGGCGGGTCTCGTCAGGCTTGCGCCAATAGCCGAGCATCACGCTGCGGCCGCGGACCAGCAGCTCGTCATTCTCGCCCAGCCTGACCTCGACACCGTCGAGCACATGGCCGACCGAATGCGGATCGTTGACCTCGGGCGTGTTGACGGAAACCACCGGCGAGGTTTCAGTCATGCCGTAGCCCTGGAGGACGTCGAGGCCCAGCGCGAGGAACAGGCGAATGACCGGCTCGGCGATCGGCGCGCCGCCGGAGACCGCAACGCGCAGCCTGCCGCCGAGCTGCGCCAGCACCTTGTCGGCGACGAGCCGCTTCAGCAGCGGCCAGAGCAGCCGATCCGGCAGCGGCGGCGGGCCGCGCCGCTGCCGCGCATCGAAGCGCCGGCCGCCGACGGCGATCGTGAGGTCGAGCAGCACCCGCTCGATGGCGCGACCCGATGCGCGACGCTGCATGATCAGCGCGTAGATGCGCTCATAGATCCGCGGCACCGAGATCAGCACCGTCGGCCGCACATGCCGCAGATCTTCCGACAACAGCGGCACCGAGCGCGCATAAGCGACGCAGGCCCCTGCGGCGACCGGATAGTAATAGCCGCCGGTACGTTCGAAGGTGTGCGACAGCGGCAGGAAGGACAGGAAGACATCGTGCGGTTCGGCGGCGATCCGCCGCGCGATCGCCTGCACATTGGCGATCACGTTGTCGTGGGTCAGCATCACGCCCTTCGGCCGCCCGGTCGTGCCGGAGGTATAGACGATGGCGGCAAGATCGTTCGACTCCACTGCGACATCGGCCAGCGGCGCGGTTGCGACCGGTGCTTGTGCCAGCCAATGGTCGAGCCCGACGATGCGCGCATCAGGCGTGATCAGCCCGTCTGCATCGGCGCAGACGACGCGCTTGAGATGATCGAGCGGCTGGCCGGTGGCGACAATCGCCTGCCAGCGCTCAAGTGTATCCACGAACAGCAGCAGCGCGCCGGAATCGGCGAGGATGTAGGCGATGCTGTCGGGGTTGTCGACCGCATGCATCGGGACCGGGACGAGCCCACGCGACAGCGCCGCCTGGTCCATCGCAATGTGCGGAATGCCGTTCGGCATCAGGATGGCGACACGCTCACCCGGCGCAAGGCCCTCGGCCGCAAGCGCCCGCCGCCAAGTCTCGAATTCCGCGTCGATCTCGTGCCAGGACTGGCTGACCCAGCGCGCGGCCCTGGCGTCGAAATGGCGATAGGCTTCCGCCGCAGGCGTCGCCTTGATGCGCCAGCGCAGCAGCTCCGGCAATGTCCTGACGTCTGCGAGCGTCTGCGGTTGACTGACCGGCCCCGGCATGGCGTCCTTTCCTGGCCCGATTGATTCCACCTCAATCTGGGACTTCGACACTAGGCCGGCCAGTCCTTGCTGCCTTGATCCTCGGCAAGGCGGCCATGCCCCGGAGCGATCCATGATTCGCGACCGCCTGTTCCTGCTGCGGCACGGCTTCGAGGACCCCGCCTATCCGGGGCAACTCTTCTATTGCTGGCATTGCGCGCTGATCGAGGGCGTACTCGCCTCGTTTCCGGCCCTTGCCGAAAGGCTCGACGTCGAGCGCATTGCGTGGCCCAAGCCGAGGCAGGCGGTGATCGCGCTGGTCGGCGCGGAAAATCAGTCGCTGCCCCTGCTTGTCCTGGCGGACGGGACGACCTCGCCGCACCAGACCGGCAGCCATCAGGGCCGTGCCTTCATCGCCGACAAGGATGCCATCCTTGCCGCGCTCTCCGAACGCCACGGCTTTCCCGATCCGCACCCGTAGGGAGGTCCTGTAGTCCGCATGAGCGCAGCGACATGCGGGATCAGCGGCCCCGGATATCGCTTCGCTAATCCGGGCTACGGGTCACGTCGCGAAACGAGGGAAGATTGGCATTGCGCCCTCCCGGTCGCTGCGCATAGTCGGCTCGACAAACGTCTGAAGGCCCACCATGCCCACGCCCCTCCCCGCCCTCATCGTCGTCGACGTCCAGCGCGCATTCGATGAATGGGAGGCGGCGGGCAAGCGGCGCAACAATCCCGATGCGGTCGCGCGCATCGCCGATCTGCTCGCGGCGTTCAGGACCAGCCGCGCGCCGATCTTCCACATCCGCCACGAAGGCACCAGGCCGAATTCCTCGTTCCTGCCGTCGCGCCCCGGTTACGCCGTCAAGGACGAGGCACGCGAACAGGACGGCGAGCCCGTCATCGTCAAGCAGGTCAACAGCGCCTTCATCGGCACCGACCTCGAGCAGCGCCTGCGCGAGGCCGGCATCACGACACTCGTCATCTGCGGCGCCACCACCAATCATTGCGTGGAAACGACGACGCGGATGGCCGGCAATCTCGGCTTCGATGCGCGTCTCGTGCGCGATGCGACCTGGACGTTCGACCGGATCGGCCCCGACGGCGATGCGCATTCCGCCGAAGCGATCCATGCGATGACGCTGTCGAATCTCAACGGCGAATTCGCGCGCATCGTCACGACCGCCGATGTGATCGCACCGTTCGCGGCGAAGTGATGGCAACGATGCGATCAATCCAGACGATGCGACAATAAATCTCACGACGCGCGTTCATTCGCATCGTTCAAGCCTCGCGCGCTGCGTCGTTTCGACGCCCGCACTCGCCGGAACGCATCGAACACCCATCTGTTGTCACACGACATCAACTGGAGTGACGACATGAAGTATCTCATTGCCGCGATCGCTATCGGTGCTGCGGCGCTTGCCGGCGGATCGGCGGCAAACGCGGCCAACAACACAAGCGCGAAACAGAACGCGCGGGCGCCGACCGACATCAGCGCGCAGCACAGGCACCATCATCATGGCCACCGCCAGCATCATCACTGGCGCCAGCACCACCACGGCTACCATCGCCCGCATTACCGCAGCTACGGCTATTACCCGCGGCACCACGGCTATTACGGCGGCGGACCGTACGGATATTATGGCGGCGGTCCGAGCGTGAGCTTCGGCTTCGGCGGCGGCCGCTGGTGAACCTGAACGGCCCGCAGAGATGCGGGCCTTTCATTTGCCGGCCCGCCACGGCCGGCTTGTCCCGGCCGTGGCGAAAGACTTACCCGCGCAAGATCATCCCCGCCGTCTGCAGTCCGCTCGCGAGTGCCGCCTCGACCGTCCCCATGTCGCGGCCGCGATAGAGCGCTTCGCCGGAAAACAGCACCGGGCCGTCGGCGCCGGCGAGGATCGTCTGCGCCGCGCGCGTCTTCGGCGTTGCCCAGGAATAGGCGCCGCGTGCGAAGGGATCGTGCCCCCAATTGGTCGCCGTCCCAGTCACGAGCTCGCGCGCGACGTCGTCGTGCGGCAGGCCGAAGATCGCGGCAAGCGAAGAGAGCCCCGCCTCGATCAGTTCCCGCTCATCGAGATGCGACAGCTCCGCCGTTCGGGGCCCGCCGAACCAGCCGGTGAGCACGGGGTGCTGGTCCGGATAGCGCGTCCACCACACCGGGATGGTCTGCTCCGACAACAGGAAGGTCATGTCTGCAAGATCCTGCCTCTGCTCGCGCCACCATGGCCGTGCGAAGCGCAGCAGGATTTTGATCACGCAGCCGAAGCCGATGTCGCCGGCGGCCGCGGCCTTGGTCCGCGCAGACGCCGGCAGAGCGATGTCCCGCAGCAACGGCAACGGAACGGTGACGATCGCGCGATCGCAGCAATGCACGTCACCGCCGGCACAGCGGACCGCGAGCGCGCCGCGCTCCTCCGCGATCGCCGACACCGCGCAGCCGAGGCGGATCGTGGCGCCGTGCCTGCGACACTCCTCCACCAGAAATTCGATCAGCGCGCCATAGCCGCCGACGATCCGCGCCTGCGAATGATGCCCGCCGTCCATCCATTCCTCGCGCAACGCCAGGATCGAGGCGCGCTCCGTATCGGCGGCATCGTAGCCTTCGACCATGCGCTCGATGGAATGGCGCAGCCGGCCATATTCGGGCCCGGCAAAATGACGGCGCAGGAAATCGGCGACGGTGAGGTCGTCCTTCAGATCCCCGAGCACGGCGTGCAGCTCCGCTTCATGCGGATCATGGCGTTCCTCGTGCGAGAGCCCCGTGCCGTCGAAGCTCCATTGCGTGCCTTCGATCTCCTGGGCGGACAGCCCCGCCTCGCGCAGCAGCGCGCGCGTGACCGGCGCTTCGCCATGAATGAATTCGGCGCCGCCATCGGCGGGGTAGCCGAACTGCTCCACCGGCAGCGGATGGATGCGCCCGCCGCAGCGCTCGCGTGCTTCGAGGATGGTCACCTTCTTGCCGCGGCGCGCAAGCTCGCGCGCCGCAACCAGGCCAGCCGCCCCCGCACCGACAATGACGATGTGCTCTGAGATGTCAGACATGACCGGCGCTTCACCCAGCAGATTCGTGCGGATCGTTCTTGATCAGATAGCGCAGCAGCAGCACGCCGCCGCCGAGCTCCCGCACGCTCTCCAGCGTCATCGCGGTGAGCGGCGCGCGCTTGCCGCCGTCCGCAGCCGTCGAATCGAACACGAACGGCGCGCCGCTGGCGCCATCGATGGCGGGGCTGAGGATCAGGTTGAATTCGTCGATGAGACCGGCACGCAGGAAGGCGCCATTGGCGACGCCACCACCCTCGACCAGCAACCGCTTCACTCCCAGCTCGCGGTTGAGGATGTCGAGCGCCAGCGCCAGATCGATCTCGGACTTGCCCGCGAAGATGTAGGACACGCCCTCGCCGCGCAGCCCTGCGAGATGCGAATCCGGCACGCTCTCGGTCAGCACCGCCACGATCGGATCGCCGCCGATGTCGGAACGGCCCCATCCGATCTTGCCCTGTGCATCGAGCACGACGCCGTAGGTCTTGGCATCGCGCCGCGCGAACCAGTTCTCGCGCGAAAACTTTTCGCCCGAGATTTCGGGATAGGGCTTGCCCTTGGCGAACTCCGACCCGGTGACGCGGCCGATCACCCAGGCATCGCCGCCGAGCTCCTCATGGATCTTCTCGAACCAGTCCGTGCCGGCGCCTTTCGGGCGCCAGCGGCTCGGATGCGTGCGGCCATCGAGGCTCGAGTGCATCAGGCAGATGACATACGGCTTCATGCAAATCTCCGGACAGCGTCTCAGCTCGCGGGGCCACCGCTCTTGGCGCGATCATTCACGATCACGGCGAGCGGGTTGAGCTTCGGCGGCGCGATGAGCTGAAGCGTGTTGGTGTCGTGATGGTTGAACGGCGCGCCGCGGACGAACAACTCGGTCTGGATCAGGTAGGTCCAGCTGCCGTCGTCGTTGAAGGTGATGTCGCAGCGATAGGAGTCGGTGCGGAAGGCCTGTTCCAGGAAGTCGGTCGAGCAGATGCCGTAAGCGGTGTCGCCGCGCTTGGCGGTGACCGCGATCTTCCTGTCGTCCGGTCCGGCCTTGCCGGAGGCCAGCAGCACCTGCCCGCGCGGGATCGCCAGCGTCTGCATGATCAGCCCGGTCGCGGGCTCCCACAGCCAGTAGCCGACCTGGTCGTGGAAGGTGATATCCTCTTCCGGCGTGTTGATGTGGATGTGATAGCGCAGGCCATAGAACAGCTGCGGGCCGTTGGCCTGGGGGTCGATCGGGTCCATCCGGATGTGCTCGATGAAGGTCCGCCGCTCCGGCCCCTCCGCCTTCGGATTGATGTCGATCCCCTTGTTCGCCTGCCACGTTCCGGCAAGGCGGCGAAGCGGGCCGAGATTGGCAAGGGCGTCGGGCGAGACGTCCTCGGGCTCTGTGAAGATGTCGGCGGGAATGGGGAGCATGGGGGACCTCGCATCGTTGCGGGGGCAGCAATAGCACAAGGCCGGCGCAAAACTACCGGAATGGAACTGGAGGCCGTGCCGGGCGTTGTCGGCCGTCGAGCCCTCGAAATACGGGCTCGGTGTGGGCAAGGCCGCCCATGTCTAGCGTCGCGGGGAGTCCGGTGCTGTCTGAGAAAGCTGCTCGGCAGTCAACTGACGTGAGCTTCCTCGCCGACGGTGGCGAGCTGGGCGCGATGATGCGCGCCCTCAACTGGTCGGGCTCGCCGCTCGGTTCCCCCGATCATTGGTCCCAGGCCCTCAAGACGACGGTCGGCATGCTGCTGGCGGCGCAGGCCCAGATCGTCCTGTTCTGGGGGCCCGATTTCGTCGCGCTCTACAATGACGCCTATGCGCCGGGCATCGGCGCCAATCATCCCCGCGCCCTCGGCCGTCCGGCGATCGAGAATTGGGGCGAGCTGTGGGACGATCTCGAACCGCTGCTGGCCGGCGTCCGCCGGACGCGGACAACCTTCGCCGCAAAGGACCGCCCCTTCTACGTCGAGCGCCATGGCTACGGCGAGACGAGTTACTGGGACGTCTCCTACTCGGCCATACCTGACGACGACGGCTCGGTCGGCGGCGTGCTCTGCATCGTCTCCGAGACGACCGAGCGTGTTCTCGGCGAGACCCAGCTGCGGGCCAGCGAGGCGCGCTACAGGGAGCTCAATGCCACGCTCGAGCAGCGCGTGGCCGAGCGCACCGCCGAGCGGCACCTGCTCGCCACGATCGTGGAGACCACCGACGGGCAGATCCAGGCCCTCGATCTCGACTATCGCTGGCTCGCCATCAACGCCTCCTGCGCCGATGCCTATGAGCGCATCTACGGCAAGCGGCCGAAGGTCGGCGAACGCCTGCATGAATTCCTCGCCGACCGGCCCGAGCACCTCGCTGCGGCCACGGCGATATGGAGCCGCGCGCTGGGCGGCGAAGCCTTCACCACCATCGAGGAATTCGGCGACGCCCGCTTCGACCGCCGCGTCTACGAGATGAAGTTCGAGGCGCTGCGTGCGCCGGATGGCACGCGGACCGGCGCGTTCCTGACCGGCATGGACGTGACCGATCGCCTCGAGGAACAGGCGCGGCTCGCACAGGCGGAGGAGGCGCTGCGCCAGGCCCAGAAGATGGAGGCCATGGGCCAGCTCACCGGCGGCGTCGCGCACGACTTCAACAATCTTCTGACGCCGATCGTCGGCCTGCTCGACATGTTCCAGCGCAGGGGCATCGGCGGCGAGCGCGAGCACCGCCTGATCGCCGGCGCGGCGCAGGCGGCCGAGCGCGCCAAGACGCTGGTGCAGCGGCTTCTCGCCTTCGCCCGCAGGCAACCGCTCCAGGCCGTGCCGGTCGATATCAGCCGGCTCGTCGCCGACATGGGCGATCTGATCTCGAGCACGACCGGACCGCAGATCCAGGTGACGGTGGACGCACCGGAAGGCCTTCCCGAGGCGATGGCCGATCCCAACCAGGTCGAGATGGCGATCCTGAATCTTAGCGTGAATGCGCGGGATGCCATGCCCGACGGCGGCAAGCTGCGCATCTCGGCCAAGGCGCGCAGGGTCGAACGTCCGCACGAATCGGGACTGATGCCGGGCACCTATGTCTGCATCGCAGTCGTCGATACCGGCATCGGCATGGACGAGGACACGCTGGCTCACGCGGTCGAGCCGTTCTTCTCGACCAAGGGCGTCGGACAAGGCACGGGTCTCGGCCTGTCGATGGTCCACGGCCTTGCGTCGCAGCTTGGCGGCGCGCTCACGATCACCAGTGCCGTGGGATCGGGGACGACGGTGGAATTGTGGCTGCCGGTGAGCTACGCGACCCCGGGCACGGTCGATGCCGTCCCCGAGCCGAGCCTTCAGCCGCTTGCCGCCGGCACGGCACTCCTCGTGGACGACGAACCACTGGTGCGCATGAGCACCGCCGAGATGCTGAGCGAGCTCGGCTACAGGGTGGTCGAGGCGGGCTCGGCGGAGGATGCCCTGCAATATGTCAGGCAGGGCCTTCGGCCGCACCTGCTCGTCACCGACCATCTCATGCCGGGCATGAGCGGCACGGATCTCGGCCTCGCCCTGCGCAAGCAATATCCCGAGCTGCAGATCCTCGTCGTCTCGGGCTACGCCAACAACGAAGGCATCACGCCGGATCTGTCGCGGCTGACGAAACCATTCCGGAGCGACGAGCTGGCGGCGAGCCTGGCCAACCTCACTAAGGTGGCGCGCTAGGCCGCGCAGCGAAACTCCCACCCTTCGAGAGCATGAACGCGAAGCGGAGCCGAACCGGCCTGGTTCGGCTCCGCCTCCGGGGCGCGCTTAGTGGCGATGATCACGAATCTCGGGCTGCTTGCGATGGTCCCGCACGATCGGCTGATCGCGGTGGTCGCGCACAACAGGCGGATCGCGATGGTCGCGGACGATGGTGCGCGCGCTCGACGGCGTCGCCACGCCTGCCACGGTGATCGCCGCGAGAGCCACGAGAATGGTATTGCGCATGAGTCTGGTCCTTTGCCAGGTGGATCACTGCGAGCCACCTGACATCAGGCTAGATCGATCGGCCGGAATGATATGTGCCGACGATCACGCGGTGACGATCCATGCGCGGGCGAACCTCGTGCGCCCTTGAGCCCACGTCAACGCCAGCCCGCCGCCAGCGCCACGCTGCTGCAATAGGCCGAGGTCTCGCCCGACCGCCAGCCGGTGATGCGCCCGGCTTCCTTGCACTCGTCGTAGCTCTTGTAGTTGCCGACGTTGCGGCACGTGGCCGAGTACACGCCGCCCGTCGCGTTGCAGCCGACCCAGGGCTGAGTGGCGGTCTTGAAGCTCGACTGGCAACCACCGACACAGCTGCCGGTGGCGGCGGCGAGTTTGGCGAGCTTTGCGGCATCCGACGTCGGTGCAGCCGGGACCGTTGCCGGGACCGGCGAGGTCGCGGCGGACCTGGTGCTGCGGCTGGCGGCGCGATGTGCCGGCTTGTGCGGCTTCGCCATCTGCTTCGGCGCCTCCACCGCGATGCCTGGAATCTGGGTGTCGGTGGGCGTCGGTTGCGACATGGCCGCGCCGCCCTGGCAAAGCAGCACGAGCGCGACCGACGGCAGCGTGACAGAAAGACGTGCAACGAAGCGTGACGACAACGTCATGACCATGTCCCTTTCCGGATGCGAGGACGGTCGATCCCGTCCCGAGGCAAGGATATCACGCCGGGCAGCGAGTTGCATCATGACCTCGCACAACCTCGCACCGCCCGGCAAACTAGCCTTGGCCGAATCCACGTCGGACCTGCGATGCACGGCAGACACAATCATAGATATATCTGCAATCGGGAGCTTGACTCTCGGCAGAGTTTCGTCAGGCTACAATTTTAGGGTGAATTTCTAAAAGACCATTTTTAAGTGTGCGTTGGGGGCGGCCGTGTTGACGATCAGCCTGCTCGGGTCCAGCCGAGTTGCGAGTAACCACGAACATATTTGGGCAGAACTCGGACCAGCCGGGCGGCGGATGGCCGGTTTTCTCTTCACTTTCCCGGATCGTCCGCATCGCCGCGAAAGACTGATCGACCTGTTCTGGCCGGATATGGACGCCGAGAGAGGACGCCGGGCCATGAACTCGGCAGTCTGGCGCCTGCGGAAACTGCTGGCGTCGTCACCCGAATGCACGAGGGACAACCATCTCAGGACCGTGGGCCCCGAGACCATCCTGGAAAAGTCCGCCTGGCTCGACGTCGACACCTGGGCCCTGCTGCAGACCGCCCAGACGACGCTCAGCTCCGTGGCCGAGCTCGAGCCGTGCGGAATCAAGGACATCCTGTCGGTCCTGTACCGCTACGAGGGACCGTTCCTGGATGGAGAGGAGGCCGATTGGGTGCTGGAGGAGCGTGAGCGGCTCCATTCCGTTTTCGTCCAGACCGCCCTCATCGTCGTCCGGCATCTTGGACAGCAGGGCCGTCATCACGAGGCCATCCAGCTCGCCCGTCACGCGCTTCGTTTCGATCCCTACAGGGAGGAGCTGGTGCGCTACCTCCTGATCGTGCTCGCGCTCGACGAGCGACGCAACGACGCCATTCGATATTACGATCATTGGATCGGCCTGATCCGGAAGGAGCTTGGCATCTCGCCGCTTCCGGCCACGCGAGCGACCATCGAAGAGATCAGAAACCTGCACGATGTCGAAACCCTGCAGCATTTGCGCGCGCGGTTGTTCGGCACCGATGGCCGGCAGCGCTCCCTGAGCTGAGCACTTCTTCACTATCAGCGACATCGTAGAACGGATGCGGTCGGCGCCGACCGTACGCCTGCGCGGCCGCGCGGTCGTGCCGTGATGGCGCCGTGATCAACGGACGATCTCTCCGCGAGCCGTCCGCAGGCCGACCGGGATTGGTCACCGTCAATCCCGAGATCATCGCCGGATCGTTCCGAGTTCGGACCATGCCAACGTCGCGGCATGAGCTTGCAAAGACCACTGCTTGATCCGGTTTTCATCCTGCGATTCTGGCGGGAGGCGCTCGACGGCAGCGGCAAGGCTCGCTGGCGGGTGCAGATCCGCAACATCAACACGGGTCGCCGCGACGTCGTCGACGACGTCCAGGACGCCTTCACGATCGTCACGGCCAATTTGAACGCTGCCGAGGAGCACGAGCACTCCGAGGAGCCGAGGACCGGAACACCAGGCGATGATCTCGACGACAAGTCACTTTGCTGAGACGGGGGCGTGCATGCGCTATGTTGTGAGGTGGGCGGCGTGTCTCGCGATGGCGCTGTTGTCCGCCGGCTGCGACCTGAGCTCCACGCAGGGCGTCGGCACCAGGCTCTATCCCGCCGATGTCGCGGCGCAGACCGACCTGCAGAATGCCTATGTCGGTGAGATCTGCCAGCAGGCCGGAATTCTGCCGACGGCTTTCGATGGCGTGACCAGCTGCGGCCCCAATCCATACGATGCGGCGACATGGTGGCTGTTCGTCCAGGCCGGCATGAACGACATCGACCAGCGCTGCGACGCCTATCTGGCCTGGCTCGACGATGCGCAGCGCTCGCGCGAGCCGGTGCTCAACGAGCTGGCGCTGGCCAGCGCGACGGCGCAGACGATCATGCGGTCCACCGGTGTCGGCGCCAATCCGATCACCATCGCCGGTGCCGCTTTCGGGCTCGCGGCCGGCACGTTCACCAATGTCCAGTCGCGCCTGATCCTCACCATGCCGCACTCGACGATTCAGGCCGTCGTGCTGAGCCGGCAGAAGGAGTATCGCGATCGGCTGATCGGCACGACGACGACCAAGGCGGTCGCCATCGTCAGCAGGCCGGCCGCCCTCTATGCGCTGCGCTCCTATCTGCGCCTGTGCATGCCGATGACGATCGAGACCGAGATCAACAACACCATCGCCACGTTCGAGCGCAATGGCGCCGACGGGCTGGAAAAGGGTTCGCTGATCTCGCCCAGGAGCGCGGGCGTGCCGTTCACGCCGGCGAGCGTGGTGCAGCAGCAGAAGCGCGCTACGGTCGTGCCGCCTGATGCCGATGTTGCGCCGTTCTTCGCCGAAAAGGACCTGAGCAAGGCCGAAACGGAAACCACCTTGAACGCGCTTTGTTTCGACAAGAACAAGGACATCGGTCTGCCCCGGAAGGATCTTATCAGAGAGCTCGTTGCAATTTATGAGGCGAGCGATGACGGAGAAGGTGCTCCGCCGAAGGCCGATGGCATCATCGACCGCATTGAGCGTCTCGCCATCAACAAACAGTTGAACTGCAACGCAGCGAGGAATTATTTCGAGAGAATCGTATTTGCAAATACGCAATCGCCCAAGAAAAAGGAATCGAGCGCAAAGTCGTTCACCAATCTGATCACCGCGTTGACGAAGTCGACTGCCGGAAACCCGCTTACGGGCTCGCCTGCACTCGATAGCAAGGATTTGCGCGACAAGGTCCGGGCGGTCCGCACGGCGTCCGGGTTGAACGACGTTGCGCCGCAGTTGAGCACGCATATCACCGCCGCTCTCATGAGCAAGTTGCCGCAATAGAAACTGATTGGGATCAACATGACGGTTTATCTGGTTACAGGCTTTCCCGATCTACTCGATAAGCCCGGCGGCACAGCCATACGGGGCCTGTTCGGGAACATGACTGTCGTTGGCACGGGAAACGTCTCGGACAACTTCGTCGAGGTCAAATTTCGAGATCAAACCGGGTGGGTATCGAAGGATAACCTGCTCGTGAAAGATCGCGACACTTTGGACGAGACGGCTTTTGTTCGCGAATGCATCGTCGTGGAGCGCGCCGTGAACGCGCTACAGCAGACAGCGCCCTGGTTCGTCTCGGCCGACTACGTGATTGCGCGTGCGATTTTCGAAAGCGAGGACGTCGGTCAAAAGCTTGTCAACGCCGGCAACAAGATCCCCGGGACAGATGCCGTCGGATCGCTCCAAGTCACCACCGCCGAATGGCGAAGGTTTCTCGACAACGGCGGCGAGTTGTCCGTCGGATTTGAGAAAGTAAGCCCGGACGACTACCTTGCCCAGACCTGGTGCGCAGCATTCACGATGTTCACGGACGCCAAGGCGATTACCGTCGCGAAGCGGGCCGCAGGTCAGGGCAGCGACGCCGAGCCGCCGCTGCCGAGCTATCTGGAAATCTTCCTCGCCTATCTGACTGTCAGCCCGAAAGTCGCGATCGCGCTCGCCGCGGCGGCTGCAACGCCGGCGGATAAGGGCCAGGATCCAGCGGCCACAGCAGCGACGGCCGGGTCCGACGGCGCCAGCAAGCTCAATGATTTCCTCAAGACCAAGGCCGGCCTCGCCGACGACCAGATCGCGGCCCTGTTCAAGGCGCGCCCTGGCCTCACGGGCACCAATGACGCCGGCGCGAAGACGGTTGCGGATTTCGTCAACGGCGTCAGCACGCGGCTGGCGCAGGGGCTGAAGGACGCCTTCGATCTCATCAACAAGAACGCGCCGGAAACGATCGTCGCGGTCGTCGGCTCCGGCAAGGCGCCGTGGTTCGATATTGCCCGGCAAGAGCAAAGCAAGAACATCAAGGAGGGCGTCGGAAACAGCGACGCCGAGATCCTCAAATATTTCAAGTCGATCAACTTCGACACCAATACGTCGAAGACCCCCTGGTGCGCGGCCTTCGTCTCGTTCTGCATGAAGACCTCGGGCGATCCGGTCGCCGCCGCCAGCGTGCCGAAAACCAATCCGGCACTGGCCGCGTCTTGGAAGAGCTGGGGCGATCCGCTGCCGATCAACGGCACCAACACGCCGCCGGGCGCGGTCGTGGTGCTGGCGCCCACGGAAAATCACGACGTCTCCGGTCACGTCGCCCTCTACGTCAAGGGCGACGCGAACACCATCACGCTGCTGGGCGGCAACCAGTCGGATGCGGTGAAGGAGAGTACCTATGCGCGCTCGCGCGTCGCGGCTATCCGCTGGCTGGACGTGGCAGGGCCTCCCGACGGGCCTGCTGCCGTCGGCAACATCAATCTCAGCCACTTCAACGCCCAGCAGCAGAATGCGGCCAAGATCATCATCAAGGCCTTTGCCGATGCCGGCTTCAGCCGCCTCCATCAGATCACGGCGGTCGCCAACGCGTGGCGGGAGTCGAGTCTCGATCCCGGCCAGCAAACCCACACGTCGAAAGAGGACAGCATGGGGCTGTTTCAGCTCAACATGAGAAGCGGCCTCGGCGTTGGCCACGCGGTGGGCGACCTGCTCGATGCCGAGAAGAACACCGCCATCATCATCGGCGTCTGCAAGAAGGTCCCCAGCTTCGTCAAGGCGACGGACCTCGAGCAAGCCGTGACCGCCTTCGTGCGTTTCGTTGAAGTTCCGGCCAATCAAACCGCTGAGATCGCCGACCGGCTGCACAAGGCCAATTCGCTCATGGCCTGATGCCGGACCACCGGTCGACCTGGAGGAAGAAATGGACGTCATCCAACCCACGACGAGCGTCATCCATGCGCTGCTCACCGGCGGCGTGTCGAACCTCGCGAATCTCGTCACGGCCATCGGCGCGCTTGGCGGCGCGTCCATGGGATTGGTCGACACGACAAAGATGTTTCGCGGCGGGCCGTCCAATATCGGGTTCGGCCACATCGAAGACGGGCTCGCCCCGTTCCTGAACGCGATCGCCTCGAACCCGGCGCCCTTCGGCAAGTACGCGATCCTGCGGACGCTGAAAGGCGACTGGCTGAACGGCGCGGCAAAGCCCGACCAGAAGGCCAAGGCCAAATCGCTCATCCAGCTCGCCCTGTCGCAGGCCAATGCGGCGGCGCTCGCCAATGTCGCGGCCGTCGATGCCGACGCGTTGCAATCCGCGGTGCAGAAGAAAGCCGACGGAGGAGAGGCTGCGGCCGCAGACACCAGTGCTCTCGCGCAGTTCGAATCCGTGCTCACGGCGGTGATCGACGAGGCCTATGAGCGCGGCGACCAGAAATATCGCAATGCCGCGAAGACCCTCGCCATGGTGACATCAGTCGTGCTGAGCGAAATTGCCGGCATGTCGATCTGGGGCATCACGCAGGAGAACCTGGTCTTCTTCCTGGTCACCGGCCTGATCGCAACGCCGCTGGCGCCCATCGCCAAGGACGTTGCGAGCGCACTCCAGACGGCCGCCACCGCGGCAAGCGCCATCAAGTAGGGGGGGCCGGCACCAGAGCGATCCGGTCAGGAGGCGAAGTCGCTGACCGAGGGACCGGAGGCTCAGGCGGCTTCGGACTCCGATCTCGCACGCCGCTCGAGCACGCCGAGCGTCGAGACCAGATTGTCACGCCGCGCGCGAAGGTTCAGCGCCAGCAGCGGATAGTCCGGCTGCTGCGCGTCGAACACTCCCGCTTTGGCCTCTTCCTCCAGAATGTCGGCGTTGAGCAGCCGAACACGCCACCACAAATCGGCGATCAGACCATCGAGCCGGGGCTCACCGGCAGCACCAGAACGGGACACTTCCTGCATCACTTGCCTCAACCTGAAACGGGCCTCCCTGCCGGAGCCCGACTTTGGCTGTGACTGAGCAAGCGGAGTGCCAAAGGGGGTGGGCGCGATCTGGCCCCGGGACCGGCGGCACAGCGTGCCGTGCTTGGTCGTCGGCGCGAGCCGGCGGATCAAGAGCTGATGCTTAAGGGAAGGATGGTGCCCAGGGGCGGAATCGAACCACCGACACTGCGATTTTCAGTCGCATGCTCTACCAACTGAGCTACCTGGGCGTGCTCCAAGAGAGGGGCCAAAGCCCATCGAGCGGGCGGTTTATAGTGGGCTCGGGGCTGCCTGTCCACCCAGCTTTGCCAAGAGGTTTCGCCGGGCGCGCCCCAGCTGTGTACAAGCTGGGGCCGGCTGGCCGGGGCGGGTCGAGCGCCCGCTCAAGCAATTGATATTATTCAATTATTCGACATCATCGACTTCGTCGTCGCGGCCGGGGATGACGTAGCCGCCCTTCAGCCAGCGGTTCAGATCGACGTCGCGGCAGCGCGAGGAGCAGAACGGGCGGGTGGCCTGCGCCTGCGGCTTGCCGCAGATCGGGCAGGTTTTGAGCGGCCCGGCGGGCCTGTTGACCTGGTCGTCCATGAGTGTCGCGCAGCTTTACACAGTGAGCACGTTCAAGCGCCTCTCGACGAAGGGGTTCCCGCAACGGCGGCACATGCGGCGCCGCGTGGGCCTGGCCGGGCCATTCTACTGTGCATGGGGTTGTTTTCGAAGTTTTTGTCGGCGCGGCCCTGGCGCTCACACCGCGGTGGAGTTGAGCCAGCCGAAGCGGGTCGGAAAGCCCTCGCCGCCGAGCAGCGTCGTGGTCTCGTACAGCGGCAGGCCGACGACGTTGGTGTAGGACCCGACCATCTTCACCACGAACGAGCCGGCGATGCCCTGCACCGCGTAGCCGCCGGCTTTGCCGCGCCATTCGCCGGAGCCGATATAGGCCTGGATGTCGTCCTCCGAGAGGCGCTTGAAACGGACACGGGTCTCGACCAGGCGCTGGCGGAAGGCCTCGCGCGGCGTGACCAGGCAGATCGCGGTGTAGACGCGATGATTGCGCCCCGACAGCAGCCGCAGGCACTGCGCGGCCTCGTCCACGAGGTTGGCCTTGGGCAGGATGCGGCGGCCGACCGCCACCACCGTGTCGGCGGACAGGATGAAGGAGCCGCGCAGCTCGTCGTCGAGCTGCACCGATTTGAGCGCCGCATCGGCCTTGGCCCGCGCGAGGCGGTTGGCGCAGGCGCGCGGCAGCTCGCCCCGCTTCGGCGTCTCGTCGACGTCGGCCGGCCGGAGCGCGTCCGGCTCGATGCCGGCCTGGTTAAGCAGCGACAGGCGTCGCGGCGAACCGGAGGCGAGTACGAATTTGGGGCGGCCGAGCATCAGGTGATTTGGGGATGAGGCAGGGGGTGAATTGCGCGCGGAACCTATCGGAAGGGGGCTGATTTCACAACCCGGGAACCCGGACTTTGCTGATTCGAGGTTTCCGACATGGCTGTGCCCTCGATCTGTGACGCGGGTGTTACGCCCGCCTCATGCTACCCGCTCGCCGCGCCGACCTTGGCAAACCGGCGGCGGATGCGCATCAGCAGCTGGTCGCAGACCTCGCGGTAGGCGGCGAGCTTCTGGTCGCGGCTGCCCTCGATCGTGGTGGGATCGTGTGTCGGCCAGTACTCGACGTCGGCGGCGAGCGTGCGCGTCAGCTCCAGCGCCTTGTGATGCGCCTCGGGCGAGAGCGTGATGATGAGATCGAAGTTCAGCCCCTCCCAGTCCTCCAGCTCCTCGAAGGTCTGCGGCTTGTGGGTGGAGATGTCCTGGCCGAGCTCGGCCATGATGGCGATCGCGAACGGATCGAGTTCGCCCTTCCTGGCGCCGGCGGACTTCACATAGAGGCCCTGCGGAAACATGTGCTGCAGCAGGCTCTCGGCCATCGGCGAGCGCACGCTGTTCATCGCGCAAGCGAACAGCACCGACTGCGGATTGCTTGCGCGTGGGGGCGCAGCCATCCGCGATTAGCCTTTCCAATGCAGAACAGTGATGAGCGTGAACAGCCGGCGCGAGGTCTCGAAATCGACCCGCACCTTGCCCTTCAGCCGCTCCTGGAGCGTACGCGATCCCTCGTCATGGATGCCGCGGCGGCCCATGTCGATGGCCTCGATCTTGTCCGGCGTCGCGGTGCGGATCGCCTGGTAGTAGCTGTCACAGATCATGAAATAGTCCTTCACGATCCGCCGGAACGGCGTCAGCGACAACAGATGCGCGACCACGGGCGTGCCGTCCTCGCGGCGGATGTCGAACATCAGCCGGCTGCCGGTGATGCCGATATGCAGCGTGAACGGCCCCTTCCCGTCGGCGCCGTCCGGCGCGAACAGGTTCTGCTCGATCAGGTCGTAGATCGCGATCGCGCGCTCATGCTCGATGTCAGGCCCGGAACGACCGATCGAGTCCTCGTCGAGGGTGACCGCGACGATGCGATTGCTGGAGTCGTCCTGTTCGGGCGGCTTTGTCATGACAGATTGAGGCGCAATCCAATCGAACGCGAATGGGCATCCAGCCCCTCCGCCTTGCCGAGGGTCATCGCGGCAGGTCCCAGCGCACGCAGCTGATCCGGGCCGCATTTCAGGATCGAGGTGCGCTTCATGAAGTCGTGCACCGAGAGGCCCGAGGAGAACCGCGCCGAGCGCGCCGTCGGCAGCACGTGGTTGGAGCCGCCGACATAGTCGCCGATCGCCTCAGGCGTATGGCCTCCGAGGAACACCGCGCCGGCGTTGCGGATCCTGGCGGCGAGCGCGTCGGGATCGACGGTCATGATCTCGAGATGCTCGGCCGCGATCGCATCCGCGAGCGGAATGGCGTCGTCGAGGTTCTTCACCATGATGATGGCGCCGAAATCGGCCCACGAGGTGCCTGCGATCGCCGCGCGCGGCAGCGTCTTCAGCTGCGCCTCGACGGCCTTCTCGACATCGGCGGCAAGCCGCGCCGAGTCGGTGATCAGGATCGATTGCGCGCTGGCGTCGTGCTCGGCCTGCGCCAGGAGATCGGCGGCGATCCAGTCGGCATTGCCGGTGTCGTCGGCGATGACAAGCACTTCGGAGGGACCGGCGATCATGTCGATGCCGACCTTGCCGAACACCAGCCGCTTTGCGGCGGCGACATAGGCATTGCCCGGGCCGACGATCTTGGCGACCGGCGCGATCGTCGCGGTGCCGTGCGCGAGCGCGGCCACGGCCTGTGCACCGCCGACGCGATAGATCTCGGTGACGCCGCCAAGATGCGCGGCCGCCAGCACCAGCGGATTGAGCTTGCCGTCGGGCGAAGGCACCACCATCACGAGGCGCGAGACGCCGGCGACCTTTGCCGGCACCGCATTCATCAGCACCGAGGACGGATAGGCCGCGGTTCCGCCGGGAACATAGAGGCCGGCGGATTCGATCGCGGTGTAGCGCCAGCCGAGCTCGACGCCGAGCGGATCGGTGAAGCGCTCGTCCTTTGGCAACTGGCGGCTGTGGTAGGTCTCGATGCGGTCGCGGGCGAGCTTGAGTGCATCCAGCGTCGCGGCATCGCAGGCCTTCACGGCCGTCTCGATCTCGGCCGCCGTGATACGCAGGCCGGATGCGTCCAGCTTCAAGCGATCGAACTTGGCGGTCGCCTCGAGCAGGGCGGCGTCGCCGCGCTTCGCCACATCGTCGACGATGGCGCGCGCGGCGGCCTCCACGTCGGCCGAGACCTCACGCTTGGCGGCGAGGAAGGCCGCGAATCGCTGGTCAAAATCGGCGCTGCTGCGGTCGAGACGAACGGGCATTTCTGGCTTGGCTTCCGGCTGGTCTTTGGGGCGGATTGGCTCACCCGGGCCCCTGCTCAATGGCGCGCCGGCCCCCCGCCGTCAACCCTTGGAAGGCGGGTCCCGGCTTTCGCCGGGACGGCGGCGGAATGCGCGGCGTTGGCATACCACCTCACCCCTCCCCCTCGGTCTCCAGGCCCGTCCCCAAATCATCCATCCCGAGATCGGTCAGCTCGCATTCCAGGCATTCGACGTCGAGCCGGATGGCGCCGCCTTCGGCGAACAGCAGCAGGGCGCTGCCGCCGGGCTCCTCGGCGCGGCCGTCCTGGGGGTGAAACTCGATGCCGACGAGGTCCAGGACCTTCTCCGGGGATCCCAGGTCGATGTTGCGCGATTTGCAGGCGAGCACGCGGTCGAAGCGGAGGGCGGCGACCAGCCGGCGCGGCTCGGCCGTGCCATCCAGCGTCTGCTCCCAGTCCAGCCGGCTCATGCCGACCACCAGCCGCTTTTCCCCCTGCCGCCAGACGATGTCGGCGGCCTGCACGCGGGCGTCCTGGACATGGGTGGAGATGACGGCGAGATCGTCGGCATCGAGCGCGATCATTTTGAGCTGGGGAGACATCGCCGGCGCTTCTCCTTCAGGGCGGATGGGGTTTAACGCGCGCAGGCGCGGAAATTTCCCCACAACTAACGCCCTGGCCGGCTAGATGCCATTGATATCCGCCATCTCCAGCACCTTCCGCGGATACCCCTGCCGGGCGACATGGATCATGGCGCGGCCCATCTGCTCGGTCGAGGTGACGAGGGAGGGCGAAATCCGGCGCAGCACCGACCAGAGCGGCGAGGTTGCGGTATACACCGCCTGCACCCAGGCGGTCTTCGAGCGGGCCCCGTGCAGCGGCTGGATCGCACCGGGCCGGAACATGTAGGCCGCCTTGAACGGCAGCTTGAGCAGGTCGTTCTCGGTCTTGCCCTTGACCCGCGCCCACATCCGCGGCCCCTGCTCGGTGGAGTCGGTGCCGGCGCCGGTGACATAGGTGAACGTCATCTGCGGATTGAGCCGCGCCAGCGTCGTCGCAGCCGCGAGCGTGAGGTCGTAGGTGAGATGACGGTAGCGCTCCTCGCTCATGCCGATCGAGGAGACGCCGAGGCAGAAAAAGCAGGCGTCGTAGCCTGTGAGCTCTGCTTCGATCGCCGAATAGTTCAGGAAGTCGTCGTGGATGATCTCGGCGAGCTTGGGGGCGTGCACGCCGGTCGGGCTGCGGCCGACCACGAGCACGCGCGCGATGCCGGGATCGATCAGGCACTCGCGCAGGACGCCCTGCCCGACCATGCCGGTCGCACCGAAGATGATGACTCGCATCGCGACGTCCCCAGCAGTGTCGCGGCTCATGCGGCGACCGCGATCTCGTCGAACGATACACCGGTCAGCGTTGCCGAGACATCCCACAGCATCGCTGCCGCGGCGAAGTCCTTCGCCTGCGGCATGATCCTCGCCGGCGCCGGCGGGCCCTTCAACTCGTAGAATCCGTGCGGACCGTAATAGCCGCCAGGCTCGGCGGCCGGCGAGGTCGCGGCGAACAGCGTCGGCAACGCGCCCTCGGCCGCGGAATGGCTCATCAGCGGCTGGAGCCACCGGCCGACCCGCGACTGGAACGAGCTGGTGCCCGGCCCGTTCGCAATGAGATCGGTCCGCGCGTAGCCGGGATGCGCGGCGAGGCTCGTCACGCCCCAGCCGCTAGCGAGGCTGCGGCGCTGCAATTCCAGGCTGAACATCAGCATCGCGAGCTTGGACTGGCAGTACGCGCGCCAGGGACGGTAGGAATGCCTGGCTTGCAGATCGTCGAAATTGATCGCGCCGGAGCGGTGCGCGAGGCTGGAGAGGTTGACGACGCGCGGCGCCCTGGCGCGGCGAAGTTGCGGCAGCAGGCGCGCCGTCAGCGCGTAATGGCCGAGATAGTTGGTGCCGAGCTGCATCTCGAAACCATCCTCGGTCTGCTGCCGCTTCGGCAGCGCCATCACGCCGGCATTGTTGACGAGGAGATCGAGCTGCTCGTTGCTGGCGGCAAAACGCCGGGCGAAATCGGCGACCGAGGACAGGCTGGCGAGATCGAGAGGCTCATAGGCGATCAACGCATTGGGAAACCGCTCGCAGATGCTCTCGATGGCGCGCAGGCCCTTTGCGTCGTTGCGCCCCGTGAGTATGACAATGGCACCGGCGCCTGCCAGCGCTAATGCCGTCTCGTAGCCGAGGCCGCCGGTGGCACCGGTCACGACCGCGGTCTTGCCGCTGAGAGAGGAAATGTCTGCCGTGCTCCAGTCGGTCATGCCGCGTCTCCGTTCGGGGCTGGAATAACGCCCGCGACGGGTCTAAATGTGCACTGAGTGCAAATTTGCAAGAGGTGAAATAATTTGAAGGTTTCGAAGCCTGCCAGGACAAGCGCCAAGCCATTGACGCGGGGGGAGAAATCGCCGGCGGCGCCGGGCCTTCGCGAGCGCAAGCAGCAACAGACGCGCGAGCGGCTCAAGCGCGCGGCGATGGCGCTGTTCCTGGAGCGCGGCTTCGAGGCCACGACCATCGACGACATCGCGGCCGGGGCGGAGATGTCGCGCCGCAGCTTCTTCCACTATTTCGCGTCCAAGGAGGACGTCGTCGCGGCCTGGCAGGAGGATGCGGCAAGCGCGCTGGTCGCCGAGATCCTCGCGCGTCCCGCCGACGAATCCATGCTGACCGCCGCCGAGAACGCGATCGCCGCGGCGGTGAAGCGGATCGATCCAGCGGAAGCCGCCGCGATGTCGCGGCTCAAGCGCGACAACCCGGCGCTGCACGCCCGCGACCAGCTCAAATACGAAAAGCTGGAGCGCGCGCTGGCGGAGGGGCTGGCCCAGCGCTCGGGCCGCAAAACGGACCGGCAGAAGGCCCGTCTCGTCGCGATGATCGCCACCGGCGCGATGCGCGTCGGCGGCGAAAGCTGGATCGGCGAGGGTGCGCGCGAGAAGCCGGAGACGTTCGTGAAGCGCACCTTCGATACGATCCGGGCGATATTGGAGTGAGAGGCTCTTCCTTCTCCCCTTGCGGGAGAAGGTGGCGCGAAGCGCCGGATGAGGGGTTGCTTCAGCGCATTCAAGCGCAAGAGACTCGCGGAGAGAGACCCCTCACCCGTCTCGCCGCTACGCAGCGAGCCACCCTCTCCCGCAAAGGGAGAGGGAAGACAGCATCGCGGCCCGCACCCGTATCATTCCTTGAAGAACGCCAGCAGATCCGCGTTGATCGTCTCGGCATGCGTGGTCGGCATGCCGTGGGGGAATCCCTTGTAGGTCTTCAGGGTGCCCTTCTTGAGCAGCTTGGCCGAGAGCGGACCGGAATCGGCGTAAGGCACGATCTGGTCGTCGTCGCCGTGCATCACCAGGACCGGCACGTTGATCTTCTTCAGGTCCTCGGTGAAGTCGGTCTGCGAGAACGCGACGATGCCGTCGTAATGGGCCTTCGCGCCGCCCATCATGCCCTGGCGCCACCAGTTCTGGATCACCGCTTCCGACGGCTTGGCGCCGGGACGGTTGAAGCCGTAGAACGGGCCGGAGGCGAGGTCGCGATAGAACTGCGTGCGGCTGGCGGCGAGCTGCTTCTGGAGATCGTCGAACACGCTCTTCGGCAGGCCGCCGGGATTGGCCGCGGTCTGCACCATCAGCGGCGGCACCGCCGAGAGGATCGCCGCCTTGGCGACGCGGCTCTCGCCGTGACGGGCGATGTAGTGCACGACTTCGCCGCCGCCGGTGGAATGGCCGACATGGATGGCGTTCTTGAGGTCGAGATGCGCGGTGACCGCCGCGAGATCGTCGGCGTAATGATCCATGTCGTGACCGTCGGCGACCTGCGACGAGCGGCCGTGGCCACGGCGGTCATGGGCGATGACGCGATAGCCGCGCGTGACGAAATACATCATCTGCGCGTCCCAGTCGTCCGACGACAGCGGCCAGCCATGGCTGAACACGATCGGCTGACCCGAACCCCAATCCTTGTAGAAAATCTCGACGCCGTCCTTGGTGGTGATGGTGGGCATGAATGGCTCCTTCAGTGAAAATCAATCCGGGACTCGCCAAGATGCGAGCCGGTGATCCAGAGATGGTCGTGCGATATCACGAGGTCGATGCCGCGCATCGACCGGAAACGTGCGTTCAAGCAAACGTCATCGGCTTGTAGCGGCGCCAGGCGCCGATCGTCAGCACCACGAAGAACACCAGCACGATGCCCTGCACCACCGCGAACACCGGACCGGAGGGCGGCGCCGGCGCCACGGCGGGCGCGAGCGCGGCGAGCGCCGGAATCTTCAGGAACGACTGGATCACCAGCACGAAGACGTTGAAATAGAGCGAGATCATCGCGGTCACGATGTAGACCGGACGCCACACGCCAGCGAGTTTCATGCCGTAGAGCGCGAAGCAGGCGATCGCAAGCAGCACCAGCGAGATGATGCCGATGATGTGCGAGGGCAGCAGCTCCTTGAACGGAAACAGGAAGCCGGTGGCGCTGGTGAGGATGGTGAACAGCAGGAAGATCGCGGTGAGGCCCGGCATCGGCTTCGAGCCGAGCAGGCCGAACATCACGACGAAGCCGGCGACGATCGCAATCAGGCTGATGACGACATGGATCAGTGTAATCGCAGACAGGCTCAATCCAAACATCATCTCACTCTCTCCGTCGGGAAACTGCGAGATGGTATTACGGCCCTCATTGAATGGCTACACACGCAATGTCACAGGATCGCGCGGAGCCATGCGCCGTCGTGCGAATCGACAAACGCATGACTGAATGATTTGCAGCGTTGGCGCAAACGACGGCAGTTTCAGTGTGTAGGCCGGATGAAGCGAAGCGAAATCCGGGAATTGTGCCACAAGCAACAGCGGCCCCGGATTACGCTGCGCTTCATCCGGGCTACGGGCTTGCTCCATCCGGGCTACGAAGCGTTCGACGAAAGTTGAATCGCTCCGTCACACGTCCTTGGTGTCGAAGATCAGGAGGTCGGCGCCGCCGCTGGCGAATTTCGGCACGTCGCCCGCGGCCGCCTTGCCCGCGTCGCTGCCGAAGGCCTTCTGGATGTCGGCCACGCTGTCGAAGGAGAGAATTGCGACGAGGTGAATGCCTGACGGACCGGCGGGCGAGCCGACCGGGCCGGTGCTGACGGCGTAGTTCTTCAGGCCGGGCAGTTTCTTGGCGAGCGGAATGTGGGTCTCGGCATAGTGCTTGTCGAAGGCAGCGGCGTCTTTTGGCGTTTTGTAGAGCACGACGAGTTCGGCCATTTAGTCCTCCCTTGTGAATCCTTGTTTTGTCTCAAGCCCTCATGGCGAGGAGCGTGCGGAGCACGCGTCTCGAACCATAGAGGCCCGGTTGATCGTTCCGGGCCTTCATCCTTCGAGACGCGCTGCGCGCTCCTCAGGATGAGGGGAGATAGTCACGCATGACACTACGCGATGGCAAGCCTCATTCGGCTTGCCATTCCCTTGCCTTCTGCTTGGCTAAAGCGCCGGTTTTGCGGCGTCGCCGAGATAGCCGTGCAGGGAGGCCACGACCTGGGCGCCTTCGCCGATGGCGCCGCCGACGCGCTTGACCGAGCCGGAGCGGACGTCGCCGACGGCGTAGACGCCGGGTACCGAGGTCTCGAGCGGCGCCACCAGCTTGCCCTGGTTCAGCTCGGATTGCGCGCCCGTGACGACGAAGCCGCCGCGATCGAGCGTCACGCCGCAGCCGTCGAGCCACGAGGTGGCGGGATCGGCGCCGACGAACAGGAACAGGTTGCGGATGTCGGCGGAATCCTCGTCGTCCGACAGCCGGCTCTTCCAGCGGATCCGCCGCAGCAGCGAGGTGTCATCGCCCTCGAGCGCGGTGATCTCGGTGTTGAACATCAATTCGATGTTCGGCGTCGCTTCGATGCGCTCGATGAGATAGCGCGACATGCTGGCCCCGAGGCCGCCGCCGCGGATGATCATCAGCACGCGCTTGGCGTGACCCGACAGGAACACCGCCGCCTGGCCCGCCGAATTGCCGGCACCGACCAGCGCCACCTCCTCGCCCGCGCACAGCTTTGCCTCGACCGGGGATGCCCAGTACCAGACGCCGCGGCCCTCGAACTTGTCGAGGTTTTCGATGTCGGGACGGCGATAGCGCGCGCCGCTCGCGACCACCACCGCGCGCGAACGCAAGGTGTCGCCGCAATCCAGCGCCAGTGCGAAGCTGCCGTTGGCGCGCGAGCAATCCAGCGAGCTCACCGACATCGGGATCATGATCTCGGCGCCGAACTTCTGCGCCTGGGTGAAGGCGCGGCCCGCCAGCGCCTGGCCGGAGATGCCGGTCGGGAAACCCAGATAGTTCTCGATGCGCGCGCTGGCGCCGGCCTGGCCGCCGAAGGCGCGGGTGTCGACCACGGCGACCGAGAGGCCTTCCGAGGCCGCGTAGACCGCGGTCGCGAGCCCCGCCGGTCCGCAGCCAACGATGGCGACGTCGTAGATGCGGTTGTCCTTGGCACCGCCGATCATGCCGATGGCGCGGCCGAGCTCGGTCTCGCTGGGATTGCGCAGCACCGTGCCGCCGGCGGTAACGACCAGCGGCCAATCCTCCGGCTTCGGCGAATAGCGCGCGATCAGCTCGGCGGCATCATGCTCGCTGGCGGGATCGAGCAGATGATGCGGCTGGCCGTTGCGGGTGAGAAAGCCCTGCAGACGCACCACGCCGGCGGAGTTCGACGGCCCGATCAGCACGGGGCCGCCGATGCCGCCCTGGATCAGATTGACCCGGCGCAGGATCAGCGCGCGCATGATGCGCTCGCCAAGCTCGGCTTCGGCCACCAGCAGCGCGCGCAGCCGGTCCGGCGGCACCAGCAGCACCTCGACATCGCCCTCGGCACGGCCGTCGACCAGCGCCGGCCGGCCCGAGAGCTGACCGAGCTCGGCGAGAAACTGTCCCGGCCCCTGATCGATCACCGGGGTGACGTGACCGAGACCGTCGCGCTGGGTGATGGCGACGTGCCCCGCCAGCACCACGAACATGCCCGGCCCGGGCTGGCCGGTTTCGAACAGCAGCACGCCGTCCTTATAGTGCTGAACCTCGCCGAAATGGCGCAGGCGCTCGATCTCGGCAGGTGTCAGCGTCGGAAAGGTCTGCTCGGGACGCGTGAATTGCGCCATCAGCGCCTCCCTGTCGGTTCTCTGCACCTCGTCCTGCGCCATCGTCATTCCCGTCCATTCAAAAATCTAGCCGCCGGCATCCATTCGCCGGGACTTCAATCGCCAGTCTTGCCGGCGGTCCCCTCATCTAGGGAACCATCGTCATTCTGCGAGGGCTCGGCGGCGGCGCGCTCGCGCGCCTGCAGCTTCCGCCGCTTCAGGTTCTCACGCAGCGCCGATTTCAGCCGGTCGTCCCGGGATGACCCGCCTTGTTTCGCGCTTCTGTCGTTCCGGTCAGTCATCAAAGGTCCATTGCAGCGAGCGGCCATAACATGCCCAACGAACATGGCAGCTCAAGAGGCCGGACGCGAACCGATCGTGCGAAACTCGAAATGGATCGAATCCGCGCCCCGGGCCAACTGGCCAGTTGGGCGGGGACATCGGCCCGCAAATCGGGGAAAAGTCCGCCGTTTCGAACGAAAACGGGCATTTTGGCCTCGATATCGGCCCGATTTTCTCGTTTTGACCGGCCTTGCAAGCTTGCACAGGAGGGGGGCTTGTGGCAGATATCGGCCCGCTTGGTTAGGCCCCTGTGGCGGCCGATTCTGATCCCAGCACATGCTGCCGTAGCTCAGTGGTAGAGCACTCCATTGGTAATGGAGAGGTCGACAGTTCAATCCTGTCTGGCAGCACCATTCTCCTCGGTTCAATCGGACATGATTCAGCGTTCTCGCGGCACTCGGCGCCCGAGTTTTGCTGTTTTCCTTGACCCTCCTCTGTGAAGAGGGCGCAGGGAAGACCGGGTGCCGGCTGGCACCCACGGTCCACTGTGCGAAAGCACACGCAGAAAACTGCACAGCGGCATACAGGTGAAGCCCAACACACGGCCTTCCCTGCGCAGTGGTTTGACGGCTTATGCCTGCTCTCCCCGGAGCCGAGTTCCTTCTGGCCTCCGTCGCCTCGCGAATTGACGATGTCTCCAGACCCGGTTGAGCCCAAAGCCATCTCCGCAAGGCTTGACCGTAGCAACGACGGTCAGGACCACATGGTTTTGCCGTACGCTGGCGGCGCCGTCCGTCTGCACGCCGGCCGACCTCACGAGGTTCATCTCGCCCTGGTCTCGCCTTCGCGTGCCCGACGCAGCCCACGTCCACCGCACCCCGATCCACGCTCGCTGCGACGTACGATCGCCCCTCTCCGGGGACCGGGATGGCGAAGCAATGCCGCGATTCCGAATTTCGGTAAAGCGGAATATTTTTGATGGGAGGGATTGACGGGATTCGGGGTGTTTTGCCCGACGGGCAGATCCGCCATGCATGGGAAGGCAAGCCCGCCGATCCATCCGAAGCTCGTAGGATGGGTAGAGCGCAAGCGAAACCCATCGAGGGCTTGTTCGGTGCCGAGGCATGATGGGTTTCGCTGCGCTCTACCCATCCTACGCACGCCGATCTATCCGAAGACCGGATGCCGGCGTCCTGGCCGCCCAGGTAAGGTTAATTCTTCCTTTCGATTGTCGGTAAAATTTTATCTATTATCGTCTTCGTCATCGATGACGAACCAGAGGCTCCAATAGTGATTGCGTGTTGCCTGATCGTGACTGGGACTGCGCTGCTTCTCTCCGGCCTCGTTGCCTTCGGCCTTCATCGAAACTCGCTGCACTCATTGGCGTTGCTGTAGCTGTAGCCCGGAGCGAAGCGCAATCCGGGGCCGTCAGCCGCGGAGGCAGTCGTCCCGGATTGCGCTTCGCTCCATCCGGGCTACGAGCTCGCGGGATGGATAGGCGTAAGCGAAATCCATCGAGGGCTTGTTCGATGCCGGGGCATGATGGGTTTCGCAAGCGCTCTACCCATCCTACGCACTGCCATTTCCGGTGAAAGCTCGTCAGCCTCACTGTTCGATCAGCTCGTTGGGGTGAGCGAGGACACCGTAGCCCGGATGGAGCGGAGCGCAATCCGGGAGGGTCGCATCCGCGGGCGACAACCCCGGATTACGCTTGCGCTCCATCCGGGCTACGAACCTGCTGCATCGCAACTCGTAGCAAGCCGTTCGGGACGCTGCGGTCGCATGTCCGTTTGCCCTCCAAATTCATGGTGATAGTCTCATGTCTCGCGGTCCTGTCCGGGAGGACACAATGGGATGGTTTGACGGGCTGTTTGGAAGGACGTCGGCGTCTGCGACCCCACTCTTTGCGAGGTTCAGGCGGAAATCGCGGGCACCGACCGATCCTGATCTTCTGAAGATTGCCAAGGATCGAAAAGGGCATGTCTCGAAGAGAGCCGTGAGAGACGAATATAATCGGCTGCTGCTGGAGAAGTACGCGCACGACAAGTCGTGACGTCCAGCGCCGCGACTGCGCTGCTTCTCTCCGGCCTCGTTGCCTTCGGCCTTCATCGAAACTCGCTGCACTCATTGGCGCTGCTGTAGCTGCGCCGGCGAGCCGGCCCGCAGCTCGTAGGATGGGTAGAGCGTAGCGAAACCCATCAAGCGCTTGCTCGGTGCCGAGGTATGATGGGTTTCGCAAGTGCCTTGCTCATCCGCGCTACCGCGTCGCCCGCTGTGGGTATTGCTTCAATTCGGCGCGCAACTGTTGCGCAGCCGACCTTAGGTCGATTTCTCCTATCGGAAATTCGACCCAAAGATCTTCCAATCCGGCACCCGGGTTCGACGCCCATGACGGCCGCGCTTCGAGGTTGAAGTACACCCGGAGCACTGGTTGTTCGAGGTTCAACAATGCTCGAAATTCGAGATTGGGCTCGATGAAACCACAAGTATCAGAACATGAGCCGGTATCCGCTACCGCATCCATCCAGGTTGCCAGCCCCGCGGCTTCGTAAGTGAGAAGGCACGGGTGAGTGAACCGCCACGATCCCCTTGAATGGCCAACCTCGCCAGCGACGACCAGCCAATTTGAATCGTATTCGGCCGTCTCAAAATGAGGAAATTCATACCCAAGGATTTGAAGTTCAAAGGATTGCCCGTCGCGACTAACGAGTTTCATGGCCTCACATCGGTCTTACCGGTTGCAAATTTGGTGACGTAGCCCGGCCGGAGCGAAGCGTACTTGTTCGGTGCCGAGGCATGATGGGTTTCGCTGCGCTCTACCCATCCTACGCACTGCGCTCTACCCATCCTACGCTACGATCAATCGTCGTCCCGCTCCAGCCGCCCGGCGAAGCGATCGTCGGAACGGCGCAGCCTTCTGCAGAGCTCGCGATTGATGTTCTGCAGGACGATCACATAGGCGTGGATGTCTGTCTTGTAGCAAGCATAGAGATTCTGCGCGGTCAGCTCGTACAGCACCGTCGGTGCTTCCGCGAGCACGGTGGCCGAGCGGTTCTGCATTTCGATCAGCGTCATCTCGCCGAAGAAATCGCCAGCCGACAGAACGGAAATCGGGACAACGCTTCCCGCGGTCGCCCGTTTGCTCACCGCGAGGCGGCCGGATTTGACGATGAACATCGAACGTCCTGCCTCGCCTTCCGCGACGACGGTCGCGCCGGCATCGAAGCGACGCTCGACCAGCATCGAGACGAGGAGGTCGAGGCTCGGCTCCGGAAGACCGCCGAAGAACGGCGTCGCGAGCAGGAACGCCTTGAGATCGGGAGCAATGGCAACCATCGCGCGACGTTACGCCCCACCGCAAACTGCGGCAAGGAAAGCCTACATCGGCGCTGACGCCGTCGATGCGTTTGAAAGGCGGCGTAGCCCGGATGGAGCGAAGCGTAATCCGGGGTCGTTCATCGCGGACGCTGGCCCGGATTGCGCTTCGCTCCATCCGGGCTACGAGCTTTATTGCCGCGCGGTGCCCTCCCCGCGCAGCGCCCGTCGCTTTCGCCACACCTGAAGGTCGATCATCGCTTTTGCGGTCGCCGCGAGCACGAGGGTGCACAGCGCGGCCTTGGAGATCGTCTCCATCGTTCCCTCGATCAGCAGGCAATGGGCGACGCTGCCGACGACGATGACGAGCGCGAGCGGCATGTGAAGGAAGCGCCAGGTTCGTGGCCGCAGGCCCAGTCGTCGCCGCAGCGACGCGAGCAGCGCGACGAGGAAGATGGCCCACATCGCGGTCACGCCGAACGGCGAGAACGGCGTCGGCGATGCGTAGGTCAGCGCGTCGATCATGTCGGGCGGGCTGGTGATCCAGAGGCCGGCGACATGGATCACCACCGCGAGGACCAGCGCGCCGCCGATCCAGTGATGGGCCCTCCGGCCGCGATAGGCCGCGAACCCCGGCAGATATCCGCCGATCAGCAGAGGCTGAGCCAGCACGAGACCGAGCGCGACGATGCCTGCAAAGCCGGCGAGAATGTAGACCGGACCGCGCCATGCGAGCTGCTCGCTTCCCGCAGCGAACGCGATCGGCACGCCAATGGCCACGGCAAGAGCGGCCCAGATCAGGATCACCCGGGCCAGTGCCCACCCCGTCATTCGCAATCCGTCAGGCGGTCTGCAGCACGAAATGCGCTTCGAGACTGGTGTCCTTCGGGCTGCGCATCACCGGCCGCAGAAAGACGGTCTTGAACTCGCCGCTGTCATAGGCGAGATGGCCATGCGGCTGGCCGAAGATCGGAATGATCTGCGGCATCTCGAGCCGGAATTTGCCGTCCTTGTCGGTGAGCGTGGCACCGTGACTCTGCGGCTCGTGCTCCTGGCCTTCGACGGTGTGCGCCCAGATCTGGATGCGCTGCCCGGCGAGCGGAGCGCCGTCGCCGGCGCGGCGGACGGTGCCGCTCATCCAGAAGCCGCCCTTGCCGATGCGGTCCACGATCGCCGCGCCCTTGCGGTAATTGTTCGCCCCGCCCGACATGGTTTCGGTCGGAGCGAGACCGTCGGCGCGGGCGGGCAGCAGCAGGCCGGGAACGCCGGCTGCCAGGACGCCGGTTGCGAGGACGGACCCGCCGGCGACCAGGAGATTGCGGCGGTTGAGTACGACAATCGTCATGTCAGATCCTCCGGGCGGGCCTTGCAGTGGCACCGCCAAGGGTACAGCAACAAACGCAAAACGCCCAGTTGAGACCTTGGGCGCCATGGGCCGCAATAACAGTGTTGTGAACGGGCATGCAGGCCGCGTCGCCGCAGTCGGGCGGCGGGGGTGTTTCCGGAATACGCCCTTGTCCAACCGCCGGGAACGGCGGCGCTCAGCTACGCTTGCCCTGTTGTCGTTCGAGGCGGAGCCGTTGTGCCCGCATACGCTTTATCTCCGCGTTGAGAGCATCGGTTTTTTCGTCGAGGCTCGAATTCTCTGATTTCGGCTCGTCACGCTGACGTATCTTTTCCAGCGCTTTCTCAACCGAGAGCTTGGTCGGATCGGCCATCATACCTCTCCAGCAAGGACATCGAGGCAAGCAATGCCGGAACTGAGGATGAGGCGAGGTCTCGCATGTTGACGTAGGTCAAACCTGCGCCGAATGCCCGCCGGGCAAAACAGCATCCGGGCGGTTCGCCGGTCACCCACGACAATTCCGAATGGCATCCTTGCGCCCGTGTCCCGTCCGCACTGCAACGCTAACATTCGGGCCGGACGCTATTACATATGCAGCCCCGGCGCGTTGCGCTCCTCACCGGTACCTCGCATGATCCCCTTCTCCGTGCTCGACCTCGCGCCCATCCGTCAGGGTGGCGATGCCGCCCAGGCGTTCCGCAATTCGCTCGATCTGGCCCAGCATGCGGAGACATGGGGTTTCAAGCGGTTCTGGCTGGCCGAGCACCACAACATGACGGGGATCGCGAGCGCGGCGACATCGGTGGTGATCGCCCATGTCGCAGGCGGCACGAAGACGATCCGCGTCGGCTCCGGCGGGATCATGCTGCCGAACCATTCGCCGCTGGTCATCGCCGAGCAGTTCGGAACGCTGGAGTCGCTCTTTCCCGGGCGGATCGATCTCGGGCTCGGCCGCGCGCCAGGCACCGACCAGTTCACCGCGCGGGCGCTGCGGCGCGACCTTGCCACCACGTCCGAGAATTTTCCGCATGACGTGCTGGAATTGCAGGCGCTGCTCGGCGATGTGCAACCGAACCAGGCGATCCGCGCCGTGCCGGGCATGGGAACGAAGGTGCCGCTGTGGATCCTGGGATCGAGCACGTTTGGCGCGCAGCTTGCGGCCATGCTCGGGCTGCCGTTTGCCTTCGCCTCGCATTTCGCGCCGCAGCTGATGATGCCGGCGCTGCGCGAATATCGCGCGCGCTTCGAGCCGTCAGCGCAGCTCGACAAGCCCTATGCGATGGTCGGCGTCAACGTGTTCGCGGCGGACAGCGACGCCGAGGCGCGGCGCATGTTCACCTCGCTGCAGCAGCAGTTCATCAATCTGCGCCGCGGCACGCCGGGACCGCTGCCGCCGCCGGTCGACGACATGGACGCGCTGTGGTCGCCGGTCGAGAAGTCCATGGTCGGCGAGTCGCTGTCCTGCACCGCGGTCGGCACGCCTGACATCGTCGAAGAGAGGCTCAGGGCGCTGATCGCCGATACCGGCGCAGACGAGTTAATGACCACGGGACAAATCTACGACCACGCCGCGCGGCTGCGCTCGTTCGAGATCGCCGCCGAGGTGCGGGATCGGCTGACGAAGCGGCCGGTGGGGTGAACCTCGCACGCCGCGAGCCTCACGGCACCTCAAGGGCTGTGCAGGCGAAGTTCTCGGCCTGCTCGATGCTGCCATGGCCGAGATAGCGGGCCTGGCGCGGATAGGGGCATAGCGGCCGGCTGCGCTCCGGCCAGGGCGTCGTCGCGCCCGCGCGCGCCGCGATGCTGTCGGGCGCGCGGCCCTGCTCGACCCAGTTCACCAGCGGGGTGAGCACGTCGAAGCTGTCGGTGGCAGGCCCGCCCGAGCAATGGTTCATGCCGGGCACGAGGAAGAGCCTCGCGAATCCGGCCGTCTCCTTCTCCCCTCCCGCCACATTGGTCAGCCGCTTGTACCAGTCGAGCGTATCCAGCGCAGAGAAGGTGGGATCGCTGACACCGTGATAGAGCAGCAGCTTGCCGCGCCGTGCGCGGAAGGCGGAGAGATCGACTGAATTCGCCGAGATCGTCCGCACGGAGGACTCCGGCATCGCCGCGCTCGTGCCGAAGATGCGCGCATGGGCGGCCGTGACGTCGACGGTGCGGTAGAAATCGTAGACGGCATCCGCATCATTGGCGAGCGGCGCGTGCGGCGGCGTCATGTAGAGATAGGCCAGCGTCGCGCCAAAGGACACGTTGAAGGCGTTGACGCGGCTGTCGGGCGCCGTGCCGAGAATCCAGCGCCGCCATCCGGCCGTGGCGAGGCCCGAATCATAGGGATAGGGCGCATAGACGCGGCGCCCCTGCGCCGTGGTCGGCCCCTGGAAATGGTGTTCCAGCGCCGCGACCTGTTCAGCGGAAAGACAGCTTGCCGTCTTCTCGCCGGTACATTGCAGGCTGCGCGGCGAGAAGCGACAGGCGGGCCCATTGTCGATGATGCCGTCGGCAAGGCCATCGCCGTCATCGCAGGACTGAACCACCGCCTTCGCCAGCAATTCCATGTCGGCCTGAGACAGGGCCTGCGCCAGGATGGGGCGGCCGTCCGGCGCCTTCGGCGCGATCGCCGCAAAGCCCTGCGTCGAAGCGGCCCCGGCAAGACCCTTCTCGGGCATGCGAAAGGCCGGCGCGCCGGCGGCGACGCCGTCGAAATGCCCGGGGAAGCGCTGCGTCATCACCATGCCGTGCCGCCCGCCGTTGGAGCAGCCCAGGAAATAGGAATAGCTCGGCAGGCGGCCGTAATAGGCCTCGATGAATCGCTTGGCCTGCCGCGTCACGACGTCGTCGGCGCGATAGCCGAAATCGATCCGCGCCTGCGGGTCGAGGCCGAAACTGGCGCCGCCGAGGGGACCCGCCGCATTGCTGTGACCGGCATCCGTCGTCACGGTCGCATAGCCCTGGTTGAGCGCGCTCGGCTGTCCGCCACCGGGCTGCGCATGGCCATTGCCGAGAACGCCGTCGGTGCCGCCCTGTCCCTGGAACACGAACCGGCCGTTCCATGTGTCGGGCAGTCTCAGATGCAGGCCGATGGCAAACGTCTGGCCCTCGGCGCCGGACCGCTCATCGAGATACGCGATCACCTCGCAATGCGCGGCAAGGCCGCCCGCCGCCGGCCGGGGCTGCGCCTCGCTGATGCGCATCGCCGGACCCGCTTCCGCTCGCAGCCGCTCGCATGCGGTCACGGGCGGGAAGCTGTCGTTGCCGGCCGCCGCAGGAGCGGCGGACGCAGCGCTTGCGATGCAGGCTAGCGCCGCACCAAGCCGAACTCTTCGTTGCGCCGAGACGATCACCATGCAGCCCCCCGATCGTGGACGCCGCGACTAGTCCGGAAAGCCGAACAGCTTGGCCGGATTGCTCACCAAAATCTTCTTCAGCTCGGCCTCATCCGCGACATAGCGATACATCAGCTCGAGCAGATCGGCGTCGTTCGGCGGCTGCTTGACGGAGACCGGGTGCGGCCAGTCGCTGGCCCAGACGCAGCGGTCGACGGCGGCCTCGATATAGGCGCGCGCGATCGGGATCACGTCGTCGTAAGGCGCGCCGGTCTGCGAGGTCTTCTCTCCAAGCGACAGCATGACCCAGAAATTGCCCTTCTTGAGCAGCTCGAGCATCTTGCACAGGTTGGGATCGTCCTTGCCGTTCGAGGGCAAGGGCCGCGCCATGTGATCGATCAGCACGGGCACGTCGAGGTTCTCGTACTTAGCGACGCTGGAGACGATGCCGTCCTTCTCCGGCTGGATCTTGACGTACCAGCCGAGCTCGCGGATGCGCGCGATGGCGCGGGCGAAATCGGCATCGGACAGCACCGCGCCGAGCTCCTGGCGGAAGCTGAAGCGCGCGCCACGCACGCCGGCATCATGCAGCTTGGACAGATAGGAATCGTTCGCTTCGGCGAACACCAGCGCGTTGGCGCAGCCGCGATAGTTCGGGCCCATCGCGGCGAGGCCGTCGAGCACGACGGCATGGTCGGCGCCATAGGTCGTGGTCTGCACGATGATGCCGCGCTCGATGCCGAGCGTCTTGTGCATGCGCAGCGCCGCTTCCCAAGTCGCGCTCGGCATCCGGTAGGCCGCGCCGGGACGCTCCGGATATTTCTCGATCGGCCCGAGCACGTGAAACTGGCTGTCGATGGTCTTGGGCGGCGGCGCCTTGCTTGGGCGGCGCGGATTGGGATCGAACGGCAGATAGGTCGGCATGCGCAAAGCTCCTCAGTCGATCACAGCGGTGAAGTCGCACTGCACCAGCGCGCCGCCATCCATGTTGTCCATCGGCAGCGCGTGGCGCGCCGGGCGCGAATGCTCGTCCGGAAACATCTTCAGCCACTCGACATTGACGGGCCCGCGCTGCGTGCGGTCCTTCAGCCACACCGTCATCTTGATGATGTCGTCCGTGGTGCCGCCGGCGGCCTCCACCGTCGCCTTCATATGCGCGAACATGTTGGCGCATTGCGCATCCAGGCTTTCCGGCATCGCGTTGGTCGCGGGATCGCGGCCGAGGATCACGCCGGACATCACGAGATTGCCGATCCGGCAGGCGTTCGGAATCGGATTGACGTGCTTGAAGCCGCCGATGTGGATGCTCCTGCGCCGCGATTGACCGGTCATGATGCGCTTCCTCTTGTTATTGGTTCAGACGAACTGGCAGGACACCGAGCCGAAGGCGCCGTAGTCGGCATGGAAGGTGTCGCCGCGGCGGATGTCGACGGGACGCGTGAACGATCCCGCCAGCACCACCTCGCCGGCGGCGAGATATTCGTCGTGCGGCGCGAGGCGGTTGGCGAGCCAGGCGATGCCGTTGGCGGGATGGTTGAGCACGCCGGCGGCAAGCCCGGTCTCCTCGACCTCGCCGTTGCGAAACAGCAGCGCGCCGATCCAGCGCAGATCCGCATCCATCGGACGGATCGGCCGGCCGCCGAGCACCAGCGCGGCGTTCGCGGCGTTGTCCGAGATGGTGTCCATGACTTTTCGCGTCTTGCCCGTCTCGGGGTCGACACGATGCATGCGCGTCTCCAGGATCTCCAGCGCGGGCGTCACGTAGTCGGTGGCGTTGAGCACGTCGAAGATGGTGCAGCCGGGTCCGCGCAGCGGCGCCTTCAGCACGAAGGCGAGCTCGACCTCGATGCGCGGCGCATGGAAGCGGTCGAACGGGATCGGCTGGGCGTCGGCATAGAACATGTCGGCGAACAGCACGCCGTAATCGGGCTCGTTGATGCCGACCGCGTTCTGCATCGCCTTGGAGGTCAGGCCGATCTTGTGTCCCTTGATGACGCGGCCGCGGCCGAGCTGGAGCCTGGTCCAGGCGCGCTGGGTGGCATAGGCGTCCTCGATGCTGAAATCGGGATAGTCCTTCGTGAACATGTTGATCAGCGTCTTGGTGCGCTCGGCTTCGTCGAGGCGCGCGGCAAGGCGTTCGATCGTGGCGGCGTCCAGCATGGTCTACTGCTCCGCGGCGACGGTGTTGCGCAGCACGCCGATGCGGCTGGACTCGACCTCGACGACGTCGCCGACCTTCAGCCAGCGCGGCGGATCGAAGCGGACCCCCGCCCCGGTCGGCGTGCCCGTCACGATCATGTCGCCGGGCTTCAACGTGGCGAAAGTGGAGAGATAGGAGATCAGATAGTCGAACGGAAACATCAGTCGTTCGGTGGTGTCCTGCTGCCGCACCTCGCCGTTGACGCGGGTGATGATGTCGTGCGGTCCACGCGGATCGAGTTCGTCCGCGGTGACGATCCAGGGACCGATGCTGCCGGAGCGATCGAAATTCTTGCCCTGCGTGACGTTGAACTTGCCGTGGCGCAGCCAGTCGCGGATCGTGCCTTCGTTGCACAGCGTCATGCCGAAGATGTGCGACCACGCCTGCTCGCGCTTGATGTGGCGGCCGCCGTGCCCGATCACGATGACGAGCTCGCCTTCATAGTCAAGCTGCTCGGAAACCTTCGGCTTCTCCAGCGTCTGTCCGGAGCCCGTCATCGAGGACATGCTGCGCACGAACAGGCTCGGATATTTGGGCAGGTCGGAATTGTCCTTGTATTCGGCGTTGCGCTCGGCGTAGTTGACGCCGATGCACCAGAGTTTTTCCGGCGCCAGCACCGGCGGCAGCAGGACGAGCTTGTCCAGCGCATGGTCCGGCTTCTGTCCGGCGACGGCTTCCTGCGCGTCGGCGAGCGCATTGGCCGCGATCAGCGCCTTCACGTCCGAATAGTCGCGGCCGATGCGCCGGGTCAGATCGACCACGCCGCCGTCAACGGCCGCGCCATAGCGCGCCTCGCCGTCCAGCAGATAGCTCAGGAGTCGCATTGTGATTTCCTCCGATGATCTTGAGGCGGCTGGGCGGATCGGCCGGCCCGCGCTCAGTCTTTCGATTTGGGCGTCTGGAACACGGTGTTGAGCGTCACGATCTCGCCGAGGCGGGCGTAGCGCGGCCCGCCGATGCGGGCGATCGGGTCGAGCGCCTTGGTCTCGACCTTGCCGTCGTTGACGAGGCCGTCGCGCACATGGAACATCACGACCTCGCCGACGATGAGCCGGCTCTTGGCGTCGCCGAATTCGAGGCATTGCCGGAAGCGGCATTCCATCGCCACGGGCGCGGCGGCAAGGCGCGGCACCCTGATACGCTCGCTCTGGATGGTCTCGAGCCCGAGATGCTCGACCTCGCTGATCTCGGGCGGATGCTCGACGGAGCTGTCGTGCACCGCCGACATCAGCGGGGTATCGGCGATGTGGATCACATATTCCTCGGTGTCGAGGATGTTGTGCGCGGTGTCCTTGTAGTCCGCGCCCTTGCGGCCGACGCTGATGGCCAGCATCGGCGGCTTCTGCGAGACGAAGGTGAAGGCGCTGAACGGGGCGAGGTTGAGCACGCCCTTGCTCGACAGGCTCGTGACCCACGCGATCGGGCGCGGCACCACGATGCCGGTCATCAGGCGGTAGATGCGCTCCGCGCCAAGCTCGGTGGGATCGATCCGCATGCGATCAGTCAGCCTTGATGTTGGCCTTGCGCACGACCGGAATCCACTTGGCGTCCTCGCGCTCGAGATAGGCCCTGAACTCGTCCGGCGTCATCGGCGTGGCTTCGCCGCCGAGTTTCTCGAATTTGTCGACCACGCCGGGGTCCTTCAGGATCGCGACCAGGGCTTCGTGCAGCTTCTCCACGACCGGCGCCGGTGTGCCCGCGGGGGCGAACAGGCCGGTAAAGGTCTGGCCGTCAAAATCCTTGTAGCCGAGCTCGGCGAAGGTCGGCACGTCGGGCAGCGACTTCAGGCGATGCGGGCTGGTCACCGCGAGCGCGCGGAACAGGCCGGCCTTGATGTGCTGGAGGCTGACCGTGAGCTGGTCGAATGCGAACTGCACTTGGCCGCCGAGCAGATCGTTGATCGCCGGCGCATTGCCGCGGTAGTGCGCGGTGACCCATTGCAGGTCGAGGTTCGACTGCATCAGCTCGCTGAGGAGATGGTTGGTGGTGCCGGGACCGGGCGAAGCCATGGTCAGCTTGCCGGGCTCGCGCTTGGCGAGGTCGATGAATTCCTTGAAATTGTTGGCCTGCACCGAGGGATGCACCTCGAGCACCAGCGGCGTCATCGAGATGGTCGAGATCGGCAGGAAGTCCTTCTTCCAGTTATAGGCGTCGCGCTTGTTGATCTCGGTCGCGAACAGCACCGGGCCGTTGGCGCCGACGAACAGCGTATAGCCGTCGGGCGCGGACTTCGCGAAGGCCTCGCCCGCGATCATGCCGCCGGCGCCGGCCTTGTTCTCGATGATGAAGGGCTGGCCGAGCTTCTCCTGCAGCTTGTCGGCGACGATGCGCGCGGCGCTGTCGACATTGCCGCCGGCGGGATACGGCACGATCAGCTTGACGTTGCGCGCCGGCCATTGCTGGCTAGAGGCGGGGCCCGCCAGCATCGCAGTTGCGACAGCGATGGCAATCCAGATTAATCTCATGTTAACCTCCCAGCAGCCCTTCCAATTCCATACCGGGTGCCGATGACGTCGCGCACGGCATCCCGATCGCGGCGCAATCTCCAGATGCGCACTTTACCTGTCGAGAGAATTGTGGCGTTCTCGTCCATATTATGGACAGAACCAGATTGGCCCGCAATGCTATGGAACCGCGACAGGGCGCGCAGGCGATCCGGCGCGCGCTCGCGGTGCTGCGCATTCTTGCCGCAGGCCGCGAGGACGGTGTGCCATTGGCCGAGGTGGTGCGCACGACCGGCCTCACCCGTCCGACCGTGCATCGCATCGTGCATGTGCTGATCGAGGAAGGCATCGTCGAACGGCACGAGCGTACCGGCCGTTACGCGATCGGCAACCAGGTCCCGGAGCTCGCGCTGGCACGGCCGCGGCCGTCGCGGCTGCTGGTTGCGGCAAATCCCTCGCTGCGCCGCGCCTCCGCGGAGATCGGCGACACGCTGTTCCTGACGGTGCGCACCGGAAACGACACGCTGTGCGTCGACCGCAGGATCGGAATCTATCCGATCCAGGTGCTGTCGATCGAGGTCGGTGCGCGCCGCCCGCTCGGTGTCTCCAGCGCGGGCGTCGCCATCCTCGCCGCCATGCCGGCGCAGGACGCGCGAAAAATCGTCGCAGCCAACGAGAAGCGCTTCGAATCCTACCGGACCGACGTCGCGACCGTGATGGGCGAGATCACCGCAGCGAGGCGGCTCGGATACGGCATGCGAGAAATCGGCCTCGTGCAGGGCACGAAGTCGATCTCGACCTGGATCAAGACGCCGGATGGACGCCCCGCGGCGGCGATGACTGTCTCCGCCGTTCGAACGAGGCTCGGCCCCCGCCGCGAGCAGGAAGTTGTCGAGATCCTGCTGCGGGAGGCGCGGATCATCGAGCAGGCGATCGGGGGGTAGGCCAAACTTCTTCCGCGTCTGGAGCGTTGGGCGCACCAGAGCTGCCACAGCGTCATGGCCGGGCTTGTCCCGGCCATCTACGGCTCTCTCGCGGCACAAAGAACGTGGATGCCCGGGACAAGCCCGGGCATGACGACCTCTTGTGAGGTGTCAATGGCTGACGTGACACGCCATTTTGTGGCACAAGAGCCGCCTCGCCGACCGACCAACGAGGCCACGCATGCCCGCACCGAAACCGCCTGCCTTCGAGACCCTGAGCCTGCATGCGGGCCAGCATCCGGATCCCACGACCGGCGCCCGCGCGGTGCCGATCTACCAGACCACGTCTTACGTGTTCCAGGATTCCGACCACGCCGCCGCGCTGTTCAATTTGGAGCGCGCCGGGCACATCTACACGCGCATCTCCAATCCGACCACCGGCGTGCTGGAGGAGCGGCTCGCGGCGCTCGAAGGCGGCGTCGGCGCGATCTGCACCGCGAGCGGCATGGCCGCGCTACATCTCGCCATCGCCACGCTGCTCAATGCCGGCGACCACATCGTGGCCTCGAGCTCGCTCTATGGCGGCACCATCAATCTGCTGGCACACACGCTGCCACGCTTCGGCATCACCACGACCTTCGTGAAGCCGCGCGATCTCGAGGCGTTCCGGGGCGCCATCAAGCCGAACACCAAGCTCGTGATCGGCGAGACCATCGGCAATCCCGGACTGGAAGTCCTCGACATCCCCAAGATCGCGCAGATCGCGCACGACGCGAAGATTCCGCTGCTGATCGACAACACCTTCGCCACGCCGTACCTCAGCCGCCCGATCGAACTCGGGGCCGACATCGTCATGCATTCGGCGACCAAATGGATCGGCGGCCACGGCATCGCGATCGGCGGCGCCATCGTCGACGGCGGAAACTTCGACTGGCGCGCATCGGGCAAGTTCGGCGTGCTGACCGAGCCCTATGGCGGCTATCACGGCATTGTCTTCGACGAGCAGTTCGGCACGAGCGCCTTCATCATGCGCGCCCGCACCGAGGGCCTGCGCGATTTCGGCGCCTGCCTGTCGCCGACCAACGCGTTCCAGCTGCTGCAAGGCGTCGAGACGCTCGGCGTTCGCATGGACCGGCATGTGCAAAACACGCATCTGGTGCTGGAGGCGCTGAAGTCCAACAAGGCCGTGGACTGGGTGCTGCATCCCTCGCTCGAGGACCACACGGACTATCAGCTCGCCAAGACGCTGCTGCCGCGCGGCGCCGGCTCGATCGTCTCCTTCGGCATCAAGGGCGGCCGGCCCGCCGGGCGTAAGTTCATCGAGTCGCTACGCATGATCAGCCATCTCGCCAATGTCGGCGATGCCAAGACGCTGGTGATCCACCCGGCCTCGACCACGCATCAGCAGATGGACGCCGAGCAGCTGAAGGCCGCCGGCATCGGCGAGGAGCTGGTGCGGCTGTCGGTCGGCATCGAGACCGCCTCCGACATCATCGACGATCTCAACCAAGCGCTGCGCATCTCGCAAAAGGCCTGACACCATGAAGCTTTCCGTCAACGGCAACGATGTGTTTGTCGCAACCGGCGGCCGCGACTTCGACAAGTCCCTGCCCGCGGTCGTGTTCATCCACGGCGCCGGCTTCGACCGTTCGACCTGGGCGCTGCATACGCGCTGGTTCGCGCATCATGGTTTCTCCGTTCTCGCGCCCGACCTGCCCGGCCACGGCCGCACGGCCGGCCCCTCGCTCTCGACCATCGCGGAGATGGCCGACTGGACGGCCGCGCTGATCGATGCGGCGGGCGTCGCGAAGGCGCATCTGATCGGTCATTCCATGGGATCGCTGATCTCGCTGGAAACCGCGGCGCGGCACCCCGACAAGGTCTCCGAGCTGAGCCTGATCGGCACCGCCGCGACCATGACGGTCGGCCCGGACCTGCTGAAGGCAGCGGAGGCCAATTCGCAGGATGCCAACGACATGGTCTCGATCTGGGGCCTCGGCTTCAACGCCGAGCTCGGCGGCAGCCTCGCGCCGGGCCTGTGGATGCATGGCGGCGCGCAGTCGGTGCTGAAGGCGTGCGAGCCGGGCGTGCTGTTCAGGGATTTGTCGGCCTGCAATGCCTATACGAATGCGCTTGCCGCCGCGGGAAGCGTGAAGGTGCCGACGACGCTGATCCTGGGCGAGCGGGACATGATGACACCGGCCAAGGCCGGCAAGGCGCTCGCCGCCGCGATCCCGCATGCGAAGACCGTCGTGGTGCCTGGCGCCGGTCACATGATCATGGCCGAGCGGCCGGACGAATTGCTGGCGGCGCTGACAGGCTGAGCCGCTTCAGGAGACGATGGCTATCGCATGACCCGATAGCCTCCACGGGCGTCATGGCCGGGCTTGTCCCGGCCATCCAGGCCTGGCCGCAAAGAACGTGGATGCCCGGGACAAGCCCGGGCATGACGACATCTCGTTTGCCTCAGGACCCCGGCGTCCATTTCCAGACGACATCGGAGACGCTGACCGGCTTCGGGATCAGGCCGAGCTTTGCAAAGCGATCGGCGACTGCCTGCTGGGTTTTGATCACCTCGGCATCGAGCGGAACCACGCTATAGCTGGAGCGATTGACGAAGCGCCTGACGGCTTCGATGTCGACACCGGTCGCCTCGGACTGGGCCTTTGCGACCTCCTCGTGATGTGCTTCCGCCCACTTGCCTTCGGACGCAAACGTCGTGTTCAGCCTGGCGACCAGCGACGGATATTTTTCGACGAAATCCGTGTTGGCGATGTAGAAGGCGTTTGGCTTATGGATGTCCTTGTCGAACACGAGGACCCGCGCGCTCTCCTTCAGCTCGGCAAGCGCCAGATACGGATCCCAGATCGACCAGGCATCGACCGAGCCCTTGACGAAGGCCGCCGTTGCATCCGCAGGCGCGAGCGGCGCCGGCGTGATGTCGGACCAGGACAGGCCGGCCTTTTCGAGCGAAGCCACGAGGAGATTGTGCGCGCTCGAGCCCTTGCCGAAGGCGACACGCTTGCCCTTGAGATCGGCGAGCGACTTGATGGGCGAATCCTTCGGCACGATGATCGCCTGGTTGTCGCCTTCGGACTTCACCGCCGCGACGTAGCGGATCTTGGCGCCGCCGGCCTGCGCAAAGATCGGCGGCGTATCGCCAACGAAGCCGAAATCCACGCTGCCGACATTGATCGCCTCAAGCAGCGGCGGACCGAACTGGAAATCGATCCACTTGATCTCGATGCCGAGCGGCTTGAAGGCGCTCTCGAGCGTCTGGCGTTGACGCACCGCAGGGAAGAAACCGCCCTTCTGCGTGCCGATGCGGATTTCCGCCGGCTTGTCCTCGGCGCGAGCGGGAGCCGCGAGGGCCGTCGCAAGCAACAGGGTCGTTGCCAGAATGTGTCGTCGGGTGATCATGACGCGGTCCTTTCGGTGGGTCAGTTGGCGAAGAGGTGGGAATTCGCGCGGCGGCTGCGTTCGGAGAACACGGCGCGCGCCGCTCGCTCGGCCTCGCGCGCGGAGCGGAACTGGCGGCCTTCGAGGCTGTCGAACAGGCGCTCGGAGGAGAAGAAGCGGAAGCCGCGCTCATCTCTCGTGATGATGCCGGCGGCGCGGTCGTGGATCTCGATGATGTAGGCGTTCGACTGGGTCTGGGACATGGCTGCTCGTTCGCCGAAACTCGGCGTTCCTGTCTTAGAAGTTCAAGTCTTGGAATTTTGGTATGAGGTGCTGCTGGGAGATGATCAGCAACAACAACAGGCGCCCGTTGCCGCCGAGAAACAGCGCCGCGTCATGCATGCCTGCATGTCGTTCTGATTGCGCTGGTGATCGGTTCTCATGGTGCGGCTTGGGCCTGAGGAGCAGTTTCGATGCTTCGACTATCGAGCGGTCGGCGCGATTGGTCAATGAAATGCCTATCCATATTTGAAGGCCCCACGCCGGGCCGCTTCTCCCGCGGCAAGCACCGGCAGCCGGATTCATCTCGCGATGAGTTCAACGCCCGCGCGCGGCTGGTGTGATACGTTTCCAGCAGCCACGGAACAAAGGAATCGGGAGGTGCAGAGATGGCGAACGATCTGAAAGGGCGCACTGCGCTGGTGACCGGCGGCTCGCGCGGAATTGGCGCAGCCGTCTGTCGCGCGCTGGCCGCATCGGGCGCGGCGGTGGCGATCAACTGCCGCGAGCAGATCGGCCAGGCCGAGCAGCTTGCCGGCGAGATCGTCAAGCAGGGCGGCCGCGCCATCGTGGTTGCCGCCGACGTCTCGAAAGCCGAGGCCCTGGCCGGCATGGTCGAGCGCGTCACGGCCGGGCTCGGGCCGATCGACATTCTCGTCAACAATGCCGGCATCGCGATCACGCGGGGGATCGACGATTTGAGCGAGGAGGATTTCGACCGCACCATCCTGGTCAACCTGAAATCGGTCTTCCTGTGTACGCAGGCCGTGCTGCCCTCGATGCGCGCGCGGAAATGGGGCCGCATCGTCAACATCTCCTCCGGCGCCGCGCGCGGCGCCGGCTCGATCGGACCGCACTACAATGCATCCAAGGCCGGCATGGAGGGACTGACGCGCGGCTATGCCGCGCGGCTGGTGAAGGACGGCATCACCGTCAATGCGGTGGCGCCGTCGCTGATCGAGACCGACATGATGAGCGGCCAGCCCCAGCTCGTCAGCCGCATCCCGCTCGGCCGCTTCGGCACGGCGGACGAGGTGGCGAAAGCCGTGATGCTGCTGGTGGACAACGCCTACATGACCGGCCAGACGGTCGCGCTGAGCGGCGGCATGGCGTTCAATTAGAGAGCATACACGCCGTCATGGCCGGGCTAGTCCCGGGCATGACGATCGCCAGAGGCGCAGTTCCGTAGGGTGGGCAAAGCGAAGCGTGCCCACGATTTGCGTGTGATTGGTGAGAATGCGTGAGCACGGCGCAAGTGCGCCTTTGCCCACCCTACAAAGTCGAATCAGCGGAAGATGGTCGCTCACTAGACGGGAGCGGAAGCGGCAATCTCCGTTCCCTTCTCCCCTTGCGGGAGAAGGTGGCGCGAAGCGCCGGATGAGGGGTTTCTATCGGCGTGCAACACTTCTCGTGAGGAGAGATACCCCTCACCCGTCTCGCCGCTTTGCCATAGCCGACGCAAAGCATCGGCGTTCTAAGAACGGCGGCCGAAGGCCGCCTATGCCACCCTCTCCCGCAAGGGGAGAGGGTAAGTAACCTTCACCACATCGTCGCGGCCGCACGCTCGGGCCAGATGCGGTCGTACTCCGCGCCGCCGACCGTGTTCTGGCTCATCTCGGCGAGGATCTGGCCCGGCGTCGGCAGCGTCTTGGGATCCACGCGCTTGTCGGGATTCCAGAGGTCGGAGCGGACGATGGCGCGGGCGCACTGGAAGTAGATCTCGTCCACGTTCATCACCATCACGCTGCGCGGCGCCTTGCCCTCGACCTTGAAGGAGTCGAGCAAGCCTGGATCGACCGAGAGATGCGCGCGGCCATTGGCCCGCACCGCATTGCCCGAGCCGGGGATCAGGAACATCAGCGACACGCGTGGGTCGCGCACGATGTTGCGCAGGGAATCGACCCGGTTGTTGCCGCGGCGATCCGGCAGCATCAGCGTCTTGGGATCGTGGATGCGAACGAAACCGGGCAGGTCGCCGCGCGGCGAGCAGTCGATGCCCTCGGGCCCGATGGTGGCGAGCGCCGCAAACGGCGCCTTCTCGATGAAGATGCGGTAGAGCGGGGTGACGTGGTCGGCGACTTTCACGGTCGAGGCGTCGTTGGTGGCGCCGTAGATGGCTTCAAGCTGCTCGACCGTTTCGATCACCGTCATTCCGCTCTCTCCTTGTTGTACCGGCAACTTGTTTCGACGCGTTTTCTTCACGCGAACCGGTATCCACTTCTCTTGAAAACGCTCTACTCCTGCCAGCCTTCGCCCTTGATGACGCGCACAAGCTGGCGGCTGTGATACTCCGCGCTGCCGGCATTGACGATGGTGACATCGGCCTGCGCCGACGCCTCGTCGACGCTGCGCGACAGCCGCTCGGAGATGTTGCCGTCGCTTTGCCGGGCGCGCGCGGCAAGCCGCTGCGCCAGCACCTCCGGCGGCGCCGTGATCGCGACCACCACGACATTGGCATAGGCCCGGCGCAACGCGGCGATTACGGTGCGCGAAACGTTGGCGACGACCGCACGGCCCGCGCGGATGTCGTCGTTGATGTCGCGCGGCAATGCATAGGCGTGTCCGTGTGCCTCCCAGTGCACGGCGAAGCCGCCGTGCTCGCGCGAGCGGCGGAATTCGTCGGGGCTCACCGCGACATTGTCCTCGTCGGCGGAGGAGGCGCGCGTCACGATGCGGCGCGGGAAGACGATGTTGGGATCGTCGCTGCAGGCCGCCTGCGCGAGCCGCAGCAACGTGTCCTTGCCGGCGCCGCTCGGGCCGACCACGAGCACGAGACGGCCGGGGCCGATCGCGCCCGCCTCGTCCCGCGCCATGGCCGCCGTCTCGCTCATGCGACGCGATGTCCTTCGCGCCAGACGCTGCGGACGACGGGAACGGTGCCCGCGATGTGCACGCGGATCAGGTCGGCGCGCTTGCCGGTCGCGACCTCGCCGCGGTCGGTGAGGCCGACCGCCTCGGCCGGCGCCTTGGTCACGGTCTGAACCGCCGCCGGAAGGCTGATCGCGGGCACATGCTCGGGCAATTGCAGCGCAGCCATCAGCAGGCTCGACGGAATGTAGTCCGACGACAGGATGTCGAGCAGGCCCTCGCGGGCGAGATCGACCGCGGCGATGTTGCCGGAGTGCGAGCCGCCGCGCACCACGTTGGGCGCACCCATCAGGATGCCGATGCCGGCCTGATGCAGGGCGCGTGCGGCCTCCAGCGTGGTCGGAAACTCTGCCACCGAAACACCATCGCGCAGCGCGTCCGCGACGTTCTCCTCGGTGGTGTCGTCGTGGCTCGCCAGCGGAATCCTGTACTCATGCGCCAGCGCCACGATCTCGCGCATGTTGGCCGCGGCATAGAGCCTCTGATATTCGAAGCGCTTCGCGAACAGCTCGTCGAGCTCGGCGTCGGTCTTGCCGCCGCCCTTGCCGCGGTAGTAATCGCGCAGCTTGACCTCGTCGCGGAACTGGCGCTGGCCGGGCGTGTGGTCCATCAGCGACATCAGCTTGACGTCGGGGCGGTCAATCAGCTCCTTGGCCTCCTCGACCACGCTCGGCATCGGGATCTCGCAGCGCAGATGCAGGAAGTGGTCGGCGCGCAGCAGGCTGGCCTCGCGCGCGGTGGTGATCGCGGCGGCGAGCACGCCGGCGCGGCCGTCGACTTCCTCGGCGCCGTCCTCGCGCCAGACCCGGAGCGAATCGAACACGGTGGTGATGCCTGAGGTGGCAAGCTGCCCGTCGTAGGAGATCACGGCCGCGACCGGATTCCAGAACACTTTTGGGCGCGGCACGTAATGCGCTTCTAGATGGTCGGTGTGGAGCTCGATCAGGCCGGGCATGATCAAATCGCCGCCGGCATCCTCGGCACCCGCGGGCGCCCTTCCCTCGCCGATCTCGGCAATGCGTCCGTCGGCAAGAGCAAGCCAGCCCTGCTCGATCACCCGGTCGGCCAGCACGATCCTGGCGTTGGCGATCACGGATTCCTTCGGCTTGGCGTTCATTTCCCTCTTCCTTCAGGCGGCGGCGGCAAAGCTGGTGACGTCGACGATACGATCGGCAATCAAATGACGGATTTCGTCGTCATGGACAATGGCGACCATGGCGACGCCCTGGCGTTTCTTCTCGGCGACCAGCTCGACCACCACCGCGCGATTGGCGGCATCGAGCGAGGCGGTGGGCTCGTCCAGCAGCAGGATCGGCAGGTCCGAGATGAAGCCACGGGCGATGTTGACGCGCTGCTGCTCGCCGCCGGAGAAGGTCGCGGGCGGAAGCTGCCAGAGCCGCTCGGGGATGTTGAGACGATGCAGCAGCTCGCCGGCGCGCGCCTGGGCATCGGCCCGGCTCACGCCGTTCACGATCAGCGGCTCGGCGACGACGTCGATGGTGGCGACCCGCGGCACCGCCCGCAGGAACTGGCTGACATAGCCGATGGTGGAGCGGCGGACGTTGAGCACCTGCCGCGGCTCGGCGGTGGCGAGATCGATCACCGCGCCGCGATGGCGGATGCCGATGCGGCCGCTATCGCAGCGGTAATTGCCGAAGATCATCTTTAGGATCGACGACTTGCCGGCGCCGGACGGCCCCGACAGCACGACGCATTCGCCCGGATTGACGTTGAACGTCACGCCGCTGACGACGGGCAGCTCGATGCCGCCCTGCAGGTGCATCGTGAAGGTCTTCTTCGCGTCGGTGACTTCGATCATGGCGGTCATCGGAGAACTCATGGCGGTAGAATCGAGGAGACGAGAAGCTGGGTATAGGGCTCGCGGGGATCGTCGAGCACCTGGTCGGTGAGACCGGTCTCGATGACGCGGCCGCCCTTCATCACCATCACGCGGTGCGACAGCAGGCGCGCCACCGCGAGATCGTGGGTGACGATGACAACGGCGAGGTTCAGCTCGGCGACGAGGCTGCGCAAGAGGTCGAGCAGGCGCGCCTGCACGGAGACATCGAGACCGCCGGTCGGCTCGTCCATGAACACCAGCCGCGGCTCGGTGACGAGGTTGCGGGCGATCTGGAGGCGCTGGCGCATGCCGCCGGAATAGGTGCGCGGCGCATCGTCGATGCGCGCTGTGTCGATCTCGACGCGGGTAAGCCAGTCGGATGCGGTGTCGCGAATACGGCCATAGTGATTCCAGCCCACCGCCATCAGCCGCTCGCCGACATTGGCGCCGGCCGACACCGCCATGCGCAGGCCCTGCGCGGGATCCTGGTGCACGAAGCCCCAGTCGGTGCGGAACAGGAAGCGGCGCTCGGCTTCGCCCAGCGTCGTGAGATCGCGGGCAATGCCGTCGCGCATGCGATAGGAGACGTGGCCGGCGCTCGGGGTGAGCTGGCCCGACAGCATCTGCAGCAGCGTCGACTTGCCCGACCCGGATTCGCCGACGATCGCCAGCACCTCGCCCGGATAGAGCGAGAACGACACGTCGCGGCAGGCAGCGATGCGGCCGAACGACTTGCTGAGCGACTCCGCGACCAGCAGCGGCTCGTCGTTTTCAAGCGCGGCTTGATCAACCATTTGATTTCTCCTGCGCCTTCTCCTTGTACGGCGCGGCGCTGAGGCTGCCGTGATGGCCGGCGGCCTGGCGGCCCTCGCAATAATCGGTGTCGGAGCAGACGAACATGCGGCCGCCCTTGTCGTCAGTGACGATCTCGTCGAGATAGGAATTGTCGGCACCGCACAGCGCGCAGGGCGCGTTGAAGCGATAGGGCTCGAACGGGTGATCCTCGAAATCGAGCGACACCACCTGCGTATAGGGCGGGATCGCGTAGATGCGCTTCTCGCGGCCGGCGCCGAACAATTGCAGCGCCGGGCAATTGTCCATCTTGGGATTGTCGAATTTCGGCGTCGGCGACGGGTCCATCACGTAGCGCGCATTCACCTTCACCGGATAGGCGTAGGCGGTCGCGATGTGGCCAAAGCGGGCGATGTCCTCGTACAGCTTGACATGCATCAGGCCGTATTCGGCGAGCGCATGCATGCGCCGGGTCTCGGTCTCGCGCGGCTCGAGGAAGCGCAGCGGCTCGGGAATCGGCACCTGATAGACCAGCACTTGATTTGCGTGCAGCGCCGTCTCCGGGATGCGATGGCGGGTCTGGATCACGGTGGCCTCGTCCGTCGCCGTCGCGGTGGCGACGCCGGCGGTCTTGGCGAAGAACTTGCGGATCGAGATCGCGTTGGTGGTGTCGTCGGAGCCCTGGTCGATCACCTTCAGCACGTCCTGAGGACCGAGGATCGCGGCCGTGACCTGCACGCCGCCGGTACCCCAGCCATAGGGCATCGGCATCTCGCGGCTGGCGAACGGCACCTGGTAGCCGGGGATCGCGATCGCCTTGAGGATCGCGCGGCGGATCATCCGCTTGGTCTGTTCGTCGAGATAGGCAAAATTGTAGGCGGGCGCGTTCATTCCGCGGCCTCCTTCATGGCATCGGGCGCGTTGGCCTCGGCAAACTCCTTGCGCAGCTTGCGGAGCAGGCCGAGCTCGGACTGGAAGTCGACATAATGCGGCAGCTTCAGGTGCTCGACGAAGCCGGTCGCCTGGACGTTGTCCGAATGCGACATCACGAACTCCTCGTCCTGCGCCGGCGCGAGTGCCTCTTCGCCGAGCTCGCGGGCGCGCAGCGCGCGATCGACCAGCGCCATCGACATGGTCTTGCGCTCGCTCTGGCCGAAGGCAAGGCCGTAGCCGCGGGTGAAGCAAGGTGCTTCGGTCGCAGAGCCCTTGAACTGGTTGACCATCTGGCACTCGGTGAGCTCGATCGCGCCGAGCGGCACGGCGAAGCCGACGTCCTCGGCGAGAAATTCGACCTCGACCTCGCCGAAGCGGATCTCGCCGACGAAGGGATGGTTGCGGCCATAGCCGCGCTGGGTGGAATAGCCCATCGCCAGCAGAAAGCCCTCGTCGCCGCGCGCGAGGTTCTGCAGGCGCAGGTCGCGATCGGCGGGGAAGTTGAGGGGTTCGCGGGTGAGATCGCCGACGACGGCACCGTCCTCGGCCTGCGGCGATGTTTCGATCAGCCCGTCGCGGCCCAGAATGTCGGTGACACGCGGGGTCGGCGCGGTGGAGGCTTCTGCCGTTGCCGGCGCCTCCGGCACGAAACCCTGGCTAAGCGAAGGATCGAGCAGGCGGTGCGTGTAGTCGAAGGTCGGACCCAGGATCTGTCCGCCGGGGATGTCCTTGAAGGTCGCCGACACCCGGCGCTCCACGCGCATCGCGCCGGTATCGACCGGCTCGCTGGTGCCGAAGCGCGGCAGCGTGGCGCGGAAGGCGCGGACCAGGAAGATCGCCTCGATCAGATCGCCGCGCGCCTGCTTGATGGCGAGCGCCGCGAGCTCGCGGTCATAGAGCGAGCCTTCGCTCATGACGCGGTCGACGGCGAGGCCGAGCTGTTCCGAGATCTGGTCGAGCGAGACTTCCGCAACGCTCTGGTCGCCGCGCCGCTTGTGTGCGAGCTGGCGATGGGCGTTCTCGATGGCGCGTTCGCCGCCTTTCACTGCGACATACATGCTTCTAGCTTCCCTTGCTCACGACGCGAATGGTGCGGGGGATCGCGACCACGGCGTCATCGGCGACCAGCACCACGTCGATGCCGCGCGGAAACAGCGCCTCGTTCATGCGCAGGCGCTCGAACAGGTCGAACGGCTTGATCGACGCCTGCAGCGCAGCGGCCCCGTCGATGCCGGGGCCGCGCAGCTCGAAGCTGCGCCCCGAGGTCAGGCTGTCGACCTGGATGATCACCGTGGTCGAACGGTCCGGATATTCGCTGGAGCCGAGCGCAAAACGCTCGAGCGAGGGCAGCGCACCGCCATCGCTGACGAGCGCGAACGCGGCGATCGAGGAATCCTGAACGACCGGCGCGCCGGTGTGGAACTTCAGCCACTTCGTGACGTCGATGCTTTCCGACAGCCGCGCATCGAGCCAGAGCGGCGTGTCGTGGTCGAACAGCGTCAGCGCGATCGCGGCGGTGCCGCGCATCATCATGCCGGGCGCACCCGCCATCGGCACGATGCGCTGCACCGAGCCCGGCCGCGCCATCGCGTCCATGACCGAACGAAAGGTCGATTGCGCCGACAGCACCTTGTCGGCGAATCCCGGCGGCAACTCCGCAATGGTGGTCATGATCTCACCCTTCACCGCGCACCATGGTGTAGAAATCAACCTTCGTCGCGGCGGTCTCTGCCGCCGCCTGCTTCTGCCTGACCGTAAGCTGCTCGCGCAATGGCGCGATGACGTCACGCTCGACGGCGGGGCCGAAATCACGCGACTGCACCAGCGCATCACACAGCGCGATCAGCCGCGCCTTCTCACCGTCGCGCCCGAGCGTGTAGCCGAAGCCGACCTCGCCGCTCGCGAGCCGCACCGCCGCGCGCGACACCGTGGCTTCGCCGAGATTGAACGGCGCGCCGTCGCCGCCGACCCGGCCGCGCAGCATCACGAGGCCGTTCTCCGGCGTGCGCAGGTCCTGATGGGCTGGAAGCGCAAGGTTGCGGAGGCGAGCGGCGATCTCGCCCGCCTCCGCGTGCGCCAGCACGGCCATGGCGGCCTTGCGCTGGGCTTGCTGGGTATTGTGAGGGGTCACCGGATCCACCGCGCCTTTGACGAAACTTGCCGAACCGAAGTTGTCTATGATAATAGACAACTTCATAAGGGAGCGCCATGACTGTTTCGTGACAAAGGTGTGATTTCTGAGCTAGCTTGGCCGACGACATGAGCATGCAGGACACAGCCTCCTCGGGCGTCGCGCTATGGCGCCTCGTCGCCGACGGCATCGAGCGCGGCATCGCCGACGGCCGCTTTGCGGCCGGCGACAAGCTGCCGGGCGAGATGGAGATCGCCGAAACCTATCGCGTGAACCGCCACACCGTGCGGCGCGCGCTCGCAGCCCTTGCCGAGCGCGGCCTGGTGCGCGCCGAGCGCGGCAGTGGAACCTATGTCGAGGCGCAGAAGCTCGCCTATCCCTTGCGCTCGCGCACGCGCTTCTCTGAAATCGTCGGCGCAGACGGCCGCGAGCCGCATGGCCGGCTGATCGAGGCGACCGAGGACGTCGCGACCCGCGAGCTCGCGCGCGAGCTGGGGCTGAAGACCGGCGCGCCGCTGGTGCGGATCGAGGCGATCCGGCTTGCCGACCACACGCCGATCTGCGTCTCCACGACGTGGGTGTCATCCGAATTGTTTCCGGGCGCAGGCGAGGTGTTCGCCGCGACGCGCTCGATGACGAAGATGCTCGAGCATTACGGCGTCCGCGACTACCGCCGCGGCGCGACCCGCATCACCGCCGGCATCGTGGATGCGACCGATGCCGCGCGGCTGGATCTTCCGCTGGGACGGCCGATCCTGGTGGTCGATGCCACCGACCACGATCTCGAGGGCAAGCCGCTGGTGACCAAGCATTCGCGGTTTGCGGCGGAGCGCGTGGAGTTTCTGGTGGAGCCGTAGACTCTCTCCACGAAACCCGTGCCATAGGGTGGGCAAAGGCGCGTTTGCGCCGCGCCCACGATCTTTCTCAATTGTTAGAGGTGGTGGGCACGCTTCGCTTTGCCCACCCCACGGCTGTGAGTTTGCGGAGACATACCCCTCATCCGGCGCTTCGCGCCACCTTCTCCCGCAAGGGGAGAAGGGAAGAAAGAAAGATCAGGCGACAGCTCGCCTGCCAATGATCGCAAACCGCAGCTTGCTCGAGATGAAATCGATCGCGGCGACGGCGACCAGGATCATCAGGATCAGGAACGACACCTTCTGCCATTCCAGCACGCGGATCTGCTCGGCGAGCTGGAGACCGATGCCGCCGGCGCCGACGATGCCGATGATGGTAGCCGAACGGGTGTTGGACTCGATGAAATAGAGCACCTGGCCGGCGATGACGGGCAGGACCTGCGGCAGCAGGCCGAAGCGGATCTCGTGCAGAGCGCTGCCGCCGGAGGCGCGGATGCCTTCGACCTGCTTCTGGTCGGCCCCCTCGATCGCCTCCGAGAACAGCTTGCCGAAGGCGCCGAAATCCGACACGGCGATGGCGAGCACGCCGGCGAACGGCCCGAGGCCGACGACGTTGATCCACACCAGCGCCCAGATCAGCGTGTCGACGCCACGGATCGAATCGAGGAAGCGCCGCACGGGAAAGCGCACGATCTGCGAGGGGATGATGTTGCGCGCGGCCAGCAGGCTGACCGGAAGCGCGAACACCGCCGCGAGCGTGGTGCCGAGCAGCGCGATCGAGAGCGTTTCGCCGAGCGCCTTCAGATAGATCGGCAGCGAGGAGCCGGGATCCGGCGGGATCATCATCAGGCTGATCCAGCCGAGCTGGCTGAGGCCTGCGAAGAAGCGCGACGGCGAGAAATCGAGATCGACGAGGCCGTAGACCAGGATCGCCAGCGCCGCGACGATCATCGCCGGCATCGCGAGCCGTGCAGAGGCCGGCCGATCGAAAATGTCGGGGTAGCGCGCGCGCATCTCGTGCGGATCGACCTGCTGCGGCGGCGTCATGTCCGCGCCTCCTTGCCGAACAGGCGGCCGCGCAGCCAGCCGGTCGTGATGTCGATGATGAAGACCGTGACGACGATGGTGAGCAGGATGGCGCTGACGTCCGAATAGTAGAACTTGCGGATGGCGACGACGAGTTCCTGGCCGATGCCGCCGGCGCCGACAAAGCCCATCACGGAGGCTTCGCGGACATTGATCTCGAAGCGGAGCAGCGCGTAGCTGGCATAGCCGGCCGTGACCTGCGGCACGATGGCGAAACGCATGCAGGAGAGCCAGCTCGCCCCGGTCGAACGGATGCCTTCGACCGGCTTCATGTCGGCGTTCTCGACGATCTCGGAAAACAGCTTGCCGAGCGCGCCGGTGGAGTGGATCGCGATCGCAAGCACGCCGGCCATCGGTCCGAGCCCGAACGCGATGACGAAGACCAGCGCGAAGACGATGCCCGGCACGGTGCGGGCGAATTCGAGCAGACGGCGCACGACGAAGCGCAGCCAGGGCGCGGGCGAGGTGTTCTCGGCCGCGAAGAAGTTGAGGGCAAAGGCGAAGATCGCGCCGATCAGCGTGCCGACATAGGAGATCAGCAGCGTCTCGCCCAGCATCTTCAGCCATTTGCGCCAGCCCCAGAGCCACTCGCCGAAATCGGTCCAGACGCGCTGGCCGCTCTCGAGCGTGAGGATGCGGTCGAAATAGCTGACGAAATTGCCGAAATGGGCGAACAGCGTGCGCAAATTCACTTCGGCGCCGACCGCGGCGAGAGCCAGCGCTGCGGCGAAGATGACGGCGCCCAGCAGCAGACGAAGCCGCCTGCGCGCGACCGCCTCGCGATAGGCGGCGTTGAGCGCGGCCAGCTGCTGCTCGGGGAGGATCGAAACCGCGACGGTCATGGGGTCAGGGTGAGTGGTCGTTCAAAAGAGAAAGAGCCGGGTCCGTCGACCCGGCTCGAGTAGCTCGTCCCGAAAACTCAGGACGCCTTCTTCTTACGCAATGCGTCGACGAACTTGATCAGCTCGATCGTGCCATCCCAGTCCTTGGTGGTGGCGTGATTGAAACCCTTCTTCTGGCCGTCCTGGAGGCGATCGAACGCCGCTTTGTCCTTCGCCGGTGCGTCGAAGAAGGCCTTCGCGATGGCGGCCTTGGCGTCATCCGGCAGGTCGGAGTTGTAGGCGTAGGGGCCGTTGATGATCGGCGCCGACTTGTGGATGATGCGGAAGTCGTCCTTCTTCATCGCCGAGCCGTCGGCATTCTTCAGCATGCCCTTGGTCAGCATCTGCGCCAGCGTCGAATCGTCATCGGTGGTCCACTGGTTGGCGGCGACGTCGACCGTGCCCTGCGCCAGCGCCAGCATCGCGTTCTCGTGGCTGCCGGTGAAGACGACCTTGCTGAAATAGCTGTCGGCATCCGGGATGCCCATCTTGTCGAGCTCGAAGCGCGGCACGTTGTTGCCGGAGGTCGAGTTCGGATCGACCAGGCCGAGATTCTTGCCCTTGAGGTCGTCGATCTTCTTGTAGGCGCTGTTCGCCTTGACGAAGAACACCGAGTAGTAGCCGGTCGAGCCGTCGGCGTTGATGTCGTTGGCGAAGGCGTCGGTCTTGACGCCGGTCAGGCGGGCGCGGGCGAACGAGGCCGACCCGTAGCTGGCGATATGGATGTTGCCGGCGCGCTGGCCTTCGATGACAGCGGCGTAGTCGTTGGCAATACGCAGCGTGACCTTCACACCCAATTCCTTGGAGAGATAGCTCATGAACGGCGCCCAGCGCTCGGTGACGCCGGAGGCGTTCTCGGCCGGGACGACCGCGAAGGTCAGCTCTGGATACTTTGCCTTCCAGTCCTCGGCGGAAGCCGAAGCGGTGAAGGCGAGCGCGGCGGCGCCGGCAAGAATGAGTCTGCGAGTGATCATGATACCCTCTTCATCGGTTGGGGTCGGTTGACGCAAATCTGGCAACTGAACAGGTGCGACGCGGCTCAGGCGGCCGCGGCGGTTCCGAGCGCCGGCACGCCCTCGGGCGCCGGGACAGGCAGGCCGCCCATGACGTCGGCGGCTTCGAGGTCGTAGAGCTCGCGCGCGACGTGGTCGGTCAGCGCGGACGGCGCGCCATCGAACACCACGCGGCCGGCGGCCATGCCGATCAGTCGGTCGCAATAGCTGCGGGCGAGATCGAGCGAATGCAGGTTGCAGAGCACGGTGATGCCGAAGTGCTTGTTGATGCGCAGAAGCGCATCCATCACGATCTTGGTGTTACGCGGATCGAGCGAGGCGATCGGCTCGTCGGCAAGGATGATGTCGGGCTGCTGCACCAGCGCGCGGGCGATCGCGACGCGCTGCTGTTGGCCGCCGGAGAGCTGGTCGGCGCGCTGGGCGGCGAGCGAGGCGATGTCGAACTGCTCGAGCGCCGACATCGCCAGCGCCTTGTCCTGTTCGGGCCAGGTCTGCGTCAGCGAGCGCCAGGCCGGCATGGTCGCCAGGCGCCCCATCAGCACGTTGGTCAGCACATCGAGGCGGCCGACCAGGTTGAACTGCTGAAAGATCATCGCCGAGCGCGCACGCCACTGGCGCAATTCCTTGCCGCGCAGCGCGGTGACGTCGAGGCCGTCGAACAGGATACGGCCCTGCGTCGGCGTCGCGAGGCGATTGATCATGCGGAGCATGGTCGACTTGCCGGCGCCGGATCGTCCGATCACACCGACGAATCCGCCGGGCGAAACTTGAAACGAAGCGTCGTCCACCGCCGCTTTTGCGCCAAAGCGGCACGTCAGACCTTCAACCACCAGCATGCAAGGCTCCAGAGTAGCTGGAGCCAACCGCTAACGCCGACGCTTGACACTTGTGTGACACACGCGTTGCGGTGCGGCGATCCTACACACCTCATCCCCTGTCATCGCCGTGTCATGACATTGTCATCGAGCCACTCGAAGAGGATGGCCCGCCCCTCGAACGTTCGGACGCAAACATGGCCGGCAAGGTGCTCTCAATCCAACCGACCATCGAAGCCTCCGCGAAGCTTCATGAGACCCGGCTCGGCGCCTATACCGAGGTCGGCGCGCGCACCATCCTGCACGAGGTCACGATGGGCGATTACTCCTATGTCGTGAACGACGCCCAGATCACCTACACCACGATCGGGAAGTTCTGCTCGATCGCGGCGATGACGCGCATCAACCCGGGCAATCACCCGATGCACCGCGCGACGCAGGCCCACTTCACCTATCGCTCCAGCGCCTACTTCCCGGGCGAGAGCGACGACACCGAGTTCTTCGACTGGCGGCGCCAGCACCACGTCCATATCGGCCATGATGTCTGGATCGGTCACGGCGCGGTCGTGCTGCCGGGCCGCAACATCGGCACCGGCGCCGTGATCGCGGCCGGCGCCATCGTCACCAAGGACGTGCCCGCCTATACCATCGTCGCCGGCAATCCGGCGCGGATCGTGCGGCGGAGGTTCTCGGAAGACATCGCCGGACGGCTTGCGCGGCTCGCCTGGTGGGACTGGGATCACGACAAATTGCGTGAAGCCTTGCCTCATTTTCGCAAGCTCGGGATTGAAGATTTCCTCGCCACATATGAAGCACGGACGGCTTCCCCTCGCACCAGCAAGAAAAGCGCCATCGCGTGACAGACATTTTCCTTGAAGGCGGCCGGGCCCTGACCGGTACCGAGATCGTCGAAGCCTCCCTGAGCGTGTCCGGAACTGACATCGTGGACATCGGCGGCTCGCGCGGCCGGGCGCGGCTGGCGATCGATGCGCGCAACCTGCTGGTCCTGCCCGGCATCGTCGATCTGCACGGCGATGCGTTCGAGCGACAGATGATGCCGCGCGCCGGCGTCGACTTCCCGATCGACGTCGCGCTCGCCGACAGCGATCGCCAGGCGATCAGCAACGGCATCACCACGGTGTTCCACGCCACGACCTGCTCGTGGGAGCCGGGCCTGCGCAGCGCCGGCAATGCGCGCGGCCTGATGGAGGCGATGGAGCGGCAGCGCCCGCAATTCGCCGCCGATACCCGCTTCCACCTGCGTCACGAGACCTACAATCTCGACGCCGAGGACGAGATCGCGCAATGGCTCGGCGAGGGCCGCGTCGACCTGTTCGCCTTCAACGACCACATGGATGGCACCGTCGCCGACATGGCCAAGCCGCGCAAGCGCAACCGCATGGTGGAGCGCACGGGGCTGTCGTCCGAGGATTTCGACGGCCTGGTCGATCGGGTCGTCTCTCGCGCCGCTGACGTGCCGGCTTCGGTGTCGAGGCTGGCCGCGGCGGCCCGCGCGGCCGAGGTGCGGATGCTGTCGCATGACGATGCGACGCCGGCGATGCGCCAGGAATTCCGCGAGCTCGGTGCCGGCATCGCGGAGTTTCCGATCAACGAGGAGACCGCGCGCGCCGCGGCGAGCCACGGCGATGCCATCGTCTATGGCGCGCCGAACGTCGTGCGCGGCGGCAGCCACACCGGCTGGACCAGGGCGTCCGACATGATCGCCAAGGGGCTCTGCTCGGTGCTGGCGTCGGACTATTACTATCCCGCGCAACTGCTCGCCGCTTTCCGCCTCGCCGCCGACGGCGTGGTGCCGCTGACCGCGGCCTGGGATCTGGTCTCCGCCGGGCCCGCCCGCGCAACCGGCCTGACCGATCGCGGCATCCTTGCGCAAGGCCGCCGCGCCGACATCCTGCTGGTCGACGACACCATGCCGCTGCGCCCGCGCCTGATTGCGGTGATCTCGGGCGGCAAGCTCGTGCATCTCACCGATGCCTCGCGGTTGCTCGCGGCGGTGACGGCGCCGCGCGAGGCTGTCGTCGCGGCATAAACTGGTTATGCTGAAGCGATGACAGGTTTTCCCCGCTACGCGATCTATTTTGCCGCAGGCAGCGACAGCCGCCTCTCCCGCTTCGGCGCCGAGCTGCTCGGCTATGATGCCTATACCGGCGACGAGCTTTCGTTTCCGAAGGACGCGCTGCATGTCGCACCGGACTGGCGCGACATCAGCAGCGATCCCCGCAAATACGGCTTTCACGGCACGCTGAAGGCGCCGATGGCGGCCTCGCCCGGAACGACCGAAGCCGACCTGATCGGAGCCTGCACGGCATTCGCGGCCAAGGCGCGGCCCATTCCGGTGATCCGCCCCATCGTCGATGCCATCAGCGGCTTCATCGCCGTCATTCCGGCCGAGCCGGTCGACGCGCTGCAACAGCTCGCTGCCGATTGCGTCCGCGATTTCGACGCTTTCCGTGCGCCGCTGACGGCGGACGATCGCGCACGGCGCAAGCCGGAGAAGCTGAGCGAGCGGCAGCGCGACTATCTCGACCGCTGGGGCTACCCTTACGTGATGGAAGAATTCCGCTTCCACATGACGCTGACGGGGCGGCTGGATGCGGAGCGGCGCGGCCCGATCCTGGAGATGCTGCGGGCGCGGTTTGCGGCGCTGAAGCTCGAGACGCTTGCGATCGACCGCATCGCACTGTTCAAGCAGGATGATGCCAGGGCGAAGTTCCGCATTGTCGGCGAGTGGGCGTTAGCAAGATAGTCACCACGTCCGCCGTCATTGCGAGGAGCGAAGCGACGAAGCAATCCAGGCTGTTTCCAAAGAAAAAGCCTGGATTGCTTCGCTTCGCTCGCAATGACGTTGGGGAGACGTTCTCAGCCTAGCGCCAGCTCGCAAGATTGAGGCCCAGCGCCACCGCGCCGACCACAACGAGGCTGGTCGCCCAGACTGCGTCGAGATTGAACCAGCTTCGCGAGACGAACTTCAATCCCAGATGGCGGTAGACCAGCCACGCCAGACATCCGCCGGCGCCGACCATGGCGGTGACGTGAACCAGCGACACCAGCACCGCCATTCCGAGACTTGCCTGCACCAGCGTGCCTGCCGCCTCATGGCCGGCATCGAGCTCGAAGGCCTGACATAGCCCGAGATAGATCGGCACGAGCATCAGGGCGGCGCCGTGAGCAATGGCGACGGCAAACGACCAGAGCGCCAATTGCGTCGGCGGGATTCGTGCCAGCGCGCGCGGATGGCGCCGGTCGATCAGCCGATAGACGCCGAAGCCGATGACGAGCAGGCTCGCACCGATCTGAATCGGACGCTGCCATTCGGCCAGCACGAGCAGGAAGGCGAACGGCAGCAGCACGAGAAATGTTGCCAGGAGATGCCCGGCCGCCAGGGCCCACAATGCACGGAGGAGCGCGCGCGGGCTCTTGTCCATGAGCCCGGCGGAAACGGCGAGCGGCCATCCCATTCCCGGATTGATCCCGTGATAGAGACCGCTCGCAACAAGCGCGAGCCACAGCCAGCCAAGCGCCGGGCTCGCATGCGTTCCATCTAGACCGACGGGTAGCAAAACGAGTCGGTCGAACAATCACCGCCCTCGAGCCTGATCTGGTGCGCACGATATCCGTCGGGGAAGCTCACGAAGTAGTTCTTGTCGAGCTCGAGGCCGCCGTTGCGGCCGACATTGGCCATCACCTCCACGCCCGGAACCCCCTCGGGATAGAACTGGTCGTCCCAGGTGGAATACAGCGAGTTGGTCCAGTACACGCGCCTGCCGTCGCGGCTGATCTCGACCATCTGCGGGCCTGCCGCAAAGGCTTTGCCGTTCGGATGGGGCGTGCGGCGCGCGATGCCGCCGATATGGACCGAGCCCGCGAGCTTCGGCTTGCGGGGATCGCTGACGTCGTACTGGCGCATCTCACCCGTGCCCCAGCACGAGACATAGAGAAACCGGTCGTCCATCGACAGGTCGATGTCCGTCACCAGCGGCGGCACGGCGCCGAATCCCTGCAGCAGCGGCGGCAGCTTCTCCTTCGGTGCGGGTTCGGGAGGGATCGTGGCAGTCTTTTCGGCATGGAATTTTCCACCCTCGCGCCACCAGGTCCAGATCGATGCTTCGAGGTTGGTGGTGTCGACCACGACGCCGACGAAGCCGTACTCGCGAACCGGATCGTGCGCCGGCCGCACCTCCAGCGCCATCTGATGATTGGCGCCGAGATCGATGGTCTGGACGTTGCGGCGGGCGCGAAGGTCCCAGAAGTGGAGATGATGACCGTATTTGTTCGCAAGCAGATCTTCCGGGACGATCCCGTTCTCGAACTGCGGCGGCAGCGCCCATTCGCTGGTCACCATGTAGTCGCGCGGCAGGTTCCACCAGAAATCATAGTGCCGTGTCTGCGGGCCGCGGTCGATCTCCCATCGTCCAAGGACCTCGAAAGTCTCGCAATCCATGATGAAGACGCCTGGCGGTCCGTTGGTGCCGTCCTTGCCGCCGCCGCCCAGCGTGCTCACATAGATGCCGTCGGGCCCGCAATGGATGGTGTGCGGCCGCGAGTAGCCGGTCTTCCTGAAGACCTCCTCCGGTTCGATGATCTTGTGGATCTTCGCCTTCGTCGGATCCGGCTTGGTATCGATGATGTAGATCCGCGACGAGCGCAGCCCGGGAATGATGAGATAGCGTCGCTCGACGAAGGCGTGTCCAGTGAGAGGCGACAGCGCAGAGGAGCAGGCATTCCAGCCGAAGTGATGAAACTCGTCGCCCTTGTTGGGCATCGTCACGGTGTGGACGATCTGGCTATAGGTCGGCGATCCCGGCTTGACGTCGATGACCGCGAGAGCATCCGGCTTTGAGAAATCCGGACTGAGCAGCAACGTGTAGGCAAAGTTCTCCGCAGGCGCTTCCATCGCAAGCTTGGGCGATGCGTGAAAGGTCGGATCCGGCCTCATCGTCATGGCACTGCCTCCCTGTTCTGTCGGTTCGCTCCAACCTGGCTCGGGATAACGGCATAATGAAGAGGTGTTACGCGATGTCCTGGGATGCTCCGCAGGGCTGGTTGGCGGACGCAGGATATGTCATCGCCGGACCGGAGGAAACCGGCGGAATTGCGCCAATTCGACGCCGTCGGCTGAAATGCAGGCTCATGAGATGAGCTGGAGCGCGTGCCACACACTCCGTGTCGTCCCGGCCTTCGCCGGGACGACACCGGAAAATCCAACAACAGCTCTCGTAGGGTGGGCAAAGGCGCGGAGCGCCGTGCCCACGATCTTTCTCAATGGCAACAGATGGTGGGCACGCTTCGCTTTGCCCACCCTACGATTGCTCGCAATGACGGCGGAGAGATCTACTTCCCCCACCGCAGCGCCAGCGCGTCGCGCTCCTTGGCGAGCTCCAATAGCCCGGCGCGCGTCGCCGGGTGCAGCGGCTGCAAGGGATGGCGCACGGCTTCCGACTTGATCACTCCGCCGGCCTGCATCATCGCCTTGCAGGCGATCAGGCCGCATTGGCGGTTCTCGTAGTTGATCAGCGGCAGCCAGCGCTCATAAGCGGCCTTCGCCTTCTCGCGATCGCCGGCGAAATAGGGATCGATGATCTGGCGGATGCCGTCGGGATAGCCGCCGCCGGTCATGGCGCCGGTGGCACCCGCATCGAGATCGGCGAGCAGCGTGATGGCTTCCTCGCCATCCCATGGACCCTCGATGTCCTTGCCGCCCGCCTCGATCAGGCTGCGCAGCTTCGAGGCCGCGCCCGCCACCTCGATCTTGAAATAACGGATGTTGGCGAGCTCACGCGCCAGCCGCGCCAGCAGCTCGACCGACAGCGGCGTGCCCGCCACCGGCGCATCCTGGATCATGATCGGAATATTGATCGCGCCCGAGAGCACCTTGAAGAATTCGACGATGCCCTTCTCGGGCACGCGGAAGGTCGCGCCGTGATAGGGCGGCATCACCATCACCATGGCGGCACCCGCGGCCTCGGCCTGCTTGCTGCGCGCGGCGCACACGGCCGAGCTGAAATGCGTGGTGGTGACGATGACGGGAACCCGGCCCGCGACATGCTCCAGCACCGCATGCATCACCGTCTCGCGCTCGGCGTCGGTGAGCACGAACTGCTCGGAGAAATTGGCGAGAATGCAGAGGCCGTGCGAGCCGGCGTCGATCATGAAATCGATGCAGCGGCGCTGGCCTTCGAGGTCGAGTTCGCCGCGCTCGTCGAAGATGGTGGGCGCGACCGGGAACACGCCGCGATAGGGGCGCTGGGCCTTGTGTGGGGTGACCGGCATCGAACTCTCCATCCCTGATGTGGCTTAAACGTCTGCTGCCGCGTGACGCGGCGGCACAGATGTAGCCGCCGCGCGGGATGGCGGCAATGCCCGCGCGACGTCAGGATGGAGGATGAACGAAGTTACGCGGTCTTCACGGCTCCCAAAAAGCCCTCGACCGCCACGCGGAGACGATCGGCGTCCGCCGACATCTTCTTCACGGAGTCCGACAGCACCGTGCCGGCATTGCCGGTCTCGTGGTTGAGCTTGGCGACGCTGCCGATGGTGTCGGTGACTTCGCGGGTGCCTTGCGCGGCCTGCTGGAAGTTACGCGAGATCTCGGTGGTGGCCGCGCGCTGCTGCTCGACGGCGGCGGCAATCGCCGTCATCTTCTCGTCGATGCCGCTGATGGCGCCGCCGATGGAACGGATCGCGGAGACCGCCTGCCCGGTCGCGCCCTGGATCTCCTCGACCTGGCGCGAGATCTCTTCCGTTGCGGTCGCGGTCTGCGCCGCGAGGCTCTTGACCTCGCCGGCGACCACCGCGAAGCCGCGGCCGGCCTCGCCGGCACGCGCCGCTTCGATGGTTGCGTTCAGCGCCAGCAGGTTGGTCTGGCCGGCGATGGCGTGAATCATCTTCACGACCTCGCTGATCCGGCTGGCGGTCTGATCGAGGATCTCGACCGTTGCATTGGTCCGCTCGGCCTGCGAAACGGCTTCACGCGCCTCCTGCGCACTGGACTGGACCTGCGCGGAGATTTCGCCGACAGAGGCGGACAGCTCTTCGGTCGCGGCGGCGATGGTCTCGAGATTGTTGGTGGCCTGCTCGGCCGCGCTGGAAACCGCAGCAGTCTGGCTGCTCGATTCCGACACCAGCGTGCGCACATCGGTCGCGGTGGCATCGAGCTCCCGCGCCGACGCAGCGACGCTTTGAATCACTGCCTGCACCGTGTCGTCGAAACTGCGGCAGGCCTCGTCGACCGTACCGGAGCGGGCAAGCTGCAGCGCCTGCTGCGATTCGCGCTCCTGGCCGAGACGTTCGGCGGTCGCCGCGCTTTCGCGCAGGCTCTCCAGCGCCGCCGCCATGGTGCCGAACTCGTCGGGATAGCGGGACTGCGGAACCGGCGTCGCGTAATCGCGCGCGCTGATCCGCGCGATGGCATCGAGGATGGCGCGGACCGGGCGCATCAGGCGATTGCGCACGACGTAGACGCCGGCGAGCGTCACGGCCAGCGCGAGCAGGAACGCGAGCGACTGCACGATGAGCTTGGTGAGCGCCGTCGCCTGGACGGCCTCGGCGCGCGCGATCGACTGATCGAGTGCCTTGGTCGCCACGCCGACGATGAGCGGGAACGGCGACTGGCAGAGCGTGTTCCACTCCGAAGCGGACATCGCAGGCTTGCCGCTGCCGTCGAAATTCTTGGTGAGATCGCCGATCTGCTTGAGGACGCCGTCGGTCTTGGCCTTGGCGTCCGACGCGGCCGTCACCAGCTCCGCCGTCACGTCGGGCGCGGCCAGCAATTCGGCCATGCCGGCCCAGCCGGAGGTGATGGTGCCGTCCCATTGTGCGACCTGCCGCTTCTGCGCGTCGTCGAGCGGCTTGCTGCCGTTGACGTTCGAGCGCAGCGACGAGCAATGGATGCCGTAGCGGTCGCGCACCTGCCAGGCGAAGCGGCGGACCTGGATCATGCGGGCGATGTAGGGATCGTTCATCCAGGCGCGGTTCGACACCGCGGTGGAGGCGAGGTTCGCGGTGTCGATGACCTTGGTGACGGCATCGTACCAGGAATTGGTCCGCTCGATCTTGCGCTCGGCGCGCGGACGCTTGGCTTCGTCGTAGAACAGCTGGAACTGCGGCGCGGCGTCGCTCCAGCGCTGCTTCAGCGTGCCGGCGAGCTCGTCGCGGCGCGCAAAATCGACGGTCGCGAGCGCGGTCATGATTCCGTCATAGCCGGCCTGCTCGGCCTTTTCGGCCTCAGTGAGCTTTGCCTTGGGATCGTCCTCGCCGAGGATCGCGCTCTGGGCATCGCCGCGATTGTTGCGAAGCGCGAGCACGCCATGGAAGATCGCCTTGTCGGCGGCGGCAAGCCGGGCCGTCTCGAGGCTGTCATTGTAGCGGCCGAAGGCCCCGACCATCTGGATCGCCGTGCTGGTCAGTGCGCCCACCGCCAGCAGGGCCATCAGCACCAGAAGAAGCGTGCTTACCGATTTCTTAAAAATGGACATGGGGTCAAGGGCCTACATTTCACGTAAGCAGGACCTTGCACCGCGACATGCCAATGTTTCGTTAAGGTTTGAATTGAATTGGGGCGGTTCCGGTTGCACGCATTCGGACCCGCCCGCAATCCATCATGCGACCTTGGTGAAGTCAGGCGGGCGGCGCTCTGCGAACGCGGTGAACGCCTCGCGCGCCTCGGCAGTGCGCAGCCGCTGGGCGAACTGCTCGCCCTCGGCCTGCATCTGCGCGACCAGCGCCTCGCCGTTGCGCATCAGCTTCTTGGTGGCGGTGAGCGCGCCGGCCGGCTGACGGGCGAGCCGCTGCGCCAGCGCCAGCGCCTCGGCATAGAGCCTGTCGAGCGGCACGACGCGGTTGGCGAGGCCCCATTCCAGCGCGGCCTTGGCCGGCACGGTCTCGCCGAGCGCGAACATCTCGTAAGCACGCGCATAGCCGATGCGCGCCGGCATCAAGAGGCTGGACGCGGCTTCCGGCACGAGGGCAAGGCTGACGAAGGGCGTCGACAATTGCGCGTTGTCGGCGAGCACGACGAGGTCGCAATGCAGCAGCATCGTGGTGCCGACGCCGACGGCGCGGCCCTGCACCGCCGCGACCAGCGGCCGCGTGCAGCGCGCCAGCGACTGGATGAAGCGGACGACGTTGCGGCTGCCTTCCGACTTGCCGGATGCGACGGCCGCGAACTCGCCGACATCGTTGCCGGCGGTGAACATGTCGCCCTCGCCGCGGATCAGGATCACGCGGGCGGACGGGTCGAACTCGGCGGATTCGATGGTGTCGGCGAGCTTGCCGTACATCGCATCGGTCAGCGCGTTCTTCTTGTCGGGACGCGCCAGCGTGAGGGTGAGAATGCCGTCGTTGTTCTCGATGCGGACGTGATCGGTCATGGGTCTCTCCTTAGTCCTCTGAATCTCTTGCTCTTGGAAACTTGTCCTGAACGCTTGCCAGCCAGCGCGCGACGACGTCGATCTCGGCAGCTGTGAATCCTTCCGTCAGTGCCGCGTTGATCGCGGCCGCGTCGGTCTTCGCCTGCGCCAGCACGCCACGTCCCTTCGGCGTCAGCCACACCCGCCAGGCGCGGCCGTCCTCGCGATCGGCCCGGCGCTCGACCAGCCGCGCCGCGGCGCTGCGATCGACCAGTCCGGAAATGCCGGCCGGGCCCATGTCAAGCGCGGCGCCCGCCTCGCCCATCAGCACGCCGTCCTGCCTGCCGAGAATGAACAGCAGCCCGGCCTGCGCCGGCGTCACCTCGCTCGAGGGCTGCGCCGCCATCCAGCGTTGCAGACGGCGCTGCGCGACGTTGAGCAGATAGATCAGCCGATGGTGCCTTGCCGCGGCCTCGTTATTTCGCATGCGAAATATATAGCCCAACCCCGGCGGCTTGTCAAAGCCTGCCGCCGCTAGGCCGACGGCCCGCGGCAGCCGTCGAGGAGGATCGCGGCGCAAATCCGCGCCCGCTTCTCGATTTCCTTGCGCGAGGGCAGCGTCCGGCTCGCATAGATCGCCGCGCGCTGCGGCGCCGACACCATCATGCCGATCATCATGCCGGCGGCTTCGTCAACGTCGTCGAGCACGATGCGCTTCTTCTTCACCTGGTCGCGGAGCCAGCCCGCGAGCGCCGCCGCCGTGCGGGAGATGCCGTCACGGTAGAAATTCGCGGCAAGGTCGGGGAACGTGGCCGATTGCTGCAGCACCATGCGCTGCAGCGCCACGACCTCGGGATCCAGCGCAAGATCGGCACAGGCGACCAGCACGGCAGCGAGATTGGTTTCGATGTCGGCCTGGTTGCTGGCCTGAAGATTGACGTCGGAGAGCAGCCGGTCGAGCCGGTCCGCGCACATCGCCTCGAACAAGGCCGCCTTGCCCGGAAACAACCGATAGAGAGTCTTGGTGGAGATGCCGGCGCCGCGCGCCAATTCCTCGGTGCTGGTCGCAGCATAGCCCTCGACCGCGAAGGCGTGCCGTGCGGCCTCGATGACGATTTGCTTCGTCTCCTCGTCGCTGCGCACCGGCGGCCGGCCGCGCGGGCGGCCTTCTGATGACGGTTTTGCCTGAGCCATGTTTTTAGATGATGACTGTCATTCCATTGACTCTTCCCAAGCTAGTCCTAATTTGGAAATCGTCAAGTTTCCTAATTCAGGGATTCGGCCATGACCGTGCACACCAACCCGTCTAAGAGCGAAACCAGCGTGGTCCCGACAAGCGCGCCGGAAGGCATCCTGCCCGCGCCGCCGGCCCCCGCCCCGCGCCGAAAGCTCAACCTTCGCAAGCTGTTGCTGGCGGGCGTCGCCGCCGCGGCCCTCGCCGGCGCGACTCTGTACGGCTACGATTACTGGACGGTCGGGCGCTTCCTCGTCTCCACCGATGACGCCTATGTGAAGGCCGACAACACCACGATCGCGCCGAAGGTCAGCGGCTATCTGGACCGCGTCCTGGTCGGCGATAACGAGCATGTGAAAGCCGGCCAGGTGCTGGCCCGGATCGACGACCGCGACTTCCGCGTCGCGCTCGACCAGGCCAAGGCCGACGTCGCCGCCGCGAACGCGACGGTGACGAGCAAGCAGGCGCAGCTCGAGGTTCAGGAGGCCGTGATCACTGCGGCGCAAGCGACCATCGATGTCGACACCGCCGCGAAGGTCTTCGCCCAGCAGGAGAACAAGCGCTACAGCGACCTCGCCAAGACCGGCTATGGCAGCGTGCAGAACGCGCAGCAGGCACAGGCGCGCGATGCCGGCGCCGACGCCGCGATCGCACGCGACAACGCCAACCTCGTCTCCGCACAGAAGCAGGTCGACCTGCTCAAGGCCGAGATCGTGCAGGCGAAAGCCGCGGCCGCCCGCGCCGTTGCGCTCCAGCATCAGGCCGAGCTCAACCTCGGCTACACCACCATCGTCTCGCCGATCGACGGCATCGTCGGCAATCGCACCCTGCGCGTCGGCCAATATGTGCAGGCCGGCACGCAGCTGATGGCGATCGTGCCGAGTGACGGCGCCTATGTCGTCGCCAATTTCAAGGAGACCCAGCTCACCCATGTCCGCGCCGGCCAGAGCGTCGAGATCGAGATCGACACGTTCCCGGGCCAGGTCGTCCACGGCCATGTCGATTCCATCGCGCCGGCCAGCGGCCAGGAGTTCGCGCTGCTGCCGCCCGACAACGCCACCGGCAATTTCACCAAGATCGTGCAGCGCATTCCCGTGAAGATCGCGCTGGACGCCGAGACCGCGTCTGCGATCGCGCTGCGGCCCGGCATGTCCGTGATCCCGACGATCGCAACGCGTTCGGCGCCGACCGCGCAAGCCGCAGCGACGCTCAAAGCCAAGCCCGTTTCCGGAGGGTCGTGCCATGTCAAACAGCCTCTCAATATCGACGCCAGCACCCGCCATACCGACCGCGACGCCTGAGCGCGCCGCAACCGCTCCGGATCGCGCCAGCGCCACGGTCTGGATCGCCGTGTTCGCGGCGATGATCGGCGCCTTCATGGCGATCCTGAACATCCAGATCACCAACGCCTCGCTGCTCAACATCGAGGGCGGCATCGGCACCGGCGCAGACAACGGCTCCTGGATCTCGACGTCCTATTTGATCGGCGAGATCATCGTCATTCCGCTGACCGACTACCTGTCGCGGGTGTTCTCGTTCCGCAACATCATGCTGAGCTTCGCCTCGCTGTTCGCCGCGTTCTCGGTCGCCTGCGCCTTCACCCACGATCTGCCCTCGATGATCGCGATGCGCGGCTTTCAGGGCTTCTTCGGCGGCGTGCTGATCCCGATGGCGTTCACGCTGGTCTTCACCAGGCTGCCGAAAGGCCAGCAGCCGATCGGCCTTGCCATGTTCTCGCTCGCCGTGACCTTTGCCCCGGCGATCGGCCCGACCATCGGCGGCTATCTCACCGAGAATTACGGCTGGCAGACCATCTTCTATGTCAATGTGCTGCCCACAATCGTGATGGTGAGCATCCTCTTCTTCACCCTGGAGCGCCAGCCGATGAACCTCGGCCTGCTGCGCGAGGGCGACTGGTTCGGCATAGCCACCATGGCGATCGGCCTCGCCTCGCTGCAGGCCGTGCTGGAGGAAGGCAACAAGGACGACTGGTTCGGCTCGCCATTCATCGTGCGGCTCGCGGTCATCGCCGCGATCAGCCTGTCGCTGTTCATCGTCAACGAGCTCGTGGTGGAGAAGCCGCTGCTGCGCCTGCGGCTGCTGACGCAGTGGAATTTCGGCATCGGCACGATTGCCGCCGTCTTCCTCGGCTTCGCGTTGTTCGGCTCGGTCTATCTGCTGCCCGCCTATCTCGGCCAGGTCCAGGGCTACAATGCCGAGCAGATCGGCAACGTGCTGGCCTGGACCGGCCTGCCGCAGCTCCTGCTGATCCCGCTGGTGCCGAAGCTGATGCAGCGCTTCGACGCCCGCTATATCGCGACCGTCGGCCTGCTGCTGTTCGCCGCGAGCTCCTTCATGAACATCATGATGTCGCTCGACTATTCCGGCGACCAGTTCTTCGTCCCCAACGTCGTGCGCGCCGTGGGTCAGGCGCTGACGCTGGCGCCGCTCTCGGCGCTCAGCCTCGGCAGCGTCGCGCCGCAGGATGCGCCCGCTGCCTCCGGCATCTCCAACATGATGCGCAATCTCGGCGGCGCCATCGGCACCGCGGTGCTCGCCACCATCGTCACCAAGCGCGAACAGTTTCACTCCAACATCATCGGCCATTCCGTCACGCTCGGCCGCGAGGAGGTCCGCGCCCGCATCGCGCAGATGACGGATTATTTCATGGCCCACGGCGTGCCCGACCCCAACGCCGCGCGCGAGCAGGCCATCATCGCACTCGGCAAGACCGTGAAGCGCCAGGCGCTGGTGATGGGCTATTCCGACACCTTTGCCGTGATCGGCGTGGTGCTCGTGCTCGCCGCAATCGCGGTGCTGCTGACGCGGCGGGTGAAGGCGGCGGGCGGAGGGGGCGGCGCGCATTAGCGGGAGGTCGTCATGCCCGGGCTTGTCCCGGGCATCCACGTTCTCTGTGCGGCGAGTTCATACGTGGATGGCCGGGACGAGCCCGGCCATGACGGCGAGGAAGCAGGCGGGGCCCTACGGCGCGCAGGTAAAGCTCGCCGCCTCCGTCACCGGGCCGCTCTTGTAATGCGGCCAGGACGGCCAGCGGCACAGCGGCATCGCGCGCGTCACGGCGAATGACGGCGCCTCGACCTTCTGCTCGGTGACTTCCAGGTCGTCGGGCGCCTTGCCCTTCTCGACCCAGTCGGTCAGCACGCTCAGCATGTCGACATTGGCGGGCGCGCCGGAGCCGACATGATCGACGCCGGGCGCGGTGTAGAGCCGCGCGAACTCCGCCGTCTCGGCCTTGCCCATCTTGCGCTCGACGCTCTCGAAATAGCGGATGCCGGCATAGGGGCTCTGGGCGTAGTCGGCCATGTGCTCGAGCATGATGAGCCGGCCGCCGCGGGCGCGGAAACGGCTGAGATCGGGATCGGTGGAATCCATCAGGCTGGAGACCTCCAGCAGCCGCGCCTTGTGGTCCTCCACCTTGTAGGTGGTGACGTCGAGCTTGGGATCGCGCGCGAACACATATTGGATGCCGCCGGCGCCGTAGATCCAGGCGATACCGTTGTTCGGTGCAGGCGGCTGCGCCGGCGGCGCGGTGCCGAGCCACCACGCGGTCCAGCCACCGGTCGGGCCTGCCGCCGGCGTGTCCTCGCCCGAGACGCCCCAGCCCGGATAGTCATCGAGGCCGTTGGCGAGCGCGAACGGGAATTTGTAGGTCCCGTGCAGCGTGTTCACGGCCTTGATCTGCGGGTCGGTGAGACACTGATCGCCGCTCTTGCCGTCCGCGCAGCGCAGTGTCTCGACCTTGAAGGCCGCCTTGCAGCCGACGGGATCCTGCACCAGCGCATCGTCGGAGCCGTCGGCCTTGTCGCAGGCCGCGCGCACGGCATCGCCGACGAGCTTCACCTGCGCCGGATTGAGCCAGCCCTCGCCCATGGTCGCAAGGCCCGAACGCGTGCCGGCGTGCTGCAGGCCGACCCAGTTGATCACGGGCACGCGCGAAAAGATGCCGTCGAAATCATCGGGGTAGCGCTGTGCCATGGTGAGGCCTTCGCGGCCGCCCTCGGACGAGCCCATGAAATACATCTTTTGGGGTTTCTTGCCGTAGGCGCGCTCCATCAGCGTCACGGCGACGTCGCGCACCTTCTTGTAGGCGCGGTGGGCAAAATTCTCGAAGGCTTCGTCGTTCAATGCGAACAGCTGCGGCAGCTCGCCCGGCTTGGTCTCGTGCCCCGAGTCGGTGCCGTAGGTGACGAAACCGCGCGCCAGCGGCGACGGCTTGTCGAAGGGATAGGCGGGCGGCAGCGCGAGACCCGTGATCAGCACACCGTTGAAACCGCCACCGCCATATTGCACCGAGCGCCCGTTCCATTCGATCGGCAAATTGACCTGGAATTTGATCGGCGGCGCCTTGGGATCGACGGGGTCGATATGGCCGAGCACCTTGCAGAAGCCGGGATTGGCGGGCGTGATCCGCCCCGACGGCGTCGGGCCGCGCTCGGCGACAGCGAGCGGCGATGGCGACTGAAACGTCGTGGCATCGATCTTCACGGCGTCAGTGCCGCCGACCAGCCCCTTGCAGACCGTCTCGGCATCCTCGGCCAGCGTCAGCGCCGATACGCCGTGCGCGCTCATTGCGGCTGCCGTGCCCACGAGCCATGCGCATAGCTTCGCCCTGTTTCGCTCCATCGTTTCCACCCGGCTTGTCGTGTTGCGTACCAACGTTGGCCTGCATTCAATGCAAGCTTCGCCCGTCCGTCAATCGCCGAGGCGGCCTTTCAGAACGATCCCAGCGCACTGCCCAGCGCGATCACGGCCACCAGCGCCAGCAGCGACGTCACGATGCCGACCATGACGATGTCGAAATAGCTGTCCCGGTGGGTCAGGCCGCAGATCGCGAGCAGGCTGACGACCGCGCCATTGTGCGGCAGGATGTCGAGGGTCCCCGCGCCGATCACCGCCACGCGATGCATCAGCCCAAGATCGATGCCGGTCCGCGTGGCAAGCTCGACATAGGTCGGGCCGAGAGCGTCGAGGGCGATGGTCAGGCCGCCCGACGCCGACCCTGTCAACGCGGCCAGGATGTTGGTCGCGACGGCGAGCGAGACCAGCGGTCCGCCTTCGATCGCGAGCACCCAGTCGCGCACGATCGTGAATGCCGGCAGCGATGCGACGACCGCGCCGAAACCGACGAGGCTGGCGACGCTGAACGCGGGCAGGACCGACGCATTGGCCCCGGCGTCCATGGTCCGGCGCAGCGCCGGCAGCCGCGCCCAGTTCAGTGCGATGGTCGTGACGATGGCCGCGGCCAGCGCGACCGCGACCGACCAGACGCCGGCAACGGCCGCAAGCGACGTGGTGCCGAAACGTTGCTCGGCGAGATAGCTGACGTCGAGCCGCGGCAATATCACCAGCGACATCATGAGATTGACGGCCACGACGACGACCAGCGGTGCCATGGCGCTCACGACCGGCGACGACCGGTCGCTGCGCTGACCGCGCTGCAGCTCGGCCGGGTCGAATTCGCGGGCGGTCGTCGCGCGCTCGCGCACGAGCTCGTCGGCGGCGGCCTGCTCGATCGCGCCGTCGGCACCGTCGCCATAGCCTTCGCCGGCGCGGCGCGCAGCGGCTTCGGCGCGATGCAACCACCACAATCCCGTGCCTAACATGATGAGCGAGGCAATGATGCCGAGCGCCGGCGCGGCGAACGGCGTCGTGCCGAAGAACGGCATCGGGATGGCATTCTGGATCGACGGCGTGCCTGGCAAGGCCGACATCGTGAAGGTCGACGTTCCCAGCACGATCGCAGCCGGGATCAGGCGGCGCGGGATGGAAGCCGCGCGAAACAGCGAGCGGGCCATGGGGACGATGACGAAGAAGGCAACGAACAGGCTGACGCCGCCATAGGTCACCATCGCGCCGGCGAGCACGACCGCCAGGATCACGCGCCGCTCGCCGAGACGCTCGGCCATGAAGGCGGCAACCGACGTCACCGCGCCGCTGTCGTCCATCAGCTTGCCGAACACGGCGCCGAGCAGGAAGATCGGGAAGAACTGCGCCAAAAATCCCGCGGCGTTGATCATGAATACCTGGGTCAGGTTCGCCAGCAGCGGCTCGCCGCCGAACAGCGCGGCAACGAGTGCGGCGAACGGCGCGAGCAGCAGGACGCTCCAGCCGCGAAACGCAAACAGCACGAGCAGACCGAGCCCGACGAGGAGGCCGAGGAGACCCATGCCTCAGCACTCCGACAGGAGGATGTCGAGATCGGCGGTCGAGCGGTGGCCGAGATCCGCGCCGTGCTCGCGGAGAAAGGCGTCCGCGGCCATGCGCCCCTCGGCGCGCAGCATCGAGACGAACTCCCACTCCGCGTTGAGCTTCGAGGACGCCCCGAATTTCGCCAGCATGTCGCTCTTGATCCGGTGGGTCCGCATCTTCGCCCAGCGCGCGCCCTCGCCGCTGCCGGGGTCTGCGGCCTGGCGCAGCAGCGCGATCATGCGCAGCTCCTTCATCAACGGCGAGTTGAAGGAGATCTCGTTGAGCCGGTTGAGGATCTCCGCGGCGGTCCGCGGCTCCTCCAGCCGCTCGGTCGGATTGATCTGGACGAGGATGGTGTCGTGCGCGTCGCTTTCGCGGACCAGCGGCGTGATCGTCGGGTTGCCGGCGAAGCCGCCGTCCCAATAGGGCTCGCCGTCGATGTCGATGGCGCGGAACATGGTCGGCAGGCAGGCCGATGCCAGTAGCACATCCGCTGTGATCTCCGCGTTGCGGAAGATGCGACCCCGCCCGGTGCGCACGCGTGTCGCGGTGATGAACAGCTGGATCGGCGAGCGCGCGAGGCGCTCGAAATCGATGCTCTCCGCCAGCACCGCGCGCAGTGGATTGTAGCCGGTCGGGTTGAGATCGTAGGGCGACAGCACGCGCGACATCAGGTCGGTGAAGATGTAGAACGGCGAGGTATCGAGGGTCCAGCGCCCCATCAGGCGGTCGAGCGGCGAACGCTGCAGCAGGCTGAAGGCCGCCGCCTTGGAAACACGGCGCCAATATTGTTCGAGCGCCTCACGCGCGCCCTCCGCGCCGCCGGCCGTCCAGCCGTCCGCAAGGACCGCGGCATTCATCGCGCCCGCGGAGGTTCCGGAGATCGCGGCAATCTCAAGCCACTTCTCTTCCAGCAGGCGATCAAGCACGCCCCATGAGAAGGCGCCGTGCGAACCGCCGCCCTGAAGCGCGAGATCGATCAGTACGGCGTCCCGTTCCATGGCGGACACTCACGCGACTGAAGCTCAAATTCGACATGATTGGTACATGCCGAATTCGACCGCAGTGTGGGAGCAGTTGCCACAAGATGCAACCCGAACGTGGGGTTGTTTAGTGCTCGAATACCAGCCTTGCGCCGACCGTGCCGTCGAGGGCGCGGATCTGCGCCAGCAGCGCCGCCGAGTCCTCGCCGCCGAGATCGGCGTCGAGCACGACGTAGCCGAGGTCGCCCGCGGTCTCCAGATATTGCGCGGCGATGTTGATGTCGCGCTGGAGGAAGACCTCGTTCAGGCGACGCAGCATGCCCGGCACGTTGCGATGGACATGGCTGAAGCGCGCGCCGGAGGGACGCAGGTGCAGCTGCACTTCCGGGAAATTCACCGCGCCCATGGTCGATCCCGTGATGAAATAGTCGACCAGCTTGCGCGCGACCTCGCCGCCGATGCGCTCCTGCGCCTCCTCGGTCGAGCCGCCGATATGCGGGGTGAGGATGACGTTACCGATGCCCTGCACCGGGCTCGTGAAGCGATGCGCGTTCGAGGACGGCTCGACCGGAAACACGTCGATGGCCGCGCCGGCGATGTGGCCGTCGCGCAGGGCGCCTGCGAGCGCGTCGAGATCGACCACGGTGCCGCGGCTGTTGTTGATCAGGAACGAGCCCGGCTTCATCGCCCGCAGCTCCTTCTCGCCGATCATGCCCGCGGTCTCCGGCGTCTCCGGCACGTGCAGGCTGACGACGTCGCTCTGCGCCAGCAGCTCGTCGAGCTTCTCGACCGGCTCGGTATTGCCGTGGCGCAGCTTGTCGGTGCGGTCGTAATAGATCACGCGCATGCCCATGGCCTCGGCCAGCGTCGAGAGCTGCGAGCCGATATTGCCGTAGCCGACGATGCCGAGGGTGCGGCCGCGCACCTCGCGGCTGCCGGCCGCGGACTTGTCCCAGCCGCCGTCATGGGCGGAGACCGAGCGCGGGAAGATCTGCCGCAGCAGCATCACGATCTCGCCGATCACGAGCTCGGCGACGCTGCGGGTGTTCGAGAACGGCGCGTTGAACACGGGAATGCCGCGCTTGCGCGCCGCCAGCAGATCGACCTGGTTGGTGCCGACGCTGAAGCAGCCGACCGCGAGCAGCCCATCGGCGGCCGCCAGCACCTCGTCGGTGATCTGGGTGCGCGAGCGGATGCCGAGCAGCGAGACGCCCTTGAGCGCCCGGCGCAGATCCTCGCCGTCCAGCGCCTTGGCAAGCCGCTCGACATTGGTGAAGCCCGCGCTCCGGAACAGGTCCACGGCGCTGTCATTGACGCCTTCGAGCAGAAGCGCCTTCGCGCTCCTCTCAGGGCTTTGGCCTGGGGCTGGCATGGAATCTCCTGAAATGGCGGCTTTGCCGCAGCTCATAGACCGCGGACGAGGCCGAGCACAATAGGGTTCGGATACGGGGAGAAGATGGCGGGTGGTGGGCTTGGCATGCCACCAGCTCCATCATCCCCGCTCGCAATAACCGTCCCGTCATCCTGAGGTGCGAGGCATGCGACGCAAGGGCGTCGCATGGGGAGCCTCGAAGGATGAACGGCCCCCGATGCCGCCGATAGCCGGGCCGTCGCCCTTCGAGGGCCGCCAAGTGGCGGCCACCTCCAGCGACAACCGCTTCGCGGTTGCGCGGGGGTGACGGATCTAGATCACGTAAAACCCGTGCGTGCCGTCGAGCCGGAGCTGCTCGACGAGGCCGTACTCCCAGTCGAGATAGGCCTGCATCGCGCGTTCGGCGACGTCGGTCCCCTCATAGGGCCGGCGATAGCGGTGGGCCGGGTCGGGCTTCGGCAGCACCTGGGGCGGGCCGACGTCCAGCGCGCCGTCATAGCCGCCCTCGAGCACATAGACCTCCCAGCCCATCTGCGCGAGCCACGACGCGGTCATGTCGGCGCGCACGCCCTTGTCGTCGGTCAGCACAATGCGCGCGCCGCGCACCGGCGCGGCCATGTCGGTCTCCTGGACGAGCTGGCCACCGGGATAGTGACGGAAGCCCTTGAGATGGCCGGCCGCATAGTCCTCGGCGTCGCGCACGTCGAAGCGATAGAGCGTGCGGCCGGTCTCTGCGACCAGCGCCGACATCTCGCGTGTGCCGATGCGGCGGACACCGGCGCGATAGGCGACGTCGCGGGCGTTGGCGGGACCGCCTTCGAACGGCCCGATCGCGCCGCGCCGGTCGGCGCCGTGATTGAGCGTGTGCCGCGCCAGCGTCCAGCCGATCGTGCCGTTGCGCAGCGCGCGGACCTTGTTCGGCACGCCGGCATTGATCAGCGACTGCGTGCCGATGATCGAGCGGGTGCGCCCTGCGCAATTGACGATGATGGTGGTGTCGGGATCGGGCGCCGCCTGCCCCGCGCGCAGCACCAGCTCCGCGCCGGGCACGCTGACCGAGCCCGGAATGTTCATGGTCGCATATTCGTCGAAGCGGCGGACGTCGAGGATGGCGATATTGGCCTTGTCCGCGATCAGCTTTGCCACCTCGTCGGCGCTGAACGAAGGCGTGTGGCGGCGCGCCTCGACCAATTCCCCGAACGCCTTCGAATAGGAATTGACGTCCTCGAACATTTGGTAGCCGGCATCGCGCCAGGCCTTCAGGCCGCCGTCGAGTGCACGGACGTTGGTGTAGCCGAGCGCCGCAAGGCGTTCGGCGCCGGTCGCGACCAGCCCCTCGCCGTCATCATAGAGCACGATCGCCACGTCCTTGCGCGGCAGCCGTATCTCGGCCTCGATCGCGATCCGGTCCGCGGCCATGTTGGCGGCGAACAGCGGATGGCCGGTGGCAAAGGCGGCCTCATATCTGAGATCGAGCAACGCGATCTCCTCGCGCAGCAGCAGCGCGCGGCGGATGTCGGCGGGGGTGACGGTCGGGATCGTCATTGGACATTCAGCCTTCGAAGTTTGAACAAGCGCTTTTGGCCGATTGCGGACAGCTTGACCAGCCCGACAAGGGGCATGCCCTCCCGCCCTGCAGCGTGCAAATCCAACGCAGCCGCGGAACGAAGCATGTTGTCCGCCGTCGTGGGACGGGTAAAGTTCCGATTCGTGCATTGGGGGGCGGCATGCGGATCATGAAATTTTTGGTGGTATTTCTGGTGCTCCCGGGTGCGGCCCTGGCCGCGCTGACCAATGCGGAGCGCAAGTCCCAGTTCGAGCGGGCGATGGCGTCGATCATAGCGGCGACGACGCCGGCCCTGAGAACCCCTCGCGATGTACTGGTCAAGGACTACGTCGCCTGCAAGCCAAACAAGGGACAGGCGGTGGAGCTCGTAGGCGCGAGCTATTTTCGCTCCTGCGAGCATGATGATGCATCCGTCACCGGCGATCGATCGCTCGAAGCGTGCCAGCTGCGCTATGGCAAACCGTGCGCTCTGATAGCGGTGAACGAAGAGATCGTCGTGGAAGGCGAGTTAGCCTCGAAAGACATGCCGCGCCTGCACTATACCGGCAAATACGACCTATCCCAGATCCCGATCATCCGGCAGATCACGCGACAACGCCCTGACGTGCAGAACTACGACAAGGCGATGGAGCCCAAGGCCATGGCTATCCACCCATGGGGGAAGCTGTTCATCTCGGCGGGCGACCCGAGCCTGGGAGATGCCCAGGCCGCCGCACTTGCAAAATGCAACAGCGATCCGACGCGGAATGGCCGGGACGGCGGCTGCTTCGTCTACGCCGTCAACAACGACGTCGTCATCGGTGAACGGCGCATGCAGCCGAAGTGACATGTCGAGCAGATCGCGTCATTCGATCCAGGCGGGCTTGAACGGCGGCCGGTCAGATCACTCGCCGGGAACGAGGCGCCCGAGCGGCGGCTGCGCGGGGCGGCGCAGCTTGCGGCGCGACAGATAGAGCAGAATGCCCGTGACCGAGAACAGCGGCATCAGCGCTGCGGCGATCATGAAGGCGAGCTTGCCCGGCCAACCCAGAAACGCGCCGCGATGGATGTCGAGCACGTTGGCGATGATCTTCTCGCCGAACGTCTTGTCGGCATAGCGCTCGGCCGAGATCACCTGCCCCGAGAGGGCATCGATGCGGAATTCGTCGCGCGTGGTGTCGAGCGTCGAGCCCTTCGGCCACGACCGGATCCGGATCACCGTCCCCGGCCCGCTGGGCAGCGTCAACAAAACCTTGGAGAAACGGCCAGCCTCCTCGCGCTGGATCGTCGTCCAGGCACGATCGAACCCGACCTGCTGAGCCTGCTCGTCACGGGCGGCGGCGCGCGGCGCCTTGGCAGCCGTCTTCGGCTGCATCTTTGCTGCAGAAACTTCCGGACGCGACAGCAGCCAGACCACGCCGTCCTTGTACCAGTCGAACGAGTACCACAGCCCGGTCAGCGTCATCACCAGATAGACCGGCAATACCCACGTGCCGATGACCGCGTGCAGCGAGCGATGCAGCCCGCGGCCGCTCAGACCGAGATTGGGTTTCAGCCACATCTTCACGCTGCCGGCACGGCGCGGCCAGCGCAGCACGAGACCCGTGATCAGCATGACGATCAGGCCGAGCGCGGCAATCCCCGTGATCGGGCGTCCCCAGCCCTTGGCCTCGCCGGGAATGAGCAGCCAGCGATGCAACTGGCGGACGGTGACGAAGAACTCTTCGCCGCGCGGCGCGCCCAGCACGCGGGCATCATAGGGATCGACATAGAGCGAGCCGCGCCGGCTGCCCTGCTCGTCGCGGCCGAAGCGGACACGCACCGCCGCCGCCGGATCGCTCGACAGCGTCACGGATGCGACCTTGCCGATATCAGGCATCCCCTGCAGCCGCGCGACCAGCTCGTCGGGCATCAGCGCCGGCGTCTGGCGCGGCGCGACCTGCATGATGCCGCTGTTCAGATAGTCGCCGATCTCGTCCTCGAAGCTCATGATCGCGCCGGTCAGCGCGATCAGCGCAAGCAGTAGCGCAAGAACGAGACCCGCGATGGAGTGGATCTGGTGCAGGACGGCCTTGATGGTGTGCCCCATCCTACTCATCGAAGCCGGCCTTCCTGATGAGCGCGATTGCGGCCTGCTGCTGTGCGGCGACCTGATCGATCGGCAGCGCATCGGCGGTGAACGACCCCATCGCGACAACAATGGGCGCACGCTCCGCCGCCGGGAGAACAGGATATTCCAGCTCGGCCGCCGCGAAGATCCGCTGGGCGGCCGGCGTGACCAGGAATTCGAGGAACTGCCGGGCCAGCGCCGGATGCGGCGCATGCTTCGCGATGGCCGCGCCGGTGAGGTTCACATGCGTGCCGCCGCCCTTGAAGGTCGTCGGCACCGCCTTGACGTCCATCGCCCAGGCGCGCCAATCGGCCCCTTCCCGTGCGTCACGCAATTGCGCCAATGCCACGGTGTTGCCGATGCCGATCTCGCAAGTGCCTTGCGCGATCTCGCGGATCACATCGTTATCCTTGCCGGCAGGCTTGCGAGCAAGATTGGCCTTCAGGCCGGCGAGCCAGCCTTGCGTCGCCGCCTCGCCGTGGTGGGCAAGATATGCAGCAACCAGCGCGACGTTGTTCTGATGCAGCGGCGAGCGCATGCAGAGCTTGCCCTTCCATTGCAGGCCCGCGAGGTCCTCGTAGTCGATCGAGGCGAGCGCACTCCGCATTCGTACGAACGCAATGCGTGGGCGGATGGCGAGCGCGATCCATTGCGCATCGCCGCCGCGAAGATTGGCCGGAACGGCCTGTTCGAGGCGCGGCGATAAAAGAGCCTGCGCGAGACCGCGCGCCGGGAGTTGCGTCGTCTTGTCCAGCCCGATCGTCAGCAAAACGTCCGCCGGCGATGCCGCGCCTTCCGACGACAGGCGCTTGACCAGGCTGTCCTCGATGAAGACGACATTCACCTTGATGCCGCTGGCTTCCGTGAAAGCCGTAACGACAGGCGCGACCAGAGCGGCCTCCCTGGTCGAATAGAGCGTGATCTCTTCGGCGCGGGACGCTCCTGCGGCGGCAAGCCAGGCGGCCGCCAGCGCGACCAGAACCGCCATGGCTTTGTGCCGCGCCAGCATGGCTAGAACTTCACCGTTGCCGAGAGCGAGAAGCGCCGCGCATCGCCGATGGCGACGTTGAGATTGTTGACGGCGGAGGGATAATAGACGGTGTCAAACAGGTTCTTGACGTTGAACTGATAGATCACCGGCGTGTTCTGGTATTTCATCTCATAGGTCGCGAAGACGTCCGCGACGACGTAGGACGGCAGGAAGAAGCTGTTGATCGCATCGCCGGGTCGGTCGCCGACATAGCGCGCGCCGCCGCCGAGCCGGAGCTGGCCGGGCAACGCCGTGCCGAAATCATAGACCAGATAGAGCGAGGCCGTATTCAGCGCGACGTTCTGCAACTTTCTGCCGAGCAGCGTCAGATCCTCGGACGCCGTCACCCGCGCGTCGGTATAGCCATAGCTGCCGATCAGGGCCCAGCTGTCGGTGAGCCTGCCGGTGACGTCCAGCTCGACGCCGCGCGAGCGGGCGCGGCCGACCGTGTGGATCTCCACGATCCCCGCGCTGTTGGTCTTCGTCGTCTGAACGTTCTTCTTGTCGAGATCGTAGAATGCCAGCGTACCGGAGATGCGCTTGTTCACGTCGAACTTCAGGCCAGTCTCGTAGGATACGCCTTCTTCCGGCGCGACATTCGAGCCGATCACGATGCCAATTGGCGCGATGGTCGAGTTCGGCTTCAGCGATTCGGTGTAGCTCGCATAAAGCGACAGCTCGTCCGTCAGCTTGAGGATGGCGCCGCCGAGCGGAAGCACCTTGTCCTGGGACACGTTGGTGTTGGTGACGAACGGCTTTCCTCGTCCGGCGATCTGGTCGTAGTCCATGTAGCGCACGCCGCCGACCAGCGCGAACCGCTCGGTCAGATGCAGCGTGTCCTGGACGAACAGCGACCACTGGCCGAGCTTGTCGGTCTGGGCGCTGTCGCTGTTCGATACCGTCGTGCCCGGTCCGATCAACCCGTAGATGGGGTTGTAGATGTTGATGGCGGGCGTTGCCTGCCGGATCAGGTTGTCGCGATAGATGGTGCGATACTGACCATCGCCGCCGAACACCACCTCGTTGCGCATGTTGCCGAACCAGAAGCTGCCCGAGACGTAGGACGTTCCGTAGCTGGCATTGCTGAGCGAGCCCCGCGTGCCGTCGTTGCTGCGCGTCTCGTTGCCGGTCGTGAAGTTGATGCCGGTGATGCGGAGCTGGTTGGCGCTGAAGGTTTCGGTGTTGTAGCTGTAGCCGGCGTAGAGCTTCCAATCCTGGTTGAAGCGATGCTCGATCGACGCCTGCATCAGGTCGGAGGTGCCCCAGGTGTTGTTGAAGGGCTCGTCGAGCCGGCGATCGGCGGGAACTGCCAGCGGCGCTTTCGTCACCGGATTGAACGCGGTGCCGCGATCGAACGGATAGATGAACTCGCGGTGCTCGTAGTTGAGCTGCACCGTGGTGTTCTCGCCGTACCAGGCGAGCGACGGCGCGACCAGCATCTCGCGATGGCGGCCGAAATTGCGCCAGTAATCCTCGCTAACCCCGTAGCCGATGAAGCGATAGGCGAGGCCCTGGTCGCCGATCGGACCGGTGACGTCGAGCAGGCCGTCGGCGCCGGTCTTGGAGGCATTGAAGGTCGAACCGAGCAGCGTGACCGAACCGTGTTGGTAGAGCTCGGGGCGCTTGCTGATGGTGTTGACGATGCCGCCGGGGTCCATGATGCCGTAGAGCAGCGAGGCCGGCCCCTTCAGCACTTCGACGCTCTCGACCGCGGGATTGAAGCTGCGGCCCTGCACCAGCGGCATGCCGTTGCGCATGATCGAGCCGTCGCGGTTGTCGCCGAAACCACGGCGGATCACCGCGTCCTGGCTGCCGGCAAGTGTGTTGGTCTGGGTAATGCCGGAAATATTGATCAACGCATCGTCGATGTTGCGCGGCAGCTGGTCCTTCAGCACCTGCTCGGGCACGATGTTGACGGCCTGGGACGTATCGAGCGGCGAGGCGCCGCTGCGCAGCGTCGTCGAACTCGGCATCGCGCGGTAACCCAGCTTTGCGGCTTGCTGCGCGACAGCGGCCGCGGCGGCGCGCTCCGAGAGCGTAGGCACCGCGGGGGCGGCGGTGGCATTGCGATTGGACTGGCGGCGCGCGGCGGCTTGCGTGCGGCGTGGCGTTTCTCCCGAGGCACGTGCCGGTTTCGACCGCGGCACTGGGGCTTCCACCGTCACCGGCGGCAGCGCCGATTGCGCCTGCGCGCTCGTCGTGGTGGAGGGAGTTTCGGCGAGCAGCACGGCTGCTCCGATGAGAAGACCTGCACGGCTCTTGCCGGCACGAGTTCGACGGCCGCTGTCGCAGCCATCCACGAGGGCACGCACTTTTATTCCACTTCACGTCAAGAACGTTGAAGTGTGCGCCTGTAACAGTCGGTTCGCGCGAAGAGAACCGTAAGGCGACTTGAATCGCTCTAGTGTTGAATCGTTCTAAGCGCCGAGGGCACCGAACATCAATCTCCGATTGATCTCACGGAAATTGCGACACGCTGCGCGAGAATGCGCGGCAGCATGTCGCAATGTCGTGATCTCACGCGACGGCGGGAGCAATCAACTCGTCGAGCTTACGCTTGAGCGCCGCACCATCGGACGAGGCACGCAGCGGCGGGCGCACGCGCAGCCAGGATGCGTCTCCCGTCTGCGCCGCGAGGATCGCCTTCAGCGTCGCGGTGAACGAGGGTGTCTTCAGCACGATGTCGATCGCGGCCTGCATGCGCGCTTCGACGTCCTTGCCGTCGACCATGCCCTTGACCAGCCCGGGCACGGCATTGGCCATGCCGCAGATGGTGCCGGCGCCGCCGGCGGCAATGGCGCGGGTGATGTCGGCTTCGTTGCCGACGGTGATGGCGAGTTCGGGCGCGGCGGCACGGAACGCCTGAAACTGCTTGAAGTCGCCGCTGGAGTCTTTCAGGCCGGCGACAACCTTGCCGTAGCGCTTGCGCAGGCTTGCGGCGACTGTCGTCGGGATCGCGACGCCCGAGGCCTGCGGGATGTGATAGAGATAGGCGCGCAGGCGGTCGTCAGCGACACCGTCGAAGATCGCCGCGAACGCATCCTCGATGCCCTCGGGCGAGACGCCGCGATCGAAATAGGGCGGCAGCATCAGCACGTGGCGCAGGCCAAGGCCGAGCACCGCGCGCGTCAGCGCGATGCTGTCGGTGATGGCGGGAAAGCCGCCGCCGATTCCGATCCGCTCCGGCGCGACGCCCGCCTTGAGCACGGCCTCGATGGTGGCGACACGTTCGGCGGCATTGAACGAGGTGCCTTCGCCGGTGGTGCCGAACAGCACGACGCCGTCGACGCCCTTGCCGAACAGATGCTTGGCGTGTGCCGCGAGCTTGGCGGAGTCCACACTGCCGTCGGCCGCCAGCGGCGTTGCCGATGCCACCCAGAACCCGCGAATTGCCTCCGTCATCAGACCCGCCCTTTGCTGCGATCCCGGACCGGCCTCCGATCATCTTAGGGCCGTTCCGAGTGATTGTTTTTGCTTTACTTTTTATCTTGTACCTTACATACAAGACGAACGCAAATCCTTTCCACCGTCACGGCGCGCATGAGACGCAGCCGAATTCAGGAGGTCTCGCATGAACATGGTGAGCCCCATCGAGCGTCCCGACCAGGTGCTCGGCGCCCTGCGCGACCGGCTCGGCGCGACCGCCGTGCTGATCGGCAGCGAGGTGCCGGCGCGCAATTGCAACGACTGGAGCGCGAGCCTGCCGCAGACACCGCGCGCGGTGATCCGCCCGCTCGACGCGCAGGGCGTTGCCGACGCGATTACCACCTGCCGGCAGGCGCGCCTGCCCTTCGTGCCGCAGGGCGGATTGACCGGGCTGTGCCGCGGCGCCTCGCCTGAAACAGGCTGGGTTGCGATCTCGCTGGAACGCATGACCGGCATCGAGGAGATCGATCCCGCCTCGATGACGATGACCGTGAAGGCGGGCACGCCGCTGGAGACGATCCAGAAGGCCGCGGACGAGGCCGGCTTCTTCTTTCCGCTCGATCTCGGCTCGCGCGGCTCCTGCGCCATCGGCGGCAACCTCTCCACCAATGCCGGCGGCAACCGCGTCATCCGCTACGGCATGACCCGCGAGCTGGTGCTCGGCCTCGAAGTGGTGCTGCCCGACGGCACCATCATCACCAATCTCAACAAGTTGATGAAGAACAACGCCGGCTACGATTTGAAGCATCTGTTCATCGGGTCGGAAGGTACCCTCGGCATCATCACGCGCGTCGTGCTGAAACTGTTCCCGAAGCCGCGCTCGACCATGGCGGCGCTCTGCGCGCTGAAGGACTACGCGGCGGTGATCGACCTGCTCGGTGCCGCGCGCAGCGGGCTCGGACCGCTGTTGTCGGCGTTCGAGGTGATGTGGCCGGATTATTGGGACGTGATCACGAATCGCGCCGGCGTGAAGCCGCCGGTCGCGCCGGGCCACGGTCTCTACGTGCTGGTCGAGGCGCAAGGCACCGACGAGAGCATCGATGCGCCGCGTTTCCAGGCCTGGCTCGAAGAGCTGATGGAGCGCGGACTGCTCGCCGACGCCGCCGTGGCGCAATCGCTGGCGCAGACGCAGGCCTTCTGGCGCGTGCGCGACATCTGCGCCGAGTTCAGCCAGGTGCTGGGGCCGCACATCTCCTACGACATCGGCCTTGCGGTGTCGCGCATGGACGAGTTCGTCACGCGCTGCAAGGCGGCGCTGGCTGACGGCATCAAGGGCTGCGAGAGCGTCTATTACGGCCATATCGGCGACGGCAACCTGCACTTGGTCTCCTGGGTCACCGGCCTCACGGTCGAGCAGCAGCCGAAGGAGGAGATGGACGCGATCATCTACGGTCTCGTCCGCGAGATGGGTGGCAGTGTCTCCGCCGAGCACGGCATCGGCACGCTGAAGAAGAAGTGGCTGGGCCATGCAAGGAGCGAGCCCGAGATCGCGCTGATGCGGACGCTGAAGGCCGCGCTCGATCCCGATCATCTGCTCAATCCCGGCAAGGTCATCTGAGCGGAAGCGCGCATGCGGTCACTCAAGCTCGATACGCCGAAATCGCTGTCGCAGCGCGTGATGCAGCGCCTCCGCCAGGCGATCATCGAGGGCGAGTTTGCGCTCGGCGCGACGATCTCGGAAGAGATGGTGGCAAATTCCTTCGGCGTCAGCCGCACGCCGGTGCGCGAGGCTTTGGGTCAGTTGCAGGCGCAGGGTCTCGTGGTGATCCGTCCGCAGGTCGGCAGTTTTGTCTTCACGCCAAGCGCGGACGACATTACCGCGCTCTGCACCTTCCGCATCGCACTCGAGCCCAAGGCCGCCGAGCTCGCCTTTCGCCACGACCGCGACGGCGCGATCGCCGCGATGAACGATGCGATCGCGGCGATGGAGCCCGCGATCGCGGCCAAGGACAACATCGCCTATGGCCGCGCCGATGCCGCGTTCCACGAAGCGCTGTTCACCCATTGCGGCAACCGCTATCTCGCCGAGTCCTACCAGCTGGTCGCAGGCCGCGTCGCCGCGCTGCGCACCAATCTGACCTCGCCGATCGACGTGCGCACGCGCACCTCCTTCGACGAGCACCGCAAGCTGCTCGATCTGTTCGCGCGCGGCGAGTTTGCCACGTTCGCGGCGAGCATGACCACGCACATCACCAATTCGGGTGTGGTCTATGCCAAGGCCTTGAAAGTGGACGCGTTGAAGGTGGACTGAGCGGATTACCGCGCGTCCCTCGATCCCGGCCTGTCCAGAAAATCCAGCGCGGTGTTGATCTGTTCGAGCTGGTGCTCGATCTTGTCGCGGTCCTCGACCGAGGCCGCCTTCTCGAGCTGTTCCACGAGCTTCTGCTTTCGCGACAGCAAGTTCTCTATGACTGTACTCACCGCTCCCCCATCGCCCGGTGGCGAATATCGAGGCAGTCCAGGCTTTGGACCAAATCTTGGGCGCGAACGCGCGCGGACCGGGTCCGCCGCAAACCCTCCATCAGGAATGTTCGCCACGGCGGAAGGTTCCTGCGCGTGAACCATAATGTGTGCCGATGGCGCTATCGCCGCAAACTGGCCCAGACACCGCCGAGGATCAGCAAGCCGCCGACAAGGTGGATCAATCTGGGCGGCTCGCCCAGGATGGCGAATGACAGCAGGGCGCTCGCGATCGGCCCGAGATAGAGCACAAGCGAGGTGCGCACCGAGCCGAACTTGCCCCCGAGCCAGGCAAAGCCGGCATAGGCGAGCAGGCCGGGAACGATCCCGGCGAAAACATAGGCCGACAGCGCCTTTGTGCTAAAGACCAGCGCCGGCATGGTCCACATCTCCCAAGCCGCGAGCGGCAGGGAGAACAGAGCGCCGGTGGCCGAGAACAGGCTCATGCGCGCCAGCAGCGAGGCCTTCGGCGCGGCGCGCGATTGCAGCAGCGTGTAGCCGGACCAACCGAGCATCGCGATGACGACGAGGCCGTCGCCCGATGCCGTCTCCAGCGCGAACAAGGTCTCCGGATGGCCGCCGGAAATGATGAGCAGCGCGCCCGACAGCGCGAGTGCCGTGCCGAGCCATTGCAGCGGGCCGACATGCTCGATGCCGAGTACTGCCGAAATCATCAGCACCGTGATCGGCGACAACGCCATGATCAGCGCGATGTGGATCGCCGTCGTCGACACGCCCGCGGCATAGACGGGTCCGCCGCACAGGAACATGCCCATGAAGCCGGCCGCAAAGATCGGCCAGAGATTTTTCCCCAGCGGCACGCGGCCGTCGCGGATCTCCCTGAATGCGATCGGCGCAAGCCCGATGGCGACGATGCTCCAGCGGAAGAAGGCGAGCGCGAAGGACGGGACCGATCCTGCAAGCCCGCGCGCGAGAATCTGGTTGGAAGCCTGTGCGGTCGCGACCAGGATGAAGCCGATCAGCGCGATCGCGCCAAGCCAGGCGCCGGCGGACAATGCCGTGCCCGCGGCCGCCCCGCTGCGATCGTCTGATGTGCCCTTGCCCATGGAGTGACCGAATACTCCATGGCAGCGACAGTGAGAACTGGGATCGCCGCATGCGACGATTGCAGCGCTCAATGGGTCGAAACGACGCTCGCAATCTGCACCGGCGCGAGGTGGGGCCGGACCACGGCGACCGAGAGCACTGCAAACAGCACGCAGACCATGCCGAGCCGCATCCGCACCGTCCTGCGATCGCTGATCGGCAGGAACAGGAAAAACAGGATCGCCAGGACCAACAGCACGTCGATCAGGAACATGGATCTCTCCCTCGAAACTGGGGCGAGGATGACGCGATGGAGCCGGGCGGTATGTGGGCGGCGTCACATAGCCGACGGCGCTGATTTCGCGCGACATGCATGATACGGTCGCGCAAAACAGATTCCGGCCGTTCCGGCGGATCAGGGAGGCGCGCCATGCACAAGGTCTGGATCGAAGCGGCGTTGAACGGACCGTGGAGCCGCGCGCTGCAGCCCGGCATCCCCGACACGATCGAGGCGATCGTCGCCGAGGGCATCGCCTGCGCGAAAGCGGGTGCTGCGATCATTCACACCCATGCCTATGACGGCGGCGGGCCGCAGACTTTCGATTGGCAGGTCTATGCCCGCATCATCGAGGGCATTCGCGCCAAGGTCGACGTGCCGGTCTACCCCTCTATCCCCGGCCTCGATGCGCGCGGCAACGTTGCCGACCCCAGGGCGCGCTTTGCTCATATCGAGGCGCTGGCCGAGCGCGGCCTGCTCGAATTCGCGGTGGTCGATCCCGGGAGCGTCAACTTCACGCTGACATCGGCCACGGCGGAGGCCAGGCCGGCGGAGACCTATCTCAATCCGGAAACTCATATCCGCCACGGGCTTGCCGTTGCCGCGCGCCACAACATCCATCCTGCTTTCGCGATCTACGAGCCGGGCTTCATCCGCGCAGGTGCGGCGCTGGCGCGCGCGAGCGGCGTGAAGTCGCCGGTCTACCGCTTCATGTTCTCGCAGCAATTCGCGTTCTGCTTTCCGCCGAAGCCCTACGGCCTCGCGGCACTGGTCACGCTGACTGAGGAGGAAGCACCTGGTGCGCCCTGGATGGTCTCCGGCCTCGGCGTCGACATCACGCCGCTGATCGGCGAGGCCGTGGCGCGGGGCGGCCATATCCGGGTCGGGCTCGAGGATGCGCTCTTGGGCTCGACGGCGACCAATTCCGGCCTCGTCGAGGACGCGGTCCGGAGGGTGCGCGAGCATGGCGGGGAGCCGGCCACCACGGCCGAGGTCCGGCGGGCGCTGGCGAAGGGTTAACGCGCCCGAACGACTACGGAACCTCAATCTTTTCACGCGTCCGTCGGTTGAATTTGGGGGCCTGGAGTCCTATCCCTTGGCCCCATGGACATCCAGATCATCGCCGCCGAAAAGCCCCTGATGGCCCAGGCGCGCCCGCGCAAGCCGGCGCCGTTCCTTCCCATGAGCCGCGCCGAGATGGACGCGCTCGGCTGGGATGCCTGCGACATCGTGCTGGTGACCGGGGACGCCTATGTCGACCATCCGAGCTTCGGCATGGCCATCATCGGCCGCCTGCTCGAGGCGCAGGGCTTCCGCGTCGGCATCATTGCCCAGCCCGACTGGCAGTCGGCCGAGCCGTTCAAGGCGCTGGGCAAGCCAAAAGTGTTCTTCGGCGTCACCGGCGGCAACATGGATTCCATGGTGAACCGCTACACCGCGGACCGGCGCATCCGCAGCGACGACGCCTACACGGCCGGCGGCGAAGGCGGCAAGCGGCCGGACCGCTGCACCATCGTCTACGCCCAGCGCTGCCGCGAGGCGTTCAAGGATGTGCCGATCGTGCTCGGCGGCATCGAGGCCTCGCTGCGCCGGATCGCGCATTACGACTACTGGTCCGACAAGGTGCGCCGCTCGGTGCTGGCGGACGCCAAGGCGGACCTCCTGCTCTACGGCAATGCCGAGCGGGCCGTCGTCGAAGTCGCGCAAAGGCTTGCTGCGGGCGAAGCGCCGCGCGAGCTCGACGACGTCAGAGGCGTCGCGCTGTTCCGCCGCGTGCCGGAAGACTACACCGAGCTGCACGCCGACGATCTCGATTCCGCCGATGAAGGCGCCACGCGCCAGAAGGGCGCGACCGTGATCCGCCTGCCCGCACTGGAGCAGGTCGAGCAGGACAAGGAAGCCTATGCCCGCGCCTCGCGCGTGCTGCACCGGGAGAGCAATCCCGGCAATGCGCGGCCGCTGGTGCAGCGTCACGGCGACCGCGACCTCTGGCTCAACCCGCCGCCGATCCCGCTGACCTCAGACGAGATGGACGCGGTCTACGACCTGCCTTACGCCCGCGCGCCGCATCCCTCCTATGGCGATGCGAAGATCCCGGCGTGGGACATGATCAAGTTCTCGGTCACGATCATGCGCGGCTGCTTCGGCGGCTGCACCTTCTGCTCGATCACCGAGCACGAGGGCCGCATCATCCAGAACCGCTCGGAGGGTTCGATCCTGCGCGAGATCGAAAAGATCCGCGACAAGACGCCGGGCTTCACCGGCGTCATCTCCGACATCGGCGGCCCCACCGCCAACATGTACCGGATGGCGTGCAAGGACCCGAAGGTCGAGGCCGCGTGCCGCCGGCCGTCCTGCGTCTTCCCCGAGATCTGCCCGAACCTCAACACCTCGCATGACGATTTGATCCGGCTCTATCGCAAGGTGCGCGAGACCAAGGGCATCAAGAAGGTGATGGTCGCCTCCGGCGTGCGCTACGACCTCGCGGTCGAGAGCCCCGAATACATCAAGGAGCTCGTCACCCATCACGTCGGCGGCTACCTCAAGATCGCGCCCGAGCATACCGAGCGCGGCCCGCTCGACAAGATGATGAAGCCGGGCATCGGCGCCTACAACAAGTTCAAGCGGATGTTCGACGAAGCGGCCGAGCGCGCCGGCAAGAAGTACTATCTGATCCCCTACTTCATCGCGGCGCATCCGGGCACGACCGACGAGGACATGATGAACCTCGCGCTGTGGCTGAAGAAGAACCGCTATCGCGCCGATCAGGTGCAGACCTTCCTGCCCTCGCCGATGGCGACGGCGACCGCGATGTACCACACCGGCGTCAACCCGCTGCGCGGCGTGCGCCACGGCGGCAGCGACAAGGTCGAGGCGATCAAGGGCCTGCGCCAGCGCCGCCTACACAAGGCGTTCCTGCGCTATCACGACCCCGACAATTGGCCGGTGCTGCGCGAGGCCTTGATCGAGATGGGCCGCCGCGACCTGATCGGATCGCAGCCGCACCAGCTCGTCCCCGCGCATCAGCCGCCCGGCACCGGCAAGGCCGCCGGCACCAGGCGCCCCGTGCGCCCCGGCGGCAAGACGCAGAAGTTCACGACCAAGGGCCTGCGGGTGATGAAGTAGCGGCGCTACGCGCCCGCTAGAGATCGAGCACGGCCTCTCCCGAAACGGCATCCGTCACGCCGCGTCCGTTGCCCTGGTCCTCGAGCACGGACCTGAAGCTGTCGAGTGTCTTGATCATCGCGGGTCGCGCCGCCATCAGCGCGTCCTGGCTGGCCCAGGTGCCGATCAGGCAAAAGGTCTGCTCGCCGGTCTTGATGATGACGCCGTGATCGAGGCCCGGCCATTTGGCCTTGCCGCCCCGGTGCGCGTCGAGGAAGGCAGCTTCCTCGCCCTGCTTCACCTTGAACTTCACCACATTATAAACTTGCATGATGCGCCTCCCGAAAATGGATTGATGAAAACGAGGGCCGTTCGAGGTTGAGGACGAAACGTCCCATCGGTCGCCTCGGCCAATTGTTGCCCCCGCGCGCTGTGCCGTCACCGCGACAAATCATCATGCCGACGAGGGAAATCGCAAGGCCCACGCAAAAGTGTCGAAAACAACCCCATGCACAGTAGACGGCATGAGCGGGATCAAGGGCTTAGGCGCTTCTGCAAAATGTTGCCCTCCATCGGTTGATCTCGGCGCCGATATGTAACATATGAAGTTACATGAGACGAGACAGTCGACTATCCGGCGTGCTGCACGTCCTGCTCCACATGGCGCAGCAGCCCGGCCCCTTCACGTCCGACACGCTGGCAAAGGCGATGGACACCAATCCCGTCGTGATCCGCCGCATCATGGCGGGCCTGCGCGAACTCGGCTACGTCCGCTCCGAGAAGGGGCACGGCGGCGGCTGGACGCTGGCCTGCGATCTTTCCAGGGTGACGCTGCGCGACGTCTACACCGCGCTCGGCAGCCCGCAGCTGCTGGCCATGGGCAACCGGACGGAGGCGCCGGGTTGCCTGGTCGAACAGGCCGTCAACGCCGCGCTGGACCGGGCCTTCGCCGATGCGGAGACGCTGCTGCTGTCGCGCTTCGGCGAGGTGACGCTGGCGATGCTCGCCGACGATCTGCGCAAGCGGCTCGGATCACGAAGGCATCAAGGCATCGACGCGCATCACGCGTGATGAACTCCAGTCAGCAGGACGACATCGTGACCGACATTCAAAGCGCGTTCGCCGATCCGCAGATGGTGGCCAAATACACCGAGGGACCGCCGCGGTTCGTTCCCGGCTACAATTCCATGCTCTCCATGGCAGCGATCCTTCTGGCCGAACACGCGCGTGAGGATGCACGAATCCTCGTGCTCGGCGCCGGCGGCGGACTGGAGCTGACGGCCTTTGCGCAGGCGCAGCCGCGCTGGACTTTTGACGGCGTGGACCCGTCCGTGCCGATGCTCGACCTCGCGAGGCACACGCTCGGCCCGCTGGCGCCGCGCGCACATCTGCATCAAGGCTATATCGACGATGCGCCAGAAGGACCGTTCGACGGCGCGACGTGCATCTTGACCCTGCACTTCGTGAGCGCCGCGGAGCGGCTGCGGATCGCCTGCGAAATCCGCCGCCGTCTCAGGCCGGGTGCACCGTTCGTCGCGGCTCATTTCAGCATTCCCAATGGCGACGAGGAGCGGCCGGTCTGGCTGTCCCGGTATTCCGCGTTCCTGGCCGCGGCCGGCGTCGAGCCCGACAAGGCCGCCGCCGCCCGCAAGGCGGTCGACGGCCAATTGAGCATTCTGTCGCCCGAGCAAGATGAAATGATTTTGCGTCAGGCCGGCTTCTCGAACCCGACCCTGTTCTACACCGGCTTCACGTTCCGCGGCTGGGTCGCGTACGCCTGAAGCGATGCACGCGCTTCTTCGCGACGGGAGTTTCGGCTGAACGCGGCATTGCCGGCCGTCAGAGTTCGCCGACAGCACAGAGCGACGGCACTTCCGCAAGACGGCTCGCTTGCGTAGCAAAGTCCTCGAAGGCTGCGACCGCATCGCGCATGTTATGGCAACCGCGACTGTCGCGCGAGGCGTCGACGCGAAGGTCGAACAACTCCATCCAGAACAGAGGGCTGTCAGGCAAGCCGGCTCCCAACGCCTCGAACATGCTGATCTCGCAATCCCCGACCCGTTCGAGCGCAATCGTTCGGGAACCATGGACGATATGAGGAATTCCGAGCAATTTTCCGTAACCTCGCAATATCTTCACGTTGATGGGCGGCGCGACGCCGTCACTGCTGGACATCAGACCTTCGGTGGTTTTGGAGAGAATGGGGCGCCCCCGAGGACAAAGGACCAGTCTGAGGGCAGCGACTGATTTAAGTCACACGGCAAGGGCATTCTTGTTATCTTGAGCCAATAACTTGATTTTACGTGCCGCGATCGCGCCCCAACAACAGAACGACCAAAGGGGTTCGCTGTGCCTGCCGCCCGTTCGCATCAGTTCCAATCGCTACCCAGCGCCACCGGCGGAATCGCACGCCTGGTCTGGGCCCGCCTGCTGGAGGCCGGCATCCAGGCGGACAATCTGCTGGCCAAGGCCGGCTTGACGCGCGCGCAGATCGAAGATCGCAAGGCGCGCCTTGGCGCCGAAAGCCAGATCCGATTGCTGGAGCTTGGTGCCGAGGCGCTGCAGGACGACACGCTCGGATTTCATCTGGCACGGGACTTCGACCTGCGTGAAATCGGCCTGCTGTACTATGTCGCCGCGTCCTCCGGCACGGTTGCCGAAGCCTTGTCCAAGGCGGAGCGCTATTGCCACCTCGCCAATGAGGGGGTTTCACTGCGATTTGCCGCGAAGGAGATGAAAATTGCGCTGAGATATGTCGATATGGACCGGCGGTCGGACCGGCACCAGATGGAATTCTGGCTGACCACCATCATTCGAATCAACCGCGCCCTGACCAATCGCCGGCTGGTCCCCAGCCAGGTCCGGGTCGCGCATCGCCGCCGCACGACGCCCGCGGCCGTCAAGTCGTTCATGGGCTGCGAGATCGAGTACGGTTGCGACGCCGACGAGATCATCTTTCCTCAATCAACGGGCCTCATCCCGATCGAGAGCGCCGATCACTATCTGAACGATCTGCTGGTCACCTATTGCGAAGAGGCGCTGGCGCACCGCAACTCGCGCGCGACCTCGCTCAGATCGAGCGTCGAACATGCGATCGCTCCCCTGCTCCCGCATCGCGAGGCACGGGTCGAAGAGATCGCCCGCCGCCTGGGCATGAGCCATCGCACGCTGGTGCGGCGCCTCGCCCTGGAGGGATTGACCTTCAGCGGCGTCCTTGACGAGATGAAGATCGACCTCGCCAAGAGCTATCTGAAGAACGATGAACTGCCCATTTCGCAAACCGCCTGGCTGCTCGGCTACGGAGAAGTCAGCGCGTTCACCCATGCCTTCAAGCGCTGGACCGGCATGACGCCAAGGCAATGGCGTGCCCTGGACGTCCCCGAACCGGACCATGACGCAGGCGACAGGCCTGCTCGCGACGCCGTTTCCTCCGAGATGCCCATCGCAAATCGCCGCGACCATCCCTAAATTGCCTCCATGAAAAAGATCGGATTTCTGTCCTTCGGACACTGGACCCCCTCGCCGCAATCGCAGACCCGCTCGGCCGCGGACACGCTGCTGCAATCGATCGAGCTTGCCGTCGCGGCGGAACAGCTGGGAGCCGACGGCGCCTATTTCCGCGTGCATCACTTTGCGCGCCAGCTTGCTTCCCCCTTCCCGCTGCTCGCCGCCGTCGGCGCCCGGACAAGCAAGATCGAGATCGGCACCGCCGTGATCGACATGCGCTACGAGAACCCGCTCTACATGGTGGAGGACGCCGGCTCCGCCGACCTCATCGCCGGCGGCAGGCTGCAGCTCGGCATCAGCCGCGGCTCGCCCGAGCAGGTGATCGACGGCTGGCGCTACTTCGGCTATCGCCCGGCCGAGGGCACGAGCGACGCCGACATGGGCCGCCGTCATGCCGAAGTCTTCCTCGACCGCTTGCGCGGCGAGGGCTTTGCCGAGCCCAACCCGCAGCCGATGTTTCCGAACCCGCCGGGCCTGTTGCGCATCGAGCCGCATTCACAGGGCCTGCGCGAGCGCATCTGGTGGGGCGCCGGCTCCAACGCGACGGCGGTGTGGGCGGCCAAGCTCGGCATGAACCTGCAGAGCTCGACGCTGAAGAACGACGAGACCGGCGAAGCCTTCCACATGCAGCAGGCCGCGCAGATCCGCGCCTATCGCGCGGCGTGGAAGGAAGCCGGCCACACCCGCGAGCCCCGCGTCTCCGTCAGCCGCAGCATCTTCGCGCTGATGAACGACCGCGACCGCGCCTATTTCGGCGGCGAGCGCGGCGGCGAGGACCAGATCGGCTTCATCGACCCGCAGACGAGGGCGATCTTCGGGCGGAGTTATGCCGCGGAGCCGGATGCGCTCGTCGAGCAGCTCCGGCAGGACGAGGCGATCACGGAGGCCGATACGCTGCTGCTGACGATCCCGAACCAGCTCGGCGTCGCCTACTGTACGCATGCGATCGAGGCGATCCTGACGCATGTGGCGCCGGCGCTGGGGTGGCGGTGAGGTGCATCGCCGACTTGCGGAGGCCCGCGATTGAGGGCTTCAGACCATCGCGGCGACTTTAGGAAAGAGACGACTGAGTACATCCCTGTCGACGCCATCCGCACCTCGCCACCAGATGACCGGGTAGGTCCAGTCGTTGGCGCGATCGGGAGGCCGGTCCCGAAGCTCATCGGCTGTAAACGCCTGCAAAAAGCCGTTGCGGCCTGCCGGCTTGAGAACGCCGCAATAGCCGAGAATCTGGATGAGGACGCACCGCTCCGCGCGGTTCGACTTGATCACCTTGCCGAGGCGCTTTTCCAGCTCTTTCGGCCTCGCGACCGAAGCGAGAGAAGTGGCAGTGTCGAGTATCCGGGCCAGGATCGAACAATCCTCTTCTGTCGGTTCGATCAAATCAGCCTTTTCGAACTGCGTCAGGTCGAACCAGGAATACAGGGGATCGGCATGACGAATGCCGCCCCATCTCCACCTTTCGAAACTCAGGATATTCAGGTCCTGCTGCTCGGGACTAGCATGACCATAGCGCCCGCAGATGAGGCAATTCAACCGGCCGCTCGGCACTCGTCGTGCGGTCTGTTCATCGAGTCCATGAATCGGAAATTGCGCGGCGTAGGCGAAACTGCCCAGGGCTGAGCGCAACTCGAGGCGGCGCGTGCTGAGGCTTGCGAGGAATGCGTCCGCGACCCGTTGCAGATTCACGCGGGCGCGAACGGAAACGAGCCCTGCGACGATGTCGTCATGCGCCACGACGACGGGATCGAACATGTAGCCCGCCCGACGAGCATATTCGAACTCCGCCCGATCGACCGTTTCGTCTCGCTTCCAACCCTTGGGCGACCAATAGGTATCGAAGAGTATGCGAAGAGCCTTCTTGTCGTCAGACACGAGCGCCTCCTGCGCACGCACCGATAGCCGCTCGAAGCGCCGATCGGCAAATCCTGGCGGGCGCAGTCTTGCACCAAAATGGCGTCGCCCGGAACAAAATCGCGACGCGAATTCAACATGACACCGCCGGTGTCTCCCCCTCTTCCGGCTGACACGCGAAACGATCGATCGCAGACCGACACTGCACATCCGCAACAGGCTTGGATAACAGGCTTGGCGCCACCTCCCGCAAGCGCGGGAGAGACATCGGCTTGTCCTGCCGTCGCACATGAACCGCAAGTGAACAGGCACGATCATTTGTGCCCGCGGCAGATTCATTTCGGAACTACGTGCATTGCAGCGCGCGTCGATGTGTCCGGCGCAGGAACGTTTGCCCATTTGCATATTTATCCCGTGCCTGACTTGGCGATTTTTTGAAAACCCCTGGAGGAGATGGACATGAGGATCCTGAAGCTTTCTGTGGCTGCGGCTGCGCTGCTGGCCGGCACGGCGCTCGCCGTTGCGCAATCGAGTTCGACGGTCGGTACGGGCGGCTCTTCGGCCGGCGGCGGCACCAGCAATTCGACAGTCGGCACCGGCGGCTCTTCGGCCGGCTCGGGCAGTGGATCGGGCTCGGCTTCGACGCTCGGCACTGGCGGCTCGTCGGCAGGCGGCGGCACCAGCAGCTCGACCGTGGGCACCGGTGGCTCCGCGGCCGGCAGCGGCTCGGGTAGCGGCTCGGCCTCGACGCTCGGCACCGGTGGTTCGTCGGCCGGCGGCGGCAAGAGCTCGTCCAGCGTCGGCACCGGCGGCTCAGCTGCGGGCAGCGGCTCCAACTCCGCATCGACGGTCGGCACCGGCGGATCGTCGGCCGGCGGCGGCAAGAGCGGTTCGACCGTAGGCGCGGCCGGCTCGTCCGCGGGCCATGCCAGCGACATGGGCATGGAGAAGGGCAAAGGCCACCACAAGGGCGAGATGAAGAAGGACAAGGATTGATGCCTTGAGCGAGGAGCGGCAGCGATGCCGCTCCTCGTCCTTGTTGAAGGAGAATTCGCATGAACAGATCCATCATTGCGATCGCAGCGCTGGCCTTGATGAGCAGCGCAGCTCAGGCGGCCACCATGGAAAAGACCGGCAAGACGGCATCGGGCGAGACCTGCAAGGTCACGGTCGAGAAACATGCAGACGGCAGCATTTCGGCGGCCGGCGCATCGAGCTCGGGCACAACGGGATCGACCGCGTCGAGCGGCTCGCTTTCGAGCTCGAGCTCGGCGGGCGGATCGTCGGTGCATGTGCAGGCAGGCGGCGGCAACGTCTCGAGCTCGTCGTCGACGGCGGGCGGCCCTGGCTCCACCAGTGCCAGCACCATCACCGTCAACGGCTGCACGATCTCGACCTCGTCGCCCTAGCCACCTGAACGCATCGTCATCAACACAGAGGATTGAAACATGAGAACGCTTGTCACGACCTCGGCGGTCGCGCTTCTGCTTGCCGCCGCTTCACCCGCGCTTGCACAGAAGAGCATGACCGGAGGAACGGGCGGCTCGGCCGCGGTGGGCGGCACCTCCGCCTCCACCGTCGGCACCGGCGGCACCTCGACCTCGGCGACGGGCGGCACGGGCTCGTCGATCGCAGCCGGCGGAAGCGCCGCTGCCGCGAACGGCAGGGCGCAGACCGGCGTCAGCACCAACAAGGGCAACGGCCCCGTGCTCAATTCAAACGCCCGCGCACAGGCCCATGAGGGCGGCACGTTCAGCCGCTCGCATACGCGCACCAAGGTGAAGGCGGGCGAAGAAGTGGGCTCGACGACCAAGACGATGTCGCACACGCCAGGTTCGAAGCCGACCATGTCCACGACGTCGACGACCGCGCGCTAGACGAACCGCTGTATTCCTCACCACCTGCTGCCCGACCCCGTCGGGCAGCTTTTGTTTCGCCGTCGCTTCAGCCGCCGCTCAGGCTGTGGCTGATGCGCGTCACGATGCGGTCCCATTGCCGCTTCTCCGCCGCGGGGTAGTTGATCAGCACGCAGTGAACGTAGCGGCGTGAGAAGTTGCAGCGGTCGTACCAGATGGCACCGCGCTTGATGCTGGAGACCACGAAGAATTTTGGCGTGATCCGCTTGTAGACCATGCCGGACGGAGGATTCTTCCGGGCCAGAAATTCGGCCGGCGAGAGGCCTTGATCGGGAACGGCCTGCACGGTGAGATCCGCGCTGCCGTCCGAGTTTCGAAACCGTTCGCCGTAGCCGTCCGGTTTTCCGGCCGGCTCGGTGAAGACCGAGGTGGGAATGTCGACAGCAGTCCCGGATTCCACGATCCGGTAGGTGGTCCAGCTCTCCGCCCGGGCAGCGGACGATGCCGCGCAGAGTGCAACGATTACGGCAGCTGCGATCTTCATGTCGTCCTCATCATTGGCGCGGCGCCAATTGCAATTCCATCAAGGCGATCCGCTGCAGGGCGACGGGATCGCGCTCGCCCGTGCCGGCCGTGCGCAGGATGGATTCGGCGAGTGCATTGACGTGCGAGGAATGCACGGGCTCCGGCAGGGTCGCGACCGCAGCCTCCAGTGCGGCGGTCATGAGCTCGATCACCTCGGGGGAAAATGCGGCGTTGGACAAGTTCTTCATCGCTCGGACCGGCCGCGGCTGCGGGCCGTCTGTTCAATGCCGGGAAAAAATGGAAGTTCCTGCGTGACGCTGGAATCCCGTGGCCGCCTTTCTCGCCTTCGGGAGTGCGACAAAACACGGCACCGGCATTGTGGGAACTGACGCCGGGCCACGGCATTTTGCGTCGGCTACGCCGATCGGCCCCTCGCGTTCCTTCGCATCGAAGGGAGTTCACATGCCGACCAAGCCGACCATCGCGCGCATCTGGCGCGGACGTACCCGGCGCGACGCCGCCGACGCCTACCAGGCTTACCTGCAAGCCGAAGGCATTCCGCCGCTGATGAAGACGGCCCTTGGCGTGCAGCAATTGCGCGAGGACCGCGATGCGGAGACGTGGTTCACCACCATCTCCTACTGGGCGGATATCGACGCGATGTCGGCATTCACCAGAGGCGAGCCGAGCAAGGTTCACCATCTCGCGCGCGATCCGGAATTCCTGATCGAGCTGCCGGAGCGCATCGAGATCCACCGCGTCCTGATCGACGAACAGGGGCTACGCTGAACGCCGCCGTGCATCTCCCGCTCAGCTGACGTTCAGAACGATCCGCCCCGACTCGCCGCTGCGCATCAGATCCAGCGCGTCGTTGATGTCGTCGAGCGCGAACTCGTGCGTGACGATGCCGCGGTAGCTGACCTTGCCGGCCTCGTCGAGACGAACGAGGCGCGGGATATCGCGCGCCGGCTGGCATTGCCCGCCTTCCGAACCCTTCAGCACCTTCTCGAAATGCAGGGGCAGCGTATAGATCTCGACCTTCTCGCGGGGAACGCCGACGAGGATGCAGCGGCCCTTCTTGGCGGTGACCTCGTAGGCGAGCTCGATCAGCTTCCTGACGCCGGTGGTCTCGACCACCTTGTCGGGTCCGTCGGGCCCCGCGATGCCGCGAACCGCGGCGACGACATCCTCCACTGCGTCGGAGTTGATGGTGTGGGTGGCGCCGAACTGCCGCGCCATCTCCAGCTTGTTGTCGAGCCGGTCGATCGCGATGACCGGATGGGCGCCGACCATCGCGGCGAATTGCACGATGTTCAATCCGACGCCGCCGACGCCGAACACGACGACGGCCTCGCCGATGGCGATTTGCGCATCGTTGTTGACGACGCCGAGCGCGGTTGTGACTGCGCAGCCGAGCAGCGGCGCGCTGGTGCGATCGATCGAGGCCGGCACCGGCGTGACGCGATTTTCCGACACCACGGCATATTCGTTGAACGTGGTGACCCAGCCGGCGTTGAGGCGTTTGCCGCGCCAGGAATAGACCGGCGTATTGGACTGAATGCCCTTGCCCGGCCGCCAGTGCATGACGACGGTGTCGCCCGGCTTGCAGGAGACGACGCCGGGTCCGGTGTCGACGACGGTCGCCAGTGCCTCGTGCCCCAGCAGGTGCGGCAGGAACTTGTCGACGCCCTTGACGGCGTCGATCTCGTTGATCTGTGCGCCGCAGATTCCCGACGTGTGCACGTGGACCAGCACCTGGCCGTGCTCGAGCGTGTCAGGCAGATTGATCTCGTCGACGATCAGCGGCTTGCCCGATTCGACGAGAATCGCAGCCTTCGCAGTCTTGATATCCATGGGGAGCGTCCGGTCACTCGAAATAGATGAATTCGTAATCGCCGGTGTAGCCGAGCTTGCCGTACAGCCAGATCCATTCCGAGGTGTGCAGGATCGACTCCGCCGTCAGCGCCCAGCATTCGAGATTGTGCAGCTCGGCGACGTTTCGGTAGCCCTCGACCATCACGTATTTGTTCTTGCCGACCCGCTCGATCTCCTTCAGGGCCGCATCGAGCTCGTAGAGCCTGAGATTGTGCAGCGTGCCGAGCGAGATGACGAGGTCGAAGCTGGAATCGCCATAGGGATAGACGTCCTGGGCGCGATAGTTGAACAGATAGGGCTTCACCTGCTCGTGCGCGTTGGCAAGGCCATGCTTGGAGATGTCGAAGCCAGTAACCTTCAGGCCCGGCAGGATCTTCTGCATCTCGTACAGCAGGAAACCCTTGCCGCAGCCGACGTCGAGCACGCTGGAGCCGTCCTTCAGGCCATAGGTCTCGATCAGCGCCCTGGCGACCGGCGCCCAGCGCCCTTCGATGAAGCGGTAGCCGCCATAGCCGAAGCGGCGGTCGCCATCCCAGTAATCGACCTCGTATTCCCGCGCCTTCAGCGAGCAGCCGATCTTGTCGTCGTTCATGCGACCCATGTAGTCGCGCTTGGTCGCAGCATGCAGTGGCGTCACGATATTCAGCAGTCGTCCCATTGAGCCCTCGGATTCCATCACGCGCTGTCTTGGGGCCCTAAGGGCCTTGCGTCGTGATCCGCGACTCAACCCTAGCACTTTCGCCGGGGGCCTTGGTTGTTTCAGATCAATGACCTGACATGGGCGACGCCGATGCGCGCTATTGCACCTCGATGTTGGCGTCCTTGACCAGCTTGCGCCAGCGTTCCTCCTCCCCGGCGACATAGCGATCGAGCTCGTCGGGCGCGCTGCCGACCATGATGAGGCCTTCGTTGGCCTCGAGCTGCTTGAAACCGCCGGACTTGACCGCCTTTGCGACCGCCTGGTTGAGGCGCGCGATCACCGGCGCGGGCGTCTTTGCCGGAGCGTACAGGCCATACCAGGACTCGGCGGCGTAGCCGGGCACCCCGGCCTCGGCGACGGTTGGCAGTTGCGGGAACGCGGCCGAACGCTCGGTGGACGTGACGGCCAGCGCCCGGAGCTGCCCCGCGGCCACCAGCGAGGCCGCGCTTGCGACGGTCGTGAACATCACGTCGATCTGCCCGCCGAGGAGGTCGCTGATGGCAGGCGCCGCGCCCTTGTAGGGCACCGCCGTCATCTTGACCTTCGCCATGGCATTGAACAGCTCGCCGGCGAGATGCGCCGAGGTGCCGGTGCCGAACGTGCCGAAATTGAGCTTGCCCGGATTGGCCTTTGCTTCGGCAATGAGATCGGCGATCGAGTTGATCTTCGATGCCGGGTTGACGACGACGATATTGAAGGAACGCGCGATCAGCGAGACCGCCGCGAAATCCTTGTGCGGATCGAACGGCAGCTTGTTGTACAGGCTCGGATTGACCGCATGCGCGAAGGTCGCCATCAGCAGCGAATAGCCGTCGGGATCGCTCGTCGCCACCGTCTGGGTGCCGATGATGGTGCCTGCGCCCGGCTTGTTCTCGATGATGACGGATTTGCCGAGGTCGGTCTGGATTTCCTGCGCCGTCGTCCGCGCGATGATGTCGGTCCCGCCACCGGCTGCGAAGGGCACCACGATCTTGATGATCTTCTCGGGATACTCGGCCCATGCCGGCGCCACGCCAAGGCCCGCGACCACAGCACAGGCGAGGATGGCGAGGCTCAGCCGGCGCCGCACGGCAAAACCCTTCTGGCGAGCGCTGTTGTGATTGATGATGTCGCCGATGGCCATCTGGAGCTCCATGCGATTCTGTTCAGACATTGAGAACGACCAATCCGTCGGCGGCCTTCACGCCCTGGCCCGCCGGCAGCACGAACACCGGATTGATCTCGGCTTCGGCGAGGCGGTCGCCGAGTTGCGCAACCATGCGCGAGAAATCGACGATCGCGGCGGCGAGCGCCTCGACATCGCATTTCGGCCGGCCGCGAAAGCCGTCCAGCAGCGGCCAGGTGACGAGATCGCGTGCCATCGCGCGAGCGTCGGCGAGGCTGAGGCCGCCCTCCGGCGGAAGCAGACGCATCGTCGTGTCCTTGAACAGCTCGGCGGTGACACCGCCCATTCCGAGAAGGATCGCGGTGCCCAGGGGATCGCGATGCATCCCGAGAATGATTTCGATGCCGCCTGAGACCATCTCCTGAACCAGGAACCGGTCTGGCCGTTTCCCGGTCCTGCGCGCGACCTCGTCAGCCATCGCCGTCAGGCGATCGCCGATCGTCTCGGCCGTCAGGCCCACCGCGACGCCGCCGACGTCGCTCTTGTGCGCGATCTCGCGCGAGAGAATCTTGAGCACGACCCGGCCGCCGAAGTCGCGCGCGGCTTGCTCAGCTTCTTGGGGCGTTGCGACCACCTTCTCCGCAGCGATGGGAATCCCGAAGCGGGCGAACAGCGTTTTGGCCTGCGCCTCATCCAGCGATCCCGCCGGGAGGTCGCCGATGTCGACCGTGGTCCCGATCGCGGTCGATGCCTGGGCCTGTTCCGGCATTCCCACCCGCAGGAGTCCGTCGAGCGCGGAGGCGCAGCTTTCGGCGGACGTATAGGCCGGGACGCCTCGCCGGGTGAGGACGGAGACCACGTCGGGTGCGTAGGGACTCACATAGGCCATGACGGGCTTGTCGCTGAGCGGCAGGCAGTCGTGGATGGCATCGGCCATCAACGCGGGCGATCCCACGGCCGACGAGCCGGCAATGACGACCAGCGCGTCGTAGGAGGGACTGGCGAGCAGGATGCGGATGGCGGCGCGCAGCAGATCCGGCTGCAGGCCGGCCAGCGTCACGTCGATCGGATTGCGATCGAGCATGGCCTGCGATCCCGACTGCAAGGCGCGCAACTGCGCGGCCGTCTCCGCGTCGGGGGCCGGCGTTGCAAAGCCTGCGACGCCGAGACTGTCGGACACGATGGTGCCGGCACCGCCGGTCGAGGTGAGGATCGCCACGCGCCTGCCGCCGAGCTTCCGTCCCGCCGCAAGGGCTGCGGCGATGTCGAGCAGGTCCTCGAACGTCTTCGCGCGGATCACGCCGAGCTGGCTGAACAGGGCGTCATACATGCGGTCGGAGCCCGCAAGCGCGCCCGTGTGCGAGACGGCCGCCTTCGCACCCGCCTCCGATCGCCCGATCTTGAAGGCGACAACGGGCTTGCCGGCGCGGCGCGCCTTGAGCACCGCCGCGCGGAAGCGAAGGGAATTCCGGATCGCCTCGATATAGAGCGCAATGACTTTGGTCGCGCTGTCGTCGGCGAGAAAGTCGATGACGTCGGCGAGCTCGAGATCGGCTTCATTGCTGGTCGACACCAGCTTGGACAGCCCCACACCGCGCGCCGCGGCGCGCGACAGCACGGCGCCGAGAATGCCGCCGCTCTGCGAGACCAGCCCGATCGGGCCGGCCGGGAAGCGATCCATCGCCAGCGCGCCGGATGCGGATAGCACGATATTGTCGGTGAGGTTGACGAGGCCGATCGTGTTCGGCCCGAGCAGGCGCATGGATCCGGCGGCCTGCATGAGCTGCTGCTGGCGCGCGGCGCCTTCCGCCCCGGTCTCGGTGAAGCCGCTGGCGAGAACGATCGCCGCCGCAGTCCCGCGCTCGGCCAATTCGCGCACCGCGACGTGGGCGCGTTCGGCGCCGAGCAGCACAAGGCCGACATCGGGCACGTCAGGCAGCGAGGCGATGTCGGCGTAACATTTGAGGCCGCCGATCTCGGCGACCTTGGGATTGACGGGGTAGATCTTGCCGGCAAAGCCGTGCTTCTGCAGATAGGAGATAGGCCGCCCCGACGTCTTGCTCGGGTCCGCGGATGCGCCGATGACGGCGATGCTGCGCGGCCGGATCAGGCGTTCGATCGCGCTCATCGCTCAATCCTTCGACGCGGATTGCGCGAGGAACGCCGTCACGGCGTCGCGATGCTCCGCGCTGGTGTAGCAGATCGCCTGCGCCTGGCTGCCGAGATTGAAGATGTCGTGCGCGGAATGCTCGAAGGTCTCGTTCAGGATCTTCTTGCTGAGCGCCAGCGCGGTGGGAGAGCCCTGCGCCAGCTCGGCGGCCCAGGCCTGCGCGGCCGGCAGGAGGTCGGCCGCCGCCACCTTGCGATCGACGATGCCGAGCGCGACCGCCTCGTCGGCCTCGACGACGCGTCCGGTGAAGATCAGCTCCTTGGCCCTGGGAAGCCCGACCCGGCGCGGCAGGAAATACAGCCCGCCGCCGTCGGGGATCAGACCGCGCTTGATGTAGGACCAGGTGAATTTCGATCGCTCCGTGCCCATGACGAAGTCGCAGGCGAGTGCGGTGTCGGCACCGAGGCCCGCCGCGGCGCCGTTGACGGCGGCGATCACAGGTTTCGGCAGGCCCAGCAGCAGCGCCTGCACGTGATGCACGCCCTGCTGGCGGCTCCATCCGTTGAAGGCGACCTCACCCTGCGGCGCCGCGAGCCGGCGCTTCATTCCACTGATGTCGCCGCCGGCGCAGAAGGCATTGCCGCGCCCGGTCAGCACCAGGGCCTTGATCGCCTTGTCGCGGGCAACTGTTTCGAGCGCGCTCGCGAATTCGGCGCGCATCTCGTCGCTCATGGCGTTGCGCCGTTCCGGCCGGTTGAACGCAATCGTCGCGACGCCGGCCTCGACGGAAAATTCGATGAGCTGATAGGACATGGCAAGCTCCTTAGGTGACGCCTGACCGATCGCCGCGAGACGACGCACAAGCTTTCGAATGCCGATTCAGGCGGTGCCGTTTCCTCGTCGCGCCGTCCGCAGCCGGGCATTCTTGTTTCCCGCTGCGTATATCGGCTTGCACCCGCGCAAACATCCCCCTAATTCCACTTAGTGGAAATGTCGGAGGAGGCTGGCTTGGCGCAGGCACGCACATATGCGGGCGGGGTTGACGGCAACCGGTCGCTCGAACGGGGCATCGAGATCCTCCGGGCGTTCCGGCCCGGCGTGGACACGCTCGGCAACGGCGAGATCGCGGAGCGGACCGGATTGCCGCGATCGACGGTGAGCCGGCTGACGCGGACGCTGGTGAATTCCGGGATGCTCGACGAGGTCCGCCTTGAGCGGACCTACCGCCTCGCGGCATCCGTCATCAGCGTCGGTCACGCGATGCGGACGGGATCACCGGTGCTCAACGCCATCGGCCCGATGATGCGCGCGGAATCGGCCAAGCGCCGGCTGAATGTCGGGCTCGCGACGGCGGATCGCACCATGATGGTCTATCTCGAATCGATCCGCTACAGCCCGCGCGCGGCGCTGCGCAATGTCGTCGCCGGCCAGCAGGTTCCGATGGAGCTGACCTCGCTCGGCCGTGCCTACCTCGCCGGCATTGCCGCAGGCGAGCGCGAGCGATTGCTGAAACTGTTCAAGCGGCGCAGCACGGCTGCCACCAAGGCGCTGCTGGCGGACGTCAGGAGATCGATCGCCTCCGTCGAACGCGACGGCTATTGCGCGGTGTCGTGGCAGCCCGCCGTTCTCGCCGTCGCAACGCCCATCGTGCTGGACGGGCTTCCGGTCTACGCCCTCAACATGAGCCTGCAAAATGTCGACCGCTCGGATGCGCTGGCGAGCGAGATCGGCGCGTACCTCAACGCCTTTGCGGCCAAGTGCAAGGAGGTGCTGGCGGGGAGGTGAAGCTGACCGCTACAGTTTCCCATAAACCCGCGCGGCGACCGCCTTCAGGAGCTCGACCGAGCCGGACTCGGGATGCGGCTTGACCGGGGCGAATACGATCAAAGCCTGCCTGCCGTTCTTCCAGACATAGATGGTGACGGCGTTGCCATTGCCCTTGGTGCAGGAATGCTCGCCGAAGGCTTCGCTGCCGAGTTCGGGGATCGCCACGTGCTTGCAGGGGGATGCGCGCTTCATCATGCTGACGACCGTGTCGCGCGACATCGCGATCACCGCGGCGGTCATGGTGTTGGCCTCGCGATCGAACATCATGCAGCTGCCTGCGCCGGTGCGCTGGACCGTCAGCGTGCTGTTGTCGAGGAAGCCGTCGGCATCCGCGGCCGTGAGCCATTCGCAATCGCCGAACCGCTCGCTGCTCTTGCCCACCTTGGCGATGGCAATGCGCGCGGCTTCGGTGATCGGCCCGAGCAGCGCACCGTCGGCACGCCGGCCGGTCGGATAGACGCTGATCTGCAGGATGTAGTCGCCGGACAGGACGACGACCGAGGCCTCCTGGCGCTCCGCACCGGCGGCGGTCGTTCCGCCCTGGCCTTCCTCGCCGATCCCTGCAGCCGCGTTCAGCGGCATGCGCTCACCGAGCGTCTTGACGAAGGTCGCGTACAATTCCTTGGCGCGGTCCTTGTCGGGATTGCGGAACACACTCAGCATCATCGTGTCGCCACGCCCGCCCTGGTAGATGCAGCCGCGGCCGTCCTGATTTGAAATCAGCGACCATTTCAGCGCCGGCATCGCGCCGGCGAGCTCCTGCGCTGTGATGAACGGGCAGGTTTCGGCCGCGCGCGCGGGAAGCGCCGGGACGGCCGCCAATGCAAGGAACAGAACGAGGCGGGAGAACAGACGAGCGATGGTGGGCATGAGACTACTTATTGCTTCGCCGTGGCGTTAGGAAACAGCAGTCGCACAAGCGATCAGGCCAAACAACCGGCGGCTGACTGCGATCCTGCGCGACGCCTCGTGGTCAACGGCCCTTCAACTCCTGTGCGACGCGCTCGACTGCCTTTGGGCCATCGGAATCGAACGGGGCCAGTTCGGCGTACTTCCTGAAATCCGCCAACGCGCGTTGCAGATCCTGCTTCCGTTCCCATGATTCGCCCCGATTGTAGAACGCCATGACGTAGTTCGGGTCGACCCGGATCGCCTCGTCGTAGTCCGCGATGGCGCGGTCGTACTGGCCTTTGAATTGATAGGCATTGCCGCGATTGCTGAACGCCATGGCAGAGTTCGGGTCAATCCGGATCGCCTGGTCAAAATCCGCGATGGACCGGTCATATTGGCCACTGCGCAGATAGGCGACGCCGCGATTGTTGAACGCGTTCGCGGAGTTCGGCTCGAGCCGAATCGGCTGGCTAAAATCCGCGATGGCGCGGTCGTGCTGCCCCTTGAGCTGATAGGCGACGGCGCGATTGGAGAACGCCGTCGCATCGTTCGGATTGAGCCGGATAGCCCGGCTGCAATCTTCAATGGCCTTGTCGCTGTCCTGCTTCTCGGCCCACGCCAGGCATCGATTGTTGAACAGCAAGGCAAGCTCGGCGCCGTCATATCGACCGGAATCGATTGCGCGCGTGCACATCGCGATGGCCTGGTCTGCGGACGCCTTCCCGCAGCTCTCGAAATCGTCGGCCGCGGCGGGCATCGCTGCCAACGAGACGGTCGACGCGAAGGCCAGAGTCACGAGTGCACTGCGAAGAATTGGCGTCATAGGATGTCTCGCATACCTGGCTTGGGATCGGCGACGCCTGACGGCCCGCCTGCATCTCATTCATGACTCTTTGGTCGCCAACACGCGGCACACGGTTCGAACTCATACACAATTGAAATTGCTTGTGATTTCTTCCTGTCCCAATGGTTCGACGGCTGTCGGGCCAACCTCGGCCTCACCCGCGGTCGTCGGGATTTCAGCGCGCCTCACAACAGCGTGCGCCTTTCGCTCCGGGATCGTAGTATTGTCGTCGGAAGCCGTCGGGGCTTCGAGACCGAGGAATTCGCGTTGATGCGCGATCGCGTGCGCTCGAAGAGATGCACTCCAGAAGCAAGCTGATGATCGCGGCTGCGGTCCGGCGGCGCGGCAAATGGAGGACATTATGGCGTGGCGTGACGACAACGCACGGGCAACCCTCATCCGCGATGCAGCAGGCAGCGTGCCGGCCGGCAAGAGCCCCCGGGCCTTTGCCGAGCCTTTGTTCGGCTACACAAATATCGAGGATCTTGCCAATTACGACGCCGCCTCTCTTGCGCTCCTGGCGGAGCAGGCCTGGGGGCACGTGCAGCGGCGCACGGCCGGCAGCGCCGACATCCGCGTCGCCAACCCGACATTGCCGAACGGGCGCGAGATTTCCGTGCTCGAGATTCTCAACGACAACATGCCCTTCCTGTTCGATTCCACCATGGCGGAGCTCGCCGAGCAGGGCATCGAAGTCACCCTTGTCGCTCACCCGATCATCGCCGTGGAGCGCGACGATGAAGGCAAGCTGCTGCGTTTCTACGGCGAGGCGCTGCCGGAGGGAGCAAGGGGCGCGCGCGAGAGCCTCATTCATCTCCACATCACGCGCCTCGACGCCGATGCCGATCGTCAGAAGCTGATCGACGGCCTCACCAGGACGTTGGGCGATGTCCGCGCCTGCGTCGCCGACTGGCGCGCGATGCGAGACCGCGTCGAGGAAGCGATCAAGACGTTCTCTTCCAATCCGCCGCCGCTGCCGATCGACGAGGTCGCCGAAGCCAATCAGTTCCTGCAATGGCTCTGCGCGGACAATTTCACCTTCCTCGGCGTGCGCGAATATCGCTTCTCACCCGACAGCGACGCGTCGGACGACATTACGACCGGCGAAGGCCTCGGCATCCTGCGCGATCCCGACGTGAAGGTCCTGCGCCGCGGCACCGAAATGGTGGTGATGACGTCGGAAATTCGCGAGTTCATGCACGAGCCGACCCTGCTGATCGTCTTCAAGGCGAATGTCTCCAGCCGCGTCCATCGCCGCATCCGGATGGATTATGTAGGCATCAAGCTCTATTCGCCCGACGGCCGGCTCGAAGGCGAGTTGCGCGTCGTCGGCCTTTTTACCTCGGGCGCCTACACCCGCTCGGTCCGGCAGATCCCCTATGTGCGCCACAAGGTGTCGCGGGTGCTGCAGCGCGCAGGCTTCGACCCGAACGGCCATTCCGGCAAGGCGCTGATGCATATTCTCGAAGACTATCCGCGTGACGAGCTGTTCCAGATCGACGTCGACACGCTCTACAATTTCGTCATCGAGATCCTGATCCTCTATGAGCGCCCGCGCGTCCGGGCGCTGGCGCGGGTCGACAAGTTCGACCGCTTCGTCTCCATCCTCACCTTCATTCCGCGCGACAAGTACGACACCGACGTCCGCACGCGCGTCGGAGCCTTCCTGGCGCAGGCTTACAAGGGGACCCTGTCCGCCTCCTATGTATCATTCCCTGAAGGCGCGCTTGCGCGCGTCCATTTCATCATCGGGCGTTATGAAGGCAAAACGCCAGTCGTCGAGGTCGCCACGCTCGAAGGCGGGATCAGCGCGATTGCCGCGACCTGGGTCGACAAGCTGAAGGCCGCGCTCACTGCGACGACCGATGGCATGCGGGCGCGCATGCTCACCAATCGTTATGCCCGGGCCTTTGCCGGTGGCTACACCGAAATTTTCAGCGCGGAACAGGCAATCGCCGATATCGCCACCATCGAAAAGCTGACGCCGGCCCGCCCGGTCACGATTTCGGCTCACCGCTCCGAGGAGCACGATTCCAAACACCTCGGCCTGAAGGTGTTTTCGGACGCCGCTCCGCTGTCATTGTCATACCGCGTGCCGGTGATCGAGAATCACGGCCTGCGCGTGGTCGACGAACGCACCTATCAGATCGTGCCCGGTAACCGGCCGGAACCGGTGTGGCTGCACGACATGACGATCGAGACCAGTGACGGCCAGCCCATCGAGATCACCCCGGAATTCAGCCAACGCCTGGAAGCCTCGATCATGGCAGTGGTCACCGATCGTGCCGAATCCGATGGCTATAACGGGCTGGTCCTGCGCACGGCTCTCGGCTGGCGCGAAGTCTCGACCATCCGGGCGCTGTCGCGCTATTTGCACCAGATCCGCGCTCCGTTCACTCAGGACTACATGTGGGAGACCCAGCGCAAGAACGCCGCGATCACGGCCAACCTGGTCGCGCTGTTCCAGACCCGCCTCGATCCGCGCCTCGCCCTGACGGATCGCGAGCGTTCGGCACGCGAGGCGGCCCTCCTTGCCGAGATCGAGGAGCAGCTCAAATCCGTCGCCTCGCTCGACGAAGACCGCATCCTGCGCCGTTTCACCAATCTGGTGCAGTCGGCCATCCGCACCAATTTGTGGCAGGTCGGCCGGGACGGACATCCGCGGCCGGTGATCTCCTTCAAGTTCGACGCGCGCCGGATCGAGGACCTGCCGCCTCCCCGACCGCTCTACGAGATCTTCGTTTATTCGCCCCGTGTCGAGGGCATTCACCTGCGTTTCGGCAAGGTGGCGCGCGGCGGACTGCGCTGGTCGGACCGGCCGCAGGATTTCCGTACCGAAATCCTCGGCCTGGTCAAAGCCCAGCAGGTCAAGAACGCCGTGATCGTGCCGGTCGGCGCCAAGGGCGGCTTCGTGCCGAAGCGCCTGCCGTCGCCTTCCAATCGCGACGCCTGGCTCGTGGAGGGCACCGAAGCCTACCGCATCTTCGTTCGCTCGCTGCTCGAGCTCACCGACAATTTCGAAGACGATGTCGTCGTGCCGCCCGACTCGACGATACGTCACGACGGCGACGACCCCTACCTCGTCGTCGCCGCGGACAAGGGCACTGCCACCTTCTCCGACATCGCCAACGCGATCTCGGCCGAGAAGAACCATTGGCTCGGCGATGCCTTCGCATCCGGCGGCAGCCAGGGCTACGACCACAAGAAGATGGGGATCACGGCGCGCGGCGCCTGGGAGGCGGTCAAGCGCCACTTCCGCGAGCTCGGCACCGACATCCAGACCATGGCGTTCACCGCGGTCGGCGTCGGCGACATGTCCGGCGACGTTTTCGGCAACGGCATGCTGCTCTCGCCGGCGACAAGGCTCGTGGCGGCCTTTGATCATCGCGACATCTTCATCGATCCCTCACCCGATCCGGCCGTCAGCCTGGCCGAACGCAAGCGCCTGTTCGACCTGCCGCGATCGAGCTGGCAGGACTACGACAAGTCGTTGATCTCGCAGGGCGGCGGCGTGTTCTCACGCCAGCTCAAGGCGATCCCGCTCACTCCGGAAATGCGCACCCTGCTCGATCTGGACAAGCCGCAAGCCACGCCTTTCGAGGTGATGACGGCAATCCTGAAGGCTCGCGCGGACCTCTTGTGGTTTGGCGGCATCGGCACCTATGTCCGCTCCTTCGGGGAAAGCGACGATCAGGTCGGGGACCGCGCCAATGATCCGATCCGCATCACGGGTGGCGATGTGCGTGCCCGGGTGATCGGCGAAGGGGCCAACCTCGGCGTCACCCAGCGCGGCCGCATTGAAGCGGCGCAGAAGGGCGTCAAGCTCAACACCGATGCCATCGATAATTCGGCCGGCGTGAATACGTCCGACGTCGAGGTCAATATCAAGATCGCGCTGGCGCGCCCCGAGCGCGAGGGACGCCTCAGTCCAGCCGACCGCAACAGCCTGCTCGCGGCGATGACCGACGAGGTCGGCGCGCTGGTGCTGCGCAACAACTATCTGCAGACGTTGGCGCTCTCGCTCGCCGAGCGCAAGGGCGTGGCCGAGACCGGTTTCCTCACCCGCCTGATGCAGTCGCTCGAACAGCGCGGCTTGCTCAGCCGCGCGGTGGAGTTCCTGCCCGACGACGCCGTGCTCGCCGAGCGCACAAGGCGCGGCCAGTTCCTGACGCGGCCCGAGCTTGCCGTGCTGCTCGCCTACGCCAAGCTGACCCTCTACGATGACCTGCTGCTGACCGGCGTGCCGGACGATCCCTATCTCGCCCGCAGACTGACCCTGTATTTTCCGCGCGAGATTGTCGACAAGTTCCCGGCCGCGGTCGAACTCCATCGCCTCCGTCGCGAGATCATCGCAACCAGTCTCGCCAATGCCGTGATCAACCGCGGTGGGCCGGCCTGCATCGTGCGCCTGACCGACGAGACCGACGCCGATATCCCGACCATCGTCATGGCGCAGGTGGCGGTGGACGCGATCTACGAGCTGAGGCGGCTTAATGACGCGATCGACGCGCTCGACACCCGCATCGACGGGCAGCTGCAGCTCGGCCTCTACGCCGCGATCCAGGATCTCCTGCTCTCCCGCATGGTCTGGTACGTGCGCAATGTCGATTTCAAGGACGGCCTCGAGGCGGTGATCGGACGTTTTGGCCCGGGTGTCCGCGAGATCGCGGCCTCCCTCGACACCACCCTGCCGCCGGACCTGCACGCCGCGCGCGGCAAGCGGCGCCAGGAACTCACCGATGCCGGCGTCCCGGCTGGCCTCGCCGGCGAGCTCGCCGATCTCGACGCGCTGATCGCGGCACCCGATATCGTGACGATCGCCGAGCGCACCGCCCGCGCCATCGGCGATGCCGCCGCAACCTTCTTCGCCGCCGAGGCGAATTTCCGTCTCGACCGCATCATCACCGCCGCACGCAGCGTGCCGGCGAACGATTATTTCGACCGTATGGCGATCGATCGCGCCGTCGAGCAGATCGCCGGCGCCGAAAGAAGGCTGGCCGCGGACATGCTGGCAACCGGCCAGTCCGGCCATGCGGCCGTCGAGACATGGCTCGCGGCTCACCCCGAAGCGACGCGGATCCGCCGCTCGGTCGAGGAAATTGCCGCCAGCGGCCTGACGCTCGCCAAGCTGACGGTGGCGGCGAACCTGCTGGGGGATCTGGTCAAAGCCTGAGAGCGTGCGAGGCAGCGAGGTGAAAAGTGCAGTGACAGCGCAGGATGCAGTCGTGAATGGAGGAATCCAATGATCCACGCCACTTGCCATACCGCCGACAACGTCCGCTGCATCGAGTTCGATGCCACACCGTGGTTCAGCGAGGCCGATGCTCCGAGCATTATCGATCTGGCCCAACGCGGCTGGACCAGCACGGCGATTGCGGATTCCCTCGAGCGCCGACGAGGGTACGAACGCCTGCACGACCTCGTCGAGTATGCGGCCAAGCGACTGCAACCGGAATCCCTGGAGGACCCGACCTGGGACACATTCGAGTGTGTCGTCGATGGACCCGAGGCCGTCGCCTGGCTCGAGAAAAACCGGCCCAACATTGTGGCAAGGATCCGCTAGGCCACGGGAAGCGCCGCAGAGGCCGCAATGGATCGGCTGCCTCGCGATCGCAGCGAGAACGGCGCGCCCCGGAACGATTTGAACGCCCGACCCGATTGCGGCATTCGAGGGCGAGGCCTATGCTGACGTCCGGCAATCACGCGGCCGCCCAACGTGCGGCGGGGGCAGCCTCACGGTGGATGGCTCGCATACCCATCCGAAAGGTAGCGCCATGACCATTGCCCCCACGCTCCACCGATACCTGGCTGCCGAGAACATCCAGTACACCGAGATCCCGCACGTCTTCACCATGACATCCGCGCGCACGGCGCAGGCCTGCCACGTCTCGGGCGACCGTTTCGCCAAGGCGGTCGTGTTGCGGCATGACGGCGGCTATATGCTCGCGGTCGTACCGGCATCGCACCATCTCAACCTGCCGGACCTGAAGGAGAGGCTTGGCGCGGATCTCGTGATGGCGAACGAAACCGAGATCAACCGGCTGTTCGCGGACTGCGTGCATGGCGCCGTTCCGGCGGTAGGCCGGTGTTACGGGCTCGATCTCATCGTCGATGACAGCATCCGGGCGCAGCCCGAGATCTATATCGAAGCCGGCGACCACGAGACGCTGCTGCAATTGACGCATGCGCAGTTCGAACGGCTGACGGCCAATGCACCGCATGGACGCTTCAGCATGCACGATTGACGCAGCGCTCGCGCCCGGTTCGTCGTATAATCGCATTACGGGGGCTGCGTTCGCAACGGAGGTCCTCCCATGAAGGTCAAGGACGTGATGCACAAGGGCGTCGACTGGGTCAGCCCGGACACCCCGATCACCGAGATCGCGAAGTTGATGCAAGGGCACGACATCGGCTGCATTCCGATCGGCGAAGACGACCAGCTGATCGGGATGGTGACCGATCGCGACATCGTCTGCAAAGGCCTCGCGAGCAAGAGCTTCAACGCGCGCATGACGGCGCGGGACGTGATGACCGAAGGCATCCATTGCTGCCGGGAAGAAGACGATCTGGCGAAAGCCATACATCACATGGAGACGCTGAAAATCCGCAGGCTGCCCGTGATCAACAAGAGCAAGCGGATGGTCGGCATGATCAGCCTGGGTGATGTCGGCCAATTCGCCACCGCCGATGTGTTGAGCCAATGCGTCAAGAGCGTGTCGGCCCATCATTGATGGCAACCGCCACGTCCGCGCCGGAACTTCGTCGCATCGCTCGCAAGCTTCGCTGCCGGCGAACGCAGCAACTGCGCAACTCATCCTGAACTAGTTCTCGAATTAGTTCTTGGCGTTCCGCATCTTGCTCGCTCCCCTGAGCGGGGCCGCCGGTGGCGGAGCTGGATTCGCCCAGCCCGTCATCTGCAAACAGGTGAGCAGATCGACATAGCTTGGTATTCCCGCTGCCGCAGCCTCGCCTTCGCAGCTGTCGCGAGCAGGCCCCGGAACGGTCAGCCAGGCCGAACTGAGCTGTTGCTGTGCGAGCGTCTCGTCGCGCACGCATTCGCCGGCGTCCTGCGCCAGGGCGAGTCCCGACGCCTTGTCGTCAGCAGAAACGTCCCTGCACATGGCTTCCACGTTGAAGACGGGCATGCGGTCCGAAACCGGCATCGCGGGCTGGCCAAGAAGCGGCAGGACCAAAAGCGCTGCTTTCATGAGATCCTCCCTCAAATCGGGTTGGAGAGGATCGAACGCTAAGCCTGGTTTGTTTCCGGCTGGCTTCATCCGGCCGGCAAGCGGTTTCGTCCCTGCCCCCGACGGCGCACGGTGGACGTCCCGAGGGACGCAGCGATACCGGGCCTGAAGGCCCACTTTCACGCCATGGTTGCCACCAAAACGCTGCTGGCGGGCCGGTGAAGTCAGCTCGCGCGCGAGGCCACATTTGGCAGCAGCTTGAGCCTGGCCGCGATGCGGCCGAGTTCGAGCAGCGAGCCGGCCTGCATCTTCTGCATGGCCTTGCTGCGATGAACCTTCACCGTGGCCTCGGCGATGCCGATGTCGAAGGCGATCTGCTTGCTCAGGCGGCCATGAGCCACCAGGATCACGATCTCGCGCTCTCTCGGGCTCAACGACTCGAAGCGCTCCTTGAGGACGGCCAATTCCCTTTCGCTCTCGCGCCGCGCGCGATCGCGAGACAGTCCAGTCTGGATGGCGTCGAGCAGCTCCTGGTCGCGCACCGGCTTGGTGAGAAATTCGATCGCGCCGCGCTTCATGGCCTGCACTGTCATCGGGATGTCGCCGTGCCCGGTGACGAAAATGATCGGGATCTCGTTGTTGGCCTCGGCCAGTTCGCGCTGGAGATCGAGGCCGCTCTGGCCGGGCAACCTGACGTCGAGCACCAGGCAAGCGGGACCATCAGGGGGATCGGAACTGAGAAACTCGGGTATCGACCCGAACAGCTGGGCATTGACGCCGACCGATCGCAACAGCCGTCCAATCGAAGCGAGGACATGCGGATCGTCGTCGATCACCAATACGGTCGAATTTGCGGAAGACATCGTATCGCTCGGATTCAAGACAAATCTCGAAGATCACTGCGCACGAGATTCTAGCTCCAATCGGTAAAGCTGGCCAGCCCAACTTGCTCGGGACGATCAACGAGGGGCATTTGGACACAGTTCGCAACACTCCGTCCGTGCCTGCAAACCGCGCAGAATTCGCGCAGGCTAAGCCAAAGTTTAGGGGGCCTGGCGCTGAACTCGTGGCATTATCTGGACTTCTAGTCCCATTTCACGGAGCGTGTCTGGCCCCCACCAGGCGGGTTAGCGAAGTGCCACAGGCCCGCATATGAAACAAAAGCTGGTATCGATCGTTGAGGACGATCGATTTTTTCGGGAGTCGATGGAAAGACTGCTGAGGTCGCTTGGCTACAAGGTCCACGCATTCCCGTCCGCCTCCGAATTTCTCTCGTCGCCTCATCTCGGCGAAACGGCTTGCCTTATCGCCGACGTCAACATGCCCGGGATGACCGGACTTGCGCTCTATAAGCAGCTTGTCGACACAGGCCGCAGAATTCCAACGATCCTCGTCACGGCGTTTCCGAACGACATTGACCGCGCGCGAGCGCTTGCCGACGGGGTCGCGCTTTATCTGGCCAAGCCGGTCGACCATTCGACTCTCACACAGTGCCTCAGCGAGATTCTCGCCCCGTGAATTACCTCCCGACAGCCAACTCCTCTTCGGCGTTGGGCAGTGTGAACCGGAACACGGCGCCGCGCGGCTCGTTGACCGACGCCCACAGCTTGCCGCGATGTGCATCGATGATGGATCGGCAGATGGCGAGCCCCATTCCCGTCCCGCTGGGCTTGGTGGTATAGAACGCCTCGAAGACGCGCTCGATATGCGCAGGATCGATCCCCGGTCCGGAATCCCGCACCGCCACGACGACCCCCGTCGGCTCACGCTCCGTGCTGATGAGCAGCTCCCGCGCGGCCGGCTCGACCGAGCCCATCGCTTCCACTGCGTTGAGGATCAAGTTCAGCATGACCTGCTGCAACTGAACGCGATCTCCCTGGACGGGAGGCAATCCATCGGCAAGCCGGATCTCGGCCAGGACGCCGCTGCGCACCGTCATGCTGCGCGCGAGCGCGGCCACCTCGGCAATCGCCGCGTTGAGATCGAAGCGATCCTTTCGCGGCGGCGATTTCCTGATCTGCTCGCGAATCCCGCCGATGATATCTCCGACCCGATCGGTATCCGATACGACCGAGGTGATCGCCTCGATCGCCTCGCCCAGATCAGGCGGCGCCATCTCCAGAAAATTCTGCGCCGCGCGCGCATTGTTGCGGGCGCTCGCGATCGGCTGCGTGATCTCATGCGCCAGCGACGCCGCCAATCCTCCGAGCATGCTGACACGGTTCATGTGGGCGAAATCGGACTCCAGCTGACGCAGCGCGTCTTCGGCGCGCTTGCGCTCGGTCAAATCAAGGACGAAGGATACGCCCTGGTTGCCGTTCTCCTCGAAGGTCGTGGCGCCGACGAGGACAGGCACGCGGCTGCCATCCCGTCTGAGGTATTCCTTCTCGTAGGGCTGTGCGACGCCGGTCTTTTTCAGATCGTCAACGCCCCGCGCGCTGCGATCGCGCCATTCCGGCGGTGACAGGCCGGTCCACAGCATGCGGGCGTCGGCAAGGTCCCGACGGTCGTAGCCGAGCATGCGGAGGAATGCGTCGTTGGCCTCCAGGATCCGGCCATCGAAATTCCACATGAAGATTCCGATGATGCTGGAGTCCGCCAGCCGGCGGATCTTGGCCTCGCGCTCTTCGAGGTCGCGGTAGAGCCTGGCATTCTCGAGCGAGATCGCGGCTTGCGAGGCGAGCAGCTTCAGAACCGCGATCCGCGCCGGCACGAAGGCGCGGGAGCTGAGATTGTTCTCGAGATAGAGCACGCCGATCAGCTTGGTCTGATTGATCAAGGGCAGGCAGAGAACCGAACGAGCCTGGTGCTGATCGATGTAGGGATCCGCGACAAACGGATTCCGGGCCGAGGCATCGTCGAGGAGCACGAGCTCGTGCGTGCGCTGGACATAATGGAGGATCGATTCCGGCAAGGCAGCCGCGCTGACGGCGACATCGCCCGACTGCACGACAATGGCGTCGTCGCCGGTCCTGGCCTCTGCGGCGATCCGCAATTCGCTGCCGAACGGCAGCAGCAGCAGCCCCCTTTCCGCGCCGGCCTGCTCGATCGCGGAACGCATCAGCGTGTCGAGCAGCTTTCCAAGCACGATCTCGCTCGAAGCCGTCTGCAGCACGTTGGTCACGGTGGCAAGGTCGAGATACTCGACCGGCACGCCGAACGTGCTTGTCGGGCTCCTCGGCTGTTGCTCCCCTGCGAGTTCGGGGTGCTTCTCGTCGAGCTGCATCACCTTGGCGGCAGCACCCCAACGGACATAGCAGTGCCGGGCATTGCGAAGGTAGGCGTGCGCACTCGTCTCCAGACCCAGCGTCGTGTAGAAATGCGACGCGATCTCGTTGGCGATCGCCTCGTTGTGGACGAAGCCGTTGGCGCGGGCGAGCCTCACCGCGCGCTCGTAGAGATCAATCGCCTCGCGGTCCCGTCCTCGCAACCGGGCGATCTCCGCTCCGACCAATGCGGCGCGGTGCTCGAAGTTTTCCGGGCAATTGCCAGACCATTCCTGAAGCTGATGATGGTGGGCGGCCAATGCGTCCAGATGCGCGTCGCGCTCCGCTTCGCCGGGCGCGCCGCAGGCAGCCGCCCGGGCCAAGGCCGCATAGAAATGATACTCCGCCCGCTCGAAGAACGCGGGCGATGTCCAGAGAAGGCGTTCCGCCTGTGCGGCCGCGATCATCGCGGCGGCATGGTCACCGGCGAGCACGCGGGCTTGCAGCTTCCGGATCCAGTACCAGCAGGCGGCCAGCGCGAGCCGCGAGTCCGCAGCCAGATGCTGCTCGAATCCCGCCTCGTCGAACCCGTCCTCATCGAAGCAGCCGAACGCCGGCGTCAGTCCGCGCAGCGTCCGGATCAACTGGCGCTGCCCGGTAATTCGATCTACGACAAGGCCGAAGCGGGATTGTCGCGCGAAATCGAGCCCTGCGTCGGCCGCGCGCTGCACCGCATCGAGCGGATCGCCGCAGGCCAGAAGATGCGTCACGAAGTGAGTCCGGCTAAAGGCTCCATAGGTGAGATCGCCGGCGTCGTGCGCCGCGTCCAGGGCCTGCTGCAGCAGCTCGCGGCTGGTGCGGATGTGCTTCGTCCACGGAATGATGTGGTGCCCGAAAGTCACGTAGATGCGCGCCTTGAAGCGATCAAGCCCGAGCTGCGTCACCAGCTTGAAGCCGAGCTCACCGAAACGGAACGCCGACTTGTAGTCGTTGAAGCGGCGACCCAGCACCGTGCCGAGAATGGCATAGCCGTAGCCCGACGCATCGCTGTTGCCGTGCTGCAGGCTCGTATTGGCCATGCGGCCAATGACGAGGCAGTAGAGGTTCTCGTCAGTGTACAGCGCGGGCGTGATCGCCGCGGCGAGCACCTCCATGGTCGCTTTCCAGACAGGGGCGTCCATTTGCGGCAGCTCGAACAGCGCCTCGATCGGACGCGAGCCGATCTGCTGCCAGATGCGCTCGTACTCGCGCTCGACGTCCTCGCTTGCCGGGTGGGCCGACCAGGTGATGTCGACGCCGCGCAGATAGTCGAGGGTGACCTCGACGCTTCGGTCGCTGCGATCGAGGGTCGTGTAAAGCTCGATCTGCAGACAGGTGATCGCAGCGCGGTCGAGCAGATCGCCAGCGCGCGCCGACAGCATCGCCAGGCGGCTTTCGGCGTCCGCGAGCGCTCCGGTCAGGAACTCGCATTCGGCGCGGTTCAGCGCGAGCGCAAAAGCGATGTCGGGCCGGCTTTGCCACCCCTGGTCACCCAGAAGTGCTTCACCGGCGACGAAATACCCCAACGCCGAATTGCTGGCCATCGTGGCCTTGGCCCGCTTTCCCGCGAGCAGATTGAGTTCGGCCAGCCGCTCACGTTCCTCGACCGCGGTCAGAAGCGCCGCGCCGCGGTTGAGGTGGCGAACGATATCGAAGACGGATTCTTCGGTCGCCGTCACCGCCGCGCGGGCCTCGAGCAGGCGACCGATCCGCAGATGCTCCTCAGCCAGATTGCTTTCGGGGATGAGACCGTAGCCGGCTTCCTGGACACGGTCGTGCACGAACCTGTAGAGCCCGTCTGAATGCACCACCAGCCCGGCCTGCATCGCGGCCCACATTGCAACGTCAACGGCTGCTTCGTCTCGATCGTGAACCGTGGCCAGCGTGCCGGCCGCCGCCTTGTTGCCGAGGCAGGCCATGAGTTGCAGGACGCGTTGCGTCTCCACGGGCAGGCGCTGCAGCTTGCCCAGCATGAGGTCCACCACGTTTTCGGTGTAACCCTTGTTCTGGATGCGCTCGAGCTCCCAGGACCAGCGCCTCTGGGCGTGATCGAACACGAGCAAGCCCTCTTCCGCGAGCGCCGTGAAGAACTCGACGGTGAAGAAAGGATTTCCGGCGGTCTTCTCGTGCACGAGCCGGGCCAGCGGCGAGACGAACGCCGGCTCGGAGCGCAACGCATCGGCGATCAGCCGTTCGACATCACCTAGCCGGAGCGGGCTCAGCACGATCTCCTGCACACGCCCGCCGGCGTTACGAATTGCCACCAGTCGCCGCATCAGCGGATGCGTATCCGTGACCTCATTGTCGCGGTAGGCGCCGACCAGCAGCAAGTTGCGCAATTCGGATTGGGTCGCCAGATATTCGAGGATATCCAGCGTCGCGATGTCGAGCCATTGCAGATCGTCGAGGAATAGCGTCAGCGGATGCTCCGGACGTGCAAACACGCCCAGCATGCGGCCGAACACCAGCTGGAAGCGGCGCTGCGCTTCCTGCGGCGGCAGCTCGGAGACGGGTGACTGCGGTCCGATCAGCGCCTCGAGGATCGGCACCAGATCCACCATGAGGTGGCCGTTCGGGCCGAGCGCCTCCCGCATGGCATCGCGCCAGGGCGCCAGCGCGGCATCGCTCTTGCCGAGCAGCGATCGCACCAGGCTGTGGAGTGCCTGGGCGAGCGTCGCATAGGGGATGTCACGATTGTACTGGTCGAACTTGCCCGCGGCGAACAATCCGCGGGGCAGCACCAGCACCTTGTGCAGCTCATTGACGACCGACGACTTGCCTATCCCCGAATAGCCGGAGACCAGCACGAGCTCGGCCGCACCGCTGCCGGTCGCCCGGTCGAAGGCGGAAAGCAGGGTCGTGATCTCTCGTTCGCGGCCATAGAGCTTTTCAGAGATCAGCAACCGGCCGGGCGTGTCCTGCTGGCCCAGCGGAAATTCGTCGATGATGCCCTGACGCTGCCAGTCGGCCAGGCAACGTTGCAGATCCTGCGCAACGCCGGCAGCGGTCTGGTAACGCTCCTCCGCGGTCTTGGCGAGCAGCCTCATGATCACGGCCGAGACCGGGCCCGGCACGGCCGGCGAACGTTCGGCGGGCGACAGAGGCTGCCGCGCGATATGACAATGTACCCACTCCATCGGATCGGTGGCGGAGAAGGGCAAGGCGCCGGTGCAGCACTGGTAAAGCGTAATCCCCAACGCGTAGAGATCGCTGCGCGCGTCGATCGATCGATTCATCCGGCCGGTCTGTTCGGGCGCCATGTAGGCAAACGTACCGGCGATCACCTCGGGCGGAGCCGGCACCTGGCGTTCGCGCGGCAGGCGCGAAGCGATGCCGAAGCCCGTCAGCCACACTTGTCCAGTGTCAGGATCGTAGAAGACGTTGGCAGGCTTGATGTCCTTGTGAATGATCCCGCGCTGATGCAATCCGTGCAAAGCGGCCGAAAGGTTGATCGCGAGCCGCAGGAATTTTTCGACATCCATCGCTTGCGCAAGATGCCTGTCGAGGAGCTCCCCGCCGGGATCTTCGAGAACGAGCATCGTCCGCCCGGCTTCGCGACTGAGCTCGATGGGCCTTGCAGCCCATGCGCGATCCAGCTCGTCCCTCAGCTCGTATTCATGCGCGAGACGATCGAGAACTGCGCGTGCCGGGTGCTCGACCGCGGGCATCGCGATCAAAATTGCGGATTGATCAGGGCCGCTTCGCCGCGCCCGCCTGTACAGGACGCGATCGGCGCCTTGCGACAAGAGCTCGAAACCACCAAGCCCATCGGCCCTGAAGACATCAAACGGCAGGCCGCTTGCAGGCGGAGTAACGGTCGAAGACATCCAGGCACCCCTCTGGTGCGCGTCCGATCCTCTTCCCCCTGCCGGCCGTTCGCATTTTCGCGACCAATACGCTCGCCCCTGGCCGGGTTGCGCAATGAAATGGATGCACGAAATCGGACAGCAACCTGTCCGACGGTGTGAGGTTAGGCCGCACCAACGCGCCACGATATACCGATCAATCGCGTCAATAGAAGCAGCTCGCCGTGCGAACTGACGATCACCGTGCGAAAGTGAAATTTATCGGTAGAACGTGCAAAGGGGCCCACCCGGTGCGCCAGCGCACCTTCCGGCCTGCTTCGTCCCGACCAGACGCGTCAGCGCGCAGCGAGCGGACAGCCGCCGTCTTTCAGCGCTTGAAAAGCCTGATCGCCCGGGATGGTCTTCATGATATTGTAGTAGTCCCAGGGCCGCTTGACGTCCGCGGCCGATTTCACCTCGGCGAGATACATGTCGTGGACGAGCCTGCCGTCCACGCGCAGCGGGGCGTTCTTGGCATAGAAATCGTCGACCGGCAGCTCGCGCATCTTCGCCATCACGGCCTTGGACTCGTCGGTGCCCGCTGCGCCAATAGCGCGCAGATAATGCCGGACCGCCGAGTAGATGCTCGCCTGGACCATCGTCGGCATGCGCCCCTGGCGATCGAAATATCGCTGCGACCACGCGCGCGTTTCCGAGTTGCGATCCCAATAGAACGCCGTGACGAACTTCAGTCCCGCGGCTGCTTCGATGCCCATGCTCTGGACATCCGATAAGAACACCAGAAGGGCCGCCACCGATTGACGTCCGGTGATGCCGAATTCTTTCGCCTGCTTGATGGCAGTGACCATGTCGCCGCCGCTGTTCGCGAGCGCGATCACCTTCGCGCCGGACGCCTGCGCCCGCAGAAGATACGAACTGAAATCCGACGTATTGAGCGGATGCCGCACGCTGCCGAGTACTTTGCCGCCGGCCGACCGCACGGCGTTCGCGGCACTTTCCTCCAGGGAATGGCCGAACGCGTAGTCGACGGTGACGAAGAACCAGGTGTCTCCGCCTTGCGCCACGATGGCCTTCGCCAGGCTGGTGGTCAGCGCATAGCTGTCGTAGACCCACGACGCCGACGTTTCGGTGCAGGATTTCCCGGTGAACGCCGTGCTGCCGACGGCGCCTGCGATCACGATACGATTTTGATCCGCGGCGAGTTGCTGCACGGCGAGCGCGACGGCGGAATTATCGAACCCGATCGCCATGTCGACCTTGTCGACTTCGAACCATCTGCGCGCAATGGCCGCACCGACATCAGGCTTGTTCTGGTGATCGGCGAAGACAACCGAGATCGGTTTGCCCAAAACCGTACCACCGGCATCTTCGACAGCCATTTTCGCCGCCGCCACCGAGCCGGGTCCGCCGATGTCGGCATAAAGACCGGATTGATCGTTCATGACCCCGATCCTGACGACGTCATCTGAGACTTGCGCCCGTGCCTGCGCGGCTGCCAAAGCCATCAGGCTCCCGATCATCGCGGCAATGAATCGATCGATTCGCATCTGGATCGCCTTCGGCAATGAGAGCTCGCGCGCAGGAGCGGCCGCCTCTTGCCAGGACCTTATCCAGCAACGTTCGACATCAACAGACGAGAGATGGCGGTCGAGCCAGATGATCCGGCGAAAACGAAAATTGAAAAGCTTGGTCGCTGACAAACTGACGAGCGCTGTTGCCGCGCCCATGGCAGGCCTGCGGCAACACGCGATAGCGCGCCCGGATGGGACCTAGGACAAATTCAGGAAATCAGAGCCGAATGGCGCGCCCGGAACGATTCGAACGTCCGACCCTCAGATTCGTAGTCTGATGCTCTATCCAGCTGAGCTACGGGCGCGTTTTTCGCTGACAGTGCGGGCATGACCCACACGCGGCCCCCGGCGAGGCCGGAGGGGGTGCGAAAGAGCGCTCTGACTAACCGCTCTTGTCCCGATTGGCAAGGTCCGGGATGCGGAGATTTTGCAGGGAGATGACGGTTGGCCCCCGGTCATTCCGGGGCTCTCGAAGCGAGAACCCGGAATCTCGTGCCTAAAACCTCTGGATTCCGGGTTCGGCGCTTTGCGCCGCCCCGGAATGACGGGTTCTGTCGGCCACTGGCCGACCTACGCCCTCTGCCGCTCGTTGCGGATGGAGAGGAGTTCCACGGGGCGGTCGGGGATGACGATCCGGAAAGTGGCGCCGAGGGTGCCTTCGACCAGGTGGATGTCGCCGCCATGGGCGCGGACCAGCTCGGCGGCGATCGCGAGGCCAAGGCCGCTGCCGCCGGGGCGGCCGGAGGTCTGGAAGGCCTCGAACAGGTGCTCCCGCGTCTTCTGGGGCACGCCGGGGCCGGTATCGGAGACCTCCAGGATGGCGACGGCGCCCTCGCGTTTGCCGGTGATCCGGATCTGCTGCGCTCCGCCATCGCCGGTCGCGTGGCTTTCCAGCGCCTGGGCGGCGTTGCGGACGAGGTTGAGCAGCACGCGGAACAACTGGTCGGGATCGGCGTCGATCGCGAGCCCGCGCTCGATCGCGGCAACCCAGGCAATCGAGGCGTCGGACGCAAGCCCCGCGGTCTCGCGCACCTCCAGCACCACGGGCTCGATCAGGATCATGCGGCGGTCGGGCGCAGCTTCCTGGGCGCGGCCATAGGACAGCGTCGACTGGCAGAAGGCGATGGCGCGCTCGAGCGAGCGCACGAGCTTTGGCGCAAAGCGCTGCACCCGCGGATCCGGCACGCTGGCGAGCTGGTCCGACAAGAGTTGGGCCGACGCCAGCAAATTGCGCAGATCGTGATTGATCTTGGACACTGCGAGGCCGAGCGCGGCGAGGCGGCTCTTCTGATGCAGCATCGACATCAGGTCGCGCTGCATGTCCGACAACTCGCGTTCGGCGACGCCGATCTCGTCGCTGCGCTGGCTCGGAACGATGATTCCCGCCGAACTTTCAGGGTTTTCGTGGAAACCGACCAGGCTCGCGGTCAGCCGCCGCATCGGCCGCACGAAGAGATAATGGAGCGCGAGATAGACGAGGCCCGCGGTCAGCACGCCGATGATCAGCGCGACCACCACGACGTTGCGGGAGAAACGGTACATCGACTGCCGCAGCGGCAATTCGTCGGTCACGATCTCGACGAACTGGGCGTTGCCGACGCCGGGGCCAACTATGCGGATGGCCTGGTTGCCGGTCTCCAGCATCATCTGGAACGAGCCGGTGATCGCCTCCCAGGCGGTCATGTCGCGCAGGTCGACATCATGCTCGATCGCGGCCGGCAGATTGTCGCTGGCGAGCAGCCGGCGCTGCTGGCCCATCTTGATGGCGACGGCGCGCGCATTGATGCTCTTGAGGATCTCGCGCGAGAGCGAATCGGGGACCATGCCGAGCGGGGCGGCATCCAGCACCAGCGCCGCCGTGTTGGCGGCCGCGACGCGGTCGTTGAGGCGGTTGACCCAGAAGTTGGCGATGGCGGGCACGTAGAGCAGGACGGCCGCGATCATGACCAGGGGGACGGTGAGCAGCAGCAGCTTGCCCGACAGGCCAAGACCGTCCGGCCCGCGCGGCCGCGTGACGGGCGGGTCCCGCTGGTCCAGATCCTGGCCCGACTGGAGGTCTGTCGCCGCCACGAAATTCGCCCTCGCTGCCTTGAAGAATGAAGGATGCGGTCCGCCCAAGCCCCGGTCAAATTACGGATCGCTAATCTGCCGAGGTGGGATGTAAGCGCTGATAGGGCGAGTCGCCACCTTCAGAGTTAAAAACCCCGCACAAACAGCGATATTCATCGGAATCGTGCGCTTGTGCGGCGTTGACGAAAACAAGACGCTCCCTTATAAGCCGCGCAAATTGTCCGCGATGACCCGGTGTGACGCCGGGAGCGGCTCTCTTGGGGCCGAAAAGGGCCCGTTTGGGCCGCATCTTCCGGACTTTACCATCAATTCTACAGGCAAATTGCCCGGTCAGCGGAGAAAAACCCGTGAAGCGGACTTATCAACCCAGCAAACTGGTGCGCAAGCGCCGTCACGGTTTCCGTGCCCGTCTCGCCACTGCCGGCGGCCGCAAGGTTCTCGCCGCCCGCCGCGCCCGCGGCCGCAAGCGTCTGAGCGCCTGAGCCGGACCCCCTTTTTGGGATTTCATCATGGATCGGCTGAGGCAGCGGGCGGATTTCCTCGCCGTTGCCAATGGCGCGCGGGCGAATAGTCCCGCGTTCGTCCTGCAAAGCCTTGACCGCAGAAGCCTTGGCCGCGACGACAGCGGCCCGATCCGGATCGGTTTCACCGTCACCAAAAAGAACGGCAACGCCCCCGAGCGCAATCGCATCCGGCGCCGGCTTCGCGAATTGGTGAAGCGGCTCGATCCGGTGTCGATGCAGCCCCATCATGATTATGTACTGGTCGGCCGAAGGGACGCGCTGTCGCGCGACTTCGCCACCATGCTCGACGATCTGCGCATAGCCTTCTCGAAGCCCGCGCGGCATACGGCCAGGGGGACTCACAAGGGACCCCCGAAGGGACGTGGCCAGAGGCCAGACGCCACTGCCCCTGCCAGCCGCAAACCGGATTGATGACGAGACATTAGAGATGACCGACAATCGCAATACCATCCTCGCCGTCATTCTGTCGGGCCTCGTCCTGATCGCCTGGCAGTATTTCTACAACGTGCCGGCGATGGAGAAGCAGCGCGCCCAGCAGCAGGCGCAGGCCGAGCTGCAGAAGACCACGCCGCAGCCGACCGCCTCCGCAACGCCGGGCGCGACGCCGCAGGCCGGCGGCGCGCAACCCACGACGCCCGGTGCGAGCCAGCAGAGCCAGCAGCCGGTCGTGGCCCGTGACGCCGCGATCGCCGCCAGCCCGCGCGTGAAGATCGACACGCCGCGCCTCGCCGGCAGCGTCTCGCTGAAGGGCGGCCGCATCGACGACCTCGCGCTGGTGCAGTACCGCGAGACGGTCGACCCGAAATCGCCGCCGATCGTCCTCTATTCGCCCTCGGGCACCGCAGAGCCCTATTACGCCGAGTTCGGCTGGGTGGCCGCGACCGGCGTGACCGCGAAGATGCCCGACGCCCAGACCGTCTGGCAGCAGGACGGCAGCGGCAGCCTGACGCCGACGACACCGGTGGTGCTGAAGTGGGACAATGGCGACGGCCTCACCTTCCGCCGCACCATCTCGGTCGACGACCATTATCTCTTCACCATCAAGGACGAAGTGAGCAATGTCGGCAACGCGCCGGTCACGCTCTATCCGTTCGCGCTGATCTCGCGCCACGGCGCGCCGCAGGTCTCGGGCTACTACATCCTGCATGAAGGCCTGATCGGCTATCTCGGCGACGAGAAGCTGCAGGAATATGCCTACAAGAAGGTCGACGAAGCCAAGCAGGTGAACTTCAACAACGTCACCAATGGCTGGCTCGGCATCACCGACAAGTACTGGGCGTCGGCGCTGCTGCCCGACACCAATGCCAAGCTGCAGGCGCGCTTCTCGTCGAACCCGTCCGGCAACCTCCACACCTACCAGACCGACTACCTGCTCGACCCCGTCACCGTCGCGATCGGCGGCACCGCGACCGCGAATGCGCGGCTGTTCGCGGGCGCCAAGGAAGCCGGCGTCGTCGGCGTGTTCCCGTTCGCCGGCCTCGGCGGCTACAACAAGGAGCTCGGCCTCAACCACTTCGATCTCTTGATCGACTGGGGCTGGTTCTACTTCATCACCAAGCCGATGTTCCTCGGTCTCGACTTCTTCTACCGCTTCTTCGGCAATTTCGGCATCTCGATCCTGCTCGTGACCGTGATCGTGAAGCTCTTGTTCTTCCCGCTGGCGAACAAGTCCTACGCCTCGATGGCGAAGATGAAGTCGATCCAGCCGCAGCTGCAGGCGCTGAAGGAGCGCTTCCCCGACGACAAGGTGAAGCAGCAGCAGGAGATGATGGAGATCTACCGCAAGGAGAAGATCAATCCGGTCGCCGGCTGTCTTCCCGTGGTGATCCAGATCCCGGTGTTCTTCTCGCTCTACAAGGTGCTGTTCGTCACCATCGAAATGCGGCACGCACCGTTCTTCGGCTGGATCAAGGACCTTTCGGCGCCGGATCCGACCAATCTGTTCAACCTGTTCGGGCTGATCCCGTTCGATCCGACGACGATTCCCGTGTTCGGCCATTACCTCGCGCTCGGCATCTGGCCGATCATCATGGGCATCACGATGTGGTTCCAGATGAAGCTGAACCCGACGCCGCCGGATCCGACGCAGCAGATCATCTTCAACTGGATGCCGCTGATCTTCACCTTCATGCTGGCCGGCTTCCCGGCGGGTCTCGTGATCTACTGGGCCTGGAACAATCTGCTCTCGGTGCTCCAGCAGAGCTTCATCATGCGCCGCAACGGCGTGAAGGTGGAGTTATTCGACAATCTCAAGGCGACGTTCGCGAGGAAGGCGACGTAGCCGTCCGATACTGTCAGGCAAGTGCCTCCACAGCGTCATGCCCGGGCTTGTCCCGGGCATCCACGTTTAGGAGGGTGCCCGGCAGAGCGACGTGGATGGCCGGGACATCTGTGCGAAGACGCGCTTCGCGCTTTTGCCCGGCCATGACGCGAGGGTAGACTTTTCAGATGACCGACAAGTCAGACGACAGACTGATCGAAGCCGGGCGAAAACTGTTCGCGCGGGACTGGCAGTTCATCTGGGCCTCGCCGTCGATCGCGACGCTGCCGCCGATGGACGGGCTCGAGGTCGCCTTTGCCGGCCGCTCCAATGTCGGCAAGTCCAGCCTGATCAACGCGCTCACCGGCCGCAACGCACTGGCGCGCACCTCGCATACGCCGGGCCGCACCCAGGAACTGATCTTCTTCGAGGTCCCCGGCAAGAAGGACCTGCGCCTCGTCGACATGCCCGGCTATGGCTATGCCAAGGCGCCGAAGAGCCAGGTCGCGTCCTGGACCGAGCTGATCCACAAATTCCTGCTCGGCCGCGCCTCGCTCGCGCGCGTCTATGTGCTGATCGACTCGCGGCATGGGCTCAAGGACGTCGATCTCGAGATCCTGAAGACGCTCGACCGCTCCGCCGTCAGCTACCAGATCGTGCTCACCAAGGCCGACCAGGTGAAGGCCGGCGAGCTAGAATCGCGCATCGCCGAGACCGAGGCGGCGCTGGCCAAGCATCCGGCCGCATTCCCGAGCGTGCTCGCGACCTCCTCGCGCAGCTCGACCGGCATGGAGAGCCTGCGCGCCGCGATGGCAAAGCTGCTGGAAGAGCGGGCCTCGTGATGGTGGCGCACCGCCTGCTGATCGGGCTTGCCGGTTTGATGGGCGCCGCCGGCGTCGCGCTGGCCGCAGCCTCGGCCCACGGCGCAGATGCGAGCCGGCTCGCCTCCGCCAGCGCCATGCTGCTGTTTCATGCAACTGCCATACTTGCGGCGATCGGATTGCTCGCGCGCGGCCTTCTGCACGGCGGAATTGGCCTCGTTGCGGCGGCTGGCTTCGTGATCGGTGCCGCGCTGTTCGCGGGCGATCTCACCTTGCGGCAATATGCCGGCCACGCGCTGTTTCCGATGGCCGCGCCGACCGGCGGAACGGTGATGATCCTGGGCTGGCTGGCGGTGACGCTCGCGGCAGTGGTGGCGAGGAAGTAGGTCTCGTGCCCCGGACGCAGCGCAGCGCTCCAGCGATGCGCTGCTGAGCCGGGGCCCACGCCGCTTTCTGGGTCCCGGCTCAGCGGAGCGGCACTACGCGCCGCACCGCGTCCGGGACACGAGAGCGGCATGGCAGCCACACTTTGCGCCGCGCCCGCCAATCGGATAGAACGCGGCCCGAGTATCCCGCCAGCGAGATCCGTGACATGACCGACATCTCCCCGCTCGACCAGGCCCGCATCCTGTCCGAAGCGCTGCCGCACATGCAGCAGTATGACGAGGAAACCATCGTCATCAAGTATGGCGGCCATGCCATGGGCGACGAGGAGACCGCGAAGAACTTTGCCCGCGACATCGTGCTGCTGGAGCAGACCGCGATCAATCCAGTCGTCGTGCATGGCGGCGGGCCGCAGATCGCGACCATGCTCAAGCGCCTCGGCATCGTCTCGGAATTCGCGGCCGGCCTCCGCATCACCGACGCCGCGACCATTGAGATCGTCGAGATGGTGCTCGCCGGTTCCGTCAACAAGCAGATCGTCGGCTACATCAACGAAGCCGGCGGCAAGGCCGTGGGGCTGTCCGGCAAGGACGGCAACATGGTGAAGGCGTCGAAGACGACGCGCACCATCATCGATCCGGGCTCGCATATCGAGAAGGCGGTCGACCTCGGCTTCGTCGGCGACCCCGAGAAGGTGGACCTCACCCTGCTCAACCAGTTGATCGGCTACGAGCTGATCCCGGTGCTGGCGCCGCTCGCGACCTCCAAGGACGGCCAGACGCTCAACGTCAACGCCGACACCTTTGCCGGCGCGGTGGCCGGTGCGCTGAAGGCCAAGCGCCTGTTGCTGCTCACCGACGTGCCCGGCGTGCTCGACAAATCGAAGAAGCTGATCCCGCAGCTCTCGGTCAAGGACGCGCGAAAACTGATCGCCGACGGCACCATCTCCGGCGGCATGATCCCGAAGGTCGAGACCTGCATCTACGCGCTCGAACAGGGCGTCGAGGGCGTCGTCATCATCGACGGCAAGATGCAGCACGCAGTGCTGCTCGAGCTCTTCACCAACCAGGGCACGGGAACGCTGATCCACAAGTGAGAGACGAGAAGACGAGAGACGCCGTCATGGCCGGGCTTGTCCCGGCCATCCACGATCTTTCGACCCGCGCCAAGAACGTGGATGCCCGGCACAAGGCCGGGCATGACGGAGGCAGACCACGCCGCCGCTCCCCCCTCACCCGCTTCCTGATGACGCTGCCGGCCGCGGCCGTCTCGTTCCTGTTCTCCTCGGCTCCCGCCCTGGCCGACCTCAAGATCTGCAACCGCATGTCCTATGTGGTCGAGGCCGCGATCGGCATCGACGACAAGGCGGCGACCGCGACGCGCGGCTGGTTCAGGATCGATCCCGCCACCTGCCGCGTGGTGGTGCAGGGCACGCTGAGCGCGGACCGCATCCTGCTCAACGCCCGCGCGCTCGGCATCTATGGCGCCTCCCCGATCCCGCAGAACGGCAACGACATGCTGTGCGTGGCGCAGGACAATTTCGTCATCGCCGCCGCGCGACAATGCCGCAGCGGCCAGACGCAGGTCGCCTTCACGCAGGTGACGCCGACACAGGGCGACGACGGCAACCTCGTCACCTATCTCGCCGAGGATTCCGAATATGACGACGAGCAGGCGCGGCTCGCCGGCATCCAGCGGCTGCTGGTGATCATTGGCTACGACGTCGGCGCGATCGACGGCGTCGACGGGCCGAAGACGCAAGCCGCGCTTGCCGCGTTCCTGAAGAGCCGCGGGCTGTCCTCCGACACGGTGTCGTCGCCGAATTTCTTCAAGACCATGGTCGATGCGACGCAGACGCCGTCCGCAAGCGGCCTGACCTGGTGCAACGACACGCCGCACAAGGTGATGGCGGCGATCGCCACCGACGACGGCAAGTCCGTGACCAGCCGCGGCTGGTACCGGATCGATCCCGGCAAGTGCCTGCACCCGGATGTGAGCGGCCAGCCGAAGCAGATCTTCAGCTTCGCCGAAGCGATCGATGCCGACAACCGCGTGATCAAGCTGAAGGACAAGCCGCTGAACTGGGGTGGCGACAAGCAGCTCTGCACGCGCGAGACCAAGTTCGAGACCAATGAGCAGATCGATTGCGCCGCGCGCGGCTTTGCGGCGGCCGGCTTCGGCGCGGTGGACATGAGCAGTGGCGGCAAGACGCTGCGGTTTGCGGTGCCGTGATGGGTGGCGCCACACACTCCGCCGTCGTCCCCGCGAAGGCGGGGACCCATAACCCAAGGGAGTGGTTGTGGCGCGAAGCTGGCAACCCCGAATCTTCGCCAAACCCCGTCCTGGGGCTATGGGTCCCGGGCTCGCGCTTCGCCCGCCGGGGGACGACGAGTTGAGAGAGACGCAATGACCTCCCCCCGCACATTTGGCCACGTCGACACCTGGGTGTTCGACCTCGACAACACGCTGTATCCGCATCACGTCAATCTATGGCAGCAGGTCGATGCGCGGATCGGCGAGTTCGTGTGCAACTGGCTGAACGTCGGTCCTGAGGAAGCGCGCAATATCCAGAAGGACTATTACCGCCGTTTCGGCACCACCATGCGCGGCATGATGACCCTGCATGGCGTCTCCGCCGACGATTACCTCGCCTATGTCCACAAGATCGACCATTCGCCGCTGGAGCCGAACCCCCAGCTCGGGGCCGCCATCGCAAAACTGCCGGGGCGCAAACTGATCCTGACCAACGGCTCGGTTGACCATGTCGATGCGGTGCTGGCGCGGCTCGGCTTCGCCGGCCATTTCGACGGCGTGTTCGACATCATCGCCGCCGGCTTCGAACCGAAGCCGTCGCCGCAGACCTACCAGAAATTCCTCGTCGACCATTCGGTCGATCCGACCAGGGCCGCGATGTTCGAGGACCTCGCCCGCAACCTCACCGTCCCGCACGAGCTCGGCATGACCACGGTGCTGGTGGTGCCGGACGGGACCAAAGAGGTGGTGCGCGAGGATTGGGAACTGGAAGGCCGCGATGCGGCCCATGTCGACCACGTCACGGACGATCTGGCGGGGTTTTTGGCGAGGCTCAGCACGCTCTCTCCAAGTCGTCCCGGCGAAGGCCGGGACCCATAACCCCAAGAGATCATTGGACGCGGGGAGCACACTCCGAGTCTTCGCCAAATTACACCCTGTGGGTATGGGTCCCGGCCTTCGCCGGGACGACGCCGGAGCCTTGACTCCGTCCCCCCAAATCCCGAAAAAGCGCCCAATCCCATCAAAATCCCCGATCCCAAGAGGAAATCCCGATGTCCCTGTCCGCCCTCGAATCCACCATCAACAGCGCCTTCGACGCGCGTGACGGCATTTCGACCTCAACCAAGGGCGAGGTGCGCGAGGCCGTGGACCAGGCGCTGGAGACCCTGGACAAGGGCGAGGCGCGGGTCGCCGAGCGCGGCGCCGACGGCAAGTGGAAGGTCAATCAGTGGCTGAAGAAGGCCGTGCTGCTGTCCTTCCGCCTCAACGACATGGACGTCATTGGCGGCGGTCCCGGCAAGGCGAGCTGGTGGGACAAGGTGCCCTCGAAGTTCGAAGGCTGGGGCCCGAACCGCTTTCGCGACGCCGGTTTTCGCGCGGTGCCCGGCGCCGTGGTGCGCCGCTCGGCCTTCATCGCCAAGAACGTCGTGCTGATGCCCTCCTTCGTCAATCTCGGCGCCTATGTCGATGAGAGCACCATGGTCGACACCTGGGCGACCGTCGGCTCCTGCGCACAGATCGGCAAGCGCGTGCACATCTCCGGCGGCGCCGGTATCGGCGGCGTGCTCGAGCCGCTGCAGGCCGAGCCCGTGATCATCGAGGACGACTGCTTCATCGGCGCGCGCAGCGAGGTCGCCGAAGGCGTGATCGTGCGCAAGGGCGCGGTGCTGGCGATGGGCGTGTTCCTGGGCGCCTCGACCAAGATCGTCGATCGCGAGACCGGCGAAATCTTCATGGGCGAAGTGCCGGAATATTCGGTGGTGGTCCCCGGCGCGCTGCCCGGCAAGCCCATGAAGAACGGCCAGATCGGCCCCAGCACGGCCTGCGCCGTGATCGTCAAGCGCGTCGACGAGCGCACGCGCTCGAAGACCAGCATCAACGAGCTGCTGCGGGATTGATCGGGCAAGCTGCCGCTCCGGTGTCGTCCCGGCGAAGGCCGGGACCCATACTCCCAGGCAGTGGTTTGGCGAAGACTCGTCGTTCGGTACTACTATCTCCCGTAGTCGATAGATCACGCGGTATGGGTCCCGGCCTTCGCCGGGACGACACTTAAGGCCGCATCGAACCCACCCTCCCTCCATCGCGACCAATCTTCGGGCGGCCCCGACCGCCCGGAGCCCTGCGCATGGACTGGACCTGGTATCTGTTCCGTTTCGACGGCCGCATCAACCGCGCCCTGCTGTGGCAGGCGCTGCTGATCGTCGCGCTGCTGGCGGGCTTGCTGGAGATCGCCGGTCAGGTCATCGGGATCATCGGAGGGACGAGGTCCACGCTCAAGCTCGGCATCGAGCTCGATTTCGATTTCGGCCTCGACGGCCTGTTCAAGCTGGTCGATCCCCGCGCCTCCCGCTCGCCGACATCCGCCGATCTCGCGACCGTGATCCTCAAGACCTCCGGCATGGCGCTGTTCTTCTGGATCTATCTCGCGACGGCGATCAAGCGACTGCACGATCGCGACAGGAGCGGCTGGTGGATCATTCCGTTCTTCTTCGTCCCCGGCCTGTTCAGCCAGTTCGCGGACCTGCTGCCCAAATCAAGCTGGGTGTTTTCGTTCAACCTGGCCGGCGCCCTCTTGTGGCTGTGGGGCCTCGTCGAAATGTACTGCCGGCCCGGCACCGCGGGCCACAACCGCTTCGGTCCCGATCCGCTTCTCGATATCGAGGACGATTCGGCATCCGCCGCGTCCCCTGCGAAAAACTGGGACCAGCAGCGCGAGATCGAAATTGTCCCGCCCAGCGCTAGCCCACCCGGCGGCATGCATGTTAATCGGGGCGCATGACCGATGCCCTCTCGATTGCCCGCGATCTCATCCGCTGCCCCTCAGTAACCCCGGCCGATGCCGGTGCGCTGGGAGTGCTTGAAAAAGCCCTCGGCGCCGCCGGATTCACCTGCCACCGCGTGACCTTCAGCGAGGACGGCACCGCCGACGTCGACAATCTCTATGCGCGCATCGGCACCGAAGGGCCGCACATCATCTTCGCCGGCCACACCGACGTGGTGCCGCCGGGCGACGAGACCGCCTGGACCGTCGGCGCGTTCTCCGGCGAGGTGAAGGACGGCGTGCTGCATGGCCGCGGCGCCGTCGACATGAAGGGCGGCATCGCCTGCTCGGTCGCAGCCGTGCTGGAGCATCTCGCCGCGAACGACGGCAAGCCGCGCGCCGACGGTGCGGGCTCGATCTCGTTCCTGATCACGGGCGACGAGGAAGACGTCTCCATCAACGGCACCATCAAGCTCTTGAAATGGGCCGCCGAGCGCGGCGAGAAGTTCGACCATTGTGTGCTGGGCGAGCCCTCCAATGTCGAGACGCTCGGCGACACCATCAAGGTAGGCCGCCGCGGCTCGCAATCCGGCACGCTTTATGTCGACGGCGTGCAGGGCCATGTCGCCTATCCGCACCGCGCCGCCAATCCGGTGCCGGATATCTCGCGCCTGATCGTCGCGATCTCCGACGAGCCGCTCGACCATGGCAGCGCGCAGTTCCAGGCCTCCAATCTCGAATTCACCTCGGTGGACGTCGGCAACAAGGCCAACAACGTCATCCCCGGCGAAGCCCGCGCCAAATTCAACATCCGCTACAACGACAATCACACCCAGGCGAGTCTGCGCGAGCTGGTCGAGACGCGCCTCGCCAAAGCCTGCGGCAACCGCATCAAGGCCCGCATCGTCTGGGAGCCCTCGAACTCCAACGTGTTCGTGACCAAGCCCGGCCCGTTCACCGATCTCGCGGTATCAGCCATCGAGGAGGTCACGGGCCGCAAGCCGGAGCTGTCGACCTCAGGCGGGACCTCGGATGCGCGCTTCATCTCCAGCTACTGCCCGGTGATCGAGTTCGGCCTCGTCGGCCAGACCATGCACCAGGTCAACGAGCGCGTGCCGGTGGCGGACCTGGAGAAGCTGACGAAGGTGTATCGCGGGATTTTGACGCGGTATTTTGGGTAGCCGGTAGTTTCTCGCCACCCCCGCCGTCATCGTCCGCCTTGTGCGCAATTGCGCACTGGGGCGGACGATCCAGTATTCCACAAGCGTTAGTGATAGAATCGACAGGCCGCGGCGTACTCGATGCCCCGCCTTCGCGGGGCATGACGCCGGGGGTGTGGCGAGAGCGAGCGTATCAAGCCCTCGCGCCCCCCTAATAATCCACCTTCATCAGATACAACCCCTCCGGCGGGGCGACGATGCCGCAGGCTGCGCGGCTCCGCGCATCCAGCGCTGCGGAGAGATCGTCCGCGGTCCAGCGCCCTTCGCCGACCCAGACCAGCGATCCCACCATCGAGCGCACCTGGCTGTGCAGGAACGAGCGGGCCGAGGTGATGACCGTGATCTCGCGGCCGTCGCGGATGACGTCGAGCTGGTCGAGCGTCTTCTCCGGCGATTTGGCCTGGCACTCGGTGTCGCGGAACGTCGTGAAATCGTGCTTGCCGAGCAGGCGCTGTCCCGCCGCGTGCATCGCCTCGGCATCGAGCTTGCGCGGCACGCGCCAGGCGTGACCGACGTCGAGCGCGAGGTTGGCGCGGGTGTTGACGATGCGGTAGCGGTAGTGGCGCTTCACGGCCGAGAAGCGCGCCTCGAAACCGTCGGGCACGATCTCGGCTTCCAGCACCGCGATCGGATGCGGACGCAGATGCGCATTGAGCCCGTCGCGGAAACGCCCGGGCGGAAACTGCTTCTCGATATCGACATGCGCGACCTGGCCGCGCGCATGCACGCCGGCATCGGTGCGGCCCGCACCGTGCACCCGCAAATCCGCACCCGTCATCGCCTTGACGGCGGCCTCGAGCGCACCCTGCACCGAAGGCAGCGTGTCCTGGATCTGCCAGCCGAAGAACGGCGCGCCGTCATATTCGATGGTGAGCTTGTAGCGGGGCATCGTATCCGGTGTCATCGTCCGCGCAGGCGGACGATCCAGTACGCCGTGACGGTTCGGTTCATCTCAGAAGTCTCGGCGTACTGGATACCCCGCCTTCGCGGGGTATGACAGCGTTAGGTGAATTTGGCTCCTGCCTTCACCGGCACGCCGCGCAAGAAGTCCGCGGCCTGCATCCGGCCCTTGCCCTCGCGCTGCAGCTCGATGATGCGGATCGCGCCCTCGCCGCAAGCGATGGTAAGGAGGTCGTCGAGCACCGCGCCCGGCTCGCCCGATCCCTTGGCGAGCTCGCAGCGCAGGATCTTCACGCGCGCATTGTCGAGCTCGGCCCAGGCGCCGGGAAATGGCGACAGGCCGTGGATGTGGCGCAGCACCGCGTGCGCGGGCTTGGTCCAGTCGACCCGCGCCTCGGCCTTGTCGATCTTGGCCGCATAGGTGACGCCGTCCTCGCTCTGCTTTTTCAGCTGCAGCCCACCCCGCCCGAGCGCCGCCATGGCGCGGACCATCAGATCCGCGCCGAGGCGGGAGAGACGGTCGTGCAGATCGAGCGCGGTCATGGTGTCGGTAATCGCAAGACGCTCGGCCATGGCGACGTCGCCGGTATCGAGGCCGACATCCATCTTCATCACCATGACGCCGCTCTCGGCATCGCCCGCCATGATCGCACGATTGATCGGCGCGGCGCCGCGCCAGCGCGGCAGTAGCGAAGCGTGAAGATTGTAGCAGCCGAGTTTCGGCGCATCGAGGATCGCCTGCGGCAGGATCATGCCGTAGGCGACGACGACGGCGGCATCGGCGTCGAAGCTGCGAAATTCTTCCAGCGCTTCCTCGGTCTTCAGCGTCTTCGGCGTCAGCACGGGCACGCCGAGTTTTCGCGCGGCCTCTTCGACCGGGGTCGGCTGCAATTGCAGGCCGCGTCGCCCGCCCGGCTTCGGTGCGCGCGTATAGACAGCCGCGATCTCGTGGCCATGCGCGACCAGCTCGAGCAGCGTCGGCACGGAGAAATCGGGCGTGCCCATGAAGATGAGGCGGAGGGGCATGTGGCGAGACAATCCTCGGACGCGAGCAAGGTACTCGTCATGGCCGGGCTTGTCCCGGCCATCCACGTTCTTTCCTGCCCGCGGCGCGAGAGAACGTGGATGCCCGGGACAAGCCCGGGCATGACGGCGGAGGGCTTGGCTACTCCGCGCGCTTGGCGGCTTTCTCGAACTTCTTCATCACGCGGTCGCGCTTGAGCTTCGACAGATAGTCGACGAACAGCACGCCGTTGAGATGGTCGATCTCGTGCTGGATGCAGGTGGCGTAGAGGCCCTCGGCATCCTCCTCGTGCACCTTGCCGTCGAGGTCGGTGAAGCGCACGCGCACCTTCGCGGGCCGTTCGACCTCCTCGTAATATTCGGGGATCGAGAGACAGCCTTCCTCGTAGACCGAGAGCTCCTCGGACGAGGCGATGATCTCCGGATTGATGAAGACGCGCGGCAGCGGCGTGGTCTCGCCGTTCTCGTCGCGCTTGGCGAGGTCCATGGTGATCAGCCGCAGCGGCTGCGCGATCTGGATCGCGGCCAGGCCAATGCCGGGCGCGTCGTACATGGTCTCGAACATGTCGTCGGCAAGCTTGCGGATCTCCGGCGTGACCTTCTCGATCGGCTTGGAGACCAGACGCAGCTGCTTGTCGGGCAGGATGATGATTTCTCTGAGGGCCATGGCCGCGATTTAAGCCCCGCGCCGGATGCGGTCAATGCGGCGAGGAACCCCGTTAACCCTCCGCTAACCATAAAACTTCACCTTTGGTTAACCATAAAAATTAGGGGGGCATTAACCCCGCACGTTCCCTCTTCGTTCGCGGATTCCCGCGAATCGGCTAGAAGGGCTGCCATGAACGAGATCATTTTCATGCTGGGCGACTGGCCGGTGCGCACGATCGACGCGCTGATCGGCTTCGGGGCCCTCGTCCTCATCCTGCTGGTGGTGATTGCGGTCGTGATCGCCAGATCCGGACGGCGCGGCGCGGAACTCGCCATGGCGAACGCGATCCGGGCCGACGAGCTCGAGGAGCGCCTCGCCCAGGTGCTGCACGCCCAGAGCGAGGCCGCCGGCCGGGCCGACGCCATGACCCAGGCACTGGCCGGCCGCCAGGCCGAGATGGCGCGAGCGGTCAACGAGCGGCTGGATTCGGTGACCCACCGGGTCGGCCAGTCGATGGAACACTCGACCCGCAACACCATGGAGAGCCTGCGTGCGCTGCACGAGCGGCTCGGCATCATCGACAACGCGCACAAGAACCTCACCGACCTCACCACGCAGGTGACCACCCTGCGCGACGTGCTCGCCAACAAGCAGTCGCGCGGCGCTTTCGGGCAGGCGCGAATGGAGGCGATCGTCCAGGACGGTCTCCCCAAGGGCTCCTACGAGTTCCAGTTCACGCTCTCGACCGGAAAGCGGCCCGACTGCGTCGTGTTCCTGCCCGACCAGCGCCCGCTCTGCATCGATGCGAAATTCCCGCTGGAGGCGATGACCGCGCTGCACGACGCCCGCACCGACGAGGAGCGGCGCGTCGCCACGCAGCGGCTGCGCGGCGACGTGATGAAGCATGTCAGCGACATCGCGGAAAAGTATCTCGTCACCGGCGAGACCCAGGAGATGGCGCTGATGTTCGTGCCGTCGGAATCCGTCTACGCGGAAATCCACGACGGCTTCGACGACGTGATCCAGAAGGCCTACCGCGCCCGCGTCGTGCTGGTTTCGCCTTCGCTGCTGATGCTGGCGATCCAGGTGATGCAGCAGATCATGAAGGACGCGCGCATGCGCGATGCCGCCGACCAGATCCAGACCGAAGTGATCAAGCTCGGCGACGATTTGGGTCGTCTCAGGGATCGCGTGGTCAAGCTGCAGAAACATTTTTCCGATGCGAACGAGGACGTCCGCCAGATCCTGATCTCCGCCGATAAGATCGAGAAGCGCGCCGGCCGGATCGAGGAGCTCGATTTCAGCAAGAGCGATACGGCGGCGGAAGGCCCGCGCCTGGTGGCGACCGCGCCGGAGCTGTTCCCGCGGAAGCTTCAGGCGGGGGAGTGATTTGCTAACCTCTCCCCGCCTGCGGGGAGAGGTCGGATTGCGCAGCAATCCGGGTGAGGGGGTACAGGTCTCGCGACCACCGCATGTGTGGAGAGAGGCCCCTCACCCCGCCCTCTCCCCGTAAGAACGGGGAGAGGGAGACGAGGCATCGCGGCCAGAATCTGCTAACACCACCCCATGACCGCACCCGACGCGACCTCCTCCGACGCGACTTCTGCTCCTGCGACCTCCTGGCGCGAGAGTCTGGCCGTTTACCTGCAGCCGCGGGTGCTGATCGTACTGTTCCTCGGCTTTTCCTCGGGGCTGCCGCTGGCGCTGTCGGGCTCGACGCTGCTGGTGTGGATGCGGGAAGCCGGCGTCGATCTCAAGACCATCGGGCTGTTCGCGCTGGTCGGCACGCCCTACACGCTGAAATTCCTGTGGGCACCGCTGGTGGATGCGCTGCATGTGCCGCTGTTCACGCGCGCTTTCGGGCGGCGGCGCGGCTGGCTGCTGTTCTCGCAGTTGCTGCTGATCGTCTCGATCGTGCTCTTGGCGCTCACCGACCCCGCGCGGTCGCCGTTCTACGTCGCGCTCGGCGCGCTGCTGGTGGCGACGACGTCCTCCACCCAGGACATCGTGGTCGATGCCTTCCGCGTCGAGAGCCTGCCGGAGAGCGAGCAGGCCGCCGGCATGGCAGCCTATGTCGCCGCCTATCGCATCGGCATGCTGGTCTCGACCGCGGGCGCGCTGTTCATCGTCTCGGGCTTCGAGGACGCCGGCATTGCGCGCAGCTCGGCCTGGATGTGGGGCTATGTGGTGATGGCGGCGATGGTGCTGATCGGCACCATCACCGCGCTGGTCGCGACCGAGCCCGAGCAGTCGGTGCGGGCCGAGGCCGCGACACAGACCGAGACCGCATTCGCGCGGGTGCTGCATGCCGCGATCGGCGCCTTCTCGGAATTCCTGTCGCGCAAGGATGCAGCCGCCGCGCTCGCCTTCGTCGTGCTGTTCAAGTTCACCGACGCCTTTTCCGGCACCATGACCGCGCCGTTCGTGATCGACCTCGGCTTCACCCGCAACGACTATGCGGCGATCGTGAAGGGCGTGGGCCTTGCCGCAACGCTGATCGGCGGCTTCGCCGGCGGTTTCGTCGCGCGGCGCTACCCGCTGGCGACCTCGCTCTGGATCGGCGGCGTGGTGCAGGCGCTGGCCAACCTGTCCTTCTCATGGCTCGCAATTGTCGGCACCAACCAATGGGCGCTGGCGCTCGCCATCTGCGCCGAGAATTTCACCAGCGCCATCGGCACCGTGATCTTCGTCGCCTATCTGTCGGCGCTGTGCCAGAACCCGCTGCACACGGCGACGCAATATGCGCTGCTCACGGCGCTCGCCGCGGTGGGGCGGACGTATCTGTCATCGAGCGCGGGCTTCGTGGCTGCCGCAACCGGGTGGCCGGCGTTCTTCGTGATCTGCGTGCTGGTGGCGATCCCGAGCCTGATCCTGCTGGCTTACTTGCAGAAGCGCGGGCATTTTGACGCGCTCGGGCCGGTGCGGGTGTGACGGTGCCGTAGGGTGGGTTAGCCCTGCAGATGCGCGAAGCGCATCTGCTCGGCGTAACCCACCAACGCCTCTTGCCGCGGATACAGAAGTGGTGGGTTACGCCTTCGGCTAACCCACCCTACGGCAGTTCGTCGTGAGGCGGCGGCGCCGCCCTACTGCTTCTTGATCAGGCTCCACTTCGTGATCACGGCTTCGCTCATCTGGCCGGGATCGCTGGCGCAGGCGACTTCGTCCACCTTGACCGAGATCGCCTTGCCGACGAACGATTTCAGCTGCGCGGCCTGCGCGTCGCTGGAGGTGACGAGCTGGAAGGTTTCCGGACCGGTCTCGAGATTGCACAGCCCGTTCGGCGCCGGCAGGCGGCGCGGCTCGGAGGTGATCTGGTACATCGCAACCCGCTTGCCGGCGTTCTTGACGTCGCGCACCTTCATCGCATTCAGCTCGCCCGAGAGCACTTCCCCGGCATTGATCGGCTTGCCGGGCTTCGACGGCGGCGGCGCACCGTCGTCCTGCTGCGCGGCGATGGCTGGCGTCACCAGCGCGAACATCGTCGCGGCCAAAGCCAGGCGTGTGGCGAAAAGTTTCGTCATGTCGTCCGTTCCGTAAGTCTGGATGGCTAGAAGAGTGTCCGCTGCCGCATGGCGGCCGATAGCGTACCCTCATCGAGATAATCAAGCTCGCCGCCGACCGGCACACCATGGGCCAGCCGGGTTACTTTTACGTTGGCGTCCTGAAGCAGGTCGGTGATGTAGTGCGCCGTGGTCTGGCCGTCGACCGTCGCATTCAGCGCAAGAATGATCTCGTGCACCTCGGCGGCATGCGCGCGCGCCACAAGCGCGTCGATGGTGAGATCCTGCGGTCCGACACCGTCGAGCGGCGACAATGTCGCGCCCAGCACATGGTAGCGGCCTTGCGTCGCATTGGCCCGCTCCAGCGCCCAGAGGTCGGCGACGTCGGCGACCACGACGATGATGGCGGGATCGCGCTTCGGATCGGTGCAGACCGTGCACGGATTTTGCGTGTCGATATTGCCGCAGGTCTTGCAGACCTGGACCTTGTCGAGCGCGACCTGAAGCGCCGAGGACAGCGGCATCATCAGCGCTTCACGCTTCTTGATCAGGTGCAGCGCCGCGCGCCGCGCGGAGCGCGGACCAAGGCCCGGCAACCGCGCGAGAAGCTGGACCAGCCGCTCGATCTCGGGACCTGCAACAGCGCCCATATTACTGGCCGAACAACCCTGACAGTCCCGGCGGCAGGCCGAGCCCGCCGGTGAGCGACTGCATCTTGTCCTGCACCGCCGTCTCCGCCTTGCGGCGGGCATCGCCGAGCGCGGTGACCAGCAGGTCTTCCAGCACCTCGCGCTCCTCCGCCTTCATCAGCGAAGGATCGATCTTGATGCCCTTCACGTCCATCTTGGCGGTCATGCGCACGGTGACGAGACCGCCCCCGGAGACGCCCTCGACCTCGACGCTCGCGAGCTGATCCTGCATCTCCTGCATCTTGGATTGCAGCTGCTGCGCCTGCTTCATCATGCCGAAAATATCGACCATCGGTGCTGTCCTTGGTTGGCACGATGAATCATCATCGCGCCTTGGCTTGTTGTTTTGGGCATGATCCCATCGGAAAACCGCTTTGCGCTACGCGGCGGCTCCGGATCATGCTCTAGAGATCGTCGCCGTCGGAACCGTCGGGCGGATCGTCGCTGCCATAGTCCGCGTTAATATTGGATTCCGGCGCCTCGGGGGCAAGCCTGCGGACCTCGACGACCTTCGATCCGGGGAAGCGCGACAGCACCTCCTGCACGCGCGGATCGGCCTCGGCGGTACGGGCATGTTCCTGCTTGGCGGCCTGGTTCACCGAGCGCAGCGTCGGCTGGCCCTGCTCGTTGGAGACGATCACGGTCCAGCGCCGGCCGGTCCACATCTCGAACTTTCGCGCGAGCTCGGTAATCATGGTCTTCGAGGCGTTCGGCTCGAGCGCGATTTCGAGCCGGCCCTCCTCGAAACGAACGAGCCGCATGTCGCCTTCCAGCGCGGCCTTGGTCATGACGTCGCGCTTCTGGCTGGCAACCGCGACGAGCTGGGTGAAGCTGGTGATGCGGAGCTGGGGCGCGGCACCTTGCGGATCCGGCGCGGGCGCAGCCATCTGCGGACGGGCGGCGCCGCCGAACGCCGATGGCGACGATGTCGGCATGCGAACCGGCGCCACGGACGCAACCGGCGCTGCGGAGGCCATGGGCGCGGCCGGTGCGCTGCTGCGCGCAGCGCCGCCGCCGCTCACGACCGGCGAGCCGCCGCCGTTCTGCTCCAGCATTTTGATCGCTTCGTCCGGCGTCGGCAGGTCGGCGACATAGGCGATGCGCACCAGCACCATCTCGGCCGCGGCCGCGGGCCGCGTCGCGGCCTGCACCTCGGTGATGCCCTTGAGCAGCATCTGCCACATCCGCGACAGCACGCGCATCGAGATCTTCGACGCGAAATCCTTGGCACGCACGCGCTCGGTCTCGCCATAGGCGACGTTGTCGGCGGTCGCCGGCACGATCTTCACGCGGGTGACGAAATTGACGAACTCGGCAAGGTCCGAGAGCACGACGATCGGATCGGCGCCGACATCGTACTGGTCGCGGAACTCCTTGAAGGCAGCCGCGATGTCGCCGCGCGCCAGCGACTCGAACAGGTCGATGACGCGGGTGCGGTCGGCAAGGCCGAGCATCTGCCTGACCGCGTCGGCCTTCACGGCGCCGGCCGCATGCGCGATGGCCTGGTCGAGCAGCGACAAGGAGTCGCGCACCGAGCCTTCGGCGGCGCGGGCGATGATGCCGAGCGCTTCCGGCTCGATCTCGACGCTCTCCTTCGCGGCGATGCTGGCGAGGTGCTTCATCAGCACGTCGGCCTCGACGCGGCGCAGGTCGAAGCGCTGGCAGCGCGACAGCACGGTCACCGGAACCTTGCGGATCTCGGTCGTGGCGAACACGAACTTGGCGTGCTCCGGCGGCTCCTCCAGCGTCTTCAGGAAGGCGTTGAACGCCGCCGTCGACAGCATGTGGACTTCGTCGATGATGTAGACCTTGTAGCGGGCGCTGGCCGGCGCATAGCGCACGCTGTCATTGATCTGGCGGACGTCGTCGACGCCGGTGTGCGAGGCCGCGTCCATCTCCAGCACGTCCATGTGCCGGCTTTCCATGATCGCCTGGCAGTGCACGCCGAGGGTCGGCATGTGGATGGTCGGCCCCTTCACCGAGCCGTCCGGCATCTCGTAGTTGAGCGCCCGGGCCAGAATGCGCGCTGTGGTGGTCTTGCCGACGCCGCGGACGCCGGTGAGGATCCAGGCCTGCGGAATGCGGCCGGTCTCGAACGCATTGGAGACGGTGCGGACCACGGCCTCCTGGCCGATCAGGTCGTCGAAGCTGGAGGGGCGGTATTTCCGCGCCAGAACCCGGTAAGGCGCATTGCCAGCCGGGCCGGCGCTGTCAGGATTGGGAGGGGCGCCAGCGTCGGTCATCGGTCGATCCGCAATGAAATCTCTCTCGGCCGGCTTTTGCGGAAAGGAGCGCGCTGGCGGGAAGCCCGCCGGCGCAATTCGCTCGGAAAAACAGGTAGGAGACTGACGAGCGACCCGATCCGGACCTCGTTAGGGCTGCTTCCTTCCGGACCTGACCCGGTTGGCGAGTGGCTCGTCCACCGCCAATCTCCCGGTCCCTATTTGGGGCCAAAGGGAGCGGAAAGCAAGCGGGTATCGGCCAGAACCGCTTGATCTTGCCCAGCATCCGGGCAAATCCGGAGCTGCCCAGCCGATAGGCTGTGCTTTCTCTGCCGGCACCACCTTGCTAAGAACGCTGACGGAACTCCACCCAACCAGAAAAGCGATTGATCCCAATGGTTACACGTCGTGATGTTGCATCGATTGTCGGGCTTGGCGCCATGACGGCAGCCGCGCTGGCTGCGCCGGCGGTGGCCCAGACCGCGGCCGACCCGAACGAATCGACCTTCGCCCGCATCCGCCGGACCAAGAAGATGCGGATCGGCGCAGTCGGCGGCGGCGCCCCCTATTACATGAAGGACCTCTCCACCGGCCAGTGGAAGGGCTTCTACATCGACATCGCCAAGGGCCTCGCCGACGACATGGAGGCCGAGCTCGAGATCACCGAGACCACCTGGGGCAATTCGGTGCTCGACCTGCAGTCCAACAAGATCGACATCTTCTTCGGCCTCAACCCGACGCCGAAGCGCGCGCTGGTGGTCGACTTCTCGGTGCCGGTCTTCAACAACGCCTTCGGCATCCTCTGCAAGAAGGACTTCAAGCCGAAGAGCTGGGCCGAGCTGAACTCGCCGGACGTCAAGATCGCCGTGGACCAGGGCTCCTCGCATGACCAGGTCGTCAGCCGCCTGACGCCGAAGGCGCAGATCTCGCGCCTGAAGACCGCCGACGATGCCACCGCCGCGCTGCAGACCGGCCGCGTCGACGCGCAGTGCCTAATCACCATGCTGTCGCTCACCGTGCTGAAGAAGAACCCCTCGCTCGGCCAGTTCGTGCTGCCGACGCCGATCTTCGCGACGACGTCAAACGCCGGCTTCCGCCGCGAGAACGACAAGACGTTCCGCGACTACGTCAACACCTGGATCGACTTCAACAAGGGCCTCGGCTTCATCCGCAACGCCATCATCACCAACATGGAGCTGGTGGGCGTGACGGAAGCGGACATTCCGCCGGGCGTGTCGCTGTAGCTACCAACACCGTCATTCCGGGGCGATGCGACGCATCGAACCCGGAATCTCGAGATTCCGGGTTCGCCCTTCGGGCGCCCCGGAATGACGCAGGACGACGTACGACGAGTTAACACACGCATGTATCAGTGGGACTTCGGCATCCTCTGGAGCTATCGCTGGCTCTTTCTCAACGGGCTCGGCGTCACCGTCGGCTTCACCGTGGTCATCGTCGTGCTCGGCCTCGTCTTCGGCCTGTTCGGCGCCTTCGGCAGCCTGTCGCGCTTCAAGCCGCTTCGGCTCGTCGCCCTCACCTTCATCGAGGCGTTCCGCTGCACGCCGATCCTGGTGCAGCTGATCTGGTTCTATTACGCGCTGCCGATCCTCGCCGGCGTCGAGATGACGCCGATCACGGCCTCCGCGCTGGCGCTGTCGCTCTATGGCGGCTCGTTCTATTCGGAGATCATCCGCGGCGGCATCATCTCGATCGACAAGGGCCAGTCCGAAGCCGGCGCCGCGCTCGGCATGACGCCCGGCCAGAGCATGCGGCGCATCGTGCTGCCGCAGGCGATCAAGCGCATGATCCCGGCGCTGATGAACCAGTCGATCATCCAGTTCAAGAATACTTCGCTGGTCTCGGTGCTGGCGGTGCCCGACCTCGTCTACCAGAGCCAGGTCGCCGCCCATGACAGCTACCGGCCGCTGGAGACCTACACCGCGGTTGCGGTCGCCTATGCGGCGATCCTGATCCCGCTGACCATCATCGTCCGCCGCGGCGAGAAGCGACTGGCGGTGAGCGAATGAGCGACACGTCCAAGATCGAGATCCGCAGCCTTCGCAAGAGCTTTGGCAGCAACGAGGTCCTCAAGAACATCAATCTCGACGTTGCCAAGGGCGGCGTCGTAGCGCTGATCGGCCCGTCGGGCTCGGGCAAGTCGACGCTGCTCCGCTGCATCAACCTGCTGGTCGTGCCAGACGGCGGCAGCGTCCGCGTCGGCGACACGCGCTTTGCGTTCGGCGAGGGGACGAGGCTCCCCGACGTGAAGTCGCTGGCAAAATTCCGCGCCACCACCGGAATGGTGTTCCAGCACTTTAATCTCTTCCCGCACATGACGACGCTCCAGAACGTGATGGAGGGTCCGGTCACGGTGCGCCGCATGGCCAAGGCCGATGCCGAAAAGCTCGCACGTGCGCAGCTCGCCAAGGTGGGCCTTGCCGAGAAGGCCGACCAATATCCGGCGACGCTCTCGGGCGGTCAGAAGCAGCGCGTTGCGATCGCGCGCGCGCTGGCGATGGAGCCGGACGTCATGCTGTTCGACGAGGCCACCTCCGCGCTCGATCCAGAGCTCGTCGGCGAGGTTCTGAACGTGATCCAGCAGCTCGCGTCCGAAGGCATGACCATGGTGATCGTGACCCACGAGATCGCGTTCGCCCGCGAGGTCGCCGACCGCCTGATCTTCATGCGCGACGGTGTCGTCGTCGAGGAAGGCCCGGCGCGGCAGGTGATCGACAATCCCAGGGAAGCCGCGACGCGCGCCTTCCTCAGCCATTTCCACCGCACCGGCGCGCTGCCGCCGGTCAACGCAACATCGTGATGCCCAATATCGATCGCGCCTATCTCGTCACCGGTGCCGCCAGCGGCATCGGCCGCGCCACCGCAAAGCTGCTCGCGGCGCCCGGCACCGCGCTGTTGCTGCACACACGCTCCAATGCCGAAGGCCTCGACGCCACCGCGGCGGAGACCGAAGCGAAAGGCGCCGTCGTCGCAAAGTGCCTCGGCGATCTCGCCGAAGAGGCTGCGGCCAGCGATGCCGTCGCCGCTGCGCAATCGGCATTCGGCCGGCTCGACGGATTGGTTCTCGTGGGCGGCCACGCCCGCCGCGGCAGTGCGATCGGCACGCCGGCGGATGAGTTCCGCAAGGCCATGGATGAATCGGCGCTCGCCTTCACGCGGCTCGTCGGCGCAGCCCTGCCGCTGCTGCGCGCCGGGCGCGATGCGCGGATCGTGACGGTGTCGTCCTTCGTCGCGCATGCGATCCGACCGGAATTCGCGCCCTTCGCGGCGACGGCCGCGAGCCGCTCGGCGCTGGAAGCGCTGGTGCGCCTCACCGCCGTCGAGCTTGCGAAGGACGGCATCACCGTCAACGCGGTGTCGCCCGGCCTCATCGTCAAGGACAAGCCGAGCGAGAGCCGGCTCTCGCCCGAGCAGATCGCAGCGACCGAAGCGCTGATCCCGATGCGCCGCCGCGGGCGGCCGGAGGAAGTCGCCGAAATCATCGCGTTCCTCGCATCCCCCAAAGCATCCTACGTCACCGGCCAGGTCTGGCACGTCAATGGAGGCCTGACATGACCGAAGCAACCGTCGCACGTATCAGGCTGTTCCTGATCGAAAGCCCGATCAAGATGGCGCGCCTGCAGGGCGTCGGAAACGTCAAGGGCACGGTAAAGCGCGTCCTGATCGAGCTGACGTCGAGCGACGGCGTGGTCGGCTGGGGCGAAGCGGCGCCGTGGGAGGTGTTCACCGGCACGCCCGAGGCAGCGTTCTCGGCGCTCGACATCTATCTGCGGCCCATCGTGCTCGGCAAACCCGTGCGCCGCATCCGCGCCCTGATGGCCGAGCTCGACCGCGCGCTGGTCGGCCATGCCGAGGCCAAGGTCGGACTCGAGATGGCGCTGCTCGACATCGTCGGCAAGTCGTCGGGGCTCTCGGTCGCCGACCTGCTGGGCGGCCGCGTGCGCGACACGATTCCCCTCTCCTTCTCGATCGCCGATCCGGATTTTGCCGCCGATCTCGAGCGCATGCGGAAAATGGTTCCTGAAGGCAACGTCATCTACAAGGTCAAGACCGGTGTGAAACCGCATCGCGAGGACCTCGATCATCTCGAAGCGATCCGGAAAGAATTCGGCGACAAGGTCGACCTGCGCGTCGACTACAACCAGGCGCTGGCGCCGTTCGGCGCCATCAAGATCCTGCGCGATGTCGAAGAGTTCGCGCCGACCTTCATCGAGCAGCCGGTGCCGCGGAAATATCTCGACGTGATGGCGCAACTCACCGCCGCGCTGGAGACGCCCGTGCTCGCCGACGAGAGCTGCTTCGACCGCCGCGACATGATGGAGGTGGTCCGCCGCGAGGCGGCCGATGCGGTCTCGATCAAGCTGATGAAGGCCGGCGGCCTGTTCGAGGCGCAGGCCATCATGGCGATCGCCGACATCGCCGGCCTGCCCGGCTATGGCGGCACGCTGTGGGAAGGCGGCATTGGTCTGGCCGCCGGCACGCAGCTGATCGCGGCGACACCGGGCATCTCGCTCGGCTGCGAGTTCTACATGCCGCATCACGTGCTGACCGAGGACGTGCTGGAAGAGCGCGTCGCCAACCGCGGCGGTCACGTCGTGGTGCCCGACGGCCCCGGCCTCGGCATCCGCGTCAGCGAAGCCTCGGTCCGCGCCAATGCGCGGGTGCTGGCGGAGGCTTAACCTGTCATTCCGGGGCGCGCACAGCGCGAGCCCGGAATCCATAACTACAGAATCAGGTTTGGCGCGGACTCGGAGCCGCCAGCTCGCGCAATAGCTATTGCCTGTGGTTATGGGTCCCCGCCTTCGCGGGGACGACGACCGAGTATGCATAAGCAGGGGAGCCCCAACCTTCCCCTCGCCAACTCGGTATCGTATGGTCCGGCCCAACAAGCCCGTTCCCGATCGGGCCGTCCGGAAACGCATATGTCTGATCCCGCCTGGTCGCTGCACTCCCGCCTGAAAGAGGACACCATCGATATCGGCGATCTGCCGCTGTCCAAGGTGCTGGTCATCAAGGACGCGCATTATCCGTGGCTGCTGCTGGTGCCGCGGCGGGCGGATGCGGTCGAGATCATCGATCTCGACGAGGTGCAGCAGGCGCAATTGATGACCGAGATCTCCCGCGTCTCGCGCGCGCTGAAGGAGATCACCAAATGCGACAAGCTCAATGTCGCTGCGCTCGGCAACCTCGTGCCGCAGCTGCATGTCCACATCATCGCGCGGCGCACCGGTGATGCGGCCTGGCCGCGGCCGGTCTGGGGCGTGATGCCGCCTCTGGCACACGATGCCGCAGAGGTTCAGAATTTCATCAGCGCGCTTCGCCGAAAAATCTGGTTGGGTTGAAAGAATAGCAAAAATGTCACCATTCGACGCATTTCCGCTGGGGCAGCCGGCGTTCGTCACCAACGTCCTCGACCGCGCCGCGCATCTGCGCCGCGACGACGAAAAGCTGTTCGCGATGGAGCAGAAGCCCTCCTCGCGCGCCTATGTCGTCTACCGCGACTCGCTGCTGGTGAAGCGCGAGGGCGACAAGGTGCGCGCACTGCTCTCGATCGACGAAGCGACGAAGTGCGGCGCCAATCCCGGCACGATCTTCCTGGGCCTGCGCGACGGCGCCGCGGTGTTCGGCATGGGGATGCCGCAGGCCGCAGCCGAAAAGCTGATCGGCCGCGAGGACTATAGTGTCACCGAGCTGCGCGGCATGGCGATGCAGGGCGCGGTCCACCCCGACGAGCTCTCGGCGATCGCGATGGCGAAGTCGATGGTCGGCTGGCACCAGCGCCACGGCTATTGCGCCAATTGCGGCGCGCGTAGCGCCATGAAGGAAGGCGGCTGGAAGCGCGAGTGCCCTGCTTGCAAGGCCGAGCATTTCCCGCGGACGGACCCTGTCGTGATCATGCACGTCGCCTCCGGCGACAGGTGCCTGCTCGGCCGTCAGAAGCACTTCCCGCCCGGCATGTATTCGTGCCTCGCCGGCTTCGTCGAGGCCGCCGAAACCATCGAGGACGCGGTGCGCCGCGAGATCCTCGAGGAATCCGGCATTCGCTGCACCGACGTGCAGTATTACATGACCCAGCCCTGGCCCTATCCGTCGTCGCTGATGATCGGCTGCAGCGCGCGGGCCGTGAGCGAGGACATCGTCGTCGATCACTCCGAGCTCGAGGACGCGCGCTGGTTCTCCCGCGAGGAGGCGGCGAAGATGCTGACGCGGACGCATCCGGACGGGCTTGCCGGTCCGCATCCCTTCGCGATCGCCCATCATCTGCTCGGCCGCTGGGTGCACGACAAGAGCTGACCGCCGATGGCGCCATCCGCGAACGCGCCGCGCATCCTCTGCATCGGCATTCCCGTGCGCGATCTCACCTTCCGGGTCGAGGCCGTGCCCGCGCGCGGCAGCAAGGCGAACGCCACGCATCTCGCCGAGATCTGCGGCGGCAATGCGCTCAACGCCGCCATTGCGATGGCGCGGCTTGGCGGGCGCGTCGCGTTCGCAGGTCCCATGGGCGATGCGCGCGAGACCTCGAGCGGCTTCATTCTCGAGCGGATGGCCACTGAGGGCATCGACACCACCCATATCGTGCGCATGCGGGACGCGACCACGCCGGTCTCTGCGATCACCATCGACGCAGCGGGCGAACGGACGCTGACTATTTATCGCGATCCCGCGCTCTGGACCGTGAAGCTGCCCGAAGCCGACGCGCTGCTCGCCGATTGCCAGGCGGTTCTGATCGAGAGCCGCTGCGGCGCCTTCTGCATCGATCTCTGCACCGAAGCGCGCCGGCGCGGTATTCCCGTCGTCGTCGGCGTCGACCGCGCGATGTCGTTGCAGGACGAACTGCTCACCGCCGCCTCGCACCTGCTGTTCGCGAGCGAACAGGTGCAGGAGACCGCCGGCATCGCTGAGGACGGGGCGGCGCTGAAGCGCCTCGCCGCCCTGACACCAGCTTTCCTCGCCGCCACACGCGGCCCGCAAGGCACGATCTGGCTGAACGACACCGGGGCGCTGGAGGAGACGGCGGCCTTTCCGATCCAGGCGGTCGATACGCTTGGCGCCGGCGATGTCTTCCACGGCGCCTTCACGCTCCGCCTCGCCGAGGGCGAGGGGGTGCGGGAGGCGCTGCGATTCGCCGCGGCCGCCGCAGCGCTGAAATGTACCCGCCATGGCGGCGGCTTGGCGGCCCCTCAACGCATTGAAGTTGATGGACTTTTGCGAAGAACGCCCTAGAGGGATTCCATTGCCGCGCCGAGATTATGGGCTTGCTGTGGAAAGATTTTCTCTATATCAGGGAAATCAGCCCATGAAATGGAACAAAGTTCTTCAAATGACCGACGTCGCCGTCCAGATCCCCGAGACCAGCCGCCGCCTCGACGCCATCGACCGCAAGATTCTGATGGTACTCCAGGAAGATGCCTCCCTCTCCGTCGCCGAGATCGGCGACCGCGTCGGACTGTCGTCGACCCCGTGCTGGAAGCGCATCCAGCGCCTGGAGGCCGATGGCGTGATCCTGAAGCGGGTCGCCCTGGTCGACCAGAACAAGATCGGGCTCGGCATCTCCGTGTTCGTCTCTGTGGAAAGCTCCGACCATTCCGACGCCTGGCTCAAGAAATTCGCCGAAGCCGTCAGCGCCATGCCCGAGGTGATGGAGTTCTACCGCATGGCCGGCGACGTCGATTACATGCTGCGCGTCGTGGTCGCGGACATGCAGGCCTATGACATCTTCTACAAGAAGCTGATCAGCGCCGTGCCGCTGAAGAACGTCACCTCGCGCTTCGCGATGGAGAAGATCAAGTCGGTGACGGCGCTGCCGATCCCGGCGGTGGTGGCGGCTTAGGTTTCACCACACGGACCGTGTCATCGTCCGCGAAGGCGGACGATCCAGTACTCCGTGACGCCTGTGATTGAAACGAGAAGCCACGGCGTACTGGATTGCATGATGTGGCTCCATCCGCTCAGGATGGGGCGCCGGCGGACCTTCGAGTACTGGTTTGGTC
>NZ_JAFCLT010000004.1:0-574084 GCF_018130885.1 Bradyrhizobium sp. KB893862 SZCCT0404
CCACCGCCGAGATCGCCCGCAGCGTCTCCCAGACCGCGGAAGCGACCAAGGAGGTCACCACCAATATCGGCGGGGTCTCCACCGCCGCCAACGAAACCGGCAACGCCGCCGGCATGGTGCTTGCCGCGGCCTCCAACCTCTCCAAGCAGGCCGAGCAGCTCTCCGGCGAAGTCGGAACGTTCCTCGCCGGCGTGCGCGCGGCGTAAGGTCCAGCCGCCACCATCCCTACACGCGTCATGGCCGGGCTTGTCCCGGCCATCCACGTTCTCGGCGCTGACGATAGGAAAATGCGTGGATGCCCGGGACAAGCCCGGGCATGACGACCTCGGTTACCGCCGCGCGAGGCTGCAGCCGCTCGAGAGCTGGCGCGTCGAGCCGGTCGAGCCGTCGTTCGACTGCGACGGGAATTCCTCGAACGGCGAGTTCTGTTTGCCGGTGTTGAACTCGAAGATCTTGCGGAACAGGCCCGGCGCCATCGCCGAGATCGGGTTGACGCGCATCACCGGCGCGGCCGGCGTGCCGACGACCTCGTAGGTCACGCCGATCAGGCCCTCGTTGTTGCCGCCGCCGAGGAAGATGCCGAACAGCGGAATCTGGCCGAAGATGTTGTTGACGCCGTACATCGGCACGAAGGTGCCGCTCATGCAGACCTGGTTGCCGGGATAGTCGATCGAGCCCTCGATGGTGGCGCCGATCATCGGTCCCTTGACGACGCCGTCGCGGATCGTGAGCGCGCCGTTCTGGCGGGTGAACTCGGCGCGCAGTGCACTGAAGGAGACGCCGTTGCCGGTGCCGTTGGGCGCGCCCGCGGCGACGCGCTCGAGCTGCGCCTCGCCCTTGACGGTGAAGTCGCGCACGTTGATCAGGCCTTCGCGCGCGGTGTTCGGCTCCGACGTCGGCGGCTCCATCGCCACCACCATCTGGCCGCCGACCGCCTTGGTGTAGGTGTCGGTGAAGCGCAGCAGCGCGCCGGCATCGTTGGTCTGGAGGTAGATCACTTCGCGATTGCCCTGGGCACGGCCGCCGCGCAGATCGGCCGCAACCGGCGTATCACGGCCGATCTTGCCGCTCAGCGTGAAAGCCTTGATGGCGCCGCTGCGCTTCGACATCTTGGCATCGACGCTGCGCATCGCTTCGCCGTTGAAGCCGGCGACCGCGCCGAGCTTCACGTCGATGTCGAAATCGACGTTCTTCAGCTTGCTCTTGGCATCGTCCTTGGAGTTGCCTGAGATCGCCGACTTCAGGAAGCCGCGGCCGTCGAACACGTCGCCGCGCATGCTGCCGCGCACCACGCCGTCCTGGCTACGCTCGACCTTCAACGACGCCTTGTCGCCGTCCGACGGCGCGTAGGTCGGGAAGTTCGCGTTCATGAGGTCGCCGTTCGGATCGACCTCGAGCGAGCCCTTGATCGACGCGCCGCCGCCTTCGATGACGATGTCCTCGAAACGGGTCGATTGCGCCGTCGGCACCACCTTGAAGCTGGCCTTGCCGGACTTGCCCGGCAGCTTGACCCAGCCCGGCAGGATATTGTCGAGCTTGACCGAGGTCAGGTCGGCCTCGACGCCGAGCTTGGTGGTCTGGTCCGGACCGCCGGCGATCTTGCCGGACAGCTTGATCGGCAGCGAGCCGCTGACGGCGGGGCTGAGATCGAAGCCAAGACGGGCGCGGCTCGCATCGTCGAGCGTCGCCTGCAAGCGGACATCCGCATCGCCCTCGGCCGGCTTGCGGTAGTCGAGCGAAGCCGCCTGCCCGTTGATCTTGACGTCGCCCTTGACCTGGTAGCCCTGGTTGTTGGCGGCGATCTTGAGGTTGTTGGCCTCCAGCTTCTGGTTCATCACCAGTTTTTCGGCGGAGAAGCCGTTGAGATCGGCGCTGACGGCGTAAGTGGTGTCGGCCTTGGTCAATTCACCCTTGACCGGCATGCCGAGCTGGATGTTCGCCGAGAACGTGCCCTTGGCGGTGTTGGGATCGACGACGGTCGCCGACAGATCGCTGAGCCGATCATTGGCGAGCATTTCGGCGGCCGCAGGCACGGGACCGTCGACGCGGAAGCGCGTGCGCGACGGCGACGGCTTGGGCGCCATGTCGGGCACCTCGAAGGTGAAATCGGAGATCGTGACCTTGCGGCCGGCGGGCGTGTCGGCAATGCCCTGCGTGATATTCACGGTCGCGGTACGCCCGGTCACGCGCGCCTTCAGATCGGCATCGTGCACGACGGGCATGCCGTCGACGGGGCGCACGGCGACGCCGCTCGCCACGATGTTGACCGAGAGGCCGTCGTCGGGGATCGGCGGACCCTTGCGCGGAAGGTTCTTGGTCGGTGAATTGACGCCGATCTCGATGCGCTGGAGCGTGCCGCGCTCGATCCGCTCGATCACCCATTCGCGCAGTTCGGGCACGATCAGCGTCGGCCACATCCGCTTCAGCGCGGAGGCCGACATCGGCGTTCCCGCGAAGCCGAGCGTGAGCCGCGGCTCGCCCGAATAGTCGATCGCGCCGGTGCCGGCGACGCCGATCTCGCCGTTGGAGACATCGGCCTGCGTCAGCAGCATGCGCTTGTGGTCGGTGTCGAAGCGGAATCCGATCGCGATGCGGTTGAAGACGAGCGGCGGCTCGTTGTCGATGCCGCCGAGGAGGATCGATCCGCCGCTGAAGCCGAGCTGCCAGTCGTTGATGGTGCCGTTGGGCGGCTCGACATGGGCCAGCAGCGTCAGGCGGTTGGCGCCGGAGAGGATCTTGAACGGGGCGACCAGCACCCGCCGGTTGGCGTCCCACTCGATATTGATCTCGGCGGAATCGATCGCCATCGGATAATCGGGCGTATCGGTGTCGATGATGTTGCCCGCGCCGATCGTGATCTTGCCGCGGAAGAAGGTCGGCACGCCGTCGCGGCCGAGCTCGCCCTTGAGCTCGCCGGTCAGCGGCAGGTCGGCGGTATAGGTGAGATCCTTGACGCGCAGCGCCAGCAGGATGTTGGAGGTCGAGACCTTGTCGGCCTTGATGTCGACCGAGCGCACGCCGTTCTCGGCGGGGCCGATCGTGGCGCGCAGCATCCACGGCTTCGCCCCCTCCTCGCCGAGGCTGAGCGCGACGCCGCCGCGGCTCGGCCGGCGCAGGCTGAGCGTGATGTTCTCGAAGGTCCATTTGCTGCCGCGCTGCTGATCGTCGACGATCAGGTTGCCGTTCTTCAGGCCGATCTCGTTGAGGTTCTGCCCGTCGAGGCCGGTCATGCTCAGACTGTCGAGCCAGTCGAGGCCCTGCAGGATTCCGCTCTGCGCTGTCGCCTGAGGCGCGGCCTGAGAGGCGGCTTGCGAGGTGTCCTGGCCCGCGGGCGCAGTGGCGAAAGGCGGCGGCGGGACGCCATTGCGCGGGAATGTCGGCGGCAGGCCGGCATCCTTCTTGGAGGCAACGCCCGTTGCCAGCGGCTTTGCGGTGTCGCCGGCGGAGACCGTGACGGTCCCGTCCGGCGCGATGCGGATGGCGAGCTCGGCGTCGACCAGGTTGAGGCTTTCCGCGCGCAGATGCCCCATCAGCAGGCCCGCGCCCGACAGCCTCACCTCCGCCTTCGGCGCGCTGGCGACGATGGCGTGGTCGCGGTCGCGCACGATGATGTCGCGGATGCGCACGGCGATGCGGACCCGCCCGGCCCGCTCGATCTGGGTGCCGCCGACCTCCACGGTGTTGCCGTGGCCGATATTGTCCTCGATGGCGGCCGCCAGCCAGGGCGTTGCGATGTCGAGATTGATGGGCCCCGCGCCAAGCCGCCACCACAGCGCGCCGAAGCAGCCGACGAAGATGACGATGAGGGCGCCCACCACCAGGGCCAGCCGCTTCAGCCAGCGGCCGCCGCCGAACCATCGGCGCATCGAGCCGAAGCCGTCACCAAAGCGATGGAAGCCCGAATGGGAACGCGACAGCAGCCGGCGTGCCCGATGGCCCGCCGCCGCTTCCTGCTCCGGATCCCAGTCGGCGTCGTCCCATTGCTGCGGCTCGTCCTGGCCGCGCTGCCGATCGAAATCCCGGTTGTAGTCCTGGGGCGACGTATTCCTTGCCATTGCCTCTCGATACAGGCGCCCGTCGTGGGGTTGAGCGCCGCCGGGACCGCAGCCGTCGACAGGGATCGAAGCGCCCCGCCCCGGCATTGCCGCCATACCTCGAATATTCCTGCTGTTCGTCATTTCGCCCCGGGAGCGCGTTCAACGAGCAGTGGGGTGGTGCGTGGAATTCCTTGTAACCATACTCCGGCGTCGTCAGACTTGCCCAGCCGAGGGCACGATTCCGGCACACCGGACGAGAGCTGCAATACCGCTTCGGTTGACAGGCCGAAAGCGTCGAAAGGAAGGCGTATGTCCAAGAAATCCCGAAAGAAATCGACCAAAACGCCCTCCGGCATCGCAACCGCTAAAAAGAAGACCCCGAAAACCCGGGCAACGACTCAAACAAAGGCTGGGAAAACACAGCGGACGCCGGCCGGCAAATCAACCGGGAGCATAGCAAAGACAGCATCGCATGGGGCCGCGTCGAAACAGTTAAATTCCTCCAGATCGAAGCCTGCGGCGAAGCCGGCGTTGACGGAAGGTCAGAAAGCCCCCGCCTTCCGCCTGCCCCGCGACGGCGGCGGCGTGGCCACGCTGGCGGACTATGCCGGCCAGAAGCTCGTCCTGTTCTTCTACCCCCGCGCCGACACCCCCGGCTGCACCCGGGAGGCCATCGACTTCACCCGCCTTGCCGGCGCCTTCACCGCCGCCGGCACGGCCGTGGTCGGCATTTCCGCGGATCCGTTAAAGGCCCAGGAGAAGTTTCGCGACAAGCATAGCCTCGGCGTCCCGCTGATCTCCGACGAGAAGCACGAGATGCTCGAGGCATATGGCGCCTGGGGCGAAAAATCCATGTACGGCAAGAGCTTCCTCGGGATTCTTCGCACTACGGTGCTGGTCGGAAGCGACGGCAAGGTCGCCAAGGTCTGGCGCAATGTCCGGGTCGACGGCCATGCCGATCAGGTGCTGGAAGCGGCAAGAAGTCTTTAACCAGCCCGTTAAGTTCTAACGGTTCCGTTTCCGGAAAATTAACCATGACGGGCCCAGATTGCCGCGGCAATTAGGCCGCAAGGAACCCATCCGACCGGCGCCGGGAGTGCCGATGTCGAAAAGTTCTGCCCAATATACGCAGTACCCGCAGCATCACCCCCACGACCACGGACGGGCTTACCATCGGCGTCCCCTCGCCGTCGCAGCGGCCGCTGCGATTCCGCTTCCCGACGCCGACGACGCCTACACCATCGTCCATCACGGCAAGCAGGTTCGTCTCGGACCGGTCGTGTTCTGGATCGTGGTCGGCACCGTCGTGCTGCTCGGCCTGTGGTCGGCCGCGACCGCCACCTATTTTGCCTTCCGCGACGACGTCCTGACCCGGCTGATCGCCCGCCAGGCCGAGATGCAATACGCCTATGAGGACCGCATCGCCGAGCTGCGCGCCAAGGTCGACCGGACCACCAGCCGCCAGCTGCTCGACCAGGAGCAGTTCGACCAGAAGCTCGACCAGATCATGAAGCGCCAGACGGCGCTGGAGTCCCGGGCAACGGCGCTGGGCGCCATGCCCGACGTGACGGGATCGATCCCGCGCACGGCGCCGCAGCGCGGCGATGCCAACCAGGGCGCGACGCAGGGCACGCCCAAGCCGTCGCCGATCAGCGACACCGTGATCTTCGTGGCGCCGCCGGATCGCGAGGCGCGGCTCGAGTCGCGCGCGCCGGCCATGCTGGCCGCTCCGACCCAGTTCGCCAAGAACCAGGGTTTCGACAACGTCCTGGTCCGACTCACCACCTCGCTCGACCAGGTCGAGCGGCGCCAAATCGCGGCGCTGAGCGCCGTCGAGGACGGCATGGATTCGCGCATGCGCCGCATGCGCGGCGTCGTCAGCGATCTCGGCCTCAATCTCGCCAGTCTCGAAGCCGCCGTGCCGCGCAGCGCGATGGGCGGACCGTTCGTTCCGGTCAAGCTGACCGCCAATGCCGGGCCGTTCGAGAAGCAGCTCAATCGCATCAACACGACCCGCGCCGAACTGGATCGGCTCAATCGCACGCTGGCGCTGGTGCCCTATCGCAAGCCCGTCATCGGCGAGGTCGAGTTCACCTCCGGTTTCGGCGTGCGCAGCGATCCGTTCCTGGGCCGGCCGGCGATGCACACCGGCCTCGACTTCCGCGCCGCGACCGGCGATCCCGTCCGCGTCACCGCCTATGGCAAGGTGGTCTCGGCCGGCTGGTCCGGCGGCTACGGCCGCATGATCGAGGTCGATCACGGCAACGGGCTTTCGACGCGCTACGGCCATCTCTCCGAGATCAGCGTCAAGGTCGGCGAGATCGTGAAGATCGGCCAGGTCGTCGGTCTCGTCGGCTCGACCGGCCGCTCGACCGGCCCGCATCTGCACTACGAAACCCGCATCGACGGCGAAGCCGTCGACCCCCAGAAGTTCTTGCGCGCCGGCGTCCGCCTCAGCGCGGGCTGAGCCCAAGCTCTCGCCAAATCCAAGCCAAGCTCTGTCAGAGCGCGCGGACCGGTTCAGCGCCGGCCGCCCATCCCGCCTCCGGGACCACCAAAGCCTCCGCCACCCATTCCGCCGCCGGGCCCCATCGGTCCGCCGGGCGAGCCCATGCCGCCAGGGCCCGAGGGGCCACTCGGTCCGGTCGGCCCAGAGCCTGGGTTTGCACCGGGGCTCGATCCAGGCGCGGGCGTGCCGCCAGGGCCGGGCTGACCGCTGCCGGGATTCGGCGCGCCGCGATCGGGATGCAGGATCGAGCCACCGCCCGACCGGTTGGGACCGCCGGTGCCACCAGGCGACTGCTTCGGCGCGCCCGGGAATTGACTGACCGCCTGCGCCGAATCCACCTGGAGGCCGCGCGAGCGATCGAACACGCCGTTGACGACCATGCGAGCTTCGCCCGCAGCCGGTCCGAAGCGTGAGCCGTCGCGCGCGAGGAGCCCCGAGCCGAGCTGGAGATTCGCGCCCGACCGCTGCACGTAGGCTTCGATCGACAGCCGGCTCGCGCCGACGAGATCCGAGAAATCATCGATCCGCGTGCGCGCGGCCTGCATCGCGCCCAGGCTCGCACTGCCCTCGACCTGGACGCGCTGCCCGACCAGCAGCGGATCGACGCCGTTCAGCCTGAGCCCGCCGATATGCAGCCCCTCGGGACCGCGCTCGACAAGACCCGTCACGCGCGCGGCCGTATCACGGCGCGGCTCGACCAGGCTTGCGACGATGACGCCGTCGGTGCGGCGCAGGCCGTAGACGGCGACCTGCGCGCCGGCGCGAAGCTTGCTCTCCTTGTCGCCGGCGACGATCTTCTGGCCCAGCACCGTCAGCTCGTTGCCCTTCACCTGTTCGATCGGCCCTGCGACCTCGCTCGCGATCGCAATGTTGCGCGTGACCAGCGTGCCGTCGGCCTGCCGGGTCGCGACCACGCGCGCGAGCTGGCCGATGCGCAAGCTGCCGGTGCCGGCCGGCTCGCCGTCGATCCGGACCGGAACATCGCTGGCATAGGTCACGCGCTCGCCGTTGACGTAGATGCTGCCGAAGCGCTGGATCACGCCGACGATGCCGGTGCCGCCGATGCCGTGGTCATCGCCGCGCGTGATTCCGGTGCCGCCGATGCCCTGGTCGGTGCCGCGTTTGACCTGCGCGCGGGCCATCGCCGTGCCGGCGAGCCAGAATCCCATCAACAGCAGACGGCGGGAGATCAGCGGCGGCCGGCTCATGAACCGCCCTCTTTGCCGGTTTCCTTGCCGGCGTCCTTCGTCTCGCCCTCTTGGTCGGCGTCCTCGCTGTAGATGTAGATGCCGAAATTCCAGCGGGCGTCACCACCCTTGTCCTTGGCGAGCGCGCGGTTGGCCTCGCGGTTGGCGGTCTTCAGCGCGTCCATGGCGAGTTCGCGCGAGCGCGCCTCGAGGCGCCGTGCCAGCTTGGGCGAGATGTTGTTGTAGTGCACTGCGCGTTCGAGGAAGCGCGGCCCGTCCGAGACGTTATGCGCGGCGGCGGCGATGTGGTCGTGCAAATTGCGGCCGAGATAATGCCATTTGCTGTCGTCCTCGCCTGACGGAACGAAAGCGGCCTCGACCAGCTCGATCTCGTCTTTGTCGTTGATGGTGACGAGCTTGCGGTCGACCCACTCGTCGAGCACGGCGCGCGGGCGCACGTCCTTGGTGACGGAGGCGACGAGCTGCTCGAATGACGGCGCATCGCCTTCGGCCGTGCGCGGCAGCGCGAGCGGCTCGCCCTTGGCGTCGGTGAATTCGGGGGCGGCGAGCCAGCGCGCGATCACGGCACTTGTCAGCGACACCGCAGCGGGGGCCTCGTGCACGGGCGCGCCAGCGCCGCGCAGCCGCGCCACCTCCTTGCGATGGATGCCGGTGAGCAGGCTGACGCGGCTGTCGGTCTGCTCCTTCCCTTCCAGCGCAAAATCATGCTCGGCGACGTTGACGAAGAGCTCGCGAAGCAATTGCGCCAGTGCCGGAAACGTCATGCCGCTCCGGATGCACAGACGCACGAGCGGGCGCAGCAGCCGCGCCAGCGGCGCGTGCAGCTTCGCGGCGGCATTCGGCTGTGGTGCCGCTGCTTTGGGCCCGGACTTCGCATTCATGTCTGAATTGTACCAATGCCCCACGTGGGACACAATCCCACATTTTCCCGTTTTGCGATTGACGTGGTAAATTTTCCCACATATACGAAACGCCACTGAGGGGCGCGACGTAAAGGGAATCACACCCATGGCTGACCGCTTGGTCCGCATTTCCAGTTCACAGCGTGCTGTGCCGGCTCCCGATTGGGGGCACGGCGCAATCGAGCCGATGCTGCCCGCGCTGCTGCGCGGCGTGATCTTCATCTCGGTGCTGGCCGCACCGTTCGTCGCAGCGCTTCTCGCAGGCTGACCGCGCCCATGCATCACACCCAAGAGACTTCACCCGAAACGCACGAAGCCCCGCGCCGCCCGTCGGTGCTGCACATCTTCAAGATCTACTATCCCGACCTGTTCGGCGGCACGCTGACGGTGATCCGCGACATCTGCGCGAGCCTGAAGGACGCGTTCGCCTCCGCCGTGCTGGTCTGTTCGCAATCGGCTGAGCGGCGCGAGATCGTCGTCAACGACGTGCCGGTCGAGCGCGTCCGCTCGTTCGGCAACATCATGTCGCTGCCCGCCGCTCCGACCTATCCCTGGCGTCTGTGGCGCAAGATCGCGACGCACGATCTGCTCGCGCTCCACGCCCCCTTCCCGCTCGCCGACCTCGTCTTCGCCTTTGGCTTCGGCGCCAGGCGGCCGCTGGTGGTGCATTGGCACGCCGACATCGTCACCCATGCTGGGCTGCGCTGGTTCATCCAGCCGCTGATGCGGCGGACGCTGCGCCGGGCCAAGGCGATCATCGTCTCTGACCACGTATTGATCGACAAGACGCCGCTCTTGCGCGAATTCGCGGACAAGTGCCACGTCGTGCCGTTCGGCATCGACACCTCAGGCTATGACTGGCCGACGATCGAGCCGCATCACGTCAACGATCGCGGGCGGCTCGTGCTCGCCTGCGGCCGGCTGGTGCCCTACAAGGGCTACGACGTGCTCATCCGCGCCGCGGCCAGGCACAATTTCGAGGTCTGGATCATCGGCGAGGGCGTCGAGCGGCCGCGCCTCGAGCAGTTGATCCAGGAGCTCGGCCTCGGCGACCGCGTGCGCCTGCTCGGCTCGGTCAGCGACTGCGAGCGCATCAAGCTGATGTGCCTGTCCGACGTCTTCGTCATGCCGTCGGTGACCAACGCCGAGACCTTCGGCCTCGCCCAGCTCGAGGCCATGGCGGCCGGCCGTCCGGTCGTGAACACCGCGCTCGACACCGCGGTGCCGCGCGTCGCCCGCCACGGCATGGAGGCGATCACCGTGCCGCCGGGCGACGCCGAGAAGCTCGGCGAGGCCATCGACACCCTGATCCGTGATCCCGAGCGGCGCCGCCGCATGGGACTGGCGGCGCGCACGCGCGCCCTGTCCCGCTATTCAGCTACGGCGTTCAAGCAGGGCATGGAGACCGTCTACCGCGACGCCGTCGCCGCATCCAACGCGGAGCGACCGGCGACCGCCGAGCGTCCGCAAGCGACCGGCTGGCTGGATACGGTGCGGATCGCGGCGGCACTGGCCTGGTCCGACATGCGGCACCGCTACGTCCGCTCGCTGCTCGGCCCGTTCTGGATGTCGCTGCAGATGGCGATCGTGGTCCTGGTGCTGGGCTCGGTGATCGGCCAGATGTCGAACACCGGCATGCTGGCGCGCCTGCCGATGCTGGCGCTGTCGATGACGGCCTGGACCTTCCTCAACGGCGTGGTGCTGGATGCGACCACGGCGCTGCAGAACTCGGCGAGCCTGATCCGCGACCGGGCGCTGCCGCCGGTGATCTTCCTTCTGCAATGCACCTTCCGTCAGGCGCTGTTCGCACTCCATAATGCCTGCGTGCCGCTGCTGCTGTGGCTCGTGTTCTCGCCGCACGACCTCTCCCATGGGCTGGCGGCGCTGCCCGGCCTGCTGCTGTTCGTGGCCTGCACCTTCGCCCTCAGCCTCGTCCTCGGCGCCATGGCCACTCGCTATCGCGATCTCAAGCCGATCATCGAATCCACTTTGATGCTCGCCTTCCTCGCCTCGCCCATCATCTGGTCGTCCGACATCATCAACCACCGCTCGACGGTGATGCGCATCAATCCGCTGACGCATCTGTTCGCGGTGTGGCGCGAGCCGCTGGCGGGCGGCCATGTCGATCCCGCCAGCATCGTCTACGTCCTCATCGTGCTGACGCTCCTGATGCTCGCGAGCGTGCTGACGCTGGTCCACCTGCGCAAAGCGGCATTCTGGATCTGACGCATGGTCTCGGTCAGTCTTCGCAACGTCTGTCTCGACTACCCGCTCTATGGCGCCTACGACTTCTCACTGAAGCGGCGGCTGCTCGGGCATCTCATCCGCGAGCCCGGCGAGATGCGGATCATCCGCGCCGTCGACGATGTCACGATCGAGGCGGAAGCCGGCGCCCGCATCGGGCTCGCCGGTCCCAACGGCTCCGGCAAGTCGACGCTGCTTCGGCTGATCGCCGGCGTGTATCCGCCGAGCAGCGGCAGCGTTGCGCTTAAGGGCAGCGTCGTGCCCCTGCTCGGCCTCAACGCCGGCGTCAACCTGGATTTCGTGGCGGAGGACAATATCGCACTGCTGCTGCGGATCAGCGGACACAAGCCGAGCCGCGCCGTGATCGACGAGATCTGGGCCTTCACCGAGCTCGAGGAGCGCATGCGGCGGCTGCCGCTGCGAATGTTCTCCTCGGGCATGCTGATGCGGGTGCTGTTTGCGACCGCCACCGCCTTTCCCGCCGACATCCTCCTGCTCGACGAATGGCTCAGCGTGGTCGACGAGCATTTTGCGGAGAAGGCGCAGCAGCGGCTGCTGAACATGGTGTCGCAGGCGGCGATCGTGATCATCGCCTCGCACGACCAGCCGCTGCTCCGCCGCACCTGCACCAGCATCATCAATCTCGATCACGGCCGCATCGCCTCGACTGTCACGGTCGAGCCGCACGCCACACACGCCATTGAGCTTCGCGAGAAACGCGCATGAAACAGAACATCCTCGTCGTGTCCGAGTCGCTCGGACAACCCAACCACAAGCGCGGCATCTTCCATTTCACCCGGGAACTGGTCCGCTCGCTCGCCTCGGAGGGGCACGAGCTCACGCTGCTCGTCGAGACCTCGAAACGCTATCGCAAGCTTTGCCGGCGCGAGCGGCGCACGAAGCTGTTCGCGGCACAGGCCCGCAACATCGAGCTGCTGGCACTCTATCGCTTCCTCGACGAGATCAACGTGAGTGGCCCGGTGACGCTCAGCGGCGCGCGCGGCAAATTCGATTGGCTCCGTCACAGGGCCGGAACGTTGCTGTCGCGGGACAACATACTCTGCCTCCTGCGCGCTATCGGCCTGCGTGGCCTGAATGTGCGGCTGATCGAGAACCGGCCCACAGCCCTCGAATATATTCCGCCGGATCTGAGCCATCTCGAGCTGTTCAGCGATTTCCAGCTCGAATCCGGATTCTTCAACTACCAGGACTCCTCCGCTTTCTTCCTGCTGCCGCCGCCGCGGATCGACGCCCGCGACTACGACGTCATTGTCGTGGACACCCCGACCCGGGTGGCGATCAAGCGCAGGCCGGACGCCAAGGTGATCTGCGTCGTTCACGATCTGCTGCCGCTGACCGATCTCAAGCTCAGCGACATTGCCACGCGGCAGTTCCTGGCGCGCATACGCACCAGCCTGCGTCAGGCCGACGAGCTCGCCTTCGTTTCAAATTACAGCATGATGCGGTTCAGGGAACTGTTGCCGCAATATGCGCATCTACCGGCGCGGGTCGTGTATCCCCGCACCCGGTTCGACGCCCCGGATGTCCTGCACCTCCCAGCCCCGTCGGGGCGTCCGGGGCGGCCGAGCTTTGTCGTCATCGTCTCCAACGAGCCACGCAAGAACGTCGCCGCCGTCATCCGCGCCTTCCGTGACGTGCCGCAGGCCGATCTCGTCGTGATCGGCTATGCCGGCGAGACCAGCCGGATGCGCAACCTCCCGCAAAACGTCCGCTTCGCCGGCTATGTCGACGAGCACGAGAAGGCCGCCTTGATCGCCGAGGCGCACGGCCTGATCATGCCGAGCCTGGCCGAAGGCTTTGGCGTACCGATCATCGAGGCGCTGGCCGCGAACACGCCGGTGCTGTGCTCGGACATCGCGGTCTTCCGCGAGGTCGCGGGGGAACTTGCCGATTATTTCGACCCGTTCTCGACGGACTCGATCGCGGCCTCCGTCACCCGCGTGCTGACGCGGCAGGAGGAGTGGCGCGGCAAGATCCGCGCGCGGCGCCACGAGCTTGCGGCGCGTTTCGGCTATGAGACCCAGGCCCGCGATTTCCTCGGGCGCGAGGTGCCCAGGGAGCGGCTGGTCGCGGCACGCTAGGCATCTGCGCATGACCGCCGAATCCGCGTTGTGGTCCGGTCCGCCCGCACCTAGCGACATCCACGGCCGCTGGCATTCGCTGGGTCAGTCGCGCGCGCTGATCCGGACCGCGGATGTGCTCGTGGTCCTGATTGCGGCGTCGTTGCCCTGGTCCACCACGGCGCCGTCGATCTTCGTCGGCCTCTGGCTGCTGGCGGTAACGCCGACCATCGACTGGCGCGACTATGCGCGTGAGCTCACGTGGCCGGCGTTCGCCCTACCCTTCGCGCTCCTGCTGCTCGCGCTTGTGGGCACGTTGTGGTCGGAGGGGAGCTGGCCAGACCGGCTGCATGCGATCAAGCCGGTCGCAAAGCTCGTGCTGATCCCGCCGCTGCTTCACCATTTCAGCCGGTCCGATCGCGGCTGTTGGGTCGGCCTCGCCTTTCTCGTCTCCTGTGCCCTGCTTGCGGTCTTCTCCTGGATCGTCCTGCTCGATCCCGCCTGGAAGATCACTGCGACGGCTTCCTCAGGCGTTCCCGTCAAGAACTACATCGACCAGAGCCAGGAGTTCACGCTCTGCGCCTTTGCGCTGGTGTTGCCCGCTCTGACCTTTTGGCGCGACGGTCGTTCGGTCGCGGCGACCTTCTGCCTGGCCTTGATCCTGCTGTTCGTCACCAACATGGTGTTCGTCGCCGCGGCCCGCACGGCGCTGCTCTGCATGGCCGTGCTGCTGGTCTTGTTTGCCTGGAAACATCTAAGCCGCCGGGCGACGCTCGTCCTGCTGGCAGGCACGATCGTCGCGAGTGCGGTGGCCTGGACGGCGTCGCCCTATCTGCGCCAGCGCATCGCCGACATCGCCGTCGAATACCGCCACGGGCACGAAGACATCAGCCGCGCCTCGACCGCGCAGCGGTTGACCTACTGGCGCAAGGCGCTCCACGCCGTCGTCGAGGCGCCGCTGATTGGCCATGGCACCGGCGCGATCAAGCGCCAGTTCGAGCGCGCCGCCACCGGCGAAAACAGCCTCGCTGCGGAGATCGTCAGCAATCCGCACAACCAGACCCTCAACGTCGCGATGCAATGGGGCCTTTTGGGCGTCGTCCTGCTCTACGTGATGTGGATCGCCCAGCTTCGCCTGTTCCTCGGCGAGGGCCTTGCCGCCTGGATCGGCCTCGTCGTTGTCGTGCAGAACATCGCGAGCTCATTGCTGAACTCGCATCTGTTCGATTTCCACGAGGGCTGGATGTATGTGCTCGGCGTCGGCGTCGCCGGCGGCATTGTCCTGAAGGCCCGCGCCCGCGGCTAGGCTCCGGCTACTGGCTGCGCTCGTGGCCGACCTCGCCGGTGATGACGTCGCCGAACAGCTCCCAGGCCTGCCCGTTGAAGCGCATCAGTTGCATCTGCTCGATGGGAAAGTAATCGTCGGCCGAGGTGTTGACCATGATGCCGGGCAGCATCAAATCGGTGTGGAAGTTCTTGAGGTTGGCGGCCTGCTTCATGACGTTCTCACGCGTGAGATTGTCGCCGCACTGCTTCAGCACCTGGGTCATCGCCTCGGCCTGAACATAGCCATAGATGTTGTTGGCGTTGGCCTTGTCGCCGTCAGGATAATACTTGTCCATGAACGCGCGCCATTTGATCACGGCCGGGTCCTTGTCCCAGGTCGGATCGGTCGGATCCTTGAGATAGACGGTCGAGATGATGTCCTTGGAATAGTCGAGCCCGGCGGGCTTGAGCACCGAGGCGACCGAGGTCGCGGTGTTGGCGAGGAAGAACTTCGGCTTCCAGCCGAGCTCGCCCACTTTGCGGATCGCCTGCGCCGAGCCTTTCGGGGCAGCCCATGAGAAGAAGATATCCGCCCCGGAATCGTGCAGCGCGACGATCTGCGAGTCGATCGAGGGGTCGCTCACCTCATAGGACTTGTCGGCGATGATCATGCTCGCCTTGTCGCCGAGCCCGTCCTTCAGGCCCTTGAACTGGTCCTTGCCGGCGTCGTCGTTCTGCCAAAACACCGCGATCTTGCCGTTCGGAAAATTGTCGCGGATGTATTTTGCGTAGATCCGGCCTTCGCTCTGGTAGTTCGGCTGGAAACCCATGGTCCATGGGAAATTCTTCGGGTCCCCGAACTTGGTGCCACCGGAGGCGACGAAGAGCTGCGGCACCTTCTTCGCATTCATGTATTTCATGATCGCGGAGTTCGAGGGCGTGCCGAGCGACTGGAAGATCAGCAGCACTTCGTCGCTCTCGACCAGCTTGCGCGCCTGCTCGATCGCCTTCGGCGGCGAATAGGCATCGTCATAGCTGATGAAGTCGATCTTGCGCCCGTTGATGCCGCCCTGCTCGTTGATCATCTTGAAGAAAGCGGCCTCGGTCTTGCCGATCACGCCATAGGACGACGCCGGCCCGCTATAGGGCATGATGTTGCCGATCTTGATGTCGGTATCGGAGGCGCCGGGGTCGTATTTCTTCTGCGCAGAGGCCGGTGCCGTGGCGAGCACTCCGGCAGCAAGCAGAACGAGGGCAGCGAGATTCTTGCGACGACCCGGCATCGGTCTCTCCCCTATTTTGTAGTCTTGTTTTGTGGAGAGTGTCGCAAGGAGACTCGTCGCTGGCAAGCGCTTCGATTTTCCGCAGCGTGAAACGTTGTTGCGGAACCTATTCGACGCGGCACAGCAAGCCGAGCGCACGCCCGTCGATCACCAGCAGCGCGCTGCCGATCACAATCGCGCCCGCGATCTCGCGCGCAGAGATCGGCTCGCCCAGCACCAGCCAGCCCAGCAGGATCGCGGTGACGGGAATGAGCAGCGTCACCAGCATGACATTGCTCGCGCCCGAGCGCCGGATGATCTGGAAGAACACGATGTAGGCGAGCGCCGTAGACAGGGTGGCCAGGCCAAGTACAGCCAGCCACGTCATGGCGCCGGGCATCGGCAGATGCCACGGCTGCTCCATGATTCCGGCGACGGCCGCCATCATCACCGTCGATGCCATCAATTGAAACGTCGCCGTTCCAAGCGGCGCCGGGTCCTTCAGCAGCCGCCGCGCCGCGAGCGCCGCAAAGCCGTAACTGAGGGCGCCGCCCAGGCAAAGCAGGATGCCGAGCCCCTGCCCCGGCCGCGTCTCGATGCCCCATCCGCGCAGGACGACCACGCCGGCGACACCCAGAACCACCCCGGCCACGCGCCGCGTCTGCAAGGCTTCTTCGCCCACTGCCGCCATCACCATCACCGTGAACAGCGGCGTCGTCGCATTCAGGATCGACGCCAGCCCGCTCGGAATGAAAGTCTGGCCGATCACGATCAGCGAGAATGGGATGACGTTGTTGAGCAGTCCGATCGCGAAGAACGGCTTCCATCCCGCAATGCCCTTCGGCAAACCTATCCCTTGCATGCGGAGCAGCATGGCCGCGCCGAGCGCGACACGCAAGAACACCAGCGTCAGGGGCGGCAATTCCCGCAAGGCCGCGCCATTGAAGAAGAACGAGCCGCCCCACAGCACCGAGAGCACAGCGAGCAGCGACCAGTCTCGCGCGTCGATCCGGTTGTCATTCGGGGACATGTGTCTCATCTCGGCGGCCGAGCCTGTCGCCTAGAACGCGGCTATGGCGAAAGCCACCCGATTTCCGATGAAGCTCGGTTTGCAGACCCAATGTCCGGAGGCCGCGGAGCGAGCGAAGCTGCTCCATGTGGTTGCGTTCGGCCTAGGACGGCTGCTTCGGCCGCGACACCAGCTCGATCATCCTGCCCTCATCGTCGTCGGGCATTGCCGCCTTCGCCTGCGCATAGGACTCGACCGCGGCGCGCGACACCAGCGGCTTGTCGGCGAGCAGGCTCTCGGCGAGCTTCACGGCGTAGGCGGCATCCTTGTGCCGCAACGCTGCGGTGAAGGTCGCGCCGGAAAAATCGCGGGCGACCATGCGCTTCGAATGCCGCTGCACTTGCGGGCTTGCGGCGACGCCCGCCTGGATCGACTCCAGCACCAGGTTCATGTCGAGCCCGGCCTGCTCGGCGATCGCGAGCCCTTCGGCAAGGCCGGCAATCTGGATCGCGCCCATGAGATTGTTGATGAGCTTGTAGACGGTGCCGGAGCCGACCGCGCCGAAATGACGGATGGTCGAGCCGATCGGCTCGAGGAAAGGACGGGCGCGCTCGAGATCGGCGCTATCTGCGCCGACCAGCAGCGTCAGCTTCCCGGCGGCTGCCGCATCCGGCAATCCCGTCACGGGGCAGTCGATATAGATCAGCCCGCGCGCGTTCAGCTCGCGGCCCATCTCGCGAGCGTGGTCATAGGAGACCGTGGAGCATTCGATCGCGATGGTGCCGGCTTTGGCCGTCTTGGCCGCGCCCTCCGGCCCGAGCCAGACCGCGCGCGAGGCCTCGTCGTCGGCCACCATGGTCACGACCGCATCGGCATCGATCGCGGCATCTTCCGGCGAGGTCGCCCACAGCGCGCCGCGCGCGATCAGGTCTTCCGCCTTGGCCTTGCTGCGATTCCACAGCGTGACCGTGAAGCCGGCATCGAGATAGCGGCCGGCCATGCCATGGCCCATCCGCCCAAGCCCGATGAAGGCGACGCGTGTCATGGCTAGTCCACGTCCTCGACGTCGCCAGCGGTGGTGCCGAAGGCGCGCTGCGCCAGCGTCGCGGCCATGAACTCGTCGAGATCGCCGCCGAGCACGCCCGACGTGTCGGAGGTCTGCACGCCGGTGCGCAGATCCTTCACCATCTGGTAGGGCTGCAGCACGTAGGAGCGGATCTGGTGGCCCCAGCCGATATCGGTCTTGGCGGCCTGATCGGCGGCAGCCTTCTCCTCGCGCTTCTTCAGCTCGATCTCGTAAAGGCGCGCGCGCAGCATGTCCCAGGCCTGCGCCCGGTTCTTGTGCTGGGAGCGGCCGGCCTGGCAGACCACCGCGACGCCGGTCGGGATGTGGGTCAGGCGCACCGCGGATTCGGTCTTGTTGACGTGCTGGCCACCGGCGCCGCCCGAGCGCATGGTATCGACGCGGACGTCGGATTCCTTGATGTCGATCTTGATGCTGTCGTCGATGACGGGGAACACCTGCACGCTCGAGAACGAGGTGTGCCGCCGCGCGTTGGAATCGAACGGCGAGATGCGCACGAGGCGGTGCACGCCCGCTTCGGTCTTCAGCCAGCCGTAGGCGTTGTGCCCGGAGACCTGGATGGTCGCCGACTTGATGCCGGCCTCTTCGCCCTCGGACTCTTCGAGATACTCGACCTTGAAGCCGTGCGTTTCGGCCCAGCGCGTGTACATGCGCAAGAGCATCTGCGCCCAGTCCTGGCTCTCGGTCCCGCCTGCGCCGGCATGGACTTCGAGATAGGAGTCGAAGCGATCGGCTTCGCCCGACAGCAACGCCTCGAGTTCGCGCCGCGCGACTTCCTTCTTGAGGTTCCTCAGCGCGGCTTCGGCTTCGGCCACAACACCGTCATCGCCCTCGGCCTCGCCGAGCTCGATCATGCCGATATCGTCTTCGAGCTCCTGCTCGACCTTGCCGATGCCCGACAGCGAATCCTCAAGCGAGGTCCGCTCCTGCATCAGCTTCTGGGCCTTCTGGGGATCGTTCCAGAGATTGGGATCTTCTGCGAGCTTGTTCAGCTCGGCGAGGCGTGCCGTCGATTTCTCGACGTCAAAGATGCCTCCTCAGCAGCCCGACTGACTGCTTGATCTCTTCTACCAACCGTTCGATTTCGGCGCGCATGTCGTTCTCTGGTCTCGCGGAATTCCGCGTGCAATTCGAAATGGGGATGTAACGGCGGCGGCTGCAAAGCGCAACCGCCCGAACCGCAATCGTCAGTCTTGTCCTAAGCCTTAGTAGAGACCACCGGTGCCCGGCCGCATGAAGAAGCCGGAATCCGGCTGCTGCTGCTGCGAGGCCGGCATGCCGCCGCCGCCGCGCCCGTCCGCGTCGGCCACGCCGATGACGGAGTAATTATCCGGCGGCGCCGTGCCCGGCTTGAAGGCCTCCAAAATGGTTCCGCCGGTCTCGCCGGGGCCGGCGCGCATGCCGGTCTTGGAGACGACGCGAACCAGCTTGATGCCGGCCGGCACCTTGAACGGAACGGCGGGCTTGTCGGCGAGCGCGAGCTTGAGGAAATCGCGCGCGATGGGCGCGGCCAGATGGCCGCCGGTCGCGGCGTTGCCCTTACCGAGCGCGCGCGGCTTGTCGTAGCCCATGTAGATCGCAACCGCGACGTCGGGCGAGAAGCCGACGAACCAGGCGTCCTTGGCCTCGTTGGTGGTGCCGGTCTTGCCGGCGATCGGCTTGCCGACCTCCTTCACCACGGTCGCGGTACCAGCCTGCACCACGCCTTCCATCAGCTCGGTGATCTGATAGGCGGTCATGGAATCCAGCACCTGCTCGCGGCGGTCGATCAGCTGCGGCTCGTTCTGGTTCTTCCAGCCGCCCGGTGCATCGCAGCCGCGGCATTCGCGCTGGTCGTGCTTGAAGATGGTGTGGCCGTAGCGGTCCTGGATGCGGTCGATCAGCGTCGGCTTCACGCGGCGGCCGCCATTGGCGAGCATCGAGTAAGCCGTGACCATGCGCATCGCCGTGGTCTCTCCGGCGCCGAGCGCGTAGGAGAGATAGTTCGGTAGTTCGTCATAGACGCCGAAGCGGCGGGCATATTCGCCGATCAGGGGCATGCCGATGTCCTGCGCGAGGCGCACCGTTACGGTGTTGAGCGACTGCCGCAGCGCGTTGCGCAGCGTCACCGGTCCCTGGAACTTGCCCGACGAGAAGTTTTCAGGCCGCCACACGCCGGCGCCCTGCCCCTGGTCGATTTCGATGGGCGCATCGAGCACGACGGTCGACGGCGTGTAGCCGTTGTCGAGCGCGGCCGAATAGACGATCGGCTTGAACGACGAGCCCGGCTGCCGGTAGGCCTGCGTGGCGCGGTTGAACTGGCTCTGGTCGAACGAGAAGCCGCCGACCATCGCGAGCACGCGGCCGGTCCACGGATCCATCGCAACCATCGCGCCGGACACTTCGGGGATCTGGCGCAGGCGGTACTGACCTTCGACCGGCTGTCCCTCCTTAGTGTAGAGCGGATCGGCATAGATGACGTCGCCGGGCTGCAGCACTTGCGCCACCGAGGTCGGGGTCCTGCCCTTGGCGTTGCCCTGGGCCGCCCTCGCCCAGCGTACACCGTCGACGGTGACGAGGCCGGTCTCGCGCTGCTTGCTGATGGCGCCACCGAGCTCGCGGCTCGGCTGGAAGCCGATACGCGCCGACTGGTCGCTGGTCTCCAGCACCACCGCCATGCGCCACGGCGAGATGTCGGACAGCGACTTGATCTCGGCGAGCTTCACGCCCCAGTCACCGGAGATATCGAGCTTGCTCATGGCGCCGCGATAGCCCTGCTGCTCGTCATAGTTCACGAGGCCGGCAACCATGGCCTTTCGCGCCATCACCTGGATCTTCGGATCGAGCGTGGTGCGGACAGACAGGCCGCCTTCGTAAAGCTTCTTCTCGCCGTAGCGCTCGAAAATGTCGCGGCGGACTTCCTCGGCGAAATATTCGCCGGCGAAGGTGTGGGCGCCGTTGGAACGATTGGTGACGGCCAGCGGCTCCTTGCGCGCCTTGTCGGCGTCGGCCTGCTTGATCCAGCCGTTCTCCAGCAGACGATCGATCACGTAGTTGCGGCGCTCGACGGCACGGTCGCGGTTGCGGACCGGGTGCAGCGTCGCCGGCATCTTCGGCAGCGCCGCCAGATAGGAGGCTTCCGCCACCGTCAGCTCGTTCACCGACTTGTCGAAATAGACCAGCGAGGCGGCTGCGATGCCGTAAGCGCCGAGGCCGAGATAGATCTCGTTCAGATACAGCTCGAGGATCTTGTCCTTCGAGTAGGTCTTCTCGATGCGCATCGCCAGCAAGGCTTCCTTGATCTTGCGCGAGAAGGAGACCTCGTTTGTCAGAAGGAAGTTCTTGGCGACCTGCTGGGTGATCGTCGAGGCGCCCTGCGGACGGCGGTTGGAGCCGAAGTTCTGCAGGTAGAGCACGCCGGCGCGCGCCATGCCGGTGTAGTCGATGCCGCCATGCTCGTAGAAATTCTTGTCCTCGGCCGCGAGGAAGGCGTTGATCACGAGCTTCGGTACCGCCTGGATGGGCAGGTACAGCCGCCGCTCCTTGGCATATTCGCCGAGCAGCGAACCGTCGACCGCGTGGACGCGGGTCATCACCGGCGGCTCGTAATCCTGAAGCTGAGAGTAATCGGGCAAGTCCTTGGAGAAATGCCAGATCAGGCCTGCCACGGCTCCGACACCGACAAGGAACACCACCGTTCCCGCGGCGAACAGGAAGCCCATGAACCGCACCAGCAAGCGCATTATGTGTTTATCCGTTCAAACTCTGGATCAGCCCAGTATCAGCCCCTTGGCACCCGAAACTGGCGCCAACCTCACGTCGCGAATTCACCGGCCTACGCAATCACATCAAGGCCGGGCCTAAAGACGCTTGCCGAGCGGGATTCTCTCCGATTCCGGAACCCCCTGCGGGGTTTTTATAAAGCGTCCGCTGTGGCCAAACTAGGGCCTTTGCGGCAGGACGGAAAAACGCGCCTTCAATTCGAGGCTCCGGCGGTCGTCGCCAGCCGTTTGGCCAGGAACCCGTCGATCGCCTGCGCCATCGAGCCCACCGCCTTGGACCGCCAGCCCTCGGACACGAGATGCTCGAGGTCGCCCTTGTTGGAGACGTAGCCGATCTCGACCAGCACCGAGGGCACGTCCGGCGCTTTCAGCACCCGGAAGCCAGCCGATTTCAGCGGATGCTTGTGCATCCGCACCGTCGACTTCATTTCGCCCATCAGCAGATGGGCAAAACGATTTGAAAACGTGCGGGTTTCCCGCTGCGTCAGGTCGATCAGGATGTCGGCGACGTCGGTCGGCTCCTCCGCAAGGTTGAAGCCGGCGATGGCGTCCGCACGGTTTTCCGCGTCGGCCAGACGCTGGGCCTCGGCGTCTGAGGCCTTGTCGGACAGCGTGTAGATGGTGGCGCCCTGCGCATCGCCCTCGGCGCGCGGCAGTGCGTCGGCATGGATCGAGACGAACAGCGCCGCCTTGAGGTTGCGGGCGACTTTGACCCGGTCGTTGAGGGGGATGAACGTGTCGTCGTCTCGCGTCAGCACCACGCGATACTTGCCGGCCTTCTCCAGCCGGTCGCGCAGCGACACGGCAAAGGCCAGCACCAGGTTCTTCTCGCTCTCGCCGCTCGATTGCGTGCCGTTGTCGATGCCGCCGTGGCCGGGATCGATCACGACGACCGGCCTGCCGTCAGCCTTCTGCTGTGCGGCCTCGGGCGCCGGCGCGGCAGGGACCGTTTTGGGCGGCGCATCGGCGATGGCAGGCCGCAGCTCGGGACGGTTCTCGGGAGCCAGCGCCTGCACGAAGGCGGCGCGGTCGACCTCCTCCAGCTCGAGCACCAGCCGGGCCGGCTGGCCGTTGGCCGCTTCCACCACGTAGGAATTTGCGATCTTGGCAGGTCCCGCCAGGTCGAACACGATTCGCGAGCCGCCGGGCATCACCAGCCCGTAGCGGAAGGCCTTGACCAGCCCCCGTCCCGCAACCCCGGTGCCCGCAGGCAGCTGAAAATTGACCTGCGGCACGTCCACGACCACCCGGTGGGGGTCGGCGAGCGTCACCGCACGGAAGGTGACGGTCTGGTCGATGTCGAGGATGAAGCGGGTCTGCTTGCCATCGCCGGCCAGCCGGGCCGCCGAGGCGATTGGAAAATTCGCCACCGCAACAGAGGGTTGCGGCTGCCCTTCCGCCGCGTTCAGACGCGAGGAATCGGCATACGGCAATGCTGCGGCGCACAACAATGCGCATCCCAGCAAAATCCATTGATTTGTGCGGCTCGCCACCGATTCCGTGCCTCCGAGCAGCCTTTTTAACGCAATAGAACCACAGGGTTAAACGATCCTTAATGACAGAATCGCGAAACTCGCTGACTGTGACCGCCGTGCGACGCTCCCTTGCACCGTTGGCCCATTCCTCGTATGTACGGAATGCTGACGGCCGATATTTCCGGTTGTGTCGCATTCAGCCTCCCGGTGCAGCGCCGGAGCTCCCAAGATTTGGGAATTCCAGCGTTTTCCGTTCTCCTCCAAGACCAGCGCGGTGCGCGGCAACGAGGTGGAACGGGCCAAGCCCCGGCGGCGGACGGTCCCCGGATACCACTTCCGTGTCCGGGACGGTTCTGACAGCGGCGTAACCCATTACCCGGTCCCTTGATCCCAAGGGGGCGGTTCGTGATCCCCAGGGCGAGCGCGCTCGCGCCATGCCTGGCCAGCAGCAACTGATTGAGGGGCGGCCTCGCCGCCCAATGTTTCATACGGGCCGACGCTTGATGCGCCAGACTGTGCCGACGAACTCTGAAGGATCATTCGCGACGCTGCGGAGTGACAAACCCGCGCGCCGCAATGGTCCTGAAGCTTCCGGTTCGGCAAGGCGCGAGAGACGGCGTTTCGGCCTTCCCCTCACCCCCGAATCAGGTGGACCGTCGCGTCACCCGGCAGCGCAGTTTGCGCCCACGGTGAGTCGCGCCCGCCGCCGCCAAGAGTTAAGACATGCCCAACAAGATGTTGATCGATGCCACCCACCCGGAAGAGACCCGGGTCGTCGTGGTCCGCGGCAATCGCGTCGAAGAGTTTGATTTCGAGACCGCGCAACGCAAGCAACTGCGCGGGAACATCTATCTCGCCAAGGTCACAAGGGTCGAACCCTCCCTGCAGGCCGCTTTCGTTGAATATGGCGGCAACCGCCACGGCTTCCTCGCCTTCAGCGAAATCCATCCCGACTACTACCAGATCCCGGTTGCCGATCGGCAGGCGCTGATCGAGGCCGAGGAACAGGCCCATCGCGAGGCCGAGGAAGAGAGCGAGAACCGCTCCCACGGCCGCCGCCGCTCGCGCCACCGCAACGCCCGCCGCCGCGGTCATGGCGAGCGCGTGCGCAGCGAGATCGTCGAAGGTCTCGACGCAAATAGCGATGCCGCCGCCCAGCCGGTCGAGGGCGAAGCTGCGAACGCCGAGGGCGCGCCGCACGAGGGCGAGCACCTGCACGCCGATGCCGGGCATCACGGCGAGCACGACGGCCACGAGCACCACGACCACGACCATGGCGATCATGATCACCACGATCATGACCACGCCGCGCATGCGCATGATGACCACCATCACGCCCATGCCGACGATCACGCGCACGACCACGACCACGACCATGGTCACGATGACCATGACCATGCTGGCGAGACGCCCGCCCCGGTCGCGGCGGTCGGCGCCGAGCCCGTGGTCGCCAGCGAGACCGCTGCCGAGCCGCAGGAGGTGCAAACCTTCGAAGCTCACAGTTCCGAGCCGCACGACGAGGCTTTCGCCGAAGCCGTGACTGCGGCCGCCGAGCCGGCTGACGCCGTGTACGGCGAGAGCGGTGAAGCACCGCATGCCGAAGCCGCGGAAGCAGCCGTCGACGACGACGACGAGGACGAGGACGACGGCGAGGAAGCCGAAGAGGAAGTCGTCGAATCCGTCGGCGGCGACGACGTGCTGGAGGAAGTGCCGGAGCGCACCTTCCGCCCGCGCCGCCAGTACAAGATCCAGGAAGTCATCAAGCGCCGCCAGGTCATGCTGGTGCAGGTCGTCAAGGAAGAGCGCGGCAACAAGGGTGCGGCGCTCACGACCTATCTCTCGCTCGCCGGCCGCTATGCCGTCCTGATGCCGAACACCGCGCGCGGCGGCGGCATCAGCCGCAAGATCACCAGCGCGCAGGATCGCTCCCGTCTCAAGGAGGTCGTGCAGGATCTCGACGTACCCGAGGGCATGGGCATCATCCTGCGCACCGCGGGCGCTGCCCGCACCAAGCCCGAGATCAAGCGCGACTTCGAATATCTGATCCGGATGTGGGAGACGGTTCGCGACCTCACGCTGAAGTCGCAGGCCCCGACCCTCGTCTACGAGGAAGGCTCGCTGATCAAGCGCTCGCTGCGCGACCTCTACAACAAGGAGATCGACGAGATTCAGGTTGCCGGCGATTCCGGCTACCGCGAAGCGCGCGACTTCATGAAGATGCTGATGCCCGCCAATGTCAGCGCGGTGAAGCAGTATCGCGACGGACAGCCGCTATTCTCGCGCATGGGGGTCGAGAGCCAGCTCGATGCGATGTTCTCGCCGACCGTGCAGCTACGCTCCGGCGGCTATATCGTGATCAACCAGACCGAGGCGCTGGTCTCGATCGACGTCAACTCCGGCCGCTCGACCCGCGAGCACCATATCGAGGACACCGCGCTCAAGACCAACCTGGAGGCGGCCGAAGAGGTCGCTCGCCAGCTTCGCCTGCGCGACCTCGCCGGCCTGATCGTCATCGACTTCATCGACATGGACGAGAAGCGCAACAACCGTGCGGTCGAGCGCAAGCTGTCCGATTGCCTGCGGCAGGATCGCGCCCGCATCCAGGTCGGCCGCATCTCGCATTTCGGCCTTCTGGAGATGTCGCGCCAGCGCATCCGCGCCAGCGTGCTCGAGAGCTCGACCGATCCCTGCCCGCATTGCGGCGGCACCGGGCATGTCCGCTCGGTGTCCTCGGTGGCGCTGCAGCTCCTGCGCGGCCTCGAAGAGATCCTGATGAAGGGCGCGACCCACAACCTCGTGGTCCGCACCCGCACCGACGTCGCGCTCTATGTGCTGAACCACAAGCGCGGCCATCTGCGCGACCTCGAGAACGGCTTCAAGGTCACGCTGGCCGTCATCGCCGATCCCAGCGTCAGCGGTCCGCAGGCCTACCTCATCGACCGCGGCGAGCAGGTGCACACCCTCGAAGCCGCCAAGGCGCTGCTCGTTGCGCAGGCCGCTGCGAGCCCGCCGCCGCTGGCTGAAGAAGCCTATGACGACGAGGAGTTCGATCCGGAGCTGGAATCCGAGATCGAGACCGAAGAGACCGAAGGCCTCTCTGAAGAGCAGGCTGGCGAAGTAGCCCCCGAGCAGGACGGTCAGCGCCGCAAGCGCCGCCGCCGCCGCCGTGGCCGCGGTGGCCAGCGCGACGGCGAGTTGCGCGAGGATGCCGCGGCGAGCCCGTCCGAGCCGGCAATGGTCGCGGGCGAAGGCGAGGAAGAAGCCGAGTCCGAGCAGGATGGCGAGGAAGGCGACGAGCAGGCCGCCCGTGGCGAGCAGCAGGGCAGCGGCGAGCGCCGGCGCCGGCGTGGTCGCAGAGGTGGACGTCGCCGTCGCGGCGGTAACGAGGAAGGTCTCGCCGGCTCCATCGGCGACGAGCTCGCTGCCGGCGCGCCTTCGGAAGCGAGCGATGCGGTTGCCGATTTCGACGGTAATGGCGGCGAGGCTGCGCCCTCGATCGCGCAGGCCGAGCACACCGCCGAGCCGCAAGTCACGCAATACGATGCTCAGCCCGACTACCGGACCGAGCTTCCGCCCGCGACGCCGGTCGCGCCCGAGCCGGCGCCCGCCGCCGTCGTGGAAGACGAGCCCGCCGACGACAAGTCCGCGCGGCGCCGCTCTACGGTCCGCGAGAAGGTGAGCTTCATGTCGAGCAGCGCGAGCGAGCCGGCAGCGCCGGTTGCCGCGGCACCGGAGCCGGTTGCTCCGCCCGCACCGGCCCCCGAGCCCGCGCCGGAAGCGGCCAGCGAGACGCCGGCCACGCCACGCCGCGCCGGCTGGTGGTCGCGCCGCTTCGGCGGCGGCGAATAAGCCGGACAGAGACTAAAAAACGCCTGGCCAAAGCCGGGCGTTTTTCGTTTCAGTGGCTCGCGTTATCGCTACGACGGCAGTTCGTCATCCCCGGGCGGCGCGACGTCGCGCGCGGCAATCTGGCGAAGCTGATCGTAGAGATCGGGCGCCTCGCTGGTGCAGAGACAGACGCCTGTTGCAGAAGGCCCCTCGCCGGCGTTGAGGTAGGCGTGGCCCATGGTGCTGTCGATGTACATGCCGTCGCCCTCGCCCAAAATCTCGGGCGCATAGAACTCGGTGTGGACGGCGACGCGTCCGCGCGTCACGACGAAATACTCCTCGCCGGCATGGCGCAGCAGGGGTCCGAACTCCTCCAGCGAGCGCGCGCGGACTTCGGCGACGATCGGCACCATGCGTTTGCCGATCAGGTCGGTGCATTGATAGGTGTAGGTGTAGAACTTCGTGGTGATCACCTGGCCCTGCCCGGCCCGGCTGATGCTCCGCCGCGCGGTGACCGGCCGGCCTCGCGCAGGCGCCGCGACCGCCGGATTGAACAGCTCGGCGATCTCCATCTTCAGGCCCGAGGTGAGCTGGAGCAGCTTGTCGTAGGTCAGCGACATCAGGCCGTTCTCGACCTTGGACAAGGTCGACAGCGCCATGCCGGTCCGTTCCGCCACCTGCTTGAGCGTCAGGCCGCGCGCCTGACGGGCGGCCTTGAGGCATTGGCCAAGCTGGGAATTGGCAATTTCAGGCGTCGTGATCTCGTTCATGTCGCAATGCTAGCACGGCCTCGGAAAAATAGTTGATCGATCGGCCTAATCTTTTCGGCCGATATGAGCCAGATCGGTCCTATTTGAGAGCTGGAAGGCCGTCCCGGCCGCAATAGGCGCACAAAACAGAGAGCTTTGACGATTATTAATGCGTCGCCCTCGCTTTCCGATATGCTAAATTGTTTTCATAATCTGAAAGGGAGCGTCGTGTCCGGACTTTGCGATTCCAGCGCCGTTGAGTTGCGCCGCCTGCTGTCTGCCAAGGCGATCTCGCCTGTCGAGCTGCTCGACGCCTGTCTGACACGCATCGCCGCCATCAACGGCGCCGTCAACGCCGTCGTGACGCTGGACGAACCGGGCGCGCGCGCCGCCGCGAAGGCGGCGGAGGCGGAAATCCTGCGCGGCGAGGATCGCGGCGCGCTGCATGGGCTCCCGGTCCTGATCAAGGACACCCAGGACACCGCCGGGATGCGCTCCACCTATGGCAGCCCGCTGCTGCGCGACAACGTGCCGGCCGCCGACCAGGGTTCGGTCGCGCGCTTGCGCGCGAGCGGCGCCATCATCTTCGGCAAGACCAACACGCCGGAATGGGCGGCGGGCGGCAACACCCGCAACCCCGTATTCGGTGCCACCGGCAATCCGTTCGATCCCATGCGCTCGGCCGCCGGCTCCTCCGGCGGCTCGGCGGTGGCGCTCGCCTGCGGCATGGCCCCGCTTGCCTCGGGCTCCGACACCGGCGGCTCCTTGCGCAATCCGGCCGGCTTCTCCGGCATCGTCGGCATGCGTCCGTCCTACGGCCTCGTGCCCAGCGAAAAGCGCATCTTCGGCTGGTCCAATCTGTCCACCGACGGGCCGATGGCGCGCAACGTCGCCGACACCGCGCTGATGCTGTCGGTGATGGCGAGCGACGATGCCCGCGATCCGCTCGCCTACACCCTGCCCGGCGAGCCTGTGCGCGCGCGGGCCGAACGCTGGGCTGCGCCGCGCCCCGCCGATCTCGGCAAGCTGCGTCTCGCCTTCACCGAGGACTTCGGCTTTGCGCCGACCGAGCAGGCGATCCGCCGCGTGTTCCGCCATCGCGTGAGCAAGCTCGCGCCGCTGTTCGCCGAGAGCCGTGAGGCAACGCCCGACTGCACCGGTGCGGACGATGCCTTCGCCGTGCTGCGCGCCGGCATGTTCCTGGCGACGCACGGCAAGAACTACAAGGAGCGTCCGGAGATGCTCGGTCCGAACGTCCGCGCCAATGTCGAGGAAGGCCTCGGCTACACGCTCGAGGACCACGCCCGCGCCGCCACGATCCAGACGCGGATCTATCGCGCCTGGCAGACCTTCTTCGCAAATTGCGATGTGCTGATCAGCCCGACCATCACGCTCAGCCCGCGTCCCTGGTCCGAGCTCTATCCCGCCGAGATCGACGGCGTGCCGACCAAATCCTATTTCCACTGGCTCGCGCTCGCCTACGCCGTCACGCTTCCCGGCCATCCCGCGATCAGCATTCCGCTCGGTCTCGATGAAGCCGGCCTGCCCTTCGGCCTCCAGATCGTCGGACCGCGCGGCGGCGATGCCATCGTGCTCGCGGTCGCCGCGAGCATCGAGGCTGCGTTCGCGCACGATGCCCAAATGTGCCGGCCCGTGCCCGATCTCGCACGGCTCACTGCCGCGCCGCCGCTGTCGGCCGCGCCCGATTTTCTCACCTGGGAATGACCCGGGTCTGACAGGAGAATTCTTCCGATGCAAAGCGCGATCATTCTTGGCGGCGGCATGGTCGGTGTGGGTGCGGCGCTGCACCTGCAGCGGCGCGGCTGGGCCGTGACGCTCGTCGACCGCAGGGAGCCCGGCCGCGAGACCAGCTACGGCAATGCCGGGATGATCCAGGCCGAAGCCGTGCGCCCCTATCCGATGCCGCGCGACCTCGCCACGCTGCTCAAGATCGCGACCGGCCGCACCAACGACGTGCGCTACAGCCTGTCCTCGCTTCACCGCCATATCGAGCCGCTGCTGCGCTACTGGTGGCATTCGGCGCCGAAGCGGCATCGCGAAGCCATCGTCGGCTGGGCGCGCCTGATCGGCTATGCGACGAGTGAGCACGACATCCTCATTCGGGAGGCTCATGCCGACAACCTGATCCGCCGCGCCGGCTACCGGGCGCTGTACCGCGATGCCGCCGACCTGGAGCTCTCGGTCAAAAACGCTGAGCAGGATGCGCGCGAGTTCGGCGTGAATTTTCGCGTGCTGTCCGGCAGCGAATTGACCAAGGCCGAGCCGATCCTGCGCGACGATCTGCCGGGCGCCATCCACTGGCTCGACACCTGGACGGTGTCCGATCCCGGTGCGCTGGTCACGGCCTATGCCGAGCTGTTCCAACGCCTCGGCGGCCGGATCGTGCTCGGTGATGCGCAAAGCCTGCAGCAGACCGCGACCGGCTGGTCGGTCGACACCGATCAGGGGCGCATCGACGCCGCGCACGCCGTCGTGACGCTCGGACCGTGGTCGCCCGATCTCTTGTACAAGTTCGGCTATCGCATCCCGCTGGTGCGCAAGCGCGGCTACCACATGCATTACAGCGGCGGTGCCTCGCTCGATCTGCCGCTGGTCGACAAGGGCAACGGCTACGCCATGGGACCGATGGCCAAGGGCATCCGCATCACCACCGGCGCCGAGCTGACGGGCCCGGATGCGCTCGCAACGCCGGTGCAGCTCGAAAGCGCCGAAGCCTCCGCCCGCGAGCTGATCGATCTCGGCAAGCGCGCCGAGCCCGACCCGTGGTTCGGCACCCGCCCCTGCACGCCCGACATGCTGCCGGTGCTCGGGCAGGCGCCGCGCCACCCCGGCCTCTGGATGAATTTCGGCCACGGCCATCAGGGTTTTACGCTCGGACCTGCGACCGGCCGCCTGCTCGCCGAGATCATGAGCGGCGAGACGCCGTCGATCGATCCTACGCCTTACCGGCCGGAGCGCTTCTAGTCCCCCGCGCCTGCGGTGAGCACCGCGAGCGCGGCCGACAGGCGCATCAAGGGATCGTCCCATTCGCGCGGCGCTCGCTGGCGGAACAGCCGCATGGTCGGATACCACGGACTGTCCTCGCGCTCGCGTAGCCAGCGCCAGTCGAGCGCGTAAGGGGTCAGCATCCACACCGGACGTCCCAGCGCGCCGGCGAGATGCGCTACCGACGTGTCGACGGCGATGACGAGATCGAGCGCCGCCACCGCCGCCGCGGTGTCGGCGAAATCGCCGAGCGCGGGCGCGAGATCGATGATGCCGTCGCCGAGCACGGACAGCACCTCGGCATCCCCGGGCCGCAGCTCCTTTTGCAGGGAATAGAGCTGCACGCCCGGCATCACGAGGCGCGGCAGCACGGCCTCGGCTGACAGTGAGCGCTGGCGATCGCCCTTGTGCCTGGCATTGCCGGCCCAGACCACGCCGACCTTCAGGGCCGTCACATCCGCAAGCGCCGCGCACCAGCGCGACAGTCTTGCGGGATCGGCATGCAGATAGGGAACGTCCGCCGGGATGGTCTCGCGCGTGGTGCCGAAGATGCGCGGCAGGCTCATCAGCGGCAGTTGCAGATCGAACGGCGGCAACGGCGCGCCGCGCGGGATCACGGTGACGCCTTGAAGCTGCTGCAGCAGCGCGGCGAGCGCAGGCTGAACCTGCAGGATGATGCTGCCGCCTTGCGCCGTCACCATCGGCACATAGCGGACGAAATGCAGGGCATCGCCGAGCCCGTATTCGGCGAACAGCAGCAATGTCCGCCCCGCGAGCGGCTCGCCCTGCCATTCAGGCTCGTCGAACACGGGATCGCCATCCGACAGCGCCTTGCATTTGCGCCGCCAGCGATAGGCCTCGAAGCCATCGGCGAACTCGCCGTTCATCAGCAGGAAATGCGCGTGATTGTACTGCGCGAGCGGCTGCTCCGGATCGAGCGCGATGGCGCGATGCGAGACCGCAAGCGCCTCGTCGATATCGCCGGCATTGCGCAGCGCCACCGCGAGATTGGCGTGGCCCTTTGCGTAAGCGGGATCGGCGACGACCGCGCAGCGGTGCGCGGCGACCGCGTCGCCGGCGCGGTCCTGCCTCTCGAAGATGATGCCGAGATTGGTCCAGGCCGGAGCGTGATCGGGCTTCAGCAGCAGCGCCTGCTCGCAGGACGCGATCGCCGCGTCGAGCTCGCCGAACTCGGAGAGACAGGCGCCGAGATTGCTGGCGACCACATGATCCGATGCGTCGCGCGCAAAGACCTGCCGGTAGACCTCGGCGGCATCCCGCAGATGCCCGGCCTCGTGCAGGACGAGAGCGAGCAGGCGCAGCGCCGGCACATTGTCCGGCGCGAGCGCGATGGCGCGGCGGTATTGCACGATAGCGTCGTCGAGCAATCCTTGCCGGTAGCGCGCGGCGCCGAGATTGCACAGCACGCCGGGATCATCGGGATCAATTTCGAGCGCGCGGCGATAGGCCGCCTCCGCCTCGCCGAGCCGCGCCTGGTCGATAAGGAGATTGCCGAGATTGAGCCAGGCAGCGCGATGCGAAGGCTCCCGTGCAATGACCGCACGATAGGCCTCTTCGGCTTCGATGAGCCGGCCCTGCCCGACGAGCGCGACGGCGAGGTTGAAGCAGGCCCGTGTCAGATGCGCATCGAGCGCCAGCGCATGGCGGTAAGCAGCTTCCGCCTCGTCGAAGCGCGCTAGCTCGCCGAGCGCCACACCGAGCTTGTTGTGCACGGTCGCATCGTCGCCCTGCCGCAGCAGCGCGCGGCGGAACGCCGCCACCGCGCCTTCCTGCTCGCCCTTCAGCGCCAGCGCGTCGCCGAGCGTGACAAGCGCCGGCGCATGGTCGGGATCGACGCTGAAGATGCGGCCGAGCAGCGCGGCGCCCTCGGCCGCGCGGTCGGTGACGAACGCCGTGACCGCCGCCAGATGCAGCGCCGGAACGTGATCCGGATCGACCTCCAAGATCTGCGCGCACAACGCATCCGCCTGATCGGGCCGCCCCGCCGCAAAATGCTCTGCCGCCTGCAACATGATCGGATTCACAGCCGCATTGCCCACGATACCACCCGCCCCTCGACACCTCTGATGCGGGTTAAACGCGCGAGCTCGCCAATTCCGTCAGTCGGCGCGCTCGGCGAGCAATGTCCTGATGCGGTCGGCGTCCTCTGGCGTCGCCGGGTTGTAGACGATCATGCTGAGATCGGGCCGGCCTTCGACATTGAAGCTCGAATATTCGAACGACATGGTGCCGTGCACTGGATGGCGCAGCCGCTTGGTGCCGTCGCCATGATGGCGCACGTCGTTGTCGCGCCACAGCGCCGCGAATTCCGGGCTGGTCCGGCACAACTCGTCGACGAAATCGGCGACATGCGAGACCGCGCCGGCGCGCGCGGCATCGGCCCGGAACGCCGCCACCACGAAGCGCGCCACGCTGTCCCAGTCGTATTGCGCGGCGCGCACGCGCGGATCGCAGAAGATGAAGCGCAGGATGTTGCGCTGGCCCGGTGGGATCGCGCCATAGTCCGTCAGCACGGCGGTTGCCGCCCTGTTCCAGGCAACGACGTCCCAGGTCGCGGTCCGCACCAGCGCAGGGCTGAATGCGAGCGCGTCGAGCACGCGCTGCAGCCGCGGCGAGACGCCCTCGCTCGCCTGGTAGCGCACCTCCGGCGGACGGCCGAGGCCGATCAGGAACAGGTGCTCACGCTCGACATCGGTCAGCATCAAGGCGCGGGCGATGCGATCGAGCACGTCGGCCGATGGCGCCCCGCCCCGGCCCTGCTCCAGCCACGTGTACCAGGTCGGGCTGATATTGGCGCGCTGGGCCACCTCCTCGCGCCGCAGGCCGGGCGTGCGCCGGCGGCTGCCGCTGAGGCCGAACGCAGCGGCATCGAGCCGGGTGCGGCGGTCCTTCAGATAGGCCCCGAGCAGGTTTTCAGCCGAAGCGGTCTCGGTCATCCTGTTAGCCATTATACCCTGATAAGGTCACTACTTTACCCGGATAAGACTAACGCAGATGGTCGTCTCCACCAACCCCCCCATCGCCAATCCCTGGAGATAGCTCATGCGTGTATTCGTCACCGGCGCCACCGGCTTCGTCGGCTCCGCCGTGGTTGCTGACCTGATCGCAAGCGGCCACCGCGTCACCGGCCTTGCCCGCACCGAGGCCGGCGCCGCCGCGCTCGCCGCGATGGGCGCGGCGGTCCATCGCGGCTCGCTCGAGGACCACGCGTCCTTGCGCAGCGGCGCGGCCGCCTCCGACGGCGTGCTGCACCTCGCCTTCAACCACGATTTCTCGAAGTTCGCTGACAATTGCGAGCTGGACCGCCAGGCCATCCTCGCGCTCGGCGACGAGCTGAAGGGCTCCGAGCGTCCGCTCATCGTCACCTCGGGCGTGGCGCTGCTCGCGCCGGGACGTCTTGCCACCGAGGATGATGCGGCGGCGCGCCACTTTCCGCGCGTCTCGGAAGCGACGGCCGAAGACCTCATGCAGCAAGGGGTCCGCGCCGGCATCGTGCGGCTGCCGCCCACCACCCATGGCGAGGGCGACCACGGTTTCGTCCCGCGCCTGATCGCCATTGCGCGCGAGAAAGGCGCTGCGGCCTATATCCGCGACGGCAACAACCGCTGGCCGGCCGCGCACCGTTTCGACGCGGCGCGTGTCTACCGGCTGGCGCTGGAGCAAGGCGCAACCGCGCGCCGCTATCACGCCATCGCGGAGGAAGGCGTGCCCTTCAAGGCGATCGCGGAGGTGATCGGAAAACGGCTCGGCGTGCCTGTCGTCTCGAAATCCGCCGACGAGGCGGAAGCGCATTTCGGCTGGTTCGCGCGGTTTGCCGCCATCGACGTCCCGACCTCGAGCGCGAAGACGCGCGCCGCGCTCGGCTGGACGCCGAAAGAAAAAGGGCTGATCGAGGATCTCGACCAGCCCTATTATTTCTCCCGGTCACCCTGAGGTGGCCGCTCCTTCAGCGGCCCTCCAAGGGCGACGGCCCGGCTGCATCTCGGCCGTCTATCCTTCGAGGCTCCCCATGGGACGCGTTGCGCCCCATGGCTCGCACCTCAGGATGACGGAGCTGACATGCTCAGTCCGTCGTGATGGCGGTTTCCATGTCCGTCGGATCGATCTGCCTCGCAAGGGCGGCGTTGAGCTTGTCGCGATCGAGCTCACCCTCCCACCAGGCGACGATCACGCAGGCCACACCGTTGCCGCAGAGGTTGGTCAGCGCGCGGCACTCGCTCATGAACTTGTCGATGCCGAGCACGATCGCCATGCCCGGCACGAGCCGCGGATCGACCACCGCGAGCGTCGCCGCCAGCGTGATGAAGCCCGCACCGGTGATGCCGGACGCGCCCTTCGAGGTCAGCATGGCCACGACCAGGATCGTGAGCTGCTGGCTGAAGCTGAGGTCGAAACCGAGCGCCTGCGCGATGAACAGCGTCGCCAGCGTCATGTAGATGTTGGTGCCGTCGAGGTTGAACGAGTAGCCCGTGGGCACGACGAGGCCGACCACCGACTTGGAGCAGCCGAGACGCTCGAGCTTCTCCATCAGGGACGGCAGCGCGCTTTCCGAGGACGAGGTGCCGAGCACGATCAGCAGTTCGTCCTTGATGTAGGCGAGGAACTTGAAGATCGAGAACCCGGCCATGCGCGCGATGATGCCGAGCACGACGAACACGAACAGCGCCGCCGTGACGTAGAACGTCGCGATCAGGCCGACCAGGTTCAGGATCGCGCCGGTGCCGAACTTGCCGATGGTGTAGGCCATCGCGCCGAACGCGCCGATCGGCGCCGCGCGCATCACGATGGAGATGACGCCGAACACCGCATGCGCGGCATCGTCGATGAAGCTGCGGATGGTGTGGCCGCGCTCGCCCAGGCTCATGATCGCGAAGCCGAACAGCACCGAGAACAGCAGCACCTGCAGGATCTCGCCCTGCGCGAATGCGCCGACCACCGTGTCCGGAATGATGTGCAGCACGAAGTCGACCGACTTCTGGCCGGCGGCCTGCTTGGCGTAGTTGGCAACGGCAGCTTCGTTAGCCGCCGCATTGCCGAATCCTGCGCCCGGCCTCACCAGATTGCCGATGATGAGGCCGATCACCAGCGCGAAGGTCGAGACGATCTCGAAATAGACCAGCGCCTTGACACCGATGCGTCCGACTTTCTTGGCGTCCTGGATATGGGCGATGCCCGAAACCACGGTGCAGAAGATGATCGGGGCGATCACCATCTTGATCAGCTTGATGAAGCCGTCGCCAAGCGCCTTGATCCAGTCGTTGGTGGCGACCGTCGGCCAGAGCCAGCCGACGATGGCGCCGAGCACGATGGCGATCAGCACCTGGACATAGAGAACCTTGTACCACGGCTTGGCTGCGGGCGGCGCAACCGGCGCCCCCGCCATCGTTGTCGTCGTCATTGTTTCACTCCCCCTCGAACTCAGAGCCAGCCAAGATCAACTTGGCCGGCTCTGTCAATTGGAACCAGTCGGAATGGTGCGCTTTACCCGCGGCGGTCGACGAGCCGGCGAGCCGCCGGCATCAGCGTCGCACCGAGCGCGTTCTTCACCAGGGACGCTGCGATGAACGGCGCAAGGCCGACCTGCCAGGCCTTCGCGGCACCCAGCCCGAGGCCGTAGGCGAGCCAGGCGAACCCGGCCACCAGTATGACGATATGACCGACGGCCATTGCCGCAAACAGCAGCATCACGCTGCGATCCCAGCCGCGCTCGGCGAGCCAGCCGGTGACGAAGGCCGCCAGCACGAAGCCGAACAGATAGCCCGCGGTCGGTCCGACCAGCGGTGCAATTCCACCCACGGGGCCCGCGAACACCGGCAGCCCCATCGCGCCCTCGGCGAGGTAGGCGATCATGGTTGCGCTGCCAAGCCGCCAGCCATAGGCGGCGCCGATCATCAGCACCACCAAAGTCTGCAGCGTCATCGGCACATAGGGCAGCGGCAGGTTCACCTTGGCTGACAGCGCCATCAAGGCGGTGCCGAGCGCAATCAGCACGAACGCACGCAGCGCGCCGACTGTTTCGCCCGGACGGGTCGGCCACATCAATGCGGCGAGAGGAGAATGCGTGGCGGACGGGACGGAACGGTCAGACAAGTTGAACTCCGGAAGGCTGGCGAAAACTGGCGGCTATTTAAGCCAGTGAGCGATCCGGTCAACTGCCTCCCGCATCTCTTCTGCCGAACGGGCATAGGAGAACCGTATGAATGAACGGCCATGGATGGGATCGAAATCGACGCCGGGCGTCGCCGCGACATGGGCCTGCTCCAGCATCTGCTTGGCGAATTCGAAGCTGTCGGAGGTGAAGTCCGAGACGTCGGCATAGAGGTAGAACGCGCCATCGGCCGGCAAGAACTTGCTGAGGCCGGCTTTGGGCAATCCCTCGATCAGAATGCGACGGTTTTCCTGGTAGCCGTGCTTGATCTCCTCCATCTCGGCCGCGCCGTCGAAGGCGGCCTCGGCCGCGATCTGCGACAGCGACGGCACCGAGATCGACAGGTTCTGCTGAAGCCGCTCGATCGGGCGCACCAGAAGCTCGGGCACCACCATCCAGCCGACGCGCCAGCCGGTCATGCAAAAATATTTCGAGAACGAGTTGATCACGAGTGCGTGGTCCGACAGCGCCGCTGCCGTCACCGCCGGAAACGCATAGTCGAGCCCATGATAGATCTCGTCCGAGATGAAGCGGATCTTGGCGTCTTCCGCCGCCGCGATCAGGCCGGCGAGCGCCTCACGGGACATCATCGTTCCCGTCGGATTGGCGGGACTGCCGACCAGCACGCCCTTCAGCGGCGCCCTGCGATGGGCGGCGAGCAGCGCCTCTCCGGTGAGCGCATGGCGCGTCTCGTTCGTGGTTTCGATCAGCACCGGCTCGCAGCCGAGCGCGGTCAGGATGTGCCGGTACGGCGGATAGCCCGGCACCGTCACGGCGACGCGGTCGCCGGGCTCGAACATCGCCAGGAATGCCAGGATGAAGCCGCCGGAGGATCCGGTCGTCACCACGATCCTGTCAGGGCTGACGTCGCATCGGTAGACGTCGCGATAATGCCGGCCGATGCGCTCGCGCAGGGATGGGATGCCGAGCGCGGAGGTATAGTCGATCCGGCCTGCCTCGAGCGCCGCATGGGCGGCCGCGATCGCGGTCTTCGGCGCGCCGGCCGCGGGCTGGCCGACCTCCATGTGGATGACATGCCTCCCGGCCGCCTCGATTCGGGCGGCCGCGGCCATCACGTCCATCACCATGAACGGGGGAACATCGCTGCGGCGGGAGGGATCAAGCCACTGCCCCAACCGGTTCCTCAATGTCGCATCGTGCATCGATTTCTGCTATTTCGCTGGCGGGCCGGCCGTCCGGTCCGGAAAACGGGGCGCTTGCGCCCCAGACTGGCCGTATTGTACGGCTCATAAGGGGTACGGCTCATAGGCCATATCGCGTATCCGGTCCGCCGCCAATCGCCAAAAACCAATCACGAAACTGCTTGCCAGACCGTTTGACCCAGACCGTTTGATGTTGCTCCAGACCGCATTGCGCAAGAAGGCCACCGCCCTCACCGCCCTCGTCACGGCGGCGGCGATCGCGCTGTCGCCGCTCCCGGCGGCGCGCGCGCAGATGAAGGGGCCGCCGATCCTGCGCGACACCGAGACCGAGCAGCTCCTGCGCGACTACACCCGCCCCATTCTGCGCGTCGCCGGTCTGGAGAAGCAGAACATCCAGATGGTGATCATCAACGACGGCACGTTCAACGCGTTCGTCGCGGACGGCCGCCGCATCTTCGTCAATTGGGGCGCGATCCTGCAGTCGGAGACGCCGAACCAGATCATCGGCGTGCTCGCGCACGAGACCGGGCATCTGGCCGGCGGCCATCTGTCCAAGCTGCGCGAGCAGCTCGCCAACGCCCAGACCCAGATGATCATCGCGATGCTGCTCGGCGCCGGCGCGATCGCCGCGGGCAGCGCCACGCGCAGCAACACCGGCAACAACGGCCTTGCCAATGCGGGCGCCGCCGCGATCGCAGGTCCCCAGGAGATGATCCGCCGCACGCTGCTGTCCTACCAGCGCCAGCAGGAGGAGAACGCGGACCGCGCCGGCGTCAAATTCCTGACCTCGACCCAGCAGTCGCCCAAGGGCATGTACGAGACGTTCAAGCGCTTCACCAGCGAGAGCCTGTTTGCTTCGCGCGGCGCCGACCCGTATCTGCAGTCGCATCCGATGCCGGCCGAGCGCGTCGCCGCGCTGCAGGAGTTCGCCAGTTCGAGCCCCTATTGGGACAAGAAGGACGATCCCGCACTGCAACTCCGCCACGACATGGTGCGCGCCAAGATCTCGGCGTTCATGGAGCGGCCGGAGACAGTGTATCGCCGCTATCCGCAGACCAACGACAGCCTGCCGGCGCGTTATGCCCGGGCCATCAGCACCTATCTGCACGGCGATCTGCGCAGCGCGCTCGCCCAGATCGACGCGCTGATCCAGGTCCAGCCCAACAACCCGTACTTCTACGAGGTACGGGGCCAGGCGCTGCTGGATAGCGGCAAGCCCGCCGAGGCCATCGCGCCCCTGCGCAAGGCTGTCGCACTTTCGAGCAACTCGCCCCTCATCGAGATGTTACTTGGGCAGGCTCTGGTTGGAACCGATAATAAGGCCTACACCGACGACGCCGTCCGGATTCTCCGCGCCGCAGTGGCGCGGGAGCCCGAGGCGCCGCTCGGCTTTACCCAGCTCGCGATGGCCTATGGCCGGAAGGGCGACTATGCCGAGGCCGATCTCGCCTCGGCCCAGGCCGCCTATCTGCGCGGCGACAACAAGACCGCCCGCGAGCTCGCAACGCGCGCGAAAACCCGTTTCGCCGTCGGCACGCCCGGATGGGTCAAGGCCGACGACATCGTGGCGGCCAAGCCGCCGCGCAACTGACGAGAACGACGCCTTAAGACCACGACGTCACGACACCGAGCTTTGAGTCCGCCGGGACGTTTTCCGAAACCTGCTTTGGATAAGAGGATTTGCCTATGCCTTCGCTGCGTCTGCTTGCCCCCGCGCTGTTTGCGCTCGCCATGTTCGGCGCAGCCGCGCCCGCGTCGGCCGACAGCTTCTCCGATGCCCAGCGCACCGACATCGAGACCATCATCAAGAACTACCTCGTCACCCACCCCGAGGTGCTCGAGGAAGCGATGACCGAGCTTAGCAAGCGCCAGGCCGCGGCCGAAACGCAGAAGCACGAGGCCAGCATTGCGCAGAACTCCGAGGCGATCTTCAACTCGCCGCGCCAGGTCGTGCTCGGCAACAAGGACGGCGACGTCACCTTCGTCGAGTTCTTCGACTACAATTGCGGCTATTGCAAACGCGCGATGACCGACATGCTGGACCTCATGAAGGCCGATCCGAAGCTGAAGGTCGTGCTGAAGGAGTTTCCGGTGCTGAGCCAGGGCTCGGTGGAAGCGGCGCAGGTCGCCGTCGCCGTGCGCATGCAGGATCCCACCGGCAAAAAGTATCTCGACTTCCACCAGAAGCTGCTCGGCGGCCGCGGCGCGGCCGACAAGGCGCGCGCCTTGCAGGCGGCCAAGGAAGCCGGCCTCGACACTGCGAAGATCGAGAAGGACCTCGCCAGCCCCGAGGTGCGCGCCACCATCGAGGAGAACTTCAAGCTCGCCGAAGCGATGGGCATGAACGGCACGCCGAGCTACGTGATCGGCAAGCAGATCGTGATCGGCGCCGTCGGCCTCGAAGGCCTCAAGGAAAAGATCGGCGTTGCCCGCTGCGGCAAGGCAACCTGCTGATCACACGTTTTCCGAGATTGGACGACGCGAGAAGGCCGGCTGAAAAGCCGGCTTTTTTCGTGGGATAAACCGTGGCGCGATCCAGCCAAATCGTTCATCCGGCATTCAACAAACAAATGCCGCGGAACAGGCGAAGTTCCGGAACAACTCAAATCTCCTTTCGTTGTCGGCGCGGGCAATGACGCAAGAAACCACGTGAGGAGAATTTCGATGTTGAACCGCTTTATGATCTCGGTTGCCGCAGTCGCACTCGTCGCGGGCACCGGTCTGGCGAACGCACAGGACAAGGGCCGCGACACTGGCGGCGCTGGCGCGCAGCAGCAGATGCAGCACTCGCAGCCTTCCGGCGGCGCCGCTGAGCGCGGCTCGATGGGCAAGGAATCCACCCATGAGAAGGGCACCGTCGGCCAGGCCGGCGGCTCGATGGAGAAATCCGGCGCCGCGGAGAAGTCCGGTGGAATGGACAAGTCCGGCACGATGAACAAGAACGCGGCCGACGAGAAGGCCGGCGCGAAGGGCGAGCACGCCCAAGGTGCACAGGACAAGTCGAAGAGCATGAGCTCGGATTCGACCAAGCCTGACTCCACCAAGTCCGGCGCCAAGGACATGAAGGCCGAGGACAACAAGGCCGGCGGCGCTGCCAAGAGCAACAATGCCGAAAACCGTCCGGGCGCGACCGACAGCAAGTCCCAGACCACGACGGGCAACGCCTCCGCGACTGCCGCGGCGCCGCCCCCCGAGAAGCGGACTGAAATCTCGACGGCGATCAAGTCGACCAAGATCGAGGAGACCACCAACGTCAACTTCAACATCTCGGTCGGCACCGCGGTCCCGGCGTCCGTCCACTTCCACCCGCTGCCGCCCCGCATTGTCGAGATCTACCCGCAGTGGCGTGGCTATGAGGTGATCTTGGTCCGCGGCCAATATGTGATCGTCCGGCCGCAGACGCGTGAGATCGTGTACATCATCGAAGGCTAACCCGCTTCGGTGAAGACCAGACGAGCCCCTGCCGAGAGATCGGCGGGGGCTTTTGGCCCATTGGCCGGCTTGTCCCCGCCGCCAGCCATCCTTCGGACTGGTTAACAAGCAATTTCCGTAGTTTCCGCACAGGTTTTTGCATGCCGGATGAGGTGCTTGAACCCGCCCCTGAGGCCCTTCAAGGCTTCCCCTAGGACGCTTTGTTACCTATAACCCCGCCACGCCGAAGCACCTCTGCCGGGACAAGAATGGCTGAACCAGCAACCGATACGATCCTCGTTCTCAACGGGCCGAACCTCAACATGTTGGGGACGCGCGAGCCCGAAAAGTATGGTCACGCGACCCTTGCCGACGTCGAGGCACTGTGCCGCGAGACGGCCGCGTCGTTCGGCCTCAAGGCCGATTGCCGGCAGTCCAATCGCGAGGGCGAGCTGATCGACTTCGTCCACGAGGCGCATGCCCGCAAGATGAAGGGCATCATCATCAACGCCGGCGGCTATTCGCACACCTCGATCGCGCTGCACGACGCGCTGCTCGCGGTGCAGATCCCGACGGTCGAGGTGCACGTCACCAACATCCACGCCCGCGAGAGCTTCCGTCACCACTCCTACACCGCGCGCGCGTCCTTCGCCTCGCTGTGCGGTTTCGGCATCGAGGGCTACCGCCTCGCCATCCAGGGCCTTGCCGCCAAGCTCGGCATCAAGCCCAAAGCCTGACGCTCCCACCACACAGAACATTCGGATCAAACAACATGGCGCGCCAGCCAGACGACAAAGCAGCCGCAAAGTTTTCCAGCGAGGATTCCGCGCTCGTCCGCGAGCTCGCCCTTCTGCTCGATGAGACCAGCCTCACCGAGATCGAGATCGAGCGCGCGGGCCTGCGCCTGCGCGTCGCCCGCAACATCAGCGTGGCCGCGACCATGCCGATGCCGATGGCAGCCGCTCCCATGGCCATGCCGGCAGCCGTTGCCGCCGCGCCCGCCGCTGCCGCGGCTGACCTCTCGAAGCATCCGGGCGCGGTGACCTCGCCGATGGTCGGCACCGCCTATTGGGCGCCCGAGCCCGGCGCAAAGCCGTTCATCGAGGTCGGCAGCAAGGTCTCGGTCGGCCAGACGCTGCTGATCATCGAAGCCATGAAGACCATGAACCAGATCCCCTCGCCCCGCGCCGGCACGGTGACGCAGATCCTGGTCGAGGACGGCCAGCCGGTCGAATACGGCGAGCCGCTCGTCATCATTGAGTAATCGATGAGGGCGGCCAGCCGCCCTCGCCGCGTCACGCGCGCCAGTCCCCTAAGGACACCATGTTCGACAAGATCCTCATAGCCAATCGCGGCGAGATCGCCCTTCGCATCCTCAGGGCCTGCAAGGAGCTCGGGATCGCGACGGTCGCCGTGCACTCCACCGCCGACGCCGACGCCATGCATGTGCGCCTGTCGGACGAGAGCGTGTGTATCGGGCCTCCGGCGTCCAAGGACAGCTATCTCAACGTGCCCGCGCTGCTCGCGGCCTGCGAGATCACCGGCGCCGATGCCGTGCATCCCGGCTACGGCTTCCTGTCCGAGAACGCGCGCTTTGCAGAAATCCTCGGCGAGCACAATCTGCATTTCATCGGCCCCAAGGCCGAGCACATCCGCCTGATGGGCGACAAGATCGAGGCCAAGAAGACCGCCAAGAAGCTCGGCATCCCCGTGGTGCCCGGCTCCGACGGCGCGGTCGGCCCCGACGATGACGCCATGGCGATCGCCAGGAAGATCGGCTTCCCCGTGCTGGTGAAGGCTGCGGCCGGCGGCGGTGGCCGCGGCATGAAGGTCGCGCACAGCGAGGCCGACTTGCAGCTCGCGCTGTCCACGGCGGCGAACGAAGCCAAGTCCGCCTTTGGCGACGCCTCGGTCTACCTGGAAAAATACCTGCAGAAGCCGCGCCACATCGAAATCCAGATCCTCGGCGACGGCCGCGGCGGCGCGATCCATCTCGGCGAGCGCGACTGCTCGCTGCAGCGCCGCCACCAGAAGGTCTGGGAGGAAGGCCCCTCGCCCGTGCTGGCCGCCGCCGCGCGCGCCAAGATCGGCGAGACCTGCGCGAAGGCGATGCGCGAGATGAAATATCTCGGCGTCGGCACCATCGAGTTCCTGTTCGAGGACGGCGAGTTCTACTTCATCGAGATGAACACGCGCATCCAGGTCGAGCATCCCGTCACCGAGAGCATCACCGATATCGACCTCGTGCTGGAGCAGATCCGCATCGCCGCCGGCGGCGACCTGCCGGCCAAGCAGGAGGACGTGCAGATCATCGGCCACGCCATCGAGTGCCGCATCAACGCCGAGAACCCGCAGACCTTCCGGCCCTCGCCCGGCCGCATCACGCAATACCACCCGCCCGGCGGCCTCGGCGTGCGCATCGATTCGGCGGTCTATCAGGGCTACCAGATCCCGCCTTATTACGACTCCCTGGTCGGCAAGCTGATCGTTCACGGCAAGACCCGCACCGAATGCCTGATGCGCCTGCGCCGCGCGCTGGACGAGATGGTGGTCGACGGCATCGAGACCACCCTGCCGCTGTTCCGCGACCTCGTCCGCCAGGACGACATCATCAACGGCGACTACCACATCCACTGGCTGGAACAGTATCTGGCCGGCAAGGTGGAACCGGCCGCCAAATAAATCCGTCGCTTGAGGGAACCCATTGCCGTCACGGGCGTTTTGAGCAGTCGGGAGCTGTTCGAAAAAGGGGCGTCGGAATTCCGTTGTTAAAATTCGAGGCGACACCGTCGTGACGGCTGAAGCGCAGCGGCGGCGCGCATTCTGGCAGGTCCTGCTGTTCGCAGCAGGCCTCTTGGTGCTGACCGCGATCAGCGCCGGCTCCGTCTACCTCGTCAACACGGCCCGCGACGACAGCAAATGGGTGATCCACACCATCGAGGTGGAGAACCAGATCAACGCGCTGCTGCTCGAGCTGCGGCGGGCCGAGAGCGGGGCGCGCGGCTTTCTGCTGACGCAGGGACCGGACTTCCGCTCGGACCACGACAGGGCCGTTGCGGCGATCGTCCCGGCGCTCGACAAGCTCACGCGCCAGATCGGCGACAATCCGGCGCAGCGCGAGGGCATCGAGAAGCTGAGTGCGGCCATCGAGACCCGTCTCGGCCAGTTCGCGCGCGAGATGGAATTCATCCGCCAGGGCGAGCCGGACAAGGCCACCGCCCTCGTTCGCGAGGCTGCCGCCACCAACACCACGACCACGATCACCAACCTTGCCAACGCGATGATCCGCGAAGAGGAACGCCTGTTCCGCCTCCGCTCCGAAAATGCCGACCGCAGCCAGACGCTGGCCGCCTCGCTCACCGGCATCGGCTCGGGCCTCGTCGTGGTGCTGGCCCTGATCTCGATCTGGCTGGTGCGGCGCTCTGCGCAGGCGCGCGATGACGCCGAGAACCGCCTGCGCGATGCCTACGCCAATCTGGAAGCCGTCGTCGACGAGCGCACCGCAGACCTGCGCGAGGCCAACAACGAGATCCAGCGCTTCGCCTATATCGTGAGCCACGATCTGCGCTCGCCGCTCGTCAACATCATGGGCTTCACCAGCGAGATCGAAGAGCTCGGCGGCGACATCTTCCGCCGCGTCAGCAGCCTCACCCACGTGCCTGCGGACGGGCCGCCGCTGGCCTCCGGCGAGGTCCCGCTGGACGGGGCCGACCAGCAGCTTTCGGCCGATTTCTCCGAGGCGCTCGGCTTCATCAAATCGTCGATCGCCAAGATGGACCGGCTGATCTCGGCGATCCTCAACCTCACCCGCGAGGGCCGGCGCGAATTCCAGCCGGAAAAGATCGACGTCCACGAGTTCGTCGAGACCATCGTGTCGACGCTGGCGCACCAGGCCGCCGAGGCGCAGGCCGAGATCCACGTCGAGCCGCTGCCCGATATCATCAGCGACCGCCTGGCGCTGGAGCAGATTTTCTCCAATCTGATCGACAACGCCATCAAGTACCTGAAGAATGGCGTGCCCGGCGAGATCAGAATTCGCGGGCGCACCAAGCTCGGTTACGCTATCTTCGAGGTCAGCGACAACGGCCGCGGCATCGATCCGAAGGACCATCAGCGGATATTCGACCTGTTCCGCCGCGCCGGAACCCAGGACAAGCCGGGACAGGGCATAGGCCTTGCACATGTGCGTGCACTTGTGCGCCGTCTCGGCGGCACCATGTCGGTATCGTCGGAACTGAACGCGGGCAGCACCTTCACCATCACGCTGCCCATTGCCTGGAACGCCAGCACCCGGAACACAGATCGATGACGCAACCAGTCACCATCATCATGGTCGAGGACGACGAGGGCCACGCCCGGCTGATCGAACGCAACATCCGCCGCTCCGGCGTCAACAACGAGATCATCTCGTTCGAGAACGGCACCGATGCGATCAAGCACCTGTTCGGCGCCGACGGCAGCGGGCTGTCCCAGAAGGGCAACGCCCTCCTGATTCTGCTCGACCTCAATCTGCCCGACATGAGCGGGATCGACATCCTCAAGCAGATCAAGGAAAACAAGTATCTCAAGGCCTCGCCCGTGGTCGTGCTGACCACGACCGACGATTCCCAGGAGATCAAGCGCTGCTACGAACTCGGCTGTAACGTCTACATCACCAAACCCGTCAACTACGAGAATTTCGCCAACGCCATCCGGCAGCTCGGGCTGTTCTTCTCGGTCATCCAGGTCCCGCCTGCCGCCACATGAACCAGAGAACGCCGACCCTGCTCTATATCGACGACGACGACGCGCTCGCGCGGCTGGTCAGTCGCGGCCTGACGCGGCGCGGCTACAGGGTCGTTCATGCCGCAAGCGGCGAGGAAGGCCTCGACCACATCCGGCGCGCGGAGACCCAGGGCGGCATCGACGTCGTGGCGCTCGACCAGTACATGCCGGGGCTCGACGGCCTCGAGACGCTCGAGCAGATCATGGCGATCCCGGGCGCGCCGCCCGTGGTGTTCGTCACGGCCTCGCAGGATTCCAGCATCGCGGTCACGGCGCTGAAGGCGGGCGCGGCCGATTATCTCGTCAAGGACGTCAAGGGCGATTTCATCCCCCTGCTCCACGTCGCCGCCGAGGGCGCGCTGCGCCAGGCCGAATTGCAGAAGGCGCGCGAGGAGGCCGAAGCGGAGATCCATGCCTCGCGCGACCGCTACGCCGCGCTTGCCGCCGAACGCGAGCTGCTGCTGCGCGAGGTCAACCATCGCGTCGGCAACTCGCTGCAGATCATCGCCTCGCTGCTGCATCTTCAGGCCAGCTCCGCCGGGCAGGAAGAGGTCAAGGCCGCGCTGACCAATGCGATGGGCCGCGTCGCCGCGGTCGCGCAGGTGCACCGCCGCCTCTACACTTCGCAGGACCTCAAGAGCGTGGTGCTGAACCAGTATCTGGACTCGCTGCTGGAGGATCTGCGCCGCTCAGCCGAGGGCAACCGGATGTCGCGCCTGACGCTGAAGGCCGAGCCGATCGAGATCGACCCGGACCGCGCCGTCGCCGTCGGCATCATCGTCAACGAGCTGGTGATGAACGCGGTGAAATACGCCTATCCTGACGGCGCCGGCCCGATCCATGTCGAGCTGACCTCGCAGGGCGAGGATCTCCAGCTCACGATCACCGACAACGGCGTCGGCGACAACGTCAAGGCCGATCCGCGCTCCACCGGCATGGGCCAGCGCATCGTCGCGGCGATGGCCAGCAAGCTGGACGCCTCGGTGGAGCGTGACCCCGCCCATTCCGGAACCCGCATCGTGCTGCGGTTCCAGCGCACGCCGCCCGCGCCCGGCAAGACCAGCACCGCCGCCGCGAGCTGACCTACCACCCTTGCCCCCATCGCAACCGCACAACGATCCTGCTATTGTCGCAAGCCATGACTTCGCGCGATTCCGCTTCGTCTGAGATCACGCCGGCCGTGCTGCTGCGCGCCTATGCCTGCGGCATCTTTCCGATGGCCGAGAGCGCCGACGATCCGACCCTGTTCTGGGTCGAGCCGGAGCTGCGCGGCGTCATCCCGCTCGACGGCTTTCGCGTCGCCTCGCGGCTTGCACGCACCGTGCGCTCGGATGCGTTCCGCGTCACCGTCAACACCGCCTTCAAGGCCACGATCGCCGGCTGCGCCGCGCCGCAGGAAGGACGCGAGGACACCTGGATCAACAAGCGCATCCGCGACCTCTATGGCGGTCTGTTCGAGCTCGGCCATTGCCACAGCGTCGAAGCCTGGCAGGGCGACGACCTCGTCGGCGGGCTCTACGGCGTCAGTCTCGGACGCGCCTTCTTCGGCGAGAGCATGTTTCACACCGCGCGCGATGCCTCCAAGGTCGCGCTGGTGCATCTGGTCGCGCGGCTGATCCACGGCGGCTTCGAGTTGCTCGACACGCAATATGTCACCGAGCATCTGAAAAGCTTTGGCGCGGTGGAGATATCGCGGCGGCGTTACACCGCGCTGCTCGACAAGGCGCTCGCCGGCGATCCCGGCGAATTCCTCAGGCTCTCGCCCGGTGACGAGATCCCGGGCGCGCGCGCGCTCGAGATCATCGCCTCACGGCAATAATCCAGCTTTACCGGCCGAACCCGGGAATACCGAACAGACCCGGCCGCTGCTCCGGCGGCGGAGGCGGTGGCGGCGCGGCCTGCGGCTGCTGCATCGGCGGCAATGGCTGCGGCGGACGCTGCTGCACCTGCTTGGGTGCGGCCTTCTTCTGTGCTGCGGGCGGCGGCGGAGGCGCGGGCTTGCTCGCGGGATCCGGTGCCGCGGTCGCAACGGTCTGCTGCGGCTCTTTGCAGTCGGTCAGCCAGATGTCGTAGATCGGATGCTCGACGCCGTGCAGGCCGGGGCTTGCGGCATACATCCAGCCCGAGAAGATCCGCTTCACCTCGCCCTGCAAGGTGATCTCGTCGACCTCGACGAAGGCGTCGGTGTTGGCGGCTTCCGTCGCCGGCCGCGTGTAGCAGGCGTCGGTCTTGACGCGGAGCGCACCGAACTGGACGGTCTCGCCGATCTCCTCGTCGAAATTGATGATGCGCCCGGTGATCTTGTCGAGGCCGGAGAAGGTCGCCTTCTTGTTGACGATCTTCTGGGCCGGCGGCTCGGTCACGACCTCGTCGCCCGGCTGCAGGCTCGCCGGCGTCTGCGGTACAGGACCACCGGGGGCGCCCTTCTGTCCGGGCTGGCGCTGGCCGGGCGCGCCCGGCTGGGCGCCTGGCGGCGCGACCGCGACGGGCGGCGGCTGGTTCGGCGGGGCGACAGGCGAGCCCGGCGGCGGGGCCAAAGGCTGGGTTTCCACCGGCCCGGGCAAGGCATTGCCCTGGCGTCCGGTCGGCGGCGGCATCGGGCGCGACGGCAGCACCCGGCCCTGCGGCGGCAGCTCGGGGACCTCTTCGTCGTCGTCGGGCACCTGCGGCTGCGGCTGGCCGCGCGGAATGCTGCCCGGCGGCCGCGGCGGCGGATCGGAGAAGATCGTGCCGATCTGCGCCTGCGCCGGCGTCGCAACCGTCAGCGCGGTGGCGGCCAGCAGCGCCGCAAGGCCTGTCAGGGTAATGGTTTTGAACATCTCGCGCGGCTTCAACAGCGAATCGGGCTTGTTGGACATTCTACAGGGGATACCGCCGCTCGCAGGTCCTCCGGTTAACACGCCGAATACGGCGGGGGAAGGGCGGCATCCCTGCCCTTCCCGGCGCCGGCTGGCCAGACCGGTCCGCGGATGGGATAGTCGGACGTCCCTCCCCGGGGGTACGAGACGGGCATTCGCCCTCCGAAAACGACATCCAGCCAGAACCCGAAGCCCCAGAGGTCGCCCCGATGCCCGTTGTGCTCGATCCCGACGCCGCCGCTGTCTACAAGGCGTTCCAGGAGGCCGGCCGGCCCGCCTACGAGACCCTGACGGCATCGGAGGCGCGCGCCTATTACGCGCAGGCGCGCTTTGCCACCAATCCCGAGCCCCCCGAGCTTGCCCGCGTCGCCTCGCTCGCGATCCCGGCCCCGCACGGGACGATCCCCGCGCGCATCTACGTGCCGAAGCAGCCGCGGCTCCAGGATGGGTTGGCACCCGCCCTTCTGTTCTTCCACGGCGGCGGCTGGGTGATCGGCGATCTCGACTCCCACGACGTCGTCTGCCGCCAGCTTGCCGATGCGGGCGCCCTGGTCGTGATCTCGGTCGACTACCGCCTCGCGCCCGAGCACAAGTTTCCGGCCGCGGCCGACGACGCGGTCGCCGCAACCCAATGGATTGCCGCGAACGCACGCGAGCTCGGCATCGACGCGTCGTGCCTGTCGATCGGCGGCGACAGCGCCGGCGGCAATCTCGCCGCCGTCGTGGCGCTCGCCGCGCGTGACGCCGGCAGCCCGGCGATCGCCGGCCAGGTGCTGATCTATCCCGCGACCGATTTCGCCATGACGCACGGCTCGCACCGCGAGCCCGAGACCAGCGTGCTGCTGACGCATTCGGTGATCCGCTGGTTCCGCGATCACTATCTGAGCGCCGCCGCCGACATCCACGACTGGCGCGCCTCGCCGGCGCGCACGCGAGATCTTGCCGGCCTGCCGCCCGCCTATGTGCTGACCGCCGGCGCCGATCCGCTGCGCGACGAGGGCGATGAATATGCCGCGCGCCTGAAACAGGCCGGCGTGCCCGTGGCCTACAAGCACTTCCCCGGCCAGTTCCACGGTTTCTTCACCATGGGTAAATTGCTGCCACAGGCCAATGTCGCAGTGAACGAGATCGGCGCGTGGTTGAGGGGATTGGGGTGACAGTCTCGTAGCCCGGATGGAGCGCAGCGCAATCCGGGTCCGCTCTCACCCGCGGAAATACCTGTCCCGGATTACGCTACGCTCCATCCGGGCTACGCACAGACAATTTCGATAGAGATGCCGTCCATCCTCAACACCGCCTTCGCCCTCCCATTGCGCGCACTCACCTGGCTCGGCAGTCAGGGTACGCGCGGAGTGGCCGCCGTCGTGTTCGTCGCGGCCGCCGTGCCGCCGCTCGGCGCATTGCTGCGTCCCTATCTCACCGAGGCGATCCTCTGCCTGCTCTGCATCTCCTTCATGCGGGTCGATCTGGCCGCGCTCTACAGCCATCTGCGGCGGCCGGCGCTGGTCGCGACCGCGACGGCATGGACCACGATCGGCGTGCCGCTGATCGTCGGGCTGATCGCGCACGCAACGGGCCTGACGACACGCGCGCCCGGGCTTTCGCTCGCCCTGATGCTTCAGAGCATGGCCTCACCGATGATGGCCTCGCCGGCCCTCGCCGCGCTGATGGGGCTCGATGCCACGCTCGTGCTGATCACGCTGGTGACCTCGACTGCGCTGGTGCCCTTCACGGCCTCGCTGTTCGCGGGCCTCTTCCTTGGCGACATGCTCAGCATCACGCCGCTGACGCTGGGCCTGAAGCTGCTCGGCATTCTCGCAGCATCGCTGCTGGCCGCGACCGCCATCCGATGGATCTTCGGCGCGGCGGCGATCCAGCGTCACAAGGCGCCGATCGACGGCCTCAACATCATCATCCTCTTCGCCTTCGCTGCGGCGATCATGGGCGACGTCGTCAGCGACCTCCTGTCCCAGCCGGTATTCACCATCAGCCTCGCAGCCCTGTCCTTCGCGATCTATTTCGCGCTGCTCGCCATCACCACGCTGCTGTTCCGCCGCATCGGCTATGAGCGCGCGCTGGCGCTCGGGCTGATGGTGTCACAGCGCAATCTCGGCCTGATGCTGGCGGCGACCGCCGGCGTGCTGCCGCCCACCACCTGGCTCTATTTCGCGATGACGCAGTTTCCGATCCACCTTGCGCCCTACATGCTGATGCCGATCGCACGGCGGCTGACGGCGCGCGCTGACGCCGCCATCGCAGCGGCAAATCGTACAACCTAGGCCTGTACCAAATCCCGAAGGCGGCTTGTTGTCGTTATTGCGGAGTACCCCCGCCGGCCTGGGGATCGTTGCGTCAATCCGACCTATACCCCATCAGGATGATTCTTCGCCCGGGATACGAAGCCTATCCTGACGCTCAGGCGCCTCACGGGCTTGGTTGTCGCGTGCCTACGTACAGGCGGGTTGGAGGAAGTGGTGTTCCGTCCCGATGCGCACGGTGGCGCACAGTCTCAGCTCACTGCCTTCAGCCAATGGTGTGAAGCCCGAACCGGGCGGCAGCTGCGCGATCACGCTGCGATGGACCGCTTCTCGGTCGAGAACTTCCGCAGCTTCTGGCGCCTCTTCCTCGAGTGGTCCGACTTGCCGCGGGACGGTGCAGCCGAGCCCGTCTGTGTCGGCGATGCCTGCGAGACCGCGCGCTTCTTCCCGGATCTCCGTCTCAACTACGTTGAGTGTCTCCTCGCCGACAGTCCCGACCAGCCGGCCCTGACCGCCTGCCACGCTGACGGCAGCCGCGAGCGGTTCACGCGTGGCGCGTTGCGCGTCACGGTTGATCGACTGGCGAAGTCGCTGCAGCGGCTCGGTGTGCGCGAAGGCGACCACGTGGTGGCAATCGCACGTAACAATGCCGAGGCGGCCATTGCCTGCTTGGCGACTGCCGCCATTGGCGCGACTTTTGCGAGCTGCGCGCCGGACATGGGCGTGCCCGCCATCCTGACGCGATTCGCCCCTCTCGAGCCCGTAGTGCTCTTCGGCTGCCTTCGAGCGGAGCGATGGGATGCGGGAGTCCCCGTCGCCGACCGCGTCCTCGAAGCGGCGGCCGGCCTGCCGAACCTCGCAGCGATCATTGCGCTGGACGATGGCTCGCTTGATGTCGACGCGGGGACCACACCGCTGCACAGGCTTACCGATCTGCTCTGTGATGATGATGGTGTCGAGGAAGGGTCAGGCTGGGTCCGTCACCCATTCAACCATCTGCTGTTCACGATGTTCTCTTCAGGCACCACAGGCCCGCCGAAATGCATCCAGCACGGTGCCGGCGGCACCTTGCTGGAGCATCTGAAGGAGCACCGGCTGCACTGTGATCTCAGGCCCGGCGACAAGCTGTTCTTCCAGACATCCTGTGGTTGGATGATGTGGAACTGGCAGCTGTCCGCGTTGGCGTCGGGCGTCGAGATTGTGCTCTATGACGGGCCGCTCGCGGCGGCAGACACGTTCTGGCGGATCGTTGCCGAGGAGTTCGTAACCGTTTTCGGCACCAATCCTGTCTATCTGCACTTCTGCGAGCAGAAAGGATTCTCCCCCGGCCAAGTGTTCGACCTTTCCGCCCTGCGCGCCGTGCTCTCGACCGGCTCCATCCTGTATCCGCGCCAGTACGACTGGGTCAGCAGCAAAGTGAAGACGTCGATGCCGCTGCAATCGATCTCGGGCGGCACCGACATCATCGGCTGCTTCGTCCTTGGCAGTCCGAATCTCCCGGTCCATCGCGGCGAGGTACAGTGCCGCAGCCTCGGCCTCGATGTCCGCTCACTGCCGCCGCCTGACGATCCGCAGGCGAGGATAGGCGAGCTGGTCTGCGCCAATCCTTTCCCCTCGCGCCCACTCGGCTTTCACGGCGATGCCGACGGCACGCGCTTCCACGCCGCCTACTTTGCCCAGAACCCCGGCTTTTGGACACATGGCGATCTGATCGAGGCCACGGCTCATGGGGGCTGGCGCTTGCATGGTCGTTCAGACGGAGTCCTCAATGTGCACGGCATCCGCATCGGAACCGCGGAGATCTACCGCATCCTCGACGACGTCGGGCAGATCGTCGAAGCGATGGCGATCGAGCAACAAGCCGAAGACGAGCCAGGCGGCACGCGCATGGTTTTGTTGCTCGTGCTGCGCAAAGACGTGGTACTCGACAGTGCACTAGCCAGGCACATCCGCGCGAAGCTTGCGCGCTGCGGCTCGCCGGCCTTCGTGCCGGCGCGTATCGCACAGGTCGAGGCGCTTCCCGTCACCGTTAACGGCAAGCGTTCCGAAGTCGCAGCGCGGGATGCGGTGAATGGCCGCCCTATACGGAATCGCGATGCCCTGCAGAACGCGGAATGCCTTGATGCCATTCGCAACCATCCGGTCCTCCGGGGGCCTCGAACCGTCAGCGCGTCACCGGAGCCGGCAGCGGCCAGCCGGATGATCCCCGACGCCGAGCGGCTGCCGAAAGACCTGCGGGCGATCTGCGAGCGCGTGCTGGACATCGCACCCATCGGCTGGTCCGACAATCTTCTGGACTGCGGCGCCGACTCGCTGGCCGTGGTGAGCCTGCTCCTCGAGATCGAGAGGTATGCGGGGCATCCGGTGCCGCTTTCGGCCTTTCTGGCCGCGCCGTCGATTGAAGGGCTGTCCGCGGTCCTCTCCGGCACGGAGGCTTTGACGGATCACCAGCTTGATCGATCGGGCCTGCACGTCCGTGCCGTGGGTCCGGAGGACGTGGAGCCGGTCTGCCGCTTTCTCGAAGAAGCGTTTTGCGAGTCGCGCATCGAGGCGACGTCATGGCGCCGCCTGTTCAATCATGGCTGGTCGGATCACGGGCGCGGCTTCATGCTTTTCGACGGCAACGCCCTGGTCGGGTTCATCGGGGCTGTCGCCGCCCGGCGCCACGTTAACGAGGGAGCGGTCCTCGTCAGCAATCTGTCCTCCTGGGTTGTAAACGCCAAGTACCGCGGCTGGGGCCTGGCACTGCTCGCCTCGATGCTGGATGACGAGAACGCCACATATACTTGCTTCACCCCACAGCCGTCATCCTGGGCTGCCCTCATGGCGCAGCGCTTCAAACCGCTGGACTCGCAGCGCATCGCCATGCCGCCATTGCTGCAGGCGGCGACCTTGTTCGCCTCGAGCCGGGCGCTGATCAGCTTCGATCCGGTGCTGGTCCGCGAGAAACTGACCCGCCACCAAAAGCAAATCTTCGACGATCACGCGCCCTACGATTGCCTGCAACTCGTCATCATCGACGGGCCCGATCATGCCTATCTCGTGGTGAAGCGCCGCGAACATCGTCTTGCCGCGAGCCGGCTGGGAGGGCTGGCACGGCTTCTGCCGCGGCCAATCCCCTATTCGGACATTCTGCATTGCAGTGCACCGGCTCTGCTGATGCGGCATCTCGAGCGCGTCAAGCTGGCGATCTTGCGCCGGCAGCGAACAGCCGCGCTCGTCGCGGAGGCGCGGCTCTTTCCGGTCCGGCCACGAGGCGTGGTGCTCCCGATGAGCACGTGCTTCCGCTCCCCATTGACCGCCGTCGGCGAGCTCGACAGGCTGTACTCGGAAATCGTGCTCCTGCCCATCTGAAGGCCGCGCTCATGCCGGCGCGCCCGCAGGTCTCGACGCCCTGAAGATGTAGCGGCTGGTGCTGAAGAAATATTGCCCTGCCGCGGTCAGGCGCTCGAACTCGCCGTGCCAGGCCTCGAGATCGTCGGCTGAAACGTCGCCGGTGCGGCTGACGAAATTCCGGATCCCCAGCGCCAGTCCCTTGCTGTAGCCCTCGTCATCGTAGCGCAAATTCAGGATCGGAAAGACGGATGCGCCGTCCAGATGAAATCCGGCCCTGGCCAATCTGGAGGCCATCGATCTGGGCAGATGTGGATGAGCGCAATGCGCCTCCCATGATGTCATGACGGCGGCCATGCGCTCCCGGTTGTCGGAATGCCAGACCACGGCGTCCCAATCCGTTGCGACGAAGACCGTCCGGCCGCCCGGTTTGAGGACGCGAAATGTCTCACTGAGGACACGGTCGACATCTGGGATGTATTCGGCGACCTGGGTGCACACGACTGCGTCGAACGATGCATCGCTCGGGCCCAACTCCGTCGCGTTGCCGATGGCATAGGAAATCCACGCATGGGCCTTCTGCCGGTTGCAGAAAGCGATCAGGTCGGTCGACACATCGATACCGACAACAGCGCCGGCAGGCCCGACGAGCTCGGCCATGCTTTCGCAGAGATAGCCCGGTCCGCATCCGATATCGAGAACGCGCTCGCCGGCGGACAGGTCGAGCTGCCGGATCGTCTCCGCACGTTGGGCCTTCACGTCGCCGGTGAGATAGAGCCGCTGCAGCCGCTTGGCGTTCTCATCGCTGTAATCCCATCCGCTCATCGTCGCCTCCATGGTCGCATGGCAAGTGAGATGCCCTACCCCGCCCGCGCCGCGCGCCGCAGCGCCTGCGGCGGCTGGCCGAAGGCGCGGATGAAGGCGCGCCGCATGCGCTCGGGGTCGCGGAATCCGGTCGTTTCCGCAACGAGCTCGATCGCCTCGCGGGAAGACTGCACGCGCTCGCGCGCGACCTCCAGCCGGAGCCGCTCGATCGCCTTGGACGGCGTCGTGCCGGTCTCGGCGGCAAAGGCGCGGGCGAAATGCCGTGCGCTCATGCCGGCGCGATCGGCGAGGTCCTCCACCGTAAGCGGCGCGTCGAGATTTTCGCGCGCCCAGGACAGCAGCGCGCCGAAGCGGCCGTTTGGCGTCTTCAACTCCAGCAGCGAGGAGAATTGCGACTGGCCGCCGCTGCGGCGATGATACAGCACGAGATGGCGCGCGGCCTCTTGCGCGATCTCCTCGCCGTGATCCTCGGTGACCATCGCGAGCGCGAGGTCGATGCCTGCGCTGATGCCCGCCGACGTCCACACGTGACCGTCGTGCGTAAAAATCTGGTCCGGCTCGAACTTCACCTTGGGATACCGCGCGACGAACTCGCGCGTTCGGCCCCAATGCGTCGTGGCGCGGCGGCCGTCGAGCAGGCCGGCTTCGGCGAGCACAAAGGCGCCCGAACAGACGCTGGCGACCCGCACCCCGCGCTTGGCCAACCGTTGCACGAAGGCCAGCGTGACCTCGCAGCGCGCGGCCTCCGCAACGCCGGCGCCGCCCGCAATGACCAGCGTCGTGATCGCATTCGCCGACTTGAAATCGCGTGCCATCATCTCGACGCCCGACGAGCTGCGCACGGGTCCCGCATTCAGCGCCAGCACCCGCAGCGCAAGCGGCTTGCCGGCGCAGCGCGCGGCGACCTCGAACACCGAGATCGGGCCGGACGCATCGAGCAACTGGAAGTCCGGGAAGATCAGGATGCCGATCATGGGCCAGGCCCCTTGATATGTCCGAAAGTGAGGGAATTATGCCATTTTGGACAGAAGAGCATCATGCCAGTTTGCGGCCGTCAAGCTCTTCATTGGAGGTTCTCATGTCGGCACCGCTCCGGATCGGTCTCTTGGTGTTTCCGCGCGTCACCCAGCTCGACTTCACCGGCCCCTTGCAGGTGTTCGCCATGCTTCCCGGCGCCCAGCTGCACCTGATCTGGAAGCGGATCGAACCGGTGCCGAGCGATTCCGTGCTCACGCTGACGCCGACCACGACCTTTGCCGATTGCCCGCAGCTCGACGTGATCTGCGTGCCCGGTGGCGGCGGCACCAACGACCTGCTCAATGACGAGGAGGTGCTCGGCTTCCTGCGGCGGCAGGCCGAAGGCGCGCAATATGTCACATCGGTCTGCACGGGATCGCTGGCGCTGGGTGCCGCCGGCTTGCTCAGGGGTTATCGCGCCGCCACCCATTGGAGCGCGATGGAGATGCTCACCCGGTTCGGCGCAACGCCGACCAAGACGCGCGTCTGTATCGATCGCAATCGCATCACCGGCGGCGGCGTCACGGCAGGCATCGACTTCGCGCTGACGCTGGTGTCGATCCTGCGCGACCGCACCACCGCCGAAGCGATCCAGCTCCAGATGGAATACAACCCCGCCCCGCCGTTCAATTCCGGCTCGCCCGACACCGCGTCCCCGGAGGTCTTGGCGTTGCTGCGAGAGCGTGGCGCCCAGAATCAGGCCCGGCGGCTCGAAGCCGTGAAACGCGCGGCCGAGAGGGTCGCGTAATCCCCGCTCTCGTGTCCCGGACGCGCTGCAGCGTGTAACGCTGCTGCGCAGAGCCGGGGCACGAGTCCCCACAACAGAAAAAGGCCGCTCGGTTTCCCAAGCGGCCTTTCCTGTCTTACGGCGGCTGCACATTCACATCGGGCGATTTCGGAGCTTCCAGACCGGGGGCCTATCTCCCGATCGAGTCCTTATCGGCGGCCGCTGCATTTCGGGACAGTCGCGAACTGTTGCCCGAACCGAACGCGATGGTTTCCCATCTCCGTAAGATGGGATCATTGAGCCGCATCGCCCTGATCGGCGCAACGGCCGTGCAAGCGCGATCCCCGCTGTTCCCGTTGTCCACAGCGGCGTGATGCGGATGCGGATGCATCCAGTCGAAGAAGTGACGGTGGTTAGCCGGGCGTCCAGGGCTGGTAGTCGCCGGTCGCCTTGGGACGCTTGCCGCTGGCGAGCGTCGAGCCCGAGGGCCGGTAGGCCATGGCCGTGCCGGTGAGATTCGGCTGGTGCGGCTTCTCCCACTCGCGGGGCTGGTAGTTGGTCTCGGTCGGCGGGGTGTCGACGACGTGGTGGATCCAGCCGTGCCAGGACGGCGGGATGCGGCTCGCCTCGGCGTAGCCGTTATAGACCACCCAGCGCCGCTCGAAGCCGAGTGTCGGGTCGATCGCACCGCCGCGGGTGCGATAATAGAGGTTGCCCTGCTCGTCCTGGCCGACCAGCTCGCCATAGCGCTTGGTCCAGAGCTGGGTGCCAAACGTCTGGCCATTCCACCAGGTGAAGAACTTCAGAAAGAACTGTTTCATGCGGCAAGGGCCCTGCTTCGTGGGGTCCTGATGCCATCCGGGCGGCAAAATGTCCAGTTCGCCGGGGCCGGCTGCGCCTTCCATAAACGCAGGGCCGCAGGCGGCCCGCCCGCCGCAAATCGGACGTGATCCGTTCATGCCGGGTACAGCGGTCCGGTGAGACCGTGCAATCACGCAACGCAAACCGGCGTGATCCAGGAACCACCACGCCGTCGTCGTGTTGGCTTCCGGGAAAAGGAGTTTGATCATGAAAAGTCTGAAAGTTTTGAGTGCCGCGGCTGCGATGGCGCTGGTTCTCCCGTTGGCGACACCGAGCTTCGCTCAGGGCCATGGCGGCCGTGGTGGCGGCGGCGGTGGTGCGCATTTCGGCGGCGGCGGCGGCGCTCACTTTGGTGGCGGCGGCGGCGCGCATTTCGGTGGCGGCGGCGCAGCGTTCCGGGGCGGCGGCGGCAATTTCGCCGCAGGTGCCGTGGCCCGGCCGAGCGGCGGCAGTTTCGCCGCAGGCGCGGTGGCCCGTCCCGCCCTCTCCCCGTCCTTCAGCGGGACCCGTAGTGTCGCAACGGCGGGCAACTGGCAGGGCGGTAGCGGCAATTGGAGCGGCCGCCACTGGCGCGGCCACCGTGGCGGCTTCTGGCCCGGCTTTGCGGCCGGCGCCGCGATCGGCGGTCTCGGCTCCTACGCCTATTACGGCGGCGGCGGCTACTACGATGACCCCTACTACTATGGCGACAGCTACTATGATGAGCCGTCAGTGGCGGTGGTGCCGGACGGCGGCGGCGACTCCGCGGCCTACTGCGCGCAGCGCTACAGATCGTATGATCCGGCCTCGGGCACGTATCTCGGCTATGACGGCCAGCGCCATCCCTGCCCGTAAGCCGACCTGACACGTCACGGGAAAAGGCGTCGCAGCGATGCGGCGCCTTTTTTCGCGAGTGTCATACCCGTCACCTGTTTCGCGTGTATCGGCATGTCGCCGTGAAACGTTGTGTACAAGTTGAGGTAACCGGACCTCAATTCACCGCACCGTGCATATCTACCCTGATCCAATCCAAAATTGACCCGACCCACGATTCGCGGATATCACCAATGCGGGGACTTCGATCTACTGGGAAATGTCATGCCGCGTATCCTCGTGGTAGATGACGATCCGATGGTCGGCGCGACCATCGAGGTCCTCCTCCAACGTCAGGGCTTCGACGTCACGCTGGCTGACGGCGGCGAAACGGGGCTGGCTGCGTTGGAAACGCAAGCTTACGACGTGATGCTGGTCGACATCTTCATGCCGCATATGCGCGGCTTCGAATCCATCCGCATCTTTCACGAGCGTGCGCCGGCGATCCCGCTGATCGCGATGTCCGGCTATGCCTTCGCCTCGTCCGCCTCGCCCTCTCCCGATTTCCTGCGCATGGCGCTGGAGCTCGGCGCGACGCGCTGCCTGCGCAAGCCATTCACGCCGGACGCGCTGCTGACCGCGATCCGGGACTGCCTCGGCGAGGCCGCACTGCCGAAGGACAAGAAAGAAGCCCCTTGATTCCCACGCAGCGCGTCATTCTCGGTGCTGGACTTGCAATCCTCCTGATCATCACCGCCGCCTCGATCGGACTCGACGTCAAGTCGCGGTCCGATACGGCCTGGATCAACCACACCGTCCAGGTCCAGAAGAAGATCTCCGATCTGCGCGTCCTGCTGCGCCGTGCCGAGAGCGCCGCGCGCGGCTACGAGATCTATCGCAGCCCCGCCTTCAGCGACGAATTCCAGACCGCGCACGCCCAGATCGCGCCGGCCCTCGCCGACCTCAAGCGCGGCGTGCGCGACAATCCCGATCAGGTGATGCTGCTGGAGGGCACCGAGTCGCTGGCGCTGCGCCGGGTCGAGATCGCCGCCGAAGCGATGCGCCTGCGGGCCGCGAATGACGAGGCCGGCATCGCCGCGCTCCAGGGCAAGGCCGAGGGCCGCGGCCTGATGGACACGGTGATGGGCAATCTCGACCGCCTGAGCGAGGAGGAAGAACGCCTGCTCACCGCGCGCTCCCAGGATTCGCGCCGCACCAGCATCGTGCTGCTCGGCATCGATGTCGCCGGCGCGCTGGTGATCCTGCTGCTGCTCGTGATGGTGATGCGCGAGAGCCAGCGCGCGCAGACCGCGCTCAAGAGCACGCTGATGGAGACCACGGCCGCCAAGGAGCAGCTCGAGGCCGCCGTCGCCGAGCGCACCGAGCACCTGGTCACCGCCCATGACGAGCTGCGCCTGTCGGTCAACGTGCTCCAGAGCACCTTTCGCAGCATGGCGGAAGCGGTGCTGGTCATCGACGACGAAGGAACCGTCCTGCTGTCCAATCCGGCCGCCGAGCGCATGCTGCTGCATCGTGCCGGCATGAACCTCCGCAATCTGCGCGCACTGTCCGATGTCTTCCATGGCGACGGCGTGACGCCGCTGCGAGCCGACGAGCTGCCCTCCTCGCGGGTCTTGCGCGGCGACGAGTTCGAAGACCTCGAGATGATCGTCCGCCCGCACAGCGGCAATTCCCCCCGCCATCTCATGATCAGCGGCCGGCCGATGCTGGACGGGCAAGGCCGCATCTCGGGCGCGGTGCTGGTCTATCACGACGCGACCAGCTCGCGCGAGACCGAGCGCCAGCTGTACCAGTCGCAGAAGCTGGACGCGATCGGCAAGCTGACCGGCGGCGTCGCGCACGACTTCAACAACATGCTGACCGTGATCTCCGGCAACACGGAAACGCTTGTGGCCGAGCTGAAGCAGCAGCCGGAGCTGCAGCGCGTGGCGCGCCTGATCGACGATGCCGCCGAGCGCTGCGCCGAGCTGATCCAGCATCTGCTCGCCTTCGCACGCAGGCAGCCGCTGCAGCCGCGCGACGTCGAGATCAACGCGGCGATCTCGGACATCGCAAAGCTGCTGCGTCCCACCCTCGGCGAGCAGATCCAGATCGAGACCGTGCTGCAGCAGGGGCCGATGACGGCGCATATCGATCCGTCCCGGCTCACCAATGCCGTGCTCAACATGGCCATCAACGCCCGCGACGCCATGCCGAACGGCGGCAAGCTGCTGCTGGAGACCCATCGTGTCGTGCTCGATGAAGCCTATGCGCAGGCCAACGCAGACGTGAGGCCCGGCGCCTACGTGATGCTGGCGGTCAGCGACAGCGGCACCGGCATGTCGGCCGATACCCAGCAGATGGCGTTCGAGCCGTTCTTCACCACCAAGGAGGTCGGCAAGGGATCAGGCCTCGGCCTCTCCATGGTCTACGGCTTCGTCAAGCAGTCCGGCGGCCACATCAAGATCTACAGCGAGGAAGGCCACGGCACCACGATCAAGCTCTACCTGCCGCCGGGCGAAGGCACGAGCGAGGTGGCGGCCAGCGTAGCGCCGCAGGCCGAAGGCGGCGCCGAGACCATTTTCGTGGTCGAGGACGATCCGCTGGTGCGCAGCTTCGTCACCGCGCAACTGCAGAGCCTCGGCTACCAGACCATCGCCGCGCCCGACAGCAAGGTCGCACTGGAGCTGATCGAGGCCGGCCAGGAATTCGACCTGCTGTTCACCGACGTCGTCATTCCCGGCGGCATGAGCGGGCGCGAGCTCGCCGACAAGGTGGCAACGCTCCGCCCCGGGCTGAAGGTGCTCTACACCTCCGGCTACACCGACAACGCCATCGTCCATCACGGCAAGTTGGATGACGGCGTGCTGCTGCTGACGAAGCCGTACCGGCGCAACCAGCTCGCGGAGATGATCAGGAAAGCGCTGGGCGGCTGAGATCGTAGGATGGGTAGAGCGCAGCGAAACCCATCGTCTCGCCGCGCGGACAGGATTGATGGGTTTCGCTGCGCTCTACCCATCCTACGCGCTGTCGCGCCTCATCGCGTCGCCAGCACCACCGCGGCCAGCGTGAACACCAGCGCGGCGATCTGCCCTGCCCCGAGCGGCTCGCCGAGCGCGAGCGCGGAGGCGACGACGCCGATGACGGGCACGGCCATGGTGCCGATCGCGGCGACGGAGGCCGGCAAACGCGCCAGCGCTGCGAACCAGCTGACATAGGCGATGCAGAACTGCACCACGGTCGAATAGACCAGCAGCCACCAGCCGACCGGCGTCACCTTGTCCAGATGCGTGGTCTCGATCAGGAGGCCGATGATCGAGATCGGCAGGCAGCCGATGCCGATCTGCCAGGCCGCGGCCGTGATCGGCGGCAGATGGATCGGGTACTTCTTGGAGAACACCGTGCCGACGGCAAAGCCGAGCGCGCCGGCGAGCGCCATGATGATCCCCGGCAGCTTCTCGGCGCTGGCGGCAATGCCGTTGCCGCCCATGATCGAGGCAAGGCCGGCAAAGGCCATCACGAGCCCCAGCGTGCGCAGCACGGTCGGCCGCTCGCCCAGCACCGGCCAGGCGATGATCGAGGCCCAGACCGGCATGGTGTAGGCGATCAGCGCCGCTTCGCTCGCCGGCAGCCAGAGCAGCGCCAGGCCCATCAGCACCATCCAGCCGGTGACGTTGAGCATGGCGGCGGTGACGAGGCGCAGCCAGATCTCAGGGGGGACCGTCAGGCTCTGGCGGCGGACGAGCGCCAGCGCCGCCAGCAGCACGGCTCCGAGCACGCCCGTCACCCCGCGCAGGGTCAGCGGCGGCAGCTCGGCGAGCAGGAATTTGGTGACGGGCCAGTTGAAGCCCCAGCCGATCGAGGTGATCGCGAGGAACATCAGGCCGGCCGGGGCGATGCGCGGTCGCTGCACCGGCCGAGTCGAATCATGCATTTGGGTAGTCCGGCAAAATCAGCCGTCAGCTTGGCCCGGATTCGCCCCCCGGACCACCACCTCGGCGGGCATGCCAGCCCTCACCTTCCGTAGGGCTACGTGAGTCTTGCTGACGCAATCCCGTCGCCCAAAAATATACCTGCCCTGTGAACAGCGGGATGAAGGCTGCACATCACCACAAGATGCAAATTTTTTCGGTTGGGAATCCCTGAGGACTCACTGATACTTGGCTCAACAACAGGTGAGGGCTTGCCCCCTGTTATCCCCCGCAATCCACCATATTTAGTATTTGATTCAGGAACTCGCACTAGTTCTTGACGGGCGCAACGGAGAGTCCTAGCTTTCGGTCCGTTCGGCGCGAGTGAGTTTGCGTCCCGCCGGCACTCCCCCAAAGGGTCCGCAGAACTGCACTCCGCCAGGCCAGACGAAGGCAGCGGGATGTGGGCTTGTCTGCCCGCGAAAGCGGACTTTTTGGGGCGCCAGAACGGGCCGGCAAAAGGCTCGAATGGCATCGGTAAAAAGTGACGTTGTGGGGCGTTGAACGCATGTCGCGCACATCCCGTTGGGGCGGATGGGCGTGGACATGCCGGCGGATGATCGATGCACGCATCGAACTGTCGCGTCGGGAGAACAAGGGCCGGGTCCACCGGCTGAACTGCGTCGCCCAAAGGCCTGATGGCCGGACGGCAACGCGAAGCGAAATGACGACCCGGAACGCCTGAACGGAGGCGGGACCGGTCAAAGAAAAGGACGGGGCAAGACCATGCGGATTGAGCGGCGCCACACCACCCAGGGACAGTCACCTTACGCCGGGATCGAGTTCCGGCTGACCACGTCGGAGATTCGCAATCCCGACGGCTCGGTCGTGTTCAAGCTGGATAACGTCGAGGTCCCGACCGAATGGTCGCAGGTCGCCTCCGACGTGCTCGCCCAGAAATATTTCCGCAAGGCCGGCGTTGCCGCGCGCCTGAAGAAGGTCGAGGAGGAATCCGTCCCCTCCTTCCTGTGGCGCTCCGTGCCCGACACCGATGCCCTCGCCGAACTGCCCGAGAAAGAGCGCTTCGTCAGCGAGCTCTCGGCCAAGCAAGTGTTTGACCGCCTCGCCGGCTGCTGGACCTATTGGGGCTGGAAGGGCAAGTACTTCTCCACCGACGAAGACGCCCAGGCCTTCTACGACGAGCTCCGCTACATGCTCGCCATGCAGATGGTCGCGCCGAACTCGCCGCAATGGTTCAACACCGGCCTGCACTGGGCCTATGGCATCGACGGCCCCGGCCAGGGCCACTATTACGTCGACCCCTTCACCGGCAAGCTGACCAAGTCGAAGTCGGCCTACGAGCACCCGCAGCCGCACGCCTGCTTCATCCAGGGCGTCGGTGACGACCTCGTCAACGAGGGCGGCATCATGGACCTCTGGGTCCGCGAAGCCCGCCTGTTCAAATACGGCTCCGGCACCGGCTCGAACTTCTCGCGCCTGCGCGGCGAAGGCGAGAAGCTCTCCGGCGGCGGCCGCTCGTCCGGCCTGATGAGCTTCCTCAAGATCGGCGACCGCGCCGCCGGCGCGATCAAGTCGGGCGGCACCACGCGCCGCGCCGCCAAGATGGTCGTCGTCGACGTCGATCACCCCGATATCGAGACCTATATCGACTGGAAGGTGAAGGAGGAGCAGAAGGTTGCCGCGCTGGTCACCGGCTCCAAGATCAACCAGAAGCACCTCAAGGCGGTGCTGAAGGCCTGCGTGAACTGCGAAGGCTCGGGCGACGACTGCTTCGATCCCGAGAAGAACCCTGCGCTCCGCCGCGAGATCAAGCTCGCGCGCCGCAGCCTCGTGCCTGACAATTACATCAAGCGCGTCATCCAGTTCGCCAAGCAAGGCTACAAGGACATCCAGTTCGACACCTACGACACCGACTGGGACAGCGAAGCCTACCTCACCGTCTCCGGCCAGAACTCCAACAACTCGGTCTCGCTGAAGGACGACTTCCTGCGCGCCGTGGAAACCGACGGTGACTGGAACCTGAACGCCCGCACCTCCAAGAAGGTGACGAAGACGCTGAAGGCGCGCGACCTCTGGGAAAAGATCGGCTACGCCGCCTGGGCGTCGGCCGACCCGGGCCTGCACTTCAACACCACCATGAACGACTGGCACACCTGCAAGGCGTCCGGCGACATCCGCGCGTCGAACCCGTGCTCGGAATACATGTTCCTGGACGACACGGCGTGTAACCTGGCGTCCGCGAACCTGCTGACGTTCTACAACACCGAGACCAAGCGCTTCGACGTCGAAGGCTACGAGCACCTCTGCCAGCTCTGGACCATCGTGCTCGAAATCTCCGTGATGATGGCGCAGTTCCCGTCCCGCGCGATCGCCGAGCTCTCCTACGAGTTCCGCACGCTGGGCCTCGGCTACGCCAATATCGGCGGTCTGCTGATGACCATGGGCCTGCCTTATGACTCCAAGGAAGGCCGTGCGCTCTGCGGCGCGCTGACCTCGGTCATGACCGGCATCACCTACAAGACCTCGGCCGAGATCGCCGCCGAGCTCGGCACCTTCCCCGGCTACAAGAAGAACGCCGCGCACATGCTGCGCGTCATCCGCAACCACCGCCGCGCCGCGCACGGTGAGGCTAGCGGCTACGAGGCGCTCTCCGTCAACCCGGTGCCGATGGACCTCGTCTCCTGCCCGCAAGGAGATCTCGTCAGCCACGCCCAGGCAGCCTGGGATGCGGCGCTCCAGCTCGGCGAGCAGCACGGCTACCGCAACGCCCAGACCACGGTGATCGCGCCCACCGGCACGATCGGCCTGGTGATGGACTGCGACACCACCGGCATCGAGCCCGACTTCGCGCTGGTGAAGTTCAAGAAGCTGGCCGGCGGCGGCTACTTCAAGATCATCAACCGCGCGGTCCCCGCGGCGCTGCGCGCGCTCGGCTATCGCGAGAGCGAGATCGCGGAGATCGAAGCCTACGCCGTCGGCCACGGCTCGCTCTCCAACGCGCCCGGCATCAACGCCTCGACCCTCAAGGCCAAGGGCTTCACCGATGAAGCCATCGCCAAGGTCGAGAAGGCGCTGCCGACCGCCTTCGACATCAAGTTCGCCTTCAACAAGTGGACCTTCGGCGAGGACTTCATCCGCGACCAGCTCGGCATCGGTGCCGAGGCGATCGCCGCCCCCGGCTTCGACCTGCTCCAGGCCGTGGGCTTCACCAAGCGCGAGATCGAGGCGGCCAACGTCCACATCTGCGGCGCGATGACGGTGGAAGGTGCCCCGCACCTCAAGGCCGAGCACTATCCGGTGTTCGACTGCGCCAATCCCTGCGGCAAGATCGGCAAGCGCTATCTGTCGGTCGAGAGCCACATCCGCATGATGGCGGCGGCGCAGCCCTTCATCTCGGGTGCGATCTCCAAGACCATCAACATGCCGAACGACGCCACGGTGGAGGACTGCAAGTCCGCCTACATGCTGTCGTGGAAGCTCGCGCTGAAGGCCAACGCGCTCTATCGCGACGGCTCCAAGCTCTCCCAGCCGCTCAACTCGCAGCTCATCAGCGACGATGAGGACGAGGACGATGCGGTCGAGAGCCTCTACGAGAAGCCGATGGCCGCACGCGCGACCCAGGTCTCGGAGAAGATCGTCGAGAAGCTGGTCGAGCGCATCATCGTGATGCGCGAGCGCGAGAAGATGCCGGATCGCCGCAAGGGCTACACCCAGAAGGCGGTCGTCGGCGGCCACAAGGTCTACCTGCGCACCGGCGAGTATGACGACGGCCGTCTCGGCGAGATCTTCATCGACATGCACAAGGAAGGCGCGGCGCTCCGCTCCTTCATCAACAACTTCGCTATCGCCGTGTCGCTCGGTCTGCAATACGGCGTGCCGCTCGACGAATATGTCGACGCCTTCACCTTCACCCGCTTCGAGCCGGCGGGCCCCGTGCAGGGCAACGACAGCATCAAGTACGCGACCTCGATCCTCGACTACGTCTTCCGCGAGCTCGCGGTGAGCTACATGTCGCGCTTCGATCTCGCCCATGTCGATCCCAACGAGACCGGCTTCGACGCTCTCGGCAAGGGCGTCGAGGAAGGCAAGGAGCCGGACGACGAGCACGGCGGCCACCACGCCACCAAGCTGGTCTCGCGCGGCCTCACCCGCTCGCGGACCGACAACCTCGTCGTGATGCGCAGCGGCTCGGCCGCGGTCTCGCAAGGCAACGACAGCGCGCCTGCCGGCGGCAGCAAGGTCACGGCGATGGCGGCGCATGCCACCAGCGCCCGTGTCGGCGACGCCCTCGAAGGCGCCGTCGCCCTGAAGCAGGAAGTCCAGCACGACCTCTCCCCCACGGAGAAGCTCGAGCAGCTCCAGTGGAGCAAGGCCGGCAGCGCCGCAGTTGCGGCTCCCAGCAAGGCCGAGCGCCGTGCGGAAGCCAAGGCCAAGGGCTACGAAGGCGAGATGTGCTCGGAGTGCGGCAACTTCACCCTGGTGCGGAATGGGACCTGTATGAAGTGCGACACTTGCGGCAGCACGACGGGGTGTTCGTGACACGTGCATAGCCAACTCCGTACGCTCAATCTCTTCCTAGCGTCACCTGGCGATCTCGCCGAAGAGCGGCGGATCGCTAGGTCGGTGATCGAGGAGTTGAATAGCTCCATTGGCCGGCCATTGGGATGGCGTATCGAACTTTACGGTTGGGAAGATAGCCCAATCGGAGCAGTGCGACCTCAAAGCCAAATAAATGAAGAGGTCAATCAATGCGACCTGTTCGTCGGGATGCTCTGGGAGAGGTGGGGACAACCACCAGGAGAAAGCGAATACAAATCTGGATTTGAGGAAGAACTTGCGCTCGCAAGAGCTCGCTGGACCCGCGATGGCCAACCAGAAATTTGGCTCTTCCTCAAAGATATTGACCCAAAATTGCAGCGCGACCCAGGCGATCAGATCAAGCTTGTTTTGGCCTTTCGACAGCGGATCCGCGAGGAGCAGAAGGTCTTTTACAAGGAGTTTCGCAGCTCAGATGAATGGACGCAGGAATTCCGCAAGCGGCTTTCTCGTTATTTGGTAACGCTAGCCGCGACTAAGGCGGAGCACTCAAATCCCTCCTCGTCGCCCATACGCCCCGAAGATCAAGCGCCCCGCGAGAATATCTCCCTAAAGACCGGAGACAACATCGGTCCATCAACACAACAGGTCCTCGATTCAGTTCAGGCGGCAGCCGAGGCAATAAGGGCGGGGGCGTTGAGCCGCTTTGAAGCTGACCTGCCGAGTGAGCCGACCTTGGCTCGGTTGATCCTTCTGGCGTCCGTGTTTCAAACAGTTCGGATCAAAGATGAGCTGCTCGGCGTACACCAAGCGAATCTAGTCTTTCGAATCCGATCTCAAATTCTTCCTACCCGGAGTGAATGGAGTATCTTCCGATAAATGGTTTGCGGCAGAAGCAAAGGCAATTGCATCCAATGACGTAAGATCGGCCGCCGAGGATGCCACACTTGCGATAATGGCACGACATGATCCGTCCGAAGCGTTCAACGAGCTATTTGCAAGTGACCACAAGCATTCCGAGACCGTCGTTACACAGGTGATCAAAGAACTTGACACGCCAAGAGTGCAATCAGCCCTGTCACATCAACTCCCAACCGTCCGTCAGCTGGCAGCTCTCGAGCTAAAGAGCCGAAATGCGATCGCGAAGCAAACGGTGCCGTTACTGCTCGCGGACAAGGATACGACCGTCCAGCGAGTCGGCATCGAGGCAGCGATTGCCCTTGGTGAACACCCGAGCCCTGAGAAGATCAGATCAGTCGCTAAGCCGACAGGACTATTATCCGAAAGGGCATGGTGCTGAGGATATTTGCGGTGACGCGCGCTAACGAGCGAAAGAAACTCCTCGATCAGTTACATAATGGAACGACCTATTTTTACGACACAATCTATTGGCTGGACCGATTGTCATATCCCGTCAGAGCCTGGCAGACGTCTTTCGCCGAATCTTTGTCAAAGCATCTAACGAGACCATATCGAAAGGATTGGTTGCGCGAATAGCAGCATCAGCCAGTAGGATGGGAGGATCGACGCGATACCCATCGATTGTGGCTCACTTTTGCCAGACCAATGCCAAGAAGAGCCAAAAGCCTTCTCTCTCGCTTTCGCGGTTTCCGGCGAAGCGCTCGGTGGGTGCGCAAATCGTTCGCGCACGCACCGCGAACGTTTCGGATCGCCAGCGGCGCGGCCATCCCGCTTGCCGCCTTTACGCTCCTCAACATCACCTACCATGTCATCCGCAAACCAACCGAGCTCTTCGTCGTCGTGGGCAACGCCCTCGACAAAGAGCCCGCCGACACTTGGCGTCAATACACACCCCTCTTCCGCACTTACTCCACCGCAACAGTTTCGCCCGAGCTGTTGGCCGCGCTGGCGCAGGTGGAGAGTTCTGGCAATCCGGTGGCGCGCACCTATTGGCGCTGGCGGTGGAGCTTCAATCCGCTAGCGATCTACCGGCCTGCCTCCAGCGCGGTCGGGCTCTTCCAGATGACCGATCCGGCCTTCGCCGAAGCCGCGCGGTTCTGTGTCCGCGGCAACGCGGTTACGCAGACCGGATGCGGGTCTGCGTTCTTCTACATCCGCGTGATCCCGAGACATGCCATCGAGCTGGCGTCGGTGTATCTAGACCGCCAGGTGGCCCTAGTGCTCACGCTCGCCGGCGACGTGAAGGCGAGCGCGCAGCAGAAGCAGGATCTGGCCGCGTTCATCCATCTCTGCGGCGCGGGTCCCGCCGCGGCCTTCGCGCGGCGCAAGTTTCAGATGATTGCGGGTGAACGCTGCGGCGATCATCTCGTCGCGGGCTATGTCGCCAGGGTGAACGCGATGAAGCGGCAGTTTGTGCGGCTGGCGGCGGAGGATTCGTAGGGTGGGTTAGCTGGCGGTCGCGCGAAGCGCGATCCGCTGGCGTAACCCACCTCTTTCGTTTCTGCAGAGACAGAAGTGGTGGGTTACGCCTTCGGCTAACCCACCCTACACACTTTCGCGCGGTCGCGGGCTAACCCACCCTACGTGCTACCCCGCGCAGCAAACACCTCCTTGGCGGCGAACAGGCCGTTGAGCGCGGCGGGAAAGCCGGCATAGACGGCCATCTGCATCATGATCTCGGCGATCTCGTCCCTGGTCAGCCCGACATTCAGGCCCGCCTCGATATGGACTTTCAGTTGCGGCGTTGCTGTGCCCATCGCCGTCAGCGCTGCGATGGTTGCGATTTCGCGGGCGCGCAGGTCGAGGCCGGGGCGGCTATAGATGTCGCCGAACGAAAACTCGAAGATATAGTTTGCGAAATCGGGGGCGATGTCCGCCAGCGCGGCGATGACGTTGTGGCCGGCCTGGCCGTCGATGTCAGCGAGCGCCCGCTTGCCGCGTTCCAGCCGGCTTTCGCCGGCGCTCGGGGATTGATGCGTCATAGTCCTTCATCCTCATTTTCACGCCGGCGTATCCGGCGATCTTGGTGTCGAGGACGACAAGGCAGGCTTGCAGATCGGCCAATTGGGCACGAACACGCTCGCGGTGCTGTTCGAGCAGCGCGCACCGTTTCGCTTCCGTGCCGGCGCCACGCTCCCGCAACGTTGCATATTGCAGCATGTCCCGAATGGGCATTCCGGTCGTCTTGAGACGGCCGAGAAATTCCATCCAGGTCAGGATCGATGCGTCGTAGTCGCGTTGGCCCGATGGATCCCTGTCGGCGTGGGGAAGCAACCCGATCCGTTCATAATATCGGATGGTGTAGGTCGTCAGTCCCGAACGCTTTGCCAGTTCACCGATCTTCATGAACGCCCATCTTTCGTCACGACGCACGGGAAGCTACCGGTTAGAGCGCACTCTAAGTCAATAGGGAAAAATGGGGTTGGCGAGCGTTGCGGCGGACGATGACAACTCAAACGTGAGCAAGTAGCCCGGATGGAGCGAACGCGAAATCCGGGGGCCTTGCCTCGAGCTGCGCTGGTCCCGGATTGCGTGGTGTCTTTCATCGGGCGGCGCTTCGCGCCGACCCGTTGGCTTCATCCGGGCTACAGGCGTCTCCGCGCCCGCCATAATTTTACCTCTGCACACGCGTTGTGTCTGATGGCGGCGAGACCTATCCTTCCCAAGATCGGACTGCCTCTCATTGACGCCCGACCGGATGGAGAGCGCATCGGTGCCTGATACGAACGACCCTAAAGCTGATGCCGGCAAGCCTGATGCAGGCAAGCCCGAGACCCCCAAGCCGGACGAGACGCGCGCCGACGGCGCGCTGGCGCGGGCCCTCGACCGGATCAAGAGCACTCAGGAAGACCTCGCGCGGCTGGACCGGCTGGTTTCCGGCATGGAACACGACAGCGAAAGCAAACCGGCCGCGCATGCAGGCGCGGGCGCGACGGCTGCAGCCGCCTCCGCGCAGAAAGACACCAAACTTCCGGATACCAAGCTCGTGGCAGTCCGCGGCCGCGATCAAGGCTTGAGGAAAGATCCGGCCATGATGCGCGCCCTGGTCATCCTCGTGCTGGCGATCGGCCTGCTCGGCGCCGCCGTCGCGTCGCAATATCGCGACGAGGCCAAATCGATCTTTGCGCGATTGGCTCCGCCGGCCGCGAGCGAGCCCCCGGAAACCGCCGCCGTGGAAACCCCGGCGCAGCCGCAGGCCGTGCTGCTGGCTGCTGCGGACGGGCCGAGCCCGGTGCCCGCGCCGCCCGTCGCCAAGGACACGGACACCGCTCCGAAGCCTGCCGCCGCCGCGCCCGACCCGTCATCGTCCGAGCTCGCGCAATCGCTCAAGGCCATCACGGGCGAGCTTGCCAACATCAACGGCAAGCTCGAGCAGCTGAAGAGCCGCAACGAGCAGACCCAGCGTGAGCAGGCCGACACCATCCAGCAGCTCAAGGCGGCGCAGGAGAAGGAAGCGGCGGACAATGCGCGCCTCGCCGCGCAGGTGCAGTCGCTGCAGACCCAGCTGACCAAATCACCCGCGCCTGCAGCGGCCGCAGCGCCTGCAGCGGCCGCAAAACCCGTCGTGCGCAGCGTGAACAGCGAACCGGCCGCACGGCCCCGGCCGCCGCCGTACATCCCGGAGGCCGCCCCCCGTCGTCCCAGGCCGCCGCCGCGCTGGATGCCGCCGCCCTATATGGGCGATCCCTACGACGATTGGTGAGCCCCCGAGGCACGGGCTGGGTCCGAACCCACGATTGGAAACGAACGTAGCCCGGATGAAGCGACTTGTCCGCCGAAGCTCAAAGAGCGAAGGCGGAAGCGTAATCCGGGGTCTTGCCCAAGCCACGTTTGTCCCGGATTACGCTTCGCTCCATCCGGGCTACGAGCTCTTGACGGCGATGGGTGGCGAGATGCCCTAGGGTTGGCAAAGGCGCGCTGGCGTCGTGCCCACGAAATCGTCCCGAGTTAGCTTTGATGGGCACGCTACAGGGCTGGGTGCGTAGCCCGGATGGAGCGAAGCGTAATCCGGGACCAGCGCAGCTTGGGGCAAGACCCCGGATTACGCTTCGCTCCATCCGGGCTACAGGCACCCATCAATTCGGCGCCCGCCCCTCACCACCAATACGGCCAGCGCCACGCCTCGTAGCGGATATACGACGGCACCAGCGGCGGCCCGTAGGGATCGACGCGATCGTCCTCGGGGCGATAGCGGTAGCGCGGCACGATGTTGTAATCCCACGGCGTCGGCCGCAGCACGGGCGCGGTGACGATGATCCTCTCCTGCGGTGCGCGAACCACCACGGCCTTTCGCGTCCGGGCTTCGGCACCTGACGTTACGAGGCTGCTCAGCGCCAGAGCCGTTCCGAGCGCACAGGCGAGCGTCAATTTTGTCATGCGTTGATCTCCTTGCCCCGAAAGAGTGCTCAAGGATGCCATGTTAGGCAAGTCAATTCGTTTTCGATTTGCCTGAATGAACGCCGCCGGCTTCATGCAAAATGTGCCCGCCGCGCAGTCCGCCAATGCGCGCTATTCGCGCTGAACTTTTTTCCTCCCCGGCCGTTCTCTGTGACAATGGAGGACGGCGACAATGTTCGATCTGCGGGCTGTGGTGATCGCGGCAAGTTTCATCCTGGCGTCCATCGCGGTGGCGGCCGCCGACAGCGCGCAGGACCAGCCCGCGAGGGTGAGCGCACCCGCGACCGGCACGCCCAGCGAGGCGCGCCCGATCCGCGTCGTCCTGCCGGCGCCCTGGGAACCGGCCCCGGCCTCGTCAGGCACGCAGGCCATTGTTCAGAAATAAGCTCTGCGCTTACTCGCCGCGCTCCTCCCCGAGCAGCGCGAGCGCGCGCGGCACCTGATCGCGGTCCGCCACCAGCACATATTCCTGCTTCGCAAGGCTGGCGCCGCTCGCGACCACGACCGCCCGTTTCGGGCAAAGTCCAAAACACCCGGTCATGACCAGCTTGGCCGGCTTGGCGCCGTCGCGCCTCGCCGCCTTCAGTTCGGACTTCAGCGCCCGCCTGACATCGCTGCCCTCGTCGCTGCGCTTGAGGCATTTCCGGCACACCAGAACCGGCGCCGCGCGGCGCGGGCGCACGACCATGGGACTTCCAGTCTTCGAGGATTTTTTGGGCATCGCGGACCTATATGGGATTGCTCTCATATAGGGATGGAACCGCGATCCTGCCGCCGCGCGCGGCGACGCAGCGTGTATGAACACGCCTTGCGGGCGCCTTACGCGCGCGACTTGCGCAGCGCCTGCTCGAGCTTCGTCCTTTGCTTGTCCCAACGGGCCTGCTCGGCCTCGGCCCGTTGGTCGAGTACGGCGCGCTCGGATTCGATCGCCTCGGCTCGCGCCTCGTGCTCCCGCCTCGCCTTGTCCAGCGCAGCCTGCGCCGTCGCGACCGCCTTGTCCCGGCGCGCGCGCTCCTTCGCGCGGGCGGCCTCCTCCTTCTGGCGTTCGGCCTCGCGGCGCCGCTCCTCCTTCTCGAACGCAGCGGCAGCCTTGCGCGCCTGCTTGTCGTCGGTCTTGCGCGATGGTTTCGGTGCGGCCTTTACCGCTCGCCGCTTCGCACGCGGCCGGGCATCGCCTTCGGCGAGATCGGTCGGCAGCTCCGCGCTCTCGGTGAACGCCTTGTTCGACCCGACCGGACGCCTCAGCACGATTCCGGGCTTGGCCATGGTCGCGGCGACCACGTCGGGATCGTCGGTCTCCCTGGCAACGCCCTGGTGAAACAGATTGGAGCTGGCGCCCCAGGCCGCAAGCGCTGCCTTCATCGAGGGCGCGGCGATGGCCTGGTCGTAGAAGCCGAGCGAGGTCTGGTAGGTCTTCAGTCGTCTCGTGGATGTCTTCGGCATCTCGCCCCGCGGCCCGGCGACGCTGTCTGCTCCCCGCCGTCGCACGGGCGCCATCCTGCCAACATACCCCTGTTTTGCCCGACGGCGCAAATGCCGTTCGGTATCGCCGAAGTCGGCCCGACGGGCGGGGGCGAATCCCAAAGATTCCGCCTGACCCGACGGGTCACAATTTCGGACTCGCCGAACCCTGAATTCCCTGGAGTTTTCTACTGTGCATGGGGTTGTTTTCGATGTTTTGGTTTCGATGACGGTTCGTAGCCCGGATGAGCGCAGCGACATCCGGGGACTATCCCGACAAACAGAGATCCCGGATATCGCTACGCTCATCCGGGCTACGACACTCAACGTCGCCGGAAATATCTTGCAGCATCGCCCGATACCCTCCGCGGAACTTTCGCTTGCTTTGCGCCGCAACGAACCTACGGTGCGGCGCGCTCCGGACGGCGGGGCAACGAAGGCGAAGCGATGACCGATGCGATGAAATGCCCTGCGTGCAGCTCCGAGCACGCCTATCAGGACCGCGGCCTCTGGGTCTGCCCGGAATGCGGCCACGAATGGAGCGGCACGGCGGATGTAGTGGCCGACGCGGCGCAGGAGGCCGGCGTGCGCGATGCCAACGGCAATGCACTCACCGACGGCGACAGCGTCATCGTGATCAAGGATCTCAAGATCAAGGGCTCGTCCTCGGTGGTGAAGGGCGGCACCAAGGTACGCAACATCCGCCTCCAGGACGCCAGCGACGGCCACAACATCGCCTGCAAGATCGACGGCATCGGCGCCATGAACCTGAAGTCGGAGTTCGTGCGGAAGGCCTGAGCCGAGGGGTTAACCAGACGGGGTAACTCTAATTCGCTGTTCCTGCCCCGGAACACAGAATTCATTTTGCCGACCGGGAAAACTATGCAAGGCTGTCTTTGCCGGGCTCGCCTTTGTAGTGCGTAGCTATTGTATCAACCCGGGGCTGGATCATTTGAAGACGCGTTTGATTGCATCACACCTTGAGACTTGAATGGCCGCCCTTCGGGGCGGCCTTCCGTCTTCTGGGGGTGGCCTAACGCTGCCGCTGCGCCAGGTAGAAGCCGCACAGCACCGTCACGAGGCCAGCCGTCTGCAACAGCGTCGGCGCCTCGCCGAGCAGCATCCAGCCGGTGAGCAGGGTCAGCGCCGGCACGCAGGCCGGAAACACCGCCGCGCGCGCGACGCCGAGGCGCTGCACCGAGACCGCGAACAGATAGAGCGCGGCGGGACCTGCGAGCACGCCCTGCGCCAGCGCCTGGATCGCGTTCTCCCACACGCCGATCGCCGCGACATGCGCAAGGCCGACGATGGCGATGTAGAGCGGCAGCAGCAGCAGCGACAGCACGTTGATGACGAGCGCGGCCGACACCGCGGACACGCGCCAGTGCCGCAGCGCCGCGCCGAAGCCTGCGAACATCAATCCGGTCAGCACGAAGATCAGGTCGCCCTGCACGCCCTCGGCGCCGATATGCCCGATCGATTCCGCGCCGATCACGCCGAGGCCGCCGACGATGACGAGCGCGCCGATCAGGCGCGAGGCCGAGATCCTCTCCTTCAGGACGATCGCTGCGAGCAGCAGCCCGCCGAGCGTGGCGCAGGACGGCTGGATCACGCTGCCATGGCCGAGCGGCACGAACAAAAAGCCGGTGTAGGAGATCAGCGACATAACGGGGCCGCCGAGCACCATCAGCACGAGGCCCCTGCCCCAGCCGATGCCGCAGAGATCGGAGATTCCGGCGCGCAGAACCAGCGGCAGGAATGCGATCCCCGACCAGACATAGCGATGCACCAAGAGATCGACCGGCGTGAAGCCGACCTTCAGCCCGTGCCGCGTGCCGGCAAAGCCGAGCGCCCAGAACAGCGCCGCCGACAGGCCGCAGACGACGCCGAGAAGCGCCGGGGCAGAATCGTTCTTGTGAATGAGAGCGTCAGCGCCGCTCGTCCGCTGATCCATGGATCAAGCCTTATGTCAGGGCGCGCATCGCCTCAACCCACGCCGCCGCAGGGCTGGCACGCGGGCTCATGCCCCCTGCCCGAACACCATCCGCCACCCTTGCGCGTGTCCATGTATTCCCGGACCTCGCGGATCCGGTCGCCCGCCACCGTGAACACGAAACAATAATCGTTCTCGTAGGGCTTGCCGCCGGGAAGCGTCGCGCGCATCCGCTCCTCCACGATCACGACATCGCCGTCGGCATGGACGCCACGGAAGGCGATATCGACCTCGGAAAACAGCCTGTGCATCTCCTGCGCGATGAAGCGCGCGATCTGCGTTGCACCGACCATGTGGTCGGTGTGATCGAGCGCGACCGCGGTGGCGTTGCCCTTCGGCGCGATCCATTCGGCATCATCGGTGAACAGCGCGGCGATGCGCGCGGCATCGCGCGATGAAAATGTCTTCCAGGCGTTCAGTACGACGTCTCTCGGGCTGGTCACGGCAGGCTCTCCGAATGCGTTGGGCTTCAGAGCCGCGTTCTAGGCCGCGATGCAAATTGCGGCTCGCCACATTCGGACCTGGTCATCCCGCAACACTTCCACACGCGCCGGTCTGCGCTATCATCCGGCCATGCTGAGCTTCGAGACTTGCAACGCCGCGCGCCTGCGCCGCGATCCCCGCTTTGACGGCCGCTTCTTCACCGCGGTGAGGACGACGGGTATCTATTGCCGTCCGGTGTGTCCGGCCAAGCAGCCGCTGGCGCGCAACGTCGTCTACTATCCGACCGCTGCGGCGGCGGAGGCTGCGGGCTTCCGGCCCTGCCTGCGCTGCCGTCCCGAGACCGCGCCGTTCTGCCCGGCCTGGAACGGCACGCGCTCGACCGTGGCGCGCGCGGTGAAGCTGATCAACGGCGGAGCGCTCGACGAATGCTCGGTGGTGACGCTCGCAACGCGCCTCGGCATCTCCTCGCGGCATCTGGCGCGGCTGTTCGAGCGGCACGTCGGTGCGAGCCCGCAGCAGCTTGCCAAGACGCTGCGCGTCCAGCGCGCCAAGCGCCTGCTCGATGCCGGCGATCACAACATGACGGAGATCGCGTTCCAGGCCGGTTTCGGCAGCCTGCGCCGTTTCAACGCCGCCTTCGCCGAGCTCTACGGCCGGTCGCCGTCGAGCCTGCGCGCGAGACGCGCATAGCCCTCAGAAGAATCCGGGGCTGAGATCGAGGCCGTAGGTCAGGCTGAGCACGAACACGAACAGCGCAGCGGCGGCGAACAATGCGAGATGCCTGACGATGAATTCACGCGGCGACGCAGTGGCAACAACGGCTTTTTGTGCAACGGGCATGACGGCTCCGGTTATGATTCCAGAATTGGCCGCTCAATATGCGGCCCGCACATCAGGCGCCGCGATCTGCAAAACAACTATTAAGAGGATCACACTCGTCTTGAACGGCCGTACATAACGCGCGTCGTTCGCGAGTCTTTTTTGCTTCCGGATTCTCGTTCCGCGCACACAAAGAAAAACCGCGCTCCCGAATGGGAACGCGGTTCGAGAATGACGCGAATTCGCAAGCGGCGAATTCACGCCAACGTCAGGATCGCTGGCCTAGCGGGCCGAGCCGACGGTCGCGGTCTTCACCTTGCGCGGGGCGAGGACGCTGGCCTGCAGCGCGGTCACGCTGGTGGCGGGCGCCGAGACCTGCTGCTCGACATGGGCGGCACCGAGCACGCGGACCTGCAGGGGCGAAGCCGGGATGCCGTTGGCCTCATAGGCCGGCAGCTCGGCGGCGAAGGTGGCAGTCGAGCCCGCGATGACGAGGGCGGCCGCGATCGAGAAAGTCTTCTTGTTCATTGGTGATGCTCCAGAAGGAAGGGTCGGAGCACATGTAAGCCTGATTTGCTGCATTGCGATATGCATCGCTGCAACGCAACATCGCGCCGCGCGCATGGCGATATGTTTAACGCGCCCAAGGTCTTGGCTGGATTTCCTGATTCCCGGCGGGTCAGCCGCCGAGAACGTTGCCCCACCCGTCAAAGACATAGGTCTTCCAGGCCACGGTTCCATCGCCCCGCAACCGGCTGGCGCGCCGGTAGTCGTCGGCCTACTCGGCGGTCCAGGTGATGATCCTGCCGGAAACACGATCGTGCAGGATGGCGGGCTCGGTGGGGTCGAAGGCGTCCATCGGACGCAGCGAGGAATGCGTGGTCATGGCCGACCCAACGCGCCGCCGCCGGCGAAGGTTGCCGCGGCGCGCAGAATTCTCCTTTACCGAATAATGTGCTCCGGAACCCTTTGGAACCCGCGTTGCCCGCAGGCCACACTCCTCGGAAAAGCCGATTTTCGCCGATTTGCGCCATTGCGCTGCCACACGGTCCCCCGAACAATTGACGCGCTGCGTGCCTTTCTGTGCAAGACTGTTCCGACGAGACTGGTTCGAACAGAACCGTTTGGAGGCAGGGATCATGAACGATCGGCGGTCTCTTCTGGTGGCAGTCTCCTGCCCCTCGGCTGTGATGGCCGGCTGGCTCGCGCTCTCTCTCTCCGCTTACGCCCCGGCCCTGATCGAGAACAGCGGCGCCAATGCGGCCGCTGTCACGCGTGCAAAGGATCTCGGCCGTCTCGAGCTCGCCGACGTCCCGCGCGCGGTGACCACCGAGGACGGCATCGCGCTGACCGCCGAAATCGCCGCCGCTGTTGCTGCCACCCCGGTTCCGGCGCCAGTTGAGGCGGCGGCGCCTGAGGTGCCCGCCATCAAGCTTGCCTCCGCCGATCCGGCCGAGATCCTGCCGGCCGAGCCGCCGCCCACGCCGCAACTGCTCCCTGAACCCGCGCCCGTCGCCAGCGAGGCTGCGCCGGCAGCGGAACCCGTCAAGCCGGAGCCCGTCAAGCTCGCCTCCGCCGATCCCGCCGAGATCGTGACCACCGACGCCTTGTCGCCCGCGTCCCTCGCGACCGGGCCGGCGCCCGCGGCGAGCAAGGCCTCGCCCCCCGCCGACACCGTCGCCGTACTCGACGAGTGCTTCATCGTGGACGCCTGCATCGACCGCTATCTTTGGGCGCTCTATCAACGCACGCCGAAGGAGGACTCGATCAAGGTGCAGGAGCGCCGCGCCGTTACCATCAAGCGCAGAGGCAAGATGGTGACCGTGATGCGCAGCTTCACCAAGCTGGTCGACGAGGATTTCGGCTGGAAGGACCCGAAGGCCGCCGAGCACGCCAACATGTCGATGATGGACTACGTCATCGGCGGCATGGACAAGAGCTTCAAGCGCAAGCTGTTCCGCACCCTGCTCGCCGCCGAGGCCGCCGGCCTGTCGCCGGGCATCACCAGCGCGTTCCGCGACGACTATCGCCAGTCGATCGCGAGCGGCCTGAAGGCGGCGTCCGATCGCTCCTATCACGGCGGCAGCACGCGCGGCGGTTATGGCCACGGCATGGCGGCCGACATCGTCTCGACCGCCGGCAACAACCGCGCGCAGCGCTGGGTCTCGACCGAAGTGCTGTGGAAGTGGGTGGACGCGAACGGCAAGGCGCTCGGCATCGGCCGGCCCTATCTCGGCCGCGATCCGCCGCATGTCGGCCCGATCGACGGCGCGGAATACGTCTCCAAGCGCGGCACCTCCGATCGCAAGGACGTCGCCAGCGCCAAGCCGAAGAAGCCGCGGGCCGTGGCCAGCAGCAAGCCACCAAAGGCACAGGCCACGCGCGAGCAGAAGAGTTCGGCCAGGCCGCAGAAATCGGCGCAGTCAGCGAGCAAGCGCGCCACCTGACCGGTTACGGCCTGCGTCCCGCCGTCAGTAGCGGCACGAGCCGCATTTCGGCCGTACCGGCCTCTTGCGTACGCACCAGCACGGCAAAGATGGTCTCGACCGCGAGCCGCACCGCCGCCTCCATCGCCGCACCCTTGGCCAGATGCGCCGCGATCAGGCCGGTGAGCAGATCGCCGGTGCCATAGGGTCGGATCGGCAGGCGCGGCGTCGCAAAGCGCGACAGCAGACCATCCGCGCACAGGATCGTCTCCACCTGCCCGTCCGGCGTATCGGAGAGCGTGCAGCCGGTCGCAACGACGTCGATGCGCCCCTCGTCCGCAAGCGCCGAGCACGCCACGCGCAGCCCCTGCGTATCCGCGATCGTGATGCCGGACAGCAGCTCGAGCTCGAACTGGTTCGGCGTCGTCAGGTTTGCGGCCGGCAGCAGACGGTGCCGCACCACGTCCAGGATGCCGTCGGCGACATAGACGCGGCCGTCATCGCCGATCACGGGGTCGCAGAGATAGACGAGCTTCGAATTCCGCGTCAGCGACCGCTCGACGAAATCGGCGACGACGGCGGCATTGCCGGGCGAGCCGAGATAGCCGGTGACCAGCACCGCAGCCTCGTCGACGAGGTCGCGTTCCTCGACGCCCCTGAGCAGATCGGCCACGAGCTCGGTCTCCAGCACCCGCCCGCGCAGGCTCGGATAGCGCGGATGGTTCGACAGCAGCGTCGTCGGCACCGCCGCGACGTTCACGCCCTCCGCCTGCATCGCGTAGGCGGCCGCGCTGTTGCCGACATGGCCGTGGACCACCTGGCTTTGAATGGAGATGACGAGCATGGGGAGGTCCGTAAGGTCAAATGCCTGATCACGCAAGCGTAGCTGCCGTAGCAAGCGTAGCCCGGATGGAGCGTAGCGTAATCCGGGGTCTGAACCCGCCGCGCGTGTCCCGGATTGCGCTTCGCTCCATCCGGGCTACGGGACCTCGTAACTGAGTCCCGGCCGCAACGCCTGCATCTTCCGCGCGAGCCGCCGGTGCCCGCTCTCCTCCGACGACGCAAGGCGGCCCGCGACCGCGACGTGATCCGCATCGCTCTTGTGCTGGTTGAGCTTGGCCTGCCCCTCGACGCTATCGACCATGAGATCGATGACGCGGATCGCCGCCAGCATGCTCTCGCGCTTGCCCGGCTCCATCTGCGCGAGATCCCATGCCGGCTTCGGCAGGCGCGCCTCGGCGACCGCGAGCAGCGCATCGCCATGGCCGCGGTTCTGGTCCATGTCCCTGAGATGAGCGACGCCTGACAGATGCACGGCCTCGTAGAGCCAGGTCGAGACGTTGTCGCGCGAGGCGTACCAGTCGTTGGAAATGTAGGCATCGTCGCCGGCGACGATCAGCAGGAAGCGCCGCGAGCCGTCCGCGAGCGGCACCAGTGGATTCCTGGCGGTGAGATGGATCTGCACCAGGGCGCGGCCGTCGCGTTCGCCGAGCACGAACGGCACATGCGAGGCACGCGGCCCGCGCTCGTCCGCCGCCACGATCGTGCCGAAGCCGCGTTGGCCGGCGAATTCCAGTGCGCGCTGCTCCTCGATATGAAACTGGGGTCGAAGGATATGCATGGCGCGGCGCTCGATGGCTGGACGATGGACGGATCGAAGCTAGCGCATCAAGAGCGGGAATCAGAACGATATCGGCCTGCAAAGGCGGATGTCAGGAATGTTTCCGGCGCCGTGCAAGCGCGCCGAGATAGGCGCAAAGCATGTCGGCCAGCCCGTCGGCATGGCGAGCGATCTCCGCCTCGCCGCGTGGTGTCTCCGAGAACCGCTTGCCGACCTCGCTGAGCGTCGTCGTGATCAGCTCGGTGGCAAGGACGCGCGTGGCATCCGGCACTCTCGGCAGTGCCTCCCGCATGAAGGCCGCAACGATCCCCTTGCCGGCTGCCCGCGCCTCCTGCGCCTCGGGAGCATCGCGGTAAAGCGGCGCAGCGTCGTCGAGCGCGGTGCGGATCGCAGCCTCCTCGCATTCGGAGCGGACGAAGGCATGGACCAGCGCGCGCAACCGCGCCGGCGGCGGCCTCGCACCATCAGCGAGAATCCCGCGCAGCATGTCGCTCGTGCGCCGCCACTCGTCGCTTTGAAGGCGGAACAGGATCGCCGCCTTGTTCGGAAAATATTGATAGAGCGATCCGACGCTCACCCCGGCCCGCTCGGCGACGCGTGCGGTCGTGAAGCGCTGCGCGCCCTCTTTCGCCAGGACCTGAACAGCCGCGTCCAGAATGGCCGCAACCAGTTCGGTGGAGCGCGCCTGCTGCGGCTGTTTTCGTGAGGAAACTGAACGGCTTCGACGATCGGCCATGGCGTCCCAGGAGGTTGCGAAGGGAATGCGAATAGGAAATGCGACGAATTAGTCGTATTTCAGAATCCGCGCAAGCCCGCGCTTCCCCGCGACCATTTGTAGACTTCCTGGAGACCTCCCATGACCATCCCGACCATCACATCGCTTGCGCCGCTGCTGGAGCGCCTCTTCAGCGAAGCCGACGCTGCAAACGGCGCAATCCACGCCGCAATCGCCGACCTGTCCGACGCCGAGCGGGCACGGATGATGCGGAGCAAGACCGCTTACCGCGATCTCTATGGGCGCCTGAAGGACGTCCCCCTTGCGGTCTCGCGCGAGACCGGCTTGCTGCTCTACATGCTGGCGCGCAGCTCCCGCGCCAGGGCGATTGTCGAGTTCGGCACCTCGTTCGGCATCTCGACCCTGCATTTGGCCGCAGGCTTGCGCGACAATGGCGGCGGCCGCCTCATCACCAGCGAGTTCGAGCCGTCCAAGGCGGCACGGGCGCGCGACAACCTCTCAGCAGCGGGGTTGATCGATCTCGTCGACATCCGCGAGGGAGACGCGCTGAAGACGCTGAGCACTGATCTGCCCGATACCGTCGATCTCGTGCTGCTCGACGGTGCCAAGGCGCTCTACCCCGAGATCCTCGATCTGGTCGAAGGCCATCTGCGGCCAGGCGCGATCATCGTTGCCGACAATGCCGACGACAGCCCCGACTATCTGGCGCGGGTCCGGGCACCCGGCAGCGGCTACATGTCGACGCCCTTTGCCGAAGACGTCGAACTCTCCGTCCGCATCGGCTAGCACGGCATTGGAACCTGCGACAATCGGAAGCCGCCGTGCGATTCATCGCATGGCGGCTTCCTGCTGCGGACCGGCCTGTCGCAGGCTCGTCACCGACACGTGATAGCAGCGTCTGGCAAAGGCCATGTTCGGCGTGCTAAACATACCTACCGCGCGGTATCTTTCGCGCCTATATGAGCTTGCCATGACGTCCGCCTTCAACGCCTACGCCGCGCTCGCCCTCGCCATCGTGTTCGAGGTCACCGCATCCGCCTTCCTGCAGCAGTCCGCGCAGTTCACGCGGCCGTGGCCGACGCTCGCCATGGTGCTGTTCTATGTCGCCTCGTTCTATGCGCTGTCGGTCGCGATCCGGGTCATTCCGCTCAGCATCGCCTATGCGATCTGGGGCGGGGTCGGCATCATCCTGACCGCGACCGTCTCGTTCGTGCTGTTCCGCCAGATGCTGGATGCGGCGGCGTTCGTCGGGATTGGGTTGATCGTGTCGGGGGTCGTGGTCATCAACCTGTTCTCGCAGACGACGGCGCATTGATGCCGGCAAGCGCCTATACCCGCGCCAAGCAACCCGAACAGGTCAGGCGCGCCCTGCTCGACCACGCCGCGGCCATTGCCATGGACCACGGCGTCTCCGGTGTCACGGTGCAGGCGGTGGCGGCGGCGGCCGGCGTCACCAAGGGCGGACTGTTTCATCACTTCGGCAGCAAGCAGGCCCTGATCGAGGGCCTGTTCGCCGATCTGCTCGGTCGCGTCGATGCCGAGATCGACGCCGCCATCGAAGCCGATCCAAAGCCGCGCGGCAGCTTCACGCGGGCCTATGTCAACGCCGTGTTCACCGGCAAGGCTTTCGGCTTTGCGACGCCCTGGGCGGCGCTCAGCATGGTCGTCGTCACCGATCCGTCATTACGACAGCTCTGGAACGACTGGATCAAGGCCCGGCTCAAGCGCCACCGCGCAACCGACGCGACGCCCGAGCTTCATGTCGTCCGCCTCGCCGCGGACGGAGCCTGGCTGACCTTCGTCACGACGGGACAGACGCGCATGAGTGCCGAGCTGCGCGCCGTGCACGACCGGCTGATCGCGCAGACCTATCGGCGCGGTAGCTGACCGGTGCTCCGTAGCCCGGATGAAGCGAAGCGCAATCCGGGGCAACTGCCGCCGCGGCCATAGATGTCCCGGATTCTGCTGCGCTCCATCCGGGCTACGCGCTCTACGAACTACGGCGCCGTTCTGATCTTCGCGCGCAGCGATGCCGGCTCCACGATCCCCGGCAGGAAGCTGAAATTCGCCGAGGTCTTGCCGTCGACCAGCGTCGCGAAATTGTGGCAGCTGACGCATGAGCCCGGACCCGCGGCCCCATTGCTCAGATAGTTCTGGATGTAGGTCTCGAGCGTCATGTTGGAGAGCATGCCCGGCACGGCGTTAGACGGAACAGGATTTGGCGGGGTCGGGGGCTCGACATTGCCGCCCCATTGCGTGCCGACCAGCATGTAATTCTGGAACACGCTCTTGAGCGACCCGAGCGCCATTCGCCATTGCGCGTTGAGCACCTCCGTCGTCGGATAGATCCGCCAGCAGCGCACCGCCTGCGGCTGCGCCGTCGCGCTGGTCGTGCCGCCCTGCGCGTACGGCTTGCGCGGATTCCAGGGAAACGCCGTCTTGGTGCCGCCGGGCGATTGCGGCGAGATATTGGTGCCGAGGCCCGACGTGGTGGGGTTGAAGAACGAGAAATGCGAGCCCGGCGCCGGGTTCGCCGGTCCGCAGCTCGGCTGGTTGATCCAGTTCGTGGCCTTGTCGGTGCCGCAGCCACCCGCGACGTTGCAGGGCGCGTTCGCGAGCGGCGCGTTGTCGACATGCTCGAACGTCGCCCAGATCCATTGCGGCCGGAGCGCGGGATTGGTCTTGTCCACCGGATTGCGCTGGAGGATGTGCATGCCGACCAGCCCTACCCGCTCGCTGCGGCAGAACGGGCGGCCGTCGCGCACGAGATCGCCGGACACCGCGAGCAGGATGTTCTGCGTGAAGAATTTTGACGGATCGTCCTTCGACGGGTCGAGGATGCGCCAGGACGCCTTGATCTCGATCGAACCGTTGGCGCCGTCGGGCACCGTGGCCGAGGATGTGAACTCGGCACCTCCTGGGTTGTTCTTGATGAACTCGAGCTGGCCCGCCCTGGTCGTCAGCGTCTGCGACTTCTGGCCACCCGGCGCCCGCAGATATTGCGCCTCGATGTCGTTGACGCGCCGCTCGAACAGCGTCCAGTTGCCGTTGATGTCGATCAGCGGCTTGTTGGTCGCGGCCTGCAGATATTCCTCGTTGTTCGGCATCGGCTGGCCCTTGCCGTTCGAGCCGATATGGAAGATGGGGAGAGCCAGCGCCTGCGGGCAGCCGGCGACGACTGGCGAGTTGCCGAACAGCGACGAGACAGATGGATAGGTCTGCCAGACCCGCCGTCCCGGCTGCGTCAATCCTTGAGCCGCCGGATCCTTGACGCCGCTCGCCACCCAATTGAGCGCGACGAACATCTGCCACGACATGTTGTCGAACGGCGATTGAACGTCTTCCTTCTCGTTCTGCGGCGGCTGGCCATAGAGGCCGTTATAGCCCTGGGTTTGCGCCAGGCCCTGATCGGGACCGATATAGGCCGGCACGATGGAGCACAGTCCGCCCGTGCCATTGGCGCAGAATTTTGCCTGCGGAAGATAGGGCGGTGCTGCCGGCTGCGATTGCGGCGCCTGCGCCTGTGCGAGCCGATGCGACGGCACTGCCAGCACGACCGCGGCAAACGCCAGCGACGTCAGGGCCAAAGACGTCCAATGCTTCATGGGAGGTCCTCTGGATGCGAGCTCAACCGCCCCGTCTCGCCCGAGCTCAAAATGAGATGCGCGACAAAATCCCGAAACCCGCCCGACAGGGCATTTCGGTTGCTTTCCAGATCAAAGCTACTTTAGGTTTAATACCACCTCACGACGGATCGTACAATCATTCTATTTCTGATTGCGACGATGGGCGAGGAAACGGGACGCAGCGGATCGTGGCGACCGCGACTAGTTGCTCGTCACCGGCTTGGGCGGTCGCGGCGCTGATTTGGAGGGCTTTGCACCTGGCTTGGCCGCGGCCCGCGGCGGCGGCGTATCGACGGACACCAGATACGCGGCGAGCGCCTTGGCGGAGTCGGAACTGGTGGCGTAATGGTCTTTCAGGAACCAGGACAGCGTCAGGCTGAAGCGTCCCTTGGCGAGGCCGCGCGGGCTGCGGTGGCAGGTCGCGCAGCCGTCGGCAAACAGCCGCTCGGCCGACTTGCCGGCATCGAGATTCTGAGCGAAGGCGACAGTTGCCGTCAGCGCGGCGGCCGCCACAGTCATGAGGGGCGCGATCAGGCCGCGCCCCGGTCGGAATAGCGATATCAACGTCATCCCCCGGAGCGTTTTCGAGCGAAGCGGATAGACCGCCTCGCGTCAAGAATACGCCTCAAACCAGAGCCTGTCGTGCGGTCAAGCCGCCAGCAACTGATCGAATTCGGGCGGCGCGTAGGCCTTGCCGTCTTGGTCGGTGATGACGACCTGCCATCCCTCGCTCGCCCACACCCTGGCCTTCGCCACAATCAGCAGCCGGCTCTCGCGGTTGAAACTGTACTTCTCATTGTCGCGTTCTGCGACCATCTTGTAGGCCAATGCGCATCCCCTTGCGTCGCCCGCACCCACATTCCAAGTGGCAGCGGGCTTTGGCGGCAATTCGCCGGGAGCGTGGCAATTTGGTGCCATCCGAGGCAGCATTGTGCTTGGCTCCGGCCGAACCACGGAGGTCGATCTTGCGCCCGATCATGAATGCGATTCAGCTTGTCGCGGGCTTGCTTGGCATCGGTTTGCTTGGCATCGCTCTGGCCGGCGCGCCCGCAGCGGGGCAGACCTACGACCCGCGCTATCCCGTCTGCATCGAGGTCTACACGATCGACGGCAGCACGATCGATTGCAGCTTCACCTCGATCGCACAGTGCGCTGCGACCGCATCCGGTCAATCCGCGCAGTGCTATGCCAATCCCTATGCCGCGCAGGGCCGGCAGCAAGGCCTGGCCTCGTCGCCGCCGCGACGAAACCGATAGCCGGAGCGTCCAGATCAGTGGACGCGGATAACGTGGGGACGGCCGAGATCGATCAGCCCCTGCACTGCCGAGAGGCGGTCGTCGAGAGCCGCGATCGTCAGCAGAAGATTGTTGCGGCGCTCGTCGAGCATTCCCATTTCAGCGCCGGAAAGTTTCGTGCTCGTCCGTTCCTTCTGGATGCCTTCGAGGGATTTGCGCAGTCCGGCAATCAGGCCGGACAGTTGCTTGGCCTCTTTGGTCATCGACCGCTTCGCGACATTTTGGCGGCGCGTCTCCGCCTGGCTCTGTCTCATCACATCCTCCCGTGCCCCGCTGCCCCGAGTGGATGCTTACATCTTTGGGTACACATCTTACGATCGATGAAATCTGCCCGCGAAGAACTTTCTTAAATTGTACGCGCAGGGAACCGGAACCGGCTGCACTGAAAAGCCCGGCGCGAAGGCCGGGCTTTTTCCTGGGATCTTAGTGCTTCTCGTGGCCGCCGCCGGGGCCGCCGGCGGGCGCACCGCCACCGCGCGGGGCGGCGTTGATGTGCGGGGCACCGCCGCCACCGCCGTGCGGCATCGCAGGCGCAGCGGCACGCGGCGCCGGCATCTGCGCACGGGCATTCATCGGCGAGCCGTGGCTCACATTGGGCTGCGCGACATGCGGCATCGCAGGCCGTGCGGCAGGTGCAGCCGAGACGCGCGGAGCTTCATGCGCACGTGCCATCGGCGGCGCATGCGCGGCCGCGCGGTTCGCAGGCTGCTCGCGCATCATGCGTGCCTGGGCATCGCGCGGATTGCGGATCTGCGCATTGGTCCGCTCGTGAGCGATGCGCTCGCTCCGCTCCGCACGGGTCCGGTCTGCTGCAACCGCAGCGTCGCGCTTGGTGATCGCTGCGTCACGCTTGGTGATCGTGGCGTCGCGTTTCGCGATCGCCGCGTCGCTCTTCGCGATCGCTGCATCACGTCCGGAGATCGCAGCGGGACCCTTGCCACGCACGCCTTCGCGGCCCAGCGCGATCGCCGCATCACGCGTCGCCGCGCGGCCGATACGGGCCGCACGCGGATCAATCGTCATCCGCGTGGCGACGTTCTGATGCGAGGTCCAGTAATTATTCCAGTAGGCGTGGCGGCGATACCAGGGCCGCCCCTCGTAGTAGCTCGACCAGTACGAGGTCAGCACGAAGGGGACGACGGGCACGTCGATCTCGTCGACATAGTCCGGGAGATAGACGTAGTGATTGCGGTAGAGGTATTCGAGATATTGCGACGACACCCAGCCGCGATCATCCGAGAAGCTCACGTCGCACCAGGCATTGCCGCGCAGGCAGCCATGGATGTTGACGCGAGCGCCCTCGGGGATGCGATCGACCATGGGAAAGCCCGAACCCGGTCCGGCGCGCAACCCGGTCGAGACGGTGACGATGCCCGGCGCGGCCAGTGCGGCCGTCGGGGCGAGCAGCAATGCTGCAACCAGAACGCTTTTGAGTCTCATTGTGTGTTCCTCCTCTGCGAGTCGGAACGCGCAGGCGGAACGAGCGTTCCGCGTGCAGAGGTCGCATCCGTCGAAAGATTGAGATGCAACCCGTACGCGGTTCAATATTCATTCGCCGTTCATCGGCGCGGCGCGCAGAAGCACTGCGAACGCGTCAATTCACCGGCAGCATGAAGCCGTCGAAGTACGACGCAAGCGCAGCAAAGTCAGTGATCGGCAGCACGCTTGCGACGTACTGATCCGGCCGCACCACGACCACGCAGCCGGCGGCGCGATCGATGCCGCGCATCGCAAAGACGTCGTCGCCGCCCTTGAGGTCCGGACAGAACATCTTCTCGTAGTCGATGAGGCCATAGCGGCCCTTGCGCGGCAGCAGCAGAGCGGGCATCGCCTCGACGGCAAGCGCGCGATGATCCTGCTGGAAGACCGCGCGCAGATCGATCACACTGTCGATGTCGGCGCCGGCGGGCGTGTAGCGCCGGAGCGGCGATCCCCTCGCCCCGCTGAGGAAATCGCACAGCGCGCGGATGGCCGAGCCCGAGGCAGCAGGATCTTCCGCCGGCGAGAACGCGTAGATACGGAAGCGGCCATCGGCCAGCGATGCGTGGCCGAGATGGACCGGCTTGGCATCCCCGAGCCGGATGACCGGCGCGGAATGGAAGCGCTTGCCGATGACGAAGCCTTCGGCGAGATGCTGGTGTGATGTCGCGCCGGTGAGAACCGACGGCTTGTAGTGCGTCGCCGTGCCTGCGGTGTAACGGCCGTGCCGGACGAAATAGTCCTGCGTTTTGGCCGCATCGGCGCCGCCGGCCTTGGCGGCCGACGCCAATATCCCCGCCCACTCCCGATCGAAATCGATCAGCTCCTTCGCGACCGCCTGGCGCTCCGCCGAATAGGAATGCAGAAGGCCTGGCGCGCACCGCCCCCGCAGCACGGCAGCGAGCTTCCAGCCGAGATTGAAGGCGTCCTGCATCGAGACGTTCATGCCCTGCCCGGCCTTCGGGCTGTGGGTGTGGCAGGCATCGCCGGCTATGAAGATGCGCGGCTGGCGCGAGGCGATCGCGGCTTCCGGCACGTCGTCGAACTTGTCGGTCAGGCGCTGCCCGATCTCGTAGACCGACCACCAGGCGATCTCCTTCACATCGAGCGTATGCGGCTTCAGGATCCGCTGCGCCTTCGCGATCACGTCGTCGGCGGTGATGTTGCGATTGGCGACGCGTTCACCGACATCGAGCTTGGCGAGCTCGACATAGATGCGGACCATGTAGCCGCCTTCGCGGGGAATGATCAGCAGGCTGCCGTCCTTCGCCGACTGGATCAGGGCCTTGAAGCGGATGTCGGGAAAATCGGTCACCGCCAGCACGTCCATCACGCCCCAGGCGTGATTGGCGGAGTCGCCATGCAGCTCGCGGCCGATCGATTTGCGCACCGTGCTGCGCGCGCCGTCGCAGCCGACGACGTAGCGCGCCTTGATGGTCTCGACCTTGCCCTCGTGTCCGGCATCGACGCGCTCGAGCCGCACGGTCACGGCATGGTCGGAAGGGCCTGCGGCCGGATCGACCTGGAGGTCGAGCAGGCGGCGGCTGTAATAGGGCTCGAGCTTGGCAGGCGCCTTACGCATGACGTCGAGAAAGCCGTCATGGATGCGCGCCTGGTTGAGGATGACATGCGGGAATTCGGACAGCCCGTCCTCGACGTCCTGCACCCGGCCGCTGCGCACGATCTTGTCCGGCGCCGCTTCGTCCGGCTTCCAGAACGTCGTCTCGTTGACCCAATAGGCCTCCTTCAGCACGCGCTCGCTGAAGCCATAGGCGTGAAACATCTCCATGGTGCGGCAGGCGATGCCGTCGGCCTGCCCGACCTGCAGCCGGCCCGGCTTCTGCTCGACGATGCAGGTCTTGATGTCACCGAACTGCGCGAGCTGCGCCGCGAGCGTGAGGCCCGCAGGCCCGCAACCGACGATGAGGACATCGACCTCGGCCGGGACAGTGCCCGCCGCGCCGGAAGCCTGAACGCGCTCCGCGGGATCGGCGATCTCGGGATCGCCCGGCTGGAATCCATTCAGATGGAATTGCATGAGCACTTCTCCCGTCAACGTCTTCTTCGATATTGCTCAGTATGCTGACTATCAGTATACTTGTCAATAATCCCCGCCGTCCCGCTTGCTGAGGAGAATTCGGTGAAAGACAACAACGACATGCCCGGGCATCTGGCGCGCCGGTTCCAGCAGATCGCGGTCGCGGTGTTCCTGGCCGAGGTCGGTGACGCCGGCTTCGACCTGACGCCGGTGCAATACGCCGCACTCGCGACCATCAAGGCCAATCCAGGGCTCGACCAGGTGACGCTGGCCGGCCTGATCGCCTACGACCGCACCACCATCACCGGCGTGATCGACCGCCTGGCGCAGAAGGGTCTCATCGAGCGCCGCGCCAGTCCGCGCGACCGCCGCGCTCGCGAGCTCGAGATCACCGACGAGGGCCGGCGCACGCTTCGCAAGATCACGCCAGCGGTCGAGTCCGCCCAGCGCCTCATGGTGCGCGGGCTCAGCGCGAAGGAAGCCGAGGATCTGATGCGGCTGCTGCGCAAGGCCATCGCCGCCGGCAACGAGCTGAGCCGCGCGCCGCTGCGCGAATAGGCGTGTTTGGTCCGTAATTGCCGCAGGCCCGCGAAACCTGGAACTAACCTTCGACTGTTACGGTCGGCAACATTCGGCGCTTAACGCGCGATTAACTTTGCCGTTTCGGGAGTTTTGGATGTCCAGGTTCATTATCGCCGCGGCGGCCATCGCGCTCTCGGCCGTCCCTGCGTTCGCGAACGGCCATGGCGGCGGCGATGCCCCTCCTCCGCCAAAGCCCGAAGCGACAACCGCGCCGGCCAAGGTGGTCCTGACCAAGCAGGGTCCCAAGCTGGTCGATCTCAAGGGCATGACGCTCTACACATACGAGCGCGACACCACCGGCAAATCATCGAACTGCAACGGCAAGTGCACCGAGGCCTGGGTGCCGCTGCCCGCAACCGCCGACGCCAAGGCCGTCGGCGACTTCACCGTGATCAGCCGCAACGACGGCAGCAAGATGTGGGCCTATCGCTACCGCCCGCTCTACACCTCGCCCGCCGACAAGGCGCCGGGCGATGCCAACGGCAATGCGACGACGCTGCAATGGCGTATCGCACGGCCCGAGGAGTGAGCGAGGCGCGGCGCGCGAGCTAGCCGCGCCAGCGTCTGCCGGCCTCGACCTGCGCGCTCTGCCCGGGCGGCAGCACCACGACGGTCGAATTGAGCTTCACCCGGTCGTAGAGATCGATCACGTCCTCGTTGCGCATCCGGATGCAGCCTGACGAGATCGCCTGCCCGATATATTCGGGCTGGTTGGTGCCGTGGATGCGGTAGAGCGTGTCCTTGTTGCCGGCATAGAGATAGATGCCGCGTGCGCCGAGCGGATTGGCGGGACCGCCGGGAACGCGTGCCGGATAAGGCCCGAGCCGCGCCTGGATGTCCGCCGTCGGCACCCAGTCCGGCCATTCCGCAAGGCGGCCGACGCGCGCGACGCCGGAGAAGGCCATCGCCTCCTCGCCGACCGCGACGCCGTAGCGGATCGCCTTGCCGTCAGGCAGCACGAAATAGAGATAGCGCGCATCGGTATCGACCAGGATCGTGCCCGGCATCTCCTTGCGCGGATAATCGACGATGTGACGCAGATATTGCTCGGGCACGCTCGCCTGGGCGTAAGGCGTGTGCGCGAGCAACTGCCGGTCGCGCGGCGTCATGCTCGCGTCCGTAGATGGCGAAAGCGTCGTCTGCATGCAGCCGCCGAGCGGCAACAAGGCAGCAACGAAAAAAGCGAGAACAGATTTTGGCACCACCGGCCCCCCGATAGCGGATAGCAGCGCCCCCAGCGCTTCGAGATACTGCCCAAATCGTGCTGAAAACAAGGCAGGCTGGAACACGTGCCCGTGTTCGATAATCCCGGTTCCATCACCACAAACGGCGGAAGAGCGTCGCACCATCTCCATCCTCGCGCCTTGCTTTGGTCAAACGCGGCTGGACTCGTGCGTCATCCGCCCGATGACGGGGCTTCACCTGGCTCGCGCCAATGCGAACGACCAGTCTCGAAACGCCTGGGCTTCAACACCCGGGCCTCTAAAGGAGCTGCGATGCTCGCCACGCTGAACAGCAAGCAAATCGTCGATGAGATCGTGAAGGACACGGTCAAGGACAACGATCCGCACGACGCGATACAGATTTCGCCAGAGATCGTGCTGGCCTCGCGCCCGATCAGCGTCGCGCCCGCACTGGCGCCCGAGATCACGCCGCGTCCGGAGCCGAAGTTCGCGCCGGAGCCCAAGATCAGTTCTGAACCCAAGATCGATTCCGAGCCCAAGGCCACGTCCGAGCCGCGGTTCAGCCCTGAGCCGAAATTCAGCCCGCACGCGGAGCCACCCGCTTCAGTGTCCTCGGTGGCCACCGAAGTGCGCGTCACGGCCGACGATGGTCACGGCCGAAAGAAGCGCTCCTCTGCCGGCAGATGGATGCGTGGCGCCTTCGTCACGTTCCTGTTTGCGGGCACCAGCGCGGCCGCCACGATTGCGTGGGAGAAGCACGGTGATACCGCAAGGCAGAAGCTCGCGGAATGGACGCCGGTATTGGCTTCGCTGCTGCCGTCGACACCACAGACTGCGCCGGTCGCCGCTGCACAGGCCGCCCCGCCCGCACCGCAAGCCGCGGCGGATCAGCCGATCGATCAACCCGCGGCAGCGCCAGCCGTGGCCGATCAACCTGCAAGCCCACCTGCGGTTCAGGTTGCCGCCGCCGCGCCTGCGGCAACACAGAGCGATGCAGCGCAGTCGGTGCAGTCGATGACGCGCGATCTCGCGACGATGGCGCAGCAGATCGAAGCGCTCAAGGCCAACATCGCCGAGTTGAAGGCCGGGCAAGAGCAGATGGCGCGCGAGATGGCGAAGCCGCCCGCACCGAAGCCGGTCGTCGAGGCGAAGCCATCAGTCGATCCGCGCGCACGCGTGTCCGCGCTGCCGCCGCGCGCACCGGTTCCGGCACCGCCGCCGGTTCGCAAGCCGAAGCCCGTCGTGTCGCACACCTACATGCCGGCCTATTCACCTGCGCCGGTCGCACCTCCGCCGCCGCCATCGCAAGCTGCGGCGGTCCCGCCGCCTCCGCCGGTCACGACGACGCAAGCCGTTGCCGATGACGACGGACCTGTCGTGCGTCCGCCGATGCCGCTGCGCTAGAGCGTGATGCGGAGCCGAAGGGCCGCGTTGGCGCAAAGCGCGACGCGGTCTTTCGCAAAGATCATCCGAGTCGATGTGATGCGTTGAGTCCGGGTGACTACGGGAAGCGATGGTTGGATCGCTTTCCTCAATGAGAAAAGGCCGTCGGGATCTAAGCCGCCGGCCTTCTCTTGCAGCTGCCGGTTCCCGGAGCCCGGTTCTGCTGCAATTCCATGCCTTATGATCACGCCGGTATATTTAATAAACTCTTAACGAGCTTTCGTGCTGCACATCATTTCTGCGCCATAGGCACAGAGATTGTGCGGCTCGTTCATTCGATAAAGACAGACTCAGTGGTATCATCCGCGATGTGTCGGGACTTCCGTTGAAGACTTGATTTCAAGATTTGAAATGAGACTTGCAACTGAAACTTGGGTCGTCACACCGGGGAATTCGGATGCCTTACTACTCCTTCGATCTTGTGGTCGGTGAAGAGTTCAAGAACCAGGGTGGAATCATCCTCGAGGACATCGAGGTTGCTTCCGACCGCGCCGATCAGCTGGCGTGCGAGCTGTCGCAGGTGAAGCCGGAGCTGCAGCAGAAGGGCTGCGCCGTGCGCGTCACCGACCGCGATCAGAACGAGGTCTATCGCACCCCGCTCGATCCCGTGCCGGCCTGGCAGCGCTAGCTACTCATCGAGCACCGGCGCTTCGAACCAGTTCGTCAGCGACAATCCGCCGTCGACGACGAAGGCTGCGCCGGTGACGTAACCCGCGATCTTGTTCGACAACACGCTCAGTGCCATCGGAGCGAGGTCGTTCGCCTCGCCGAGCCGTCCGAGCGGAATGTGCCGCGCCAGCGAGGCGTCGGCGACGAACCCGCCCGCTGCGATCGCCCCCGGCACCAGCGCGTTGACGCGGATGTTGTGGCGGCCGAAGCTCTTCGCAAGCTCCTTCACCAGCATCGCTGTGCCCGCCTTTGCCGTCGAGTAGTGCGGCAGGTTGCGCGGCGTGCCGGCGTGCAGCGAGGTCAGGAACAGGAACGAGCCGGGTCGCTTCGCGGCGATCAGTCCTTTGGCAAGCTCGCGCGCCAGGTGAAAGCCGGCATCGAGATTAACCGCGTGCATCTCCTGCCAGGTCCTGCGATCGACCGCGAGCGCATGATCGGCCTCGCGCCGCGGCGGCGAGGCGCTGTGCACGAAATGCGTCACCCCGCCCAGCGCCGCGCGAGAGGCAGCCAGCAGCGCATCGCAGGCTTCCAGCTTTGCGAGATCGCCGACCCAGGGAACGGCCAACTCGGGCCTCGCGCTCGCGGCGATCGCGGCACTCACCCGTTCCGCACCGACATCGGCGAACACGGTCCGGACGCCCTCGCCGACCAGGGCCTGCGCGATCGCGCGGCCGATGCCGTTGCCCGCGCCGGTGACGAGCGCGGTGTCGGCTGCGGGATCGAATGGGGCGCTGAACAGGCTCATGTCGTTCTCCGGGGTCCTCTGGCGCCAGTCTAGTGCACCGCACCGCGATGCGACAATTGCGTGCCGGCACCATTGCGGAGCAGCGCCCCGGACGCTAGCCTCCCCAAAAATCGAGGAGGATACCAAGGATGCGCACCGGTTTTCTGATCGCGGGCCTGCTGCTGCTGACCGCGCCGGCCCAGGCGGGCGACAGGCCCATACGTTCGACCTATGTGACGATGGTCCTGCAGGCCTTCGCCGCCAAGGTCGAATGCCCGGGCACCGATCTCGTCTATCAGGACCTCGTGCAGAAGGCCCAGCAGATGCAGCTGCCCGACGGCACCACCGAGAAGGTGCGCAAGGCGATTGCCTGGATGCACACCGGCGGCAAGATGGGCGAGAAGCAGGACGACGATCTGATGGCTGAGGTCGCGGTCGCGACCCAGGCCACCGACATGGACCAGCGTCGTCTCGGCATGCCCGGCTGGTGCGAGGCCCAGAAGACCAACCTTGCCGGCCTGATCCGCAGCAAGGGCGGCTAACCCGGTCTTTCCAATCGGACGTTAAGCACGCCGCGGCGGAACCGCCGCCGTGGCAAATAATCGTCACATTCCTCGCGAGCATGCGGCTCTTCGAACAGGAGACCTCCATGCGGATTGCGCATTTCGTCTTTACCGCCGCGCTTGCGGCGAGCACCGCGATGGCCGCCCCGGCCCTCGCGCGTAATAACGATGCCCAGAAAGGCGAGGACAAATCGATCTCGTCCTCCACCTGCAGCGCCTATCAGCAGGCGGCGGACGGATCGTGGGAGCAGCTGCCCTGCAAGGAGACGGGCGAGCGCGGCCAGCCGCAGACACAGCAAAAGTCCGGCCGCCAAGGCACCGATCAGGGCGAGCACTGAGCCGCCGACGAGACGGGAACTTCCGGGTTCCACCCCCGTTGAGCCGGTGGCAGTGGTGGAGTGCCCATGAATCGGCATGGGCAGGACCGCCAAGGCGGCCTCTGGAAACGCAAACCCTGCGAGCGTGCGTGGCTTCGATCGAGTTTGATGACCTTCAACACCGTCTGAAGGCGCTGGAGGAGGAAAACGCACGCCTTCGCGCGCTCGGGATGGCTGACCAGACCGGGCGCCGCAGGGCAGAATCCGCGCTGGCCGAGAGCGAGGAGCGCTACCGGACGCTGTTCAACTCGATCGACGAAGGATTCTGCATCATCGAGTTCTTCGATGGCCCGCACGGCCCGCTCAGCGACTACGTCCACGTCGAGGCCAATCCCGCCTACACCCAGCACGCCGGTATTCCCAACGTGGTCGGCCAGAAGGTCCGCGAGATGGTCCCGGCCGAAGCCGACGGTTGGGTCGAGCTCTATGGTGGCGTGCTCAGGACCGGCCAGCCGATCCGCTTCGAGCGCGAGCTGGTCGCAACCGGCCGGCATCTGGAGCTCGCCGCCTTCCGTGTCGAACCCGCCAGCCGCAAGCAGGTCGCGGTGCTGTTCCAGGACATCACGTCGCGCAAGCGCGCCGAGCGGGAATTGCAGCAGCTCAACGAGACGCTGGAAGCGCGCGTGATCGCCGCCCTGGCGGAGCGCAAGCTGATGGCCGACCTCGTCGAGGGCACCGACGCCTTCGTCCAGGTCGTCGCCCCCGACTTCCGCTGGCTCGCGATCAACGGCGCCTCGGCGCGCGAATTCCACCGCATCTACGGCATCTTGCCCAAGGTCGGTGACAACATGCTCGAACTGCTTGAGGATCAACCCGAGCATCGCGACGCCGTCCGCGCCGTCTGGTCGCGAGCCCTCGCCGGTGAGGCCTTCGTTGAAATCGCCGAGTTCGGCGAGCCCGGCCGGTCCCGCCGCTGCTACGAGATGCGTTTCAACGGCCTGCGCGACGGCGAGGGCCGGCTGCTCGGCGCCTACCAGTTCTCCTACGACGTCACCGATCGCCTGAGGGAACAACAACGGCTGCGCGAGGCCGAGGAAGCGCTGCGCCAGTCGCAGAAGATGGAAGCCGTCGGGCAGCTCACCGGCGGCATCGCGCACGACTTCAACAACCTGCTCACCGGGATCATCGGCTCGCTGGAATTGCTTCAGACCCGGCTCGGCCAGGGCCGCGTCAAGGAGATCGACCGCTACGTGACGGTGGCGCAAGGCGCCGCCAAGCGTGCCGCGGCGCTGACGCACCGGCTGCTGGCATTCTCGCGGCGGCAGACGCTCGATCCCAAGCCGACCGACCTGAACCGGCTCGTCATGGGGATGGAGGACCTGATCCGCCGCACCGTCGGCCCCGAGATCGCGCTGGAAGTCGTCACTGCCGGCGGATTGTGGCCGACCCTAATCGACGCCTCGCAGCTGGAGAACGCCCTCCTCAATCTCTGCATCAACGCGCGCGACGCGATGCCAACCGGCGGCCGGCTCACGATCGAGACCGCCAACCGCTGGCTCGACGATCATGGCGCCGGCGAGCGCGATCTGGAGCCTGGCCAATACGTCTCGCTCTGCGTCACCGATACTGGTACCGGCATGCCCCCCGACGTGGTCGAGCGCGCGTTCGAGCCCTTCTTCACCACCAAGCCGATTGGTCAGGGCACCGGGCTCGGCCTCTCGATGGTCTACGGCTTCGTGCGCCAGTCCGGCGGCCAGGTCCGGATCTATTCCGAGGTCGGCCAGGGCACGACCATGTGCCTCTATCTGCCGCGGCATTACGGCAAGGACGCCGACAAGCCGTCCGCGCTGTCCACGAGGAGCGCGGCGCGGCAAAAGGCGAGCCACACCATCCTCGTCGTCGACGACGAGCCGTCGATCCGCATGCTGCTGACCGATGCACTGGAGGAGCTCGGCTTCAGCGTGCTCGAGGCACATGACGGCCCGACCGGCCTGAAGATCATGCAGTCGGATGCGACCATCGACCTGCTGGTGACCGATGTCGGCCTGCCCGGCGGCATGAACGGCCGCCAGCTCGCGGACGCCGCGCGCACGACGCGGCCCGCGCTGAAAGTGCTGTTCATTACCGGCTACGCGGAAAACGCCATCATCGGCAACGGCCAGCTGTCGCCCGGCATGCAGGTGCTGACAAAGCCGTTCGTGGTCGAGGCGCTGGCGAGCCGCGTCCTCGACATGATCAAGGATGGAACCGGAAGAAGGTAAGCGCGCGTCAGCTGAGGGCCGGCCCGCGCATGATCTTCATGGCATCCTCAATGTGACGCCATTCCTTGGCCTCATCGGCCTCGCCGCGACCCTCGCAGGCCTGCGCCTGTTCGGCCGCCTTCGCGATCGCCGCAAAACCGTGCCGCTCCAGCATCTGGCGCGCGACGGTGTGGACCTGCAGCTCGGACATCATGGGCGCTCTCCCGGTATGAGGAAACCGCGGTGCCCGGCTCGGCGTTTCCCGCGGCTCCAGGACAACGATCTCGCTAGCGGTCCCGTTCCGCCTCGGCCGATCACAACGCAGCCCCGAGAAACTTGAACCGCCAAACGACGAAGGCGGCCCGCCATGCCCGGCGGACCGCCTTCTCACCCACCCCAAAGCTGAAATTCGCTAGCCGCGTCCCCTACGCGACCGCCGCTTTCTTGCGCTCGAAGTCGTTGGGCACCTCGATATCGACCTCGAGGGTCGAGACCTCGTCGCCGCGCTCGAGCCGGACGATGACCTTGGTCGGGTCCAGCGTCACATGCTTGGACACGACGGCGAGGATTTCCTCACGCAGCACGCCGAGCAGATCGGGCTGGCCGCGCATTCCGCGCTCATGGGCAAGCAGGATCTGCAGCCGTTCGCGTGCGACCGGTGCAGAGGCCTTGTTGCCGCGGAGAAGCCGAAGCAGACCCATGCTCATGCAGCCCTCCGTCGCAGCAGACGATCCATGAAACCCTTGCGCTCGGTCGGCACCTGCATGGCGATGGTCTCGCCGCACAGCCGCCGCGCCGCGTCCATATAGGCCCGTGCGGGCGCACCGTCCGCGTTGGACAGCGTGACGGGCGTGCCGACGTTGGAGGCCTTCAGCACGTCCTGGCTCTCGGGGATGATGCCGAGCAAGGGCGTTGCGAGGATCTCGAGGATGTCGTCGATGGTCAGCATCTCGCCGCGCGCGGCGCGCGAGGGATCGTAACGGGTGATGAGAATGTGCTTCTCGACCCGCTCGCCCTTCTCGGCCCGCACGGTCTTGGAATCGAGCATGCCGATGATGCGGTCGGAATCGCGCACCGAGGAGACTTCCGGATTGGTGACGATCACGGCCTCGTCGGCAAAGCGCATTGCCATGGAGGCGCCGCGCTCGATGCCGGCCGGGCTGTCGCAGATCACCCAGTCGAAGCGGCTGCGCAGGTCGGCGATGACCTTGCCGACGCCCTCTTCCGTCAGCGCATCCTTGTCGCGGGTTTGCGAGGCCGGCAGCAGCCAGAGGTTCTCGAGCCGCTTGTCCTTGATCAGCGCCTGCGGGAGTTTCGCAACGCCCTGCACCACGTTGATGAGGTCGAACACGACGCGGCGCTCGGCGCCCATCACGAGGTCGAGGTTGCGCAAGCCCACGTCGAAATCGACGACGACGACCTTGTCGCCGCGTTGCGCCAGCGCGGCCCCCAATGCGGCGGTCGTCGTCGTCTTGCCGACGCCGCCCTTGCCTGATGTCACGACCAGTACCTTACTCATCTGAAATGTCTCCTTTGCTGGTCAGTTCAGTGCGGTAATTCGCATGGTATTCCCCTGCAGCCAGGCCTGCGCCGGCTTGCCGCGCAAGGCGGCGTCGATGTCGTCCGCAGTCTGGTAAAAGCCATCGATCGCAAGCAGTTCAGCCTCGATCTTCTGGCAATAGATGCGCGCGCTGGTGTGACCGTTCACGCCGGCCATGGCGCGGCCGCGCAGCGCGCCGTAGATGTGGATGGAACCGCCGGCGACGACTTCGGCGCCGGAGCCGACCGAGCCGAGAATGGTGACGTCGCCTTCCGGGAAGATCACGGTCTGGCCGGAGCGCACGGGCGCCTCGAGCAGCAGCGAGGTCGGCTTGGCCTCGGCCTTCGCTTCGGACTTCTTGGGCGCGGTCGGCTCGACCACGCAGCTGCGGCCGCCCGAGAGCAGCGGCGGCATCATCGGCGTCAGCCGTCCCTCCTCCACGCCCTCGATGCCGAGCACGCGGATGTTGCGGTCCTGCAGGCTGGTCAGCAGATGGCCGATGCCGGCCTGGCTGAGGTCGACCGAGGACAGGTCGATCACCACGGGACGGCCGGCGAAGAAGCCCGGAGAGCGGGCAATCGTGGCGTCGATCTCGGCCAGCCAGTCCTGGATCGGAACCGTCGGCACGAACACGAAGGCCACGTAGGAACGCCCGCGCAGGCGCACCATCTGGCGTTGGACTTTTGCTGCAGCCTCCATAGCGGCCGACTCGTTCCCTGTTATTGAATGGTTAACGATGCGGCGGATATGGTTAACGGCCGGTTAATATCTCCGCGGGGTTACGTAAGCGCGTGGATGAGCCTGGGTGGCCCTGCTCTCGTGTCCCCGACGCGGTGCGGCGCGAAGTGCCACTCCGCAGAGCCGGGACCCAGGAGCGGCACGGACAACGCGGAGAGATGGGCCCCGGCTCTGCAGCGCACCGTCGCAGGGACGCTGCGCTGTGTCCGGGGCACGAGAGCGGAGTGAGTCGCGCCCTCTCACCCCACCCTCCTTGTGATCGCAGTCCCGATTGACACCGTCGCGCCAACTGGTTTCGATCCGCCTCCCCCACGGATGGAGCCGATCATGTCAATTCAGTCGTCCATCAAGCGCAAGACTGCGCCGGACATCCGGGCGCGCAAGCGCGGCGAGCCGATCGTCATGCTGACCTCGTATCATGCGCACACGGCAGCGCTGGTGGATCGGCATTGCGACGTGATTCTGGTCGGCGATTCCCTTGGCAACGTCATGCACGGCTTCGAGACGACGGTGCCTGTCACGCTCGACATGATGATCCTCCAGGGCGCTGCCGTGATGCGCGGCTCCAGGCAGGCGCTGGTCGTGGTCGATATGCCGTTCGGATCGTATGAAGCCTCCAAGGAGCAAGCGTTCAACGCCGCAGTACGGATCATGAAGGAAACCCAATGCGGCGCGGTCAAGCTTGAAGGCGGCGTCCGCATGGCCGAGACGATCGCATTCCTGTCCGGGCGCGGCATTCCGGTGATGGGCCATATCGGCCTCACGCCGCAATCCATCAACACGCTCGGTTCGTTCCGTGCCCAAGGGCGCAACGAGGCGGATTGGGGTCCGATCGTAGACGACGCCAGGGCCGTCACCGAGGCCGGTGCCTTCTCGGTCGTGGTCGAGGCCGTGGCCGAACCGCTGGCGCGCAAGATCACGGAGACGATCGCGATCCCCACCATCGGCATCGGCGCGAGCGGGGCCTGCGACGGCCAGGTGCTCGTGCTCGAAGACATGCTCGGGCTGTCGCCCCGAACTCCGAAATTCGTCCGGCGGTACGGCAATCTGGGTCCGGCCATTGAAGCCGCGATCGAAAGCTATGCCGCCGACGTCCGGTCACGCGCCTTTCCCGGCCCCGAACACGTCTACGACATGAAGAAGAACTGACGGCAGCAAGCCGTCAGGCGCCGCTTACCTCACCGGCTACTTCTTCACCTTGCTCGCATCCATCTTGATGGCGGGATCGAGCATCTTCGTCGTGAACGCCGTGGTCACGTCGAACGGCTTCTCCATGCCGAGATACGTCTGGACCAGGTCGTAGTCCTTCTTCATCCGCTCGCCGTCGATCCAGCCGAGGCTCTTGGTGGTGGTGAACTCGTCGGTCATCAGGAACTTGATGCGCTCCCACTGCCGCTCCTGGTTCTCCTTGTCGAGACCGGAGACCTGGTCGAGCAGCGCCTTGAGGCAAGGGGCGGCATCGGCGACGCAGGCCGCGAAGGCCTTCTGCGTGACGCGGACGAATTCCTCGACCACCTTCGGGTTCTTCTGCAAATACGCGCCGTTGACGATCAGCGAGTTGCCGTACGGATTGAGGCCGATGTCCTTCCAGTTGACGTAGCCGAGGTCCTGGCCGAACTCGATCACCTTGAGATCGTGCTCGTTGTAGAAGTCGCTGATGATGTCGACGGTGTGGCTCTTCAGCGCCGCGATCTTCGCGGTCGGTCCGACATTGACGAAGCCGACCGCATCGGGCGCGATCCCCGCAGCCTTGGCGAAGGCCGGCCACATCACGCGCGAGGCATCGCCCGGCGGGTTGCCGATCTTGTGGTTCGGGAAGTCCTTCACCCCGTTCACGCCGTAGCTCTTCAGCCAATAGAACGTCTGCCCGGTGTTGGCGTAGACGCTCATCACCGCCACCGTGTCGGCGCCCTTGCTCTTGGCCACCAGCATGGTGGCGAGGTCGGCGACGCCGAACGGCGAGCCGCCGGAGCCGACCTTGGCGGCGGAGACGCCGGAGCCCTTGCCGGTCTCGATGGTGAGGTCGATGCCCGCCTTCTCGTACCAGCCCTGCGCCTTGGCGTAATAGTACGGCGAATGGTCGGCCGTCGGCGTCCAGTTCAGGATCAGGTTGACCGCCTCGCCCGCGCTCGCCGGCACCGCCGGCAAACCGAGCGCCAGCGCCACAACAGCCGCCTGCAAATGCTTCATCGCATCTCTCCTCATTCCCGCGACCCGGCTTGTCGCTCTCCCCTTGTGAGGATACCAATGCAACAAGCCCGCCCTCCACTTGTCAACTGTTTGGTTGGAAATGCCCGCAAAGCGATCTGGCGACACCGTGCCGCAGCGCCGCGATCCCGTCGCGACCCGCAAGAAGCTGCTCACCGCGGCGCGCCTGGAATTCGCCCGCCACGGCCTTGCCGGCGCCCGCGTCGACGAGATCGCGGAGCGCGCGGCCGTCAACAAGCAGCTGGTCTACCACTATTTCGGCGACAAGGACGCGTTGTACCTTGCCGTGCTCGAATGGGTCTATGAGGACATCCGCGAGCAGGAGCGAAAGCTCAATCTCGAAGGCCTGCCGCCGGACAAGGCGATCCGCCGGCTGATCGAGGCCTCGTTCGACCATCTGGCGGCAAACCCCGATTTCATCGTGCTTCTGAACGACGAGAACCGCGGCGGGGCGCCTCATGTCCGCGGTTCCACGCGGCTCGAGGCGATGCATTCCCCGCTGGTCAAGAGCGTCTCCCACATTCTGCACGAGGGCGTGCGTAGCGGGCTGTTCCGCAAGGGGATCGACCCCGTGCAGCTCTATATCTCCATTGCAGGCCTTTCCTATTTCTTCTTCTCCAACACGCCGACGCTGTCGGCGATCTTCGGCAAGGACCTGTCGAGCCGCGCCCAGCGCCGCGCCCGCCGCCGCCATGTCGTCGATCTCGTGCTGCAGTCGCTCCGGCCTTAATCAACCAACTGGTTGAAACTTGCCCCGGAGGCGTCTAGGCTGACCGCGGCGGCAGAGAGGCCGCGGGCAACAGGGAGCAGACGGTGGCAGCTGACGGCGCACGCACCGCACGCAGCTTTGCGATCATCCTGATCGTGCACCTCGCCGTGCTCGTGCTCTGGCAGGTCCTGGTCGACGCCTTCCACGTCCCGAAATTCATCCTGCCCTCGCCGCTGGCGACGGTGCAGACGCTGGGCACCGCGAGCTATGCCTGGGGCGCCAACACGCTGGTGACGGCGGTCGAGATCCTCGGGGGCTTTGCCCTCGGCGCCTTCGTCGGCGTCACGCTGGCCGTGATCTTCAGCTGGGCGCCGCTGCTCAGCCTCGTCCTGCTGCCGCTGTTCGTGACCTTGAACATGATCCCCAAGGTCGCGCTCGGGCCGCTCTTCATCGTCTGGTTCTCCTACGGCATCGTGCCGAACATCCTGATCGCCTTCAGCATCTGCTTCTTCCCGATCCTGCTCACCACCGCGCGCGGCCTGCGCGAGGTCGAGCCCGATTTGCTCGACCTCGTCAAATCGCTGCGCGGCTCGCGCTGGACGCTGTTCCGCAAGATCCAGCTGCCGGGGTCGCTGCCTTACGTGTTCTCCGGCATGAAGGTCGGTGCCATCCTCGCGGTCGCCGGCGCCATCGTCGGCGAGTTCATCGCCTCCGAGCGCGGGCTCGGCTACCTCATGATCCAGGTGCAGTCCTCGCTCGACACGCCCGCCATGGTGATGGCGGTGGTGTTGCTGACCCTGCTCGGCGTCGCCCTCTACGGCCTCGTGCTCGTCCTCGAACGCATGTTCGTGGTGGGCGATGCAAGACAGACCTGAAGACCAAGGACGAAATCCATGCTCCTCACCCGCCAGACCCTGCCGAAGACGATCCCCGATATCGCAGCGCTCGACGATCTCCTGTGCCGGCCGACCCAGGCGCTGATCGACGACCTCGCCAAGGTCGAGGGCGACATCATGATCCTCGGCGTCGGCGGCAAGATGGGCCCGACGCTGGCGGGCCTTGCGAAGGCGGCCGTGCCCGATCGCCGCGTCATCGGCGTCGCCCGCTTCAGCGAACCCGGCGTGAAGGACTGGCTGCACGCGCGCGGCGTCGAAACCATCAATTGCGATTTGATGGACGAAAAGGCGATTCAGGCGCTGCCGAAGGCACCGAACATCGTCTTCATGGCCGGCCGCAAATTCGGCGCCGAAGGCGATCTGTCGCTGACCTGGGCCATGAACGCGCATGTGCCGGCGCTGGTCGCGCAGGCCTTCCCGTCCTCGCGGATCGTGGCCTTCTCGACCGGCTGCGTCTATCCCTTCGTGCCCGTCGACGGCAAGGGCTCGACCGAGGACATGGCGCCGAATCCGCCCGGCGAATACGCCCAGTCCTGTGTCGGCCGCGAACGCATGTTCGAGTATTTCTCGCGCAAGTCCGGAACGCCCGGCCGGCTGTTCCGGCTCAATTACGCGATCGACATGCGCTATGGCGTGCTGCACGACATCGCGACCAAGGTGCTTACTGGCGCGCCGATCGACGTCAGCCTCGGCCATGTCAATTTCATCTGGCAGGGCGATGCGTCCGCGCAGGCGCTGCGGTGTCTGGCGCATTGCACGGCGCCGACCTCGCCGATCAACGTCAGCGGCCACGAGATCCTTGCGGTGCGCGATCTCGCGCAAAAATTCGGCGCAAGGTTCGGCCGTGCGCCGGTGCTGGTCGGCAAGGAGGAGCCGACCGCATGGCTCACCGACACGTCGAAGGCCGTCGCGCTGTTCGGCCTGCCGGTGGTCGACACCGAGCAGTTGATCGCCTGGACCGCGGACTGGGTCTCCCGCGCCATGCCGAGCCTCGGCAAGCCCACCAAATACGAGGTGCGCGATGGACGATACTGACACAACGCTCATCCTCAAGCTCGGCGCCAGCGACGCGATTGCCGGGCTCGCGCTGTCGACGGAGGCGCACTGGAACCAGACCGAGGAAGACTGGCGCGTCTTCCTGCGCGACGGCGTCGTGTTCGGCATCCGTGACGGCATGCGGCTGGTCGCGACCGCGGCGCTGCTGCCCTATTCCGGCAACAACGCCTGGATCAGCATGGTGCTGGTGTCGGCCACGCACCGCCGCCGCGGCTTCGCCACCCGCCTCGTCGATACCTGCCTGGAGACCGCAAGCAGGAACGGCCTGACGAGCTGGCTCGACGCCACGCCCGACGGCGCCGCCGTCTACGGCCCGCTCGGCTTCACGCCGACGCTGCAATTGCGCCGGCTGAAGCTGGCGAAGCCCGCGCAGACCTCGGCGCCGGCGCCCGCGATCGCTACGCTCGAGGCCCTCCGCGCGCGGGACCGGCACGTCACCGGTTTCGACCGCACCGCCCTGCTCACCGCCTTCGCGCAGCGCTCAGGCTCGCGCATCGTCACCGCGAACGGCGGCATCGCGCTGATCCGCGACGGCCGCACCGCGCGCCATATCGGCCCCTTGTTTGCCGACAATGCCGCCGAAGCGCTGGATCTCGTTCACGCCATTGCGCGCTCCGAGAGCCGCCCCCTCCTGCTCGATGCGGTCGCCTCGCAAGGCCCGTTCCTGGAGGGACTGACCGCATCGGGCTGGGCCGTCGAGCGCCCGTTCCAGCGCATGCGGTTCGGCCCCGCCACGACCGCGGGCGATGAATTGCCCTTCGCCGTCGCCGGTCCCGAATTCGGATAGGACATCATGCACCACAGCCAGATCAACGCCGACATCCGCAAGCTGATCGCCGACGGCACCGTGCTGCCGGCGCATCCACTGGCCCTCACCGCCGAGCGCCAGCTCGACAAGACGCATCAGCGCGCCCTGACGCGCTATTACATCGACGCGGGCTCGGGCGGCCTTGCCGTCGGCGTCCACACCACGCAATTCGCGATCCGCGACGTCGGACTGTACCGGCCGGTGCTGGAGCTCGCGGCCGCGACGGCAGCGAACTGGACCAAGCGTCCGCTGGCGATGGTTGCGGGCCTCGCCGGTCCGACCCGGCAGGCCGTCACCGAGGCCCGCACCGCGCGCGACATCGGCTATCACGCCGGCCTGCTCAGCCTTGCCGCGATGAAGAGCGCCTCCGAGGACGAGATCATCGCGCATTGCACGGCGGTCGCCGCCGAGATTCCGCTGGTCGGCTTCTATCTGCAGCCGGCCGTCGGCGGCGTCATCCTGTCGAGCCGGTTCTGGCAGCGTTTTGCGTCGATCGACAATGTCATCGCGATCAAGATCGCGCCGTTCAACCGCTACCGCACGCTCGACGTGCTGCGCGGCGTCGCCGCCGCCGGCGCGCTCGACCGCGTCGCGCTCTACACCGGCAATGACGACCACATCCTGCTCGACCTGATGCTGCCGTTCGATCTGCGCGACAAGGGCGTCACCACGCGCACCTATTTCAAGGGCGGCCTGCTCGGCCACTGGTCGGTCTGGACCGCAAGCGCGATCAAGCAGTTCGAGCGCTGCAAGCAGGCGCGGCACAAGGACAGCGTGCCGGCCGATCTGCTCGCGCTCGATGCCCGCGTCACCGACTGCAACAGCGCCTTCTTCGACGTCGCCAACAATTTTCACGGCTGCATCGCCGGCTGCCACGAGATCCTGCGGCGCCAGGGCCTGATGCAGGGGCTGTGGTGCCTCGATCCCAACGAGGGCCTCAGCCCCGGCCAGAAGGACGAGATCGACCGCGTCTGCCGCGAGCATGCCGACCTCAGCGACGACGCCTTCGTCGCCGCGAACTTGAGCAAATGGCTGGCATGACGGAGGAGCCCTTCATCAGCCTGCGCGGCGTCCGCAAGGTCTATGGCAGCGGCGGCACGGAGTTTCTCGCCGTGTCCGACGTCACCATGGACGTGCAGGAAGGCGAGCTGGTCTCGCTGGTCGGTCCCTCCGGCTGCGGCAAGACCACGGTGATGAAGATTCTGGCCGGCCTGCACGGCGCCGACGGCGGCACCGTCAAGATCGGCAACGCCAAAAGTCCGTTCGACCCCACGCGCGACATCGGCATGGTGTTCCAGCAGGCGCTGCTGTTGAAGTGGCGCACCATCCTGGACAACGTGCTGCTGCCGGCGGAGATCGTCGGCCTTCCCATGAAGGCCGCGCGCGAGCGGGCGCGCGATCTGCTGAGGCTGGTCGGGCTGGCCGGCTACGAGCAGAAATATCCGCAGCAGCTCTCCGGCGGCATGCAGCAGCGCACCGCCATCGCGCGCGCCTTCATTCACGATCCCAAGCTGATCCTGATGGACGAGCCGTTCGGCGCGCTGGATGCGCTGACGCGCGAGCAGATGAACCTGGAGATGCTGCGGATCTGGCGCGAGAGCGGCAAGACCATCATCTTCGTCACGCATTCGATCCAGGAGGCGGTGTTCCTGTCCTCGCATTGCGCGGTCCTGACGGCGGGTCCTGCGAAGATGGCCGACTATTTCCCGATCGACCTGCCCTTCCCGCGCGACCTGCCGCTGAAGACGACGGACGCGTTCGGTGCCTATGCCAGGCGGATCTATGCGAAGCTGGGGCTCGCTTCGTAGCCCGGATGAAGCGAAGCGTAATCCGGGACAGCGTTGATGACGCGCGATATCCCGGATTTCGCTGTGCTCCATCCGGGCTGCGCACCGCGAACTCAGATTCCGTAGGGTGGGCAAAGCGCAAGCGTGCCCACCATTTGCCAATGAAGCGTGAGAACGTGGGCACGGCGCAAGGGCGCCTTTGCCCACCCTACGAGAGCCGGGCGCGGCGTGAACACCGCGCCCTCCTCGTCATCAGGCCTTGTTGCGCATCTTGCTGAGCAGATAGTTGTCGTAGAAGTTTTCCGCGATCTGCGTGTAGAACAGCAGCTCCTTCATATACGCGTCGTGGCTTTCCTTGGTGCGCTTGAACAGATCGCTCTTGGCGGCGAGCTCGTTCAGATGCTCCTGGGTCGCGTTGTAGCAGGCTTCCATCACCGGCTGCGGGAACGCCTTGAGCTCCGCGCCGTTGGCGATCAACCGCTTCAGGGCCGCCGGATTCACGCTGTCGTACTTCTCGAGCATCCAGGCGCCGGCCGCGGACGCGGCCTGGTTGACGACCGCCTGGTACTGCTTGGGCAGGCTCGCCCATTTCTCGTCGTTGACGATCATGTGCAGCATGGCGCCGCCTTCCCACCAGCCGGGGAAGTAGTAGTACTTGGCGACCTTCTGGAAGCCGAGCTTCTCGTCGTCATAGGGACCGACGAACTCGGCGGCGTCGATCGAGCCCTTCTCCAGCGCCGCATAGACGTCGCCGCCGGCGAGCTGCTGCGGCACGATGCCGAGCTTGGCCAGCACATGGCCGCCCATGCCGGCGATGCGGAATTTGAGGCCCTTGAGGTCGTCGACGGTCTTGATCTCCTTGCGGAACCAGCCGCCCATCTGGGTGCCGGAATTGCCGCACAGGATGGCGTGCGTCTTGAACGGCTTCAGCGCCTCGTTGGTCAGCTCGGCGCCGCCGCCGAAGTACCACCAGGACTCCTGGTGACGATGGTTCATGCCGAACGGCGCGCCGGTGGCGTAGGCCAGCGCCGGCTCCTTGCCGATGTAGAAATACAGCGGCGTCTGCGCCATCTCGACCGAGGCGACGCTGACGGCATCGAGCGCCTGCAGGCCCGGGACGAGCTCGCCGGCGGCGAAGGTCTGGATCTGGAACTTGTTGTCGGTGGCTTCCGCCACGTATTTCGCGAAGGTCTGCGCCGTGCCGTAGATGGTGTCGAGCGACTTCGGGAAGCTAGAGGTCAGGCGCCATTTGATCTCGGGCGCGCTCTGCGCGATCGCAGGTGCAGCAACCAGCGTCGTCGCGCCGGCGACCGCGCCGCCCTTGAGGAATGTACGGCGTTTCATGATCGGGTCTCTCCCTTGATGCAAGCTTCGAAACGGGTGGCTCTGTGACCCGGCTGGCCACGGCCTTGGCCGACCGTTTGCCTGTTCCCGGCGCAGAGTTCAAGTTACGAGAACGCATAGTGGCGCGGCCATCGGCCGCCAAAAGGGCTTAACCAACCAAGGACTTGATCAAGGGCTTGCGAAAGGCGGCTCAGACGTCCTGGAAAATCAAGTGTGCTGGAAATCAGGCATCCTGGAGAAAGACCGACAGCGCCCGCTGCAGCTCCTTGAAGGCGCGCGGTCCGATCTTGGCCGCGAGCGTCTTCTCGCTCTCGGCGATCGCCGGGCGCAGGCGGCCGAGCAGCGCGGCACCGGCCTCCGTCAGATACAGCACGTAGTAGCGGCGGTTGATCGCTGAGGCCGAGCGCTGCACCAGCCCCCGCCGCTCCAGATGATCCACGAGGCGCCCGAGCCCGGCCCGCTCGATCGAGAGGGATTGCGCGATGGCGAGCTGATTGACGCCCGGATTGGCATCGATCACCGACAGGACCGAGAACTGCGCCGCGCTGATATCGAAGGCGGCGAGCCGGCGGCTGACGTCCTTGAAGACCCAGAGCTGGGCCCGCCGGATGCGGTAGCCGAGCGACCGGGACAGGTCGTCGGAGGCGAGCAGCCTGGGCCGGCCGGTCTTTGCGGCCGGCGCGGGGCGCGGGGCGGATCGCTGCGGCTTCGTGGCGGGTGCCCGGCGCTGTGCGCCCTTGGACGATCGCTTCCTGACGCCCGCCTTCTTCGGCTCCATCGACGATGATCTCTCGCAAGCCGGCGCTGCGGCATCCACCCGGCCATCCGGGATTCGAATATCGAGACTATCGCAGCCGGCCCGGATCGAGAAGCCGGGCCGGCCCGCGCGCTTCGCGAGCACAGCTTCTACGACAGGTTGCACCGCATGATCGCGTGCTGCGTCATGTTGACACGACAACATCGCGCGCCCTAGGATCGCGACATCCCGCCGCAACACGAGCGGGACCAAGGGGGATGACGTCCGTGCTTCCATCAGAGATGGGCGACGAGCCGCGCGCGCTTGCGCGTCGCGGCGCGATCTATGCGCGCAGTAAGCCGGCGCGCAATTGGCGTCCCGCCCCCTGCTTCGGCAACGACATCGTCAACGACACGATCTGAACGAACGCGCCCCCGCGGCGCGCTTTCGCTCGACCATGGTGGATGAAACTGGGAGGAACTGACATGAAACGCCTATTTCTCGCATCGACGATCATGGCCGGCTGTGCCGCTGTGGGCACGCAGGCCATCGCGCACGGATTTCCGCCGAGCGGGGTCGCGCCGCGCGCGTCCTGCACGGCCCTCACCGGCCTCACGCTGCCGAACACGCAGATCCTGAGCGCGACGCAGAAGTCGGGCTATTGCAACGTGATCGGCATCATCAACAAGCGCGTGTCGACGCAGGACCCCGATCATTTCACCTACGGCATCGGCTTCGCGCTCAATCTGCCCAACACCTGGCACGGCCGGTTCGAGATGATGGGCGGCGGCGGCACCGACGGCAGCCTCAATGCCGATCCGCAGGGCGCCGCCGGCGTCGAGCTCGGCCAGGGCTGGGCCGTGGCAGCCAATGACGGCGGGCACGAGGACAACGCCAACAACGTCGTCGGCGGACATCAGGACGACGATGTCAATGCCGGCGGCTCCGCGCATTTCGCGATCGATGCGCAGGCACGCCGGGACTACGGTTACAACGGCATCGAGAAGACCGCGACGATCTCCCAGAAGATCATCTCTTATTTCTACGGGCTCGATACCGTCTATTCCTACATCATGGGCTGCTCGAACGGCGGCCGCGACGCCATGATGGCCTCGCAGCGCTTCCCCTGGCTGTTCGACGGCGTCATCTCGCAAAACCCTGGTTTCAACCTGCCGCAGGCGGGCCTTGCGGAAGCCTGGAACGAGCAGGTGCTCGGCACGCTCTCGACCAGCACGGACGTCAACGGCCAGCCGTTCATTCCCGACACGTTTCCCGGGCAGGACCTCCAGGTGGCCTCGGCCGCGATCCTGAGCGCCTGCGATGCCCTCGACGGATTGGTCGACGGCATCATCGACAATTATCACGCCTGCACGGCGAAGAAGGTGTATCCGGCGCTCGCCAAGTACACCTGCGGCACCGGCTCGCACGGCAACACGCCGCACGGCGGCACCTGCCTCACCACCGGGCAAGTGGACGCGCTCAAGAAGATCTATGCCGGCCCGGTCAACTCCAGGGGACAACGGCTCTATTCGAACTGGTTCTGGGACGCCGGCATCTGGACGCCGCCGACCGCGCCGGGTGCGGGCTGGCAACTCTGGAACGTCGTCACCGCGCCGGTGCCTGGTGTGAACACCGCGATCAACCTGACGCTCGGCGCAGGCGCGATCCCGATGATCTTCCAGACCCCGCCGGTCGTCACGCCCGTGAACGGGCCGAACGGCCAGGAAGCCTTCGTGTTCAAATTCAACTTCGACACCGACGCGCCGAAGATCTTCACGAAGACGGCCGCCTATCCCGAGAGCAGCATGGACTTCATGGCGGCGACCTCGACCGATCTGCGTCCGTTCAAGTCGCGCGGCGGCAAGCTGATCATCTCCTCCTCGGTCAATGACGGCATCTTCTCGGGCGCTGCGATCGCCCGCTGGTACCGCAACATGGACCGGCGCATGGGCGGACGCGCCGAGGATTTCGCGCGGCTGTTCATGGTGCCGAACATGGCCCATTGCGGCGGCGGCGCGGCCACCGCGAGCTTCGCCGGGAACGAGCTCAAGGCCCTCACCGACTGGGTCGAGAAAGGCATCGCGCCGGACCGCATCGTCGCGGCCAACACCAATGCCACCTCGCCCTATCCGGCCGGCGGGCTGTTCGATCCGCGCATCGCCCAGAACTTCCCGGCCAGCGGCACGCGGCCGCTCTGCGTCTATCCGAAGATCGCGGCGTACAAGGGCAGCGGCCTGACCAACGACGCCGGCAGCTTCGCCTGCATCGACCCCGGCTTCAGGCCGGGCGGCGACCACGACTTCCACGATGACGACGACGGGCGCGGCGACGACAGGCATTGAGGCGTCGTCTGTCCCTCTCGTGCCCCGGACGCAGCGCAGCGCTACTTTAGCGGTGCGCTGCAGAGCCGGGGCCCACGCTTCCGCATTGTAACGTGCTCGCTCTGGGTCCCGGCTCTGCGCAGCAGCGCAAGAGCGCTGCGGCGCGTCCGGGACACGAGATCGATTACGCGCGTGCGCTCATCTGTCCCTGCGAAATGTCCTAAGGCCTCACGCCGCCTCGGCCTGCGCGTACACTCCGGCCATGAACGCACCGAAACTCGGCGCAAGCGGCAGCACGTAGCCCCATTGGTCCGACATCGCTTGCGTAAGCGTCCAGCCCTCGTCGTAGCTGGCGACCTCGTGATCGATGAACCAGATCTTGCCGAAATGCGCCTCGTCGATCGTCATGCAGATCGGGTTGCCGCCATGGTCGCTCATGATCCACAGCAGCTCGTCGATGGTCGGCCATTGCGGCGTCTTGCGCGTGCGGACCAGCGAGCAGACGTCGCTCCGCAATCCCAAGACCTCCTGGATCGCGCCGGCCCAGTGCCCTTCCGGCCAGTTGAACTCGGCCGAGCCCCGAAAATAACCGCCGGCGCAGGCCAGCAGGAACCGGCGATACTCATCCGGCAGGCGGCAGCCGATCGACTTCTCAAATGCCTCGAGCGCCGCCTGCGTCGGCCGCTTCGTGCCGGCGCGATCGACGCTTGCAATAAATTCGGAGATATCCATGCGACTCCATTCCTCGGCGCGAAACGCGCCAGGTTTGGTCGCAGCCCCCAGGGAACAAGTTCGACGGGATGGCCGTAGCCCGGATGGAGCGAAGCGCGATCCGGGACGGACTATCGCGCAGTGAAAGCTGCGAAAGCGCGCTCAGAGCAGCTTCGCGCTCACGAACAGCGCGCGCACCGCGTTGGTCGCCTGCACCGCCAGCATGGCATTGCCGGCCGCGCCCTCGAGGGCCGCAACTGCGTCCTCATGCAGCGAGCGGAATTCCATCCACTCGACTGATTTGAAATTGGTCAGGAATTGATAGGCCTGGCCGACGGTCGCAATCGCCAGCGTGTCTCCGTTCAGCTTGATCTTGAACGTCGTGCGCAGTGGGGTTTCGGAGTTTGCTGGATCACTCATGGGCTGCTTCTGAACGATGACGGCTTAACGAAGGGGAAACGGCAGCCCCGCCGCAGCAGGCAAATGTCAGACATCAAATATCAGGAGTCGGTGCTGGCGCGCTGCGAGGCGGTCGCCGATCCGCCCAGGCTCGGCACCACGACCAGGCGGTTGAACTCGCCATTGTCCCAGGCCTTCAGGAAGCGGTCATAGTCCTTGATCGAGACGCAGCCGTTGGAATCGCCGCGCGGACCGAGCATGTAATTGTGCGTGAGCAGGCCGACGCGGCCGAGTGCACTGGTCCCATCGGTCGGGGTCAGGCGCAGCGCGCGGACGCCGTGGAACAGCTTCTCGCGGGGCTTCAAATCGTAGGTCGCCGGCGGGGTCGCTCCCACCATGCGCTGGTCGACATGCTGGGGGTCGTCCATCAGCGCGCCCATGCCCGAATGCGCTTCCAGCGCGACGCCGCTCGGCAAGTAAAGCGCCTTGGCCGAGATGTCGTAGACCGCCGTGCGCGAATCATAACCCAGCGCGGCGAGATCAGGCGCCTTGCCGAACAGGCCGTCGCCGGGCGTCAGCGAGGCCAGCTTGATCTTGTCGGTGAATTTCTCGAAGAAGTTGCGGTTGTCGACCCTGGGATTGGTCTCGGCATAGGACTGGCTCGAGGCGATCTGGGCGGAGAAGTCGGCCTGGACCGGACGCGAGCGCGGCATCGGGACAGCGGCGTCGGCGCGCTGCGAGGGCTTCGCCTCCTCGGCCACATGCCGGTCGTCCTCGGTCAGGGTCGAGCGCCACTCGTCGCCCTGGAGCTTCTGGGCCAGCATCGCCTTGGCATCGCGCAGCTTGAGCTGGACCGCGTTCACGGCGGAGCGCTCCAGCGACCGCAGGCCGAGCTCGCGGGCGGGCGGGTTGGCCGACGCCGACGCGAAACGGTCCTCGAAGGACGGTGAATTGGCAGGCGGCAGCGCGGCGGTGACGAGCGGGGTCGAATCGCCGATATCGGCGACCCAGGCGGCAGCGCCGAGCGCCAGCGCGACGGCCGCCAAGGACAGCATTATCGTCTCCGCTCGCCCAATACGGCGGCGCGACAACAGCCTCTCGGCGCGTGCGCGGTCGGAAACCATCAGATCCCCAAATCGACCCCCGGGGGGGCCCAACCCCCGCCCGGAGACTCTATACCAGCTACCACATTGGGAGCCAAAAGTTAGGCATAATCGCGGCCGGATAGGCGGCACCAAGGTATCCCATGACCGATCCTTTCGACCTAGATCGCTTCGTCCGGGCCCAAAACCCGGTTTTTCGCGACGTCCAGGGGGAGCTGGCGAGGGGCCGGAAGCAGAGCCACTGGATGTGGTTCGTTTTCCCGCAAATCGCCGGCCTCGGCTTCAGCACCATGTCGCAGCGTTATGCCATCGGCTCCCACGCGGAGGCCGTGGCCTATCTCGCCCACCCCCTCCTCGGCCCGCGGCTGATCGAGTGCACGCGACTCGTGCTTGGGGTCGAGGGGCGGACCATCAACGCGATCCTCGGCGCGCCCGACGATGCCAAGTTCCGCTCGTCGATGACGCTGTTCGGCGCCGTGTCCGACGAGCCCGTGTTCGATCAGGCGCTCGCCCGGTATTTCGCGAGCGAGCGCGACGCTGCGACGCTGGAGATCCTCGCACGGCTCGATCGGCCGGCGTAGCGCCTGCGATCAGCGCCCTTGGAAGACGGCCGCGCGACGCTCGATGAAGGACTGGATGCCCTCCTTCGCATCCGCGCTGCCGAGCACGCGATCGCGAATTTTCGGAATGTAGGCGATCGCAGCCGCCTCGCCGGCTTCGACATATTTCGCTGCCGCTTCCTTCGTCACCTGGATGCCGAGCGGTGCGTTGCGCGCGATGATGGCGGCGAGCGCCATCGCCCGTTCGATCTGTTCACCCGCAGGCACGACCTCCTGCACGAGGCCGATCGCATGCGCGCGCTGCGCCGAGAACTCGTCGCACAGGAACAGATGATACATCGCATCGCCCCAGCCGGCGCGCGACAGGAAGCGGAAATGCGCGCCGCCGAGCGGCGCGATGCCGCGCTTGGCTTCCATCTGGCAGAAGCGTGAATCGTCGGCCGCGATCACGATATCGCCGGCGAGCATCAGCTCGATGCCGATGGTGAAGACGATGCCCTGCACCGCCGTGACGACGGGCTTGCGGCAGCGCTTGTTCAGCCCGAACGGATCGACGTTGCCCTCCTTGATGTTGCGCTTTTCTGCCGCGGGACCGAAGAATTTCGGCATGTCGAGACCGGCGGTGAAGTCCTTGCCTTCGGCGCAGATCACGCCGACGCGGTAGGCCTCGTTGTCGTGCAGCTCGGTGAGGGCATCGGACAAGCGCTCCATCATCGCCGGGGTGAACGCGTTCTTCTTCGCGGCATTGTCGATGATGATCTTGAAGACGTGGCCGTGCACCTCGGTGCAGATCTGACCTTCGCTCATATGCTTCTCTCCGGATCGTTGGTGTTGGCAGAACGTCAGGCCGGCGACTTGATCGCCGCGCGGATCGCCTCGATCCGCGCCGGCGTGAACACGCCGGAGTCCAGAAGCTGAAGGATCGAGAGCACCCCGCCGCGCGATCCCCAGCTTCCCTCATCGATGATCTCGAAATTGACCCACCAGGTCGGCGACGGCGCCGGCATGCCGCAGGCCTCCGCAAGCCGCGCCAGCACGTTGCGGATCACCTCCGCGCGCAGCTCCGCGGGCCACGCCGCGTTCATCACCGCGATATTCACCGTGATGATGTCGCGTGGTGGATCCTGGTCGCACAGCAACCGGCCGCCGATCGCCATGCAGTCGGACGGCAGGTCGCGGAAGTGCACCTGAAAACCCATTCGCGCCGCCGGTGCGTGCTGGCCGACCTCCGGCTCGAGCACGGCGTCGGTCAGGCTTTCCGCGAGACGCCGGCGCTGCGGCAGGCCGAGCCGCCCGGCCGGCGCGGTCACGGTGATGATGGTCAAATCGGCCCTCCTTCGCGAATATGACACTCGTCATATTTCAGGACGACTTGCCTATGTCAAGCGTCATAGTCTAGATGGAGGCAGCCAATCGTGGGACTTCCGATGACCGCCACCACACGCGACAAGATGATCGCCGGCGCCGCCGACCTGATGAGCCGCCGCGGCGTCAACGCCACCAGCATGCGCGACGTCGTCCGCCACACCGCGACACCGCGCGGCTCGATCAGCCACCACTTCCCGGACGGCAAACCGCAATTGATCGCCGAAGCCGTGACCTTCGCCGGCCGACAGGTGTCCATCCCCCTGGAGAAAGCCATGAACGAACGCGGCGTGATCGGCGGTCTCAGGGCTTTCGTCGCATCGTGGCGCCGCCAGTTGGCCACAACCGGCTTCGAGGCCGGCTGCCCCGTGCTCGCCGTCGCCGTCGACCGCTATGTCGGCGAGCCCGGCGACAAGGACGACGCGGCGGCGCAGCAGCATTTGCTCGATCTCGCCGACGACGTGTTCGCCGATTGGCGGCAGATCATGCGCACAGCCTTGCTCCGCGAAGGTTTGGCGGCCGGCCGCGCCGAGCGGCTAGCAACGCTCGTCGTCGCCTCGATCGAGGGCACGGTCGCGATGTGCCGCGCCAGCCGCAGCGCCGATGCGCTCGATCAGGTTCAGGAGGAGCTGGAGACAGTCCTGTCCGCCGCCCTCGCCCACACCACCAAATAGATTGGATGTACACCGATGGATCTGTCCCGACAGCGCGAACTCGCGCGCCATCTCGCCAGCCTGCGCCGCGAGAGCCGGCAGCAAAGTGGTCTTGATGCGCATCTTGTGCCGCCGGATGCCGACACCGCGTATCGCGTCGCGCAGATGGTGGAAGAGGAGCTGGGCTGGGATGTCGTCGGCTGGAAGATCGCCGGCATGAAGCCCGAGCTCCAGCGCCAGCTCCGCATCTCCTCGCCGATCTACGGGCGGGTGTTCGCGCCGCTGATCGAGGTCTCACCCGCGACTGTCGAGCACGCCAGGCAGTGCAGCCCGATTCCGGAGGTCGAGTATCAGGCACGGCTCGGCGCAGACCTGCCGCCACGCACCAAGCCTTACACCGTCGAAGAGATCGGCGATGCCGTCGCCTCGCTGCACCCCGGCATCGAGCTTGCCGAATGCCGCTTCGTCCACGACGCGGCGTTTCCACCGATGGCGGCGATCCTGGCCGACGGCGCGGGATCGGGGACCATCGTCCTCGGCGAGGCGATCGCCGACTGGCGCAGCCGCGACATCGCGAATCAGGCGGTCGTGTTGAACTGCAACGGCGTGGAAAGGCGCCGCGGCAGCGCCGCCGAGGCTATCGATCACCCGCTGGTGCCGCTGACCTGGCTCGCCAACGAGCTGTCGCGGACCGGCATCGGTCTCAAGGCCGGACAAACCATCAGCACGGGCACCCTGACCGGCATGCTGCGGCCAAAGGCGGGCGAACCCTACACCGCCGATTTCGGTCCGTTCGGAACCGTAAGCGCGACCTACGCCTAGACGAATGGACGCATGCAGGCGGGGCATGCCGGGCGGCAGCGTAAACCCCCGATTAATACCGGCTGCCTATCGTTCGCGCAGAATAATTTTCTCCCGCGCCAATTGCCGGACAGATCATGAAAATCGGAACGCTCCTGACCACCGCCATCGTCTCGCTCTCGACCGTGGGCGGCGGCCTCGCCGTCTACGTCGCCGTGACGAAGTACCAGACCATGGAGCGGATCACCGAGGCGCAAGGCCGGCTCGCCATCGTCCGCGCCGTCAGCGACATCCCGCGCTATCTCAATCCCGAACGCGGCTTCTCCACCAACATCCTCTACGGGCCCGCAACCATCGACCCCACACTGATTGCCGAGCAGAACAAGCTGCGCGGGCAGACCGACGGTGCCCGTGACAAGATGAATGCGCTGCGCAAGGAGCTGCCCGGCCCGTTCGACGACGGCACCACCATCGGCAGCAACATCGACGGCGTCAATTCGAAGTTCACGGCGCTGCGCGAGGCGATCGACAAGGCGCTGGCCGGGCCGGCCGAGGCGCGCAAGGACGCCGCCAAGAAGATCGTTTCCGACAATGCCGTGCTCAACGGCGGCGTGACCGCCCTGCTCAACGAGCAGGTCCGCCGCATGGCGATCCTCAATGGCGATGCCTACCGGCAGGCCAGTTACGCCAACATCGCCATGACGCTGCGCGACGTCGGCGGCTTCAACTCCAGCCTCCACAAGAACCTCGTCGGCGGCAAGAAGCCGGCGACCGATGCCGAGAAGGCCGACATCAGCCGCTCGCAGGGCCGCAACGACCAGATCGTGATGTCGCTGCAGGAATTGCGCGGCAATCCGGCAACTCCGGCAAACGTCGCCGCCGCGCTGGAGAAGTTCAACGCGATCTATGTCGAGGAGTTCGGCCGCGAGCTCAAGCTCGTCAAGGACGGTGCGGTCACCGGCAAGTACGAACACGACATGGACACCTACTACGCCTCGACGCAGCGTGGTCTCAGCACCATCATCGAGGTCCGCGACGCCTTCTACGACAATGCCGAGCAGATCCTCGCCGGCGCATCCTCCGCCGCACGCACCAGCTTCACGATCGCGCTTGTCGGCCTCCTCGCCGTGCTGATCGCCAGCGCGGGGCTCATCGTCATGGTCCGCCGCCGTGTCTGCGCCCCGATCGTCGGCCTGACGAACCGGATGTCGCGGCTGGCCGACGGCGACCTCGCCGACGAAATTCCCGGTGCCGAGCGCTCCGACGAAATCGGCGCGATGGCCGCGGCCGTCCAGGTCTTCAAGGACAACATGATCCGGGCGGACCGCCTTGCGGCGGAGAAGCAGGCCGAGAACGACGGCAAGATGCGCCGCGCGCAGGCGCTCGACGAGCTCACCCGCGCCTTCGAGGCCAAGGTCACCGAGCTGGTCGGCGGCCTGTCCCAGGCCTCCTCCACCATGGAAAGCACGGCGCAGTCGATGACCTCGACGGCGGCCCAGACCAACAGCCAGGCCGCGGTCGTCGCCGCCGCCTCGGAGCAGACCTCGACCAACGTGCAGACGGTCGCCAGCGCCACCGAGGAGCTGACCTCGTCGATCGCCGAGATCGGCCGTCAGGTCGCGCAGAGCACCGAGATCGCCGCCCGCGCCGTCGACAATGCCCGCCGCACCGGCGACACCGCGCGTGCCCTCGCCGATGGCGCGCAGAAGATCGGCGACGTCGTCACGCTGATCCAGAGCATCGCGGAGCAGACCAACCTCTTGGCGCTGAACGCGACCATCGAGGCCGCCCGCGCGGGCGATGCCGGCCGCGGCTTTGCCGTCGTCGCCTCCGAGGTGAAGTCGCTGGCCGGCCAGACCGCCAAGGCGACGACCGAGATCTCCGAGCAGATCACCGCGATCCAGTCGGCGAGCGACGAGACCGTGGCCGCGATCCGCAACGTCGCCGACGTCATCGCCGAGATCGACCAGATCGGCACCGCGATTGCCGCCGCCATCGAGGAGCAGGGTTCGGCGACGCGGGAGATCTCCCGCAGCGTCCAGGAGGCCGCCCGCGGCACCCAGGAGGTCAACAGCAACATCACCGGCGTGCAGCGCGCCGCCGACGACACCGGAGCTGCCGCGAGGGAAGTGCTGGGCGCTGCCGAGCAGCTCTCGACCCAGTCGCGCGATCTTGCCGGACAGTTCGACCGCTTCCTCGGCGAGGTCAGGGCAGCGTAAGACCCAGCCCAGCGGGTTTCGTAGTCCGGATGAAGCGAAGCAAAATCCGGGAAAGTCTCACCGCGCATGCGCCGCCCCGGATTGCGCTACGCTACATCCGGGCTACGGGACTGTCCTCGCGGTAACGGATCTCAATACGGCGGCGCCTTCCGCGCCCGCTGCGCCTTCGCCGCCTCGATCCACCACAAGAGATCATCGGCAAAGCGCGGGAACGAGCGCTCCAGCGCCTTGCCGCCCTCGCCGATCGGCTCGCCCTCCGCCGACAAGGTCTGCGCGATCGGGCCGACGCCGATGGTGCTCGACACCACCACCATGCCCATCTCCGACAGCGTGCCGTGCCAGGCGGTCGCCGCGCGGGCGCCCGAGAAGCGGCCGGCGGAATAGCTCACGATCGCGGCCGGACGCCAGAACCATTCTTCGAGGAAATGGTCGGTCAGGTTCTTCAATCCCGGCTGAATGCCCCAATTGTACTCGCCGGTGACGAAGACGAAGCCGTCGGCGCCGCGGATCTGCTCCGCCAGCTTCTCGAGCGCCTCGGGCGCGGCACCCTTGGGGTGTTCCTTGTACATGCGGTCGAGCATCGGCAGGCCGATCGCCTTGGCGTCGATGAACTCGACCTCCTCGCCGCGGCTGCGCAGGCGATTGATGACGAAATTCGCAAGGCGGATGCCCATGCGGTCGGAACGGTAGGAACCGTAGAGGACGAGGATGCGATTGCTCATGGCGACAAGCTAGCACGAAAGCCGGCGGCGAATCCCGTCGATTTATCGCGCTAGCGCCCGCGGCCGCGGTCGAGCGTTTGCGACGGCGCCTCGCCGAACTGGTCCCGGTAGCTTCTGGAGAAGTCACTGAGATGCCAGAAGCCGAAGGCGAGCGCGACCGCCTTGACGCTGTCGGCGCCGGCGAGCAGGCGCTGGCGCACCAGCCAGAGCCGGCGCAGCCGCAAATAGCGGTGCAGGCTCATGCCGCGATAGCGTCGCACGACGTCGTGCAGGGTGCGCACGGACAGGCCGAGCTTGCGTGCGATCTCCTCGCTGTAGATCGGCTGCGAGAGATCCTCGGACAGCAGCGCGCGGATGTCCTGGAACACCCTGAACTGACGCCCGTCGTTCGGCCGCCTGGTCCATCGCGCGGCCACCAGATTGGCAAAGACGTCGTCGACCGCGCCGAACAGCGACTCCTTCATCGCGGCGCCCTTCAACGGCACCTCGGCTGCCTCGATTGGCCCGGCCGCGGCCGCCACCACCTCCCGAACCACTTTCCGCAGCCGAAGCAGTGCCGGCATGCTGGTCTCGAAGATCTTGAAGCTGGACTGCGTCTCGGGCCAGCCGCGGTCCTTCACCTCGGGGTGAAAGACGATCGAGGCGATCTGCCGCTGCACCTCCTCGATGGTATTGTAGGCCGCGCCGTTGCTGCCGATGACGATGACCGCGCGGTCGCGCTGGGCACCGTTGAAGCGGATGGGAACCTCGAGATCGTCCATCGCAAAGCCAACGGCCGTGCAATCGGCAACCAGTTGCGCGTCCACCACGCGCGGAAACGCGCGCGTGACATTCACGTCGCAGCCGGGCAGGCGCAGGATCACCTGCTCGGCCGCGATGCGTCGCACGAACGGCGTAAACTCGACGTTCAACCCGCGTATCGAACTGCGAAACTCGTCGACATCGGAGAAACGAAATATCTTTGGCGCCAACCCCGGCGCATCTTCAATGTTGCTCATGACAAATGAAAAGCCGCGTCGCGAAATGACGCGTCCGGCAAATCTGCCGATCTCAATATCCCCCTTTCGGTAGCGCCCGGACCGAAAGAATCACCCTAGCCTGTTCCGGCCAATTGGCGAGGGTCTGTTGCAAAGGACAAGCTGACGGTTTGCGTCCTGCCAAATTTCGATAGCGTTTCAAATGCGAACGACGGTGTGGTGATACCCGAGGCGCCTCGCCCAGAATCCCGCGTCTGTGCTTCCAGAGAGTTCCACTGGGATCGCAGTCGCACAAGTCACGGCAGATGATGACTGCGAAGGCCCTGTCTTCGCCGGCGGGTCGACGATGTGGTCGCGCCCTCGTCAGGAACGCGGCGGTCTAATGCGTCGCGCGGTAACTGGCGCGGCGCGGGATCGAGCGGCATGCCAGACCTTCGGCCAGCAGCTTCATGTCCTCGGGTCTGCCGCTTCGGATCAGCCGGCCGAACTCATCGGGTGTGAAAGGAAGATTGGGATCATCGTCGATCGGGCGCCGCGCTCGCGGGCCGAACAACCGTCGCACCAGGCTAGCCAGCCGCCGCATATCAATTCCCTCGCGCCAGCAACAAACCTTTCAGTCCGCATATTGTTCCTCCCGCACGTTGGAGATTGCAAGAGGCCGCCAGCCGGTCCGCACCAAAAATTTCGGGAATAGAATTTTCTCCTCCGCGCAGCGCCGATCGACTCACACGCGTTAATCGGCAAAGCCGACATAGCGCACGAACTCGTTGTTATGCTCGCGATCCGAGCGCACCGCGTTCGCGGCGAAGTCGTCGTCGGGATAGCCCATCGCGACGCAGGTCATGATCACCTCGTCCTCCGGAATCTTCGCGACCTCGCGCACGATGTCCGAGCGCATGATGCCCTGGCCGTTGATGACGGAGCCGAGGCCGCGGTCCCACGCCGCAAGCACGATGCCGTAGCAGAGCGCGCCGAGATCGAAATGACAGACCGCGCCCGGATCGAGCACGCGATCATAGGTCAAGACCAGCGAGACCGGCGCGTCGAACTGGCGGAAGCCGCGCAGCACCCAGTCCTGCCGCATCGGCTTGTCGTCGCGCGCGATCCCCATCGCGCCGAACAGCTTCTTGGCGATGTCGACCTGTCGCGTGCGATGCACGCCCTGGTACTCGCCGTGGCTGATGATGTCGCGCTTGACCTTGGCGCCGCCGATCATCTCCTCCATGTTGCGGCGGCGCACCTCTTCAAGCGGATGACCGGTGAGCACGTGGACATGCCAGGGCTGGGTGTTCATCGACGACGGCGCGCGCTTGGCGCTTTCGATGATCGCCTCGATCACCGTGCGCGGCACCGGCTTCTGCTTGAAGCCGCGCACGCTGCGGCGCGACTGGATCAGCGTTTCGAATTCCACGTGTTTGGTCTCCCTGCCCGTTCATTTCGTAGCATCGCACCACGGTTGCCGGTGCGGCGCGCAAAATCTATGCTAACCCGCAAGCAAGACCAAGATCCCTGGAGGACTGCCCATGGCCGCGCCGCTCGATCCCGTCATCGCCCAGATCATTCCACTGATGCCGATGCGGGATACCACCACGATGACGCCACAGAGCGCCCGCGATTCCTTGCGCGCACTGGCTGCCTCGCGCGCCGCCATCCCGCCGCCGCCGGTCGAGAGTGTGCAGGATATCAAGGTGAAAGGCGGCGCGGGCCCACTCGATGCGCGCGTCTATCGGGTCGGCACGACGCCCGCGCCCACCGTGGTGTTCTTCCACGGCGGCGGCTGGGTCGCGGGCGATCTCGAGACCCATGACAGGCAGGCGCGCAATCTCGCGATCGAGACCGGCGCGGTCGTCGTCTCCGTCGACTACCGCCGTCCGCCGGAGACGCGCTTTCCCGGCGCCTTCGAGGATGCCTTTGCGGCGGTGCGCGACATCTTTGGCCGCGTCGCGGAATTTGGCGGCGACGCAAAACGCCTCGGCGTTGCCGGCGACAGCGCCGGCGGCAATCTCGCGGCAACGACGGCCCTCGCCTGCCGCGATGCCGGCATCAAGCTCGCCGCGCAGCTCCTGGTCTATCCCGTCACCGATATCGTCGGCGGCTACGTCGATGCGGGCGAGAACGCGCGCTTTCCTTCACGCGCCGAGAATGCCGACGGCTACTTCCTGACCCGCGCCACGATGGAGTGGTTCTGCGGGCATTATCTCGCCGACCCCGCTCACGCCGGCGACTGGCGTGCCTCACCGCTACGCGCGCCGTCGCTCGAAGGCCTTGCACCCGCGATCGTCACCACCGCCTGGTTCGATCCCCTCCGCGACGAGGGCGCCGCCTATGCGCGGGCGCTGGAGGCGGCCGGCGTGCGGGTCAAGCACCATGAAGGCCCCGGCCTGATCCACGGCTATTTCGGCATGGGCGACGCCTCGGACGTCGCGCGCGCCGAGGCGCAGCGCGCGCGGGCCGACTTCAAGGCACTGCTCATGCGAGGGGTGTAGGCTTGCCGCCAAGTCCGTAGCCAGTAGCCCGGATGGAGCGCAGCGCAATCCGGGATTCTTGCCACACGGGCGGCCGGGCGATCCGGTGGGTCAGGCCCCGGATTGCGCTTCGCTCCATCCGGGCTACGCGAGCAGCTACTGCCCGCGCGCCCGCTGCGCCGCCGTGTGGCCCCAGGCCTCGTCCCAATCCTGACCGGAGGCATCGACCACGCGGCCGTCGGCCTCGAAGAACTTGTTCGGCACCTGGAAGATCGCAAGGATCAGCGCGCCGTCCGGGCACCAGGCCGCGTGCCGGCTCCCCGCCTCGCGCCAGATGAATTCGCCGGCCTTGCAGGCGATACCCCGGGCGGGCCCCTCCTTGTCGACGAGCGCGCCTTCAATCACGTAGCTCTGCTCGATGCCGACATGCTCATGGTCGGGCAGCACCGATCCCGGTGCGAAGCGCATCAGGGCCGTCATCAGGCCGGTGCTGCGATCGAACAGCAGCGTCTTGGCCTCGCAGCCGGGAAAGCGCGTCTTCTGCCATTCCATGGCCTGGGGTTGAACCAGATGGGAATGCTGGTCGGCGGCCTCAGGGCTCGTCACGGCGTCCATGGCAACGCTCCGTTCCTGCTGCAGTCAGATGAGCCTAGCAGGTTCGCATCGCACGGTCTGCGCGCAGTGCAGCAAGCGGCAGGCGAATCCTGAAGCAGCCCGTAGGCTGCGTGCGCGTCAAGGTAAGACGCATTCAGCGCATGCGGGAAAATTTGCGCAGGCCCGGCCCGCCACGCTGCGATCCTGCTTGATTGCGCCACGATTTGCGGTTCCAATCCGTTCGCCATTTCTGGTTTAGGAGACACCCATGATGAAGCGGATTTTCCTGGCTGCGATCGTTGCCACCTTTGCAGCGGGCTCGGCCTTCGCGGAGGACACCTGCGAGAGCAAGGCGGTCGGCAAGGACGGCAAGCCGCTGGCCGGCGCCGCCAAGACCTCGTTCATGAAAAAGTGCAAGGCCGACGCCTGCGCGCCCAAGGCCGTGAGCGCGGACGGCAAGCCGCTCGCCGGTGCCGCCAAGAACAGCTTTATGAAGAAGTGCGAAGTCAGCGCGTAATCGCGCGGCAACTCCGAGCACTCTCGTGCCCCGGACGCAGCGCAGCGCTCTTCAGCGATGCGCTGCAGAGCCGGGGCCCACGCTTCCACGTGCACAGTCCGATAGATGGGTCCCGGCTCAGCGGAGCGGCACTGCGCGCCGCACCGCGTCCGGGACAAGCCCTCACTCCCGCCTGAACCGATAATCGAACGCCGCACCAAGCGGCTTGATCACGCCTACCGTCGGCGCCGGAAAATGAACCGGCAGGATCAGCGTGTCGGTGTCCGCAACCGACGCGAAGAACTTTCGCCGTGAGGTCGCCGACTGCTTCGGATCCCAGTCCGGCTTTGCCGACCAGTCCGGTTCGCGGCACTGGATCTGGTGATGCATGAGGTCGCCCGCGACGACCGCGCGCTGCCCCTTCGAGACGATGTTCACGCAGCAATGGCAGGGCGAATGGCCCGGCGTCGGCGTCAGCGTCACGGTGTCGTCGAGCGCGTAATCGTCGTCGACCAGCAGCGCCTGCCCGGCCTCGACGATCGGCAGGCAATTGTCGCGAAACACGGTGCCGGGCGGGTTGTTGCCCTTGGCATGCTCGGCCTCCCAGGCCGCGTACTCGCCCTTGTGGAAGACATATTTCGCGTTCGGGAACGTCGGCACCCAGCGCCCGTCGCGCAAGGTCGTGTTCCAGCCGGTGTGGTCGATGTGCAGATGGGTGCAGAACACGTAGTCGATCTGCTCTAAGCCGATGCCGAGCGCGAACAATTCGTTGCGCCAGCGCGCCTTGCCGGGGAAATCGAATGGCGGCGGGTGGCCCTTGTCCTCGCCGGTGCAGGTGTCGACAAGGATGGTGTAGCGCGGCGTGCGCACCACGAAGGTCTGGTAGGTGATCACCATCATGCCGCGCGCGGCATCGAACACCTCCGGCTCCATCGTCGGCAAATGGCGCTTGAAGACGCCGTCGTCATAAGCCGGAAAAAAATCTTGCGGCCGCCGCCATGGCCCCTCCCGCTCGATCACCGCATCGATGGTGATGTCGCCGATCCTGAGCTGCTTCACGCATTTTCTCCCGATTTTTCTCAAGCGTAGCGAACGAGTTCGCACCGTTCAAGACGCATGAGCGCGTGCATGCACTGGTGCGAGTTCCCAGCGCGAGCGCGACTGCTCGTCACTCGGACTCCGGCGACAGCATTCCACAGCTGCGCACATGCGTCGTTCAAGCGTCACACGCGCGTCGTCAGCCACGCTCGATAATCTCCGTGTCATCGCCGGTTAAGCGTGCACAGATTGCGCAACAAGAACATGGGGCATTCACGTGAAAAAGCTCTTCTGCCTGATCTCTTCCCTGTCGCTCGCGGCAACGCTGACCGGCGTTGCGGCGCCGGCACACGCAGATCAGGATGACAACGGCCGCGACCGCGGCTCCGATAATTTCCGCGATCGCGACCATGATCGAGGCCATCACCACGGCCGCAAATCGCCTGTGGTCCTCATCTCGCTCGACGGCGCAAAGCCCGATTTCATCCAGCAATTCATCGAGGAAGGCGTGCTGCCGCGCGATGGCGGACTGGCGCGGCTGAGCCGCCATGGCGCCGTGGCCTTGCAGAACATCACGGCCTCGCCGTCGCTCACCGCGGTCTCGCATATCGAGATCGCGACCGGCTCGACCTCGGTTCACAACGACATCCCCTCCAACACCTTCCAGGCGATCGTCGGCCCGATCACATCGAGCCTCAGCGGCTTCGCGGCGCCGATCGGCGGCTATCGCGAGAGCCCGCTTGGACCCTCGCCGCGGCCCTCGGCATTGCCCCTCTGGGTGCAACTGCGCCAGCAGGGCAAGAAAGTGGTCACCGCGACGTGGCCGGGCGGCGACGGCGCCGACATCTCGATCAACGGCACCGTGGTGCAGCCGGCGCAGCCGATCCGCGTCACCGACTACACCGTGCCGTTCGGCGCGTTCGGTGGGCTCGGCGCGCAGGGCTTCCAGTTCACGCAGTCCAATTTCATCCCCGATCCGGCGGTAGGCGCGGCGCTGCAGGCCGCGGGCCGCTTCTCGTTCAGCCCGGTGATGGCAACGCCGACGCCGATCGAGACGTTCTCATGCGCGTCGGTGCCGACCGCGACCTGCACCAACGCGGCGACGCAGGACGTCAAATACGCGATCCGCGTGGCGGCGATCGACACCACCAACGACAACAAGGTCAATTACGACACCCTCGTCTTCTTCGACGCCACGCGCGGCATCACGGCCGGCCCGTTCGCGCCGCCGTCGACTGGCCCTGCCTATGCGAAGATCGGCGGCGAGAATGCCCCGTTCTTCTTCGAGGGCAGCGGCGCCAAGGTCGGCGCCGCCTATTTCGTCTCGCAGCTCGCGCCTGATCTGTCGGTGGTGCACTTTGCCCGCTACGGCGCCAACTACATCCCGCGCAACACGCCGGTGCTGGCCGACGTCGACGACATCAACAACAGCGTCGGGTTCTGGCGCCCGCAGGCCGATTTCCGCATTCCGGAGCGGCTCAGCCCGGGCTTCACGGGCTTCCCCGACATCGAGATCGAGGCGATGTTCGAGGACATGGTCAAGACCTTCGTGCGCTACCAGGCCGACATCGGCGAGCGCGCCATCAAGAACAATCCCGATGCCGACCTCGTCATGATCTACATCGAGCAGCCGGACGGCTCCGAGCATCAGTTCCTGCTCACCGATCCCCGCCAGGGCACCAATCCCAGGGATCCGAACTCGATCGGCGCGGGCCAGGACGCCGCCAAGGTCGCCCGCTACAAATCCTACATCCGCTTCGCCTACCAGACCGCCGACAAGGCGGTGAAGCGGATTGCGGACGCGGCCGGGCCGGACAGCAATATCATCGTCGTGTCAGACCACGGCTTCGCGCCGTTCCACACCTCGGTCAGCATGACCAACATCCTGAAGAATGCCGGCATCGACACCAGCAAGGTGGCGATCCGCACCTCGGGTCCGGCGGTCAACATCTACGTCAATTTGCAGCAGCGCGAACAGGGCGGCACCGTCGATCCCGCCACCTACACGGCGCTGGTGACGCAGATTACCGATGCGGTGAAGAACGCGGTCGATCCCAATCCGAAATTCAACGGCTCGCTCGAGGGTAGCAGGCTCTTCACCGTGGTCGAGACCCGCCCGCTCCAATGCGAGGCCGGGATCGGGCAATGCACCAGCAAGACCATCGGCCAGGATTTCGGCGATGTGTTCGCGCTGATGGCCCCGGGCTACAATTTCGACGGCATCCAGAACCCCGGCGTCGCACGCCTCAGCGACGCCCCGTTCAACGCCGCGACCACCACGCTGTCGATGCCGAACTTCTACGGCGCCCACGGTCACGATCCGAAACTGCCGGTGATGAGCGCGACCTTCATCGCCGCCGGCCCGCAGATCCGCAACAACACGACCATCCGCCGCATGCGCAATCTCGACGTCGCCCCGACCATCATGCAGATCCTCGGCGTCAGGCCGCACCAGGTCGACGGTGAGGTGCTGCGCGAGATTTTGCGGTAGGGACCGAAGGTCCCAATGGAGGGGCGCCGATCGGCGCTCCTCCATGACGCTCGCCGCAAATCAACCTCAAATGCCACCGAGGGTGATTCCGGAAATGGGAATCATCCGTGGGCCGGAAACTGAAATACACGGCGGCAGCCCTGCTTGCCGTTGCAGCAGGCACCTACCTCAACAACACCAGCCTTCTGGCGCCGCATCGTGACGGCAGGCCGTTGCTGCTCGCCCATCGCGGCATGGCGCAGCGCTTCGATGAGCGCGATCTGAAGAACGATACCTGCACCGCCGCACGGATGCTGGCGCCATCCCACGACTATCTCGAGAACACCCTGCGCTCGATGCGCGCCAGCTTCGAGGTTGGCGCCGATGCGGTGGAGCTCGACGTGCATCCGACCACCGACGGGGAGTTCGCCGTCTTTCACGACTGGACGGTGGACTGTCGCACCGACGGCCATGGCATCACGCGCGAGCAGAGCATGGCGAAGCTGAAAACGCTCGACATCGGCTACGGCTACACCGCCGATGGCGGCAGGACCTTCCCGTTCCGCGGCAAGGGCATTGGGATGATGCCAACGCTTGCCGAGGTGTTTGCCGCCCTCCCCGACAAGCAACTCCTCATCAACGTCAAAAGCCGCGATGCCAGCGAGGGCGAGAAGCTCGCCGCCGTCCTGAATGCATTGCCTCCAGAGCGACGGCGGAGGATCATGGTCTACGGCGGCGATGAGCCGGTCGGGATGATCCGCCGCCTTACGCCCGACGGTCGCACGATTTCGCGCTCGGCGATCCGGAGCTGCCTGCTCGGCTATATCGGCTACGGCTGGACCGGCCTCGTCCCACCGGCCTGCCAAAACGCGATGGTGCTGGTGCCGGTCAACGTCGCGCCCTGGCTATGGGGCTGGCCTGATCGCTTCCTCGCCCGAATGAACGACGCCAATAGCGTGGTCTTCGTGCTCGGACCCTACAGCGGCGGCGAATTCTCGACCGGCATCGACACGCCGGAATTGTTTGGCAGCCTTCCGCAAGGATATTCCGGCGGGATCTGGACTAACGAGATCGAGGTAATCGCCGCAATTGCGGGCAAGGCGAAGCCTTAGCTCCGCAACCCCGGCGCCTCCTGCCCGGTCCGCGCGACATACTCCGTGTAGCCGCCGCCGTACTGGTGGATGCCGTCCGGGGTCAGCTCGAGCACGCGGTTCGACAGCGTCGCCAGGAAGTGGCGGTCATGCGAGACGAACAGCATGGTGCCCTCGAAATCCGACAGCGCCGTGATCAGCATCTCCTTGGTGGCGAGGTCGAGATGGTTGGTCGGCTCGTCCAGCACCAGAAAGTTCGGCGGATCGAACAGCATCTTCGCCATCACGAGCCGTGCCTTCTCGCCGCCTGACAGCACGCGGCAGCGCTTCTCGACGTCGTCACCGGAGAAGCCGAAGCAGCCGGCGAGCGCGCGCAAGGAGCCCTGCCCCGCCGTCGGAAACTGGTCCTCCAGCGACTGGAACACGGTGCGCTCGCCGTCGAGCAAATCCATCGCATGCTGGGCGAAATAGCCCATCTTGACGCTGCCCCCCAGGGCCACCGTGCCCTGGTCCGGCTCGCTCGCACCGGCAATGAGCTTCAACAGCGTCGACTTGCCGGCGCCGTTGACGCCCATCACGCACCAGCGCTCCCGGCGGCGGATCATGAAGTCGAGGCCGTCATAGATGCGCTTGCTGCCATAGCCCTTGTGGACACCCTTGAGCGCCACGACGTCCTCGCCCGAGCGCGGTGCCGGCAGGAAGTCGAATGCGACGCTCTGGCGGCGGCGCGGCGGCTCGACGCGCTCGATCTTGTCGAGCTTCTTGACCCGGCTCTGCACCTGCGCGGCATGCGAGGCGCGCGCCTTGAAGCGCTCGATGAACTTGATCTCCTTGGCGAGCATGGCCTGCTGGCGCTCGAACTGCGCCTGCTGCTGCTTCTCGTTCTGCGCGCGCTGCTGCTCGTAGAACTCGTAGTCGCCGGTGTAGGTGGTGAGCGAGCCCGAGTCGATCTCGATCACCTTGGAGATCACGCGGTTGATGAACTCGCGGTCATGCGAGGTCATCAGCAGCGTGCCTTCGTAATCGTGCAGGAACTTCTCCAGCCAGATCAGGCTTTCGAGGTCGAGATGGTTGCTCGGCTCGTCGAGCAGCATGACATCGGGACGCATCAGGAGGATGCGGGCCAGCGCCACGCGCATCTTCCAGCCGCCGGAGAGCTTGCCGACGTCGCCGTCCATCATCTCCTGGCTGAAGCCGAGGCCGGACAGCGCCTCGCGCGCGCGGCCGTCGAGCGCGTAGCCGTCCAGCTCCTCGAACCGGTGCTGCACCTCGCCGTAGCGGGCGATGATCTCGTCCATCTGATCGGCCTTGTCGGGGTCGGCCATATCGGCCTCGAGCGCGCGCAGCTCGGCCGCGACCTCGCTGACGGGACCGGCGCCGTTCATCACCTCGGCGACGGCGCTGCGGCCAGACATCTCGCCGACGTCCTGGTTGAAATAGCCGATGGTGATGCCGCGGTCGGTCGAGACCTGCCCCTCGTCGGGCAGCTCCTCGCCGGCGATCATCCGGAACAGGGTGGTTTTGCCGGCGCCGTTCGGCCCGACCAGGCCGATCTTCTCGCCCTTGTTGAGGGCGGCGGAGGCTTCGATGAACAGGATCTGGTGGCCGGCTTGCTTGCTGACGTTGTCGAGGCGGATCATGGGGTCATTTTGGGGGATTTTTGCGTTGCAGCGTCATAGGCCATGCGAGCCGCCAGGGGAAGCCCGGCGGGGTACGGACTGCCCCGCCAAGCGCAGATTCCTCCCGATTGGCCCGATGTTTACGCCCGCGCGGGGCTTCTGCCCGCTGTTGACGGGCTCGCTGCCCACCCCCTGGAGCCTTGGCGGCCCAACGCGGGCTGTTTCCCGAAGACAGCCTAGGCGAAGAAGGGATGCGGCGCGTCGCCGGTTCCCTTCGCCTTCATCACGGCGACGCACGCGTCGATCTCCTGATCGGACAGGTTGAGCCCGAATTCGCCGCGCAGCACGTCCCTGAATTCGTTCTCCGTCGCCAGCCGGCGTTTCTCCGCGTGCCCGTCCGCGTCGCGGACGGTGACACGCGCATTGTACATGGTGATCCGGCTTCTGTTCGGTCCCGGCTTCGCCACGATGATGTTGCCCTGATAGGGCGTATCCGGATGGGTCGCGGTGTACCAATTGGTGATCTCGTATTCGCCGTCGTAGCGGGGATATGGGATCACCCGGTAGATGTGCTGCCAGCCATGCTTGAGCCGTGCCTGGAGCGTCAGCTCGCCGCCGACATCGATGAAGCGCATGACCTCATGCGGCGTCTCCTGCTCGACCTCGGGCACGAGCCTGAGCGCGGAGGTCGGCGCCAGATTGCCGAAGCCGACATCCGCAAGACAAGCGCCTTCCGGCAAATCCACCTTCAGCAACATGTGGATCGCCGGGCGCGGTGCGTCGATCTCCAGCCCGCGCACGACCCGCCCCTGCAGGCTTGTGATGCTGTAACCGAGCGAGCGAAGTCCGGCCCGGAACAGCATGTTCTGTTCGAAGCAGTATCCGCCGCGCCTGCTCTCGATCATCTTCCGCTGAAGCGTCGGCACGTCGAGCCTGGGCGGCCGCCCGAGCATGATGTCGAGCGTCTCGTAGGCGATCGCATGCGCATGCGCGAAGATCAGTTGGTTCAGCGTATCGAGCGTTGGCGTGAGCGGCCCGGCATAGCCGATGCGTGCGAGCCAGGCATTCCGATCGAATTGTGTGTCGGACATCTCACCCGCTCCAGACGACCAGGGCGCCCATATTGCCATTCTCCCGCCCTGCGTCCAGCGGCCGCCCGCCGGGGTACGCTCGACCGGCGCCTTGGCTTGGCGGCATCAGGCGTATTGATCTTGATCAAAGCTCTTCAACGATCATGGCGGAGCCTGTGACTTGAGCTGCTTGGCCCCAGGCGCAGCGCGCGGAGCTGAACCATGCAATGCAACATTGCGCAGCCTCAGGACGATTGACTGCAGATTGCCGGAAACGGCGCCGCTTGCGGGAGTGACGACCGATGAAGCAATGGCTGCCGGGACTGGATACGCTTCGTCGCTATGAAGCCGCCTGGCTTCCGCGCGATGTTTTCGCCGGCGTGGTGCTGGCGACGATGCTGGTCCCGGTCGGAATCGCCTACTCCGTCGCATCGGGATTGCCCGGCATCTATGGCCTGTACGCCACCATCGTGCCGCTGCTGGCTTACGCCTTGTTCGGCCCGAGCCGCATCCTCGTGCTCGGCCCGGACTCGGCGCTGGCGGGAATATTGCTCGGCGTCATCACGCCGCTGGCTGCCGGCGACCCCATGCGCGCCGTGACGCTCGCCGGCATGATGGCCATCGTCTCGGGGCTGGCTTGCATCCTGGCCGGCGTCGCGCGTCTGGGCTTCGTCACCGAGCTTCTCTCCAAGCCGATCCGCTACGGCTACATGAACGGCATCGCGTTGACCGTCCTGATCAGCCAATTGCCAAAACTGCTCGGCTTTTCCATCGAGGGCGAAGGACCGTTGCGGAGCTTGTGGGCGATCGCGAGCGCGATCCTCGACGGGCAGATCAACTGGGTCGCCTTCGAGATCGGATTCGCGACGCTGGCCGCGATCCTGCTGCTGAAGAACACCAGGCTGCCGGGCATCCTGATCGCCGTCGTCGCGGCGACCGTCGTGGTCGGGGTGCTCGATCTCGGGACGCGGTACGGCGTCAAGGTGCTGGGGCCGCTGCCTCAGGGGCTGCCGGGCTTCGTTGTCCCGTGGATCTCCACGAGCGACATCGTCCCGGTGCTGCTCGGCGGCTGCGCCATCGCCATGGTGTCGTTTGCCGACACCAGCGTGCTTTCACGCGCCTACGCCGCGCGATTGGGGATGCGGGTCGACCCCAATCAGGAGATGGTGGGGCTCGGTGCGGCCAATCTGGCGACGGGCTTTTTCCAGGGTTTCCCGATCAGCAGCAGCAGCTCGCGGACGCCCGTTGCGGAAGCCGCCGGCGCCCACACCCAGCTCACGAGCGTCGTCGGCGCGCTGTCCATCGCCCTGCTTCTGCTGGTCGCGCCAAATCTGCTGGAGGATCTGCCCACCGCCGCATTGGCCGCCGTCGTCATCGCGGCGGCAATCGGCCTGTTCGAGGTTGCCGACCTCAAGCGGATCTATCGCATCCAACGTTGGGAATTCTGGCTGTCGATCGTCTGCTTTGTCGGCGTGGCGGTGCTCGGCGTCATTCCGGGGATCGGTCTCGCCATCGCACTCGCGATCATCGAATTCCTGTGGGACGGCTGGCGGCCGCACTCTGCCGTTCTGGGCCGAGCCCAGGGCGTCAAAGGCTATCACGACATGACGCGATATCCGGCCGCCCGCCGGGTCCCGGGGCTGGTCCTGTTCCGGTGGGATGCACCGCTGTTCTTCGCCAACGCGGAATTCTTCCGGGAGCGCGTCATGGATGCCATCGCGACCTCGCCGACGCCGGTGCGCTGGCTGGTGGTCGCGGCGGAGCCGGTGACGAGCGTGGACGTCACCGCCTGCGATGTGGTCGCCGAACTGGACCAGACGCTGCACGCGCAGGGCATCGAGTTCTGCTTTGCCGAGCTCAAGGACCCCGTGAAGGACAAGCTGAAACGATTTGGCCTGTTCGCGCAGCTTGGCGAACATTACTTCTTCCCGACCATCGGCGTGGCGGTCTCCCGCTATCTCGAGATCAACAACGTCGAGTGGAACGATTGGGAGGATCAGGCCGAGAACGACCTCGAACCGCTCGCGGGCCGAAATCTCAAGGCTGGTCCCTAGCCGGGATGTCGACCTCGCTTGCCGCACCTGGCGGAGCCTTGTCGCCGGACGACAGAAGGGCCAAGGCGGCCCTCTCCGCGTCGTAAGGAAAGATCCACTCCGCCGCCGACATCCAGCCGCGCATCCTCTGCGCCTGCTCCGCGGGATCACCGCCGGCGGACCGGTAGAACCGGCCGGCAAGGCGTGAGGCTGCCTGCACGCGGCTGGTCCGCTCCAGCCTGAGGTCCTGGTAAGCTTTCAGTCGCGCCGGAATCTCGCCGCGTCCGGCGTGCTCCAGCAGGACGGCAAGTGCGAAGCCGTCCTCGATGGCCTGTCCAGCGCCCTGGCCGAAATGCGGCACCATCGGATGGGCGGCATCACCGAGAAGCGTGACATGCCCGCGCGACCAATACGGCAATGGCGGCCGATCGTAGATGCCCCAGCGAAAGGTGTGGTCGAGCGCCGCGACCAGGTCCCGGACCGGCGCATCCCACCCCCCGTATTCACCCGCGAGCGCGCAGACGTCGCCCGGTGCGAACCAGGTCTCCTCCATGTCACGCGTGCTCGGGACGAACGCGACGATGTTGATCAACCGCCCCTGCGACACCGGAAAGCAGATGAAGCTGCGACCATCCCCCATCCACATGTTGAGGCCTCGCAGCTCCGGGCCGAGGGCGAATTTCTCCGCCAGCACCAGGCCGCGATACGCCACCACGCCTTCGCTGGTCGGCTGCGCCGCCAGCCCGATCTGCCGCTGGACCACCGAATGGATTCCGTCCGCACCGATGACCACGTCCGCATCGCAGACGGCGCCATTGGCAAAGGTCAAGCGCGCTCCGCTCTGCATCTCGCCGACGGCGATACAGCGATGTCCGAACCGCACCGGTCCTTTGACCGCACCGAGCAGCATGTCGAGCAACTCGACCCGGTGGATCTGATAGCTCAGCGCCGTGGACGCGCCCGGCCTCGAAACCGGCAGTCCCTGCGAGGTTCGCAGCGTCAGCCCCTGGCTCCTCGTGGTGATCCGCTCGATAGCCTCGCGAAGCGAGGTCCGTCGGAGCAATGTCAGCGCATTTGGAGGAATGGAGAGCCCTGCCCCGGCCTCACGCGGCGACTCCGCTCCCTCGAAGACGGTGACGTTCAGGCCCCGTGCGCTCAGCGCCAGCGCTGCAGACAATCCGCCGATCCCCGCCCCGACAATTGCGATATTGAGCCGGCCGGTCATGGCCCGATCCCATCGAACATCGCCATCTCGGGACTTGATCCGTGGTCAGTTGCCGACGACGTCATCGAGCAGCACCCATCTGGTGCCGTCGAAACGCGCCATCCTCGCCGTTCTCCAGCCGATCCGGCGCGATGGAGTCACGTTGATCGCGATGCCGGGCAGGAACGTCGGCAGTTGGAGCGCGCGGATGTTGGTGGCCTGCCTGATGACATTGTCCCGCGACAGGTCGTCGCCGCACTGCTTCAGGACCTCGACGATGACCTGAGCGGTCGCATACGGGAAAATGGATTCCTCGATGTCTTCAGCCGGTGCCCACTCCTTCATGAAGGCCCGATACTCGCGCATCCCGGCATCGTCATCCCACATGGGATCTTCGGATGTCTTCAGCCAGAACGCGCTGACCGCCCCTTTCGCGGCTGCAAGTCCCGCCGGACGCAGGACGGCTGAAATGCTGCTCACCCCGGACAGCAGCACATGCTGGACCTTCCAGTTGAGCTCATGCGCCTTGCGGATGGCCTGCGCCGCAAAGCGCGGGTTGGAGGCGTGAAACAGGGTATCGGCGCCGGAGGCCTTGAGCGCCACGATCTGTGAATCGACCGTCGGCTCCATGATGTCGTACGCGGCCTCCGCGACCACCATGCTCGAAGCGCGCGATCCCAGGCCGGCCTTGAACCCGGCCAAATTGCCCTTCCCGAGATCGTCGTTCTGATAGATCACGGCGACTTTCGCGTCTGGCTTGGACTTCAGCAAATACTCGGCGTAGATCCTGGTCTCGACCGGCTGTGGCACCATGAACGTGGTCGTCCATGGCAGGTTCTCGGGATCGTCGAGCTTGGGCGTGCTGGCGAGCAGCAGGATCTGCGGGACCTGCTTGCCGTTGAGATATTTCGCCACGGCAAGGTTGGTCGGCGTGCCGATCGATCCAACGATCGCGAGCACATTGTCGTCCTCGACCAGCTTTCGCGTCTGCTGCACCGTCTTGGTCGGCGAAAAGGCATCGTCGAGCGAAACGAGCGTCACCTTGCGCCCGTTGATGCCGCCCGCCGCGTTGATCATCTTGAGATAGGCCGCCTCAATCCGGCCGAAGCGGCTCAGCGACGAGATCGGGCCGCTGTAAGGAACCGTCTGCCCGATCCTGATTTCAGTATCGGTCACGCCGGGACCGTATTTCTTGTCCGCGCCGGCAACGGGCGAAAGGCCGGCAATCGACAGACTGAGCGTCGCAAGGATCAGGGGCCGGATCATGGAGGCGCACCTTGGTTTGGCGGCTTCGATCGGAAGCGTTTTGCTATCCCGTACTGTGAGATGATGCTGTACAATCGAAGCTGCGTCCCGAAACTTTGCCAAAATTTTCCGAAAGAAGTTTCACGAGCCGCCCTTGCTGAAGTCGTCGCACCATTCCATTGCCGTCGGCGACCGGGTCGTGGACCTGGCCAATGAGACCTTGCGCGACGGTGGCGGCGGCAACGTCCCCTTGCGTCCGCGCGCCTGGGCGGTGCTGCGGCTGCTGGCGACACGGCCCGGGCAACTGGTCGGCAAGGACGAGATCATGGACGCGGTCTGGTCGGACTGCGAGGTGACGGAGGACTCCCTCGTCCAGGCGATCGGCGACATCAGGCGCGCCCTGGGAGACGCTGGCCGCTCGGCGCTGAAGACACTGCCCCGCCGCGGCTACATGCTGGTGGTTGATGAAGGGCCGATCGATGCCCGCCTCGTCCACGGCGATACACCCCGCCTATCCGGTATCGAAGAGCAGCCGGCGTCTTCGTCGACGCCGCCCCATCTGTCCATCGTCGTGCTGCCGTTCGCCAACATCGGCGGCGATCCCGCCCAGGATTACTTCGTCGATGGCGTGACCGAAAGCCTGACCACGGATCTGTCGCGGATTTCCGGCTCGTTCGTCATTGCACGCAACACCGCATTCACGTTCAAGGGAAAGGCCGTCAACGTCAGGCAAATCGGCCGTGAGCTGAATGTGCGCTACGTGCTGGAAGGATCGGTCCAGCGAGGCAGAGATCGGTGCCGGGTCAACGTTCAGTTGACGCAGACGGAGACCGGAAGTCACGTCTGGGCGGAGCGCTTCGACAAGCCGGCCACCGACTTGCTGGACATGCAGGATGAGATCGTATCCAGGCTCGCCAACAACCTGAATGCCGAACTCATCAAGGCAGAAGCCCGCCGCGCGGAACGGTCGCCGCATCCGGATGCGATGGATTTGTATTTCCAGGGCCGGGCTTGCATCAACAAGGGCGTGACTCCGGTATTCCTGGCGCAGGCACGCGACTTCTTCATGCGCGCCCTCGCACTTGATCCCGGCAACATCGAAGCGGCGGTCGCCGCGGCCCAGATCGACGTGTCGATAGGATCAGCCTTCCTGACGGACGACCCATCCGTGCAGTTTGAAGCCGCAGAGGCTGGCTTGAACAAGGTGCTTCTTCACGCGCCCTCTCATCCGAGAGCTCACATGCTGCTCGGCGCTGTTCACATGCAAAGCATGCGCGCTCTGGGGGGCATCGCCGAATGCCGACAGGCGCTGCTGCTCGATCCGAATTTGGCCGACGCCCATGGATTTATCGGGCTCGCGAAATTTCTGCTGGGGCGCGGTGAAGAGGTCGAGGCGCACATCCATGAAGCGTTGCGGCTGTCGCCTCGCGATACGCGCGCCTATCTCTGGTACATGTTCGTCGGGCTCGGCAAGTTGAGCCTCTGCGCCGACCGCGAGGCCGCGGATTGGTTTCGCCGGAGCATCGAGTTCAACCGAAATCACGCGCTCGCCCATTTTCACTTCGCGGCTGCGCTGGCGCTGCTGGGAGACCAGAAAGAGGCAAGCGCCGCTGCCGCAGCAGGCCTTGCCCTCGACCCCGGCTTCACGATCCGCCGCTACCGCGCCAATCCCAAAGTCGACAATCCGGTTTATCTTGCCAAGCGCGCCCGCTTCTATGAGGGGATGCGCCTGGCCGGCCTGCCGGAGGAATGACTCAAAGCGCGCGCGACAGGATCGGCAACAACCGCACGTCTCCGCGGCCGTAACCCTGCCGCCGCATTGCGCCGCGCTCGTCCATGCTGCTTCGACGAGCGGGGAGCGTCAGCCGGTTCGCTACCTCACCGCAAACGGCGCCTGATAAGGCCGGCCGAACGGCACGCCGTTGATGACCGTCTGGACCGGCTTGAGCTGGACCTTCCCGTCTCGCTTGTTGTTGCGGGTGTCGAGGAAGCTGACCGGCCCCTCCACCAGCTCCATGATGGCGACGTCGCCGGGCGCACCGACCTGCAGCGTGCCGATTTTCGGCGCGCGGCTGATGATTTTCGCCGGGGCTGTCGTGGCCATGGCCACCACCTGCTCCAGCGTGAAGCCGAGCACCATGAACTTGCTCATCACGTTGGGCAGGAACGGAATGCCGGGCGAATTGCCGGAGAAGACGTGGATGTCGGAGGAAATGGTGTCCGGCGTGCATCCACCGGGGATCGCCACTTCCGCCACGGTGAAATCGAAGCTGCCGCCGCCATGGCCGACGTCGAACAGGACGCCGCGCTGCTTGGCCGCCAGGGCTGCGGGCAGCAGCTTGCCCTCCTGGACGATATTGGTGAAGACATTGGACATGTTCGGGGCGCCCGAATAGGCATGCGTCAGCACGTCGCCCGGGCGGAGCAGATCGAGGATCTGCGACATCAGCTCCTTGGACTCGACGCCGCCAATATGCACCATCATCTTCGCCGGCCAGCCGCACATCTCGCAGGCCTGGATGGCGCGCTTGAGCGGCTCGAGCCCGTGCTTGTAGATCACGTTCTCCGACATCCGCACCTTGACCCCGAGGAGGAAGTCCTGGTTCTCGGCGAGCGCCATCGCGCAGGCCTCGGTCTGCGCGGAGTCGATATTGTAGAGCTCGGCGACGGGAAACGCCGAAAGGCCGTTGTTGGCGATGTGGACGAAGGCGTACATCCGCGCCCGTGTCTGGGCCACGATGAAGCGGCGCAGCGCCGCCAGATTGTTGACGCCGGCATCGCCGGCCGACACGACGGTCGTCGTGCCCTGGAATTGCACCAGCTCGTCGGCGGGAATGCCGATCGCCGAGCCGTAGGGATAGACGTGGCAATGCAGATCGATGAGGCCGGGCATCACCAGCTTGCCCGACGCGTCGATGCTCTTCAGGGCGCGCTCGGCGGGGATCGTCTCCTGGACGGTTTCGATCACGCCCCAGCGGATGCCGATATCGCGCTTGGCGCGCAGCGACTGGCTGGGATCGAGGACCTCGCCCCCGCGGATCACCAGATCGTACTTGTCATTCGGTCCCATCGCGGCGCGCGCCGGCGCGGCGAGGCTGATGGCTGCGGCTGATGTCGAAAGTGCAAGGAAATCGCGGCGTGACAACGCGGACATGATAACCCCCCTGTGCTTTTATTCGCCGGTGCGGCCGGCTTTGACGAGCGATCCCACGGCGCCACTTCCGCGTTCAAAACGAACACGCTGAAACTGACGACCGTTCCCTCGGGTGATCCGATCCTATGACGACAAATGGGCGCTGAGAAGCCGCGAAATTATTCCAGCATCAGTGGACCTTCCGGGACAAGCGCCGACCAGGCGAGCCGGGCCGCTTTGGCCGTGTGTGCCGAGAGCGCCTTCACTAGGTCCACCATGGCGCGTAGGATGGGTTGAGCCGTTGCGAACCCATCAGGCTTCATTCTCGCGACCGGATCGAACTAACGAGTATGACGAGATACGACGCCCGCCCGTCGCCGCGATGGGTTTCGCAATGATCGAACCCAGGTCCGTCGTGTGGTATCCTCTATCGGCCGAGTGTCGCTACAAGGAGGCAGGATGACATGCGTATCGCTGTGATGGCGGCCGGTGCCCTCGGCGGTTATTTTGGAGCACGCATGGCTGCGGCAGGGCACAATGTGTCCTTCATCGCACGCGGCTCCAACCTAGCGGCAATCAGGAAAAATGGTCTCAAGATCGAGAGTGTGCTTGGCAATCTTCATTTGCCTGAACCCAATGTGACCGATGACCCGGCCGCAGTTGGCCCGGTCGATATCGTTCTGTTCGCGGTCAAGCTTTGGGACAGCGAGAAGGCGGCCAGGCTGTCTCTCCCCCTGGTCGGCCCGCACACCCGGGTGATTCCATTGCAAAACGGCGTCGATAGCGCGGAGAGGATCGCCCCAATTCTCGGCGCCGACAATGTGGTCGCCGGGAGTGCCTATATTGCTACTGTGCTGTCTGCGCCTGGCGTCGTCACCCACACGAGTCAGTTCGCGCGCATGGTCTGCGGGAGGACCGACGGAAGGCCCGATGGGTGTCTCGAAGCCTTTGCCGACGCCGCTCGTGTGGCCGGGATCGACATCTCGGTATCCGACGCGATTGACCGGGAGCGCTGGCAGAAATTTGTATTTCTCGTCGGGCTATCGGGCGCGACCGCGACGACTCGCCAGCCGCTGGGGCCAATCCTGGCCGACCCGGATACACGAGCGTTCTTTTACGCCTTGATGAGCGAGGTCGTGGCGGTCGCCCGCGCCAAGGGCGTTCCGATATCGGAGAATTTTGCCGAGGACAGAATGAAATTCGCCGAAGCCTCGCCACCGACCTTCAAGGCTTCCATGCTGCACGATCTCGAACGCGGCAACCGGCTCGAACTCGACTGGCTCGCCGGAAAGGTAGTGGAGTTCGGGCGCTCGCTTGGCGTTCCTACGCCAGCCAACAATGCGGTCTATGCCATGCTTAAGCTGCACCGGATGGGTAATGCCCACGCTAGCTGAGCAAATTATCCCAGAGCACTTCATCGCGGGTCACTCGGGCAACCCTGCCTTCCGAAGCCCCTCGATCAATCGCTTCGCCTTGGCCTGACCACCCCGGCCGATATAGGTCGATATCGTAAAGGTCGGATCGTGCTCGATCACGCCGGCCGCCGCCTCGCGCGCCTGCGCGTCGTGGCCGAGATGGGCAAAGGCGCTTGCGAGGCACCGGTATGATGCCGCATGAGCGGGATTCTGACGAACAGCCTTCTTCGCTGCCATGATCGCCTCGTCATGGCGGCCGAGTTCGATGAGGGCCATCGCCATTCCGATCAGCGACCGGTGCAGTTGCGGATCGACCGGGCTCAAACGAAAGGCATGTTCGAAGTTTCTGATCGCCTCTTCCGGATGCCCCGCAATCCGGTACACCCAGCCTCTGGCATGCCATGCGACAAATGAGTTCGGGTTGAGTGCGACCGCACGATCCGCCATCTCGATCTCGCTTTCCCAATCGCCGACCATGAAGGCCGAGACGACGGCAGCATAAGCCAGGGTCGCGGGGTCGCTGTCGTCGATGTTCAGCGCCAGACGAAAATGGCGAATGGCTTCCCTGCGATCGAATTGAGGATCGACGGAGTAGCCCATGGTCACATTGAGCGAGTGGCAGGACGCTGCCAAAGCGGCCGCCAAGGCGAACCGGGGGTCCTGCTCCAGGGCATTGTGCGTGAGCCTTATCGCCTCGGCGATCCCTTCGCGGGTGGAGGCGGAATAATGCGGCAAAGCCCGCAGATAGAAATCATAGGCCGTAAGGTTCTCCGGCCGCCGCCGCGCCGCCAATGCGATTTCAGTTTGAAGCAATTTCGGCTCGATGGCCGAGACCACGGCAACGGCGACCTCGTCCTGAAGGGCGAACACGTCCGTCAGGTCGCGCTCGAACCTGTCGGCCCAGATGTGTGCGCCCGTCACCGCATCGATCAACTGCCCGGTGATGCGAACCTTGCCCGGCGACTTGCGAACAGACCCCTCGAGAACATAACGCACGCCGAGGCTGCGCCCGACCTCCTTGATGTCGACTGCCCTGCCCTTGAACGTGAAACTCGAATTACGCGCGATGACGAACAGCCATTTGAACCGCGACAGCGCGGTGGTGATCTCTTCGACCATGCCATCGGCAAAGTACTGCTGCTCGGGATCGCCGCTCATGTTCTCGAAGGGCAACACGGCGATCGAAGGCTTGTCTGGCAGCGCAAGTGCGGCCTTTGGCGAATCCGTATCACCGGAGTGAGCCGTGACGGCAGGTGGCCTGTCCTCCTCGCGGACCACGCCGACGAAACGAAAGCCCTTTCGCGGCAGCGTCTTGATCAGGCGCTGCTCCTCGCCGGAATCGCCGATCGCGCTCCGGGCCGCGTTGAGGCGGGTCGTCAGGGCGACGTCGGACACGATGCGTCCGTTCCAGATGGCGTTGACCAAATCGTCCTTGCTGACGACACGCTCCCTCTGGCGGATCAGGTAGCCGAGCAGGTCGAAAACCTGCGGTGCGGTCGGGACGATATGGGACCCACGGCGGAGCTCGCATCGGTCGGTGTCGAGATCGTAGTCCTCGAACAAATAGCGCACGCTACCGCTCCCTCGTCACCTCACGGGTCGCCTCACACGTTCCGGCACTGTCGGGAAACGAAAGAATATGCCGCCGGTAAGGAAAATGTAAGCCGGATGTCAAGCGCAACCCGGAGCGTCCTGGCATCCTTGCCTTGTCCAGGCAGATACCGGGGAGATTTCAGATGGCTACAACCTTCGATATGTCGACGTCGCGACAGACGCTCACGCCAGTTCGACTTGGCTCGGTTCGCTTTGGGCTGGTTCGATTTGGGCTGAACCTGCTCACCACTTGCCGCACCACCCTTCGCGAAAGGCACGAACGCCGACGGCTAATGGCCAGGCTGGACGACCTGAGCGACATGGCGCTCCACGATATCGGTATCTCGCGCGGCGAGATCGACTACGTCGCCGCGAACCGGGACGTCGATCCAAGAGGCGCCGCGATCCGGATGACCTAACCGAGCAGGACGGGCTCAACCCATCCTACACGCTATGCTTTTAATCGTGGATGCGGCCAGCCCGCATTGCGAGGCTCAACCACCTTCCCTCCACGCACCGACCTTTTCCAAAGGCCGTGCGGAGACCGTCAGTTGCGCCGATGATCCGGCAGTACAGAACTTGGCTACTTGGCCATCCCCGTCGTAGTTCCCGTCGCAGTCGTATCTGGCGTGCCGGGTGTGCCTCCACGCCGCACTTCACGCGCGTCACGGCGGCCTTCGCGGCGCACTTGGCGCGCGTCACGACGATCTTCGCGGCGCTGGTGGCGCCCCTCGCGTCGATCTTGGCGCCTTTCCATGCCAACGGTCTGCGCCTCGGCGTTGGGCGCCATCAGCATGCTCGGTAGCGAGGCGATTGCGGTTGCCAAGCCAAAAGATGAAAGAAGCTTCCGTCGAGAAATCATGACTGCCTCCTTGCTTGACTGCCCCAAGCTTGAAAAGCTACTCGCCTTGCCAGGCTTCAACTTGATCTATGTCATTGGACGGTCGCACTGCCAGATCCGACGCTTCGACGGTCCCCCGCCCTCAAGCGCAGAGCTGCGACATGTCCACCGCTAGCAGCGATGCGGGCCTTGGTCGAGCACCCCGATACCTGCGACTTGACCACGACTTGGCTTCTATCCGCCCTTGATCCAGATCAAAGTCGACGATTGCTCGACGCTCAGCAATGTCAGCAACACAGAGCCGGCTCTGGTCTCCTTTCAATGGCTCGGTGCGGGAGGACTATCATGAACGGGAAGCGTCTATCGATTGGATCGAGCACAGTTATGGGGGTTGCGATCAGCGCTTTGTTGGGCCTCGCAGCTCTCTCCTTCTCACCGGCACCCGCCCACGCGGTGATCTACTGCACCTATGTTGGTTATCCGGCAGGCTGCGTGGCAAGGGCGGGGGTCGTGCTCCGACCGCGTCCAGTCGCAAGAGCTGCGGTGCGCCATAACGTTGGCGGGAATGCCAATGGCGGCGTCAATCGCGTTGGAGTGCGGCGGTGATGCCGTCCTGCGGCTCACGAGCGCAGCAGTTTCCGGCGAGACAGCTTCTTGATCCGCTGAATGTCGAACAGTCGATGGTGCACTCTTGGTACGTAACCTTCGAAGTTCAGCGTCGAGGGATATTGCCAAAGCCAAGGCATCCCCGGCTCACCAAGACGTTCGAGACGGAGAGCGAAGCCAAGTCATTTGCGAAGGAGAAACTCGGTCAAGGATTGATCGTGGTAGCGGGGACGCTCAATCCGCACGCCCCCAAGCAAATCATTCCGTCGAGCGCCGTGTCGGTTTGGCTTACGCAAAGTGCGGACGAGTCTAACGATCTGAGCGACTGACGAGCACCAAGTTCGCAAATGACTCGTAGGTGGAGATCGCGGCGGCCTCTGTCCGCATCGAAGTCACTTTAGAAATTGCCTTTGTGATCATGAGCGCCGCCATGCGTCTTGTGGTCACAGAAGGTCTCGTTTTGATCGGTCACTCACCATGGAGAAGGTCATCGCCATGAGATGCGGGTTAATCATCCTGACGTTCGCGGCCTCGGTTGTTCCGGCTTTTGCCACGGCAGCGTTCGCCGCAACGGTCGATATTCGCAGCATAACCTGTGGTGAGTATCTCGCCATGCCAGCTTCATCGTCGAGCAAATTTTCGGCTTGGATGACCGGCTGGTTCAGTTATCAAAGCAGCAGGACGTATGTAGATTTCGACTTGCATCGGGCAAACGTCGCAAGTGTAAGAACGTGGTGCCAATCCAACCCGAGTGCCAGCGTGATGGCAGGCCTGGAAAAATCGATAGGTGTAGCCGCGACACCTAATGCCACGCTCGATTTCAACAAGATCACGTGTGGAAATTGGTTGGGGTACGGTCCGGAGGATCGTGCTTTTGTTACGTATTTTATGAGCGGCTACTACAATGCGACGGCAAGTAGCAGTGTATTGGACTACGAGCGCCTTCAGAAGAACTCAAGCGCCGTCGCCGCGTACTGCAAGAAGAACAAATCCCGCACTCTGCCAACGGCGATTCAGAATAGAGCTAGCTAGACGGCCCAGTTTTTCTGGCCACTGGCAAGCGACAGAAGGACGACTACCACGGATGCAGTCGGCCGTTCGCATGGCCCCTGCCGTGGTACATCGGGGGTCTCGGCGTGACCATCTACCGCTACTTGCAGAACATGCCATTCGGGCCAGAGGAGGTCACTGTCCTGGTCACGGCCTATGCGCGCGCGCTGAAAGCGGCAGGACTCGTGGACCGCAACGACCCTATCGCCGAAATGATCGCCAAGAAGGTCATCGAGATCGCGCAGCGGGGCGTCAAGGACCCCGCGAAAATAGCAGATCTGACGATCATGGAGCTCAGAGCGAAGTAGCAAGCCACTCTCTCGGACGATCACGCCATCTCCGCTTTACGCAATGCCCCCGAGCCGCCCGGACTGGCGGTGGGCCGTGTCTGCCTTTGACATTGGCTGGGGCGAGGCGTGAGGGCCTGCTTCAGCTCACGAAACGGACCCCGATGCCAATGAGCGCACGCCCTACGCCCTTCGCATCAGCTTGAGCGAAGCCGCAAGGCGCAGGCTGCGCTTGCCGGCCAGCGCGATGCCTTCGAGCTCGCCGCTGTCTTCCGTGCAGGTCCCGGAGAAGCCGATCCCGACCTCGAAGCCGCCGAACACGGGGTTCTCGCCCTTCGCCGGCGTGTGCTCCTGGTTCAGCATCTCGCCCTTCCAGCGGCCGTCCGCCGAGGAATAGGAGCCGAGATAGTAGAAGAACGCATCGCCGCCGAGGATGCGGCCGTCGATCAGCAGCATCACGCCGGACAGCCCGGCATCGACGCCGTCGAGCGCCCTCAGGCTCATCCCGTAGAGCCCGTTGGCGATGCCGCCCTGCCCGATCGCGCCGCGCGGCGGCAGCGCCCCATCGTCGAGCCGGGTCAGATTGGCCCAGAAATGGGCGCCCGGCATCGTATTCGCACCGCCCTGCAGGCGGATCTCGTTGCCGTGCAGCCGCCCCCGCGCCCCGATCGAGGCGACGTCCGCTCCCATCAGCGGCTTGTAGCCGGGATCGAGGTTATGCCGCTCGGTGATGACCTCGGCGACGATCTCGCCATCCTGCTCGGAATAGGTACCGAGATGCGCAAAGCCCGAATTGCCGCCCAGCATCTTGCCGTCGTGCAGGCACATGATGCTGCGCCCGAACGCATCGTTGACGCCGTATTCAACCTTGTAGAGTCCGTCCAGCAATGCAATGAGCCCGCAAATCCAAAAAGAATCGCCGGCTACCTAGCATTGCTGCCGCAGCGATTCCACCCGGCTTTTCCGCGCAGGGCCCCTTCAGGGCTCGCTTCAAGGCTCCCTGGGACCGCTCTGCCACCTTGCCATTATGCCCCTGTTTTGCCCGACGGGTCAAATCGACTTCGTAAAATCAGCAGATGGGAATTCCGCTGTGATGTCAGGCCCCCCGCTACTGTGCATGGGGTTGTTTTCGAGATTTTGTTTTGGAGGGCTGTCCGGGCGCCTCAGTGCCGCTTGAAATACTGCACCTCGCGCTCGTGCTTCTCGGCCGCCGCGCGGCTCTTGAAGGTGCCGAGGTTGCGGCGCTTGCCGGTCTTCGGGTTCACCTTGCGTGAGTAAAGGCGGTATTCGCCGGATGCCAGCTTGCGGATCATGATCGCGTCTCCCGCTTGTCGGAGTTCAACGGCCCTTGCCGGAGCTGGTTCCTCCTCCCGGAGGCGGCTTCGAACCGTCAGGCGCAGGCGCGCGACCAAGGGGCATGAACCAGACATCGAACCAGACAGAGCCATCCCCCGAAGAGCAGATCGCGGAATTCGTCGCGAGCGCAGCGAAGCAGCCGCTGCTCGATGCCGCCTTCGAACTCTGGCGCTGGCGCTATCGATTGAACTCGATCGAGGGGCGCCCGACCGCCGAGGAAGTCCGCATCAATCGCACCCTCACGCCGCACCAGATGGGCGAGAAATACCGCTACGACCGCGACCACGCCCATGAGGGGCCGATGTTCGGCTACCTCAAGCGCGCCCATCCCCGCGCCGACGACGAGGCGATCCGCAAAGCCATCATCACCGCCGTCAAGTTCGAGGGCGCGACGGAGGCGCATTTCAAATGGGATGGCGATTTCTGGGCCTGCGTCGTGCGCGCCGTCTCGCAGGCCGCAGCGGAATATCCAGACTTCCTCGAGACGACCTATCGCGACGCCCGCAACAATCTCGCCTACTACATGAAGTGAGCTGAGCCAGCGTCGCCCTCACCTCTCCCGAAGCGAGAGCTGGCTCAGAAGCACAGCGTGGTGACGAGCTTGCCCTGCTTGTCCTTGATCGCATAGGGGCAGCGCAGCCGCTCCAGCGCCTTCTTCGCGTCCTCGTCGCCGAGCGCAGCGGCGCGCTCGTAGTAGGCCTTCGCGGCGTCCTTGTCCTTGGGGCCGCCGCGGCCGTCCTGCGCGAAGGCGCCCATCCGCTCCAGCGCAGCGGGATGGTTCTGCGCCGCCGCCTTCTCGAACAGCGCGCGCGCCGCGACGTCGTCCTTGGCGCCGCCAGTGCCTTCGGACAGCATCAGGCCGAGCTGATATTGCGCCTCCGCGTTGGTCTCCGCGGCCTTGCCGAGCAGCGCGCGGGCCTGCGCGGGATCGGCCGGTGCCGCGCCGCCTGCGCCGCCGAGCGCGGCAAGGTTGCTGACGCCGCGGGCATTGCCCGACTGCGCCGCCTTCTCGAACAATTTGCGCGCCTGCGCTTCGTCCTTGGCAACACCGGCGCCGGTGCCGTAGAGCACGCCGAGCTCGACCATCGCCGCGCTCGATCCCTTGTCGGCCGCCTTGCGCCAGGCCGCGATCGCCTCCGCCGTCTGCCGGTTCGCCGCATAGGCGCGCCCGAGCTCGAACATCGCACGGCGCGAGGATGATGCCGCCTGCCTGCAGAACTTGATGGCGGTCGCGACGTCGGACGTCGCGATCTCCGCAACGCCTCTCACGTCGGCCGGCTTGTCGGGGTCGCTGGGGTCGGCGGCAACCCGGTCGCACAGGACGAGGTCCGCCGATTGCGCATGCGCCGCGAGGGGCGCGGCGAGCGCGAAGACGATGGCAAGGAGATAGATCCGCATGGGCGTCACGTTGCGTCCGCGCTCCGGCAAATTCAAGGCTCGAGTCCCGACTGGCGCAGCACGGGCACGACGTCCGGAGACGCGAGGTAGCGCAGCAGCCGATCGGCCGCGTCGGCATGCTTCGCATTCGCCATGCGCCCGGCGGAGAACACCGCCGGTGTCTGCAGCTCGTGCGGGACCGGGCCCACCACCTCGATGCCACCGACCTGCTTCAGCTCGCTGATCTGCTGCACGGCAAGGTCGGCCTCGCCGCTGACCAGCCGCTCGGCCGTAAATCCCTGCTCGACGATGGCGGCCTTCGCGTTGATCTCGGCCGCGATCCCCATCCGCACGATCAACTGGGCGAAGTACACGCCGCTCGCACCGAGCCGCGAATAGGCGACGGACCGCGCCGCAAGCAGCGTCCGGCGTAATGCGGCTTCCGTGGCGATATCAGGATGCACCTGCCCCGCAAGCACGGCAATGCCGACATAGGAGCGCGCCAGGTCGGCCGTGCCGTCCGTGATCACGCGGCGCTCGGCGATCATCTCATCCAGGCCCTCGCGGGTGAGGATGACGAGATCGGCGGCCTCGTCCGCGCGCAGGCGCTTGAGCAGCGCCAGCGTCGGCGCGTAGTCCGCATCGACACGAATGCCGCTGGCGGCCTCGAACGCGGAGGACAGGCTCCGCATCGCGCCCATCAGGCCGAGCGTCGAGAGCATGCGAATGGTGTTTGTCATGTGGATTCCCGAAAGTACGATCAGGCGCGGTGCAACAGCTTGAGCGCGGCAGTGAGGCGGAGACTGCGCTTGCCGGCCAGCGCCGTCGCCTCCAGCACCGCCCCCTCCGCATCATACGAGCCGGAAAAGCCGATGCCGACCTCGTGGCCACCGAAGATCGGATCGTCCTTGGCCGGCGTGTGCTCCTGGTTGAGGATCTGGCCCTTCCAGCGGCCCTTCGCGGCGGTGTAGCTGCCGAGATAGTAGAACGCCGCATCGCCGCCGAGGATGCGGCCCTGGTTGAGCAGCATCACGCCGCTGAGGCCGCCGTCGACGCCGTCGAGCATGCGCAGGTGGATCGAGTAGAGGCCGTCGCCAATGCCGTCCGCACCGACGCTGCCGGCGATCGGCACCTCGTCCTCGGTGATCGGCGTCATCAGCGACTGGAACGGCACGCCCGGCAGCTCCTTCAGCTCGCCCTTGAGGCGATAGAGATCGCCGTCGGCCCAACCCTTTGCGATCAGGGTCGCATCATCCGTGCCGGCCATGGCACGGTAGTTCGGATCGGGGTTGTGACGAACGGTCTTGATGACGATGTCGACGCCGGCTTCGGTTCGCTCATAGGTGCCGATATGGGCGAAGGCCGTATTGCCGCCCAGCAGCTTGCCGTTCGCCACATGCATCACGCTCCGGCCGACCGCGTTGCCGAGCTGAAATCTCGTCTTGTAGAAGCCCTCAAACACCAGCCGTCCCCGGCCCCGCGCGTATCCTGCCGGCACTCTACCCCGCTTTGGGCGGCGATGGACAGGCTTCAGGCCGGCATGGCCGGCAGACCCACAACAACGGCTGTCACGAGAATGCAAAAATCCGCCGGAGCGTTGCCGCTCCGGCGGATTGAGATCCAACCCAGGCCAGCCCCCCAGCCCAGGCCGGGAGGATGTTAGGCCGCGGCCTTCTTGTCAGCCGGGACCGACGCGATCGTCTTCAGGATCTGCGAAGCGATCTGGTATGGGTCGCCTTGCGAGTTCGGACGGCGGTCTTCCAGATAGCCCTTGTAGCCGTTGTTGACGAAGGAGTGCGGAACGCGGATCGAGGCGCCGCGATCGGCAACGCCGTAGCTGAACTTGTTCCACGGCGCGGTCTCGTGCTTGCCGGTCAGACGCTTGTCGTTGTCCGGGCCGTAGACGGCGATGTGGTCCATCAGGTTCTTGTCGAAGGCCGCCATCAGCGCCTCGAAGTACTCCTTGCCGCCGACCGTACGCATGTACTCGGTCGAGAAGTTGGCGTGCATGCCCGAGCCGTTCCAGTCGGTGTCACCGAGCGGCTTGCAGTGGAACTCGATGTCGATGCCGTACTTCTCGGTGAGGCGCAGCATCAGGTAGCGGGCCATCCACATTTCGTCAGCGGCCTTCTTGGAGCCCTTGCCGAAGATCTGGAATTCCCACTGGCCCTTCGCGACTTCCGCGTTGATGCCTTCATGGTTGATGCCGGCCGCGAGGCAGAGGTCGAGATGCTCTTCGACGATCTTGCGGGCGACGTCGCCGACGTTCGAATAGCCGACGCCGGTGTAGTACGGACCCTGCGGGGCCGGATAGCCGGCCTCGGGGAAGCCGAGCGGACGGCCGTTCTTGTAGAAGAAGTACTCCTGCTCGAAGCCGAACCAGGCGCCGGCATCGTCGAGAATGGTGGCGCGCTTGTTGGAGGCGTGCGGGGTCTTGCCGTCGGGCATCATGACTTCGCACATCACCAGCACGCCGTTGGTGCGCGCACCGTCCGGGAACACGGCGACGGGCTTCAGCACGCAATCGGAGCTGTGGCCTTCGGCCTGCTGGGTGGAGGAGCCATCGAAGCCCCAGAGCGGAAGCTGCTCGAGCGTCGGGAACGACGCGAATTCCTTGATCTGAGTTTTGCCGCGCAAGTTCGGAGTCGGCGTATATCCGTCGAGCCAGATGTACTCGAGCTTATACTTGGTCATTGAGCCTCTCTGTAGATGATGCGAAAGGTGGGGTTGAGAGCCCCGCACGTTTGTACCCGGCCATCATCGGCCAGCCTCCTACAAGCATTTTGCGTGCCAAAAGGACGCAGTCCGGGAGGTTTTCCACCGCGGTCGATCCGGCCGGGCTTCGGCCGATCGTCCACAGCCGCCTGCGTCATAGCCGCGCACCTTCGCGTGAAGCTGCACCGCAAAAATCCCGCGGAAAACGCCTGATTCTGGAGCAGGCCGACGGGCGCCGGAAGTTGCCGATGAAACGCGCATCAACGTCCGGCAATTTTCGCAAAGCATCCACCCCCTGCCTAGCAACCTTTGGAATGGCCCAGGCGTTAGCCACTCGCACGGTGCCTTGGGGGGTGCAGCCAGTCGCTTGCTCAAAAATTGGGCGGAAACTGATTTCCTTTTCAGCACTTCCCTATTCGGGAGCCGCGGCCGATATGGGGATTCCAGTAACCACAATCGAACGAGTCGAGCGCACCATGGAGGCCAAGGCGCTTCGACCAAGGAGAATCGCAATGATGAACAATGGTCTGAGTCACGGATCTGCGAAGATCTACCAATTCCCCGTCGGGGGCCGCGCGGCTCTCGCCGGACGCCGCTATGGCGAGACCCGCCTTCCCGCCGATCAGCTTTCGCTTCCCGCGAACGTCTCGATCTGCAGCGACAGCTGGTACCACCAGGACGCGGTCGACGAAGCCGAGCCCAAATGGGAACGCTGATGCCAGTTGCCGGTTTGGTACCGCCCCGCTCTCGCAAGCGGCCGGCGGCAGTTTGAAAAAGGGTCGAAACAACGGTGTTTCGGCCCTTTTTGATTCCAGAATTCCAGCGAAGGCTCCCGGCTAGATCGCGGGCTTTTCGACCGTCGTACAGGTCGTGACCGGCCGCTTCAGGTGCTTCACCGTGATGGGCCCGGTCTTGGGAATCCTCAGCGTGACCCCCGCCCCCGAATAGCGCGCACCTGAGACCGCCAGCCGCTTGGCGAGCGTGACAGGCTCGCCGTCGATCTGGAGGAACGCGCGCTTGTCGTAGTCATAAAACCCCACGATGAACTGCGTACCATCGGCACAGCGGTAGGTTTTGAAAGTCTGCGCATCGGCCTGCCGCGCACCGGAAATTCCGCCCGCCAGCATGATGGTCGCCAAAACAATGGCCTTGTGCCGGCCCATGATCGCCCCCTGTAATAGACCTCAAGGACGCCAGACGTGCGTCCGGTGGAACCATAACCCAAGCTGAGCCCATGCAAGACTCTTCCCTGAAAGACTCCCCTGCCCGTCATCTCGCCCTTCAAGGCGCCAGCAATTTCCGCGACCTCGGCGGCTACAAGACCATCGACGGCCGCACCACGCGCTGGCGGCACATCTTCCGCTCCAACCATCTCGGCCAGCTCACCGCGGCCGATGTCGAGATCGTCCGCGCGCTCGGCGTGCGCAGCGCCTTCGATTTCCGCGGCGTCGAGGAGCGCACGTCCGGCGTCTGCGTCGTGAACGAGATCGCGGTGCACTCGCTGCCGATCGAGCCGACGGTGGTGGCGGCGCTGCGCGCCGAGCTCGTCGCGGGCACGCTGACCGCAGCGGTCGCGCTCGAGCTCATGCGCGAGTCCTATCGCAACTATGTCCGCCACAACACGCACAGCTTCCGCATGCTGTTCGGCCATCTGCTGGAGGACCGCGCGCCGCTCGTGATCCACTGCACCGCCGGCAAGGACCGCACCGGCTTTGCCAGCGCGCTGATCCTGCATGCGCTCGGAGTGTCCGAGGACGTCATTGCCGAGGACTATCTGCTGACCAACCGGCACTACAAGCGCGACGCGACGGCGGCCACCGATTTGCCCGAGGACGTCCGCAACGCCATCGGCAATGTCGAGGCGTCGTATCTTGCGGCCGCGTTCGAAGCCGTCGGCAAGGAGTACGGCGATCTCGAAACCTATCTGCGCGACGGGCTCAAGCTCGGCACCGCAGAGCGGACTGCGCTGAAGGAGCGTTACCTGCAGGCGTGATCCGCGGCGGTAGTATCAGGCCATCGGCCCGAGGGCCTTGATGATGGTGTTCTTGAGCGCCAGGGACACTTGTTGGGTGCTCCAATCGTTCTGGTGCAGCTTGTCGGGATCACCCGTGTCGATCAATTGCTCGAACGAGACATTGTTCTGCACGTGCCAATGCCGCATCAGCGACCAGCGCTGAAACAAATTCACTTCGGCCTCATTGGCAGCTTCGCGGATCAGCCGGACCATCTTGTCAGCGAGTTCAGCGCGGTCGTCCCAAAGCATCTTCGTCACATATTGGGGATCAATCACCAGAACCTCGAAGCCGCGCGCGCGCAGTTGCGCCAGGCCCTTCCTGATGTTCCCGGCGACGACATCCACGTCGTATTTGTCGTTGTGAAAGACCGCGTTGGTTCCGACCTGCCAGATGACCAATGCCGGATCATCGCGAAAAATATCGGTCTCGAACCGCCCGAGCTCTTCGTTTGCCTCTTCGCCGCCCTTGCCCCGGTTCAGCACGTCAATCCTGACGTCCGGCCGCTGCACCACGTCCTTGAAATACTGCCGCAGATACATCTCCAGCCGATACGGATACGGGACGACATCGGCCCGTCCGGCCGTTGACGACGAGCCCATGGCGACGATGCGCACGGGTCCCTTGCCGTCCAACGCCTGTCGAAGCCGCATCAGCGGGTATTTGAGGTCGACGATCGCAGCGGGAAATTCGATGGTCGGCAAATTGTCGGGCATGAAATGGCCTCCTCAACGATCTAAAGTTGCATTTATAGCCCAGTCCTAGAGTTGCCGCCATTGCAAGCGCAATTCACCCCGCGCAATAGTCGGTGAAGGTTCAAACGACGGAGAGCATCGTGCAGGGAAAAGTCATTGTCGTGACGGGCGCGCTTGGCGCACTCGGCAAGGTCGTCGCTGAGACCGCGCAGGCGCGCGGCGCGCAGATCGCCGGCATTGATCACGCGCCCTCGCAATCGCCAGCGACGCCCGCGCGCATCGAGATCGGCGGTGTCGACCTGTCCGATGCAATGCAGGCGAAGAACGCCGTCGATGCGGCCGCAAAGCATTTCGGCCGGCTCGACGCATTGATCAACATCGCGGGCGGCTTTGCCTTCGAGACCGTCGGCGACGGCGACATCACGACGTGGCAGCGCATGCATGCGCTGAACGTGCTCACCGCTCTCAATGCCTCGCGCGCCGCGCTGCCGCATCTCGCCGCGTCCAAGGCCGGCCGCATCGTCAACATCGGCGCCATGGGCGCGTTGCAGGCCGGCAACGGCATGGGTCCCTATGCAGCGTCAAAAGCCGGCGTGCACCGCCTCACCGAGGCATTGGCGAGCGAGTGGAAGGGCAAGGTCACGGTCAACGCCGTGCTGCCGTCGATCATCGACACCAGGGCCAACCGCGCCGACATGCCGAAAGCGGATTTCTCCAAATGGGTGACGCCGCAGGAGCTCGCCGAGGTCATCCTGTTCCTTGTCAGCGATGCCGCAAGCGGCATCACGGGCGCGCTGATCCCGGTCGGCGGACGGGTGTAATCAATCCGGCACCAGCAGCCTTAGATTGCCCTTGAAACGGATGCTCTGCTTGCCCGCGAGCGCAATGCCTTCGCCGTACGCGGTCTCATCATTGTAGGTACCGCTGAAGCCGATGGTCACGACCTTGCGGCCCCATACCGGGCGCTCGTCGAACGAAGGCGAGTGCTCCTCGTTGGTCAATTCGCCCTTCCATTTGCCGTCGGCCGAGGTGTAGCTGCCGTAGGCGAAGAAGAATGAATCGCCGCCCCGCATGGTGCCGTCGCGCAGCACCATGACGCCCTGGTTGCCGCCCTGGACGGCATCCAGCATCTCGATGCGGATGTGATAGAGCCCATTCCTGATCGTCATCTTTGCAAGGTGCCCGACTGTCCCGTTCACAGGATAGCCGCACCATCGGTTCCCGGGCAAATGCCGGGGGAGCCCGAAGTCCGATCCGGGCTAGACTGCCCGCAACTGATTCTCCGATCGGACCGTCCGTGGAAACCGCGCTTTACCTGCCCGTCAAACGCTTCCTCGAGGAGCTCGGCTTCACCGTGAAAGGCGAGATCGGCGGCTGCGATCTCGTGGGCCTCAGCGCCGGCGATCCGCCCGTCGTGGTGATCGGCGAGCTCAAGCTCGCCTTCAATCTCGAGCTGATCCTGCAGGCGGTCGACCGCGCCCCGGCCGGCGACGAGGTCTGGATCGCCGCCAAAATGTCCGTGCGCGGCAAGGGACGCGAGAGTGACGCGCGCTACCGCAATCTCTGCCGGCGGCTCGGCTTCGGGATGCTTGGGGTCACCGACCGCGGCCAGGTCGAGGTGCTGGTGAAACCGCCGACCGCGGCCCCACGCCGCGAGCCGAAGATTCGCTCGCGACTCGTGGCCGAACACCAGCGCCGCCAGGGCGATCCGGCGCTCGGCGGCAGCACCCGGGCACCGATCATGACGGCCTACCGGCAACAGGCGCTCGCCTGCGCCGCGGCGCTCGCCGTGGGGCCGCAGCGGGTGCGCGATCTGCGCGAGCGCTGTCCCGATGCCGGCAAGATCTTGCTTAACAATGTGTATGGCTGGTTCGAGCGGGCCGAGCGGGGAATTTACGGGCTGACCGAGGCCGGACATGCCGCCCTGAAACGCTGGCCACAGCACAGCGTCGCGATCGATACGGGTGCGGCGTCACGGCCCTGACACCCGACCGGCGCATAGCTGTGATGCCACAGTGTTTTCATATTGCAATGCAACATCTCCAGCACTAGGTATCCCGGCATCGAAACGAGGCCGTTATGAGCGCAGACTGGAATACCAAATATGGCACGCGGCGCGTGCGTCACGATCCGCCCACCCTGGACGAGGCGATCTTCGCCGCCGTCGGCATCACCGACGATCAGGAGCAGCAGGCCGAGATCGCCGCAGCCCTGATGGGCATGCCGCTCGATGTCGTCCAGGCTGAGGTCAAGAAGCAGGCCCGCACCAACAGCCGCATCACCGCGACGCGCGTGATCGCCGGCGAACAGGGCGCCCAGCGCTCGGTGGTTGTGGAGCGCCGCGTCGTCCGCCGCTTCAGCACCGCGGCGCGCACCGGCACCTGAGCTCTTATTTCGCGATCCCAATACAAAAGCGGACCGGTTTTGCCGGTCCGCTTTTTGATTCCAATATCCGCTTCTGAATTCAGGCGGCGCGATTGCCGTACATGCTGGAGATGATCTTCCAGCAGGTCGAGTTGAAGCTGAGCAGAGCGCGACCGGCCTTGAAGGGCGAGGCCGCGAGATCGGCGAGCTCGTCTTCGGTCGTTTTGACCAGATCGATCGTGCCGGTCGATTCGCCATGCCGGAACTGCAGATTCGCTCCGAACTTCCTGGCGAGCGCCCGCATCGCGTGGTTCTCGGCGCCGGTGGTGATGCGCAGGCGCTTGTAGCCCTTCCAGCGCGCTTCCGCGATCAGCCGGCTGAACAACACGGTGCCAACGTTCTGGCGGCGGGCGGAGGCTTCCACGCTGAAGGCAACTTCGGGCAGCGAATCGCCCTCCGGCGGATGCAGCTCGGCTGCACCGCGGACCACGCCGTCGACGATGTAGGCGACGATCACGGTGCCGTCCTCGGCGCAACGCGCGGCGTAGCGCTCGATGAAGCTGTCGTCGAGAAAGCCGTTGAAACGGTCATGCCGGCTTTCGGCATCGAGCCTGAGCAGGTGATCGCGCAGAAGCGGCAACTCTTCCTGCTGGCTCAGGGTCCGCACATAGCCCTGAACGGACGGCGCGCGAACGGTGTCTTCAAGTACCACGTCAAAACTCCTCTTGGTGTCCCTCGAGGAGGCGTTCGAATCCCTAGGCCCCCTATATTGTGCATCGCAACAAGGTTTTCAAGACGGGAACCTGCCCAACTTAGCGGCACCGGACGCGACTAATTCGTTAACAAAATCAAGGCCCCGTAGTCTTACAGGACCAGCTGCGTCTGGGTCACGACGGCCACCAGCTTGCCGTCCTCGGTCTCCAGCCTTGTGGTCCAGACCTGGGTCCGCCGGCCCCGGTGGACCGGGGTTGCGGTGGCGATCACGGTGGTTCCCTCCTTGGCGCCGCCGATGAAGTTGGTCTTGCTCTCGAGCGTGGTCGTGCCCTTGGCGTCCTCCGGCAGGTTGATCACGGTCGCCGCCGCGCCGACGGAATCGGCCAATGCCATCACCGCGCCGCCATGGATGGTGTGGTGAAGGGTGCAGAGGTCCGGCCGGACCATCATCCGCGCCACCACGCGGTCCTTCCCGGCCTCGACGAATTCGACGCCCTTGAGCTCGGCGAACGGCATCTTCATCGCTTTAAGTTTCTCGAGCGGCGTCATCGGATCTCCTCCCAATTCATTGTTGTCTCAACGTGAATGGCTTCGCGCGGCAAAGCAATGACGTCCGAGGTAATGCTCGCCGTGACATCCGCCGCGGCATCAGCGCATATGGTCCTCATGCGCCACTACCCGCCCCGCCGCATCGTTTGCCTGACCGAAGAGACGGTCGAGACACTCTACTTGCTCGGCGAGCAGGACCGCATCGTCGGCGTCTCCGGCTACGCGGTCCGCCCGCCGCAGGTGCGGCGTGAGAAGCCGCGGGTGTCGGCCTTCGTTTCAGCAGATATCCCAAAGGTCCTGGCGCTGGAGCCTGATCTGGTGCTCGCCTTCTCGGACCTGCAGGCCGGGATAGTCGCAGACCTCGTGCGCGCCGGCGTCGACGTCCACGTCTTCAACCAGCGCGACGTCGCTGGAATTTTTGCAATGATCCGAACGCTGGGCGCGCTGGTCGGTGCCGCCGGGCGCGCGGAGGAACTCGCTCAACGCTTGGAGATTCGTCTTGCCGCGATCGCGGCAACGCCACGCCCCTCGCCGCGTCCAAAAGTCTATTTCGAGGAATGGGACGATCCGCTGATCTCGGGCATCGGCTGGGTCTCCGAGCTGATCGAGATTGCCGGCGGTGAGGACGTGTTTCCGGAGTTGCGACATCGGCAGGCGGCAAAGGATCGCATCATCCCGGCGGAGGCGGTGCGCGAGGCCGCACCGGACGTAATCCTCGCCTCCTGGTGCGGCAAGAAGGTCGTCCCTGCCCGCATCCGCGCGCGCCACGGCTGGAGCGAGATCCCCGCCGTCCGCGCGGACCGCATCATCGAGATCAAGTCACCGATCATCCTGCAGCCGGGACCGGCAGCGCTCACGGACGGGCTTGATGCGATCGTTGCGGCGTTGTGGAGCAATCGCGAGTAGCGAGGCCACCACTGCTATCGTGTCCCGGACGCGCTGCAACGCGCCAGCGTTGCTGCGCTGAGCCGGGACCCATCTCGCATAGAGCACCGTGCGGCGTGGGCCCCGGCTCTGCAGCGCACCGCCAACAGGCGCTGCGCCGCGTCCGGGGCACGAGACTGTCCCTCACGTCACCGCATTGACGACCTGATATTCCGGCCGGCGCCACACCTCGCCTGCGATCACCTCCTCGATGATCTCCGCCGCCCGCACGATCTCGGCTTCGCCGATGTACAGCGGCGTAATCCCGAACCGCATGATGTCGGGCGCGCGGAAATCGCCGATGACGCCGCGGGCGATCAGGGCCTGCATGGCAGCGTAGCCGCCCTCGAAGGCGAAGGAGACCTGCGAGCCGCGACGCTCATGGGCGCGCGGGGTGACGAGCTTCAAGGACGGGCAGCGGCGCTCGACCTCCGCAATCAGGAGATCGCCGAGCGCCAGCGATCGCGCGCGGACTTCCGCGATATCGACGCGGTCCCAGATGTCGAGCGAAGCCTCCAGCGCCGCCATGGCCAGCACCGGCGGGGTGCCGACGCGCATGCGCTCGACGCCGCCGGCGGCGGCATAGGCAAGCTCGAACGCAAAGGGTTTTGCGTGGCCCATCCATCCCGACAGCGCGGCGCGCGCTGTGTCGGCGTGGCGCGGCGCCACGTAGAGGAAGGCCGGCGCGCCGGGGCCGGCGTTGATATATTTGTAGGTGCAGCCTGCGGCGAAATCGGCGCCGCAGCCGGCGAGATCGACAGGCAGCGCGCCGGCCGAATGCGCGAGGTCCCAGACGGTGACGATACCGAGCGCATGCGCTTTCGCCGTCAGCTTCGCCATGTCGTGGCGGCGGCCGGTGCGATAGTCGACCTCGGTGATGTACAGGACAGCGACCTCCTCCGACAGAGCGGCCTCGATCTCCTCCGGTGCCACCAGGCGCAATTGATGGCCGCGCCCCAGGGTTTCGATCAGGCCCTCGGCCATGTAGAGGTCAGTCGGGAAATTGCCGGTGTCCGACAGCACGACCTTGCGCGATGCGTTCATGTCGAGCGCCGCAGCGAGGGCCTGGTAGACCTTCAGCGACAGCGTGTCGCCGACCATCACCGAGCCGGCTTCCGCGCCGATCAGCCGGGCGATGCGGTCGCCGACATGGCGCGGCTGCGCGTACCAGCCTGCGGTGTTCCAGGCGCGGATCAGCTCGTTGCCCCACTCGGTGGTGATGACGCGGCTGACGCGCTCGGCAACGCCCAGCGGCAGCGCGCCGAGCGAATTGCCGTCGAGATAGATCACGCCGTCAGGCAGATGGAACAGGGCCTTGGTGTCGTCATAGACGCGATATCTGGTCATGGCCATTTCTACAGGATGGTGCGGACACGCCAGAGCTCGGGAAACAGCTCGACCTCGAGCATGCGCTTGAGATAGCTGACACCGCCGGTGCCGCCGGTGCCGCGCTTGAAGCCGATGACGCGCTCCACCGTCGTCACGTGGTTGAACCGCCAGCGCCGGAAATAATCTTCGAAATCGACCAGCTTCTCGGCGAGCTCGTACAGCATCCAGTGCGTCTCCGGCGCCTCGTAGACGATACGCCAGGCCTGCAGCACGCCTTCGTTGAAGCTGTGGGTCTCGCGGACGTCGCGCGCGAGCACGGCCGCCGGCATCTTGAGCCCGTTGCGGTCGGCAAGCCTGAGCACCTCGTCATAGAGGCTGGGCGTCGCCAGCTCCGCCTCGAGCAGTCTGGTCGTCTCCACATCGTGCGCGTGAGGCTTGAGCATCGCATGGTTGCGATTGCCGAGCAGAAATTCGATCAGCCGGTACTGGCGCGACTGGAAGCCCGAGGACTGGCCGAGCTGAGAGCGGAACCGCGTGTACTCGCTCGGCGTCATCGTGCGCAGCACGTCCCAGGCGTTGTTGAGTTGCTCGAAGATGCGCGACATCCGCGCCAGCATCTTCATCGCGGGGGCAACCTCGTCTTTGGCGATCGCGCGGCGCGCGGCGCTGAGCTCGTGGATGGCGAGCCGCATCCACAGCTCCGTGGTCTGATGCTGGATGATGAACAGCATCTCGTCATGCGCTTCCGACAGCGGATGCTGCGCGCCGAGGATCGCATCCAGCGCCAGATAATTGCCATATGACATGCGCCGGGCGAAATCGGTCTCGGCGCCTTCGTTCGTGGGATCGTAATCGCTGGACGTCATGGCTGGCCCTTTCGATCGATCGTACCCTGCCTAGTCGAGGCCGATCAGGCGCGCGGTGATCGGCGACGACGGATCCTTCAGTCCGTCGATGACGGTGAAATGGTTCAGCCCGGGATCGACGACCAGACTCGTCGGCACATCGAAACCGGTCCAGACATTGGCCATCAGGTCGGACTGGCGGATGAATTCGGGCCGCTCGCTGCCGCCGACCCAGGCGGTCACCGGCGAATGCCCGCGCGGCAGATGCAGCGCGGCGCTTTCGAGCGTCGCCTCCTCCATGGTCATGCGCAGCGTCTCGTTCATCTTCGTCTTCAGCAGCGGCCGCAAATCGTGCAGGCCGCTGATCGAGAGCGTGCCGGCAACGCGGTTGAACACGGCAGGCTCGAGCCGGCTGTCGTCGCACAGCATGCGCGTCACGAGATGGCCGCCGGCGGAGTGTCCGGCGAGCCGGATCGGCCCGGGGACGAGCGAGGCGGCCTTGGCGATGGCGGCCGCGATCTCCGCCGTGATGTCGGAGATGCGTGCGCCAGGGGTCAGCGTGTAACTCGGCAGCGCCACCGTCCAGCCATGATGCCGGGCGCCTTCGGCAAGATCGGTCCAGGTCGACTTGTCGAACCGCATCCAGTAGCCGCCATGGACGAACACGACGAGCCCCTTGCTGTCGCCGTTGCTGTCGCCGTCGGGCAGGATCAGGTCGAGCCGCTGCCGCTCACCGGAGCCGTAGGCGATGTCGGCGCGAAGATCCTTCAGCCCGGCGCGGTAGGCCGCCGCCCGCTCCGCCCATTGCGCGGGCATCTTGTCCGAGCCCGGGATATGGGCCGAATTGGCGTAAGCATCATCCCAATCGCGCATCGTTCATTCCTCGGCGGACTCAGGCCTGGCGACCATGCGCCAGTCTGCCACCGGCGCGGCCGGCATCCTAGTCTTTATTTTAAGCTTAAAGGATTTGGGGCGCCGGTGGATTGGGCAGCGGAGCGGCAAGATATTTCCGCCGCCATTGCGATGAACGCAGCGACGAAGCAATTCAGGCTTGTCCCGCGGAAGGCTGCTGGATTGCTTCGCTGCGCTCGCAATGACGACGGACACGGTGCCGTAGGTTGGGCAAAGCGACTTGTCCGCCGTAGCTCGCAGAGCGAAGGCGGACGCGTGCCCACGCATGTGGTCATGTCGGAGACAATTGGTGGGCACGGCGCGAGCGCGCCTTTGCCCACCCTACGAGAGCTGTGTCTAGGGCCCCCTTACGCCTTCTCCACCCCGCACCATTCCGCGATGAACAGCGCCATCGCCTTGGTGCTCTTCTTCAGCGAGTCCAGGTCGACATACTCGTTGAAGCCGTGCATCTCGCCGCCGCTGGCGCCGAAGCACAGGCTCGGGATGCCGTGGTTCAGGCCGTAGAAGCGGGTGTCGGTCAGCGCGGTGAAGACGAGATCCTCCGGCATGCCGCCATAGACCTTGTTGAAGGCCTTGCCGAACGCAGCCTCGGGCTCCGCCGCATTGGTCAGCTCATAGCCTTCCGACAGGAAGCCCGACCATTCGATCTCGGGCGGATTGTTGGCGAGGAAGCGGTGATTGCGCGAGGCGGCCGCGACGCGCGCCGCAATCTCCTTCTGGTGATCGGCGACCGACCAGCCCGGCAACACGGCGATGCGGCAATCGACGTCGCACCAGGCCGGCACGCTGGAGGCCCAGTCGCCGCCCTTGATGATCCCAGGGTTGAAGTTGATGGGATGGTTCAGCGTCTTGAAATGCTTGTCGGCCTTGGCGCGCTCGTTCCATTCGATCTCGAGCTTTTGCAGGGCGTGGACCAGATGATACGCCGCCATGATCGCGTTGGAGCCCGAGCCGGCAAAGGCGACATGGGTCGGATGCCCCTTCACGCGCAGGCGGAACCAGATCACACCGACCTGCGAGCGCACCATCTTGCCGCCGGTCGGCTCCGGGATGAAGCAGGCATCCGCGCGATAGCCGCGCTGCAGCGTCGAAAGCGCGCCGACGCCGGTGCTCTCCTCCTCGATCACGGACTGGAAGTGAATCCGCGCCGTCGGCTTGAGGCCCGCGGCCTTGATCGCATCGAGCGCATAGAGCGCGCCGATGGTGCCCGACTTCATGTCGCAGGCACCGCGGCCGAACATCTTGCCGTCCTTGATCACGGGCGAGAACGGCGGCGTCTCCCACAATTCCAGCGGCCCCGCCGGTACCACGTCGCAATGGCCCTGGAGGATCAGCGATTTGCCGGCCCCGGTCGCGGGACGATAGGTGCCGACCACGCTGCGCGCCTTCGAGAAATCGTGCTCGATCGGGCCGAAGCCGCGCAAATCCTTGAGATCGTCGACCTTGATGTGCCAGTCATCGACCTCGTAGCCGCGCGCGCGCAGGAGGTCGCCGATCATGTCCTGGCACGGCCCCTCCGCCCCGCGCGTCGAGGGGATCGCGACGAAATCGCGTGTGGTCGCAAGCTGGGCCTCGAAGCCGGCGTCGACGGCGTCCAGAATCCTTTGCTGCGTTTCGGCATTCATCAGGCAACTCCAGGCATTTCATTCCTCAGGGAGCGCGCAAGCTAGCCGATTTCAGCCGTTCGGGTACTCCACAAAATAAGCATCCCGCAATGCATCTTCGAGCAGGCGGCCTTCGGAATAGCCATCTAGCGTCGCAGGCCGGCGCACGCCGTCGAGCAGGCGCGTGCAAGGTTCCGGCGCGCCGAGCACGGTGCGCACCGGAATGCGCTCGGCATAGATCGGCAACGCATAATCCTCGTCGTCGTCGGCCACACCCTTGGCGCGGATTTTTGCCGAGGCCTCCTCGATCTCCATGGCGATGAAGGAGGTCGCCTTGATCTCCTGCGTGCTGCTCGCCCGCAGGCTCGCGGTGCGGTCCGGGAAGAAGCGGTCGACCATGGCGATCACCGCCCGCTCCTTCTCGGCGGGGTCCGTGACGAGATAGGCGGTGCCGAACGCCATCACCGCGCGATAGTCGGCGGAATGGTTGAAGCCGCAGCGCGCCAGCACCAGGCTGTCGAGATGGGCCACCGTCAGGCAGACGCGCTCGCCTTTGGTCTGGTTGCGCAGCATGCGGCTGGCGCTCGAGCCGTGCCAGTAGAGCCGCGTGCCCTCGCGCCAGAAGAAGGTCGGCGTGCAGTAGGGCTGGCCGTCGATCGCATAGGAGACGTGGCACAGCATCGAGGAATCCAGGATGCGGTGAACCGTCTCGTGATCGTAGAAGCCCCGGTCGTGACGGCGCTTGACCTGGTTGCGCGCTGAGGTCGGATAGGAATTTGGGCTCTCGGTCTGGCTCACGGCCGCTCCTGTCGGGATTGGAACAATTCCTGAGCAGTTGTAGCCATGGATTTGGTCTGCGATAGTTCCAATTCCATGCGAAAAATTCCGACCAATTCTCCGGCCAAATCGCCCTCGCCGGCCAAGGCCGAGCTGCCGCTCGATCTCAGCGGCCCGCACATCACCGCCGGCGCCTCTTCGGCGCATCGCCTCTATCAGGCGCTGTGCGAAATGATCGTCTCCGGCCTCGTCAAGCCCGGCGAACCGCTGCCGCCGTCGCGGACGCTGGCAACGCAAACCGGCTTTCGGCGCAACGCCGTCGTCACCGCCTATGAGCGCCTCATCGCCGACGGCTTTGCCGACGCAACGGTCGGCTCCGGAACGTTCGTTGCCGCACGGATTCCGGCGCGCACGGCCGGGCCGAAGCAGGCGAAGGTCGTGGTCGACGCGCCCCGGCAAGGCGCGTTCTCGCTCGGCTGCACCCATATCGACGAGCGCGCGGTGCAGCGCTTTCGCGCCTTCGTCGGCCGCCGCATGCGCGCGTTCGGCTCCGAGCATCTGCACTACGGCGATCCGCGCGGCAGCCGCGAGCTGCGCGCGGCGATCGCCGATCATCTGCTGTCGGCGCGCGGCCTGCGCTGCGACCCCGATCAGATCATGCTGACCTCAGGCACGCTACATGCGCTGCGCATCGTGCTGAGTGCGATCCTGAAGCCCAATGACCAGGTGTGGTGCGAGGACCCCGGTTACCCCGCTGCGCGAAAAACCATCGCGCATTGCGGCTATCGTGCCGTGCCCGTTCCCGTCGACGAGCACGGCATGCGCGTCGCCAAGGGCCGCACTGCGGCGCCCCATGCGCGCGCGGCCTATGTAACGCCGTCGCATCAGTTTCCGCTGGGGGTGCAGATGTCGATGCCGCGGCGGCTGGAGCTCTTGGACTGGGCGAGGCAAGCCGGCGCCTTCGTGCTGGAGGACGATTACGACAGCGAGTTCCGTTATGACGGCGCCCCGCTGATGTCGCTCGCCGGCATCGATCATCTCCAGCGCGTGATCTACATGGGCACCTTCGCCAAGACGCTGTTTCCGGGCCTGCGCATCGGCTATTGCGCCCTGCCCGAGCGGCTGATCGGCGACGTGACCGCCGCGCGCGCCGCGCTCGACCGCTTTCCCGGCACGCTGATGGAGGGCGCGGTCGCCGACATGCTCAACTCCGGTGCGTTCGCCGCAAACCTGAAGCGCGTCCGAAAGCTTTATCGCGAGGCGCGCGATGCGCTGGCCGGAACGCTGGAAGCCGCATCCGACGGCATGCTGTCCGTGCCGGTGCCATCACAAGGCCTGCATCTTGTCGCCCGGTTCGATCCGTCGGTCGAACTGTCGGTCGCAGCGGAGGCCAAGCGAGCCGCGGGCGCTGAGGGCTGGCTGCTCGCCGACACCTATTCGCGCACGCGCCCACTGCCCGGCTTCGTATTGGGATTCTCAGGACATGCGGTTCCCGGGCTCGTGGCTTCCGCCGAGCGGCTCGCGCGGGAATCGCGGGTCGCGTTGCGCGCGAAAGGCAGGCCGGCCCGGCGGGCGTAGCCAGGCTTCCCTATCAGAATCGCCGATCGCTCCCTACATTGCGGCATCCAGTCCGGGAGCCTTCACGATGTCACTGCGCCGCGCGGCCTGCCTTTCGCTTCTGATCTCCATCGCGCTTGCCTCGACGGCAGGCGCGGCCACTGTCGGGCGCGAGCAGGACATCGTGGATCTGAAGCTCGGCCAGCGCGTGCTCGTGGATGACGGGACCTGCCCCGCCGGTCAGGTCAAGGAAGTGCGCGGCGCGAAGATGACCGACAAGGGCGTCGCGCGCACGGCCTCATGCGTGCCGCGGCACGGGCCGAAAACGAAATGATGATCTGAGAAGTTACTTCGCCGGATCGAACATGCACTGAAGGGTCGGCTTGGCGATCTTGGTGAAGGTCGGGCCGATCTCGCTCTGCTTTGACGTCGGCACCCAATCGGTCTCGATCGTGGGCACGCCGGTCTCGCTGATGCCGCGCAGCAGCGCTTCGCGCAAATCGCGGTCCTCGACGACGGCGGCGGCATGGTCATGCAGGCAGCCGCAGACCTCTTCCGGGTGCTCCCAGCGCCCGAGCATGCGCGGCGCACATTGACGGACGAATTCGCTGCGTGGATCGGGCAGACGCGAGGGCGCGCGTACCTGCGCCTGCACGGAATTGATTGTCAGAAGGCAGATGAACGCTGCGGCGCTGAAACGAAGCGACATGATGGTGCTTGCCGGCTGATTTCTTGCGGGATCAGAAACGCGCGGCGACGACGATCGGCTGCTGCGCCGGCGTCATGACCGGCGTACCGCTGTACTGGAAGGTGCCGACACCCGGCAGATTGCCGTCGGGCATGCCCGCGAACGAGGAACCAGCCAGCACGAAGCCGAAAGCAAGGATGAAGCTGAGCGCGCGCATGGTCTTGTCCCTCAATTCCGCAGCCGACGATCCGCCGTCGTCGTTGTGACGCTGATAACCATGGGCGGTTTCGCGCGTGATGCGCCAAAAGCCGAAAATGGTTTCATCTTCCTGCGAATTGTTTCGTCCGGGCCGAGGCGACGAAACAATTCTCGGAAAATGCCAATCATTTCAGAGAGGACACCGGACGCCTCAAAACCGCCCGGCAGGCCGGAGCTGCGCGCAACGGCGCCGGCGCGCAGCGCGCCGTCATGCGTCCGCCTTGCACGCTTCACACGCGTTTTACGTTTTTCTGCTGAAGAGAAGCCAAACGAAGGCTGGATCCTGTCGAACCGGGAACGCTTCGGCCGCGACCCAAGCCATCGAAACCGAGACGCCTGGGAATCACGGGCGCATTCACGTGAGGAATGGCCATCATGATGGCACGAGATCGCGCAACGCCGCGCGAGGCGGACCAGCGGACGGACCGCGAGGGCCATGCGCCCGTCCGCAGCAGCGCCACTGCGAGAAACGAAATGGCGCTGCAATCGAGCCGCGGCTATGAGGCCGCGCCGCAAATGTTCGTACGGCTGACCGGCTCGCATCTAGCGAAACCGCGCGCCGGTCGCACCGTCGTCACTGAGTGAAGAATTCGCCGCATTTCTGGACGTTGGCGTCGGCAGGCCCCCACGGCATGATCGGCACCGTCGAAGTCGAGTTCTTCGGCGAGCCTTCGATCAGCTTGTCCGAATAGACCATGTAGACCAGCACGTTGCGCTTGGTGTCGCAGCCGCGCACGATCTGCATCTTCTTGAAGAACAGCGAGCGGCGCTGGCGGAACATGTCGTCGCCCTGCTCCATCTTGCCCTTGAACTTGATCGGACCGACCTGGCGGCAGGCGAGCGAGATGTCCGAGACCTCCTCGGCCAGACCGAGCCAGCCCTTGAACCCGCCCTTCTCCGGTATGGTGAAATGACAGGCGACGCCCTCGACCTCGGGGTCGTCGAGGCCATAGGTCGCAAGCTTGTCGTTCGGGCTCATCCATTTGAACACGGTGGAGCGGCGGAAGATCAGATCGGGCTCGTCGGCAGCTTGGGCAGACATTGTGGGCAGAGCCACGGCCAGGAGGAATAAAGCGAGGCCTTTCAAGCGGATGCCCGAGAGACCGGGGAAACGAGATGACATGAAGTTCTCCGGTAACAAGTCCTGGCAATGTAGGTATCGTCTGGCGGGTCAGGAAGACGACGGGGAGCCGGGCGCGGCCGCCGTTTACCGCTCCGTGAGGCTTTTTTGCTACGTCTTGGACAAAAGTAGCTGATGGCAGAACCGCCTTGCTGGTGAACGCGTATCCCCTCTGCGAGACTAACGTCTGATTTGGATTATGGATTCGAGGATGAATAGCGTGAACGGGTCCGGTTTTGCTGCCAAGCCGACGCGGCTCTGGCAGGTCGCCATTCTGACGGCGGCGGGTGTGCTCGGTACGGCGAGCCAGGCGGACGCGGCGTTCTACTACTGGACGGATTATTCCGACGGGTCCTACGCCTCCCGGCAGGATCGGCATCCCGACATCCCGCGCCAGAAGCCGCCGCAAAAGCGCGGCGCAGCGGGCAAGAAGGCGATCGTCCCCGAGAAGGAAGCCGGCACCAAGCCGCAAGGCCCCCTCGTCATCGTCGTCTCGATCGATCGGCAGAAGGTCACCGTCTACGATACCAACGGCGTGTTCGCGGAATCCCCGGTGTCGACCGGCATGAAGGGCCATTCGACGCCGATGGGTGTGTTCAGCGTCATCCAGAAGCACAAATTCCACCACTCCAACATCTACAGCGGCGCGCCGATGCCGTACATGCAGCGGATCACATGGTCCGGCGTCGCTATGCATGCCGGCGTGCTGCCGGGCTATCCCGCCTCGCACGGCTGCATCCGCATGCCGATGGCATTCGCGGTGAAGATGTGGAATTGGACCAAGATGGGCGCGCGCGTCATCGTCTCGCCCGGCGAGATGACGCCGCACAGCTTCCAGCATCCGCTGCTCGCTTCGGTGCGCGTGCCGCCGCAGCCCGCGGCGAGCCTCGAGCCGCAGACCAATGTCGGCGACAAGAGCGACAAGGGCGCCGCCGCCAAGGTCACTGAGGGCAAGTCAGCCGAGACCAAGACCGCCAGCGCCGACGCGGTGCTGGAACTGCGCTCGTCGGTCGGCCACACCGTGATGTCGGACGTGACCACGGGTAACGCGCCGGCGCGCGACGAAGTGGCGGCAACGGCTGACAAGGTTGACGCGCCCGCGAAGTCCGAGATGAAGACCGCCGAGGCATCGGACGCGGCCAAGCCGGCGAACGCCGAAGCCAAGCCCGGCGAGACCGCGGAAGCGCCCAAGGCGCCCGTGCAGACCGATGACAAGGTCGAGACGGCCAAGAGCGACACGACGAAGTCTGACGCGCCAAAGTCGGAGCCTGCGAAGACTGAAGCTGCCGATTCCGCCAAGAAGCCCGATGCGGCAACTGCCTCGCCCGACCCGAAGAAGGACGAGACGCGCATCGCCGATCCCGCGCCGGCGGCAAAGCCGGACGCCCCCAAGCGGGCCGGCCAGATCGCCGTCTTCATCAGCCGCAAGGATTCCAAGGTCTATGTGCGGCAGAATTTCGCGCCGCTGTTCGAGGCGCCCGTGACGATCGCCGCCAGCGACCGCCCGCTGGGCACGCATGTCTTCACCGCCGAGATCGACAAGGCCGACTCCAATGCGCTGCACTGGTCGGTGGTGTCGCTGCCCGTCACCGCCCGCTCCGCTGCGCGCGAGGACGACGGCCGCGTGACGCGCCGCAAGGGCGGCGCCGCCGTGATCCCGGTCGCCGCAAAGCCGGTGGTGACGCCGGACAGCCCGGCCGAAGCGCTCGACCGCATCTCCGTGCCCGCCGACACCATGGCGAAGATCAACGAGATGCTGACCACCGGCGGGTCGATCATCGTCTCCGACCAGGGCATCAACCAGGGTGAGACCGGCGAAGGCACCGATTTCATCGTCCGCCTGTACTAAGCGCTTTCGAGCGACGTCAGTACAGGCGTCCCATCGCTCCCGATAACGCGGTGTTGACGAGTCAGGTCGCGGCCGCGGAGTAACATGCGCCCCGGATCATTTCGGGGGACGCCGTCATGATGAATCGCAGGACCATGCTCGTCGCAGCGCTCGCAGGCACTGTCGCGCCGGTGACGCGCGCATTCGCCGATGCCGGCATGAGCCGGGTCTCGGCCTACGCCTTTTCCTTCCCCGCGCTGTCAGGCGACGACATCCGCCTCGCTGCATTCACCGGCAAGCCGCTATTGGTGGTGAACACCGCATCGCTCTGCGGCTACACCCCGCAATATGCGGGCCTGCAGGAGCTCTGGGGCGAGTTTCGCGCGCGCGGGCTCACCGTGATCGGCGTGCCCTCCAATGATTTCGGCGGACAGGAGCCCGGCGGCGCGAGCGAGATCACGGAGACCGCACACCACCAATATGGCGTGACCTTCCCGATCGCAGCCAAGGCCGTCGTGGTCGGCGCGAAGGCGCATCCGTTCTACAAATGGGCGGCAGAGGCGCGCCCACGGGAAGTTCCGCGCTGGAACTTCCACAAATACCTGATCGGCCGTGACGGCTATATCGCCGAGGTATTTCCGTCCTCGGTCGAGCCGGCCGACACACGGATCAAGACGGCCATTGCCAAAACCCTCGCCGATACGTGACGCACGCTGGCCCAATCCGGTTGGGCACAATTGTGGCGGGATGCCAAACAGGCGTTGCCATGGCGATGGCCCACCATCTAGGCTAGGATCGTTTGGGGCAGGATGGTTTTGCCGGAGGCAAAAAGCCACGGCGGAACAACGGGATCAATCTCGAGGACAACACCATGCGTGTGGCGGCAGGACTGATTTTGGCAAGCGCGATGTCTGTTGCGATGACGGGCGCCGCATGGTCGCAGACCCCGGCCGCAAAGCCCGCGGCCGCAACGCAAGCCGCACCGGCGGCAACGCCGGCCGCCGCACCGCCCGCTGCAGCTCCGGCTGCCGCGCCCGCAGCCGCTGCCGCGCCGGCAGGCTTCGTCAATCCGCCCCCGCCGAAGCAGGCGCCGCAGCCGGCGCGCGCGGCCTGCAACACCCAAGGCGCGCTCGGCGTTGCCCGCACCGTCGAGATCGACACCACGGGCGGCCCCGGCTTCGGCTTCGAGCACTTCAAGGAGCTCGACTTCCTGCGCGACAAGGAGGTGGTGCTGACCTTCGACGACGGCCCCTGGCCGAAGAACACGCCCGCCGTGCTGAAGGCGCTCGCCGACGAATGCACCACCGGCATCTTCTTCTCGATCGGCAAGCACGCGACCTATGAGCCCGAGATCCTGAAGCAGGTCTACGCGGCCGGCCACACGGTCGGCACCCACACCTGGTCGCACGCCAATCTCAACAACAAGAAGCTCACCGAAGCCCAGCGCAAGGAAGAGATCGAGAAGGGCATGTCCGCGGTGAAATGGGCGCTCGGCGGCATCTCGCCCTCGCCGTTCTTCCGCTTCCCGGCGCTGCAGCACCCGCCGGAGATGGTCACCTATCTCGGCAACCGCAACACGGCGATCTTCTCCTGCGATATCGACTCCTTCGACTTCAAGGCCTCCAAGCCCGAGAAGGTGGTGGAGACCGTGATGAAGAAGCTCGACAGCAAGGGCAAGGGCATCATCCTGATGCACGACTTCCAGAAGCACACGGCCGAAGCCCTTCCCGAACTGCTCAAGCGCCTGAAGGCCGGCGGCTACAAGGTGGTGGCGATGCGCGCCAAATTCCCGGCCTCGACGCTGCCCGAATACGACCAGGAGCTGATGAAGGACATCAAGCTGCCGACGGTGAGCAGCCGGCCGGTCAATTCCGTGGTGACGACCGTTTCCGAATAGCCGGCACTTGTCTCTTCGTCTCGAAGGCTACGTCATCGTCTCCGCGGACGGCATGCTCGCCGACGCGAGCCATGTCATGCCCGACACCCTGAAGTTCGAAGGCGACAAGCTGTTCTTCGAACAGGCGCTCGATCGCGCCGCATTGATCGTGCACGGCCGTCGCTCGCACGAGCAGCAGCCGAATTCGCCGAAGCGCAGGCGCCTGATCCTCACGCGCAAGATCAAGGCCCTCACCGTCGATCCCGAAATGCCCAATGCGACATTGTGGAATCCGGATCACGCGAGCTTCGAGGAGGCCTGTGCCTTCGCGGACGTCGCGTCCGGCATGGTTGCGATCATCGGCGGACCCGTCGTGTTCGACATGTTCATGGACCGCTACGACACGTTCTGGCTGTCGGAAGCCCCACACCTGCGCCTGCCGGGCGGCGAAGGCTGCTTTGTCGGCGTGCCCGAGCGGACGCCGCATGAGATCCTGGCGTCGCACGGAATGAATCCTGGCGCGCCCTACCTGCTCGATGCCGCGCATGACGTCACCGTGACGCCGTGGCGCCGCGCCTAACGCAGGCGGCCTGCGTTACGGCGTAGGCAAGTGATAGACCAGCGAGCAGCGCAGCGTGTGGATCGTGCCGCCCGCGCTGAGACTGGTGAACAAGCTATCCGTGAGATCATCGCGCGTCTCGACATGTGTCAGGCGATATTCGGCGCGGGCCGAGACCCTGTCGCTGAAGAAGCGCTCGAAGCCGCCGCCAAAAGTGGCGCCATGATATTCGCGCTCGGGGCTCGTGCTCTGAATTCCGAAGAAGCTGTAAGTGATGGACCGCGCGGTCGAGCCGCTGTAGCCGCCGAGCACATAGAGCATCGTCTCCGGCGAGACGAGATAGCCAACGCGGCCGCCGACGGTCCAGGCCCATTTCACCGACGCCAGATCCGACGTGACCGTCCCCCCTGCGCCAGCCCCCGTTGCCGTGACGCTGGCCCCGCCATTCGTGGCGAGATCGATCAGGCCGAAGGCGCCAACCACCCATCTTGGCGCGATCTGACGATCGTAGCCGATGGTGAAGGTGCCGCCGACGTCCGCGCCGCCGAGACCAGCCGCGTTGAAATCCAGCGCTCCGGGGATCGATGCCGCCACATGAGGTGTGACGGCATCGCCGCCGATGCCCGCGCCGACATAGACGCCGGTCCACGCCGGATTGATCGCCGACGCGGCCGCTGCGGTCGTCGCGGGACCGCCAAACTGGCCAAACCGGTAGGCCGCGCCAATCCGGATCACATGCTCCGACAGGTCGGTGGTCCAGACCGGGCCAAGCGGATCGACGGTCGTGTTGTGCCCGAGGTCGACATAGCGATACTCGCCGCGCAGCGACCAGTTGTTGGCGAGGCGATATTCCACGCCGGCACCCACCGTATAGCCGTGCGAGGTCTGGGCGGATTCCTGTGCCGTGAACGAGGGACCGCCGATGATCGTGTAAGTGACGCTCCAGTTGTTGATGCGCATCTGGCTGTAGCCGGCGAGGCCGTAGAGCAGGATATCAGGCGTCGCCAGAAATCCTGCACGGCCACCGATGGTCCAGCCCTGGTCGAGCGACGGCATGACTGCCGTGGCGATCTGCCCGAAGGCATTCCCGCCCACGCTCACAGTCGTCCGCTGGCGCGACCAATCGTAGTCGACGAAGCCGCCAACCACGAAACGCGGCGCAACATGGACGTCGAAGCCGACGAACGCGGACAATCCGAGATCGGCGCCCTGAAGACCGTCGAGGCTGAACAGCGAGGGACCACCGCCAACGGGCGTCAGGTTCGAGCGTCCCGATGCGAAGTCGAAGCCAAGTCCCGCACCGACATAGAACTGGGTCCAGTTGGCAACGGGTGCCACGAGGGGCCGCGCCTTCACGGGCAGATCGGCGGCATGGACCGCCGTGACGGCAAAGGCGGCGACCTGCGCGGCTCCGAGCAAGGTCACCGCACGTACCAGCCTTCGCTTCGAATGAACCAAGTCTCGCCCCCGTCGCCCCGTGCCGGTCGCGCCCATGCAACCGGTCGAGCCGTCGTATTCGGTTCCGGGAGAGTCCGACAAGGCTAGAAACGCGCGCGCTCCTCAGCGGCTGCCATTATGTGGAACCGCTGTGATCTCAAAGCCATAACGTGTGAACGAAGGTTCACGCCACGCGCATCTGCGCGTGCCGCGTCGGCTACACGTCGCCGTAAGCCGCCTCGGCCGGACGCGTGGTGCGGCCATAGCCGATGATCATGCAGAGCGCACCGATGATCGAGAGGTTCTTGAGCGCGTCGACCAGCATCTTGGCGTTGTCGGGCGGCACCTGATTCCAGAAATCGTAGAACAGCACGGTCGCAACGGCGACGTAGACGATCAGCAGCATCGCAAAGAAGCGCGCGCCGAAATTCAGCGCGATCATCAGCCCGGCGATGATCTCGAGCCCGCCGACCGCAATCGCCAGCAGCTGCGGCGTGGTCATGGCGGTCGCCGTCTCGACCTGCTTGGCGTAGGGCGCGATCGCGTCGGGCACCACCAACTTGGTGGCGATGTAATCGGCTGTTGCCTGGATGGCGAAGAGCTTGGTGGCGCCCGTGTAGATGAACAGCACGGCGAACAAGATCCGCCCGAAAGTCACGAACGCTGGCATGATCGGCCTCTTGGCTCAGGCTTTTTGAAATTGGAACTTGGACTACGCGATTATGGAGAGTCCGTTTGCGGTTTTCAAACGGGGAAATGGAAAACTGCAAGCAATTCAAAAGTTGGCGGCGCGGGTGCTGCGATGGCGCTCCCTAGCGGAATCGAACCATAGCAGCGCGTTCTGCCCGCCCTCTCCGCGTCATGGCCGGGCTCGACCCGGCCATCCACGACTTGCCCGGCCGAACAAAGAACGTGGATGCCCGGGACAAGCCCGGGCATGACGCGTTCGCGAAAGCGTCGACCTTACGTGAACAGCGTCGGCTGCTGCCTCGCCGCGCGCTCCTGCGCTTCCACGACTGCCACCGCGGTCATGTTGAGGATGCCGCGCGCGGTCACCGAGGGGGTGAGGATGTGCGCCGGGCGCGCCGGCCCGACCAGGATCGGACCGACGGGCAGCGCGTCCGCCAGCGACTTGATCATCTGATAGGCGACGTTGGCGGTGTCGAGGGTCGGCATGATCATGATGTTGGCTTCGCCCTCGAGCTTGGAGTGCGGCAACACCATGCGGCGCGCAGCGGCGGAGAGCGCGGTGTCGCCCTGCATCTCGCCGTCGGCCTCGATCTCCGGGTGCTTCTCCTTCAGGAGCTGCGTCGCCCGGCGCATCTTGCGCGAGGATTCGGTGTCGTAGCTGCCGAAATCGGAGTGCGAGACGAAGGCGATCTTCGGCTTGATGTTGAAGCGCTGGACGTGCACCGCGGCGAGCGAGGCGATCTCGGCGAGCTCTTCCGCGCTCGGATTGGGGCGGACCTGCGTATCTGCGATGAAGAAGGCACCCTTGCTGGTGATCAGCAGCGCCAGCGCGGCGTAGTCGCTGATCCCCGGCGAGAAGCCGACGATCTCGCGGACATGGCGCAGATGGCTCATGTAGCGGCCCTCGACGCCGCAGAGCATCGCGTCCGCCTCCCCGCGCGTGACCGCGAGCGCCGCGATCACCGTGTTGTTGGTGCGCACCACCGTGCGCGCCGCATCCGGCGTCACGCCGCGGCGGCCGGCGACCTCGACATAGGACTGCACGTAGGAGCGATAGCGCGGATCGTCTTCGGGATTGACGAGATCGAAATCCTTGCCCGCCTTGATCGACAGGCCGAAGCGCTTGATGCGCGCCTCGACGACCGAGGGGCGGCCGACCAGGATCGGCGTCGCCAGCTTTTCTTCCAGCACCACCTGCGTCGCGCGGAGCACGCGCTCGTCCTCGCCTTCGGCGTAGATCACGCGCACCGGCTGGGTCTTGGCCTTGGCGAACATCGGCTTCATGACGAGGCCGGAGCGGAAGGCGAAGCGCTCGAGCAGCGCGGTATATTCGTCGAAATTGGTGATGGGCCGCGTCGCGACGCCCGATTCCATCGCAGCCTTCGCCACGGCCGGCGCGATGCGCAGGATCAACCTGGGATCAAAGGGGCTGGGGATCAGCGAGCCCGGGCCGAAGCCCTGCGTCTCGCCGGTGTCGAAGCCCTGCGCGACCGCATCGGACGGGGCCTCGCGCGCGAGCTGCGCGATGGCTTCGACCGCGGCATGCTTCATCTCCTCGTTGATGGCGCTGGCGCCGACATCAAGCGCGCCGCGGAAGATGAAGGGGAAGCACAGGACGTTGTTGACCTGGTTCGGATAGTCGGAGCGGCCGGTGCAGATCATCGCGTCGGGGCGCACCTTGCGCGCCTCCTCCGGCATGATCTCCGGCGTCGGGTTGGCGAGCGCCATGATCAGCGGCTTGTCGCCCATTGCCTGCGCCATCTCCGGCTTGAGCACGCCCGGTGCCGACAGCCCGATGAAGATGTCGGCGCCGCCGATGACGTCGCCGAGCGTGCGCTTGTCGGTCTTCTGCGCATAGACCGCCTTCCAGCGGTCCATCGAGGTGTTACGGCCCTCATGGACGAGGCCGTCGATGTCGCAGACCCAGATGTTCTTGCGCTGCGCGCCCATCGACACCAGCAGGTTCAGTGTCGCGATCGCCGCGGCCCCCGCCCCCGACGCCACGATCTTGACGTCCGATAGCTTCTTGCCGTTCAGCCGGAGGCCGTTGGTGATGGCGGCGGCGACGATGATGGCGGTGCCGTGCTGGTCGTCATGGAAGACCGGGATCTTCATGCGCTCCTTCAGCCGCGCCTCGATCTCGAAGCACTCCGGCCCGCGGATGTCTTCCAGGTTGATGCCGCCGAAAGTCGGCTCGAGCGCCGCCACGGTCTCGACCACGCGGTCGATGGTGTCGGCGGCGATCTCGATGTCGAACACGTCGATGCCGGCGAACTTCTTGAACAGGACCGCCTTGCCCTCCATCACCGGCTTGGAGGCCAGCGGGCCGATATTGCCGAGCCCGAGCACTGCGGTGCCGTTCGAGACCACGGCGACCAGATTGGCGCGGGTGGTCAGCGTGGCGGCCTCGGCCGGGTTCTTGGCGATCTCGGTGCAGGCCGCGGCGACGCCGGGAGAATAGGCAAGCGCGAGGTCGCGCTGGTTGGCAAGCGGCTTGCTTGCCTGGATCTCGAGCTTTCCGGGGCGCGGCAGACGATGGTAGGCGAGCGCCGCCTGGTGGAGATCATCAGAATAGGACGACATGCGGTGTCTCGCCTCGCGTTACCGGCCTCAAAATGCACGATCCGGAGCGGTCGTCCAAGCGGGCGATATTTCCGGGTCGTGGAAACGGGATGAAGCACGGCCGCAGGCCCGGTGGCAACATCCGATTGCGGCCCCATCAACAGGGCGCATGGTCAAATATCTGATAGCGCTAGCTTTCCGCTAGCTTTCTCTGGACCGCGCCGCGCTTCCCGAATATGGCAGGTTGCGCGGTGCAAAACGAGCAACTGGAGCTGGGAATGAAGCGGATCCTGATCGGCCTGGTCGTGGCAGCCGCGCTCGCCGCCGGCGGCTGGTTCGGCTTCAACCTCTACGTCCAGCACCGCGCCACGGCCGAGGTCGAGGCCGCCTTCGAGCGGATGCGCAGCGGTGGCGGCAAGGCGAGCCATGGCAAGATCACGTTCGAGCTCGCCACCCGGACGCTGACGATCGAGGATATCGCGGTCGAGCCCACCCAGCCCGAGCTGGCCAACGTCAAGGTCGCAAAGGTCACCGCCGTCGGCATACGCCAGCCGGACGAGGCCCATTTCTCGGCCGACAGCATCGAGGTATCCGGGGTCGAAGCCGCCTTCACATACACAGAGCGGACGAAGCTGAAGGCGAGCTACAAGATCCCCGAGATCACCGCGCGCGACTTTTCCGGTCCCACCCGTGCGGCCAGCGCTCCGCTGTCCGGCACGGTCATCGACATGTACCGCTTCATCCTCGCGCAATACGCGACCATCTCGGCGTCCTCGATCGTGGCGCCGACCATCGCGGCGACCGTCGATGCGGGCGCCGGCAAGGCCGGCAGCGGAGACTTCCTCTATTCCGGTCTAGAGGTCCGGAACATCAATCGCGGCAAGGTCGAAACGGCGAAGACGGACCGTATCACCTACTCGCTCGATGTGACCCAGCCGGGCAAGCCCGAGAAAATGAAGGGCGAGCTATCCGGTCTGGCTGTCTACGATTTCGACGGCCACACATTGGCGGCTGCGCTCGATCCGCAAGGGTCGAGCGACGACAGTTTCCGCAGGATCTATCGACGCGTCGCGGCCGCTTCCTACGCGGTGACAATGGCGGCAGGCGTGCGCGTTCAAATCGCCGATGTCGGCATCGACGACATCGCGATCCGGCCCTCGAAATTCCGTCCGGCTGAAATCATGGCGCTGGTGCCGGCTGACGGCTCGATCCCGACGCCGGCGCAGTCGCGCGACATGATCGAGAAGGTGGCCGACTTTTTCGACGGCTTTCAGATCGGCAAGGCCGAAATCGGCAAGCAAACCATCGAGACGCCGCAAGGGACGGCGAGGCTCAACGCCGTCAAATACGATCCGGAGAAGATCGCGCTGGAAGGCCTCGATATGCCGATGCCGCAGGGGCAGCTCAAGATGGAGCGCTTTGCACTGAAGTCCTTCAGCGCGGCCAATCTGATGCGCTGGGCGGCAAGCGTCAGGACATCCGGTCAGACGCCCTCTCCGGACCAGATGATGGGACTGTTCCGCGTGCTCGAGGGCGCCGAGATCAAGGGCGTGGTCTCGCCCTACAAGAACACCCGGCAGCTCATCACCATCGACACGATCAGCTTGAACTGGGGGCAGCTGGTCGGCTCGGTCCCGACCAAGGCCAACCTCGTCGTAAAGATGGTGACGCCCACCGATCCCGCCAATCCGGCGCAGCGGCCGCTGATCATGGCCGGCGTGGACAAGCTCGCGATCGACCTCGATCTCGGCGCCGCCTGGACGGAGTCGTCGGGCGCCTTCGCGCTCGCTCCGGCCACGCTCGATCTCGGCAATCTCGCGCGGGCGCAGGCGAGCCTCGCGCTCGCCAACGTGCCGCGCGGCCTGTTCACCACGACAGATCCGATGGAGGCCATGGGTCATTTGGCGGAGGCCGAGACCGGCGCGATCGAGCTCTCGCTGCACGACAGCGGCGTGGTCGATCTCGTGGTGGCGCAGTTCTCGCGGATGCAGAACCTCAGTCGCGACGCCGCGCGCAGCAAGATCGTCGAGATGATCCGCGCCCAGGGCGAGCGGATCGCCGCCTCCAATCCCGACACCAGGGTTGCCGTGGACGCGCTCGCCGGCTTCGTCGAGACCTCGGGGCAGACGCTGACGATCAGGCTGACGCCACTCGGCAAGGTGCCGGTGATCCAGCTCTTGGACGCGCTGAGCGACGAGCCGATCGTCGCGCTGGCGCAGTTCAGGATCGAGGCGTCGACGGGGCTGTAGATCGAGTTGTCGCGTGTCCCGGACGCGCTGCGGCACGCAGTGACGCTGCGCAGAGCCGGGACCTAGAAAGCTTGTTACTCGCGGAGACATGGGCCCCGGCTCAGCAGCGCACCACTAACGTGCTGCGCTGCGTCCGGGGCACGAGCAACCGGCTCGCCTCACTTCTGCGGCAGGTTCACCCGCACATGCAGCTCGCGGAGCTGCTTTGTCGTCGCTTCCGACGGCGCGCCCATCAGGAGGTCCATCGCCTGCTGGTTCATCGGGAACAGCGAGATCTCGCGCAGGTTCGTGGTGCCGCAGAGCAGCATCACGATGCGGTCGACACCCGCGGCCATGCCGCCATGTGGCGGCGCGCCATACTGGAACGCGCGGTACATGCCGCCGAAGCGGTCGACCACTTCCTGCTCGCCGTAGCCGGCGATCTCGAACGCCTTCACCATGGCTTCCGGCACGTGGTTGCGGATGCCGCCCGAGGCGATCTCGTAGCCGTTGCAGGTGATGTCGTACTGGAACGCCTTGATGGTCAGCGGATCCTGGCCCTTCAGCGCGTCCAGGCCGCCCTGCGGCATCGAGAACGGGTTGTGCGAGAAGTCGACCTTCTTGTCGTCCTCGTTGTACTCGTACATCGGGAAGTCGACGATCCAGGCGAGCTCGAACCGCTCCTTGTCGGTGAGGTTCAACTCCTCGCCGACCTTGTTGCGGGCAAGGCCTGAGAACTTCCAGAACTTGTCGGGATCGCCGGCGACGAAGAAGGCGGCATCGCCCTCCTTGGTGCCGATCTGCGCGCGGATCGCCGCGGTGCGCTCAGGCCCGATGTTGTTCGCAAGCGGACCAGCGCCCTCGCCGCCCTCGCGCCACATGATGTAGCCGAGGCCGGGCTGGCCTTCGCCCTGCGCCCACGAGTTCATGCGGTCGCAGAACGCGCGGCTGCCGCCGCCCGTGGCCGGGATCGCCCAGACCTGGTTCTTGGGATCTTCGAGCATGCGCGCAAAGACCTTGAAGCCGCTTCCGCGGAAGTGCTCGGAGACGTCCTGCATCTCGATGGGGTTGCGCAGGTCCGGCTTGTCGCTGCCGTACTTCCGCAGCGCCTCGGCGAACGGAATGCGGCGCCAGTTCTTGCTCACCGGCTTGCCCTTGGCGAACTCCTCGAACACGCCGGTGATCACGGGCTCCATCGCCGCGAACACGTCTTCCTGCGTGACAAAGCTCATCTCGACGTCGAGCTGGTAGAACTCGCCCGGCAGACGGTCGGCGCGCGGGTCCTCGTCGCGGAAGCAGGGCGCGATCTGGAAGTAGCGGTCGAAGCCCGACATCATCAGCAGCTGCTTGTACTGCTGCGGCGCCTGCGGCAGCGCGTAGAACTTGCCGGGATGGATGCGCGAGGGCACCAGGAAGTCGCGCGCGCCCTCCGGCGAGGACGCGGTCAGGATCGGCGTGTTGAACTCGAAGAAGCCCTGCCCCTCCATGCGCCGGCGCATCGACTTGATGATCTCGACGCGGGTCATGATGTTCTGGTGCAGCTTCTCGCGACGCAGGTCGAGGAAGCGGTACTTCAGGCGGATGTCTTCGGGGTATTCCTGGTCGCCGAACACCGGCAGCGGCAGGTCGCCGGCCGGGCCCAGCACCTCGATCTCGCTGACATAGATCTCGATCTTGCCGGTCGGCAGCTCGTCATTGTCGGTGCCATCGGGGCGGCGGCGGACCTTGCCGTCCATCTTGACCACGAATTCCGAGCGCAGCTTTTCGGCCAGCGAGAACGCCGGCGAGTCCGGGTCGACCACGCACTGGGTCAGGCCGTAATGGTCGCGCAAATCGATGAACAGCACGCCGCCATGGTCGCGAACGCGATGGACCCAGCCCGAGAGGCGGATGGTCTCGCCGATGTTGCTCTCGCGGAGCGCGCCGCATGTATGTGACCGGTAGCGATGCATGGTCGTCCCAAAATCAATGTCGGAGGAAGCGAATCGGACGGCCTGAAACGACCGGTCCGAAGTTGCGGCAGGGTTTACCCGACGAGGCGGGGGGCGGCAACCAAGGGAACGGCCTGATTTGGGCTAGAAGCGCCCATTTTTGGCCGATCTGGCCTCAAGGCTTTGCCATCAGGTGTTCCCCGCCTATCTTTACCTCCATGACCGTCCATTTCCCCTTCCAGAACTCGTATTCGGCCCTGCCGGACAGCTTCTTTGCCCGCGTCGCGCCGACCCCTGTCGCCGCCCCCCGGCTGATCAAGCTGAACCGCCCGCTGGCGGTCCAGCTCGGGCTCGATCCGGACCTCCTGGAGACCCCTGAGGGGGCCGAAATCCTGGCCGGCAAGACCGTCCCCGCCGGGGCCGATCCCATCGCCATGGCCTATGCCGGCCACCAGTTCGGGCAGTTCGTGCCCCAGCTCGGTGACGGCCGCGCCATCCTGCTCGGCGAGGTCATCGACCGGGACGGCGTCCGCCGCGACATCCAGCTCAAGGGCTCGGGCCCCACCCCGTTCTCCCGCCGCGGCGATGGCCGCGCGGCGCTCGGGCCGGTCCTGCGCGAATACATCGTCAGCGAGGCGATGTTTGCGCTGGGCATCCCGACCACGCGCTCGCTCGCCGCCGTCGTCACCGGCGAGCACGTCATCCGCGAGACCGCCCTGCCCGGCGCGGTGCTGACCCGCGTTGCCTCCAGCCATATCCGCGTCGGTACCTTCCAGTTCTTCGCCGTCCGCCGCGACACCGGGGCGATCCGCCGGCTCGCCGATCACGTCATCGCCCGTCACTATCCGCACCTGCTGCATGCGGCGCGGCCCTATCACGACCTGCTCGCGGCCGTCGTCGCGCGCCAGGCCGATCTCGTCGCGCGTTGGCTCTTGGTCGGCTTCATCCACGGCGTGATGAACACTGACAACTCGTCGATCTCGGGCGAGACCATCGACTACGGCCCCTGCGCCTTCATGGACGCCTACAATCCTTCGCAGGTGTTCTCCTCGATCGACGAGATGGGCCGCTACGCCTACGCCAACCAGCCGCGCATCGCGCTGTGGAATCTGACGCGCCTCGCCGAATGCCTGCTGCCGCTGTTCTCGGACGACCAGGAGAAGGCGGTCGCCGAGGCCCAGGACATTCTCGGCGCCTTCGGCGAGATCTTCAGCGACGCCTATCAGGCCGGCCTGCGCAAGAAGGTCGGCCTATTCACGGAGCGCGACGGTGACGAGGCGCTGATCCAGGACCTGCTCGATGCCATGGCGAAGAACCAGGCCGACTTCACCCTCACCTTCCGCAAGCTCGGCGACGCCGCGGCCGATGACGGCACTGATGTGCGCGCGCAGTTCATGGAGCCCGCCGCCTTCGACGAATGGGCCGGCCGCTGGCGCGCGCGCATCGCGCTGGAGCCGCAGAGCGCAGCCGAGCGGCAAGCCGCAATGCACGCCGTCAACCCGATCTTCATCCCGCGCAACCACCGCGTCGAGGCCGTGATCCAGGCCGCGGTGAACAACAACGACTACGCGCCGTTCGAGGAATTGGTGAAGGTGCTGGCAAAGCCGTTCGAGGACCAGCCGGATGACGCCGCCTACGCCGATCCGCCGCTGCCGGACCAGCGGGTGCTGCAGACGTTCTGCGGGACGTAGCGACGATTCCCGGTGCGTAGGGTGGATTAGCCGAAGGCTGCGCGAAGCGCAGTCCGCTGGCGTAATCCACCACTTTTCCGAACGAGTCGAAAGCAAGGAGGTGGATTACGCTTCGCTAATCCACCCTACGGACCGGCGCAACCTTCATACCCGCTCGCCAAACTCGCCGACAGCCTTCACGTCGCCGCCCCAATCCGCCGGAAACAATCCCTCGCGGACATCGCGGTGAAACGACGAGTACGGCCAGTCGCCTACCTTCGAGACATAACCGTGCTTGACGGGATTGTACTAGCAATACTCGACATGGCGCGCATAGTCGGCTTCGTCACGAATGAGATGCTCCCAAAACCGACGTTGCCAGATGCCGCGCTCGTTGCGTGCCGCACGAACCGCGCTCAGCCGTTCGGTCGACGGTAGCGACTTGGCGAAGCGTGTCTTGATCAAGCGCCAACGCACCGAAAAATTGGAGTCGCCTGGCGGCAATTGCCAAATCGCGTGGAGATGATCCGGAAGAACCACGAAAGCGTCGATCTCGAAGGAATGGCTTTGACGTGTTGCGGCGACTGCGCGCCGCAGAATGTCGATCTGGTCGGTCAAGAGAGCCTTGCGCCGATCGAGCAGATTCACGGTGAAGAACCAGCATCCTCCGGGGACGAATGCACGGCGGTAATCGGACATCTGCAACCGATATCACAACTTGAAGTTGGCCCACAGTGGTGGATTACGCCTTCGGCTAATCCACCCTACGGCCTTGGCCGTTGTGGACACGGGAACCGCTGTCATCAAACTGAAACACACGCGCTCTAACGGGCTGGCAGGGTCGTCTTGCCGGAGGCGCCCATCCTCCAACCGTCCCGACAAAGCGTGCCATGCCCTTCAAGTTCATCCACATCACCGACACGCATCTCGCGAACCCCGGGCTGAAGCTCTATGGGCTCGATCCGCGCGCCCGGCTGGATGCGGCGATCGCCGACATCAACAAGCACCAGTCCGATGCCGCCTTCGCAGTCGTGACCGGCGATCTCACCCATTGGGGCGAGGCTGAATCCTACGCCAATTTCGCCGACGCGATGGCTGCGCTGAAAATCCCGTACATCGCCATGGTCGGCAATCACGACAAGCGCGTCGCCTGCCTCGACGGTCTTCGCTCCGCGCCGCGCGATCCCAACGGGTTCGTGCAGGGCACCCGCACCACCGAGCACGGCCTGTTCGTCTTCCTGGACACGCTGGACGAGACCAGCCACGCCGGCGAGATGTGCGGAAAGCGCCTCGGCTGGCTCGCGAGCACGCTGGCGGCCGCGCCCGCCGACCAGCAATTCGTCGTGTTCATGCACCACCCGCCCTTCCCGGTCGGCGTCCACGCCATGGACGAGATCGCGCTGAAGCAGAGCGCCGAATTCGCCGAAGCGATCGCGCCGTATCGATCCCGCATCCGCCACCTGTTCTTCGGCCATGTGCACCGGCCGATCTTCGGCAGCTACGGCAACATCCCGTTCTCGACGCTGCGCGGCACCAACCATCAGGTCTGGTTCGAGCTCGACGCCAAGGCCACCGACCATCTGGCGAGCCACGAGCCGCCGGCCTATGGCGTCGTCCTGATCGACGATCAGAACCTCGTCGTGCACAGCCACGATTTCCTCGACACCAGTCTGCGCTTCCCCTTCGAGCCACCGGCAGGAGTGGATGGCCGCGACTATGCGCTCAATTTCCCGGCGCGATGAGATGAGCCTCGCTGAACCCGCGGCTCTCCCGGTCGCGGCATCAGTGGCACCGCGTCTGCACGTCCTGAAGCGGTTTTCGAGCCGTTTCAAAACCTCGCTGCCGGCCTATCTGCTGCTCCTGCCCTCGCTGGTGTTCCTCGCGCTGTTCACCTATGGCGCGATGGGGCGCGTGTTCATCGATGCGCTCTACCAGCGCGCCACGCCGAAGGCGCCGGTTCGCTTCGTCGGCCTCGACAACATCAGCGCCGTGCTCGCCGACCCCGCCTTCATCGGCGCCGTCGTCAACAATTTGATCTATGCCGTCGGCACGGCGATCCCGAGCATCGGACTTGCGCTGCTGTTTGCGCTGGCGCTGTCACGCACCCATGCCGTGAACAGTGCGCTACGCGCCGCTCTGTTCCTGCCGGTGCTGATCCCGATGGTGGCCGCGTCGGCGCTGTTCCTGTTCATCTTCCTGCCGAATGTCGGCCTGCTCGACCACTACATCGGCCGGCTACTTCCGGTCCTGCCGAACTGGCTCGGCGACCCCGACATCGCGCTCTATGCGATCATGGTCATCACCATCTGGAAGAACGCGGGCTATTATATGCTGTTCTTCCTCGCCGGCCTCCAGGCCGTGCCCGAGGACGTGATGGAAGCCGCGCATCTCGACGGCGCGGGGCCCTATCGGCGCTTCCGCCACATCATCCTGCCCGAGCTCAAGCCCACCTTCCTGTTCGTCATCGTGATCGCCACGCTGAATGCGGTGACGCAGGTCGACCACGTCTTCATCATGACCAAGGGCGGCCCGTCCAACTCGACCAATCTGGTGCTGTTCTACATCTACCAGCAGGCGGTCGAGCACTACGACATCGGCAAGGCCTCTGCGGCAACGCTGCTGACGCTTGCCGCGCTGATGGGCCTCACCGCGCTCTCCTTCCGCACCATGGCCAACCGCGAGGGCGGGCCATGAAGCTGCTCGATGCGCTCTGGAAGGACGCCCCGCTCGCCACGCGCGGCGAGATCACGCCCAAGCTCGGCTTCCTGCTGACCGTGCTGCTCGCGATCGTCTGGCTGATCCCGTTCCTGTGGATGGGCGTCGCGACGCTGCGACCGGCCTCGGACGGCATCAACGCCATGGCCGAGCTGATGCCGAGCCTGAAGCCGACGCTCGACAATGTCAGGGATGCCTGGGAGATCGGCGACTTCCCGCGCTACGCCCTCAACACCACGTTCATCTGCGCGGGCATTCTCCTCGTGCAGTTCGTCACGATCACGCTGGCGGGCTTTGCCTTCGCGCGCCTGAGCTTCACCGGCAAGACGCTGATCTTCTACATGTTCCTGATGCAGCTGATGCTGGTGCCGGTGCTGCTGATCGTGCCGAACCTGAAGCTGGTCGCGCAGCTCGGCCTCTACGACACGCTGACCGGCGTGATGATGCCGTTCTTCGCCTCCGCCTTCGGCACCTTCCTGATGCGCCAGGCGTTCGAGGCGATCCCGACCGAGCTGGAAGACGCCGCGCTGATCGACGGCGCCAGCCTGTTCCAGCGCATCCGCCACATCTACGTGCCGCTGTCGATGCCGAGCTTCTCGGCCTTCGCCATCATCTCCGTCACCAGCCACTGGAACGACTTCCTGTGGCCGCTGATGGTGATCAATTCGCCGGACAAGCGGCCGCTCACGGTCGGGCTCTCGGTGTTCACCGCGACCGCGGAGGGCACCCAGGCCTGGGGCACCATCGCCGCGGGCACGCTGATGGTGATCGCGCCGCTGCTCGTCACCTTCCTGATCTTCCAGAAGCGTTTCATCAGTTCTTTCGTCACCTCAGGCATCAAATAGGAGAGTTTTCGATGCTGTTTACCCGCAGGCTCATGCTTGGCCTCGCCATGGCTGGCACAATGGCAGGCGTCCTCGCCGTTCCGGCGATGGCCGAAGGTCCGACCGAGATCGACCTGTTCTTCCCCGTTCCCGTCGACGGCAAGCTCGCCCGCGACATGGGCACCTTGATCAAGGAATTCAACGAGACCCATCCCGCGATCAAGGCGACCGCCGTCTACACCGGCTCCTATGACGACACGCTGATCAAGACGCGCGCATCGATCAAGGCCGGCAAGCCGCCGGCCGCCGTGATCATGTCGGCCAACTTCCTGCTCGACATGCAGATCGAGAACGAGCTCACCAATCTCGATCCCCTGATCGCCGCCGACGGCATCACCAAGGACCAGTTCCTGGGCCAGTTCTTCCCGGCGCTGCAGGGCAACGCGGTGATCAACCGCTCGGTCTACGGCGTGCCCTTCCACAATTCGACGCCGCTGCTCTACATCAACGCCGACAAGGCCAAGGAAGCGGGCCTCGATCCGAGCAAGCCGCCCCAGACCTGGGCCGAGCTCACCGATTGGGCCAAGAAGCTCACCAAGCGCGAGGGCGACAAGGTGACCCAATGGGGCATCGCGATCCCCTGCGCCTATGACTATTGCGGCTGGATGATGGAAACGCTCACCATGAGCAATGGCGGGCGCTACTACAACGAGGAGTTCGGCGGCGAAGTCTACTACGACACGCCCTCGATGCTCGGCGCGCTGACCTGGTGGAACGACCTTGTCACCAAGCACAAGGTGCATGCGCCCGGCGCCACGCCCGGCCCGGCCGTCAGCACCTCCTTCATCTCCGGCAATGCCGCGATGATGATGCTGTCCACGGGCTCGCTGACCTATGTGCGCGACAACGCCAAGTTCAACTACAAGGTCGCCTTCATCCCGCGCAACGTCCGCAACGCGGTGCCGATCGGCGGCGCCTCGCTGATCGTGCCGGCCGGCCTCGAGGCCGACAAGCAGAAGGCCGCCTGGACGCTGATCAAGTGGATGACCTCGCCCGAGAAGAGCGGCTGGTGGAGCCGCGCCACCGGCTATTTCGCGCCCAACATGGCCGCCTACAAGACGCCCGAGATGGTCGACTTCCTCAACAAGAACCCGGATGCCAAGACCGCCGTCGAGCAGCTCGACGTCGCAAAACCGTGGTTCGCGACCTACAAGACCGTCCCCGTCCGCAAGACCCTCGAGGACGAGGTGATGCTGGTCCTCAACGGCAAGAAACAGCCGAAGGAAGCTCTCGCCGCCGCCCAGAAGGCCGCGGATGAGACGCTGAAGCCGTACAACGCGGAGACATCGCTGAAGCTGCCGTAAGGCGTTTTGTAGGGTGGATTAGCCCGCGGCTGCGCGAAGCGCAGTCGCGGGCGTAATCCACCTCTTCTGCCCCCCGCGGACATGAACAGTGGTGGATTACGCCTTCGGCTAATCCACCCTACCGCTCCTCAGATCGTCACCACGATCTTGCGAGATCATGCCCGCCGGCAGGCTAAGGCTCGACGATCTCCAGGCGATCGCCGATGCGGCTGTACAGGGCATGGGTCTCGCCTGGCTGCCCTACTGGCTGGTCCGCGAGCGCCTCGCCACCGGCGTGCTGGTCGGTCTCTTCGGTGGCCAACCCGAATTCCTCTACGACTGCCACGCGCTTTGGCCGCGCTCCCCCCGCATGTCGCCGAAGGTTCGCGCCGCCGTGGATACGCTGGCCACAGCCCTGCCGAAGCTGATGACGTAAGATGTGGGCGGGCCGACCACCTAGGCCGATTCTGCCCCTGCCGAGCCCCGTTAACCCCTCGTCCACCATCCGGCCCGCCCCTCCGCCGGTAACCATCGCAATTAACAGACCATCAACGCACCGCCGACAAATCTAGCGATGTTTCTGGAGATTTCCGCCGTGGATCTGTTGGTTTTCGAGTTCCTGGGGCTGGCACTTGTGGCCATGTGCGTGGTCGTGGTGGCGCTGCCCTGCGCCCGCAAATCCTCGCACCGGATCCGCTACGAATAGGAATTTCGTCGGAAACAGGCGATTCCAGCGGGTTGCAAGGCTCGAATTCGCTTAGAGCCCCTTGACATCACAGCACTTTCGGCAGAACGGCTGATACCACGTGTCATGGGCCGTTCATGGATTTGATTACCACCACCGCTGACCTCGCGGCTGCCTGCAGCCGGCTGGCCAAGCACCCCGTCATAACAGTCGATACCGAGTTCCTCCGCGAAACCACCTATTACCCGCTGCTATGCGTGGTGCAGATGGCGAGCGCCGAGGAAGCGATCGTCATTGACGCCCTCGCCGAGGGCATCGACCTCAAGCCGTTCTTCGAACTGATGGCCAACGAGGGCGTGCTGAAGGTGTTCCACGCCGCGCGCCAGGACATCGAGATCATCTGGCACCAGGCCAACATCATCCCGCACCCGGTGTTCGACACCCAGGTCGCCGCCATGGTGCTCGGCTATGGCGACAGCATCGCCTACGACCAGCTGGTCGAGAAGGTGACCGGTCACCGCCCCGACAAGACCCACCGCTTCACCGACTGGTCGCGCCGGCCGCTGACCAAGGAGCAGATGCATTACGCGGTGTCCGACGTCACGCATTTGCGCGATGTCTTCGCCGCCCTCGACGCCGACCTGAAGAAGCGCCGCCGCAGCGAATGGGTCTCCATCGAGATGGAGATCCTGACCTCGCCGCGAACCTACGACTTCCACCCCGAGCGGGCCTGGGAGCGGCTGAAGACGCGCGTGCGCAAGCCCAAGGACCTCGCCGTCCTGATGGAGGTCGCCGCCTGGCGCGAGCAGGAAGCGCAGAGCCGCGACGTGCCGCGCGGCCGCGTGCTGCGCGACGAGGCGATCACCGACATCGCCACCCACGCGCCGAACACGCTGGAGAAGCTCGCGAACCTGCGCTCCGTGCCGAAGGGTTTCGAGAAGTCCAAATGGGGCGCTGATATCGTCGCCGCGGTCGAGCGCGGCCTGGCGCGGGATTTCTCGACGCTGCCGAAGCTGGAGAAGCCGCGCAACAATTCCAACGGCGCGGCCATCGTCGAGCTCCTGAAGGTGCTGCTGCGGATGACCGCCGAGCGCCACGCGGTGGCAAGCAAGGTGATCGCCACCGTCGACGACCTCGAAGAGATCGCGGCCGACGATGCCGCCGACGTCCCCGCCTTGCGCGGCTGGCGCCGCGAGCTGTTCGGCGAGGCCGCCCTGAAGCTCAAGCGCGGCGAGCTGGCGCTGGCGATCGAGAAGGGTCGCGTGATCGGGGTTCAGCGGGCGTAGGCCCTCCCCAGCGTCGTCCCGGCGAAGGCCGGGACCCATAACCCCAGGAAGTGGTTTGGCGACGACTGGGCGTTATTCGTTCGCCGGTACGACGACCGCCCGACCTCGATGGATCACGCGGTAGGGTCCCGGCCTTCGCCGGGACGACACCGATCATATGGCGAGCGGCTTCGCCTCGAATGACCCGCCCCTACGCCGGCGTCAGCTTCGCCACTTCCGGCTTCATGTCGTTCAGCACGCCCGCGATCGCGGCGACCAGATCGTCGATCTGGGCCTTGGTGGTGATCAGCGGCGGGCAGATGGCGATGGCATCCAGCATGTTGCGCGAGATCACGCCGCGCTCCTGCAGCATGCGGCTGGCCATGCCGCCAACGGCGCCGGGCGTCGCCGCGGCCGTCTTGCGGGTCTTGTCGAGCACGAGCTCGAGCGCTGCGATCATGCCGACGCCGCGGACCTCGCCGACCAGCGGATGACTGGTGAGCTCGCGCAGCTTGCCCTGCATGTAGCCGCCGAGCTCGGCGGCATGCGCGACCAGGCCGCGCTCCTCGATGATCTTGAGGTTTTCCAGCGCGATCGCCGAGCCGACCGGATGGCCGCCCGCGGTGAAGCCGTGGCCGAGCACGCCGATCTTGTTGCTCTCATCCGCGATCGGCTCGAACATGCGGTCGTTCATGATGATCGCCGAGAGCGGGAAATAGCTCGAGGTGATCTGCTTGGAGACCACGATCGCGTCCGGCTTGATGCCGTAGGTCTCGCAGCCGAACATCTTGCCGGTGCGGCCGAAGCCGCAGATCACCTCGTCGGCGACCAGCAGGATGTCGTACTTCTTCAGGACCGCCTGGATCTTGTCCCAATAGGTCGCCGGCGGCACGATGACGCCGCCCGCCCCCATCACCGGCTCGCCGAAGAACGCGGCGATCGTGTCCGGGCCTTCCTTCTGGATCAGCGCGTCGAGCTCCTCGGCCCGGCGCGTGGCGAACGCCTCCTCGCTCTCGCCGGGCGCGCCGTCCTTGTAGAAATGCGGCGAGCCCGTGTGCAGGATGTTCGGCAGCGGCAGGTCGAACGAGCGGTGGTTGTTCGGCAGGCCGGTGAGGCTCGCCGAGGCGATGGTGACGCCGTGATAAGCGCGCATCCGGCTGATGATCTTCTTGCGTTGCGGCTGGCCGAGTGCATTCGAACGATAGGCGATCAGCTTCAGCACGGTGTCGTTGGCTTCCGAGCCGGAATTGGTGAAGAACACCTTGCTCATCGGCACCGGCGCGAGCGCCACCAGCTTCTCGGCGAGATCGATCGAGGGACCGTGCGATTTGGCGGAGAACGTGTGGTAGAACGGCAGCGCCTGCATCTGCTTGTGCGCCGCCTCGACCAGGCGCTTCTCGTTGAAGCCGAGCCCGACGCTCCACAGCCCCGCCATCGCCTCGAAATAGCGCTTGCCCGCCGCGTCGAACACATACGGACCATCGCCGCGCTCGATCACCAGGGGACCGGCCTGCTGATGGGTACGGGCATTGGTGTAGGGATGGAGCTGGTAGGCCACATCCCGGGCCTCTTGCGAATTGGGCAGCATGGACATTGCGGGATTCCTTGAAGTCGTCACGTCGCAGGCACAGCCAGCGATCATCACGCGATGATCGGATTACTTGGGTAGTTACTTGGCTATTGCGACAGCGCAGAACTTGCAACGTCAATTCGTCGGCAGCAAGCGCTCGGCAGCGTTGCACAAAGCCGCATGCGGGGCCGGCCCTCAGGCCGCGCTGTCGTCGTCCCCGTCATCGGAGGCGGCTACGGCCTCCCTCACCTCGACCAGCGCCATCGAAAGCAGGTAGACCGTCGTGGGCAAGCCGACGCGGCGCGCCGCCTCGACGGCACGCGACAGGTCGCTCGCCAGCTCCTTGAGCTTGTCTCCCCGTGACAATGTCCAACCCCATCCGCCGGTCGCGGCCGCCTACACCGCGACGGCGCCGCTGGTTCTGATCAGTTCGGCGCTGGCGTGGATTGTAGCAAAATTTCCGACGACATTCACTACCGCTTGCTTGTAGGCGGCAGCATCGCCCGCGCCCGGTTTCCGGCAGGCCACGGCATCGGCAGCCACCTGGTAGCGATGGCTGCGGTGAAACCCGTCAACGGCGGTGGCCAGGATGGTTTCGTCCAGCGAGAAGCCGATCAGCACGCAGCGCACGTTACGGATGTTGGACATGTAGTCCACGAACCGGGACGAGCTATAGGCCGAGGGCAGCGGATGTTCGAACGTCATCTCGCCCGGCCGCGGCTTCGCCTCGGCGATCCAATCGGTCAGCCTGGATGCCGGATTGAACCAGGCCGCCTGCGCGATGCGCTTCAGATGCATCACCGGCCAGAGGTTCTGGCGCCACAATGCGAGGAGTTCCAGGCAGCGCATGGTGGCGGCCTCGCCGTCGAGGATGACGTGGCGGCGACCGGGGGTCAGATATTCGGCCTGGAGATCCGCACAAACCAGGATCGGCGGGTCGTCGGTGATGGATGCCAGCATTATCTTGCGTTTGACTGCACCAGTTTCAACGATCGGAGAGCGCGAGGTCCCGCAGCGGCGAGGTCACCGCCCGCCCCGCGGAGGCATCGAGGACGCCCGGCCGGTCCCAATCGCCCTCGGGACGGATGATCACGTAAGGATCGCTGTCCAGCGTGATGGCATCTGGCCCCGGCTCGATCTCCAGCAGCATTTCCGTGTAGGAGAAATCCGAGAAGGTGATCTTGCGGTTGTGGCCGAGCGGCTTGGCGCCGAAATGTGCCCAGAAATCGACCAGCCGGTCCTGCGCCTGACCGTAGATCTTGCGAAACCCCTTGCGCTTCACGTAGTCGACGCTCGCCTGCACGAGCTTGAACGAGACCCGCGAGCGGCGGTACTGGTGCCGCACCGCGAGCCGCTCCACCTTGGCGAAATCGCCGAAGAAGCGCACCCGCAGGCAGCCGGCCGGCTCGCTGCCGACATAGCCGATGAAGTGCGCGGCAACCATGTCGTTGCCGTCGAACTCCTCCTCGAACGGACAATCCTGCTCGGCGAGATAGACCGCCGAGCGGATGGCGGTCACGAGCATGAGATCGCTGGGATCGCGCGCGAGACGGATGGTGATGGCGCGGGAGTCGGGCTTCGCGAGAGGAATCCTAGTACCGTGCATCTGCAAAACTCCTTGCTTGGATCATTACGCCCGGCATGCGCATCGGCTGCCGGTGCCAGGGGCGCTCGTAGCACCACAGGTCGGGTTGGAAGCTCGGGACCGGTTCGAACCCGGTCGCTCTCATGATCTCGCGTCCGGCCACGGTTGATGGCTGCGCATAGCAATCCGCGCCGCGAAATCTTACCTGCCGCAGATGAGCCGCCGCCTTGCCGAGACCTGCGATGCCCCGCCCCGTTGCGGCGATCGCCCAGATGTAGATGGCTGCAACGTCTTCCCTTGCGGAAGCGAGGTATTCAGTCTCGGGCGCGGTGAGGCAGATCTCGTCGAGCAGCAGCGCATCGTGCCCGCGGTCGTTGAGGAACAGGAAGGCCATGCCGCCGAGCAGACGGCCCTTCCGGCTGAATGTCAGGATGCTCTCGGGATCGAATGTGTAGTATTTCGCGAGGTCCGCCGTCCCGATCCGCACACCCGGCACCAGCCGGCGCGCCATGTCGGAAAGCGTCGCAATTTCGGAAAATTGCGCACAGCGGACATCGACCTCCGGACTGAGCGGCAACGCGTCGAAATCATGCCTTGCGGCAAACGAGCCCCTTTCCATACCCGGATCGCCCCTCTATCGTTCGCGGCTTTCATGCCCCGCTATATCGAGCTTAGCGGCTGGGGATCAGGAGTATGCAGCAGTTATTGCACCGGGGTGCTGCGATGATGCAGCACCGTGAAGAAGCCCTGGGCGCGTCCTGGGATGATTTGAAGCTGTTTTTAGCGTGCGCAAAATATAAAAGTTTCCGCAACGCCGCTGAAGAGCTCGGCCTCACCTCGACGACGCTGATGCGCCGGATCGATCGGCTCGAGGAGAGCATCGGCTGCAAGTTGTTCCTGCGCGACCAGAGCGGGCTGACGCTCAGCGACGAAGGCACCGCGATGATTGCCGACGTCGCGCACATGGAGCGTCACGCCTTCAACGTCTTCCGCCGCGCCTCGCGCTCGTCGAACGATACGTCGGGCACCGTACGCGTCGCGGTGACGGAAGGTCCCGGCAATTTCTGGATCCTGCCGCGGCTGATCGATTTCCAGAAGACCTATCGCAAGATCACCGTCGACCTGCGCTGCGCGATGGAGCAGGCCGACGTCGCGCGCCTGGAGTCGGACATTGCGATCCAGCTCGAGCCGCCGACCAATCCCGACCTGATCGTGGCCAAGCTCGGCCGCCTGCACATCTATCCGTTCGTCTCCAAGGAGTACGAGAACCTTTACGGCCTGCCCGCAAACCTCGCCGACTTGAAGAACCATCGCATCATCAAGCAAAGCGCACCGCAGGTCGACGACAGCGCCTATGCCCGCGTGCTCGGGCTGAAATCGCTCGAGGGCATCGTCGGCATCAAGACCAACTCATCGGTCGGCGTCCTCTATGCGGTGGAGCGCGGCGCCGGCATCGGATTCCTGCCGACCGTGTCGATCGCGCTCGGCGCGCCGCTCGTCGCCGTCGATCTCGGCGTGAGCCATCACGCCGATCTCTGGCTCACCTATCACAAGGAGTTTCGCGGCTCGGAGCGCCACAAGATCGTGGTCGACTGGCTGAAGAAGATCTTCGATCCCAGGGTCCACCCCTGCTTCCGCGACGAATTCATTCATCCGAACGCGCTGGTGTCGATGATGACGGCTGCGCGCGAGGGTTTTGGATTGACCGGCTACGTCGCGGCAACGCCGGTTTAACCTGGTTCGCCGGACGGGTCCGACTGCAAGCAATGCATCAGCCGAAGCGCACGCCGATGCGCTTCGGCTTGCGCCAGACCACGGTGCAGCGCCGCTCCGCCGATTCCATTTCGATCACCAGACGGAAATTGTCGGGAACCAGCGCAAGATTTGCATCCTCGATGGAAGCGCCGCCGGCGGAAATATCGCGGACCATGCAGGTCAGCCTCTTCCCGGGAAAACTGATCTTGGCAGCACGTCTCACGGCGCGCCGCGGTAACCCGCGATTGTCGCGCCCGCTGGTCGCCTCCTTGTTGCCTCGCGCGCGGTTCGATGCGGCGATGTCCAGCTGCTTCGCGGCCACGCTCGGCCTGATCAGGCCCGAGAAGACAGTCGTGGCCTGCATCTTGAAATCGCCGACGACCTGGCGACGCGTGTTGACGTTGGTCAGCTGCAGCGACGCCAGGATTTGTTCGACGACGCCATCACGACCAAACGGCAGCAGCAGCCGGTGACAATCCACGCGTTGACCGTTGGGGCCAATGGTCGAGATGATCGCGTAAACGGCGCCCCCCTTGCTCGTGCAATGCTTCGCGGCATCCAGCGTCACGCGCCGCAGCGACATCGGCACGACCTCTTCCATCGTCTTGCCGGCCCAATCCGAGTTGAAAGCCTGCGATACGTTCTCGCCCTGATACAACGCGCGGAATTTCTGGCGAGGCCGCTGGCCCTCGACATTCCAGACGACGAGTTGCTTTGGATCGTGCGGCAACGCCATTGCATCGAGCTCAGTGAAAGCCGGAAAACGCCGGCCGTCCGCCAGCCGATCCCAATAATCGGTGAGCGCGCGCTGGGAGGGCGATTTGATCGCCCCAGGCGAAATGAGCTTGAGCGTCATCCGGTTCATCCGACCTGCGTGAGGCGCAAACACTGCAGGAAGTGACTTAAGGATGGCTGAAAACGGCCCTCGAACCGCTCGTCATGCCGATCCGTTTCCCGATCCTGGGGAGCCAGCCGACCTACCAAGATACCGCGACTCAGCCGCTATGCTCTTGCCGTCTTCTTCGCGAGCGACAGCGTCCGGATGATGCCTCGCCTCACCACCGATATTCGAAGCCGACCGTTCCCTGGTGCGACGTCAGCTCGTTGCGGAACTTGCCGTCGTAGTTGACGTAGAGCCGTGCGGTGTTGGTCAGGCTGAGCGAAGCCGAGGCGCCGGCATCCATGCCGTAACGGCTCTCGCCGATGCCGGGGACGATGATGCTCTGGGTCCCGAGACTCACCTGCACCGATCCAAGGTCCTGATAGAAATTGTCGACGAACTTGCCGTAGGCCGACAGGTCCAGGATCTTCTGGTCGAAGATGAAATAGCGCCCGATCTCGGCACCGACCATGACGCGTGCGCGCGCGAGCGCCGTCGAGCCCACGTTGAGCGGATCGAGCCCGCCGGCCTCCTGGAACGCGGCGCTGGTGGCGCGCACATATTCGAGCGCGCCCTTGGGCACGACGCGCATCTGGTCCTTGGTCCAGTAATAGCTGATCTCGGTCAGAGCGCCGTCGACTGCGGCGCGATAGCCGGCGGTCGCGAGGCCAAAGCCGGTATCGCGGCTGGAGTGGACCTTGCCGAAGCCGTGGACCACCGCGAAGGCCCATGTCCACGGCCCCTTGTCGATCGAGCCGTTGAAGCCGAGCTGGGTCAGATCGAGCGTTGCCGACTGCAGCGCCAGCGGAACGTCGATGTCGGTGTGGCTCTGATCGATGGAGAAGCCGAGATTGACGCCGGGTGCAACGCGCGCGCCGAAACCGGCGACACCGCCGAACGTCCTGCGCTTGTCGCCGACGAAGTCGCCCTGGGCGTCGGTGCGGACCGAGATGCCATAGCCCTCGAACCAGGTCCGGTAGCGGGGATCTTCCGTGGTCGCGGACGCACCGCCGCCGCCGGGATTGGTCCGGAACGTCCGGTCGAAACCATTGGAGGCCTGGTTGCCCAGCCGCTCCAGAAATCCCGACCCGAAATTGAGCATGCTGTTGCCGGCCGACTGATTGAAGTTGGTCGAGGTGGGCATCGGGATGGGGGTCGGCGACGGCGTGGGCGTCGGGGTCGGAGTGGGCGTCGGGCTTTGTGCAAGGACGGGCGCCGCCGCAGCCATCGTCACGACCAGCGCAAGCGCGATGACTGCAAAAGTCCTGGCGACCGCAGCCCTCACCCGGACGCGGCCCAGCCCAATCATCTGCCGTGTCCCGAAGGGCTGCAAGGCGCAGCGCATGACGACCAATCCCGAAGCAAATCGCGGCCCGCAAAAATGCAACATGGGCGGCTCGCGCATGCGGCGATTTGTGCCGAACTGCCACGGAGGGTCAACCGGTTGGCACGCTGTTGCCGAGGCTATTGCCTCGATTGTGGTTCCGCGGCCACAGGTCGCAAATAGCCGACGACGGCGCCCGCCCCGGTCTTGAAATTCGCGCGCTGCTTGCTAACGCGCGATTTTCGTGTTGCAATATCCGACACAATCGGAATTGGCCGCTCGACTGTGCGTTTCGCGACGATGAGACTCGAACAGACTTCCGGAAGCCCGTTTGTGGCGTGGCACGCGAAAAAGCGGCCGCGTCTTTTTTCTGTCTAGTGGAGGAGACTGAGGATGCCACAAAAGGGCACCGTCAAATGGTTCAACCCGACCAAGGGCTATGGGTTCATCAAGCCGAACGGCGGCGACAAGGACGTGTTCGTCCATATCTCGGCCGTCGAGCGCGCCGGACTCTCGACCCTCAACGAAAATCAGGTGGTTGAATACGACCTCGTGGAGAACCGCGGCAAGTCGTCCGCGGAGAACCTCAAGGTCTCCTGATTTTCTCTCAACGACACGCGAGAGATCATGACGTTGCCCCCGGCTCTGCCGGGGGATTTTGTTTGGGGAGACGAAACGTTTCGGCGCTTCAGCTCACCACCGGCGCAACCAGAAAATTCTCCGACGCTGCGCTCCCCGCCGTCCTGCACACATCGCCCTCGATGCGGACCTTGCCGGTGGCCAGCAGCCGCAGCGCTTCGGGATAGATGCGATGCTCGACTTCGAGGATGCGCTCCGACAGCGTGTCCGCGGTGTCGTGGTCGCCGACGGGAACCGCGCCCTGCATCACGATCGGGCCGGCATCGGTTTCGGGGATCACGAAGTGCACCGTCGCACCGGACAGCTTTACGCCGGCGCGCAGGGCCTGGCCGTGCGGGTCGAGGCCGGGGAACGAAGGCAGCAGCGAAGGATGGATGTTGAGCATCCGCCCGTACCAGGCCATCGTGAACTCGGCCGTGAACAGGCGCATGAAGCCGCCGAGACAAATCAGCTCGATGCCGTGCTGGTCGAGGGCTGCCTGCAGCACCTTCTCGAAGCCGGCGCGGTCCTTGCCGAACGGCTTGCTCTCGATCACCAGCGTGTTGACGCCGCCCGCCCTGGCCCGTTCGAGCCCGAGCGCATCGGCCTTGTTCGAGATGACGAGCGAGATCTCCGCCGGGAAATCCGCGGCAGCGGCGGCCTTGATCAGCGCGGCCATGTTGGAGCCGCGGCCGGAGATCAGGATGGCGACACGGCGCTTCATCACAGCGCCAGTCATCACAGCGCCATATCGAGATGGCCGTTGTAGACGACGCGATGCTCGCCCTCGGCCGGGATCACGGTACCGAGCTGCGCCACGGTCTCGCCGGCATCGGTGAAGACCCGGACGACCTCGTCGACCTTGTCAGGCTCGACGATCGCGATCATGCCGATGCCGCAGTTGAAGGTCCTGAGCATTTCGAGCTCGGCAATGCCGGCCTGCGCCGCCAGCCATTTGAACACCGGCAGCACCGGCAGGCGTGCCAGATCGATGCCGACGCCGAGATCTTTCGGCAGCACGCGCGGGATATTGTCGGTGAAGCCGCCGCCGGTGATGTGGGCGAGCCCCTTTACCGCCCCGGTCTCGCGGATCGCGCGCAGGCAGGATTTGACATAGAGCTTGGTCGGCGTCAGCAGCGCGCCGCCGAGCGTCATGACCGGCGCGAACGGCGCAGGTGCCTCGAAGCCGAGGCCGGACTGTTCCACGATCTTGCGCACCAGCGAGAAGCCGTTGGAGTGCACGCCCGACGAGGCCAGGCCAATCACCGCATCGCCCGCGGCGATGTCCTTGCGCGGCAACAGCGTGCCGCGCTCGGCGGCGCCGACGGCAAAGCCGCCGAGATCGTAATCGCCATCCTTGTAGAGGCCGGGCATCTCGGCGGTCTCGCCGCCGATCAGCGCGCAGCCGGACTCGCGGCAGCCCTCGGCAACACCGGCGACGATCGAGGCCGTGGCCTCCGGATCGAGCTTGCCGCAAGCGAAATAGTCCAGGAAGAACAGCGGCTCGGCGCCCTGCACCACGAGGTCGTTGACGCTCATGGCGACGAGGTCGATGCCGATCCCGCCATGCAGGCCGGTCTCGATCGCGATCTTGACCTTGGTTCCGACGCCGTCGGTGGCGGCGACCAGGACAGGGTCCTTGAATCCGGCCGCCTTGAGGTCGAACAGGCCGCCGAAACCGCCGATTTCGGCATCGGCGCCCGGCCGTGCGGTGGCGCGCACCATCGGCTTGATCAGGTCGACCAGGCGGTTGCCCGCGTCGATATCGACGCCTGAATCGGCGTAGGTAAGGCCGTTTTTGCGGTCGGTCATGCCGGATTTCCAGTGGGTTTGCGGCTGGTTACGTCGAATTCCGGGGATGCGCAATGGCTCGCATGGCGCTCCCGGCCGTACTATGTAGATATCAACCGGTTCAGCCTCCCAGGGGGCCGGATTCGAGGTCAGACCGGGTGCCGGGAAGCGCTTTCGTGAGTATTCCGAACATCATCACGCTGGGCCGCATCATGCTGGTCCCGATCATCGTCTGGGCCATCGTGTCGAGCCAAATGGAGGTGGCATTTGCCGTCTTCCTGATCGCGGGCATCAGCGACGCCGTCGACGGCTTCCTGGCCAAGCGCTTCAACATGCGCAGCGAGCTCGGTGCCCTCCTGGATCCGCTCGCCGACAAGGCGCTTCTGGTCTCGATCTACCTGGCGCTCGGCATCTGGGGCGACATCCCGCGCTGGGTCGTGATCCTGGTGGTGTCGCGGGACATCATGATCGTCACGGCCGTGATCGTGTCCTGGCTGTTCGACAAGCCGGTCGAGATGAAGCCGTCGAAAGTATCCAAGCTAAACACAGCCGCCCAGGTCGCCTACGCCGCCCTGGTGCTGGCGTCTCTTGCCTTCGGCTTCAAGCCCGCGCCCTATGATATTATCCTGATGGGCTTCGTGACGGTCTTCACGCTCTCCTCCGTGTCGCTCTACCTCGTCGAGTGGCTGCGGCACATGAGCACCATCGAGGCCAAATGAGAGGCGACGCGGCCCCGCAAAAGGCCAACTCCCGCTCGATACGTCCGATCTCTTCAAACGAGCCGGCCCGCCGGCATGGAGCACAGCAAGCGTGGCAGGCCGCGTTCATCCCCGACAATTGGCGTTCGCGCTTCCGCATGCGGAGAGCCTCAGCCGGGACAATTTCCTCGAAGGTCCCGCCAACGCGGCCGGTCTCGGCCTGATCGAAGGCTGGCCGGAATGGCCGAACCGGATCATGTGGCTGGCCGGCCCCGAAGGCAGCGGCAAGAGCCATCTCGCCGCGATCTGGGCCGAGATATCGGGCGCCCGCTCGACCACGGCCAATGCGCTGACCGCGGCCGGCGTGCCCGGCGCGCTCGCAACCGGCGCCCTGGTGGTCGAGGACCTCAAGGCCGGGGATTTCGACGAGCGCGCCGTCTTCCACCTGATGAACCTCGCCCGCGAGGACGGCGCCTTCGTCCTGTTCACCGGGCGCGAGGTACCGGCCTCGCTCGAGATCGAGCTCCGTGACCTGCGCTCGCGCCTGCGCGCCGTACCCGTCGTCACGCTGCTGCCGCCCGACGACCAGCTGTTCCGCGGCCTGATCGTCAAATTCTGCGCCGACCGCCAGCTCGCCGTGGACGAGAGCGTGGTCGGCTACCTCGCCACCCGCCTCGAACGGTCCTCGGCCGCCGCCCGGCAAGCCGTGGAGCGGCTCGACAGCGAAGCCCTGCGGCTCGGCCGCCCCGTCACGAGGGCGCTGGCCGCCGAGTTGCTGCGGGACGCCTGACGCCGTCCGCACCGGTCCAGCAACGCCGCTTGACGCCGCACGGCGGCGGAACATCAATGTCATCGAAACGTCATCGCTCTAACACATGCTCCCGCCGATTTTGCGCGTAAGCCGCAAAAGGGGGTGAACTGGATGGATCGACTTCTCATGGACTCCGCGCAAGCTGTTGAAATCAAAGACAAAGCCCCGGAGACCGAGGCGCTGCCGGCGATCGCGTCGAGCCCGGAGCGATTCATCAACCGCGAGCTCTCCTGGCTGCATTTCAACCGCCGTGTCCTGGAGGAATCGGTCAATCCCAGCCATCCCGTGCTGGAGCGGGTCCGATTCCTGTCGATTTCGGCAAACAACCTCGACGAATTCTTCATGGTCCGCGTCGCAGGCATCAAGGCCCAGGTGCGTGAGGGCATTGCCGAGCGCGCCCCCGATGGCCTGACGCCGTCCGAGCAGCTGGCGCTGATCAACCGCACCGTCTCCCAGCTCGCCTCCGACCAGCAGGCGATCTGGCGCGACCTGCGCGGCACGCTGGCCGACGTCGGCATCGTCCTGGTGGACGGCAAGGACGTCACCAAGGCGGAACGGACCTGGATCGAGGAATACTTCCTCAACAACGTGTTCCCGCTGCTGACGCCGCTCGCGATCGACCCGGCCCACCCCTTCCCGTTCATCCCGAGCCTCGGCTTCACCATCGCGCTCCAGCTCACGCGCGCCGCCGACGGCAAGCAGATGAACGCGCTGATCCGCATGCCCGGCAAGATCGACCGCTTCATCCGGTTGCCGTCCGAGGGCAAGGCCGTCCGGCTCATCTCGCTGGAGCAGGCGACCGGCCTGTTCATCAACCGCCTGTTCCCCGGCTACAATCTCCACGGCCAGGGCGCCTTCCGCATCATCCGCGACTCCGAGCTCGAAATCGAGGAAGAGGCCGAAGACCTCGTCCGTCTGTTCGAGACCGCGCTGAAGCGCCGCCGCCGCGGGTCGGTGATCCGGCTCGAGATCGACGCCAAGATGCCGGAGGAGCTGCGCAACTTCGTGCAGCACGCGCTGTCGGCCGCCGACGACGAAGTGTTCCTCGTCGACGGCGTGCTCGCCATGAACGAGCTCTCGCAGCTCACGCGGCTGGATCGCCCCGATCTCGAATTCACCCCTTACGTGCCGCGCCATCCCGAACGCGTGCGCGAGCATGGCGGCGATATCTTCGCCGCGATCCGGCAGAAGGACCTCGTCGTCCACCACCCCTACGAATCCTTCGACGTCGTCGTGCAGTTCCTGCAGCAGGCCGCGCGCGACCCTGATGTCGTCGCGATCAAGCAGACGCTGTACCGCACCTCCAACAACTCGCCGATCGTGCGCGCGCTGGCGGAAGCCGCCGAAGCCGGCAAGTCCGTCACCGCGCTGATCGAGCTCAAGGCGCGCTTCGACGAGGAAGCCAACATCCGCTGGGCGCGCGATCTCGAGCGCGCCGGCGTGCAGGTCGTGTACGGCTTCCTCGAATTGAAGACGCACGCCAAGCTTTCGATGGTGGTGCGCCGCGAGGGCGGCAGCCTGACCACCTACGTCCACACCGGCACCGGCAACTACCATCCGGTGACGGCACGCATCTATACCGACCTCTCCTACTTCACCTCGGACCCGACCATCGGCCGCGACGCGGCGCGCGTGTTCAACTTCATCACCGGCTACGCGGCGCCGAGCGATCTGGAGAAGATGGCGGTGTCGCCGCTGACGCTGCGCAAGCGCATCATCGAGCACATCCAGGGCGAGACCGCGCATGCGCGGCACGGCCGTCCCGGCGCGGTCTGGATGAAGATGAACGCGCTGGTCGACCCCGACATCATCGACGCGCTGTACGAGGCCTCGCAGGCCGGCGTGCAGGTCGAGCTCGTGGTGCGCGGTATCTGCTGCCTCCGTCCCGGCATCCCCGGCCTCTCCGAGAACATCCGCGTCAAGTCGATCATCGGCCGCTTCCTGGAACACGGCCGAATCTACTGCTTCGGCATGGGCCAGGGCCTGCCGAGCGCGAAAGCGGCTGTGTATATCTCCTCGGCCGACATGATGCCGCGCAACCTCGACCGCCGCGTCGAGGTGCTCTGCCCGCTGCAAAATCCCACGGTGCATCAGCAGGTTCTCGAACAGATCATGGTCGCGAACCTCAAGGACAATGAGCAGAGCTGGCAATTGTTGCCGGACGGGTCCTCAACGCGTATGAAGACCGCGAAGGGCGAGGAGCCTTTCAATGTCCACAACTACTTCATGACAAATCCGAGTCTGTCTGGCCGTGGAAAGTCGCTCAAGGAATCCTCGCCGCGTCGTCTCACGCGCCGGAATGAACGTCACCAGTCCTGATCCGGGATCGGCGACGTGACGCGGCCGCGCAAGCGCGGCGCCAGCGTCGCGGTCATCGACATCGGTTCCAACTCGGTTCGTCTCGTCGTTTACGAAGGGCTGGCGCGGAGCCTCATTCCGATCTTCAACGAGAAGACGCTGTGCGGCCTCGGGCGCGAGGTGCAGAGCACGGGCCTGCTCGCGCCTGATGCCGTCGACAAGGCGCTGACCTCGCTCAAGCGTTTTCGCGCGCTGTGCCGCGTCATGCAGGTCGGTCGTGTGTTCGCGATCGCGACCGCGGCCTGCCGCGACGCCTCCAACGGCCCCGACTTCATCGCCAGGGCCGAGCGCATCTGCGCGGTCAAGATCGAGATCCTGTCGGGCCCGCGCGAGGCGCGGCTGTCGGCGCTCGGCGTGATCTCCGGCATCCATCATCCCGACGGCATCGTCGGCGACCTCGGCGGCGGATCGCTGGAGCTGATCGACGTGCGCCGGAACAGCGTCCGCAGCGGCGTGACGCTGCCGCTCGGCGGCCTCGCGCTGCAGGACCTTGCGCATAAGTCGCTCAAGCGCGCCGACCGCATCGTGCGCGAGGAGATCGACGAGGTCGAGCTGCTCGCCGCCGGCCGCGGTCGCACCTTCTACGCCGTCGGCGGCACCTGGCGCGCACTCGCGCGCATCCACATCATCCAGAGCGGCTACCCGCTCCAGGTCATGCACGGCTACTCGATTTCCGCAGCCGAGGCGCTCGACTTCTCACGTCGGTTGCGACGCCTCGCCGCCGCCGACATGCTTGCAGACATCGAGATCGTCGCCGATGCCCGCCGTCCGCTCCTGACCTATGCGGCCCTGGTGCTCGAGCACATCATCCGGGTCGCCAAGCCGAAGACCATCGTGTTCTCGACCTTCGGCGTGCGCGAGGGCCTGCTGCACGAGAAGCTGTCGGAGACCGAACGCAACAAGGACGGGCTGATCTGTGCGGCCGAAGAGCTGAATGAGCTGCTGTCACGTTCGGCCAAGCATGCCCGCGAGCTGATCGCCTGGACCGACCGCCTGGTGCGCGTGGTGAAGCTGCGCGAGACCGAGGAGGATCGCCGCCTGCGCCACGCCGCCTGCCTGCTCTCCGACATCGGCTGGCGCGTGCATCCCGATCATCGCGGCGAGCAGACGCTGAGCCTCGTCGTCAACGGCAATTTCGGTGCGATCACCCACACCGAGCGCGCCTTCGTCGGCCTGTCCGTGTTCTACCGCTATGCGGGCCTCAGCGAGGAAAACCAGCCGCCGGTCACCATGCAGGAGCTGCTGACGCCGGCGCAGCTCGAGCGCGCCCGCCTGCTTGGCGCTGCGTTCCGTGTCGCTCATCTGATCTCGGCCGCGCGGCCGGGCGTCTTGCCCGCCACGCATTTCCGCAGCCAGGGCCGCAAACTGATGCTGGTGTTCGAGCACCGGCTCGTCGATCTCGTCGCCGACCGCGTCGGCAGCCGCTTCAAGCAGCTCGCCCGCCTCGTCAGCCGCGCCGGCTCGATCGTCAGGCGGTAGGCGAACTCGCCCTGATCCTCCCCGGCCGCCTCTTGAGCCACATGATCGCGCCGCTGACGAAGAGGACGAGTGGCGCGAAGCCGGCTGCGAACACCAGCAATCGTCCGGGCAGTCCAAACGTCGCGCCGTTGTGGATCCAGAGCTGTTCGGCCAGATAGCGGTCGCCCAGCGACAGGGCATCCGGCGTTCGATCCTGCACCACCGCGCCGCTCCATGGATCGAGCCAGATCGCCCCGCGCGCCCGCACGGCGGGATCGGCGCCGTCGGGACGGAACTGCACGCGCCACGTGTTACGCGTTGCGGTCGGCGGGTTCAGCATGGCGACCGCCCTGCCCGGCTTGGCCTCCTGCGCGCGTTGCATGATCGCATCCGGTGAGAGCAGCGGCGCTCCGGCCGAGGGCGGCGCTGCGATCCGCGGCGCAGGATCGGGCGTCAGCTGCGACACCAGGCCGACGATCGGGCGCACCACATCGGGAAAGACGATGCCGACGCCGGTGACCGACAGACCGAGGAGCACCAGCAGCGCCCAAAAGCCCGCCGCACCGTGAAGGTCCAGCGCAAATCGAAGCAACGAGACGTTCTTGCGCACCGAGACCGATCGCCAGAACCGGCCCGGCTTCCGCCACCACAAGAAGAGGCCCGATACGGTCAAGCCGAGCAGCGTGAATCCGGCCACGCCGACCAACTCCCTGCCCCACCACTCGTAGAGCAGCAGCGTGTAGTGGAGACGATAGACCTTGAGGGCGAACGCGTTGACGTAGTCACGCCGTCCGAGCACGTTTCCGTTCGAAGGATCGACCATTGTCGTCCAGCGGTTCGGGTAGCGGCCTGCTGCGGTTTCATGCGTATGGATCACAATCCAGACCGGCCAGGTCCGGTCCGGCGCGAGGATCGTGGCGATCGGCGCCGGATCCGCTGCAGCCGCGGCGCGTATCACCTCGCTCAAGGCAACCCGTTGCTCGGGCGCCGCGGGCGTGTAAAGCGCCGGGTTCAGGGCCGCGTCGATTTCGCGATAGAAGACGATGAAGCTTCCCGTGAGGCCGATCAGCACCATGACGATGCCTCCGGCCAGTCCCAGCCATCGATGAGTCCACAGCAGCCCGCGCCGCGCACGTCCGGCGAGGTTCGGGGGCCGCACCATCGTCATTGCATGCGTCAAGCCGGCCTGGCTCAGAAATCAGTCGACATCGACAACAGTGCGGTTCGCGGCATGCCTTGCGCCAGTGCGGAGAAGCTCGCGACGCCGGCCCAATAGTTGGTGTCGAACACGTTCTGAACCAGAGCCCTGACCGTGACGGGCCGGTTGTTGATACGCGTGGTGTAGCGGGCGCCAAGGTCGAGCCGGGTCCAGGACGGAACGACCTGCGTGTTTGCTCCATCCAGATATTGGTGCCCGGTGTAGATGGTGTTTGCGGTCAAGGTCAGTCCGGGTGCGAACGGCGTATCCCACTCGGCGGACAGGTTCGCCTGCACCTGGGGAACACCGATCGGCGTCTTGCCGAGATTGGCCAGCGTGCTCGTCTTCGTCAGCTCCGCGTCGATCAGCGTCACGCCGCCGAGGACGCGAATGCCCGGCTGCACTTCTCCGAACACGGTGAACTCCACGCCGCGATTGCGCTGCTCGGCATCGGCCCGGAAGATCTTGTCGGCACCCAGCTGTCCCGACGGCTTGGTGATCTCGAACAGGCTGACCGTGGTGGCGAGCATGCCGAGATCGACCTTGACGCCTGCTTCCTTCTGCTTGCTGAAATACGGCGCCAGGACTTCTCCCTGGTTGGTCGCCGTCGTCGGTGCGACGTCGCCCTTGCTGAGCCCTTCGATGTAGTTGGCGTAGAGCGAGACGTTGCTCCAGGGCTTGACGACCAAGCCGACCATCGGCGTGTACGCCGTCTGGTCATAGGCGGAGGTCACGGCTCCCGTGGCGGTGTTGTAGTTGTTCGACCTGACGCCCTGTTGCCTGACGCCCACGGTCAGCTGAAGGCGCTCCTGGAAGACCGACAACGTGTCTGCCAGCGCAAGACCCGTCAGCTCAGTGTCCGACAGCTTCGGAACGGTCGCCGGAGCCGGAACGAGCTGCTCGGGACGGGCGATCGGCGAATAGATGTTGGACAGCACCGGCGTCCCGGTCACCGAGCCCCGTCCAATCTGATCGGTGTAATAGCTGCCCTGGAAGGTCACGACGTGACTGATCGCGGCGGTGTCGAACCGGGCACGTACGCCGGCGTCGGCCACGTCCCTGTCGATGTCGAACTTGAAATGCCCCGGTGTCGTGGTGGTGTTGCCCGCCGCGTTCAGGATCGTCGGCGTACCGAACAGACGATCCACCCTGGTCCTGCCGCCACCGCCGTCGGCGAAAACCGTCACGGCGTCGGTCACGTCGTATTCGACGCGCGCCAGCAGCGAGTTGTCGTGCACCTTGGCCCATTCCCAGGCCTGCGTGACATTGCGCCGCCCAACCGGCGCGGTCGGGACGGCGACGCCCGTTGCGACCAGGAACGGCCGCGTCGGGGCGTCGAACTTTTCGTCCTGATCGATGAAATCGACCGACGCCCTGAACCTCTCGCCGCGATAGTCGAACGCCGCGGCGCCGACATGCGCCTCACGGCTCTGGTTGTCCAGCGGCGTATCGCCGTTGTGGTAGCTGCCATTGACGCGAATGCCGAATTCGCGGTTCTCGCCGAACCGCCGGCTCACGTCGAGGTGCGTACCGAGCTGCGAGTTCGTCGCGTAGTCGGTCGTGACCCGCGTGAGATCGACATCTCCGGCACGCTTCGGAACGATGTTGATGGTGCCGCCGACGCTGCTGTTCGGCGCCATGCCGTAGAGCAGCGCGGTCGGTCCCTTGATGATCTCGATGCGCTCGACGTAGTCGGTGAACACGCGGTAGTTCGGCGCGACGCCATAGACGCCGTTGAAGGCGATTTCTCCGACGTTGCCCTCGCCGATCGGAAAGCCGCGGATGAAGAAGGAGTCGAGAATGCCGCCGGTCTGCCCGGTGAAACGGACCGAAGGATCGTTGCTGACGACGTCAGCGACCGTAACGGCCTGCTGATCCTCGATCTTCTTGGCCGTGTAACTCGTGATGTTGAACGGCGTGTCCATGAAATCCTTGTTGCCGAGCAAGCCGACCTGGCCCCCGCGGGCGACCTGCCCGCCCGCGTAGGACGGCGGCAGTGAGCCCGGTTTCGGCGCGGCGGGATTTCCTTCGGCCTGAACCGTAGGCCGCTCGGCTGCACGCGATCTGCCGCGGGCCGCGGTTCGGCCCGGATTGGATCGTGGACGCGCGCGCGGCTTCGGCGCGTCCGCAGTCACGGTCACCGCCGGCAACGTGGTCGCGCGCTCCGCCTCCGTCGCTGCGCCTTGCGCGCTGGCGTACCGCGGCAGCCCGGCGCCGAACAGGGTGATCGAGGCCACGGTGACAGCGAAGGCCATCGGGCTGCAATATGTCGGACGTGCTTTGACGGTGGCGGCAAGAACAGCAACAGGACGGCAAATGACTCGCGGCGGCATCGCAACAGCTTCCGATTTCATGAACATGAACGACGGAGCGACGTGCCGCGGGCCGCGTTATCGAGTCAACGAAAGCGGCCTTCGATCTCAGCAGTTTATAATGAGATAAACTCTAGATCGCCCGGAGGTTGCGAACGCGGTGAGTCACGCTGCGACATGTCGAAGCGCGACAGGCGTAATCGCTTGACGGGAGAGTTCCGTGAGAGTCCGCGCGCAGCGGCAACGCTTGCCGGCGCGCCTGCGCCGGCAAGACTGATTACGTTGACCGACTACGCGGAGGAATTATTCAGCCGAGGCCTTGGCGTGCTGCTCGGAGGATTCGAGCGCGGCCGCGCTCAGGCTGCGCCGGCGCCAGATGGTGCCGACGACCAGCACCACGACGACACCGAGCGCCGCGCAGAGATATTCGCCGCCCGATCCGCCATGGCCGAACTGCAGCGGGATGTGCAGGCCTGACAGCATCTTGTCCAGGGAGACGCCGAGCGGGCCGTCGAACAGCGTGTGCAGCTTGGGGGCGACACCGGGATCGGTCGCGATCACTTCGCCCGCGATCCAGCCGAGCAGCGCCGCACCGGCCCACACCAGCACCGGCAGCTTGGCGAGCAGCGCCATGATCAGTGCCGCACCGGCAACGATCAAGGGAACGCTGATGGCGAGGCCGAGGATCAGCAGCGGCACGCTGCCATTGGCGGCGGCAGCCACCGCAATGACGTTGTCGAGGCTCATGACGATGTCGGCGACGACGACGATCTGCACCGCCTGCCACAGATGCGAGGCCGACTCGACGTCGTCCTCGTTCTCGTTTTCCGGCACCAGCAACTTGGCCGCGATCACGATCAGCGCGAGACCGCCGACGAGCTTCAGATACGGCAGCTCCATCAGGCTCGCGACGATGCCGGTGAAGATGATCCGCAGCAGCACGGCTGCGCCGGCACCGAAGATCATGCCCCACAGCCGATGCCGCGGCTTGAGGCCGCGGCAGGCGAGCGCGATCACCAGCGCGTTGTCGCCGGACAGGAGGATGTTGATCCAGATGATCTTGCCGACCGCGATCCAGAAGCTCGGCTCGGCCATCTCATTGCGGAACTGGGTGAAGAATGCCCCGATCGTAGCGGGATCGAAGATCTGCCAGAGCCAGTTCACAATGAGTCCTTTCCCCCGTCGGTATTAACTGATCGGCTGACGGATCAGCCGACGATCTCGTTGCCCGAGAAGAACTGCGCGATCTCGATCGCGGCGGTCTCCGGCGCATCCGAGCCGTGAGCCGAGTTCTCGCCGATCGACTTTGCGTAGAGCTTGCGGATGGTGCCCTCGGCCGCCTTGGACGGATCGGTCGCGCCCATCGCGTCGCGGTACTTGGCGATCGCGCCCTCGGCTTCCAGAACCTGGACCACGACCGGGCCCGAGGTCATGAACTCGACCAGCTCGCCGAAGAACGGGCGGGCCTTGTGGACGGCATAGAAGGTCTCGGCCTGTTCCTTGGTCATGCGGATGCGCTTCTGCGCGACGATGCGCAGGCCCGCCTTTTCGATCACGGCGTTGACCGCACCGGTCAGGTTACGCGCGGTCGCGTCGGGCTTGATGATCGAGAAAGTGCGTTCGATGGCCATAATCTTGTCCTTGGAAGAAAGCGGTGGTTGTCGAGTTGCGGGGCTTATATCGGCGCCTACGCGCTACGGCAAGCGACCCCCGAAACGGCCCGCACAGGCGCTTCGCCGCAGGCCGGCCCTCCCCCTGCCCGGCATGGATTACCGAGATTTCACCCAGATGAACCCAATCTGAAGGCCCCATTCAGCCTTTGGTTCAGCCTTGGCGGCGTAAGGTCGGGTCCATCGAAACCGAAGCCCGATCATCAGGCGGACCGTTTCGGCGGCCTTTTCATCGACGCGATAGCCCCGCGCCGGCAGTTTTGAGGAGATCACCATGTTGAGGAAACTTTCGCTTGCCGCTGTCGCCGCGGTTGCGCTGGGTGCCGCGCTGGCCCCGACCTCGGCCTCCGCGCACTGGCATGGCGGCGGTTGGGGCTGGCACGGTGGTGGCGGCTGGCACGGCGGCGGCTACCGCTGGGGCGGACCGCGCTTCTACGCCCCCGTCTCCTACGGTTATGGCGGCTGCTACGTGCGCCGGCTGGTCCCGACCCCCTGGGGCCCCCGCTGGCGGCTGATCAACCGCTGCTACTGAGCCCGACAGCACATTTCCAAGGGTACCTCAGCCCCCCAAGGTACCTTCCAAGCGAAGCCCCGGCGTTCCCCTGCGCCGGGGCTTTGTCTTTGGACTGAAGCGGCCATTTCATGCAATTTTTACTAGAATGCCGAGCGTTTCCCACGGTCAGCGAAACCATTTTGGGGGGCAACGACTTGGTACCGTGTCTTTACTTTGAGAACACGGAACCCAGCGATGGCCGGCCTTTTTGCCAATGACAGCGAACAGATCGACCGGCGCACGAGCCGCTCCATCTGCGATGCCGTGGGCGAACGGCTGCAACAGAGCCTCCGCCCCGAATCCCGCCTCCCGACCCATCTGGAATCTCTCCTGAACGAGCTCAGGAAGCGCGATCGGGATGGCGATGCGCACTGACTGAGGCGCACAAAAACGGGTTGCGTTCGAGGCGCCTTGCGGTGACAAGGCCGCATGCTGTCCATTACCGACCTCTCCATCCGCCTCGCCGGACGCCTTCTCATTGACCAGAGTTCCGTGCAGATCACGCCGGGCTCGCGCGTCGGCATGGTCGGACGCAACGGCACCGGCAAATCGACCCTGTTCAAGGTGATCCGGGGCGAGCTGGCGGCGGAGCATGGAACGGTGACCCTGCCGCCGCGTTGGCGCGTCGGCAGCCTCGCGCAGGAAGCCCCGAACGGCCCCGAAAGCCTGATCTCGGTCGTGCTCAAGGCAGACCTCGAGCGCGACGCATTGCTTCACGAAGCGGAGAGCGCGACCGATCCGCACCGCATCGCCGAGATCCAGACCCGGCTGGTCGACATCGACGCGCATTCGGCGCCCGCGCGCGCGGCGGCGATTCTCTCCGGCCTCGGCTTCTCCGCAGCGGATCAGCTGCGCCCCTGCGCCGAGTTCTCCGGCGGCTGGCGCATGCGCGTCGCGCTGGCTGCGACGCTGTTCGCAGCCCCCGACCTTCTGCTGCTCGACGAGCCCACCAACTATCTCGACCTCGAAGGCACGCTGTGGCTGGAGGATCATCTCGCGCATTATCCGCGCACGGTGATCGTGATCAGCCACGACCGCGACCTCCTGGAAAGTTCGGTCGACCAGATCCTGCACCTCGAGCGCGGCAAGCTCACGCTCTACAAGGGCAGCTATTCCTCCTTCGAGGAGCAGCGCGCCGCGCGCGAGCTGCTCGATGCCAAGGCGGTCAAGCGGCAGGAAGCCGAACGCGCCCGTCTGCAGGCCTTCGTCGACCGCTTCAAGGCCAAGGCTTCGAAGGCGCGGCAGGCACAATCACGCGTGAAGATGCTGGAGCGGCTGAAGCCGATTACCGCGCTGGTCACCGAGGACGTGCGCGAGATCAGCTTTCCCGCGCCCGAAAAGATCCTGTCGCCGCCGATCATCGCGGTCGACAACGCCGCCGTCGGCTACGATCCGGCAACGCCGGTGCTCGGCCGTGTCACGCTTCGCATCGACAATGACGACCGCATCGCGCTGCTCGGCGCCAACGGCAACGGCAAGTCCACGCTGGTCAAGCTGCTGGCCGGACGCCTCGCGCCCTTCTCCGGCAAGGTGACGCGCGCGGACAAGCTGTCGATCGCCTATTTCGCGCAGCACCAGCTCGACGAGCTGAACGAGGATGCCTCGGCCTACGACCATATCCGCAAGCTGATGGGCGATGCGCCCGAAGCAAAGGTGCGGGCACGCGCCGGCGCGATCGGCTTCTCCGGCAAGGCCGCCGACACCAAGGTCGGAAAACTGTCGGGCGGCGAAAAGGCCCGTCTCCTGCTGGGGCTTGCGACCTTCTTCGGCCCCAACATGATCATCCTGGACGAGCCGACCAACCATCTCGACATCGACAGCCGCGCCGCGCTTGCGGAGGCGATCAACGAATTCCCCGGCGCCGTCATCATGGTCTCGCACGACCGCTATCTGATCGAGGCCTGCGCCGACCGGCTCTGGATCGTGGCCGACCGCACCGTCACCAATTACGACGGCGACCTCGATGAATATCGCCGCCTGGTGCTGTCCACGCGCAACGCCGAAGCGCCGCGCGAGCGCAGTGCGCCAAGCGAAAAACCGCAGCGCCCGAAGTCAGACAACCGCGGCTCGCTGAAGAAGCGCATCGCCGAAGCCGAGAGCGAGATCGCCCGCGTCACCGACATCATCGCCAAGATCGACACCGCACTCGCTTTGCCCGACATCTTTACCCGCGATCCCAAGCAGGCCGCGCAGCTGTCAAAGGCCCGCGCCAATGCCGCCGATGCGCTGGCGCGCGCGGAGGAGCAATGGCTGGAGGCGAGCACAGAGTTCGACGAGGCGACGGGGTAGATTCAAAACTGCGAAAACAACCCCATGCACAGTACGGGTAATTTACTACCAGGCTATAAGCGACTGAACAGTAGGCTTAATCCGCATACTGCCCCGCGGCCTTGATAATCGGCGCCCAGCGATCAACCTCACTCGCCAGCATCGCGCCCAACGCCTCGGGCGTCGCCTTGTCCTGCGGGACCGGCTCGGTGTTGATGTCGTTGAATCGCGCGATCAGCGCGGGATCCTTCAGCGCGGCCTGGAGCGCCGCCGTCAGCTTCTGAACGACCGCGGGCGGCGTGCCCTTGGGGGCATAGAGGCCGTGCCAGACGCCGAGTTCGAATCCCTTGAGGCCGGCCTCATCGGCGGTTGGCAGGTCGGGCAGGCTCTTCAGCCGCTCCTTGGTGGTGACCGCATACGCCTTGACCTGCTTGGCCGTGATCGGGCCGGTCGTGTTGGTCGCCTGGTCGCAGGTGAGATCGATCTGCTTGCCGAGCAGATCGTTCATGATCGGACCGTTGCCCTTGTACGGCACCGTCGTGAGCTGCTTCTGGATCGCCGTCATGAACAGCATGCCGCAGAGATGCGATGCCGCACCTAGCCCGGCATTGGCGTAAGTCAGCTTGTCGCCCTGCTGCTGGGCGTAGGTGACAAGGTCCTTGAGCGTGTCGGCCGGGAAATCCGGACGCGCGATGATGGTCATCGGCGCATTGGTCACGAGGCCGATCGGCGCAAAGGCGGTCTTCGTGTCGTAGCTCAGATTGCGATACAGCGTGGCCGCCGTCGAGATGCCGACATGATGGACCAGCAGCGTGTAGCCATCCGGCTGGGCGCGCGCAGCGCGGGTCGTGCCGATCGTGCCGCCGGCGCCGGTCGCGTTCTCGACGATGATTTGCTGTCCCAGCGATTTCGCCATGCTTGCCGCGGTCAGGCGCGCGATGGTGTCGGTCGGCCCGCCGGCGGCGTATGGCACCAGCACGGTGATGGGCCTCGTCGGATAGTCCTGGGCGACCGCCGCGCCAGACGGCAAGAGCAGAGCCGCTACGAGGGCAATGAACCGCATGGTTTCCTCCAGTTTTTTCTCATGCCATATGAGCCCATTCCCGGCCGCACCGCCATCAGGGAAAGCGACTTCGGCAAAAGTGTCGCAATCGCGATCGTGACCGCATCGCCGGCGCAGGCCCACCCATGAACTCTCCGGAAAATCGCTTCGCCCTTCTCCGCGTCAGACTTTAGGTTGCTCAGTGGAATCCAAGATAACCGGGGCACGGGTCGAGGTGCGACTTCAGCAGCATTTTCATCTGTTGGCAGCGGCCCTGCTTGCGGCGTTCGCCGCGACCGCTGCGCTCGTCGTCCCATTTCTCATGCAGATCGAAGAGGCGATCAACATTGTCGTGGTCACGCAGGTCCTGACCCTGACAATGACGACGTTCATGGTCGCAACGGCCCACGCCATGCTGTTCGGTCTTCCACTCTTCCTTTTCGTCCGCAGCAAGCGATCGCAGGTCGGGATTGGGGCCTGCGCGCTCGGAGGCTTCGTCGTCGCAGCACTGCCATTCGGCGTCCTGGCTCTGATGTCCATGCTCAGCATCCAGACCGCCTCGTCCAACGGCAAGCCGACCATCGTCAATGGCGTGCCCACCCTGCTCTTGTGGATCGAGTACATCCGCGCCGTGGGACTGACGGCTTTGCCGGGTCTTGTTGGCGGCCTCGCTTTCTGGGCCGCCATGCGGTCCGGGTCCCGCCGGCGATCGTGGACTGTCGTCTCTGCTGCCGCCCTACTGACCTGCGGCGTCTTTATCCTGCCGGTCGTCGTAAGGGATAGAAGCTGCCACAACAGCTTCAGAGACGGACGCACGTCGGTCTCGCCGCAAGTCTATGCAAATCTGCAGGTGCCTGCCGAAGACTGGCGAACCCTCGAGCAAACATTCGCAGACTTCGGTCGCGCGCATGCTCTGTCAATTCGCGGCGACGAACAGCTTCGAGATGGACGCAGCACGTGGCGCTCGCTGGACCTCTGCAACGAGGCGGGCATCAGCATCAATTTGTACGATGAGCCGTGGCTCGCGCACGTGCACTCGCCTCGCGCCGGTGAAGGCATGAAGCTCAGCATCTCCGCGCTCAAGCCGGACACGGACTGGAAACCGCTCGCCCGTCATCTCCTCGGCGAGATCGAGACAGCCTGGCCCCGGAAAACCACATTCCGGGGACCGAGCGGTCAAATCCTGTCGTTCGATGATGCAATGAAGGGACGACCCTAGCCGTCCCGTAAGGCGCGCTACGCCTGCTTCTTCTTCGGCTTCGGCTTGGTCGCCTTCGGCACCACCTGCGGCTCGGGATTGCCCTCGATCGAAGACAGGCGGCCCGACGTGAAGGTGTAGATGCCCGCGCGCGGGCCGGTGTTCCAGGTGACGACGGCAACGCGGCGGCCGGCAGCATCGCCGGAGAGGCTGACGTTCGAGGGCGAGCCGATGCCGCGCACCACGTCGCATTCGGTGTGGCCGAGCGCGACCGTGCCGCCCACCGGCGCTGGTGCCGTCGTCGACGCGTTGGCATCGGCCGGTCCGGGCGACGGCGTCATGCCGGGGCAAGCGCCATCGGCGCTGACGAGATCCTCAGCTGCCACCGGCTTGTCCGGGGTCAGCGGCGGCGATTCGATCGAGATGTTTCTGATGAAGACTCGGCCCGGCCGCTGGAACCATTCGGTGTCCTTCGACAGCAGATCGGGGGCGCCGCCCGAGCAGCCCGCGACCAGCGGTGCTACGGCAGCCAACGCAACTATGAGCGAGCTGGGAAGCTTTTGATGTCGCACGATAAACTAAATTCCCCGCATGAAGGACGAGCCCTAAGCGCTTGTCCCAACACCACTTTGCGGCACGAAGGTGACAGAAGCCAGCATCGCCCGAAAAGTGCAAATTATCATTAATTGCGATCGGCCGCTAATTCCGGCGCTGCCACCGCCCCCGCTCGTCGGCCTGCCAATAGGTGACATCAAATCCCCGCGCCTTGCAATCCGTCCAGGCGCTCCGGGCCAGCGCCAGCGCATCCGGATCGTCGCCGTTGAACAACAGCACCATGCGCTCATAACCCTGCGCGTCCGGCGGCAGTGCGGCGTTGTCGACCAGGAACCGCACATTGGCGCCGTTGGGATTGCCCTCCTCGATCGCCAGCACGATCGGCTGATCGGCCGCGTCGTTCACCCGCCACGTCGCGTGCGGCAGGAAGGAATCGTCGCGATAGGTCCACAAGTGCGCGTCGAGCGCATCGGCGCGCTCCTCCGACGTCGACTGCACCACGACGCGCCAGCCGCGCTCGAGCGATTTCTCGAGAAGCGGCGGCAACACGTTCTCCACCGTCATGTTTTGCAGATGGTAGAACAGGACTTCAGTCATCTCGGCTCATTTGCGCTCGTAGTGATCTGCCACCAGACGATCAAGAAGCCGGACGCCGTAGCCGCTGCCCCAGCTCTGGTTGATGTCCGTCTTCGGCGCGCCCATGGCGGTGCCGGCGATGTCGAGATGCGCCCAGGGCGTGCCGTCGACGAAACGCTGCAGGAACTGCGCCGCGGTGATCGAGCCGCCATGACGGCCGCCGGTGTTCTTCATGTCGGCGAACTGGGAATCGATCAGCTTGTCGTATTCGGGGCCGAGCGGCATGCGCCAGACCTTCTCGCCGCTCTCGATGCCGGCCGCCAGCAGGCGCTCGGCCAACTCGTCATTGTTGGAGAACATGCCGGCATGATCGGTGCCGAGCGCGACAACGATCGCGCCGGTCAGCGTCGCCAGATCCACCATGAATTTCGGCTTGGCCTTCTTGGCGACGTACCAGAGCACGTCGGCGAGCACCAGGCGGCCTTCGGCGTCGGTGTTGATGATCTCGATGGTCTGGCCCGACATCGAGGTGACGATGTCGCCCGGCCGCTGCGCATTGCCGTCGGGCATGTTCTCGACGAGACCGATGGCGCCAACCACGTTGGCCTTGGCCTTGCGGGCTGCGAGCGCGTGCATCAGGCCGACGACGCAGGCCGCTCCGCCCATGTCGCCCTTCATGTCCTCCATGCTGCCGGCCGGCTTGATCGAGATGCCGCCGGTGTCGAAGCAGACGCCCTTGCCGACGAAGGCAACCGGGGCCTCGCCCTTCTTGCCGCCGTCCCAGCGCATGATGACGGTGCGGCTCGGCCGCGCCGAGCCCTGGCCGACACCGAGCAGCGCGCCCATGCCGAGCTTGTCCATCGCCTTGACGTCGAGCACCTCGACCTTGACGCCTAGCTTGCGGAGCTGGCCGGCGCGGCGCGCGAACTCCTCGGGGAACAGCACGTTCGGCGGCTCGTTGACGAGATCGCGCGCGATGATGACGCCGTCGACGACGTGGCCGGCCGAGGCAAACGCCTTCTTCGCCGCCGTGGGATCGCCAGCCGCCAATGAGATGTCGGCGCGCGAGCCGCCCTCCTCGCCGTCCTTCTTCTTGGTCTTGTAACGGTCGAACTTGTAGGCGCGCAGGCGCAGGCCCGAAGCGATCTCGACCACCTGCTCGCTCGTCATCGCCCCATTGGGGAGTTCCGCCATGATGGTCATGGCCGCGGCTCCCGCGGTGAGTTTGCTCGCCGCCACGCCGCCGAATTTGAGGAAATCGTTCGCTTTCAGGTTCGCGGCCTTGCCGGCCCCGATCACGATCAGGCGAGTCGCCTTCACCCCCTCCGGGGCCAGGATGTCCAGCGCAGCCCCGCTTTTGCCCTTGAAGGCGGCCGCCGAGGCCGCGCGCTTCACGAGGTCGATGGCGCCGCCCAGCGCCTTGGCGGTCGCCGGGCCGACCTTCAGGCTGTCGTCACAAAACACGACCAGAATGCCACGGGCGGCGGCAGACAACGGGACGAAGCCGACCTTGATGGCATCGGACATGGCTAACTCCTCAAAAACATGGGGCTTTCCGTCATTCGGCGGTCCCGGCCACGGGCCGGAGCTGAACGGCGATTCACTGGACTTCCCCTACTATGGGCCACCGGCCCGGCAGATGCCAAGCACCGCCCGTGGCCGCGAGGCCACAAGAGGGAAATATTAACCATATATTGATGGTGCCACGGGGCAGCCATTTTGTTGACGGATCAAAGGGATGGTAGTGAGAAAGTAAGCCGGCGGAAGAGGTGTTCGCCCGACCTTGGGGATCCCATATCGGGATTGGTTAGGCAGCTGGAGTTCCGGCTGGGATTTGGGACTTGGTGGGATTCGTGCGGTAGCGCATGGGGTCAATCGATAGGTATATCTTCCGCACGACGCTGGCGTCGTTTGCGCTCGTCCTGGTCAGCCTCACCGGCGTGATCTGGATTACGCAGGCGTTGCGCGGCATCGACCTGATGACGAGCCAAGGTCAGACCATTCTCACCTTCCTCGGCATCACCAGCCTCGTCATTCCCGCGCTCGTCCTGATCATCTCGCCGATCGCGCTGATGATCGCGATCTCGCACACGCTGAACAAGCTCGCGACCGATTCCGAGATCATCGTGATGAATGCCGCCGGCTTCTCGCCGTTCCGGCTGTTCTATCCGTTCTTCTACGCCACCTGCGTGGTGGCGGCGCTGGTCGCCTTCATCGCGGCGTATCTGGCGCCCGACGGCATGCGGCGGATCAAGCAGTGGGACGCCGAGATCACCGCGGACGTGCTCACCAACATCCTCCAGCCCGGCCGCTTCGCCCAGCTCGACAAGAACCTCACCATCCGGATCCGCGAGCGTCAGCCCGGCGGCATCCTCGCCGGCATCTTCATCGACGACCGCCGCGACCCCAACGAGCGCGTCTCGATCGTCGCCGAGCATGGCGAGGTCGTGAAGAACGAGACCGGATCGTTCCTGGTGCTGGAGACCGGCAATCTCCAGCGCTTCGAGGCGGGCAAGCGCGATCCTGCGCTGGTGGCGTTTGGCCGCTACGGCTTCGACATGTCGAAATTCTCCGGCCAGGGCCGCGACGTCACGCTGGGAATTCGCGAGCGCTATCTCTGGGAGCTGCTCTCGCCGGCCGAGGACGATCCCGTCTACACGCAGATCCCCGGGCAGTTCCGCTCGGCCCTGCATGACAGCCTCCTGGCTCCGATTTATCCGTTTGCCTTTGCCGTGCTGACCTTCGCCTTCCTCGGCGCGCCGCGCACCACCCGCCAGAGCCGCAACTTCTCGATCGGCGGCTCGGTGCTTGCCGTGTTCGGCCTGCGCATGGCCGGCTTTGCCTGTTCGGTGATGGCGGTGAAGTCGCCGGGTGCCGTGCTGGTCCAGTACGCGATGGTGTTCGGCGCCATCGGCGTCGGGCTGTGGATGATCATCGGCGGAATCGTGGTCGAGCCGCCGCCCCGCCTCATGGAGGCCATCAACAGGTCCAACGCGCGCATCGCGCGGCTGTTCGGACGGCCGGTCACCGCATGAGCATGCTCACCAACACACTCGGGCGCTACTTCGCCGGCCGCTTCGTGGTCGCGGCGCTTGGCGTGTTCGCCAGCATCTTCCTGCTGCTGGTGCTGGTCGACTACATCGAGATGGTGCGCAAGACCTCTGGCCTCGCATCCGCGTCCGCGATCATGGTGGCCGAGACCTCGCTGTTCCGGGTGCCGCAGCTGCTGGAGAAGCTGACGCCGTTCTGCATGCTGATCGGCGCCATGACCTGCTATCTCGCCCTCTCCCGCCGGCTCGAGCTCGTGGTGGCGCGCGCCGCCGGCATCTCCGCCTGGCAGTTCATCTCGCCGGCGCTCGGCAGCGCGTTGCTGATCGGGGTCATCGCCACCGTCGCCTACAATCCGATGTCCGCGAACCTGCGCGAACTCTCCAAGCGCATGGAGGCCGAGCTGTTCGGCTCGGCGCCCGGCGGCGGCATCCAGGATGCCTCCGGCTTCTGGCTCAATCAGGTGACCAGCGACGGCCAGACCATCATCAATGCGGCGCGCAGCGAGCAGCAGGGCATCCGCCTCACCGGGCTGACGTTGTTCCGCTTTGATACAGAGCAGCACTTCGTGGAGCGCGTCGAGGCGCGCGAGGCCGAGCTCGAACCGGGCCAGTGGATCTTCAGGGGCGTCCGCCGCTACACGCTCAACGGTCCGCCGGTGGAGCAGGCCGGCTTCTCGATTCCGACCACGCTGACCGAGGCGCAGGTCCGCAACAGCTTTTCCACACCCGAGACTGTGTCCTTTTGGCAACTACCGAGCTACATCCGCTCCTCCGAGAGCTCAGGCTTCGCGACAGCCGGATATCGACTCCAGTATCACAAGCTGTTGGCACAGCCGTTTTTGCTGGCCGCCATGGTGATGCTCGCGGCCTCCGTGTCGTTGCGCTTCTTCCGGATGGGCGGCGTGCAGAAGATGGTTTTGAGTGGCGTGGGCGCAGGCTTTCTGCTCTACGTTCTGTCGAAAGTGACTGAAGACTTGAGCAAGGCTGAGTTGATGCATCCGATCGCTGCGGCGTGGTTGCCCGTGGTGGTGGGCGGCCTCACCGGCTTTTTGGCCTTGTTGTACCAGGAGGACGGTTAGTGACTGCCGTCCGTCGAGGACCCGTGTCTCGTTTGGCGCGGCGCACCGTGGCGCGCGCGAACCGGTGCGGTTTGTCTGTTCGCAGGCTCCTGCTGGCCGTGGCCGCCGTGGCATCGCTCGGCGCCCTGATCGACGCAGCCGTCGTGACGCCCGCCTCCGCCCAGAGCTTCACCTACAATCCGCTGCCGCCGCGTCCGAAGCCGCCGAAGGTCGCCAACGACAACCAGATGCTGGTTCAGGCGACCGAGGTCGATTACGACTACAACAATTCGCGCGTCTCCGCGGTTGGCAACGTCCAGCTGTTCTACAACGGCACCAGCGTCGAGGCCGACCGGGTCATCTACGACCAGAAGACCAAGCGGTTGCATGCCGAAGGCAACATCCGCATGACGGATGCCGACGGCAAGATCACCTATGCCGAGATCATGGATCTCTCCGACGACTACCGCGACGGTTTCGTCGATTCGCTGCGCGTGGACACCGCCGACCAGACCCGCATGGCCGCGAGCCGCGCCGACCGCTCCAGCGGCAACTACACGGTGTTCGAGAACGGCGTCTACACGGCCTGCGCGCCCTGTAAGGACGATCCGAAGAAGCCGCCGCTGTGGCAGGTCAAGGGTGCCCGCATCATCCACGATCAGCAGGAGAAGATGCTGTACTTCGAGACGGCGCAGCTCGAATTCTTCGGCGTGCCGCTCGCCTACATGCCGTATTTCTCGACGCCCGACCCGACCGTGAAGCGCAAGACCGGCTTCCTGATGCCGGGCTTCACGTCCTACACGACGTTCGGCTCCGGCGTGGAGATCCCGTTCTACTGGGCGATCGCGCCCGACATGGACATGACCTTCAGCCCGCGCATCACCTCCAAGCAGGGCGTGCTGTTCCAGACCGAGTTCCGCCAGCGCCTGATGGACGGCGCCTACCAGATCCGCCTCTACGGCATCGACCAGCTCGACCAGAAGCAGTTCACGGGCCTGCCCGGCGACCGCCAGTTCCGCGGCGGCGTCGAGACCAAGGGCCAGTTCGCGCTCAACGACAAATGGGTCTGGGGCTGGGACGGCGTCCTGCTCTCCGACTATTATTTCATGTCGGATTACCGCCTCGCGCAGTACCGCGACCCGCTCGGCTCGTTCCTGAACCTGCCGACCGACGCGCTGTCGCAGCTCTATCTGACCGGCGTCGGCAACCGCAGCTTCTTTGACGCGCGGACGATGTACTGGCTGAGCTTCTCCGGCAACCAGGACAAGGTCCCGGTCGTCTACCCCGTGATCGACTACTCGAACGTGCTGAACTATCCGGTGTTCGGCGGCGAGTTCAGCTACAAGACCAATTTCGTGAACCTGTCGCGTGAAAACGCGGTGTTCGATCCGATCACGACGCTCGCCAACACCAACAGCCTGTGCGCCACCGCCTCGGCCGATCCGCTCGCGCGGACGCCGTCGCAGTGCCTGCTGCGCGGCTTCCCCGGCACCTACACCCGCCTCACCGCCGAGGGGCAGTGGCGCAAGTCCTTCACCGATCCGCTCGGCCAGATCTGGACGCCGTTCGCGAGCCTGCGCGCCGACGCGATCAACTCCTCGGTCTCCAACCAGCCGGGCGTGTCGAACTATCTGCCGGTCGGCGACACCCAGGCGTTCCGCCTGATGCCGACCGTCGGCCTCGAATACCGCTACCCCTTCATCAACGTGCAGCCGTGGGGCTCGACCACGGTCGAGCCGATCGCGCAGATCATCATCCGCCCGAACGAGACCTATGCCGGCAAGCTGCCGAACGAGGACGCGCAGAGCCTGGTGTTCGACGCCTCCAACCTGTTCAACGTCGACAAGTTCTCCGGCTACGACCGCGTCGAGGGCGGCGGCCGCGCCAATGTCGGCGTGCAGTCCACCACGCAGTTCGACAAGGGCGGTGCCGTCAAGGTGCTGTTCGGCCAGTCCTACCAGCTGTTCGGCATGAACTCCTTCGCGGTCCAGGACGCCATCAATACCGGCCTCGATTCCGGCCTGGACAAGCCGCGCTCCGACTACGTGGCGGGCGCCAGCTACTCGCCCAACCGCACCTATACGTTCAGCGTCCGCTCCCGCATGGACGAGCAGACCTGGAACGTGCAGCGCTTCGAGGCGGAAGGCCGCGCCAATTTCGACCGCTGGTCGGTCAGCATGATGTACGGCAATTACGCACCGCAGCCGGAACTCGGTTATCTGACGCGGCGTGAGGGCATCCTGACCAGCGGCTCACTGAAGGTCGCGACCAACTGGGTGGTCACCGGCTCGGCGCGCTGGGACCTCGAGGCCAACAAGCTGAACCAATATGTGCTCGGCGCCGGCTATGTCGACGATTGCTTCGTGCTGGCCGCTAACTATGTAACCTCGTATAGCTACTCGGCGGGCTCGACCCCGCCCGTGCTGAGCCACGCGTTCATGTTCCAGATCGGCCTGCGCACGCTGGCGACCTCGTCGACAGCCAGCAGTTCCGCCGGCCTCCAGTAAACGGTTTGACGTGCCGGCCGCGCGTTCCCGATCGCAGGTTCACCGCGGCTGACATCCGAGCGATATATCCATGACGATTGCCTTGCCCTCGTTCCGCCTCCTTCTGGTCCTCGCCGCCCTGGCCCTCGCCGGCGCGCCGGCGCGCGCACAGAACATCGTCGTCATGGTCAACGGCGATCCCATCACCGACTACGACATCGAGCAGCGCTCCAAGCTCGACCAGCTGACGACGCAGAAGACCCCGAGCCGTCAGGAGGTCATAAACGAGCTGATCGACGACAAGGTGAAGCTGAAGGAAGGCAAGAAATACGGCGTCGACCCCGGCATCTCCGACGTCAACCAATCCTTCGAGGGCATGGCGCAGCGCATGCGCATCACGACGGATCAGCTCGCCAAGTCGCTGGAGTCCAAGGGCGTCCGTCCTGAAACCCTGAAGGGACGCATGAAGTCCGAGATGGTCTGGACCAGCCTCGTGCGCGGCCGCTTCAAGGAGAAGCTGCTGGTCGGCGAGCGCGACGTCGCGCAGGCCGTGCAGGCCCAGACCGGCGACAAGCTCCAGATCGAGGGTACCGAGTACAAGATGCAGCCGATCGTGCTGATCGTGCCACGCGGCTCGTCTCCGGCGTTCCAGGAGACGCGGATGAAGGAAGCCGAGCAGTATCGCTCCCGTGTCGGAAGCTGCGAGGAAGCCAATTCGCTGTTCCGCTCGACGCCGAACGCCACCATCCGCGAGAGCGTCACCAAGACCACCGCGGACCTGCCCGAGGCGCTGCGCAAGGTGCTCGACGACACCGCGATCGGCCATCTGACCGCGCCTGAAGTGACCAAGGCCGGCATCGAGATGGTCGTGCTGTGCTCGCGCAAGCCGACCATGATCGACACGCCGAAGAAGCGCGAGGTCCGCGAGAAGATGTACCAGGAGAAGTACGAGAAGACCCAGAAGGCCTATCTCGACGAGCTCCGCAAGGCGGCGATGATCGAATATCGCAACCGCTGATGGCCAACGCCCCGATAAAGCCCCTCGCCCTGACCCTGGGAGAGCCCGCCGGCATCGGCCCCGACATCACCATCGCAGCCTGGCTCCGCCGCCGCGAGCTGAACCTGCCCGCCTTCTACCTGCTCGGCGACGAAGCCTTCGTCGCGCAACGCGCCAAGGCGATCGGCGCCGATGTCAGGATCGCCGCGGTGAGTGCGAGCGAAGCCGTCTCCACCTTCGCCGAGGCCCTGCCTGTGGTCGCGACCGGCGAGCGCGCGACGGCCGGGCCCGCCAAGCCCGACGCATCCAGCGCGCCGGCTGCGCTCGCCTCGATCCGCCAGGCGGTCGACGACGTGCGCGCGGGCCGCGCCGGCGCCGTCGTCACCAACCCGATCGCCAAGAGCGTGCTCTACCGCGCCGGCTTCCGCCATCCCGGCCACACCGAATTCCTCGCCGAACTCGCCGCACAAAACGGCCGCGTGCCGCAGCCGGTCATGATGCTGTGGTCGCCGCGGCTCGCCGTGGTGCCGGTGACCATCCACGTCTCCTTGCGCGAGGCGCTGAACCAGCTCACCAGCGATCTGATCGTCTCGACCGTGCGCATCGTCGCGGCCGAGCTGAAGGCGCGCTTCGGCATCGCGCGGCCGCGCATCGCGATCTCCGGCCTCAACCCGCATGCCGGCGAGGACGGCTCGCTCGGCCACGAGGAGCAGACGGTGATCGCACCGGCGCTCAAGGTTCTGCGCAATGACGGCATCGAGGCGAAGGGCCCGCTGCCCGCCGACACCATGTTCCACGAGGCCGCGCGCGCCGGCTATGATTGCGCGGTCTGCATGTATCACGACCAGGCGCTGATCCCGATCAAGACGGTCGCCTTCGACGACGCAGTCAACGTCACGCTCGGCCTGCCCTTCATCCGCACCTCGCCCGACCACGGCACCGCCTTCGACATCGCCGGCACCGGCAAGGCGAACCCTTCGAGCCTGATTGCCGCGCTCCAGCTCGCGGGCCGCATGGCCGCGACCCAAAGCTGATGAGCGCGATCGACGACCTCCCGCCGCTGCGCGAGGTCATTCGCCAGCACGCGCTGTCGGCCCGCAAATCGCTCGGCCAGAATTTCCTGCTCGACCTCAACCTCACCGCACGCATCGCGCGGGCGGCCGCGCCGCTGGACGACTCCACCATCGTCGAGATCGGCCCCGGCCCGGGCGGATTGACGCGCGCCCTGCTCGCGCTCGGCGCCCGGCGCGTCATCGCCATCGAGCATGACGAGCGCGCGATCCCGGCCTTGCAGGATATTTCCGCGCGTTACCCCGGCCGGCTCGAGATCGTGCACGGCGATGCCATGACCTTCGATCCAGGCCCGCTGCTCGCAGGCGAGCGCGCCAAGATCGTCGCCAACCTGCCTTACAACATCGCGACGCAGCTGCTCATCAACTGGCTCACGACCGAGCCCTGGCCGCCCTGGTACGACATGATGGTCCTGATGTTCCAGCGCGAGGTCGGCGAGCGCATCGTCGCGCACGAGGACGAGGAAGCCTATGGCCGTCTCGGCGTGCTCGCCAACTGGCGCTGCGAGACGAAGATCCTGTTCGACATTGCGCCGTCCGCTTTCGTGCCGCCGCCGAAGGTCACCTCCTCCGTGGTGCGCCTCAAGCCGCGCGCAGAGCCGCTGCCGTGCGATCGCAGGCTGCTCGAGCAGGTCGCAGCCAGCGCCTTCGGCCAGCGCCGCAAGATGCTGCGCCAGAGCCTGAAATCACTGGGCGTCGATCCCGCGCGGCTCGCGCAAGCGGCCGGCGTCGATGCGACGCGGCGCGCGGAGACCATTCCCATTTCCGGCTTTGTTGCCATGGCGCGTGAATTGGCGGATATACGCAAGCAAGCTGAGTAACAAGAATTTCGGAGGAAGGAATATGGCGTTGATGCGTCGGCAGTCCCTGGTCAAGTTCGATGCGCCGCTGTGCGAGACCATCGTCGACACGCCCAAGCCGCAAGGCCGCGAAGTCCTCGTCCGCATCGAGCGCTGCGGCCTCTGCCATTCCGACCTCCACATCCAGGACGGCTACGCCGATCTCGGCGGCGGCAAGAAGCTCGACACCACGCGCGGCATGACGCTGCCCTTCACGCTCGGCCACGAGATTGCCGGCGTCGTCGACGAGGTCGGCTCCGACGTTCCGGCGAGCCTCGTCGGCACGAAGAAGGCGGTGTTTCCCTGGATCGGCTGCGGCCAGTGCCGCGACTGCAAGAACGGCGACGAGAACCTCTGCGCCAAGCAGCGCTTCCTCGGCGTCTCCATCGACGGCGGTTTTGCAACTCACGTGCTGGTCCCCGACGCCAAGTATCTGCTCGACTACGATCCGCTGCCCGTCAACCAGGCCGCGACGCTGATGTGCTCCGGCGTCACCGCCTATGGCGCGCTCAAGCGCCTGGTCGACCGTCCGCGCCAGCGCAATCTGCTGCTGGTCGGCCTCGGCGGCGTCGGCATGATGGGCCTGTCGTTCGCGCAGGCCATGTTCAAGCAGCCGATCACGGTCGCCGATCTCTCGCCGGCCGCGCGCGAGACCGCGCTGAAGAACGGCGCGTCCGCCGCCTATGACCCGTCCGAGCCCGACGTGATCAAGCGCATCCTGAAGGAAACCGACGGCGGCTTCGACGAGGTCGTCGATTTCGCCGGCAACGAGAAGTCGATGGCCTTCGCAGTCGCCGTTGCCGCGCGCGGCGGCAAGGTCGTGGTCTCCGGCCTGATGGGCGGCCAGTTCACGCTGCCGATGGTGCAGTGGGTCTACAAGCGCCTGACCGTCGAGGGCTTCATGGTCGGCACGCTTGCGGAGGCCCACGAGCTGATGGCGCTCGCCCGCGCCGGCAAGATCAAGCCGACGCCGATGCGCGAAGAGCCGATGGGCGATGTCCAGAAATGGATCGACGAGTTGCGTGCCGGCAAGGTCGTCGGCCGCATCGTGCTGAAGAACTGATACGCGAGGAACCGGTCAGCGCCGGCGAGATTGCAAGATCCTGCCGGCGTTCGTTCTCGCAATCCGGTGCGGAACGCCGGAGGGCTGCGCTGCGTTGGCAGCGCATGTCGATACGTTGCACCGTCGAGAGCGCTTTCTTCATCGCCTGGAGCTGCCTTGAGCAGGGCGGCGAGCTCGGCGATCCCGACCAGACCGCGAACTTCCTGCTCGACGCCATCGAAGCTCAGCTCAGGCGCGGCGAACGCCGGCAGCTGATGCTCGCGAACCGGGCGATCGACGCCTGGCGCGTGCACGTGGCCGTAAGCCGACCCTCGCGGGACGCCCGCTTCGGATAACCCGGCGAAGCCCTCGGACCCGCCGGCCCGGCGGCGTTGGTGGATCGTATGGGCCGGCGGTCGTCGGGCGGAGCGCACGGGGTGCGCGCTTTCGCAAGGCAGACGTTACGCCGATCCGCTGCCTCTTGTGTTCACTCCTGAACAGATCTCGGCGCGTCCGCCCTGCCGACTTTTCGACGCTCCCCAATTCCTTGTGTGCACTTTGGAACCGTCGGTTCCGCCGCGGAAACGTAGGGTCTCGCCTGGCGCCGATTCCCGGCCAAGACCAAGCGACAAGAGAAAACGACGTGACCGGTCGGCCCCAGAACGATCTTCTCCAGCAGCTCAACGCCGCCGATTTCGAATTGCTCGCCCCGCATCTTCAGCCGGTCGACCTCGCGGCAGGCCACATCCTGCATCATGCCGGCGACGAGGTGACGGCCGTTCATTTCCCCTGCAGCCCGGCACTGGTGTCGTTCGCCGTGCCGGTCGAGGACGACCGCGAGGTCGAGAGCCTGCTGGTGGGCCGCGAAGGTGCCGTGGGCATGGCCGCCGGCCGCCGCCCTTCGCCGGCCTATTCGCGCATCGTCGTCAAGCTCGGCGGCACGCTCGTCCGCCTGCCGCTGCGCGCGCTCGAGCAGGCGCAGCAGAGGTCGCCTACGCTGCAGGAGGTCCTGTCGCGCTATGCCGACTGCCAGTTCGCCCAGCTGCTGCAGACCGCGGCCTGCAACGCCGCGCATTCCATCGAGCAGCGCGCGGCCAAATGGATTCTCTCCGCGCATGAGCATCTCGGTGGGGTCGAGATTCCCCTCACCCACGAGCAACTCGCCGGCATGCTCGGCGTCTCGCGCAGCTATGCCAGCCGCGTCATCCAGATGTTCAAGGCAAGGCGCATCCTCGCCACCCGCCGCGGCGCGATCCTGATCCTCGACACACCGGCGCTTGAGGCCAGATCCTGCTCCTGCAACGACTCCATCAGGAAGCATTTCGGCGAAGCACTGGGCGGCGCGGCCGACGGATAGCCTCGAGCCGCGTGCGCTGCCCCGTCGGAACATTCTCGCGCACGCCGCATTGCCCGACATGCCGCGGTACTTCTTCCATTTCGAAGGCCACCAGCCACACACCGACACGACCGGTGAGATACTGGCCGGCGACGAGGCCGCCTGGCGCGAAGCGGTGCGGCTCTCCCGCGACGTCGAGCACGCGCTCCGCCCCGGCGACAGCTGGACGCTGGGCGTCTACGAGGAGGACGAGCCCGTGTTCGTGCTGGCCATGGTGACGCGGCGGTTTCGCTAACCCGTCCACGAGCCGGCTCCGCGCCGGATGACACCAACGATCCCACGCCCTCAGCGCTGCCGAATTCCGATAGTGATTTCGGCGCGCGTCTCTCGACACTGGCCGTCGGGACAATCTTGCATCGGGCTGCGAATGGCCGTTCAATGCCGGTTTGGATCGGCTCCGCCGCTATTTTGTGATTCTTTGGAATGCGAACCTTTTTCATTATTCTCGGCATCTGGCTGCTGATCAACGTCCTCTTCGTCGTCGTCATGATGCCGCCGCGCAAGCCGCGGAAGCCGGACCATCCGCACTCATCGGCCGGACTTGCACCGGCAGCCATCGAGCCCGGCGCCTATCGTCCCGTCGAGGACGAGAATATCTCGTTTCGTCATGCCATCATCGCCATCGCGATGGGTGCGCTACTCTCGCTGACACCGCCACTGCTCGAAGCGATCGACGACGTCAAACGTCTGATCGGAAAGAACCGCAAGTCTGGTCAGACGCCTGAAGCCGACGGCGACGAACGAGCAAAGCGGCCTTCCCAGGACATTGGCACGCGCGAAGAAAGTAAGCCGGACGGCGGCCGCTCGTCCGATGAGAGCAACGCACCGAAGCGCTAACGCCCGGATTCTCCCGCAAATTCCGCCTCTTGCGAGACGTTGGAACGTCGCGCGCCTCCCGCGCGTTGGCCTTCCGTCACGGCAACGACAGGGGGATCGAAAAGAGGAGAATCGCGTTGATCAATCTGGGCAAGTGGTACGATCCCATCTCCGAGCGCTGGATCGCGCCGCGCGAACCGCGCCGGGAGACGACAGCATCTGAAATGAGCTCGAACCACGTGCTGGAGTTCGAAAGGACAGTCGAAATCCAGCGCATCTGGCGAGCATTACTCGATTGCTGCGCACGCGATTGACGTTTCTCCGCCCGCGCACAAACCGGAACGAGCGGCCGGCAGCTCCGTTCTCAATCGCATGAGCGATCCCGCACTCCCCGCAAGACCAATCGCAACCGCGCTGCGCTATCTCGCGATTATCGTCGGCTGCGCCTGCCTGCTTCTCGCCGCCTTGTGCTTGGCCATCGCGGCACAGGTCTTTGTGCAGACCGGCGTGTTCGCGCAATCCTATGTCATCGTGGGATTCATCAGTGCCACGCTGGGGCTTTTGGCGCTGATACTGTCGCGGGTGAGGAAATAGGCTTCTGCAGATGCAACCGGGCCGTCGCCCTTCGGGAGGCCAATGAAGGAACGGCCACCTCAGGATGACGGTGAAGGATATGTATCTGCGGCTCTCGCCTCGTCATTGCGAGCGCAGCGAAGCAATCCAGAAATCCCGCTGAAGCAATCCAGAAATCCCGCTGAGGAAAGACTCTGGATTGCTTTGCTGCGCTCGCAATGACGATGTGGCCGGCGACTTGCCACGAGCCCTCTTGTCGCCCGCAGTCCATGCCGGGCGACCCGTCGGGCAAAACACCGTCAATCCCCATTCGCAAAAATATTCCACTTCCCCGAATTTCGGATTTATGGCATGTACCGCCCATCCCGGCCCTGCCAAAGGGGCGTTCGCGACCGTCACGAGATGCGGGCCGGGCTTGCGGTGGACGCGGCAGCGCCGGCGCGCAACGTGTGAGACAGGGCGGGCAACCGTGAGTTTTGCGCAACGCGGTACGACACGGCGCGGTCACAGCGGTTGGGTTGGTCGTCCTGGGCGAGCACACGCAAGCCCCTGATGATCCGGCACAGCCGTCCGCGGACGGAGAAGTCGTGTGGTCCTGACGCCCGGGGTCTGTGCGTCAAGGCTTGCGGTGATGCAGCGGCCAACCGGCGCGCGCATCGATCATCTGCAAGGCGACGGGGGCAATAGTGCATCGCTCCCCGGGGAGAGCACGAAGGACACCGTTAAAACCATCCGCGCAGGGAAGGCCAAGCGATCGGCAACACCTGTGATCCACCCCGTGTGCATTCTTCGCAAGCGCACGGATCTGCGGGTGCCGCCGGCGCCCGGCCTTCCCTGCGCCCTTTGGCATCCATTGGGCGGCAAGCGAAACTACAGCTCGGGCGAAACGCGCCGCGGGAAGGCGAAAGCATGCCTTCGATTGGAAGAGCGATACGTCATCCCAACCTCGCCATTGGCGCCGATTTCGTGCCCCGGACGCGGCGCAGCGTCTCTTCGACGGTGCGCTGCAGAGCCGGGGCCCATGCAGCGGCGGTACGCACGGGCACTCCTGGGTCCCGGCTCTGCGCAGCAGCGTGAGAACGCTGCAGCGCGTCCGGGACACGAGCGTGATCTCCGCTGCCGCCTTCCGTCCTCCCGCTTTTCGCCGGCACGCCGGACTGTTAGACTGGCGCCATTATTTTGAGGAATTTTGATGCGCGCGAGGTTTTTCAATCGCGTTGTGGGTCTGGCGGCGCTGATCGCGGCCGTTGCCGTGACGCAGCCTGCATCGGCCGAGAAGCGCATCGCGCTGGTGGTCGGCAACTCCGCCTACAAGAACATCACGCCGCTCGACAACCCGTCCAAGGACGCCAGCCTGATGGCGGAGACGCTCGCCTCGCTCGGCTTCGCGCTGGTCGGCGGACGCGCCCAGCTCGATCTCGACAAGGCTGCGATGGACATCGCGGTGCAGAGCTTCGGCCGGCAGGTCCAGGGCGCCGACGTCGCGCTGTTCTATTATGCCGGACACGGCGTGCAGGTCGCGGGCTCCAACTATCTTGTGCCGGTCGGCGCCAACCCGACGCGCGAGGCCGACGTCGATTTCCAGATGACCGACGTCAACCTCGTGCTGCGCCAGATGCAGGGATCCGGCACGCGGCTCAACCTCGTGATCCTCGATGCCTGCCGCAACAACCCCTTTGGCTCGCGCGGCCTGCGATCCTCCGATGGCGGCCTCGCGCAGATGCGCGCGCCCGAGGGTACGCTGATCTCCTACGCGACGCAGCCCGGCAATGTCGCCCAGGACGGCAGCGACGGCCACAGCCCCTACACCAAGGCGCTGGCGACGACGATCCGGGTCGCCGGCCTCGACGTGTTCCAGACCTTCAACCAGGTCGGCCTCGCCGTGAAGCGCGCCACCGCAGGCGCGCAGCAGCCCTGGGTGTCGTCCTCGCCGATCGACGGCACGTTCTATTTCGTACCGCCGACGCAAGCGGCGCCGCCGCAGGTCGCGGCGATGCAGCCCGATCCCCTGCCCGCCGATCGCCTGCGCGCCGATCCCGACCGCGTGCCGCTGCGCGATGCCGCGCTGCTCAGCGAGCTGAGCGAGCGGCTCTACGAGCTCAATTTCGATCCTGACACGCCGGATGGCCTCACCCGCGCGATCACGAAGCTCCAGCAGCGCATTGCCATGGCGCCGAACGGGGAGCCGACCGAGGGTCTGCTGCTGCGGATGCGGAAGATGGAGGATCTGAAGCCATGGGGCTCGATCGTCTACGGGCCGGACGGCAGCAAATGGGGCATGTCGTGGAATCACGCCTCGCGGCGCGCGGCGGTGGCCGATGCGCGCGGCAATTGCGGCGGCGCCAAGTGCCCGATCGAGCTGTCCTTCTACGGCAAGAGCTGCGGCGCCTTCGTGATCTCGGACAAATCCTGGTCGCTGGTCCAGCGCGAGGGCGTGCAGCGCGCCAGGGACGCCGCGCTTGACGAATGCGGCAAGGCTGGCAAAGCTTGCCGCATTATCGGAGCCGTCTGCGCCGACGGCTCCGGCCGCTGACATCCTTTTTCATTTTCGGATTTTTGCCCATGCCCAAATCCGTTCACGCGATCGCCCCCGCCTTGCTCCTCAACATCGCCCTCGCCGCATCGCCCGCCATCGCGCAGTCCGGCAGCGCCGGCGGCTCGATCGGCAACGACGAGAAGTCGCTGTCCGGCTCGCGCCAGGATTCCTCGTCGGGCCGTTCGGCGGAGCCGGCACCCTCGGCGCGCCGGGGCAAGCCGGCGGCAGAGGAGCGCTCGGCGCCGCGGCGAAGCGGCGGCGGTGGTGGAGGCGGCGGTGGTAGTTTTGACGGTGCCTGGGTGGTCACCAGCATCGGCTGCGGCGGCACGACCACCGGCGCAACCGTGGTCACCTCGGGCCGCGTGATTGCCGAAGGCGTCACGGGGACCGTCAGCGCGAACGGCGCGGTGCGCACGTTCGGCCGTGGCGAGGGCGGCATCACCTATACCGGCGCCGGCCGCCTCGGATCCCGCAGCGGTTCCGGAACGTTCCGGCGCTCCGACGGCTGTGGTGGAACCTGGACCTCGGTCAAGCAATAGGAGGCGAAAAGCCCGATAGCGCGGCGGAACCAACGCGCCGCAGGCCCAATTCAAGCCACATCCTCTCCGGAATTGCGGCTCATTGCCACCCAAGTCTTTGACGAGAAAGGGCTGGTAGAGAGTTGCGTTGTGCGTAACCGGGAGACCAGGATGGGCAACCGAACCGCGAAATTCGTATCTGCGCTTGTTGGCAGCATCATTGCCGGCGCACCACTTGCCGCCGTATCGCAGAACGCGCCGAGCGCATCCAGCACCGCTGCGAGCGATTGCTTGCCCTCGCCGAAGGGCTCCGCCCCGCAAGGGCAGCACTGGTACTATCGGCTCGATCGCGCCAGCAAGCGGCAGTGCTGGTATCTGCGTGCCGAAGGCGGCAAGGTCACGCAGACCGCGCAGGCAACCAGCGATGCGCAAAGTGCCGATACGCCGGCGCAGCCCTCCGTGCAGAACGCGCATGCCGAATACATCGCGCCGCAGCCTACCGCCGCACCGGCCATGACTGCGCCCGCCCCGGCTGCAGCGAACGCAGCGCCGGCCGCACAACGGCCGTCGATCAAGATTGCCGACGCCAGCCCGCAGCCCGCCGTCGCCGCGCCCTGGCCCGATGCTTCGACGGACACCGCCTCGCCTGCACCACAAGCCGCGCCCGCACCTGTCGCTGCAGCCCCGCAGCCGGGCGCCAAGCCGGCGAAGCCGCAGGCTCCGGGGGCGCTCGCCGCGGCTGAAGCTCCCGCCGACAAGCCGACCGGCTCGCTGCAGACGCTCATGCTCGTCATCGGCGGCGCGCTGACGCTCGCCGGTCTCCTCGCCAGCGTCATCTACCGCTTCGCCGGCGCGCGCGCTCGCGTCAGGACGAATGACCATCGTCACGTGAACTGGGACGACCGGGAGCCCCACGAGCAGGATCGCGCGCCATGGCTCAACGAGATGCCGAACACGCCGCGCACCCAGCAGCCGGGCCCGATCGACTTCGACGCCATTCGTCCGCAGCCGCCGCGTCCGCAGGCTCCGCAACTCGCCGCATTCAGCAGCGAGATCGGCCGGATCGCGGCACAGTCCCGTCCCGCCCGCAACGAGATCGCAGACCTCAACGAGATCGCGGATCTCGACGACGCCGACATCTTCAACGGCGAATTCGAAATCGAGGCAGCGGCTCCGCGGCTCGCGGTCAACGATGCCGGCACCGATAACGCTGAGAAGGATGAAGAGCCGGCTGCACGCGTCGAGGACAGCGTCGATATCGACGTCATCACGGCGATGCTGGAACGGCTGGCGCAGGAAGGGCCGCGGCTGGCGCAGCCTAGCCCTGAAGCTGAGCTTGCAGACCTCGCACGAAGCCGACGAGGCCAGTCCGCCGCTCGCGCTTGAGGCGCTCGGCCTTCAGGATCGACTGCACCTCGGCGAAGGCGTCATCGACATTGTGGTTGATGACGATGTAGTCGTACTCGGCCCAGTGGCTCATCTCGTGGCTGGCGCGGCTCATGCGCTTGCGGATCACCTCGTCGGAATCCTGCGCGCGCGAATGCAGCCGCTTCTCGAGATCGGCGGCTGACGGCGGCAGGATGAAGACGCGAACCACGTCGACGCTCGCTTTCTGGTGCAGTTGCTGCGTGCCCTGCCAGTCGATGTCGAAAAGCACGTCCTGGCCAGCCGATAGCGCCGCCTCGACCGGAGCACGCGGCGTCCCGTAGAGATTGTCAAACACGGTGGCCCATTCGAGCAGTTCGCCCTGCTCTACCATCGACTCGAACTTACGTTTCTCGACGAAGAAATAGTCGCGCCCCTCGACCTCTCCCGGCCGCATCTGGCGCGTGGTCGCCGACACCGACATCTTCAGGCCGGGCTCTCGCTCGAGCAGCATCCGCGACAGCGTCGTCTTGCCTGCGCCCGAGGGCGAGGACAGCACGAACATCAGGCCGCGCCGCTCGACACCGTCAGTTCCGTGACCGCCCGTCGTCATCGATCACTCCAGATTCTGGACCTGTTCGCGGAACTGCTCGACCACGTTTTTCATGGCGAGTCCCGTATTGGTCAGCTCGATGTCGTTCGACTTCGAGCAGCAGGTGTTGACCTCGCGGTGAAACTCCTGCGCCAGGAAGTCGAGCTTGCGCCCGATCGGGCCGCCCTTGCCGATCAGCTCGCGCGCCTGCGCGACGTGCGAGGCGATGCGGTCGAGCTCCTCGCGGATGTCGGCCTTGGTGGCGATCAGGATCGCCTCCTGCATCAGACGGTCGGAATCGAAACGGTCGGAGGTGTCGAGCAGCGCGGCGATCTGCTCGGCGAGCCTCGCCTTGATCGCCTCCGGCTTGCGGCCGGGCGAGCTTTCAGCCTTTTTCGCAAGCTGCTCGATCTCGTCGACCCGCTGAGTCAGGATCTGCCCGAGCGAGGTCCCCTCGCGCTTGCGCATCGCGACCAGCTCGTCGAGCGCCTTGTCGAAGGCCTCGGCTGCAGCGGCTCGGGCGGCCTTGTCCTCCTCCTCGTCGCCCTCGGGCTCGGCGACCTCGACGACGCCCTTGATGGCAAGCAGGCCGTCGATGCTCGGCGCCACCGCGTCGACCTTGCCCGCGATCACCGCGGCGGCCTTGAGCACGGCGTTGAGCACGTCCTCGTTGACGCGGACGGTGGCGGCCGCATTGGCGCGCTTGACGTTGAGATTGGCGTAGACGGTGCCGCGCGAGAGCAGCTCGCCGGCGCGTTTCTTGGCGTGGGCCTCGAGCTCGTCAAACCCCTGCGGCAGCCGCACCCTGAGATCGAAGCCCTTGGCGTTGACCGACTTCAGTTCCCATTCGAACGTATACGGCCCGCTCGCGCCGTGGCTTCGAGCAAAGCCGGTCATGGACGACAGCGCCATCAGGTCAGATTCTCCAGGAACAAAAGGATTCGCGAGGCATCAAGCCACGCGAATCTTAAGACTATTTTGCAGGAAAGTGGAATCCGCAAAGTCCCGTAGGCAGGTCTGCGCTGCGCTAGCGCTGGACCACCGGCGGCGACGACTGCACTGCGCCCTGCCGGGCCGGCGGCGGATTGGCGGGATTGGCCGGGCGCACCGCGGGCGGCTTTTTCTGCTGGTTCGGGCGGGCCGGCGTGGTCGCGGTCGGCGTATCGGCGGCGCCAGGCGCGGCGGCAGCCGGCGGCGGCGCGTCCTCGGCCGGCTCGACCGTGTCGTTCTGGATCTGCTTTTCCATCGCGCGCAGCTTGGCGACGTTTTTCTGGTGCGCGTCGTAGGTCTCGGTGAAGGCGTGCCCGCCGGTGCCGTCGGCGACGAAATAGAGGTCGCGGGTGCGGGCCGGGTTGGCGGCGGCCTCCAGCGAGGCGCGGCCGGGGTTGGAGATCGGGCCCGGCGGCAGGCCCTCGATCACATAGGTGTTGTAGGGCGAAGGCTGCGTGATCTCGCTGCGCTTGATCGGACGGCCGAGCGTGCCCTTGCCCCCGACGAGGCCGTAGATGATCGTGGGATCCGACTGCAGCTTGATGCGCTGCTTGAGGCGGTTGACGAACACGGCGGCGACGCGGCTGCGCTCGTCCGGCTTGCCCGTTTCTTTCTCGACGATGGACGCCAGCGTCACCAGCTGCTCCGGAGACTTGACCGGAATGTCCTGGCTACGGCGCTCCCAGATCTCCGCCAGCACGCGCTTGTGCGCCTGCTGCATGCGCTGGATCACCTGCTCGCGCGTGGTGCCGCGCGGGAATTTGTAGGTCTCGGGGAGCAGCGTGCCCTCGCGCGGCAGCTCGCGCACGCTGCCGGTGAAGATGTCGTTGTCGGACAGCCGCGCCACGATCTGCTCGGAGGTCAGGCCCTCCGGAATCGTCACGGCGTGCTGCACCACCTTGCCCTCGACAATGGTGGCGATGACGTCGCGCAAGGAAGCATTTTTCTGGAAGGCGTATTCACCCGGCTTCAGGTCCGAGCTCGCCTTCAGCGCGGCGACGCTGGCGATGAACACCCACGGATTGACGTCGGTGACGCCTTCCTTGTTCAGCGTCTCGGCGATGTCGCGCTTGCCGGCGCGCTGAGGGATGTTGACGATCTTGTCTTCCTTCAGCGGCCCCGGCGCTTCCAGCACCTGCCGGCCGTAATAATACACGCCGCCCGCGCCGAGCATGGCGATCAGCAAGAGGGTGATGATGGCATTTCCGACGACCACGAAGGGATTGCGCGCGCGGTCCGATCGCTTCGGCGGCGGCGGAACCTGCTCGGGCTCGAGCGCTGCCCGCGGGCTCCGGGGCGAAATGGGCGGCCTTTCACTCATCGAAGCAACCTGAATCCTGCCGGTTCAATCGCGGCCTGACAATCGCTTGCCACGCCAAATGCACGCGCCCACTTCTATGACTATCGCCGAATACGGCAAAACGGTGGATTCGTCTCAAACGCAAACTAACTGGCCAAACGCCGGACGATCACCGACGCATTGGTGCCGCCAAAACCAAAAGAGTTCGACAGGGCGACGTTGACCTCGCGCTTCTTCGCCTTGTGCGGCACGAGATCGATCGCAGTCTCGACCGACGGGTTGTCCAGGTTGATGGTCGGCGGCACGACGTTATCGCGAATCGCGAGGACGGCGAAGATCGCCTCGATGGCGCCGGCCGCGCCGAGGAGATGGCCCGTCGACGACTTGGTCGAGGACATCGCGACCTTGGAGGCGGCGTTGCCGAGCAGGCGTTCCACGGCGCCGAGCTCGATCTCGTCGCCCAGCGGCGTCGAGGTGCCGTGCGCGTTGATGTAGTCGAGATCGGACGGCGTCAGGCCGGCGCGCTTGAGCGCGGCCGACATGCTGCGGAAACCGCCATCGCCATCGGGCGACGGCGACGTGATGTGATAGGCGTCGCCCGACAGGCCATAGCCGATCACCTCGGCATAGATCCTCGCGCCGCGGCGCTGCGCGTGCTCGAGCTCCTCGAGCACCAGGACGCCGGCGCCCTCGCCCATGACAAAACCGTCGCGGTCCTTGTCGTAGGGACGCGAGGCCTTCTCGGGCGTGTCGTTGAAGCCGGTGGAGAGCGCACGCGCGGCGTTGAAACCGGCAATGCCGATGCGGCTGATCGGCGATTCAGCACCGCCGGCGACCATGACGTCGGCATCGCCGAGCGCGATCAGGCGGGCGGCGTCGCCGACCGCATGCGCACCGGTCGAGCAGGCCGTGACGACCGAATGGTTCGGCCCCTTCAGCCCGTGCGCGATCGAGACGTAGCCGGAGGCGAGATTGATCAGGCGGCCCGGAATGAAGAACGGCGACACGCGGCGCGGTCCGCGCTCCTTGAGCAGGATCGCGGTGTCGGCGATGCCGGTGAGGCCGCCGATGCCGGACCCGATCATGGTGCCGGTCGCGCATTTGTCCTCTTCGGTCTCGGGATGCCAGTTGGCATCGTCGAGCGCCTGGCCGGCCGCGGCCATGCCGAAGATGATGAAGTCGTCGACCTTGCGCTGGTCCTTCGGCTCCATCCACTTGTCGGGATTGAACGTGTCGTTGCTGCCATCGCCGCGCACGACGGTGCAGGCGTATTTGGTCTGCAGATCGGAGACATCGAAGCTCTCGATCGGGCGCGCACCGCTCTCACCGTTGAGGATGCGCTTCCAGGTCGGCTCGACACCGCAGCCGAGTGGCGACACCATGCCGAGACCAGTGACGACGACCCGTCTCATATCCGAAAACTCCGCATCGAAAGATTCACGGCCAATAACAAGAAACCGGCTGACCGCCAGTCAGCGGCCCGTCCGGTTTCAATGTTGTCCCCGCGAAAATGAAGAGCCTTAGCTCTTCGCGTTCTTCTCGAGAAACTTCGTGGCGTCGCCGACGGTGAGAATCGTTTCCGCAGCGTCGTCCGGAATCTCGCAACCGAATTCTTCTTCGAACGCCATCACCAGCTCGACGGTGTCCAGACTGTCGGCGCCGAGGTCGTCGATGAAGCTCGCAGCGTCGACAACCTTCTCGGGCTCAACACCAAGGTGTTCGACCACGATCTTCTTAACCCGCTCGCCAATGTCACTCATTGCATAACCTCGTGTTGTTCCCTGTAGACCCGACCCCCCGGGACGATACGAGCCGTCGTGGTCGTTTAGTGCCTTCGCTTACGAACTTTGATTTGGCCCCATCCTAACCGATGCAGGGCCCGGCGAACGACGGCCAAGGCTCCGCATCGCCAATATACAGGGTTTCAAAAACCTGCAATGGCGTTCTTTGCCCATCCGTTGAAGGTCCGGTTATCACACTTCAACTGCCTTGACTACAAGCCTCATTTCGCTCCGGAAACGGCCGTTTGCCGCATCCCGCGCCGCCGCTGTGGGCAGTGCGGGACGAGGGCCTCAGATCATGGCCATGCCGCCGTTGACGTGGATCGTCTGGCCGGTGACGTAGGCTGCTTCGTTCGAGCTGAGATAAACGGCGGCCGCCGCGATGTCCTCGGGCGTCCCCAGACGGGCGGCCGGAACCTTGGTCAGAATCGTCTCGCGCTGCTTGTCGTTCAGCGCATCCGTCATCGGCGTCTTGATGAAGCCGGGCGCGATGCAGTTCGCGGTGACGCCGCGCTTGGCGTATTCGGCGCCCAGGGTCTTGATCATGCCGATCAGGCCCGCCTTCGAGGCGGTGTAATTGCCCTGGCCGGGATTGCCGGTGACGCCGACCACCGAGGTGATGGCGATGATGCGGCCGAAGCGCTTGCGCATCATCAATTTGGTCGCGGCACGCGCGAGGCGGAAGGTCGAGGTCAGATTGATGTTGATGACCTCCTCCCAGTCCTCGTCGCGGAGCTGGACGAAGAGATTGTCGCGGGTGATGCCGGCATTGGCGACGAGGATGTCGACCTGGCCCATCGCGGCTTCCGCGGCGGGCACCAGCGCCTCGACCTCGTCGGCCTTGGAGAGATTGCAGGGCAGCACGTGAGTGCGCTCGCCGAGCTTGCCGGCCAGCTCATCCAGCACTTCCTTGCGCGTTCCGGAAATCGAAACGGTGGCGCCCTGCGCATGCAGCGCCTGTGCGATCGCGCCGCCGATGCCGCCGGTCGCGCCGGTGACGAGCGCCTTTTTGCCAGTCAGATCGAACATCGAAAAACTCCTCCAAGGCACGATCCGGAAAAGTGCGCAGCGGCTTTCCGAAAGATCGTGCGTAAACTGAAAAACTCAAGCGCGATGAGGACCCATCGCGCTTCAGGCCTGCTTTGCAGCGGCCAATGCGTCCTTGGCGGCGGCGATATCGTTCGGACCGCCAACCGATACGCCGACGGCGCCGTCAGCAATGCGCTTGACGAGACCAGAGAGCACCTTGCCGGCGCCGATCTCGAAGAAGCGGGTGACACCCTGCCCGGCCATATAGGCCACCGACTCGCGCCAGCGTACGGTGCCGGTGACCTGCTCGACCAGGCGGCGGCGGATCTCGTCGGGATCGGTGATGGCGCTCGCCAGCACGTTCGACACCAGCGGCGCCGCCGGCGCCTTGATCGTCACCTTGGCCAGCGCCTCCGCCATGGCGTCAGCCGCAGGCTGCATCAGCTTGCAATGGAACGGCGCGGAGACCGGCAGCAGCATCGCGCGCTTGGCACCCTTGGTCTTGGCAATCTCCACGGCGCGATCGACCGCCGCCTTGTCGCCCGAGACCACCACCTGCCCGCCGCCATTGTCGTTGGCAGCCTGGCAGACCTGGCCCTGGGCCGCCTCGGCAGCAACCGCCATGGCGGCTTCATAATCGAGGCCGAGCAGCGCGGCCATTGCACCGGCGCCCACGGGTACGGCCTTTTGCATTGCGAGACCGCGCGTGCGAAGCAACCGCGCGGTGTCGGAGACCGTCAGGCTGCCGGCCGCTGCCAGCGCCGAATACTCACCGAGCGAATGCCCGGCGACGAAGGCGGCATCCCGCCCTACGGAAAAACCGGCTTCCGCCTCCAGCACGCGCAGGGTGGCGATGGACACCGCCATGAGCGCCGGCTGGGCGTTCTCGGTAAGCTGGAGGGTCTCTGCCGGGCCGTCCCAGATGGTGGCCGTCAGCTTCTCCCCAAGCGCGGCATCGACCTCGTCGAACACCGCCCGCGCCACCGGAAAGGCGTCCGCGAGGGCCTTGCCCATGCCGACGGCCTGGGACCCCTGCCCCGGAAATGTGAATGCTGCCGTCATCGGCGCTCCCCTGGATCGCGTGAGCCGTTGTGTCGAGAGCCGGCAGCCGACTACGTCCGGCACAAGCCTTGGTTCCCGATCAAGCTTCAAAGGGGGCCGTAGACAACGACCGGGGCCGCGCTGTCAAGCCGCGATGGGCATGTCGGGATAGGCAACCCGCTCGCTGCCCTGCAGCAATCGGGCTCATGGCGCCGCTTCGCTGCAAAGCGTTTACGCTATCGGGAACTCGGTTCCCGAACTTAAGCGGCCTTAAATGCCGCCCACCTAGGTTGCGGCCATGGCAACAATGGTCCCACAGAGATCGACGGCCTCAACGTCCGCCGGGCGCACGGGGCAACCGTGGGCTCCACTGCAGGCCTGCGTCGACTGGCTGCTCGCGGGACCACGCCCCCAGCCTGACGACATCCACAACGAATTGCTGCAACAGCGGACCAACAAGACCAGGACGCTGGTGGTGGCCGTGGCGGCCTCCCTGCTGATCGCGTCGCTGTCCGCCGCGCTCACCGGCGCGCCCTGGGCCTACGCCTGGGTGCTCGCCGAAATCGTGCTCGGAAGCACGCGCATCTGCCTGATGATGAAGGCGCTCGCGAGGGCAAAGCGGGACCGGCGGGCGCCGGTGAACGTCTCGCCGATCTGGGCAGGGCTCGCCTCGGTCGTGCTGATTTCCGCCGGCTGCTATCAATGCGTCGCCTCCGGTGTCATGCCGCTGATCCTGATGGCCGGCATTGGCCTCGCCAACCTCGTTGGCGGCATCGCCTCGCGCAATGCGGGGACGCCGCGCTACGGCATTCTCCTGATCTGCATTCTGACGCTGCCCTTTGCCGCGGCCACGATCCTGTCGCCGGTGCCCTTCCTGTTCATCATCGGCCTGCAAACCCCCGTCTACACCGTCGGAATGATCTTCCTCCTGCTGGAGAACCACAAAATCCTGCTCGATCTCCATCATTCCGAGCGCAACAACCGCCTGATGGCGCATCACGACCTGCTCACGGGCCTGCCCAACCGCGCCCTCAACCAGAAACTGTTTGCCGAGATGCTCGACGGTCCTTGGCCGGATGCGGCGTCGGCCACTTCGAAGCTCACGGTGTTCTGCGTCGATCTCGACGGCTTCAAGGGCGTCAACGACAGGTTCGGGCATGCGACGGGTGACGCCGTTCTCGTCACCGTGGCGAAGCGCCTCTGCGCAAGCGTGCGGGACGCCGATGTCGTGTGCCGCATTGGCGGCGATGAGTTCGTCATCCTGCTGCCGGACATCACCGACGGCGAGGCTGCTGCCGTGGCACGGCGCATCATCGCGCGCGTGGCGGAGCCGTTCGAATTCGAGCCGGCGGCCCGGGTCGGCGCCAGCATCGGACTTGCGTCGGCACCACGCGACGGCGTCACCGCCGACGAATTGCTGAGCGCCGCCGATCGCGCCATGTATGAAGCCAAGCGCCGCGGCAAGGGCGCTTTCGTGATCCACCGTGGCGCTGCCGACGCCGCCACGCTCGTGCCCGATGCGGCCGCCTTTCTTCCTGCGCCGCGTATGACCGCACTGGCCGGCTAGAAACCGCCCGCCTTCTGGTCCGCACCAACCTCGGCGCCGGCCCGCGCCCGACGGGCGCTGCTTGCCAACTGGCCCGGCCGGTCGTCGTGGTTCGGCTTGGCCGTGGCGAGCCGTAGCACGGCGGCATAGTTCGGCTGCACCTCCATGCGGCCGGCATGCCGGCTCTCGCTGAGCAGGCGATGCACCTTCGGCAAATTGTAGCAGGGCACGTAGAACAGCAGATGATGCTCGAGGTGATAGTTCACGTAGTACGGCGCGATGAACAGGCGCTCGACGAAATTCGCATGCGTGGTGCGGGTGTTGCGCAGCGGATCGCTGCTGTCAGGAACGACGGCATGCTCGGCGATGTTGCGGATGCGGGTGATGACCATCTGCCAGGTGAGCAGCGGCACCAGCCATAGCAGCGGATAGGCCCACCACACGCCGGCCGCCGCTAGCGCAGCGAACATCGCGGCATTGGCGAGACATTGCGGGCCGAGCTTCTCCCAGAAATGCGCGGCGCGCTGCCGCCATGGCCAGTCCTTCGGCCCGAGCGCATTGAGCAATTGCGCCTTGCGCTGCTGGTAGCCGGTCTGTCCGGTGATGTCCCGAATGAACTTGCGGCGGTAGCTCAGCCCTGTGATCGGAAACGGCGCGGACAGAACGAGATCGGGATCGTCCTCCTGCTGGGTGCGCGCATGATGCTGCAGATGATAGCGGCGATAGGCGCGCGTCTCCGCAAAAACGGGATAGGCGCAGAACCATTGGCTCAGCGTCAGATTGGTTTTCTCGTCGGCAGACAGGCAGCCATGCGCGCCGTCATGCATGAGGATCGCAAGCCCGAGCTGGCGCGAGCCGATGACGGCGACCGCAAGAATGTAGGTCAGCGGATTGGGCCACCACGCGACCAGCGCAACCGCAGCGATGATCAGCGCCCAGGCATGTGCGATCAGCGCGACGCCCTTCCAGGTCACGCGCTGGCGGACGTCGGCCAATTGATCGTCGGTCAGGAAATCACGGGCACGCATGCGAAGCGCGGTCATGGCCTAGCTCTCCTCGTCCGAAAGGGGCGATGCATTGCGGTCATCGACAAGACGAAGGCGTGCGGCCTCGCCGCCGGACTTCGCCTGCTCACCAAGCACGCGCAGCATCTCGCCGCAGAGTTCATCCGGCGAGCGGCCCATGGCGTAGCCTTCGAGGATGACGCCGATGGCGACAGCCCAGAACCGCCGCGAGCTTTCGTCGGGAGCGCGCAGGGAGCGCCAGCCGTGGCGCGAGACCTGGCTGGCATAGGCGCGTGCGCCCTCGCTGTGGAGGCGCTCGATGGTGCGCTCGACCAGCGGCGCGAGATCCTGGCGCCGCCGCGTCAGGGTCAGGGCTTCGGCGAAGAAGGCGACCGAATCGCTCGCCGTGACCGTCTCGGCCAGCGCGTGGGTGTAGTCCCCCGGCGTGCGCGCCTTCAGCGCAGCCTGTTCGGTCGTGCGCGCCAGATACAGCAGCTCACGGCAGGCGCACTCGACGAACAGCGCCTCCTTGGTGCGGAAGTAATAGGTGATCTGGCTCGGGAAGGCGTTCGCGGCGGCCGCGATGTCGGTGATCGAAGCACCCGACAGTCCCCGCTCCCGGAACAGCGGGCTTGCCGCATCCAGCAGCAGCGAGCGCATCTTGCGGCCCGCCGAGCGCGTGGCGCGCGCCCTATGCTTGGGGTCGCCGGCGCCCGGTTCCGATGCCGCATGGGCAGGCTTTTCTGCCATTGGATGCTCCCGTTGACTTATTTGTATGCTATACAAACAAATAAATCAAGCCGGTACCCCGAGACGGTCGGTCCTGGCCATGCCCCGTGGGCACCCAAGGGCCGAAAATTGGCCCCCAACCTTGCAAAGCCGGTCAAAATCCGTATAAGGCGCCCATCCGCAGACCCTGGCCGGGAGCTGAACGGACGGTCTCAGCAAATCATTCGTGATTTTGGTGTGGCAGGGCCAGTCGGCCCGTCGTCCCGTGTTTCCGCCTTCTGAGCTTAATCCCAGAGTCCTTTCCGAAGGCCTCTTAAGGGCTTGACGCCGGGCGATGCGCCAACATGAGGAAAGGACCACCATGGCTCTCTATGAGCATGTCTTTCTCGCGCGTCAGGACGCGAGCCCGCAGCAGGTCGAAGAGCTGACTGCGCAGATGACCGGTATCGTCGAGGGTCTCGGCGGCAAGGTCACCAAGACCGAGAATTGGGGCGTACGCTCCCTCACCTACCGCATGAACAAGAACCGCAAGGCGCACTTCGTGCTGCTCAACATCGACGCGCCCGCTGCGGCGATCGCCGAGATCGAGCGCCAGGAGCGCATCAGCGAAGACGTGATCCGCTATCTCAGCGTCCGCGTCGAAGAGCTCGAGGAAGGCCCGTCCGCGATGATGCGCAAGGCCGACCGTGATCGCGAGCGAGACGATCGTGGCGGCGGCTTCCGCGATCGTGAAGGCGGTGGTTTCCGTGGCGACCGTGAAGGCGGTTTCCGCGGTGGCGATCGTGACGGTGGTGGCTTCCGCGGTGATCGCGGCCCGCGCCGTCCGCGCGAAGAAGCTGAAACCACGACGGATGGGGAGTAAGATCAATGGCTGAAGCTGGTGCACGCCGTCCGTTTTTCCGTCGTCGCAAGAGCTGCCCGTTCACGGGCGCCAATGCTCCGAAGATCGACTACAAGGACTCCAAGCTGCTGATGCGTTACGTCTCCGAGCGCGGCAAGATCGTGCCGAGCCGCATCACCGCGGTGTCCGCGAAGAAGCAGCGTGAGCTCGCCCGCGCCATCAAGCGCGCGCGGTTCCTGGGCCTGCTGCCCTACGTCATTCGCTAAGACGAATTTCGACCGGCGACGGTGACGTCGCCGGTCGTAACTTTTTCGAACTCATAAGGCTTCCGGGTCGTCCGGTCGCCGATGGTTGGGGCGAGACGCCTCTAACCGCTCGAAGGGAGCGGGACAGCTGATGATGGCATTTGCACTCATAGCCTTGATCGCCGGCGCTGCGTCGGCCCTGATGTTCGCCTCGATCGTATCGGGCGCGCTGATCTCGCTCGTCCTGTTCTATCTCGCTCCGCTCCCCCTGATGGTCGCCGCGATCGGCTGGGGACCGCTCTGCGCAAGCGTCGGCGGCATCGCTGCCGCGATCGGCCTCGGGGCCCTGTTCGGCCTGCCCTACTGTATCGCCTTCGCCGTCACCGTCGCGCTGCCGGCCTGGTGGCTCGGCCATCTCGTCCTGCTCAGCCGGCCGGTATCGGCCGCCGCGCCAGCCTCCGCCACCGAGCCGCCGGTCGAGCCCGAGCTCGAATGGTATCCGGTCGGCCGCCTGCTGCTATGGATCGCCGGCTTCACCACGCTGACCACGATCGCCGCCCTGCTCACGCTCGGCACCGATGCCGAGACCATCACCGGTATGCTGAAGCGCGGCCTGATGCGCATCCTGCGCAGCACCGATCCGCAGACCTCCGGTGAAACAGGCCAGTTCGTCGACGCGCTGGTGCGCATCGCTCCGGCCGCAGCCACCATCGTCGCGATGATGACGCTGACGCTCAATCTCTGGCTCAGCGCCAAGGTGACGGCGACGTCGGGCCGGCTGCGCCGTCCCTGGCCGGATCTGATGACCGCGGAGCTGCCACCGATGACGCTGGTGGCGCTCTGTGTCGCGCTCGCCTTCTGCTTCACCGGCGGATTGCTCGCGATCGTCGCGCAGATCACCACGGCCGCGCTGATGATGGGCTACGCGCTCACCGGCTTTGCCGTGCTGCATACGCTGACGCTGGCACTGAAGAGCCGCACCTTCTGGCTCGGCTCGACCTATGCCGTCGTGGTCGTGTTCGGATGGCCCGTCATCGCGATGATCATCCTCGGCCTTGCGGACGCCGTGTTCGGCTTCCGCGAGCGCTTCCTGCGCAGCCGCCAGCCACCGCCGCTGCCAACCCCTTAAGTCCAACCCGAAACTGAAACCCAGAGCACTTCAAAGGAGAACGAATATGGAAGTCATTTTGCTGGAACGCGTCAACAAGCTCGGCCAGATGGGCGAAGTCGTGAAGGTTCGCGACGGCTATGCCCGCAATTTCCTGCTCAAGCGCGGCAAGGCGCTGCGCGCCACCGCCGACAACCGCGCCAAGTACGACGGCATGAAGGCCGATCTCGAGGCCCGCAACCTCGCCTCCAAGGCCGAGGCGTCCAAGGTCGCCGAGAAGATCGAGGGCAAGAACATCGTCGTGATCCGTCAGGCGTCGGAAGCCGGCCAGCTGTTCGGCTCGGTCAACGTGCGTGACATCGTCGTCGCGTTCGAAGCCGACGGCGTTTCGCTGGCCCGCCCGCAGATCCAGCTCGACGCGCCGATCAAGACCATCGGCAAGCACGCGATCACCGTCGCCGTTCACCCCGAGGTCGAAGTCGAGATCACCGTCACCGTCGCCCGTAGCCAGGACGAGGCCGAGCGCATCAACCGCGGCGAGGACATCTCGACCCGCAACGAGGACCGCGACGCGGCCGCCGAGGCGATCGCCGCCGCCGGCGAGTTCTTCGATCCGGAAGCCCAGCACGACGACGTCGAGCCGGCTCCGGCTGCGGAAGAGAAGTAAGCCTCGCACTCATACGCGAAGCGAAGCCCGGTCGCCTCAGGCGGCCGGGCTTTTCGTTTTGGCGCCGACGTCCTCGCTCAGCATGGCGATCGAGGCGAGCGCGGTTGCCGTATGCTTCTCGACACCGTCGCTGACGCAGAACACGTCGGCGGCGACCACCGAGACCTGGCGGCCCGGCTTGATCACACGGGCACGGCAGATCAGCTTCTCGCCGACCGCGGGCGACAACAGGTTGAGCTTGTATTCCGCCGTGAGCGCCGGCTGGCCGCGCGACGTCGCCGCCGCGATGGTCGTGGCGTTGTCGACCAGGAAGGCGGTAACGCCGCCGTGGAAGAAGCCGTGCTGCTGCAAGAGCTCCGGCCGGCGCTCCACCGCGATGGTGCAGGTGCCGCGCGTTAGCTCCGAGAGCTCGGCACCGACCAAATTCATGAAGCCCTGGCGGCCGACGTTGGCGTGAATGCGCGCAGCGATCGGCTCAAACTCGGGATCGGCTTCGGCTCGCATGAGACCTCCTCTCATTGCTGGTTGATGCGATCGGGCGGCACCAGCGCGCGAATGGCGCAGGCGATCAGCGTGGCGCTCTCGGCCCGCGGATCGGCGCGGTCGCGGCCCGACAGGAAGGCCCGGCAAAAAATCTGCGCCGGACCGATCAGCTGGCTGACGAACATCACCGGCGTCATCGCCAACAGCTCCCCGCGCGCGACCAGCGGCGCACGCCAGCCTTCGATGCCTTCGGCAAGCCGTGCATTCTGCGCGCGCTGGGCATCGCGGACATCGTCGCCCCATTCGCTGCGCGAGATCTCGAAGAGATAGCGAGCCTCGCGGCGGCTCGAGACGACCCAATCCAGATGCGCGTGGATCAGTCTTCCGATGCCCTGCTCTGCATCCGGTGCCGGATCGAGCGCGGCCAGTACGGCGGCGTGATAGTGCCTGAGCACTTCCAGGAACAGCGCGCCGGCGAGCTCCTTCTTCGAGCCGAAGGCATGAAAGAAGCTGCCATTGGACGCCCGCGCCCGGGTGCGGATCGCGGCCACTGTCGCAGCTTCGAAGCCGACGCGGTCGAACACGGCCAGACCCGCCGCCAACAGATCGTCACGCACACTCGCCGCCATCGGCACCTCCTAGAGTGTTACTCTAGAGCATCACTCTAATGGCGGTCAAGACGACGCGGAGGCCGCGATGAACGCGGCCTCCGCAGGTCGATCAGGACAATGCGGAATTTACCGAGAGATCGGCGGCGTCGGGGGGCCTGAGGATTCCGCCGGTGACGGGGCCGCAGCGGTCGCGGGCGCCGGCTCCTGCGGCTTGGCCGCCGGTTCGGAGCTTGCGGCCGGAGCAGCGGGCTTGGGCGCCGGTTCTTCCACCACCTTCGGAGCGGCCGGCTCGGCAGGCTTTGCGGCGGCCGGCGGCGGGGCCGGCGTCACCTGCGGTACCGGATCGGACCGCAGTGCCGGTGCTTCGCTGCCACGCGGCTCGACCTTGGCGCTCTCCGGCTTGGCCTCGGCGGGCCTCTCCGATGCCTTGCCGTTGTCGGGCTTGGTCTCGGGCTCGGCCTTGGCGCTGTCGGGCCGCGGCTCCGGCTTCGGCTCGGTCTTCTTGTCTTCAGTGGCCGGCGCTGCGGCATCAACCTTCGGCGCCTCTTCGGTCCCGGGCTTGGCGCGACGCTTGCCCTTGCGCCCTTCGGGGGCGGCCTGGCCCTCGGGCCTCGCGCCCTCTTCGCTCGGACGCGCCGCGCGCTTCTGGCGACCTTCAGCCGGCGGCGCTGCGCCCTCGGCCTCCGGCTTAGCCTCCTGCGCGCGCTGGCGGCGGCCCTGGTGCTCGGGGGTTTGGCCGGGCGCCGTGGCAGCTTCCTTTTCCTTGGCGCCGTCCTTCTTGCCGTCCTTGGCCTGATAGCGGGTGTCGGTGGCGCCGTTGGAGACGAGATAGGAGGCGAGGATGCCCGCCATGTCCGAGCTCGTGGTGTAGTGCTGGCGCAGGAAGCCCGGCAGCGAGCCCGGCGCCACGGACTTCAGCAATCCGCGGGGGCTCTTGTGGCAGGCATTGCAGGTCTGCGCGAAAAGCTGGGACGGGCTTTTGCCGGCTTCGAGGTTTGTCGCCTGCGCAAGAACGGTGTCGGCCGCGCCGAAGCCGATCAGAAGCAATACCGTCGCGAGGCTGAGCGCTCGGCTCGACATTCCCATCATCTCCATTGATTTTCCGCGCATGCAGCCGGCATCCGGGTGCGGCGGCGGGTCACCTTTTAGCGGATTGAGCCGCGAATGGAAGCAGGCTCCACGCGCAAGGATGTGATTAAGCGCTTTTGGAATATCCGCTTTGAACACAGCGCAATAGCGGCGTCGGAACGCCGTTCCTAGATTTAGATGCAAACGCATAGGAACCGGAGCGGGACCTGAGCGTCAGATGTGGAGGCCGGGTTAGTCGCATCTCTTCGGGTTCGCTCGAGAGGAAGGTGGCGATGGACCGATTGTTACGTCGATTTCTGTCTCACTTTGTCCGCCGCGGGTCGCTGACCGTGACCACGGCAGCTGGATCGAAGTTCACCGTCGGAGACGGCTCGGGTGAACCGGTCGCAGTCCGTTTCGTCACGGCGGACGCCGAACGAAAGATCCTCGTCAATCCCGAGCTCGGGCTTGGCGAGGCCTATATGGACGGCGAGTTCGTGGTCGAACGCGGCACCATAGCTGATGCCCTCGCGATCCTGCTCGATCAACCCGACCTATTGCCGCAGTGGGCAAAACCCTGGTGGCACCTGCGCTACCTGACGCGGCGCCTGAAGCAGTTCAACCCGCGCTCGCGTTCCCGCGCCAATGTCTCCCATCACTACGATCTCGACGCGCGGCTCTATTCGCTCTTCCTCGACGCCGACAAGCAATATAGCTGCGCCTATTTCGAGACGCCGGACACGACGCTCGATGATGCGCAGCTCGCCAAGAAGCGGCACATCGCCGCAAAGCTCCTCGTCAAGCGCGGCCAGCGCGTGCTCGACATCGGCTCGGGCTGGGGCGGGCTCGGGCTCTATCTCGCGGAGATCGCGGGCGCCGACGTCACCGGCGTCACGTTGTCGACCGAGCAATTGCAGATCGCCAATGCGCGCGCAGCCGAAAAGAGGCTGAGCCGGTCCGCCAGATTCCTGCTGCAGGACTATCGCGACATCGACGGGCCGTTCGACCGCATCGTCTCGGTCGGCATGTTCGAACATGTCGGCGCGAGGTTCTATGATGCCTACTTCCAGCGCTGCGCCGAGCTCCTGACGGATGACGGCGTCATGCTGTTGCACTCGATCGGCCGTTCGCAAGGGCCGGATTCGACCAATCCCTGGATCGCCAAATACATATTCCCGGGCGGCTACATCCCTGCACTCTCGGAGGTGCTGCCGGCGATCGAGCGTGCGGGCCTCCTGGTCTGCGACATCGAGATCCTGCGCCTGCATTACGCCGAGACGCTGAAAGCCTGGCGCGAACGCTTCATGGCCCGCCGCGAGGAGGCCGTGCAGCTCTATGACGAGCGCTTCGCGCTGATGTGGGAATTCTATCTGGCGGCCTGCGAGATGACGTTCCGCAAGCAGGCCATGATGAACTTCCAGATCCAGCTCACCAGGCGTCAGGGCGTGGTGCCGATAACCCGCGACTACATCGCGCGGAGCGAAACCCGCCTGCGGGCCATCGAAGGCGGCGCCAGGACGAGGCTGAAGCTTGCAGGTGAATAGGTTCTAGTGACGCAGCGTCGAGATCGGGGACGTGCGGCAAGAGGCCGTTAACGCCAATTGCGCCCGCAGTTCGACCAGAACCTCGGGGTCGACCGGCTGGCGGCGTATTTCGGGGCGCTCGGCGTGCTGCATGGCCGCGATCAGGCCGGACAGCCAAAGCCGGCTGCCCGCCTCGCTCCGCCAAATCTGCTGCTGCCGTTCTGGCCGCATCGCCTGCCTCGTCTTCCCGTTGCGGGTTGGGACAATCCCCTGCCCGCCTGCCTGTTCCCGCCCTACCCCGAAAGAATCCGGGGAGATGTGATCTGCTTCACATAAGTCTGGTCGGGCCTGGCTTAGACCGTCGCCATGAGCAAAGAGACCCGAACCTCATTCGACGTGCAGGACGACCTCCGCACCGATTACGCCCTGATCGTCACGGGCGTTGGGGCGGCGCTGGCTGCGCTGGTCTACCTCCTGCTGGTCTGAAACCGAGCCGAAAGCGGCCGGCGTGCGTCATTTCGCGCGCCTCCAGATGGGTCTGCGCGCCAATCCATTAGGTTCACGGTTTCCGGATTTTTCCGCGGCGCGGCCGAAGCCAAAGTTGGCGCGGACGAGTTCCGCGAAAATCCGTCAAGCGCGGCGCATGCTGCGGCTGCTAATCATCCACCATTTTAACTGAGCGGTTGATAGCGGTCAGCTTTTGCTTCCGCTTTGGAGCGAGGCGGCGCTTTATCCCGGCCCCGCATCTGCCAAAGAAAATTGCTAAGCACGTCCGACCATGGCCCTGACTGATTCGAACGTCCTCAAACTCGCGCCCGAGCCCGGAACTCCTGCCTACCGGAGTGCGCCGCATAATATCGAGGCGGAACAGAGCCTTCTGGGCGCGATCCTGGTCAACAACGATGCCTTCTACCGCGTCTCCGACTTCCTGGAGCCGAAGCATTATTTCGAGCCGCTGCACCAGACCATCTACGAGACCGCCGGCAGCCTGATCCGCATGGGCAAGATCGCGACGCCCGTCACGCTGAAGACCTTCCTGCCCGCCGATACCGACGTCGGCGGCATGACCATCGGGCAATATCTTGCGCGGCTCGCGGCCGAAGCGACCACCATCATCAACGCCCAGGACTACGGCCGCACGATCTATGACCTCGCGCTGCGCCGCGATCTGATCGGCATCGGCGAGGACATGGTCAATGTCGCCTATGACGCGCCGGTCGACTTCGCCCCGCGCGCGCAGATCGAGGATGCCGAGCGCCGCCTCTACGAGCTCGCCGAATCCGGCCGCTATGACGGCGGCTTCCAGAAATTCTCGCAGGCATTGGCGGTCGCGGTCGATCTCGCGGCCAAGGCGTTCCAGCGCGACGGAAAGCTGTCGGGCATCTCGACCGGCATGCGCGACCTCGACACCAAGATGGGCGGCCTGCAGCACTCCGACCTCATCATCGTCGCGGGACGTCCCGGCATGGGCAAGACGTCGCTGGCGACCAACATCGCCTACAACGTCGCCAAGGCCTATATTCCCGAGGTCCAGGCCGACGGCACCACAAAGGCCGCCAATGGTGGCGTGATCGGCTTCTTCTCCTGCGAAATGTCGGCCGACCAGCTCGCCACGCGTATCGTGGCCGAGCGCACCGGCGTTCCCTCCTCCCACATCCGCCGCGGCGGCATCTCGGAGGCCGATTTCGACAAGATCCGGGAAGTCTCGATCGAGCTGCAATCGCTGCCGTTCTATGTCGACGCGACCGGCGGCCTGTCGATCGCGCAGCTGATGGCGCGCGCGCGCCGGCTCAAGCGCCAGAAGGGTCTCGACCTGCTCGTGATCGACTACATCCAGCTGCTGTCAGGCTCGGGCAAGCGCGCCAGCGACAGCCGCGTGCAGGAAATCACGGAGATCACGACCAGCCTCAAGGCACTCGCCAAGGAACTCAACGTTCCCGTGATCGCGCTGTCCCAGCTCTCACGCCAAGTTGAGTCCCGCGACGACAAGCGGCCGCAGCTCTCCGACCTGCGTGAATCCGGATCGATCGAGCAGGACGCCGACGTCGTGCTGTTCGTGTACCGCGAGGAATATTACCTCGCGATGAAGGAGCCCCGACCGGGCACGCCTGAACACGAGAAGTGGCAGCTCGACATGAGCCTTGCGCACGGCAAGGCCGAAGTCATCATCGGCAAGCAGCGCCACGGCCCGACCGGCACCGTGGACCTCGCCTTCGAAGCCTCGGTCACGCGGTTCGGCGATCTCGCGCCTGACAGTCAGATGCCGGCGCGCAGCAGCAACGATTACTGACTTCCTTGAACCAAGGCTGCCTCTTGCGTAAAACGGCGCCATGACAATGGCGTCCGACCCGAAAATGACCCCGCAATCAGGCCTTCTCTCCGCGGAGGCCAATCAGGCTGCCGCGCTCGCTGCCTTCGGCGGCGTGCTCACCGTCGATCTCGACGCGATCATCGCCAATTGGCGCAAGCTCGAGAAGACGGCGGTGCCGGCCGAATGCTCGGCGGTGATCAAGGCCGACGCCTATGGCTGCGGCGCCGAGCAGGTCGCGCGCGCCCTGAGCAAGGCCGGCTGCAAGACCTTCTTCGTCGCCACCATCGAGGAAGCACGCAAGGTGCGCGCGGCCGTGCCGGAGCCCACGATCTACGTGCTCGGCGGCTATTTCCAGAACACCGGCGAGCACTACGCCCAGATCAACTGCCGGCCCGTGATCGGCGATCTCAACGAGCTCGCCGAATGGGACGTGTTCTGCCGCCGGACGGGGTGGAACGGCGGCGCCGCCATCCACATCGATACCGGCATGAACCGGCTCGGCCTGACGCTCCAGGAGGCGCAGGCGATCATCCCCCGCATCAATGCAGGCGATCACGGCATCACGCTGGTGATGAGCCATCTGGTCTCGGCCGAGCAGCTCAACAGCCCGGTCAATGCCAAGCAGCTCGCAGCCTTCCGCGGCATCGCCAGCGAATTCTCCGGCGTGCCGGCCGCGCTCGCCAATTCGTCCGGCATCTTCCTCGGCGCGCCGTTCCAGTTCGACCTGGTGCGGCCGGGCGCTGCGCTCTACGGCGTCAACCCGACGCCGGAGGCCGACAATCCGATGCAGCCGGTGGTCGATCTCAAGGCGCGCATCGTGCAGATCCGCAATGTCGAGCGCGGCGAGAGCGTCGGCTATGGCGGCACCTGGACCGCGCGGCGGCCGACCAAGCTCGCGCTCATCGCGGTCGGTTATGCCGACGGCTATTTCCGCGCCGCCAGCTCGAACGACGGCACGCGCGGCGCCGAAGTGATCGTCGCCGGCAAGCGCTGCCCGGTCGCCGGCCGCGTCTCCATGGATCTGATCGCGATCGACATCACCGATCTGCCGCCGAACGCCGTGCGGCGCGGTCACATGGTGACGCTGCTCGGCGAAGGCATCACCGTCGACGAGCTCGCGCATCATTTCGGCACCATCGGCTATGAGGTGCTGACCAGCCTCGGCCACCGCTACGCCCGCGTCTACAAGGGCGGCAATGTGGTCGAGCCGCTGACGAAGCCGGAGCCGGCATCGAGCGCCGCCCAGCCGCCCTCGCCGCCGCCGGCCGAGGAGCCCGCGGCCCCGCCGCCGCTGCCGGGCTAAGAGACCACCCTCGTGCCCCGGACGCCGCGCAACGCGCCGCGCTTCGCGGCGTAATGCGCTGCAGAGCCGGGGCCCATTTCTCTGCAATAGATCGTATCGCCTTCTGGGTCCCGGCCCTGCGCCGCACCGCTTACGCGCTGCGCCGCGTCCGGGACACGAGAGCGGCGCCTACTTCTTCTTCCTGCTGTCCAGCGCTGCCTTGCAGGTGGTGCTGAGCTGGTCGCGCTTGGCGTTGAGGCAGGCGACGATGCCGCCGCCCGGCGCGATGCCGGCGCAGAATTTGTCGTAATCCGCCTTGCATGCGCCGCGCGTATCGGCTGACTGTGCCGAAGTGGCCCCGGAGAACGCGACGACGAACGCAATAGCGGCAAAGCTCAATCTGGACATTGTATCTCCGGAAGACGAAAGGCGAGAGCCGGTAGCTCTACATGAAGATCGCGACATTCAACATCAACAACGTCAACCGCCGCCTGCCCAATCTGTTGGCATGGCTGCGCGCCGCAAAGCCCGATGTGGTCGCGCTTCAGGAGTTGAAGGCAAGTGATGGCGAATTTCCGGCGGCGGCGATCGAAAAGGCCGGCTACGGCGCGGTGTGGTGTGGACAGAAGACGTGGAACGGCGTCGCCCTCCTCGCGCGCAACGCCGAGCCGGTGCTGACCCGCGATCGTCTGCCGGGAAAGCCTGATGATCACGAAGCCCGCTATATCGAGGCCGCCGTGCGCGGCATCATCGTCACCAGCATCTACCTGCCGAACGGCAATCCGCAGCCGGGGCCGAAATTCGACTACAAGCTCGACTGGTTCGCGCGCCTCAGGCGCCACGCGAAGACCTTCATCAAGCAGGACCTGCCCGTAGTGCTCGCCGGCGATTACAACGTCGCGCCGACCGGGATCGACATCTATCCGACGCGCTCATGGGACAAGGATGCGCTGATCCAGCCGAAGAGCCGCGCGGCCTTTGCTTCCCTGGTCGAACAGGGCTGGTGCGATGCGATCCGCGAGCTGCATCCGGAGAAACGCATCTACACGTTCTGGGACTACAAGCGAAACCGCTGGCCGCGCGACGCGGGGCTGCGGCTCGACCATCTCCTGCTCAGCCCTGCCCTCGTCTCGCGGCTGGCAAAGGCCGGGGTAGACAAGAAGGTCCGCGGCGAGGAAGGCGCGAGTGATCACGCGCCGGCGTGGGTGGTGCTGAAGTAGCCTCAATAATGGTGCCGTAGGATGGGTAGAGCGTAGCGAAACCCATCGCTGTTCGCGCCTGTGATGATGGGTTTCGCTACGCTCTACCCATCCTACAAGATCAGCGCCCGTAATATTCCTGCGCGGTGTCCCATGCTGCCTTTTGCAGCAGCTGTGTCGTCTCCGCATCGAGTCCCATGTTGTAGGAATTGCCGACCGGCGAGCGTCCCGTCAGCGCGGCGAATGTCACGCAGGCGGCGAGATAGGTGCCGGCAGGACTCGGGTGCCGCTTGTCCGGCGCGTAGAGATTGAGCTCGGGCTGGATCTTGCGCACGCGCGCAAAGGCGAGACCGGCGGGAATGACGAGCGCGTCGTTGGCGTTGCCGGCGACCGTATAGGCCTCGGCCAGTTGCTCGGTCATTTCCGGCTTGTCGGCATAGGCCCAGGACATGAAAAACACCGGCCGCATGCCGTGGGCGCGGACGATGTCGCTGTCCTTCTTGGCGAAGGTCGTGAACGCGTCCTTCAATTGCGGATGGATCGGGCACTGGCTGCAATCCATCATCACGACGGCGTCGTACTGCCTGCCGGGCTTGTTGAAGATCACGACGTTCTGCTCGTCGAACGAATAGGCGCCCAGGCCGCCCGGACGCAGCAGGTTCTCCATGTCGTGCCAGTCGAGGCCGGAGCCGCCAATGGTCGCCATGGTGTTGCGATAGGCCGCCTTGTTCTCGGCATCGGCCGCCCGCTCCATGAAGGTGAGATGCCCGGGCATGCCGTTGTTGAAGTAGAAGAAGCTGTTGCCGACGAACAGCGAGGCCTTGGGGAAGTCCGGTCCCAGCGAGGTGACCTTCGGCCTGGTCTGCGCCTGTGCATTGAAGCCGATTGCAACGGCCAGACACATTGCGAGAATCACTCGCGCAAAAAGACGCATCATGGGTTTCCTCCCCTTTTTCTAGGCCGGAAACAAATCAGCTTTTCAAAATTGCCTCAAGAGGACGGGCGTGCCGCTGCGAAGAGCGCGCCCTCATCGCTCACCACAAATTCCTGCCGTCGATCATGTTCACCGGCACCGCCTCGAGATCGAAGTCGTCGAACAGGCGCGCGTTGACCGCGACCTTGGGATTGTCGAAGTCCGGCTTGCCGCTCGACCAGTCCGGCGATTCCGAATAGGTGCCGCAGCCGCAGCTGGCGCAGAAATGATGTTTGACCGTGCGACTGCCCCAGAGATAGGTCGCCACGTTGTCCGGCGGTGACAGCAGGCGAAACTGCGCCGGCGTGTAATAGGCCCACAGCGCGCCGCGCTTGGAGCAGAGCGTGCAGGTACAGCGTGTCACGCTGGCGGGCGCCTCCGTCACCTCGAACACCGTCTCACCGCAATGACAACTCGCCTCGATCCGCATGTCCCGTTCTCCCCTTTTGTCAGGAGATGGTCGTAGCCAGCCCCTGCTGCCAACATGCTGTCAGCAGCAGGTTCGTCCGCAACGTCGGAGGACGACGTTCCGGGGTCGCCCAAACAAGAACACCAAAAACAACCCCATGCACAGTAGCCGGACCTAATCGATTCAAGACCTTAGCGGACACCCCGCCGCAGAACCCTTAGCCCTCCCCAGTCTGCCCCATCTGAGCCCCTTGACCTCCGCGTCCTGGTTAGCATACTGGTCTGACCAAGATCAGACCAAGCGGGACAGGGATGGAGCTCAAGCGGACAGCCGACGGCGAAAAAGGCTTCGAGAAGGTGTTCGCCTTCCTGCGCGAGCGCCTGCTCGCGGGCTCGCTGAAGCCGGGCGACCGCCTGATCTCCGAGCGCGAGCTTGCCACCCTCCTCGGCGTCAGCCGGCCGATCGTCCGCGAGGCGCTGCGTGCCCTCACCGTGCTCGGCATCGTCGAGATCCGCGACCGCATCGGCACCGTGGTGACGCGGCCCGACGTCTCGGTGCTGAACGACTTCTTCACCTTCGCGCTGGCCCAGCAGGCCGACATGCTCGACGACGTCATGCAGGCGCGCGTCGCGATCGAATGCCAGGCGATCCGCCTCGCCTGCGAGCGCGCCAACATCACCGATTTCGAGCGCCTGCAGCGGGCGCTGGCCAGGATCGGCGAGACCATCGACGAGGCCGACGCCGGCGGCATGGCCGATTTCGACTTCCACCGCGCCATCGTCGTGGCCTCGCATTCGGAGACGCTGACGGTGCTGCACTCTTCGATGGCGGGCCTGCTGACGCATTCGCATCGCAGCCGCCGCGAGCTGGTGCAGGCCTTCCCCTCGATGAAGACCTATCTGATCGACGACCACCGCCGCATCTTCGAAGCCGTCATCGCGCGCGATCCGGAGCGCGCGGACGCGACGCTGCGCAAGCATTTCGCCATCGGCGACGAATATCGCAGGCGCGCCATCGTCGGCGATATCGACAGGACCAGCGCCTCGGGCTGATCGCGGCACGTAAGACAACCAAGACAGCAATCAATCAAGAAACGGACTGATCGCATGGGACGGAATGACAAGGGCAGCGTCGGCTTCATCGGCATCGGCACGATGGGCCGCGAGATGGTGCGCAACCTGCTGAAGGCCGGCCACGCGGTTCGCGTGTTCGATCTCGACGAGGCGGCACTGAGCGCCAGCGTCAACGAAGGTGCGGTTCGCGCCAAGAGCCCCGCCGATGCGGCGCAGGGCGCCGACATCGTCATCACGATGCTGCCCGACACGCCCCACGTTGAAGCGACCATCTACGGCGAGCAGGGCCTGCTGAAGTCTCCCCCATCAGGCAAGCTCATCGTCGACATGAGCACGATCTCGCCAGTTGCGGTCCGCCGCATCCATGCCGACCTGCAAAAGATCGGCGTCGGCTTCATCGACGCGCCGGTTTCGGGCGGGCCCGTCGGCGCCAAGAACGCCGCGCTCTCGATCATGGCCGGCGGCGATGCCGAGGCCTTCGCGCGGGCCGAACCTTTCTTTCGCGCCATGGGCACGACCATCACCCATGTCGGCGCGTCCGGCGCCGGTCAGACCGTCAAGCTCTGCAACCAGCTGATCTGCGGCATCAACATCCAGGCGATCTGCGAGGCTCTCGCACTCGGGCGCGCCTCGGGCATCGATCTCAATCTGCTGCGTCGCGTCCTGCTCGGCGGCTCCGCCGCCTCCTGGATGCTCGATAAGCTCGGCCCCGCGATGATCGCGGGCGATGCCTCCGCCGGCTTCCGCATCGATCTCCAGCTCAAGGACCTTCGCCTCGTGCAAGAGCACGCGCAGGCGCTGAGCGTGCCCTTGCCCGGCACCGCGCTTGTCACCAGCCAGTATGTCGATGCGCGCGCCCACGGCGAAGGCAGCAACGGCAACCAGGCGCTGTTCCGCGTCTATGACCGCATGACCAATCAGACCACCGGCTGAAGAAGCGGCGATGAGCCTCCAACTCGACTTTCCCGCAGTGCTGGAGCGTTGGCCGAGTTTTCTCGCCGGCGCCGTCCTCACGCTGGAGCTTGCCGCCTTCGCGACGGTGCTGGGCGCCCTGCTCGGCACGCTCGCGGCGGTGGGGCGCGGCACGCACAATTCGCTGATCGCGGGCGCCTGCAAGATCTATGTCGAGACCATCCGCAACACGCCCCTCCTGGTGCAGATCTTCCTGGTCTATTTCGGCCTCGCCAGCCTCGGGCTGAAATTCTCCGCCTTCGCGGTGGCAGTGACCGCGCTGACCATCAATGTCGGCGCCTACACGGCCGAGATCATGCGCGCCGGTTTCGAGGCGATCCCGCGCGGACAGATCGAGGCGGCCGAAGGGCTGGCGCTGTCGCGGCTCCAGATCTACTGGCACATCATCCTGCTGCCGGCGGTCGAGAAGGTCTATCCGGCGCTGACCAGCCAGTTCGTGCTCCTGATGCTGGCCTCCTCGGTCTGCTCGCAGATCTCGGCCGAGGAGCTCACCGCGGTCGCCAACTACATCCAGTCGGACACCTATCGCGCGTTCGAGACCTATATCATCGTCGCCGTGCTCTACGTCATCCTCTCGCTGGTGATGCGCGCCGGCTTCTGGGGCCTCGGCCTCGTGCTGTTTCCGCGCCGGCGCCGGCTCGGCACACCGCTGTGAGATGAGCATGGGCGGACATCTCAACATCAACCATCTCATGTTCCTCGGCCAAGGCGCGCTCTGGACCATCGGCCTGTCGGTGATCGCGCTGATCGGCGGCGGCATCGTCGGCTTTGTGATCGCGCTCGCGCGGATCTCGCCGCTCAAATCCGTGCGGCTCGCCAGCGCGGTCTATGTCCAGCTCATCCAGGGCACGCCGCTGCTGGTGATCCTGTTCCTCGGCTATTTCGGCCTTGCCGCCATCGGCCTCAAGGTCTCGCCGCTCACGGCCGCGAGCGCCTCGCTGACGCTCTACGTCGCCGCCTATCTCGGCGAGATCTGGCGCGGCTGCATCCAGTCCGTGCCGAAGCCGCAATGGGAGGCCGCCGAAGGCCTCGCGCTGACCCGGACCCAGCGCATGGTCAAGGTGATCCTGCCGCAGGCGATCCGCATCGCGACGCCGCCGACGGTCGGCTTCATGGTGCAGATCATCAAGAACACCTCGCTCGCCTCGGTGGTTGGCTTCGTCGAGCTGATGCGTTCGGGCCAGATCGTCAACAACTCGCTGTTCGAGCCGTTCGCCATCTACGCCATCATCGCCGTCACCTATTTCGCCATGTGCTATCCGCTGTCGCTGTTCAGCCAGCGGCTGGAGCGGCGGATGGGGCGCGGCAGGTCCAACCTCGCACCGGCCTGACATGCAGCAGAACTCCTCCTCCGAACCGATCGTGTCGCTCCGCAACGTGCGGAAGAGCTTCGGCCCGCTCGTCGTGCTCGACGGCGTCTCCTTTGCGGTCGAGCGCGGTGAAGTGTTGGCGCTGATCGGCCGTTCCGGCTCCGGCAAGAGCACGGCGCTGCGCTGCATCGACCGCTTCGAGAAGGTCGACGACGGCGAGATCGTCGTCTGCGGTCACCGCGTCGACCGCCCCGACGTCGATCTGCGCGCGCTGCGCCAGGACGTCGGCATCGTGTTCCAGAGCTACAATCTGTTTCCGCATCTCACGATCGAGCAGAACATCACCCTCGCCCCTTGCGCGGTGAAGGGCATGGCGACAGCCGAAGCGAAGGACCTCGCACGAAAAGTGCTGGTGCAGGTCGGGCTCGAGGAGAAGCTGCACGCCTATCCCGAGCAGCTCTCGGGCGGCCAGCAGCAGCGCGCCGCCATCGCGCGCTCGCTGGCGATGCAGCCGAAGGTCATGCTGTTCGACGAGGTCACCTCCGCGCTCGATCCCGAGCTCACCGCGGAGGTGCTGAAGGTGATCGAGCAATTGGCGGCGGACGGCATGACCATGGTGATGGTCACGCACGAGATGGGCTTCGCCAAAGGCATCGCCGACCGGATCGTGTTCATGCATCGCGGCAAGGTCCACGAGACCGGACCCGCCTCGATCCTGACGTCGCCGACCACACCCGAGCTCACCCAATTCGTGGGAACGGGAAACTTAAAATCATAACAGGGAGAGGAGAACCAAGAATGACCAACAAGACATTGCTGGGCACCGCCGCCGCGCTTTGCGGCCTGATGATGATGGCAATCACGCCGGCATCGGCCGATCTGCTCGACGACATCACGCAGGCCAAGAAGATCCGCATCTCGACCGACCTCGCCATCCCGCCCTCGGGCATGATGGATTCGAGCATGAAGCCGACCGGCTCCGACGTCGAGGTCGCGCAGCTGCTCGCCAAGGATTGGGGGCTCGAGCTCGAGTTCATCCAGACCACCGGCGCGACCCGCATCCCCAACGTCCTCACCGGCAAGGCCGACATCATCATCTCGACCCTGTCGGTGACGCCCGAGCGCGCCAAGGTGATCGACTTCACCAAGCGCTACGCGACGCTGCAATCCGACATCGGCTGTCTGAAGTCGCTCAACGTCAAGGACTGGCCCGACCTCAAGGACAAGGCGATCGGCGTCTCACGCGGCACCACGCAAGACACCACCCTGTCCAACATGAAGGACAAGGAGCTGAAGATCTCCCGCTATGACGACGACGCCACGGAAGTGACGGCGGCCGTGTCCGGCCAGGTCGATTGTGTCGGCACCTCGGCGACGATCATCAACCAGATCGGCGTCAAGAATCCGGCCCGCATCTTCGAGTCCAAAATTCCGCTGGCGACCTTCGACCTCGCCATCGGCCTGAAGAAGGGCGAGCAGCGGTTGATGGACAAGCTCAACGCCTGGATCGCCGAGAACGTCAAGAACGGCAAGCTCAACGCCATCTACAAGAAATTCCACGGCGTCGATCTGCCCGCGGACATGCGTAGCTGAAACCAGAGAGACCCGTGACAGCCGTTCTGCGGCTGTCACGGCCAATGCAAAATCAAGAAGGACATCACATGCGTCTCGTCATCGGATCCGACCACGCCGGCTGGCCGCTCAAGCAGACCGTCATCGACCACATCCGCAAGCTCGGCCACGACATCATCGACGTCGGCTCCCATGACGACAAGCCGGTGGACTTCCCCGACATCGCGCGCGCGGTGGCACAGAAGGTGACCTCGGGCGAAGCGGCGCGCGGCATCATGGTCTGCGGCACCGGCGTCGGCGCCTCGATCGCCGCCAACAAGATGAAGGGCATCCGCGCCGCGGTCTGCCACGACGTGCATTCGGCGCATCAGAGCGTCGAGCATGACGACGTCAACGTCATGTGCATCGGCGCGCAGATCGTCGGCGCCTGGCTCGCCGTGGACCTCGTCTCGTCCTACCTCTCCGCAGAATTCTCCACCGACGAGGATTTCCGCCGCCGCGTCGAGAAGCTGCGCGTCATGGACGAGCAAGGCTGACGTCCCGCCCATGATCCTGGTGTTCGGGTCGCTCAACATCGATCTGGTCGCACAGGTCCCGGTCATTCCGGGGCCCGGCCGGACCGTGCTCGCCCCGTCCTACCAGACGCATTTCGGCGGCAAGGGCGCCAACCAGGCCGTCGCCGCCGCACGCATCGCCGGCCCCGGCCGGGTCCACATGGCCGGCCGCGTCGGCCGGGATGGATTTGGCGACAGCGCGATCGAGAACCTGCGCACCAACGGCGTGGACGTGGGCCTGGTGGTCAGGGCCGACGAGCCGACCGGCTGCGCTTTCATCACGGTCGATCAGGCCGGCGAGAATGCGATCACCGTGGCCAGCGGCGCCAATCTGGCGGCGAGCGCCGGTGACCTGCCTGCTTCGCTGTTCGGCGCCGACACGGTGCTGGTGCTGCAGATGGAAGTGCCCTTTGCGCAGGCGCTGGACGCGGCGCGCCGAACGACCGCGGCCTCCGGCACCGTCATCTGGAATCTCGCACCGGTGCCGGCGAGGATGAACAGCGAGATGGTGACCGAGCTTCTCGCCGCCACCAGCTATCTTCTCGTCAACGAGCATGAGGCGCTGGACGCCGCCGCCGCCATCGGCCTCGCCGCGTCGGACCATGAAGCAGCGGCTGCGGCACTCGCGAAGGCCGGCAATCTCGTCTGCATCGTCACCGCCGGCGCGCAGGGCGCACTGGCCGTCGCGGCGGACGGAACCCGTTTGCGCGCGCCCGCGCCTGATATCACGCCGGTGGACACGACCGGGGCCGGCGACACCTTTGCCGGTGCGCTTGCGGCGATGATCCACGAGAAGGTTCCGCTGCAAACCGCCCTCGAGGTCGGATGCGAGGCCGCGGCGCAAAAGTGCCTCAAGCCGGGTGCGCAAGCCGGCATGCCGCTGCGCGGCGCGATCGCTGCGCTCGCCTGCGGCCGTCCCGCCCCTTCGCCTGGGCGGCACTGACCTGCCGCAACTGCATTCGCGCACGACGCCTGCTCCGGCTACACTTGTCCGATTCCCGGAGCCCCTGCCCTTGGCCTTTGTCTTCGTCCTCACCGTCGGCCTGATCGCGGGCACGATTTCCGGCATCGTCGGCACGGGGTCGTCGATCATGCTGATGCCCGTGCTGGTCTATGCCTACGGGCCGAAGGAGGCCGTGCCGATCATGGCGGTCGCCTCGGTGATGGCGAATTTTTCGCGCATTTTGGCGTGGTGGCGCGAGGTCGACTGGCGGGCCTGCGCGGCCTATTCGATCACGGGCATTCCGGCGGCCGCGCTCGGCGCGCGTACCCTGCTGGCGCTGCCCTCGCACGCCGTGGATCTCGCCATCGGCAGCTTCCTGATCGTGATGGTGCCGGTGCGGCACTGGCTGGCCAGGCACGACCTCAAGGCCAATCTCTGGCATCTCGCCGTCGGCGGTGCCGTCATCGGCTATCTCACCGGCATCGTGGTCTCCACCGGCCCGCTCAGCGTGCCGCTGTTTTTGTTTTACGGCCTGTCTAAGGGCGCCTTCCTCGCCACCGAGGCGGCTTCGTCGCTCGGCCTCTATTTCGCGAAGTCGGTGACTTTCGAACGTTTCGGTGCGCTCACCGGCGATGTGTTCGTCAAGGGACTGATCGCGGGTGCTTCGCTGATGTCAGGCGCATTCATCGCCAAGCGCTTCGTGCTGCACCTGAAACCGGACGTGTTCCGCCTCTTGATGGATGCGATCATGATCGCGGCCGGGCTGTCGATGCTCTGGAACGCGGCGCAGCCGTAGTCGCCGCGCTCAGGCGGCGAATTCGGGCGCGATTGACGGGCTTTCCGCAACGACGCGGCTCGCGGGCACAGCCTGCCCTTCGAGCCATTGCAGCACATCCCTGAGCGGCTGCGGCCGATGGTAGAGATAGCCCTGCCCCAGCGTCACGCCCATCTCGCGCATGGCCGCCGCCTGCTCCGCCCGCTCGATGCCTTCGGCGACCAGCGTCAACCCCAGCGTGCCGGCGAGCGATGCGATGACGCCGACGATCGCCTTGTCTTCCGCGCTATCGGGGATCTCGCTGATGAAGGCCTTGTCGATCTTGACCCTGTCGAGCGGGAACCGCCTGAGATGCGCCAGCGAAGAGTAGCCCGTGCCGAAATCGTCGAGCGCGATGGTGGCGCCGAGCCGGCGCAGGCGCTGCAGCGTCTCGGAGGCGCTGGCGATGTTGTTGATCAGCGAGCCCTCGGTGATCTCGAGCTCCAGTGACGAGGCCGCGACGTCGAAGCGCGCGCAGGTCGTGCGCAGCTCGGCGGCAAGCGAATGATCGGCGAGCTCGGACGGCGGCAGGTTGATCGCGATCCTGATGTCCGGCCTGCCGGCGGCGGCCAGATGCTGCAGCGCGCGGCAGGCGTCGGTCAGCACATAGCGCGTCAGCCGTGCATTGTTGCCGCTGCGCTCGACCAGCGGCAGGAATTCGCCGGGACCGATCACGCCATGTTCGGGATGACGCCAGCGGATCAGCGCCTCCAGCCCGACGACGCCCTGGCTCTCGAGGTCGATCTGGCCCTGATACCAGACCTCGAACTGTCCCTCGGCGAAGCCTGCGGGAATGGCCAGCTCGAGATCCCTGCGGCGGCGATAGTCGCGCTGCAGCGCTTCGTCCAGCACCGCGACGGTACCGGGCGCCTTGCTCTTGGCATGGTAGAGCGCGATGTCGGCCAGCGCCGGCAGATGCGACAATTCGGGATCGCCGGCGCGGCGCACGGCAAGGCCGATGCTGGCCCGGGGCGCGACCTGCTTGTCGTGCAGCCGGATCGGCTCGGAAATCGCATCCAGCAGCTCGCGCGCGAAAGCCTGCGCGGCCGCCGCGTTGCTGACCTCGGGGCGGATCACGACGAACTCGTCGCCGCCGAGCCGCGCGACCCAATCCTGCGGCTCGACCGCCTCGCGCAGCCGTTCGGAAATGTGGACCAGGAAGCGGTCGCCGGCGTCGTGGCCGAAGGTGTCGTTGATGCCCTTGAAGTCGTCGAGGTCGATGAAGCAGAAGGCGATCAGGGAGTCCGGCGAGCCGGCATCGCCGCTCAGGGTCACGAGGCGCTCCGACAGCGAGCGCCGGTTGGGCAGGCCCGTGAGCGGATCGTGCGAGGCCATGTGCCCGAGCCGGTCGAGCGCGCCCGAGGTCGTGTGCTGCATGGCGTTGAAAGCCTGCGCGAGCTGACCGAATTCGTTGGCCGAGCTGATCTCGGCCGGATAGGCGCGGCCGTCCTGCTTGCTGCGCTGGATCGCCGACATGATCGCCGCGAGCGGCTTGCCGATGAAGATGTTGGCCGAGATGCGCAGCGCCACCACGGTGGCGAGCGTTGCCAACACGCCGACGACGAGAAGCAGCATCAGCCGGCCGCCGGTGTCGGCATAGACGGGCGCATAGGAATAGGCGATGGCGATGCGTCCGGCCTGCACGGCGATGTTGCCGTTGCTGTACCTGATCGGACGCGAGATTTCCGCGACCTGATCCGAGGGGCGCGCCACCACGCGGGCGATCGCCGCGCCCGTGTCGTCATAGACGGCCGCCGCCGCGATGGTCTCGTCGTGCATGATCTCGTTGAGCACGCCCGTGACCTGGTCGTAGCGCATCTTCCAGAGCGGCTCTGCGATCAGCTCGGCGCGGCTCTCGGCGGTGCGGGCAATGCGGGCATCGAGCTGGCGGATCTGCGACCAGAAGCTCGTGGCCTCGACGCCGGCAGAGGCGAGCAATTGCACCAGCAGCAGCACCGGCACCGTGGCCCAGATCATTCCGCGCACGACCGAACGCAAGCGCCGAGGCGCAGCCTGCGCGTCGCGGTCCGGGGTTATCATTGGCTCCCCCTCAGGCGTCATTCGCCGGCACCGTCAGGACGAGACAGGGAGGAGATGAGCGCATCGAGGGAGAAATCGTATCGGCCGCAGCGCCCCGCCTTGGCCCTGAACCGCGTGAAGTCGATCCGGTCGAAGCGGCGCGTCTTGATGAGGTCGCCCACCGAGGCGAGGTTGTCGCGCGTGATCGCGGATGTCCTGGCCTCGACGCGGGGCGAGGCATCGGCGAAATCGCAGCCGTCGGCGTAGTCGCGGAGCAGGACGATCGACCAGCCGCCGAGCAGGAAGTGCCCGCCGTCGCTCAGCAGCAGGCGGCCGGCCTTGATCTCGCGCAGCGCATCTTCCGACCAGTTGAGCCCGACCACCTCGATGTTGCGGCCCGGCACGAGGCCGGCCGCGGTGATCGCGCGCAGCGCGCCGAGCGCCATCGGATCGTTCCCGGCCCAGACGCCGGCGGGACGGATCTCCTTGCGCGCAGCCCAGCTCAGATAATTCGCGGTGACCTGCTCGGCCTCGGACTGCGTCCAGTTGGCGTACAGCATCCGGTCCACCACCACATCGGGCGCGGCGTCGACCGCAAGCTTGAGGCCGGCGTTGCGCGCGATCGAAGCCGGCGTGATCTCGTCGCCGCCGATGCCGAGAATGTGGATCTTGCCGTCCGGGCTCTGCCATTTCTCGGCCCGCGCCGTGGCGATCAGGGCGTTCGCCATCCGCGCGCCTGCGGTCTGAAGATCGGTCGTGATGTCGCCGAGCCAGGTCGTGAGCTTCGCGCGCGGCGGCCCGAGACGCTTCGCGTCCTCGCCGATCAGCGTGTTCGACAGCAGCAGCGTCTTGACCCCGGCGGCCTCGGCCGCCTCCAGGATCGGAACGGCGGCGGATTCCTCGTTCGAGAGGATGAGGAAGTCGGGCTTGTCGGCGCGTGCCACCACGCCGTACCCGAGCTCCTGCATGATGCGGTAGTTACGCTCGCTGGTCAGCACCTCGACATGCGCATCGAGCTTGCGGCCGGCGGCCTGCATGGTTTGCGCGACCATGTCCCAGTAGACCTCGCCGGTCTTGCCGGGGCTGACAAAGACGATGTTGAGGGCTTTGGCGTCGGCCGCCACGATATGGCCGGGCGGCGCCAGGACGGCGCAAGCCATGCCCGCGGCGAGCAAAATCCGCAAAAATATCGTCATTATTCGCGCCATCCCGTATCGGTTCCGAACCTGGACCCGTGTCCGCTAACATTTGGCAAAGTCCGGCGCGGCGCTGCGACCTAGAGCTAACAAAGGGTGTATCGGCTGCACGGAATCGCGGTGAGCGGCCTCAGGGCCCGCCATTCCGTGGTATCAGCAAACCCCTGAAACCTCCGACTCGACCGAGCCCATGGCCAAGAACACGCTTTCCTTCGTCTGCCAGAACTGCGGCGCGGCCTATAACCGCTGGCAGGGCAAGTGCGAGTCCTGCGGCGAGTGGAATACGCTCGCCGAAGAAGACACCAGCGGCAGCGTGCCGGTCTCGATCCGCTCCAAGCGCAAGGGGCGAACCTTCGCGCTGGAGAGCCTTGCCGGAAAGAGCCCGGATGCGCCGCGGCTGTCGTCGGGCATGACCGAGCTCGACCGCGTCACCGGCGGCGGCTTCGTGCGCGGCTCGGTGCTGCTGGTCGGCGGCGATCCCGGCATCGGCAAGTCGACGCTGCTGACGCAGGCCACCAGCATGATGGCGCGCGCCGGCCACCGCATCGTCTATATCTCCGGCGAAGAGGCGGTCGCCCAGGTACGCCTGCGCGCCGAGCGGCTCGGCCTGTCGGATGCGCCGGTGCAGCTTGCCGCCGAGACCTCGGTCGAGGACATCGTCTCGACGCTGTCCGAGGGCGCAGTCCCGCGCCTGATCGTGATCGACTCGATCCAGACCATGTGGACCGACACGGTGGAATCCGCGCCCGGCACGGTGACGCAGGTGCGGGCCTCGGCGCAGGCGCTGATCCGGTTTGCCAAGAAGACCGGCGCTGCGATCATCCTGGTCGGCCATGTCACCAAGGACGGCCAGATCGCCGGTCCCCGCGTGGTCGAGCACATGGTCGACGCGGTGCTGTCGTTCGAGGGGGAAGGCTCGCAGCAATTCCGCATCCTGCGCGCGGTGAAGAACCGCTTCGGCCCGACCGACGAGATCGGCGTGTTCGAGATGACGGGCCTTGGCCTGCGCGAAGTCACCAATCCGTCCGAGCTGTTCCTGTCCGAGCGCGATCTCGGCACGCCCGGCACCGCAGTCTTTGCGGGCATCGAGGGCACGCGGCCCGTCCTGGTCGAATTGCAGGCTCTGGTGGCCCCGACCTCGCTCGGCACCCCGCGCCGCGCCGTGGTCGGCTGGGATCAGAGCCGGCTCTCGATGGTGCTGGCGGTGCTGGAGGCCCATTGCGGGGTCAAGCTGTCCGGCCACGACGTCTATCTGAACGTCGCCGGCGGCCTGCGCATCCACGAGCCGGCCGCCGACATGGCCGCCGCGGCCGCGCTGGTGTCGTCCCTGGTTAATGCGCAGTTACCCACCGATGCGGTCTATTTCGGCGAGATTTCGCTGTCCGGCGTGATCCGCCCGGTGGCGCAGACCCCGGCCCGGCTCAAGGAAGCGGTCAAGCTCGGCTTCAAGCGCGCCGTGCTGCCCGAATCGGCCCGGGGCGATGCCGGCGGCGACGCCGGACTGTCCCTGAACGCAGTCAACAGCCTGACGACATTGGTGGCCGAAATCGCCGCCAAGGGCTCCCGCCGCGGCGATCAGAGCCCTCCAGCGGAGAAAAATGCCACACCGGCAAGATTCCGCCGTGGAGAGGGTTAGCTGGAGGTGACGTTTCCGGCCCCTACCGCTATACAGCCGTCACAAAAGCAGCATGGGATTGCGTGGTTGCGGCCTTGCCGGGAACGCCGTCTGCCCCTCTTTTAGGGCGGCGGCCAAACACCGATTCGCTGAGCACCTTTGAAGTACGAGCGGACCAGACCAGCCGATGCCAGTAACACTCCTCGACCTGATCCTGCTCGGTGTGATGCTGATCTCGGGCCTGCTCGCGATGGTTCGCGGCTTCATGCGCGAAATCCTGTCGATCGCGGCCTGGGGCGCCGCCGCGATCGTGACGCTGTATTCGTTCTCGAAGCTGCTGCCGACCGCGAAGACCTATTTCAACAACGACACCGTGGCGAGCGTGGTCGTAGTTGCCGGCGTGTTCGTCGGCACCCTCGTCGTGGTCTCCGTGATCACGGTCCGGATCTCGGACATGATCCTGGATTCGCGGATCGGCGCGCTGGACCGCACCCTCGGCTTCCTGTTCGGCCTTGCTCGCGGGCTTTTGATCGTCGTGGTCGCCTTCCTGTTCTTCACCTGGCTGGTGCCGGACAAGCAGCGCCCGGACTGGGTCACGGGGGCCAAGTCCCGCGTGGTGCTCCAGGGAACCGGGGATTGGCTGATGGCCCTCTTGCCTGACGACCCCGAGAACACCATCTTGAAGAGATTCAAGAAAAACAAACCAGATGATGACCAAGCTGATTCCGAGCAGCAGCCTTCGGGCAGTGGCGACGGATACAGTAAACCGGCTCGTGACAGTTTGAAGAAACTGATCGAGAAACCCGCGGCACGTTGACTTGGGCTCTAAAGGACTTGAGCCCTAAAGAGAGGCGCGAACGAGATGCGAAACCCTGACCAGGACGCTGAACTTGATCTCGACGCCAAGGCCGGTTTGGGCCCGTCCGCGCTGGAGCCTCAGGACGACCTGGAAGGGGACACGCTACGCGAGGAATGCGGCGTGTTCGGCATCTACGGTCACCCCGATGCTGCCGCCATCACCGCACTCGGTCTCCACGCCCTTCAGCATCGCGGCCAGGAGGCCGCCGGCATCGTCTCCTACGACGGCAGCCGCTTCCACTCGGAACGCCGCCTCGGTCTCGTCGGCGACACCTTCTCCCGCCGCGAGGTGATCGACCGCCTGCCCGGCAACATGGCCGTCGGCCATGTCCGCTACTCCACCACCGGCGCCACCATCCTGCGCAACGTGCAGCCGCTGTTCGCCGAGCTCAATGCCGGCGGCCTCGCGGTCGCCCACAACGGCAATCTCACCAACGGCCTGACGCTGCGCCGCGAGCTCGTGAAGCACGGCGCCATGATGCAGTCGACCACCGACACCGAGGTGATCCTGCACCTGGTCGCGCGATCCAAGCGTGCCCGTTTCATCGAGCGCTATATCGACGCGCTGCGCGAGATCGAGGGCGCCTATGCGCTGGTCTCGCTGACCAACAAGAAGCTGGTCGGCGCGCGCGATCCGCGCGGCATCCGCCCGCTCGTGCTCGGCGAGCTCGACGGCTGCCCGATCCTGACCTCTGAGACCTGCGCGCTCGACATCATCGGCGCGCGCTTCGTGCGCGACATCGAGCCCGGCGAAGTCATCGTGTTCGACGAGAACGGCCAGGACATCCACAAGCCGTTCCCGCCGATGGCGCCGCGCCCCTGCATCTTCGAATACATCTACTTCTCCCGGCCGGATTCCATCGTCCACGGCCGCTCGGTCTACGAGGTGCGCAAGGCCTTCGGCGCGCAGCTCGCGCGCGAGAGCCACGTGCCGATCGACGTCGTCGTGCCGGTGCCCGATTCCGGCGTGCCCGCCGCGGTCGGCTACAGCCAGTATTCCGGCGTGCCGTTCGAGCTCGGCATCATCCGCAACCATTATGTCGGCCGCACCTTCATCCAGCCGACCCAGGCGATCCGCGAATCCGGCGTGCGCATGAAGCACTCGGCCAACCGCGCCGCGATCGAAGGCAAGCGCATCATCCTGATCGACGACTCGCTGGTGCGCGGCACCACCTCGAAGAAGATCGTGCGCATGATGCGCGACGCCGGCGCCAAGGAAGTCCACTTCCGCCTCGCCTCGCCCCCGATCCTCTATCCTGATTATTACGGCATCGACCTGCCCGATCGCGGCGGCCTGCTGGCCGCGACGCATTCTCTGGAGGAGATGCGCGAGATCATCGGCGCCGACTCGCTCGCCTTCCTCTCGATCGACGGCATGTACCGCGCCATGGGCGAGCCCGGCCGCGACCCCGCCAATCCGAAGTTCTCGGACCACTGCTTCACCGGCGCCTATCCGACCCACCTCACCGACCAGACCCAGACCGAGCAGCAGCCGCGGCAGCTGTCGCTGCTGGCGGAGGCGAGCTGACGGCCAAGCCGTCATCCCGGGGCGCGCACTGCGCGAACTATGGTGCGCAATTGCGCACCTGAGGATCTCGATGTCGTCTTACAATCTCTGGATTCCGGGTTCGATGCTTCGCATCGCCCCGGAATGAACGTTGCGGGGCTTGTGCCGGCCACCCACGCCTGTAAAACCCCGCCATGACAAAACCCCTCACCTCCCGCATCGCTCTCGTCACCGGCGCCTCGCGCGGCATCGGCTACGCCACCGCCATCGCGCTGGCGAAGGCCGGCGCGCATATCGTTGCGACCGCGCGCACGCAGGGCGGGCTCGAGGAGCTCGACGACGAGATCCGCAAAGTCGGCGGCAGCGCTACCCTGGTGCCGCTCAACCTCACCGATTCCGACGGCATCGCGCGGCTGGGCGCCGGCCTGCACGAACGCTACGGCAAGCTCGACATCCTCGTCGGCAATGCCGGCGTGCTCGGCCCCTCCTCGCCGATCGGCCATATCGAGCTGAAGGCCTTCACCGACGTGATGGCCGTGAACGTCTCCGCGAACTTCCAGCTGATCCGCTGCATGGAGCCGCTGCTGAAGCAGTCCGATGCTGGGCGTGCCGTGTTCGTCACCTCGGGCGCCGCCAACAAGGCGACCGCCTATGTCAGCCCCTACGCCGCCTCCAAGGCCGCGCTGGAAACGCTGGCGCGCGCCTGGGCGCAGGAGACCGCGAACACGCCGTTGCGCGTCAATCTGTTCAACCCCGGCCCGATCCGAACCCGCATGCGTGCGACGCTGATGCCGGGCGAAGACCCCGCGACGCTCGACACGCCCGAGCAGGTCGCCGAGTTCATCGTGCCGCTCTGCTGCCCCGACTGGACCGAGACCGGCAAGTTCTACGACTACAAGACCCGCAGCCTGATGAGCTTCCGCTCGCCAGCGTAACTGCCTTGCCTGATTGCCTTGCCTGATTGACTCGGGTGCCTCCCCGCGATTGACTGCCGCTGCTCAAGCGGCAGCAAGCCGCAAGCCAACAAAATGGGAGGTTGCCATGGCGCCATGGCCTGATCGCGCAAGGTTTTCGCGTGCACTCGCAAACGTCTCTCACGTCTTCTCCATCCTGATCGCGGCCATCGCATTCGCGCTTCCGGGCGCAGCGAGCGCCGGCGACGTCCCGACTTTCGCAGTCGATTCCTCCTGGCCAAAGCAACTGCCGAACAACTGGATCCTCGGCCAGGTCGGCGGCATCACCGTCGACTGGCAGGGCCATATCTGGGTGATCCATCGCCCCCGTTCGCTCACCGACGACGAGAAAGGCGCGAGCCTCAATCCGCCGCGCTCGAAATGCTGCGTGTCGGCCCCGCCCGTGCTCGAATTCGACAGCGACGGCAATTTGCTGCGCTCATGGGGTGGTCCCGGCGAAGGCTATGAATGGGTCGGCCGCGAGCACGGCATCGAGGTCGACGAGCGCGGCTTCGTCTGGGTCGGCGGCAACGCCGACAACGACAACGCGATCCTGAAGTTCACGCTCGACGGCAAGTTCGTCGCCCAGATCGGCAAGATCGCGCCGAGCCTCGGCAGCAACGACACGACGCAGCTCGGCAAGCCCGCGGAGACTGCGATCGACAAGGCGGCGAACGAAATCTACGTCGCCGACGGCTATGGCAACCGCCGCGTCATCGTGTTCGATGCGACGACGCTCGCCTACAAGCGGCACTGGGGTGCCTACGGCAACAAGCCCAACGACGACAAGCAAGGTCCCTACGATCCCAAGGCGCCGGTGTCGCAGCAATTCGGCAACCCGGTCCACTGCGTGAAGCTCGCCAATGACGGTCTCGTCTATGTCTGCGACCGCATCAACAACCGCATCCAGGTGTTCAAGAAGGACGGCAGCTTCGTGAAGGAGTTCTTCTTCGAGAAGAACACGCTCGGCAACGGTGCGGTGTGGGACATCGCGATCTGGCCCGATCCGAAGCAGACGTACCTGCTCAGCGCCGACGGCGAGAACAACGAGATCAGGATCATCAAGCGCGACGACGGCAGCGTGGTCGGCAGCTTCGGGCACAACGGCCGCAACGCCGGGCAGTTCCACTGGGTGCACGCCATGGCGATCGACGCCAAGGGTAACGTCTATACCGCCGAGGTCGATACCGGAAAGCGCATCCAGAAATTCAAGCTGACGTCGGACGCGCTCAAATAGCGTCTCAACGCATTTTGCCCAAAAGTTAACCGACGGATGACGCTACGACGCAGCGTCATCCGGCTTTAGATGCATTGCCGACAGCCGTGGGACACGGTAGAGCCATCAACGGAACAAGGCTCCGCAAGAGAGCTGTCCGCATATTTGACAATGGAGGAAACCTTTTATGACGACGACGTTCGCGCGCCGCTCCGCGGCCCTTCTGGCCTGTGCCGCTTTCGGTTTTGCCACATCCGCCTACGCCCAGGACAAGACCGTCACGATCGGCGTGCTCAACGACATGTCCAGCCTCTACGCCGATATCGGCGGTCCCGGCTCCGTGTTGGCGGTCAAGATGGCCGTGGAGGATTCCGGACTGGCTGCCAAGGGCTGGAAGATCGAGGTCGTCAGTGGCGATCACCAGAACAAGCCGGACGTCGGCGTCAACATCGCCCGGCAATGGATCGACACCCAGAAGGTGGACATGATCACCGACACGCCGAACTCCGGCGTCGCGCTGGCGGTCAGCAACGTCGCCAAGGAAAAGAACGCCGTCCTGCTCAACAATGGCGGCGCCAGCGCCGATCTCACCGGCAAGGCCTGCAACGCCAACACCATCTCCTACACCTACGACACCTACATGCTCGCCAACGGCACCGGCAAGGCACTGACCAAGGCGGGCGGCGACACCTGGTTCTTCCTGACCGCCGACTACGCCTTCGGCGCGGCGCTCGAGCGTGACACCAGTGCGGTCGTCACTGCGAGCGGCGGCAAGGTGCTCGGCGGCGTCAAGCATCCGCTCAACACCTCGGACTTCTCGTCGTTCCTGCTCCAGGCCCAGAACTCCAAGGCCAAGATCGTCGGTCTCGCCAATGCCGGCGGCGACACCACCAACTCGATCAAGCAGGCGGCCGAATTCGGCATCGTCGAGGGCGGCCAGAAGCTCGCAGCCCTCCTGCTCTTCATCAACGACGTTCACTCGCTCGGCCTGAAGACGGCGCATGGCCTGACCTTCACCGAGTCCTTTTACTGGGATCTGAACGACAGCACCCGCGCCTGGTCCAAGCGTTTCCAGGAAAAGATGACCAACAAGGCGATGCCGTCGATGACGCAGGCGGGCAACTATGCCGGCGTGCTGCATTACCTGAAGGCGCTCGAGGCCCTCGGCGGCAACCCCCATGACGGCGCAAAGGTCGTCGCCAAGATGAAGGAAATCCCGACCGACGACCCGCTGTTCGGCAAGGGCCCGCTGCGCGAGGACGGCCGCCGCATCATCCCGGCCTATCTCTTCGAGGTGAAGAAGCCCGAGGAATCGAAGGGCCCGTGGGACTACTACAAGAAGATCGCCACCATCTCTGCGGAAGACGCGGCCAAGCCGCTCAAGGACAGCGATTGCCCGCTGGTGAAGAAGTAAGCGCGTAGCGGCTTCACACCGACTCAAGCGCGTGATGCCCGGGCTTGGCCCGGGCATTTGCGTTCTGGGCTCAGGAAACAGGTGTCGTAGGGTGGGCAAAGCGAAGCGTGCCCACCATTTCTTCGTGTCATGGACAGATCGTGGGCACGGCGCTCACGCGCCTTTGCCCACCCTACGAGGCCGTCCTTGTGGCCGCGAGCGCCCGCAGCGCAATCGCCACGCATATCACCATCAGCACCGCCGCGAGCAGGAACGGTGCGCCGGGCAGATGCAGCGGCGCGCCGGCGCTGATGAAATATGAAAAGGTCAGCGTGAACAGGAACGGGCCGACGAGCTGCGACACGCTCTGCACGCTCGCGGTTGCGCCCTGCAACTGGCCCTGCTGATCGGGCGCGACCAGCCGCGTCATCAGCGATTGCATGGCGGCGCCCGAGATGCCCCACAGCGACATCACGGGAATGCCGATCCAGAACAGCGGCCCGGTCGGCGCGGCCCCGAAGATCACGAAGCCGATCGCGCCACAACACAGGCCAAGCACCAGGGCCTTGCGTTCGCCGAGCACGCGCACGATCGGGCCGATGGCGAGCCCCTGCACCACCATGGCGCAGATGCCGACCATCGCGAGCGTCAGTCCGACCGTCTTGGAATCCCAGCCGTAGCGATAGGTGGCATAGAGCACGAAGGTCGAGGGCAGCACGACATGCGCGACCTGCGCGATGAAGTTGACGATCGAGAGCCCGGCCAGCACCGCGTTGCTGCGGAGCAGACGCAGTGCGCCGATTGGATGGGCGCTGGCCCAGCGGAACGGCGCACGCCTCTCCTGCGCCAGCGATTCCGGCAGCACGAACAATCCATACAGCGCATTGGCGAAGCTCAGGCCTGCCGCTGCCCAGAACGGCAGGCGCGGATCGATGTCGCCCAAAAGGCCGCCGAGCGCCGGGCCCAGGATGAATCCGGCGCCGAAGGCTGCGCCGATCCTGCCGAAGATCGCCGCACGCCGCTCCGGCGGCGTGATGTCGGCGATATAGGCAAAGGCGGTCGAGATGCTGGCGGAGGTGATGCCGGAGATGACGCGGCCGATGAACAGCCAGACGAGGGACGGCGCCAACGCCATCAGCACGTAGTCGGCGGCGAGCCCGAAATTCGACAGCAGCACCACCGGCCGCCGTCCGAAGCGATCCGACAGCGCACCGAGCACCGGCGAGAACACGAACTGCATCAGCGCCCAGGCAGTCCCGAACAGGCCGAAGATACGGGCCGCGTGCGCGGTGTCGTTGTCGACGAAGCCCTCGATCAGCTTCGGCAGCACCGGCATGATGACGCCGAGCGCGACCATGTCGAGCAGGATCGTAACGAAGATGAAGGCGACCGCGCCGCGCCGGACCGGCGCAGCGCCCTGCGCCACCGCCTCGCCGGCGCCGTCGCTCACGACGGCCGCTTGCGCTTGTGGGCGAAGGGATTAGCCTTCTCGCGCAGGGTGATGCGCACCGGCGTGCCCGGCAGGTCGAACGTCTCGCGCATCGAATTGGTCAGATAGCGCAAGTAAGACTGCGGCACTGCATCCGCCCGCGAGCAGAAGAGAACAAAACTCGGCGGACGCGCCTTGTTCTGCGTGATGTAGTTCAGCTTCAGCCTGCGGCCGGACACCGCCGGCGGCGGATTGGCCTGGATCGCCTGCTCGAACCAGCGATTGAGCGCGGAGGTCGGGACGCGCCTGTTCCAGACCGCGTAGGCGTCCTGGATCGCCTGCATCAGGCGGTCGATGCCCTCGCCCATCAGGCCCGACACGGCGACGATCGGCACGCCCTTGACCTGCGGCAGCCAGTGATCGGCGTCGCGGCGCAGGTTCGAGATCGCGCCGCCGCCCTTGGTCTCCATCAGGTCCCATTTGTTGGCGGCGAGCACGATCGCCCGGCCCTCGCGCTCGATCAGGTCGGCGATGCGCAGGTCCTGCTCCTCGAAGCGGTTCTGCGTGTCCATCATCAGCACGACGACTTCGGCAAAGCGCACCGCGCGCAGCGCGTCGGCGACCGAGAGCTTTTCCAGCTTCTCCTCGATGCGCGAGCGCCGGCGCAGGCCCGCGGTATCGAACACGCGGAAATCGCGGCCCTTCCACTTGATCTCGACCGCGATGGAATCGCGCGTGGTGCCGGCCTCGGGGCTGGTCAGCAGGCGCTCCTCGCCGAGCAGATGGTTGATCAGCGTCGACTTGCCGGCATTGGGCCGGCCGACGATGGCGACCCGGATCGGGCGCGTCGCCGCCTCTTCCTCGGTCAGCGGCGCGTCGTCCTCATCCTCGTCGTCCTCGACGGGCTCCGGCATCAAGGGGGCGAGCGCATCGTAGAGCTCGCCCATGCCCTCGCCGTGCTCGGCCGAGATCTGGATGGGATCGCCGAGGCCGAGCGCAAAGGATTCCATCGCGCCGATGTCGCCATGCTTGCCTTCGCTCTTGTTGGCGACCAGCAGCACCGGCTTGTTGGCCTTGCGGGCGAAATCGGCGAAGGCGCGATCGTTTGGCGTCAGGCCCGCGCGTGCATCAATCACGAAGAACAGCGCGTCGGCCTGCGCGATCGCGGTCTCCGTCTGCTCCTGCATGCGCGCGGTCAGGGAGCCCCTGGGGCCCTCGTCGAGGCCGGCGGTGTCGATGATTGTGAATTCGAGATCGCCGAGCCTGGCCTCACCCTCGCGGCGGTCGCGGGTGACGCCCGGCAGGTCATCGACGAGTGCGAGCTTCTGCCCAACCAGTCGGTTGAACAGCGTCGATTTGCCGACATTGGGCCGGCCGATGATGGCGATCGTGAAGGACATCGGTCATTCGTGCGCTGCGGAGGCCGCGCCTGTCAATCTGGTGGAAAAAATCAGCGCGAGAAGCCGCCGCTCGGCAGCGGCGCCGGGAAAGCGCCCTGCGATTGCTGCTGCGTGGTCTGGGTCGGTTGCGCCTGCTGGACCGGCTGGTCCGGCGGCGGCGCGGTGGTACGCCTGCGTACGATCTTCTGCTTGGGCGCGGGAGCCGCCGTGGGCGGCGCGGCCTCGGGCTGAGCCTCGCCATCGACCTCGCCGGCGGGGGCTTCAGCCGGTGCTGCCGCAGCGGCCGGCTGCTTGGTCTTCTTCGCCTTGGCACCCTTGGCCGGGTGTGCCGGCTCGGGCGGCGGCTCGGCGGGAAGCGCCGCGACGGCAGGCGTATTCGGATCCGGCTGCTGCGCGCCCTTGTACATCTCCCTCGGGACACCCTGCTCCAGGCCCGGCACCCCCTCGGGGAAGACCGGCTTGCGGTCGCCCGGCAGCTTCTTCTTGGTGTCGAGGAAGTCGAGCATGTCGCTTGGATCGAAGCTGGAGCAGCCGCCCAGCACGCCCGTGAAGGCGATCAGGACGGCGGCTGCGATCAAGCGTGGCGTACGGCGCATATCGTGTCTCGTTCAGCGTCAGAGAGCCCGAAGGTCAGCTCTTGGTCAGCTTTTGGCAACGGGCGGCAGCAAAGCGGCGAGCGCCTCGGCGCGCGAGCGCAGGCCGGGCGGTGTCTCGCCGTCCTCGGCGATCGCGTCGAGCCATTTGCGGGCCGCGGTCGTGTCGTTGTTGCGCCAGGCCGAGAGCGCCAGCAGCTCGCGGGCGGTATGGCGGAACGTCGATTTGGGAGCGGCGGAGGCTTCCAGCCGCTGCAGCAGGTCGGCATAGGACGCGCTGTCGACCAGGAGGCCGGCGGCGCGGATCCTGGCCAGATCCTGCCACTCGCCACCCACGCTGCGGTCGGCGGCCAAGTCGTCATACAGCTTGGCAGCCGCCTTGGGGTCGCGGCTGGCGGCCTCGGCCGCAGCGCGCAGCCGCGCCAGCGTGCGATAGCCGGAGGGAGCCTTGGCGGCGAGGTCGGTGAAGGCCGTCTCGGCCTCCGCGTGCTTGCCCTGCTCGGACAGCTCGACGGCCTTCTCGAATGCGGCGCCGGCCTCGGCGGCCTTCTTGGCCTCGAAATATTGGTAGCCGCGCCAGCCGCCGACGGCGGCCACGATCAGCACCATCAGGGCGATGAAGTAGATCGAATACTTGTCCCACAGTTTCTTGAACTGTTCGCGACGTACTTCCTCGTCGACTTCGTCAAATAATTCAGACACTTATGCTAATCCCATGCCCGTCCGGGTGCGCGCGCCAAGGCGTCCGCGTCAGGAATCCCGTCCCCCGTGTGGCGGCGAGGTACCCTAACGATATGGCGCTGGCAAGGCAAAGCGAGCCCGATCAAGGCGTTAACGACCCGGCAGAAGCCCGGGGGCCGCCTGCCAGGCTCAGGTTCCCAGCAGCTCCCGCAACTGCCGCTTCAGCACCTTGCCGTTGGCGTTGCGCGGCAGCGGCTCCGATGTGATCGCCATGGTCTCGGGGACCTTGTAGTCGGACAGGCGCTCGGCGCACCACGCCCGCAGATCGGTGTCGGCAACGGGTGCGCGCGTCACCACCACGGCATGGACGCGCTCGCCCAGCACCGGGCAGGCTTTGGCGATGATCGCGCTCTCGATCACGGCGGGATGGCCCGCGAGCACGGATTCGACCTCGGCCGAATAGATCTTCAGGCCGCCGCGATTGATCATGTCCTTCTGCCGGTCGAACACGCGGACGAAGCCTTGCGCGTCCACCGAGCCGAGATCGCCGGAGTGCCAGAAGCCGCCGGTGAAGCTTTCGGCGGTGGCCTTCGGGTTGTTCCAATAGCCCTTGATGACGGAGGCGCTCTGGATCCAGAGCTCGCCGATCTCGCCAGGGGCAAGCTCCTGCCCGTCCGCTCCCACCGCCATGATGCGCGCGCCGGGACACGACAGGCCGACGCTGTCGATATGGCTCGCGGTCAACTCACCCGGCATGATCGTCGAGGGCGACGTCGTCTCGGTCGCGCCGTAGCAGTTCGCAAGCTTCAGGCCGGGGATCGTCGCCTTGAGCCGCTCGATGGTGGCGACCGGCATCGGCGCGCCGCCGAAGCCACCGATACGCCAGCTCGACAGGTCGTAGCTGTCGAAATCGGGCTGCAGCAGGCAGAGATTGTACATCGCCGGTACCATCACGGTGTAGGTGACGCGCTCGCGCGCGGCGAGCTTGAGATACTCGGCGGCCTTGAATTCCGGCATGATGATCAGCGCGCCGGCACAGCGGACCATGGTGGTGATGTTGGCGACGACGCCGGTGACATGGCCGAGCGGCACGGCCGCGATCGAACGGTCGGCCTCGGTCAATTGCAGGCAGGACACGAACACCATCGAGGAGTGGACGATGTTGCAATGGGCCAGCATCGCGCCCTTCGGCTTGCCCGTCGTGCCTGATGTGTAGAGGATCATCGCGGTGTCTTCCTCGCACGTCTCGACCGGCGCGGAAGCCGGCGCGTGATCTGCGAGCACGGCGAAGCGCGAGCGTTGCGGATCGTCGTCGACGGCGATGCGGTGGACGAGGTCCGGAACGTCAGTCGCCTCGGGCAGGCGCTCGGCGAGCGCCGCTTCGTGGATCAGGATCTTCGCACCGCAATCGGCGAGGACATAGGCGATCTCGGGCTTCTGCTGGCGCGTGCTCAGCAGCACCGTGACGAGGCCCTCATGTGCGGCGGCGAACAGCAGCAGCGGAAATTCGATGCGGTTGCCGAGCAGGATCGCAACGCGATCGCCGCGCTGCAGGCCGAGCTTGCGAAAGCCCGCAGCGATCCGCGCGGCCTGCTCCACCGCCTGACGCCAGCCCAGCCGGGCATTGCCTGCGATCAGCGCTTCGCCCTCGGGGTTGCGGGCGCAGGCGTCCGCGATCATCGCCCAGAGACTCGCGGGCCGGTCGGAGAACGCCGGGACCACGCGATCGCCGAAGCGTGCCTCGAGGCGCATCGGCGGAATCTGAGATTGCGACCAGTCCATCGGAATGCCTCGGCTTCTTGCTCTTGTTACTTTCCGCGCACGGACATGGTGAGCCGTCTTGCGCCGATCAGCTAGACTCCCACGACGGGAACCCCGATCACGACGGGATGAAACGCAAAGGCCAGCGCCAGATAGGCGACGACGCCGACCGCAACCGCGATCAAATCGTTGGTGACGCCGCCCACCGGGATGGGCGGACCGCCGCCGTCGGTGCGATGCTTCAGCGAGATGCGGTCATACACGGCCCAGCCCAGGAACGAGCCGAACAGGATGATGGAGCCGAGGTCGCCGTTGGCGAGCAGATGCGCCGCCGCCCACAGCTTGATGCCGGCCAGCATCGGGTGTTTCAGCGTCGCATAGATGCGGCCGCGCAAATAGGAGGCCACCACCAGGATGACGGCGGGCAGCATCAAGGCGAGCGTGATGTGCTTGAGCGCCTTGGGCGGATACCAGACATCGATCCAGCCGGAGCTGCGATAATGAACAAAGCCCCAGATGATCAGCGCCAGCCCCGCCAGCGAGACCGCGGAGTAGAGGAGCTTGTAGGTCCCCTCGCCCAGCCGCGCGATCGCATCCGCGCGCGCCTTTCGTTTCGTCGTGAAAACATGGGCCGCAAAGAACAGCACCAGCCCCAGGATCATGACCAGCAGACCCACGACATCCTCCCCGCAAAGCAGCCCCTGCCTCTGGGGTATCATCGATTGGCTGCGGGTCGCAACTCCATCCCCTCATCCTGAGGAGCGCGTTCTTCTCGCGCGTCTCGAAGGATGACGGCCGGTCCGCAAGACGCGGGCCTGCATGGTTCTCCCGGCGATGCAAAGCGTCGTCCGGAGACGCGCGCAAAAGCGCGCTCCTCACCATGAGGGAACAGAGGAGCCCGCGCAGCTACTTGCCCAAATCCCTGTTGTCGACGTAGCGGATCGCGATCGGCCGCCCGGCCAATGCGCCGCCGAGACCGCCAGTGAATTTCAGCGGCAGGCAGGCTTTCAGCGACGAATTGATCGCATTGAGATAGGTGGTCCGGATGTCTGCCGGCACGCCCGAGGTTGCATAGGTCAGGCGTGGCGGTCCGATCAGGCCGCCCGCCTTGTTGAAGCTGAAGCGCACCGACATCTGCATGCCCGCCCGCGCATTGTCAGACGGTGGCGACCAGCAGCTGCGCAGCTCGGCGAAGAGGTCGCCGATCGTGTCGAGGTCATGATCCGGCCTCTGATATTTGGCGCGATCGGCCTCCGACGGAACGCTCTCGATCGTGAGCTGGAGATTCTGGCCGTACGGGTAGTCCATCTCGGGAATGCAGGGACCGGGCTCGAGCGGGCTGCAATAGGACGGCGTGCAGGGCCGGCCATCGAGCACGCTGCACGGCTCGTGCGAAAATGGAATCGGATTGATCTGCCGGCGCTGCGCGTCGGCGGCGATAGTTGATACCGCCAGCAGGATGAAAACGAGAAGGCCGCGCCACATGATGCGAGCTCGCAAGGTCACTTCAGGGAACGTGGCACTGCCTCGAACAAGATCAAGCCTGCGATCGTTCACATGCTTGCGTTCAGCCCCGCTGTCGTCGCCCGTCCGGCCTGGCCGGGCGACCCAGTATTCCGTGACGGTTGCGATTGAATCGACGGGCTGCGGCGTACCGGATGCCCCGCCCCCCGTGCGCAATTGCGCACTAGGCGGGGCATGACGGCTGAGGGCGGCGACGCGCGGAGAACGCCCCGCCTACCCCTTCTTCTTGACGTCCTTGACGTTGGTGAACTCGATGCCCTCGGCACGTTCCCTGGTGTAGCCGAGATAGAACTCGTTTCGCGCCAGATACACGGGATCGCCGTCGACGTCGTCGGCGATGCTCGACGTGTTGGCAGCGAGGAAGGTGTCGAGCTTCTTGCGATCCTCCGACGAGACCCAGCGCGCCAGCTGGAATTCGCTGACCTCGAACTCGACCGGCAGCGAGTATTCGGCGTCGAGGCGCGCCTTCAGCACGTCGAGCTGCAGCGCGCCGACCACGCCGACCAGCGCCGGGGCACCGTCGCGCGGGCGGAACACCTGCACGACGCCCTCTTCCGACATCTGCTGCAGCGCTTCCTTCAGCTTCTTCGCCTTCATCGCGTCGGTGAGACGCACGCGGCGGACGATTTCCGGCGCAAAGCTCGGCACGCCGACGAAGGTAAAATCCTCGCCCTCGGTCAGCGTGTCGCCGATGCGCAGCGTGCCGTGGTTGGGAATGCCGACGACGTCGCCGGCGAAGGCCTCGTCCGCGACCGAGCGGTCCTGCGCGAAGAAGAATTGCGGGCTCGACAGCGGCATGCTCTTGCCGGTGCGCACGAGCTTGGCCTTCATGCCGCGGCTGAGCTTGCCGGAGCAGAGGCGCGCAAACGCGATGCGATCGCGGTGGTTCGGATCCATATTGGCCTGGATCTTGAACACGAAGGCGCTCATGCGTGGATCGGTGGCCTCGACCTTGCGCTGGTCGCTGTCCTGCGCGCGCGGCTCGGGCGCGAACTTGCCGAGGCCTTCGAGCAAATCGCCGACGCCGAAATTGCGCAGCGCGCTGCCGAAATAGACCGGCGTCAGGTGCCCCTCGCGGAACGCGCCGAGCTCGAACGGCTTTGACGCTGCGGTGACGAGCTCGAGCTCGTCCTTCACGGCGGACGCGTCGAGATTGGCGTTGAGCTTGGCGAGCTCCGCGATCTCGATCTGCTGGGCTGCGCCGGTCTTGGCGCCGCCGCCTTCGAGCAGGCGGACGCCGCCGTTGATCACGTCATAGGTGCCGAGGAAGTCGCGGCCGCGGCCGACCGGCCAGGTCATCGGCGTGGTGTCGAGCGCCAGCGTCTTCTCGATCTCGTCGAGCAGCTCGAACACGTCGCGGCTCTCGCGGTCCATCTTGTTGATGAAGGTGATGATCGGGATGTCGCGCAGGCGGCATACCTCGAACAGCTTGCGGGTGCGCGCCTCGATGCCCTTGGCGGCGTCGATCACCATCACGGCGGAATCGACGGCCGTGAGCGTGCGGTAGGTGTCTTCCGAGAAGTCCTCGTGGCCCGGCGTGTCCAGGAGGTTGAAGACCAGCCCCTCGAACTCGAAGGTCATGACCGAGGTCACGACCGAGATGCCGCGCTCGCGCTCGATCTTCATCCAGTCCGAACGCGTGTTGCGCCGCTCGCCCTTGGCCTTGACCTGACCGGCGAGGTTGATGGCGCCGCCGAACAGCAGCAGCTTCTCGGTCAGCGTGGTCTTGCCGGCGTCGGGGTGGGAGATGATCGCAAAGGTCCGCCGCCGCGCCACTTCCGTGGCAAGCGGGGAACGGGCCGGCGATTCGGCTGCGGTGGTGGCGATGTCGGACATGGCGGGAGCGTTTGGCAGGGAAAATGGGCCTGATCAAGCCTCATTTGGTGATTGCGGAGCCCCTCGGCCAGCCCCATATCGCCCAACGGGAGGGACGGCCCTCCTCTCCACCAGCATATCTGCCCGCGGGGACGACCCTGCCTTGAATGGAGGGCCGTCATGGCCTGGAGCATCCTGTTCGTCGCCGGTCTTCTCGAGATCACCTGGGCGATCGGCCTGAAATACACCGAGGGTTTTAGCCGGCTTGTTCCCTCGGTGATCACGCTGGCGGCCATGGCCGGCAGCGTCATCCTGCTCGGGATCGCGCTCAAATCGCTGCCGGTCGGGACCGCCTATGCGGTCTGGACCGGGATCGGGGCGGTCGGGACCGCAACGCTGGGCATCTTCCTGTTCGGCGAGCCGGCCACCGCGTTCCGCCTCGCCAGCATCGGACTGATCGTCGCGGGCATCGCCGGGCTGAAATTCGTCACCTGACGAAAATCTGGACCGCCCACCAGGTCAGCGCCGCCACGATCGCCGAGGCCGGGATCGTGATCACCCAGGCATAGACGATCGAGCTCGCCACGTTCCAGCGCACCGCCGAGACGCGGCGGGCGGCGCCGACGCCGACGATGGCGCCGGTGATGGTGTGGGTGGTCGAGACGGGAACCCCGAGGAAGGTGGCCATGAACAGGGTCGCCGCGCCCCCGGTCTCGGCGCAAAAACCCTGCATCGGCGTCAGCTTGGTGATGCGCAGGCCCATGGTGCGCACGATGCGCCAGCCGCCCATCAGCGTGCCCAGCGCCATCGCCGCCTGGCACGACAGCACGACCCAGAACGGCACCGAGAATTCGCCGCCGAGATGGCCCTGCGAATAGAGCAGCACGGCGATGATGCCCATGGTCTTCTGCGCGTCGTTACCGCCATGGCCGAGCGAATAGAGCGAGGCGGAGGCGAATTGCAGGATGCGGAAGGCGCGATCCACGGCAAAGGGCGTCGAGCGCACCGAGAGCCACGACACGATGGCCACCAGCATCATCGCCAGCAGGAAGCCCACCAGCGGCGACAGCACGATCGCCAGCACCGCCTTCGACAGGCCGCTCCACACCGCCGCCGAAATGCCCGCCTTGGCCATGCCGCCGCCGACGAGGCCGCCGATCAGCGCATGCGAGGACGACGAGGGAATGCCGAGCGCCCAGGTCACGAGGTTCCAGACGATCGCACCGACGAGCGCCGCGAAGATCACTTGCGCATCGACAACGGCGGGATCGATGATGCCGGTGCCGATGGTCTGGGCGACGTGCAGGCCGAACACCATGAAGGCGATGAAATTGAAGAACGCGGCCCAGAACACCGCGAATTGCGGCCGCAGCACGCGGGTCGAGACGATGGTCGCGATCGAATTGGCGGCGTCGTGCAGGCCGTTCAGGAAGTCGAACAGCAGCGCGACGGCGATCAAGCCGACCAGGACGGGAAGACCCAACGCAGCATCCACGGCGCGGCCCTGCCCTTAAACTTTGCGCATGATCTGAGCGGAAAACCGCTGCACACTTTTCCGGATCATGCGCTAGACCTGCTCGATGACGATGCTGTTGATCTCGTTCGCCACGTCGTCGAAGCGGTCGGCGACCTTCTCGAGGTGGTCGTAGATCTCGACGCCGACGATGAAGTCCATCGCGCTGCCGTCGCGATGCTTGAGGAACAGCTCCTTCAGCCCGATGTCGTGGAGATCGTCGACGCGGCCCTCGAGCTTGCCAAGCTCTTCCGTGATCGCGGTCAGCATGGCGACGTTCTTGCCGATCTCCTGCATCAGGGGCAGCGCCCGGCCGACCAGATTGGCGCATTCGATCAGCAGCCCGCCGATCTCGCGCATCGGCGGCTCGAAGGCGCGGACCTCGAACAGCATCACCGCCTTGGCGGTCTGCTGCATCTGGTCGATGGCGTCGTCGAGCGAGGTGATCAGGTTCTTGATGTCGCCGCGGTCGAACGGGGTGATGAAGGTGCGGCGCACCGCCGTCAGCACCTCGCGGGTGATGTTGTCGGCATCGTTCTCGAACTGGTTGACGCGCTGGCAATAGACCGGCGTCTCCTCACCCCCGTTCAGCATGCCCTGAAGTGCGACCGCGCCCTGGATCACGGTCTGGGCATGGCGGTCGAACAGGTCGAAGAACCGTTCTTCCTTGGGCAGGAAAGCGCGAAACCATCGCATCATGGGGAAAGGCTACCGGTTGGAAAATGGTCTGGCCCGGACGGGCTGTCATCAAACTGTCATAGACCATTTTCGATCCGCGCGCGTGTCATCTCCCGCGCGCGGAGCCGGATCATCCACCGCTTTCACGCACCAATGAAATTGGTGCAATATCAATGATTTACAGCGATCGCCGGAAGTAATGGGCGATTTCGCCGATGACGCCGCGGCGGAAGGTGAGCACGCAGACCACGAAGATCGAGCCCTGGATCACCGTCACCCACTGGCCGAAGCCGGCCAGGTATTGCTGCATGGCGATGATCACGAAGGCGCCCACCACGGGGCCGAAGACGGTACCGAGACCGCCGACCAGCGTCATCAGCACGACCTCGCCCGACATCGACCAGTGCACGTCGGTGAGCGAGGCATTCTGCGCCACGAACACCTTCAGCGATCCGGCAAAGCCGGCCAGCGTGCCCGACAGCACGAAGGCCAGGAACTTGTACTGGTCGGTCCGGTAGCCCAGCGAGATGGCGCGCTGCTCGTTCTCGCGGATCGACTTCAGCACTTCGCCGAACGGCGAATTGATGATGCGGAAGATCAGCAGGAAGCCGGCGAGGAAGCCGACGAGCACGACGTAGTAAAGTATCGTCGGCTTGGAGAGATCGAGGACGCCGAACATGCGTCCCTGCGGAATGCCCTGGATGCCGTCCTCGCCGTGGGTGAACGGTGCCTGGAGGTAGATGAAGTACAGGAGCTGCGACAGCGCCAGCGTGATCATCGAGAAATAGATGCCCTGGCGGCGGATCGAGATGTAGCCGGTGATGATCGAGAGCCCGAACGCGGCAACGACGCCGACGAGGATGCCCAGCTCCGGCGGCAGCGCCCACACCTTCAGGGCATGCGCGCTGCAATAGCCCGCGGTCCCCAGGAACATCGCGTGGCCGAACGACAGCAGGCCGCCATAGCCGATCAGAAGATTGAAGGCGCAGGCAAGCAGCGCGAAGCACAGCGCCTGCATCACGAAGAACGGATAGACGCCCGTGAATGGCACCGAGGCCAGCAGCAGCGCCATCAACACGAATACGATCATCTCGTCGCGCACCGCGCGCGGGGTCGCAGGCAGCGTATCGTCTGTCAGGGTTGTCATATCAGGCCGCCCTTCCCGTCAATCCCGTTGGCTTCACCAGCAGCACCAGCACCATCAGCACGAACACAACGGTGTTGGAGGCCTCGGGGTAGAAATACTTGGTCAGGCCCTCGATCACCCCGAGCGCGAAGCCGGTGATGATGGAGCCCATGATCGATCCCATGCCGCCGATCACGACGACCGCGAACACCACGATGATGAGATCCGCGCCCATCAGCGGCCGGACCTGGTTGATCGGCGCCGAGAGCACGCCGGCGAGCGCGGCAAGGCCGACGCCGAGACCGTAGGTCAGCGTGATCATGCGCGGCACGTTGATGCCGAAGGCGCGCACCAGCGTCGGGTTTTCAGTGGCGGCGCGCAAATAAGCGCCGAGCTGCGTCTTCTCGATCAGGAACCAGGTGGCAAGACACACCACCAGCGAGAACACGACGACCCAGCCGCGATAGATCGGCAGGAACATGAAGCCGAGATTCATGCCGCCCTTGAGCTGGTCCGGAATGGCGTAAGGCAGGCCGGAGGAGCCGAAATAATTCTGGAACACGCCCTGCACGATCAGCGCGATGCCGAAGGTGAGCAGCAGGCCATAGAGATGGTCGAGGCCGGTCAGGAATTTCAGCATGGTCCGTTCCAGGATCATGCCGAAGATGCCGACGATGATCGGCGCCAGCAGCAGCGCCCACCAGTAATTGATGCCGCCGAGGTTGAGCAGGAAATAGGCGACGAAGGCGCCCATCATGTAGAGCGCGCCATGGGCGAAATTGATGATGTTGAGCATGCCGAAGATCACGGCGAGCCCGAGACTGAGCAGCGCGTAGAACGAGCCGTTGATCAATCCCACCAGTAGCTGAGCGTAAAGAGCCTGCATCGATCCCGCACCCGGTCCCTTCGGCGTTCCCCTGAAAGTCACCCGCAGGCCTCATCGGCCTGCGGGCGGTTAACTTACTTCTTCAACAGCGCGCACTTGCTTTCGGAGAGCGGCGTGAAGGCCTGGTCGCCCGGCACCGTGCCGACCAGCTTGTAGAAGTCCCACGGACCCTTGGACTCCGAGGGCTTCTTCACCTCGAACAGATAGGCGTTGTGGATGGTGCGGCCGTTGGGCTGGATCTCGCCCTTGCCGAACAGATCGTCCTCGGTCGGCATCGACTTCATCTTCTCGACGACCTTGACGCCGTCATGAGGATTGCCGCCGAGCGCTTCCAGCGACTTCAGATAGTGGCGCACGCCCGAATAGACGCCCGCCTGCACCATGGTCGGCATCGCGCCGTTCTTCATCTTCTCCGAGAACCGCTTGGAGAAGGCCCGGGTCTTGTCGTCCATGTCCCAGTAGAAGGTCTCGGTGAAGTTGAGGCCCTGCGCCGTCTCCAGACCGATCGCCTTGACGTCGGTGAGGAACAGCAGCAGCGCCGCGAGCTTCTGGCCGCCCTTGACGATGCCGAACTCGGCCGCCTGCTTGATCGAGTTGGTGGTGTCGCCGCCGGCATTGGCAAGTCCGATGATCTTGGCCTTGGAGGCCTGCGCCTGCAGCAGGAAGGACGAGAAGTCCGGCGTGTTCAGCGGGTGCTTGACGCCGCCAACCACCTTGCCGCCGTTGGCGGTGATGACGGAGGTGGTGTCACGCTCGAGCGCGGCGCCGAAGGCGTAGTCCGCGGTCAGGAAGAACCAGGTGTCACCGCCGGCCTTCACCAGCGCCTGGCCCGTGGTGTGGGCCAGCATGTAGGTGTCGTAGGTCCAGTGCACCGTGTTGGGCGAGCACTGCGCGTTGGTGAGATCCGAGGTCGCCGCGCCCGAGTTGATGTAGACGCCGTTCTTTTCCTTGATGACGTTGTTGACGGCGAGCGCCACGCCGGAATTCGGCACGTCGACGATGACGTCGACCTTGTCCACGTCGAACCACTGCCGCGCGATCGCGGTGCCGATGTCGGGCTTGTTCTGGTGATCGCCCGAAATGATGTCGATCTTCCAGCCCTTCGCCGCCAGGCCGGAATCTTCCACGGCCATCTGCGCGGCGAGCGTCGAGCCGGGGCCGCCGAGGTCGGCGTACAGGCCCGACTGATCGGACAGCGCGCCGATCTTGACGGTCTTGTCCTGCGCGGACGCAACGCCTGCTGCGGCGAAGGTGAGCGCGGTGGTCAGCAGCAATGACGCAATCGACCTGGTCTTCATGCAACTTTCCTTTTTCAATTTTCTCGTTGGCAGTTCGTCAGCTCGAGCACGATCTTTTCGGAAAACCGACAATGCCCTAAACGCCGAGATAGGTGTGGAGCTTATCCATATTGGCGGCAAGCTCCGAGTTGGAAAATCCGTCAATGATCTTGCCGTGCTCGACCACGTAATAGCGGTCGGCGACGGTCGAGGCGAAGCGGAAGTTCTGCTCGACCAGGAGGATCGTGAAGCCTTCCTTCTTCAGCCGCGCAATGGTGTGGCCGATCTGCTGGATGATGACCGGAGCAAGGCCCTCGGTCGGCTCGTCCAGCATCAGGAAGCTCGCGCCGGTGCGCAGGATGCGCGCGATCGCGAGCATCTGCTGCTCGCCGCCGGACAGCTTTGTGCCCTGGCTGTTGAGCCGCTCCTTCAGGTTCGGAAACAGGTCGAAGATCTGCTCGAGCGGCAGCCCGCCTGCGCGGACCACCGGCGGCAGCATCAGATTCTCCCGCACGTCGAGGCTGGAGAATATCCCCCGCTCTTCCGGGCAGAACGCGATGCCCATGCGCGCGATCTTGTCGGAGGTCGCGCGGATGATCTCCTGGTTGTTGAACTTCACCGAGCCGGTACGCTTGCCGATGATGCCCATGATGGACTTCAGCGTGGTCGTCTTGCCGGCGCCGTTGCGCCCGAGCAGGGTGACGACCTCGCCCGCGTTCACGTCGAAATTGATCCCGTGCAGGATGTGGGACTCGCCGTACCAGGCCTCGAGGTTGCGGACCTGGAGGATGTTGCCGCCGGTCGCGGCCTTTGCCGGAGCCTCGGCGATGGCAGTGTCAGGCATGACCGGCTCCCAGGTAAGCTTCCTTGACGCGCTCGTCCTTGGTGAGCTCGCTGTAATGACCTTGCGCGAGCACCTGCCCGCGCGTCAGCACCGTGATGATGTCCGAGAGATTGGCCACAACGCTCAAATTATGCTCGACCATCAGGATGGTGTATTTCGCGGAGATGCGCTTGATCAGCGCCGCGATCTTGTCGATGTCCTCGTGACCCATGCCGGCCATCGGCTCGTCCAGCAGCATCATCTCAGGGTCGAGCGCGAGCGTGGTTGCGATCTCAAGTGCACGCTTGCGCCCATAGGGCATCTCGACCGCGGGCGTATTGGCAAACTCGCTGAGGCCGACATCGTTCAGCAATTCACGCGCGCGATCGTTGAAGCGGTTGAGCACCGTTTTCGAACGCCAGAAATCGAACGAAGAACCGTGCTGGCGCTGGAGCGCGACACGGACGTTTTCCAGCGCGGTCAGATGCGGAAATACCGCCGAAATCTGGAACGAGCGAACCAGTCCGAGGCGGGCCACGTCGGCCGGCGCCATCGCGGTGATGTCCTGTCCCTTGTACAGGATCTTTCCGGCGGACGGTTTCAGGAACTTGGTCAGAAGATTGAAGCACGTGGTCTTGCCGGCGCCATTCGGGCCGATCAACGCGTGAATGCTCCCACGGCGAACCTTGAGCGCAACGTCGCGGACGGCGAAGAAGCCCGCGAACTCCTTGGTCAAGCCTTCCGTTTCGAGAATGAACTCATCGGCCAAACAGATTTCCCCCTGCCCGCGACGCGCGTGGCTATCCTTGTTGCTTCGGCTTTCCGGAGGCCCTGGAGCCCGTCCGGAACACCGCCTCCGGGCGCGGAATATGCCGGAGGTGACGGGGGTTAGGCAAGGCGGAAAGCTGAGCAGATCAGGTCTCCGGCTGGGATACAAATGCTCCCTTAGTCGGAGATGTTTCGATGTCACGCCTGCCCGGCCTCCCGGCTCGCGCAAGCACCGGTCATCAAGCCGTCGTTAACGGTCTTTGGTCCGGCGCGCCAGCCTTCATAGAAAATTTTCCCGCAAGCGGCATCATGCGCGGGTTCGATCTGCCGGGAATATTGTTTTGGATTTCGCAAGCGCCGCTCCCTCCGTCGTCAAGTCGATCAGGCAGCGTGATCTGCTGAACACGTGGCTGCGACTTTATGCGCGCGAGCAGATCGTACCGGCGATCTGGGAGTACCAGCCGGCGCGGCTCGAGGAAGAGCTGTCCGATCTCATCTATTATACGGTGGACCATTCGCCGCCGGTCCCGCGCCTCGTCATCCAGAGCGAAGGCACGCGAATCTCGCGCGCTTACGGGCACACCGGCAAGGGCGTGCCGCTGGACGACTATATCGGGCCGCGGCTCGCGCCCCTTGTGATGCCCGTCTATCACGAATGCGTCGCGCGCGGGCTTCCGGTCTACAGCGTTGCCGACGTCGACGACATCTATGGGCGCGTCGTCGCCTATGAGCGCCTGCTGCTGCCGTTCCTGACCGACGGCAAGGTCTGTCATGTCATCGCCTCGCTCAAGACCTTCTGCGAGGACGGCGGCTTCGAGATCAAGAATCTGATGCGCGGAAATGACGCGCTGCCGCGTCCCAAACTGTGCGCCGTGATCGACCGCGACCTCTTTCATCGCGCGCCCGGCCGCATCGCGGCCGCCGACGTCGTCGAGTTTGCCGATCAGCCCGACGTCCCCACCGAGACCATCGAGCTGAACTAGCGTCCCGGCCTACTTGGTCTTGACTTCCTTGGCATAGATGTCCGGCTTGAAGCCGACCAGCAGCTTGCCGCCCATTTCCAGCACCGGCCGCTTGATCATCGATGGTTGCGCTAGCATCAACGCCAGCGCCTTCTTCTCGGTGAGGCCTTCCTTGTCGGACTCCGGGAGCTTCTTGAAGGTGGTGCCGGCGCGATTGAGCAGCGTCTCCCAGCCGACCTTGTCGCTCCAGTGCTTGAGCTTGTCCTTCTCGACGCCCACGGCCTTGTAGTCGTGAAACTCGTAAGCCACGCCGTGGCTGTCGAGCCATGTACGCGCCTTCTTCATGGTGTCGCAGTTCTTGATGCCGTAGATGATGTTGGGCAAGACAACTCCTCGCGCATGCGTGATGCTTCGGCTGCGGCGTTGTACGAAACTCTCCTTCGGGCGACAATATTGCAAACGAAGCCCGCTCTCCAAAACGGTCACATCATGCACGTCACCCACGACCCCGCCGCGGCGGCCTCACCGACCATCGACTTCAACAGCTTCCTCGCCGTCGACATCCGCGTCGGCACCATCGTCGACGCCAAGCCGTTCCCCGAGGCGCGCAAGCCGGCATGGCGCCTGTGGATCGACTTCGGGCCTGCGATCGGCGTGCGGAAGAGCTCGGCGCAGATCACCGAGAACCATCCGCTCGAGACGCTGGTGGGGCAACAGGTCGCCGCGGTCGTCAATTTCCCGCCGCGCCAGATCGGGCCTGTCGTCTCGGAGGTGCTGACGCTCGGCTTCCCAGACGCCGACGGCAAGGTCGTGCTGGTGCAGCCCAGCAAGCCCGTGCCGAACGGTGGTCGGCTGTTCTAGCCTCGGGCGATCCCGCGAGCGCAGCGGCGCTCGCCAGCTCCGTCTCCAACGGCCAGGACTTGACCAGAATCCGCTTTGGCAATAAAAATGACTGACTGATCGTTTTTTATTTTCATAGGCGGGATTGCGGCCACAACCTGCCCTGATCTGAAAACGATCGACCGGTCAGCTATTTAGGGACAGCCGAATGCCCAAGATCAGCGACAAGCAGCGTGAAAGCCGGCGGCAGCAGATCCTCGAGGCCGCCCTCGCCTGCTTCGCCGAAAACGGATTTCACCAGACCGGCATGGCCGACATCGTGAAACGATCGGGGCTCAGTCACGGCGCGGTCTATCTGTATTTCCAGAGCAAGGACGATCTGATCGAGGCGCTCGCCGACGACCGGCATCGCCGCGAGGCCGTGCTGAACTCGGTTGCGCAGGGATCGGGCGATCCGATCGAGGGACTTCACGCGCTGGTCCGCGTCTATGCGCAATGGCTCACCGATCCCGCCGGCGAAGCGCGGCGGCGCGTCGGCATCCATGGCTGGGCCGAAGCGCTGCGCAACCGCCGCGTCCGCACCAGCGTCGTCGAGGGCATCGACATGCCGCGCGCACTGATCGTGGCGCTCGTGGAGCGTGGCCAGCATGACGGCCTGATCCGGCAAGCCCCCGGCGCCGAAGCGATCGCGCGCATGCTGATCGCGATCTTCCAGGGCTTCGTGCTGCAGAAGTCCTGGGGCGAGGATTTTGACGTCGCCGCCTGCATGGCGGCCGTCGATGCAGTGATCGACGGACTGCGCACGTCGAAGCCGGGCGTGAAGCGACGGACCAGGACGGAACGATGACCTGGATTCATGACATCCTCGCCGGCGCCGGCGTCGGTCTTGTCGCGGGGTTGGCATCGGGATTCACGGGCACGAGCCCGGGCGGCGGCCTCGTCATCTTCTCCGTGCTGCTGCTCGGGGCCGAACAGCACGTCGCGCAGGGGACCTCCCTGATCACGCAGATCCCTCCGACCGGCCTCGCCGGCGCGCGCCGCTACTGGCAGAGCGGCAATCGCAGCCCGTGGCCGTGGATCGTCTGGATCGGCCTTGGATTTCTCCTCGGCGGTGCGGGTGGCGGGTACGCTGCGGCCGCGGTGTCCGACGCCGTGCTGCGGTGGACCTATGTCGTCTATCTCGTCGCGCTGATCGCCATGTTGCTTCTGCGCAGCGAGCGCAAGGACACAGGCAGCGAGGCCACCAGCCGAGACGAGCTGCCCCGGCTGCCGCTTGTCCTCATCGGCTCGCTGGCCGGATTTTCCTCCGGCTTCATGGGTATCGGCGGCGGGCTCGCCATCACCGTCGGCCTCGCCGCGGGCCTGCGCGTGCCGCAGCATCAGGCGCAGCTCGTCAGCCTCATCTTCTCGGTGATCCCGACCAACATTCCGGCCGCCTGGATCTACTGGAGCAAGGGGCTCATTGTCGGCTGGCCGGCCATCCTCGGGATTCTCGCCGGTCTGTGGATCGGCACCGACCTCGGCGCGCGCGCGGCCAATGGCGTCAGCAAATCGGCGCTGCGCAAGGCCATGATCGCCCTCGTCTCGCTGATGGCGCTCTACATGACCACCAAGGCGCTGAGCTCGTCTTAAGGCCGCGCCGGAATGTTCAGCCCGCGCTGTACCGCCGGCCGTGCCAATCCGCGCTCGAGCCAGGCACCAACGGACTTGAACTGGCTGAACTCGACGAGATCGCCCGCGCCGTAGAAGCCGATGAGGTTGCGCACCCAGCCGAGCATGGAGATGTCGGCGATGGTGTAGTCGTCATCCATGAACCATTGGCGGCCGGCGAGATGCGCCTCCATCACGCCGAGCAGGCGCTTGGCTTCGGCGACGTAGCGATCGCGCGGCCGCTTGTCCTCGAAATCCTTGCCGGCGAATTTGTGGAAGAAGCCGACCTGGCCGAACATCGGCCCGATGCCGCCCATCTGGAAATGCACCCACTGGATTGTTTGATAGCGGCGCGCGGCATCCTGCGGCAGCAGCTTGCCGGTCTTCTCCGCGAGATATTGCAGGATCGCGCCGGACTCGAACAGCGGCAGCGGACGGCCGCCGGGACCGTTGGGATCGAGCATCGCCGGGATCTTGCCATTGGGATTGAGCGACAGGAACTCCGGCGTCTTCTGGTCGTCCTTGCCGAAATCGACGAGGTGAACTTCGTAAGGCAACCCGATCTCTTCCAGCATGATCGAGACCTTCACGCCGTTCGGCGTCGGCAACGAATAGAGCTGGAGCAGCTCGGGATGCTTGGCCGGCCAGCGCTTGGTGATGGGAAAGGCGGACAGATCGGACATTAGGACCCCGGCTGCGTTCGTGAGATTCGCCCTAATCTAGGGAAGCAGGCGAACGACGCAAGGCCGGGCACTCTTCACGCATCATCTCCGGCTAGATCGGCCGGAGCAAGTGCGTGGTGGCGTACACGATATCGCGCTGGGCGCGCTGCTCGATGAAGAGCTGCCCGGTGACGAGCAGGCCTCCCGTGAAAACAAGCGCGAGCATCGCGGTCGCGAATTGACTGGTATCGTACATCGCGGAAGCTTCCCTCTGATCGGTTCGCACGGGGAACGCGGGCCGACCATCGACAGTTCCTGCAACCCTCAAATAATTTGCCGCTTTTTCCCGAGCTGAGGCTTACTTGGCCACAAGCTCAATAGTTGATCTCCATGCGCAAGCCTCGCGGGTCGATCTCGTCGCCACCGACGCGCTGCACGCTATCGCGCGCCGCGACCGCGCAGGCGCAGGCGTCGACGAGATCGTCGCGGCCGATCCCGGTGCCGTGACGCAGCGTCAGCCATCGCTCGATCCCGGTGAAGCCACGCGCGTGCAGCAGCTCGATGCGCTGCCCGCGGCCTTGCGCCGACGTCTTCTTCGCCAGCCGGACGCGCCCTGCGAGATTCCAGAAGATCAACTCCGGATGCGCTTCGCCGATCGTCGCCTGCCGCGCCGGCGTCATGATCTCGTCGGCCTCTCTCATCTTGTCCCTGATATTCCAGAGCTGCGCCGACACGCCCCTGCCCTTGCCCTCGCGCTCCCAATAATGACGATTGGCCGCGGCCATGTCCGGGAACGTCCAGAGGTCGCGGCGCGCACCGGGAAACACCGCGGGCCCGATCAATTCGCGCGCACGCAGATCGCATTCGCGATAGCCGCTGTGCTTCAATCCGATCGGCATGTCGATCATCGCGCGCGCATGCGGCATCGCAAGCAGGCGCGTCAAGCCCGGCGAATAGTCGAAGCCGTGATCGCCGCGCGCGTCGATCCAGGCAGCGACCCAGCCGAAACGAAATCCGTCGAGACCGAGATAGGTTTTCACGGATACGCTTCAGCCCCCTGTTTGGCGCTGGTCATCCCGTCCCCTCACCCCGATGCCGCTCGAACAGACGCTGCGCCAGCAGCGCATGGCCGAGCGTGCCGCCGGCGCGCACGGCCGCCGCGATCAACGCGGCTTCCGCTAGCTCCTCACGCGAAGCACCCGCCCTTGCCGCCTGTGCGGTATGGACATCGAGACAATAGGCGCATTGCGTGGTGAGCGCGACCGCGAGCGAGATCAGCTCGCGATATTTCGGCGGGATCAAGCCGTCCTTGCGCTCGACAGCATGGTTGAACGCAAGAAACGCGTTGGCTTCGACCGGCGCGAGCGCGATCAGGGCCGGGATCGCCTTCAGGTCGTCAGGGATTTGATAGTCGCTCATGAGCTCACCTCATCAGATATTCGCGCATCAGGGCGCGGGCGCGGTGCAGGCGCGCCTTCACGGTCTGCCTGGTCGCGCCGATTGCCTCGGCGATCTCGTCGATGGTCATTTCCCTGACGTCGCGCATCAGCGCGACATCGCGATAATGCGGCGGCAGCGCCTCGAAGGCGGCGGCCACGTCGAGCCGGAGGTCGGCTTCGGGGCGTGCAAGCCATGCGTCCTCCGCCTCGCTCTCATCGACGTCAGGCGCGAGGCCCGCCTTGCGCGCGAGCCGCAGGCATTCGCGGCGGACCACGCTGAACAGCCAGGCCGACAGCGCCAGCAGCGAGCGGATCGTCCCGACATGGCGGGAGAGGATCCACAGCGCTTCCTGCGCCGCATCCTCGGCGTCCGCCGAGCTGCGGCAGGTCGCGCGGGCGTAGCGGCGGATATCCGGCTGGGCCGTGGCGAGCAGCGAGGCGATCGCCTTGGGATCGCCGAGCCGCGCCGCCTCGAACAGGTTTGGCGAGAGCGCGGCCGCGTTCACGACACGCCCCCGCGTCCGATTCCGGCCAGCGCGCACATCGGGCAATAGCCGACAAGGCCCGTCAGCGCGAAGCCGGCGCCGCTGAGCGCCACCAGCCACGCCGCAGCACCGGCGAGATAGACGAATGCCGCAATCGCCACCGCAATCCCCGTGGCAAGCCGCACCGCCTGGTGCAGGCCGCCGATATTCTTCCTGTATAGTGCCATAGCATCCTCCGAGATGAGCCGAGGCTGATTGCCTCGACCACAAAGAGGACGCGACGGCCGGAAAGGATTCGCGGTCGCGCGCAATTTTTTCGCGGTCAGCTCCCGACCGCCTGATAGGCCAGACGCTTGAACTCGAAGAAGAAGGGGTTCCAGAAACCCATATGGCGCTGGGCCATCAGCACGCCGGCGGTATTGGCCTTCGGGCAAACCCACCAATGGGTACCCGCAAGGCCACCCCACTGGAATTCGCCGGTCGAGTTCGGCGGATCGAACGGCGTCGGCGCGAAGGTGACCGCGCCGCCTAGACCAAAACCCTTGCCAGGCATCGGCCCGAGATTGGCAAAGCGGATGGTCTGGCCCGCGGGCAGCTGGTTCGTCATCATCTGCCGCAGCGTGTCGGGCCTGAGCAGCGCGTCCGATCCCGGCACCAGGGCCCGCACGAGCGCCAGCATGTCAGGCAAGGTCGAGACCAGACCGCCGCCGCCCGATAGTCGCGGGAACGGCTGACGATACGCTCCCGGATAGGGTAGATTGTCGGCGCGCTTGAGACCCGGCTTCATGGGATCGAGCACATCAGCGCCGGTGTAAAGCGCCACCAGCCTGCCCTGCTGCGCTTCCGGCACGTAGAAGCCGGTATCGGTCATGCCGAGCGGATCGAAGATGCGCGCCTTGAAGAAGGCATCGAGCGTCTTGCCCGAGACGACTTCGACGACGCGGCCGAGCACGTCGGTCGCCACCGAATATTCCCAGGACGTGCCGGGATGATAGGACAGCGGCAGATCGGCGAGCTTGTCGATCATGTCGGTGAGCGGCGTCAGCGGATTGAGCACGCGCGCTTCATTATAGCCTTTGAACAGCACCGTGCCGGGATCGAAGATGCCGTAGCTGAGACCCGAGGTGTGGGTCAGAAGCTGGCGGATCGTGATCGGGCCTTTCGCCGGCTCGACATCGGCAAGGCTGGACGCGCCCTGCTTGAGCACCTTGCGATTGCCGAGCTGCGGCAGGAATTTCTCGATCGCGTCATCGAGCCCGATGCGGCCCTCCTCGACCAGCATCATGATCGAGCATGTGACGAAGATCTTGGTGTTCGAATAGGCGCGGAAGATATGGTCGGGCCGGAGCGCCGTCTTCGCCTCGCGATCGGCAAAGCCGACGCATTGCTGGTCGACGACCTCCCGCCCGCGCAGCACCGCCCAGGATACGCCCGGGATGATCTCCTGATCGACGTAGCGTTGCATCGCCGTCCGCGCGGCGGAAAAATCAGTCGTTCTGGCGTCCATGTGTTTCCCCCAAATTTTGGTTGGGATGGATATAGCGCGAATTCGGGGGATATGAAGCCCGCCGCGCAGCCTACCCCTGCTTCATGAACGCCGTCACATGCAGGCGGCGCCGGATCGTCATGCCCTGCCGCTGGTACAGCGCGATCGCGGACGAATTGTGCGAGAACACGTGCAGGAACGGAATTTCGCCCCGTGCCTCGATCCGGCGCGCGACCGCCGCGAGCAGCGCCTGCGCATAGCCGCGTCCGCGATAGTCCGGATGCACGCAGACGGCCGTCATCTCGACGAATTTTCCGGGCTTCATCCGCTCGCCCGTCATCGCGACCAGCTCGCCGCCGGCACGGATGCCGAGGAACGTGCCGAGCTGATGCGTCCGCGCGGCAAAGGGCCCGGGCTTGGTCAGCTCCGTCAGCGCCATCATCGCGGGCACGTCGGCCGCTCCCAGCGTGACAATTTCTGCATCTCGGAGCGGACTGTCGGCGGGCGAGCCGATCATCTGCTCGCCCGTGTCGGCAAGAACGACCTTGAAGCCCGCGGGCACGTCGACCGGCTCCGGCGTGAACAGCGCGGCGACCTGCGAGGGCGACATGAGATCGCCGAGCGCCGCAAAGCTTGCCGTGGACATGTCGACCATGTCGGCAAAGGGCGTCATGTCCACGGGATAGCGCAGCGCGACCGGGCCGCCCTCGGCCAGGTGCTTCTGGCTCGTCGTCAACGCGCTCCAGATCGGACGATCCAGCAGCGCCACATCGCTGTCGGACACCGGACTAGTCCTTGTCGAAGCTGACGATGACGGCGGCGTTGGCGATGAGGATGGGGTCGTTGGCCACTTCCGTGGCCGAGGGAATCTCCAGCCCGCCCCTAACCGCGGTCACGGTCACGGTGCCGTAAGGCAGCTCCTTCGCGACCGCTTCCTTGTCCACCGCCTCGGGGTTGGGCACGCCGATCGTGACGTCGACGAACATGTCGTTCGCAGTCTTGCCGATCATCCGGAAGAAGCCGAGGCTGGAATGCCTGATGGCATCGGATACCGCGCGTTTCGCCGCCTTGGTCGCGTCCCTGCCGTGAACGTCGACGCCCATGCCCATCTCGGTAACGCAGCGAACACGTGTCATGCTCATTCCTGTCAGTGCTTGAGTTCAGAGGGGCTGACCTTCCGCGATCCGCGCCTCCGGTACAAGCGCCTTTTCGCGCAGGAAATATGCACTGCGATCCTGCTCCTGTGCGTTCACGACCGCGCGAATTCGGAGCAAATCCTTGCGCGCGATCAGGCCGACCACGCGCTGGCTGGCGCGCTCGACCACAGGCAGGCGGCCGAGATCGGACGCGACCATCAGGTCGGCCACGCGGCCCAGCACCTCGTCGGGATATGCCACCACGGCCGAGGTGTCCGACACGACGTCGTCGAGCGTCGCGGCCTGGTGGTCCCCCTCGGTGCGCCAGCGCAATACATCGGCGCGCGTCACCATGCCGGCGAGCCGCCCATCGGCAGCGATGACCGGATAGGATTTATGACGGCGCCGATCCGACGTGAAGAAGGCGACCGCTTCGTCGACGGGCATATCGGCCGGGAGCGTGTCGACATTCGTCACCATCACGTCCGCGGCGCGAAGCAGCTCGAACGGGTCGATCGCGTATTCGCGCGTGATGTGTTGGCCGCGGCGCGCGATCTTCTCGGTCAGGATCGAGCGCTTCAGCAGCAGCACCGTGACGGCGTGGGCCGCACCGGTCGCCGCCAGCAGTGGCAGCAGCATATCGATGTTGCCGGTCAGCTCGATCGCGAACATCACGCCGGTGAGCGGCGAGCGCATGGTGCCGCCCATCATCGCGGCCATGCCGACCAGCGCCCAGAACGATGCGCCACCGGGCAGCACCAGTCCCTCCATCCAGCCGGCGGTGCCGCCGAGGATGAGCAGCGGCGCCAGCACGCCTCCCGACGTGCCCGAGCCCAGCGCGATCACCCAGACCGCGGACTTCACCAGCAGCAGCCGGATCGCCTCGTCGCGCACCATCTGGCCCGACAGCAAATCGGCGATGACGTCGTAGCCCACGCCGAGCGCACGCGGATCGAGGAGGCCACCGAGGCCGACGACGAGGCCGCCGAGCATCGGCCACCACATCCAGTGCACCGGCAGATGGTCGAACAAATCTTCGATCGCGTAGAGCAACCGCGTCATCAGGCCGGATTGCAGGCCGGCGACGATGCCGACGCCGATCGCAGCCGCGAGCCCCCACCAGGGCAGGTGCGGCTGCTCCGTGAACGGAAACAACGGCCCCGTCCCGAACAGCAGCGGGCGCCACGCGGCCGAGACCACCGCGCCCGTCACCACGGGCAGGAAGCTGCGCGGCTTCCATTCGAACAGCAGCAGCTCGACCGCAAGCAGGACGGCAGCGATCGGCGTGCCGAAGATCGCAGTCATGCCGGCCGCCGCGCCCGCGACCAGCAGGGTCTTGCGTTCGGCGGCGCTGAGGTGGAAGCACTGGGCGAAGATCGAGCCGATCGCGCCGCCGGTCATGATGATCGGCCCTTCGGCGCCGAACGGTCCGCCGCTGCCGATCGACACCGCCGAAGACAGCGGCTTGAGGATCGCGACCTTCGGCTGCATCCGGCTGCCGCCGATCAGGATCGCCTCGATCGCCTCGGGGATGCCGTGGCCCCGGATCTTCTCCGATCCGAACCGCGCCATTAGCCCGATTACCAGGCCGCCGAGGGCCGGCGCCAGCACCATCCAGACGCCACGATGCGCGTTCGCCAGCGAGACGTTCTCGGTGCCGAAATGGCCGAACCAGACCAGATTGGTGACGAGCGCAATCAGCTTCAACAGCACCCAGGCAGCGCCGGCGCCGAGGCTGCCGACCAGCAGCGCCATGCCGATCAGGACCAGCACCCGGCGGTCGGCGGTGAAATCTCCGGGCTTGCCGCGAGGCCGTGGAAGGCCGCCGGTGATATCGGGGGTCTGGCGCATGGACTGCTCTTTCGGGAGGATTCTTCGCGCCCCAAATATATCGTAACACGATATATATCAAGGAATGGCAGGTATTCGCCTGCCGTCAAATCAGGCGGATTACGACATTCCTGGTGACAGTCCCGTTGCGGCACATGCTTCGAGACGCCCGCAGCGCGGCCTCCTCGGGACGAGGTAAGACCAAGAACGGAAGATCAGCCCGAAACAGGTCTGAGGCGCGTCGGCCAACCGATCCTGACAAGTGTCTCGTCCGGCCCATTGAGCGCGAATTCGTACATACCCCAGGGCTTGTCTGTCGGCCCTTCGGGTTCGATCATCTCCCCCGCAAACGCCGTCGCAAGCTCATCGACGTTTTCGCGGTAGAGGTATAGCCCGAACGGGTTTCGGCCCGGCACCAGCCAGCCGTCCACCGCCGCCTGGAGATGAATGTCGCCACCGCGACCGTCACTCATCATGCGGTAGTCGTCCGGACCACCATCGACCTTGAAGCCGAGCCGCTCAAAGAACCTTTGGGCAGCATCCAGATCGTTGCAGGGCAGGATGGCTGTAAGGCGTTGATTCATCCGAGCACCGATTCCAATTGCTCCGCCTCTCCTATTTCTGCCGCACGCGCAGCTCGTCCACGAGCACCCGCACGTTCTCCGAATAGTCGATCGGGATCGAGACCAGATGCACGCCGCCCTCCCCAAATGCCGCATCGAGCGTCGGCGCAAAACGGTCGATGCTCTCGATGCGATGTCCCTTCGCCCCGTAGGCATTCGCGTACATGACGAAATCGGGATTGCCAAACGTCATGCCGAAATCCGCAAAATGGTCGACGGCCTGCTTCCAGCGGATCATGCCGTAGGCGTTGTCCTCCAGCACCAGCACGACCAGGTTGAGCTTGAGGCGGACGGCAGTTTCCATCTCCTGGCTGTTCATCATGAAGCCACCGTCGCCGGCGACCGCGAGCACGCGGCGGTCGGGATAGAGCATCGCGGCCATCATCGCCGACGGCAGGCCGGCGCCCATGGTTGCGAGCGCATTGTCGAGCAGCAGCGTGTTGGCGACGCGGGTGCGGTAATTCCGCGCGAACCAGATCTTGTACATGCCGTTGTCGAGCGCGACGATGCCGTTCTCCGGGATCACCTGGCGGATGTCGTGCACGATGCGCTGCGGCGTCGGCGGCCAGCGCGCCTCGGTGGCGCGGTCGGCGATGTGGCCGAGAATTTCTTCGCGCAGCGGCAACAGCGCCGCAGCCTGCGGCAGCTTGCCTTCAAGGCGGTCGGCGAGCAGCTCCAGGCTCGGGCCGACGTCGCCGAGGACCTCGGCGTCGGGGAAATAGACCTGCTCGACGCTGGCCGAGGTGTAGCTGACGTGAATGACCTTCGGCCCCGACGGTCCCATGATGAAGGGCGGCTTCTCGATCGGGTCGTGACCGATCGCCACGATCAGATCGGCGGCGTCGATCGCATCATGGACATAGTCGCGCTCGGACAGCGCGGCGGTGCCCATATAGAGATTGGTGCCGCCGGGCACGGTCCCCTTGCCCATTTGCGTGGTGAAGAACGGAATGCCGGTGCGCCGAACGAAGCTCGCGATCCCGTGCGTCGAACGCGGCCGGCTCGTTGCCGCGCCCATCATCACCAGCGGGCGCCGTGCGGCCAAAATCATCTCGGCGGCGCGGTCGAGCGCGGCGCGATGGGCGACCGGGATTTCGATCGGATGGATCGGGATCACGGGAACGGCGGGCACCTCGTCGCCGGCGATGTCCTCGGGCAGTTCGAGATGCACCGGACCCGGCCGCTCCTCCATCGCCACGCGAAACGCATCGCGCACCACGGTCGGGATGCTGGAGGCGCTGACGATCTGCCGCGACAGCTTCGTCAGCGGCTTCATGGTCGCAACCACGTCCACGATCTGAAAGCGCGCCTGCCGGCTGCTCATGATTGCCTTCTGCCCGGTGATCAGGATCATCGGCATCGCGCCGAGATGCGCATAGGCAGCGCCGGTGGACAGATTGAGCGCGCCGGGACCGAGCGTCGACAGGCAGACGCCCGGCTTGCCGGTCAGCCTCCCGTGTGTCGCCGCCATGAAGGCGGCGGCCTGCTCGTGACGGGTCAGGACCAGCTCGATCCGGGAGTTGCGCAGCGATTCCACGAGATCGAGGTTTTCCTCGCCGGGCACGCCGAAAATGCGGTCAACGCCTTCGTTCTCCAGCGCCGCGACGAACAGGTCCGATGCTTTGACTTTCCGTTCCTGCCCGCTCATGTCGCCTCCCTGTCGATGCTGGCTCCCGTGTTCCGGGAGCGCGCGCATGGTAGCGGTCTGCGGCGCAGGTACAACTCACAAAGAGGGGTGCGACTGCATCATTCTCGTCATTGCGAGCGCAGCGAAGCAATCCAGAATCTCTTCGCGGAAGTTCTGGATTGCTTCGTCGCAAGAGCTCCTCGCAATGACGGAGCGTGAGGCAGGCAGCATCGTAGCCCGGATGGAGCGCAGCGTAATCCGGGATTCTCGCCGTCCGACATAGCGGTCCCGGATTGCGCTGCACTCCATCCGGGCTACGAGAGCTTCGCCTCGGCAAAAATTCCTGCGACCCAATCGAGGAAGACGCGCAGGCGCAGCGCGAGCTGGCGGTTTTGCGGATAGAGCGCCGAGAGCGGCGTCGGCGACGGCGGGTGGTCGGCCAGGACTTCGACCAGTGCGCCGCTGGCGAGATCGTCGGCAAAGCGATAGCGCGGCGCCTGCACGAGGCCGAAGCCGAGCCGGGCGAGATCGGCCATGGTGTCGGAATTGTTCACACGCAGGCGGCTCGGCAGCACGATGTGGCGCAGCTTGCCTGCGACGGAAAATTCCAGCGGCAGCAGATCGCCGGTTCGCGAGGAGACGAAGGCCACCATCTGGTGGCCGTCGAGCGCATCCGGCGTCGCCGGCATGCCGTGCCTTGCGAGATAAGCGGGGCTCGCCACCGTGATCTCCGCGATGGTGCCGAGTCGGCGAAGGATCATGCCGCTGTCTTCCGGCTCGCCCGACCGGATCACGCAGTCGATGCCCTCGCGCACCAGATCGACCAGGCGGTCGCCCTGCCCGATCTGCAAATCGAGTTCGGGATAGCGCGCGAGGAATTTTGGCAGATGCGGCAGGATGAAGGTGCGGGTCAGCAAGGGATGCGCGTCGATGCGCAAAAGGCCGCGCGGGCGTGCATCGCGCATCGAGGCTTCCGCTTCCTCGACCTCGGCAAGGATGGCGACGCAGCGGCGATAATAATCCTCGCCGTCGAGCGTTGCCGTGACATGCCGCGTGGTCCGCTCCAGCAGCCGCGCCCCGAGATGGGTCTCGAGGCCGCGCAGGACCTCGCTGGCGGTCGAGCGGGGAATGCCGAGGTCGGCCGCCGCGGCCGTAAAGCTCCGCCGCTCCACGAGGCGGACGAACAGGCGCATGGCGTCAAAACGGTCCATGGCCGATTGTTCAGCATAACCGACAAGTGATGGCAAGACTTGACCGATTATCCGGACATGGCGATCAGCTATGTCTGGGGTCGTCAACACCAAGGAGACCCCGCCATGACCACCCAATCCCAGCGCGCCGCCATCGTAACCGGTGGTTCCCGTGGCATTGGCGCCGCCATCACCCGCCGGCTGGCGCAGGACGGAATCGCGGTTGTGATCAACTATGCCAGCGGCCGCGACGCCGCCGAGGCGCTCGTGGCCGAGATCGAGACCGCCGGCGGACACGCCATCGCGATGCAGGCCGACCTTGCCGATCCCGCGACCCCGGCCCGGCTGTTCGATGCGGCCGAGCGCGCCTTCGGCGGGGTCGACATCCTCGTCAACAATGCCGGCGTGATGGAGCTCGCACCGCTCGCTGAGGTGACCGATGAAGCGTTCGCGCGGCAGACGTCGATCAACCTCGACAGCGTGTTCCGGTCGTTGCGCGAAGCGGCGCGTCGCCTGCGCGACGGCGGCCGCATCGTCAGCTTCTCGTCCAGCGTGATCGGACTCTATCAGCCCGGCTACGGCGTCTACGCCGCGACCAAGGCCGCGATCGAAGCCATGACCCATATCCTCGCGAAGGAGCTCGGCAGCCGGAGCATCACCGTCAATGCGGTCGCACCCGGGCCGGTCGAGACCCGGCTGTTCCTCGAAGGCAAGAGCGAGCAGCAGGTGCGCGCCATTGCCGCCATGAACCCGTTCGGCCGGCTCGGCCAGCCCGGCGACATCGCCGGCATCGTCGCCTTCCTCGCCGGCAGCGAGAGCGGCTGGATCAACGGCCAGATCATCCGCGCCAATGGCGGCGTGGTCTGACGCATCACACGGAGAGAACCACCATGCCATTCGCCAACATCAAGGTCCCGCAAGGCGCGCTGTCGCGGGCGCAGAAGGAGGAGATCGTGCATAGTATCACCGGGCTGTTCGTCCACTATTTTGGCGAAGCCGCACGGCCACACACGATGGTGCTGATCGAGGAAGTCGGCGACGGCGGCTATGGCCGCGCCGACGAGGTGTTCGTCGTACCCGACGCCTATCGCGCCAGGGACTCTCTCACCTGACCTTGAGGCTGAGCTCGGTGCCGCGCTTGATCGGCAGCGTCATCGAGACGAAGCCGTTTTGGGGATCGCGGATGAAGGCGAGATAGTCGGGCTCGGCGTTGTCGTTCATGACGTAGCCGCCAACCAGCAATTGCGGGGCGACGATCTCGATCACCTCGCGCGCCAGCGAAGGCCCCTGCTCGCGCGGCCAGCCGTCGATCAGGATGAAGTCGACGGGACCGCCGAGATCGCGCAACGTCTGCCGGGCGTCGCCCTCGCGGATCTCGGCGTAGTCGGCAAGGCCGGCTTCGGCAAGATTGCGTTTGGCGGTCTCGACCTTGGCCGGCACGATCTCCGAGCCGATCACGGTGCCGCCGCCATTGTCGCGCAGCGCCGCCGCGAAATAGAGCGTGGACATGCCGACCGAGGTCGCGAATTCGGCGACACGCGTGGCGCGCAGGCCGCGGCAGAGCAGATAGATCAACTCGCCCTGCTCGGGATGGATCGAGAATCCCTGCTCGGCATAAGCGTGGGGATCGCGGCTGTCGAAGCTGCCGCGCGGCCCAGCCGGCCGCTGCCGCGCGCCTTGCAGGCGCGCGATCACGGCGTTGACGCGGGAATCCTGGATCGGACTATGAGGCCGATCATTCATGCGTTGCGCCCTCCGTCACTTGCCGAGGATTTCCGCGGCAGCGCGATCCAGGATCGCAGCGATGCGGCGCGCTTCGGCGGAGTCGCCGCCGTGCCTGGAGCGCAGCGCGCGCTTGAGGTTGTGGCGGGCACGGTGCAGCTCGTCCGAAGCATCCGCATCGAGATCGCTGACGCCGGCGAAGGCCTCGCGCACCTCGTCCATGCGGCGGCCGATCCGCGACAGCGCCTGCAGGATCGCATCGGCGGTGGCGCGGTGCTCGGCAAGATGCGCCTCGCCCTCGGGCGTGATGCTGTAGAGCTTCCTGCCGCCATCCTGCTCGACGCGCGCCTGGCCGACCTCTTCGAGATAGGTCAGCGCCGGATAGATCACGCCGGGGCTCGGCGTGTAGAATCCGTCGGAGCGCTCCTCGATGATCTTGATCAGCTCGTAGCCGTGCGCCGGCTTTTCGGCGAGCAGCGCCAGGATCACCAGCTGGAGATCCTGCGACGACAGCCGCCGCGCGCCGGGGAAATCGCCGCCCGGGCCGCGCCCGAAGAAGCCGTGTCCGCCGCGGCCGAAGCGCCGTCCGCCGCCGTGCCGGCCCATCGCAAAATGGGCAAAGTGCCCGAAATGGAAGTCTTTGTGGTCTCGTCCGTGGTGCATATCGTAAGCTCCTCTGTAAAACATATCTTACGATATAGTTTGCGATAGTCCCAGCGCAACCCACAAGTCTGTGATCGGGCCTCCCGGTCCCGGGCAGGTCAATCGCATACGGACTTGGCGGGGGCCGGAGCGAGCGCCTCGTCCTTCGAGACGACCGCTGCGCGGCCTTCTCAGGATGAGGCTGATTGGCAGATTTGCTCGGTGAAATGGCTGCCGCACACTCCGTCCTCATCCTGAGGGCCCGCCAAAGGCGGGCGTCTCGAAGGATGGCCGCAGGCGGGCTCGCCGCTACATTTACCTATTTTGCCCCGCGGTCCCGGCGGGGACCGGCCTCTGCAGGACGCCGTTACTCGGCGGCTTCGCTGTGGGCCTGCTCAACCTCGAGCTGCAGGATGTCGTTGAAGCGGTTGAAGGCCCCGCACAGCGCGATGCGCCAGGTCAGCTCGACGATCTGGGCCTCCGAGAAGTGCGCGCCGAGGCGGGCAAAGATCTCGTCGCGCGTCTTGTTCCAGTTGTTGGTGACGGCAATGGAATATTCGACCACGAGCTTGTCGAGCTCATCGAGCTCGGGATGATCCTTGTAGTCGACGAGACGCGCGGCACCCTCCTCCGACACGCCCTGCACCGCCAGCTTTGGCGCATGATGGGAAACGCAATAGTTGCATTTGTTGAGCAAGGAGACCGTGACCAGCGCGAGCTCGAGATGGCGCTTCGACAAATTGCCGTCCTGGGCGAGATCGACCAGCAGCGACCACATGTGCTTGAAGATCGGCAGGCGGTGCGCCATGACACCGGCCTGGTTCTCGAACGCACCATAGGTGGTCATCTTGTCCCACAGCGGTCTCAGCGCCTCCGGCAAATCGTCTCTGGTCTTGATCGAAACGCGCGACATGGCCATTCATCCCTGGTTGGAGCGCGCATGCTGCCACAAAGGTTCGGCCTGCGCCTCGGGTGCGATCGCATGACACCCAAGACATTTGAAGCACGCTGCCTGCGCCTGCCCGCTGCCACCAAGGTGGTGCAGTGGGAGGGCACCTCGGTGTTCAAGGTCGGCGGCAAGATGTTCGCGCTCAGCGGCGGCTATACGGCCGAAAGCGGCGGCTACATGTTCAAGGTCTCGGACATGGCCTATGGAATGCTGATCGAGCACGGCCTGGCGCGACCCGCGCCGTATCTCGCGCGCGCCAAATGGGTGCAGCTCGTCGGCAACAACGCACTGCCGGACGCCGAGCTCACGGCCTATCTCGCGCAGGCGCATGCACTGATCGTGGCGAAGCTTTCGAAGAAGCTGCGCAAGGAGCTGGGGCTGGCGTCGCCGCAGGCTGGACCGGCATGATGATCTCCGCGTGCAGCCGATCGGCTGCGCGCGGCGACATTGAGCTTTCATCCTGCCCCGATATACTGGCCGCCCTGGATTCGAATTAGGAAGCCGGCGTGGCGATTGATCTGAAGGCGGTCGAGCAACTCGCTACCGATCAATCCTCGCTCAAGGCGGCCGCCGGGCTCGCCAAGCCCGCGAAATGGTCCGGCGTCGGCGGCAGCGAGGATGGCGCGCTGATCTGGGGCGAATGCGCGGGCTCCGGCGCGAACCCTTACCGGGTGATGGCGGACCTGCGCGACCTCGGCAACAAGTGCACCTGCCCGTCGCGCAAATTCCCCTGCAAGCACGTGCTCGGCCTGTTGTGGCTCAACGCGGAATCGATCGTGCCGTTTGCGCCCGCCGAGACGCCCCCCTGGGTCAGCGATTGGCTCGGTCGCCGGCGCGGCACATCCGCCGGCAAACCGGCAAGCCCCGCCGCACCGGCCGGCGAGAAGGATCTGCGCGCCGCGCGCGCCACCGAGCCCGAAGCCATCGAGGATCCGAAGGACGCCGCACGCCGCGAGGCGCAGGCTGCCAAGCGCAACGAGGAGACCGAGCGCGCCATCCTCGATGCGCTTGACGCGCTCGAGCAATGGATCGGCGATCAGCTCCGCCTCGGCTTGTCCGGCTTCATCGACGATGCGACCGCGCGATGCCGACGCATCGCCGCGCGGCTGGTCGACGGCAAGGCCGCGGTGCTGGCAGGACGCATCGACGAATTGCCGGCCCGTCTGCTCGCGCTCGCCGCAGGCGACCGCCCGCGCGGCGCAGTCGTGGAGCTCGGCAAGCTGGTTCTGCTGGCGCGCGCCTTTCGCGCGACGCCGCGCGACGCCGAGATCCGGCGCGCCGTCGCCACGTCCGAGACGCGCGAGACAGTCCTCGCCGATCCGCAGGCGCCGCGCGTGAATGGACATTGGGAAGTGCTGGCCGAGCAAGTGCAGACGCGGCGCGACGGCCTGGTCTCGCAAACGACCTGGCTGCTCAAGCTCACCGCACACGGTCCGCGCTTTGCGATGCTGCTCGACTTCTTCCCCGCAAGTGCCGGACGGCGCGGCTCGGTGTTCACGCCCGGCGAGCGCTTTCAGGCCGAGCTCGTTTTCTATCCGTCGCAGCAGCCGCTGCGCGCCCTGCTCGTGCGGCGCGACCCCGCCGACGAGACGCTGACCGACGAATGGCCTGCGCCGGATGGGCCAATCTCCGATGCGTTGACGCGCCCCCTGCTGACAGAGCCCTGGACGATCGACGTTCCGCTGCTGCTGCCGCGGGGACGGATCGCACGCGATGACGCCGGGCACGCATGGTGGCGCGCGGCCGATGACACGGCCACGCTGCCCATCGCCGGCAGCGTGGAGGGCCTGCTGGCCGGCACGGAGGTGATGGGCGCCGCCGCGATCTGGTCGGGCAGCCGCCTCACCATCCTCGCCGCGCAGACCCCTTGGGGCAGGATAGCCGGCCATGACTGAAATCATCGAGCCCGACGCGATCAAGCCCGAAGCGATCTTCGATGCGATGGGCGCGGTCGTGACGCGCTGGACCATGGGCGCGGCCGCTGCCTCCGCCGCCTCGTTCTGGCGCGCCGAGCTTGGCGACGATCCCGTCGAGGCCGAGCTGCGGCTGCTCGCTTTATCGAGCCAATTTCTCGACGCGACCGTGATGACCGAGCCGCCATCCGCGCTGCGCGTGCTGCCCGACATTCCCGCGCTCGCGCTGCCGATCGTGCCGGAGACATTGCGGCCGCTGGTTCGCCGGATCCTTGCGGCGGGCAAGGACGCGGCTTCCAGAGCCGAGCTTGTCCACTTCCTCGCCGCGCGCGGCTGGACCACACATCCTGCCGACTGGATGCCGGATGCGAGCGACGAAGATGCGCCCGACGTCTATGCCGCCTGGCGCGATTGGGCCGCGTTCGCCGCAGCCGGCGAGCTGACGCCGCGGCAGAGCAGCGATCAGCTCACCCAAGGCAATTGGGATGATTTCTGGCCGGCTGCGCGCAAGGCCGCGTTGATCGGGCTGAGGCGGCGCGATCCATCGGCGGCTCGCGCGCTGCTCGAAGCAAAGTTCGGCGGCGAGAACGCCGATGCGCGGCTGCGCCTGCTATCCCTCCTTTCGGAGCGACTGTCCAGCGACGATGTCGCCTTTCTCGAAAGTCTGATAGCGAACGACCGCGCACCGAAGGTCAAGGCGCTCGCAACATCGATGCTCGCGCGCCTCGGCCGCGGTCCCGCCGCCGGCGAGGACATCGCGGAGCTCGCCGGCTTCTTCTCGGTGAAGACGAAAGGATTGCTGCGCCGCTCCCGCGTGGTCCAGATCGAAACGCCGAAGACGCCGGCACAATGGCAACGGCGGAAAGCCCTGCTCGACGGCACCGACCTGACGTCGTTCGCGAGCGCACTCGGCCTTGCCCCACAGGACCTGATCGCGGCCTGGGACTGGAACGTGGATCCAGCGGCCGATGCGGGGCTGATCAGGCTGATTTCCGAGACCGGGACCGATGCGCAGCTTGCGCAGGCAGCCGGGATCATCAGCGAGCATGATGCGACCGGTCTCATCGTGGCGCTCGCACCGCGGCTTGCGCCCGCCGAACGCACGAGGTTTGCCGCCGCGGGTTTGCGCGCGCACGGCATCGGCTTCGAGATGGCGCAACTGATCGCCGGGCCGGCCGCGCGCCTCGACGATCCGCTGTCGGCGCCTGCCGGCACCAAGCTGCTGGCCGAGCTTCGGCGCGACGATGCAAAGCCCTCCGACTACGCCGCGGAATTGCATGCACTGGGCCTGCTCGCCACGCAAACGGCGGCACGGCTGGCTTTGCAGGGCCTGACCAGCGCGGGCCTGCTGCAAGGCGATCCGCGCCTCGACATGCTGCGGCTCAACGCCGCGTTGGACGACAAGGGAGAGAAGCCATGAGCGAGAAACTGCGGTTGCCCGCCGAGGACAACTTTGCGTCCGAGCTGAAAGCGCTCGCTGCCGGCGACGGACACCGCCCGCCGGGCTGGGCGCTCACGCCGCGTCAGGTCGTGACCTATCTGATGGGCGGCAAGGCGGCCGACGGCACGGCGATCACGCCCAAATATGTCGGTGACAGGCGATTGATCGAGACCGCCGTGGCGACACTCGCGACCGATCGCGCGCTCCTCCTGCTCGGCGTGCCCGGCACCGCCAAGTCATGGGTGTCCGAGCATCTTGCCGCCGGCATTACCGGCGACTCCACGCTCGTCATCCAGTGCACCGCCGGGACAGACGAGAACCAGATCCGCTACGGCTGGAACTACGCGCAATTGCTCGCCCACGGCCCGAGCCGCGAGGCGCTGGTTGCGACACCCCTGATGCGTGCGATGGAAGGCGGCAAGCTTTGCCGGTTCGAGGAGCTGACGCGGATGGGCAGCGACGTGCAGGATACGCTGATCACCGTGCTGTCCGAAAAGATGATGCCGATCCCGGAGCTCAATACCGCGGTCTATGCGCAGCGCGGCTTCAACATCATTGCGACCGCCAACAATCGCGACAAGGGCGTCAACGAACTGTCATCCGCGCTCAAGCGCCGCTTCAACGTCGTCGTGCTGCCGCTGCCCGACAGCGCCGCCGAAGAAGTGTCGATCGTGGTCAAGCGCGTCGGCGAGATGGCGCAGAATCTCGATCTGCCGGCGCCGAAGAACGTCGCCGACGAGGTGGCGCGGGTGGTCGCGATCTTCCGCGAGCTGCGCTCCGGCTCGACCGAGGACGGAAAGGTCGCGCTGAAATCTCCGTCCGGCGGTCTGTCGACCGCCGAGGCCATCGCGGTGATGGTCGGTGGCATCAGCCAGGCGACCTTCTTCAACGACGGCAAGCTGACGCCGGAGACGCTCGCCAGCAACATGATCGGCGCGGTGATCAAGGACCCCGTGCAGGACACCGCCGTGCTCGGCGAATATTTGGAGACCGTGCTGAAGAAGAAGCGCGGCTTCGAAGGCTATTATGCTTCCCTCACCGATCTGATCTGACGCCATGGCCGCCGACATTCATCTGTTCGGCATCCGGCACCACGGGCCGGGATCGGCGCGGCGGCTGGTCGAGGCGCTCGATGCGCTGAACCCGGTCGCGGTGCTGATCGAAGGGCCGTCGGATGCCTCCGAACTGCTGCCCATGCTCGCCGATCCCGAGATGGTGACGCCGGTGGCGCTGCTGACCTATGCCGAGGACAATCCGGCCAATGCCAGCTTCTTTCCCTTTGCGGAGTATTCGCCGGAATATCAGGCCGCGCGCTGGGCGGTTCGTCACGGCGCAGCACTGCGGTTCATCGACCTGCCGGCGTCCGACCGGCTAGGCGTCGCGGCGAGCGAAATCGCGGAGGAGACCGCGACGAAGGCCGAAGACGATCCCATCAGCTACGACCCGATCGGGGCGCTCGCAACCGCAGCCGGCTATGACGACGGCGAGTCCTGGTGGTCCGACGTCATCGAGGAAAATCCCGCCTCGGTCCCCGTCTTCGCGGCCGTCGCGGATGCGATGACGGCATTGCGCGCCGAGACGAAGCTGCTGTCCGCCCGGGAGGCCGCGCGCGAAGCCCATATGCGGATCGAGATCGCCAAGGCGGCGAAGGATTGCGAAGGTGCTGTCGCCGTCGTCTGCGGCGCCTGGCACGTGCCGGCGCTCATCGAGCGTCGCAGCCTTGCGGCCGACCGCGAGCTGCTCAAGGGCCGGCCGAAGACGAAGATCAAGGCGACCTGGGCGCCATGGACGGCGCCGCGCCTGGCGCGCGCCAGCGGCTACGGCGCGGGCGTGGTCGCGCCCGGCTGGTGTGCGCATCTGTGGGAGACGCGTGATGGTGACCGCATCGCGCTCTGGCTTGCCAAGGTGACGCGCGTGCTGCGCGAGCGCGGTCATTTCGTCTCGACCGCCTCGGTGATCGAGGCGCAGCGTCTCGGCATCGCGCTCGCGGCACTGCGCGAACGGCCCTCGCCCGGCTTCGAGGAGCTGCGCGAGGCGGCGATCGCCTGCCTGTGCAACGGCGAGCGCGCGATGTGGAACGATGTCGCCGCCGAACTGCTGGTCGGTGCGGGTGTCGGCTCGATCCCGTCGGCGACGCCGCTGGCGCCGCTGCTGGAAGATCTCCAGCGCCAGCAGAAGGCGACGCGACTGAAGCCGGAAGCGCTGGAGCGGCCGCTGACGCTCGATCTGCGCAGCGAGAGCGGGCTGATGCGCTCTACGCTCCTGCACCGGCTCAATGCGCTCGACGTGCCCTGGGGCCGGTTGACCGACGCGGGCCGCAGCCGGGGGACGTTCCGCGAGAACTGGCAGCTGCGCTGGGAGCCGGAATTCGCGGTGCGGCTGGTCGAGAACCTGCTCTACGGCTCGACTATCGCGGAAGCCGCCGCCGGCCGCCTGATCGAGGCGATGGGCAAGGAGACGGAGCTCGGCGCGCTGGCGGGCCTCGTGCGCAATGCCATGATCGCCGATCTGCCGCGCGCCACCGAGACCGGCATCGCCTCGCTCGAGACCAAGGCGGCTCTCACCAGTGACGGCCTGTCACTGCTCGAAGCGCTGCCGCCGATGGCCGACATCCTGCGCTATGGCGAAGCACGTGCCGGCACCGTCGAGCATCTGGCTGCCCTCATGCCGCGGATCGTGGTGCAGGCCGCACTCGCTTTGCCCTATGCCGCGCGCAACCTGGATGTGCCGGCAGCAGCCAAGCTGCGCGGGGCGATCCTCGCTGCCGATGCCGCGATCCAGCTCGCTCAGCTCGAGGCTGACATCGTCGCCAAATGGCGCGAGGCGCTGACGGCCCTGCTGCACGACGACCAGACCACACGGCTGATCGCCGGCACGGCCGCGCGTCTGCTTTACGAGGCCGAGCTGCTGGCCGCCGATCACACCGCCGATCTGCTGGCGCGAATGCTGTCGCCTGGTACGCCGGTCGCCGAGGCCGCGGGGTTCTTCGAAGGCTTCTTCGAGGGCGCAGGCCAGCGGCTTGTCCATGACGCTGCTTTGCGCGGCGCAGTCGATGCCTGGCTGCTGTCGCTCGACGACGAGGCCTTTACCGGCAGCCTGCCGCTGTTCCGTCGCGTGTTCTCGGCGCTGGACCGGCACGAGCGCAGGCGATTGATGGATGCGCTGTTCGCGCGCAGCACCGGCGCGAAGGGATACCGGCTGATCGCAGATGCAGCCGCGATCTGGCCGGAACACCAGGCGCGCGTGCTCGCGCTGCTCAATGCGGGAGCCGCGCGATGAGCGAGACTGACGAGCGCAACCGCCGCTGGACGCTGGCCCTTGGTGTCGATGCCGAAGACGGCGGAGCCGGTGCATCGCTGTCCGACAGCGACCGCCGCATGTCCGAGGCCCTGACGGCGCTCTACGGCAACGGCGACGAAGCGCCCAAGAAGGGCCGCGGCGGGCTCGGCGGCTCGGCGCCGCGCGTTGCGAAATGGCTCGGCGACATCAGGGAGTTCTTTTCTGCCCCCGTCGTGCAGGTGATTCAGAAGGACGCCTTCGAGCGCAAGGGATTGCGGCAGATGCTGCTCGAGCCCGAATTCCTTGCGACCGTCGAAGCCGACGTGAACCTGATCGCCGATCTTGTCGCGCTGCGCGGCGTGATGCCGGAGAAGACCAAGGACACCGCACGGATCGTGATTGCCAAGGTCGTGGCCGAACTGATGGAGCGGCTCGAGCGGCGCACGGCAGACGCGGTCCGCGGCGCGCTGAACCGCTCACTGCGCACCAATCGTCCGCGCTTTGCCGACATCGACTGGCCGCGCACCATCAAGGCCAATCTGCGCCATTACCAGCCGGAGCATCGCACCGTGGTGCCCGAGCGGTTGATCGGCTTCCTGCGCCAGCAGCGCCGCATCGTCGATCTCGACGAGGTGATCCTGTGCGTCGACCAATCGGGATCGATGGCAACCTCCGTCGTCTACGCCTCGATCTTCGCGGCGGTCATGGCCTCGCTGCCGGTGGTCGCGACCAAGCTCGTCTGCTTCGACACTGCGATTGTCGACCTCACCGAGGAGCTCGCCGACCCCGTCGAGGTGCTGTTCGGCGTCCAGCTCGGCGGCGGCACCGACATCAACAGCGCAGTTGCCTATTGCGAGGAGCGGATCGAGCGGCCCTCCAAGGCGCATCTGATCCTGATCACCGATCTCTACGAAGGCGGCAATGCCGATGCGCTGGTGGACCGGCTGGCCCGGCTCGCGACGCGCGGGATCAACGTGATCGTGCTGCTGGCCCTCACGGACACCGGCCGTCCCTCCTACGACCCCGTGCTGTCGGCAAAGGTCGCGGGCCTCGGCATTCCCGTCTTTGCCTGCACGCCAGACCAGTTTCCGGATCTGATGGCGACCGCGCTGAAGCGCGAGGACATCGCCGGCTGGGCCGCCGACCGTGACATCAAGCTGGTCCGGCCCGAAACCTAGTCTGAGCGCAGCGCAAGGCCTCTCCGCAACGTGATGAGATGATCGTCATCCTCCCACTGGCGCTTTGTTGCACTGCACCTAACTCAATGGAAAGTTCATATCAGATGGAGACTTTCCATGACCAAGTCCAACGCTGCATCCGTCAAGACTTATCGCTATGAACTCGTGCACGGCGAAGGCGCCGACTTCGTCGCCTATCAGCGTCGGCGCGACGACGGGAACTGGCAGACCTTTTCGACGTGGATGATTCCGCGCGCAGTCTGCTAGGTCGCCACGTCCCCTCGCCCATCCACGCGTCGGAGGCAGTCGTTGCCTCCGAACGCGCGTGGTGATCAGCGCTTCTTCTCGTCGCCCGCTTGCGTGTTGCGCAGCAGGTTGTCGCGCAGACGGCTGACGGTCTTCTGCACAACCGGAAACTCGTCGCCGAGACCGCTCGCCTCGCGCAAGGACTCACCGAGATCCTGCTCGATCAGCTTGCGCCCTGCCGGCGTCAGGCTAATTCGCACCTGCCGCTCGTCGGCGGGATCGCGGTGGCGCTTGAGATAGCCCGTCTGCTCGAGCTTCTTCAGGATCGGCGTCAGCGTGTTGGATTCCAGGAACAGCTTCTCGCCGAGCGCACTGACGGTCTGCTCGTCCTCGTCCGACAGCGCCACCAGGGCGATGTACTGGGTGTAGGTCAGCCCGACCTTGTCCAGCAGGGGCTTGTAGGCCCGGCCGAAGGCGAGATTGGCCGAGTAGACTGCAAAGCACAGGAAATTCGAGAGATTTCGCCCCTTGTCGGCAGTTTTGGGGGAACGGGCCACAGGAACCTCCGCAATTCGTGATCTGTCGACCTATATAAATCGCATCCGATTAAATCGGAAGAGCTTGACCGCCGGGCCCTGCAGGATTATTCAACACGCATCCGACTAGATCGGATACGATTAAATTCTGCCAAAGGGATACGATCATGACCTCCGCTGCCAAGCTTCTCTTCACCGGCAAGACCCACGTCACATCAGGCGCCGACGGTGCCGCGCACTCGGCCGACGGCTCGCTCGACATCAAGCTGGCCCAGCCGCATCCGGCCGCTGAAAACCTGTTCGCCGCCGCCTGGTCGGCTTGCTACCTCGGCGCGATCGGCCTCGCGGCCACCCAGCGCAAGGTCAAGCTGCCGAGCGAGCCATCGGTCGACACCGCGATCGACCTCAACAATGCCGGCGGCGCCTTTTTCCTTCGCGCCCGTCTCGACGTCAGCGTCCCCGGCGTCGACCGCGCGGTCGCACAGGAGTTGATCGAAGCCGCGCATGGCATCTGCCCCTACTCCAAGGCGGTGCACGGCAACATCGAGGTGACCACCACCCTCGTCTGAAACCGCACGACACGGACCGGCCGGCCTCGGCCGGGCCCGCGGCGCGGACAAGCCAACGACCACAAGGAACCGACCATGAGCCCTCGTCATCTGCGAACCCTGCGCGTGCTGTCGAGCGCAGTGCTGCTCGCGGCGAACCTGTTCACACTGCCTGCCGCGGCGGCGCAAACGGGCGTTACGCGCACCGACCTACAGCGCCATGATCTCAGCGCGCCCGGGCGTGAGGCCGTGCAGGTACGCGTCGACCTCGCCCCGGGCGTCGCGTTCGGCCGCCACAGCCATCCGGGCGAAGAGATCATCTACGTGCTGGCGGGCGCCATCGAATACGATGTCGAAGGCAAGCCGCCGGTGACGCTGAAGACCGGCGACGTGCTGTTCATCCCCGCCGGCACGGTGCATGCGGCAAAGAACGTCGGCGTCGAGACCGCCAGCGAGCTTGCGACCTACATTGTCGCCAAGGACAAGCCGCTGCTGTCCCTGGCGAAGTGACGGACGGCCGCTCGGATTGACTTGCAGATGATGTCTGACTAAAGTCAGATATCATGCTCGATCCCGTCTCCCGCGTCCGCCGCTTCAACCGTGCCGTCACCTCCGCCGTCGGAGCGCTCGACAATTCGTTTCTCGGGCGCGGACGGCCGCTGGGCGCCGCGCGCGTGCTCAATGCGATCGGGCACGGGCGTTCGGACGTTGCCGAGATCCGCGACTATCTCGGGCTCGATTCCGGACTGATGAGCCGGCTGCTGCGCAGCCTCGAGGACGAGGGACTGATCGAGACCACTGCGCATGCGGACGATGCCCGCCGCCGCGTGGCGAAGTTGACGCGCACGGGCCGGCGCGAATTCGCGGCCTATGAGGCACTGTCGAACGCGCAGGCCGAGGGCTTCCTCGCCCGGAACGCGCAAGCCGAGGCCTTGCTGGCGGCGATGGACATGGTCGCCTCCGCGCTGACGCGCGAGCGCGTCACGCTGGACGAGATGGATCCGCAATCCGAAGAAGCGCGCTACTGCCTCGGCGAATACTATGCCGAGCTCGGCCGCCGCTTCAAACAGGGTTTTGACGTGTCGCTGTCGCGCGACCCCGACGCCAAGGACATGCGCCGCCCGCGCGGCACTTTCATCGTCGCGATGTCGGACACGCTGCCGATCGGATGTGTCGGGCTCAAGGGGACCGATCGCGGCTATGCCGAGATCAAGCGCCTCTGGGTCGCTCCCGCCGCACGCGGGCTGCGGCTCGGCCGGCGCCTGATGGACGGAGCCGAGGCCGCAGCGCGGGAGCTCGGCATCGCGCTGCTGAGGCTCGACACCAACAGCGCGCTGCCCGAAGCCGGCCAGCTCTACCGCACCACCGGCTGGCGCGAGATCCCCCGCTTCAACGACGACCCCTACCCGGATTTGTTCTTCGAGAAACGCCTCTGATCCGGCGGGCCGTCGTCATCTCGTCCGCGTCGGTCGCACTACGATCTCGTTGACGTCGACATCGTCGGGCTGCTCGACGGCGAAGCGCACGGCGCGCGCGATCGCCTCGGGCTGAAGCGCAATGGCGCGATAGGTCTTCATCGCCTCCGCGGCCACGGGGTCGGTGATGGTATCGGCAAGCTCGCTCTCGACCACGCCGGGATGGATGCAGGTGACGCGAATGTTGTCGTGCTCCTGGCGCAGGCCGTCTGAGATCGCCCGCACCGCATATTTCGTCGCGCAATAGACCGCCGCCGTCGGCGACACGCTCAGGGCGCCGATCGAGGCGATGTTGATGATGTGGCCCGACCCGCGAGCCACCATGTCCGGCAGCACGGCGGCGATGCCGTAGAGCACGCCCTTGATGTTGACGTCCACCATCCGGTCCCATTCCTCGACCTTGAGCGAGGCCATCAGCGACAGCGGCATCACGCCGGCATTGTTGACGATCACGTCCACGCGGCCCCAGACACCGCGCGCGGCTTCGGCGAACGCGGCGACGCTGGCGCGGTCGGTGACGTCGAGCGGATGCGCGAGCGCCGCTCCGCCGGCGCTGTTCAGCTCGGCGGCGAGATCCTTGAGGCGATCGGTGCGCCGCGCGCCGAGCAGGACCTTGGCGCCGGCCGCCGCCAGCTCGCGCGCGATGCCGGCACCGATGCCGCTGGAGGCGCCGGTGATGAGAATGACCTTGTCGATTGGCATGAAGACCTTCCCGCTGCTTTCGCTGTGATTGCGGGAAGATGGACCGGCGCTACCGTCGTGATAAGACGACGATCCCTTACCAATCCGGCAAGCTGATCTAACCAATGGAACCCGACCTCAACGCCCTCGCCGTCTTTGCGCTCGTCGCCGAAGAGCGGAATTTCCGGGCCGCCGCCGAACGTCTCGGCGTGACGCGCTCGGCCGTGAGCCAGACCATCCGGCGGCTGGAGGAAACGCTGGGCATCGCGCTGGTCCAGCGCACGACCCGCAGCGTCAGCCTGACCGAGGCCGGCGAGCGGCTGCATGCGGAGATCGCCCCCGCCATTGCCGACATGCGCGCGGCGCTCGGCAACACAGAGGCATTGGGCGGGCGGCCGCGTGGCGTGTTGCGGCTCGCGGTCTCCTCGATCGCCGAGCATTTCCTGTCCGGCCCGCTTCTCGCCGCCTTCTGCGAAGCCAATCCGGAGGTGCAGCTCGACATCACCGTCACCGACGCCGAGTTCGACATCGTCGCCGCCGGCTATGATGCCGGGGTGCGGCTCGGCGAGGTGATCGAGCAGGACATGATCGCGCTTCCGATCGCCGGCGACGAACGCCAGCTCGCGGTCTGCGCGCCGGCCTTTCGTGACCAATACGGCGTGCCCTCGCACCCGTCGGAGCTGGCGTCGTTTCGCTGCATCGGCTGGCGGCCGGCACCGAACATCGTGCCTTATCGCTGGGAGTTTTCCGACGGCGGCAAGGAATTCAGCGTCGCGGTCGTGCCCGAGATCACGACCAACGACATGGCGCTGATGATCAAGCTGGCGGTCGCCGGTGCCGGCATCACCTTCGGCATGGAGGCGAGCTTCCGGCCCGCAATCGCGCGCGGCGAGCTGGTTCCCATCCTGGAAGACTATTGCCCGTTCTTCGCCGGCTTCTATCTCTATTATCCGAGCCGCCGCAACGTTGCGCCGAAGCTGCGCGCGCTGATCGAGCACGTGCAGCGGCGCGTGTAAGCCGCAAGGAATTTGCCGTGACCGGAGACGACCTCACCAATCTCTACCGCGCTTACATCGCCTGCCTGAACCGGCAGGATTGGCCTGCGCTTGGGCAGTTCGTACATGACGACGTCGCCCACAATGCGCGACCGCTCGGCCTCGCCGGCTATCGCGCGATGCTGGAGCAGGATTTTCGCGAGATTCCGGATCTGCGGTTCAACATCGAGCTGTTGATCTCCGATCCGCCCCGTATTGCCGCGCGACTGAAATTCGATTGCACGCCGGTGGGGACGTTTCTGGGACTCGCCGTGAACGGAAGACGGGTGTCGTTCTGCGAGAACGTGTTCTACGAATTTCGCGAGGGAAAAATCCGGCAGGTGTGGTCGGTGCTCGACAAGGCCGCGATCGAGGCGCAGCTCTGACGCTGCGCCTCGATCGTTGTCATCACGCCGCCACCGGCGCCGCCTCGACTTGCGGCTTGGCGAACGGCCTGAACGTCATCGCCATCAGGAAGGCTCCGAGCCCCATCGCCCAGGAGACGATGTAGAGCCAGGCGTAGCTGGAGAACGCGTCATAGATCAGCCCGCCGGCGAGCGGACCGGTCGCCATGCCGAGGCTGCCGGCCATCGCGGTGCCGCCGATCACCGTGCCCATCATCTTGAGCGGAAAGTTCTCGCGGATCAGCACGGCATAGAGCGGCATGGTGCCGGCATAGATGAAGCCGAACACCGCGCCGACCGCGTAGAAGGTCGCAAGCTGGTGCGCGAAGACATAGGCCAGCGCGCCGAAGGCCTGCAGCAGCAGGCCTGACACCAGCACCCGCTTGGCGCCGAAGCGATCGCCCATCAGGCCGAAGGCGATGCGTCCGCCGAGGCCGGCAAAGCCCTCGATGCTGTAGATCGTGACCGCAGCGACCAGCGGGATGCCGCAGCTCACGGCATAGGAGACGGTGTGGATGATCGGGCCGGAATGGGTGGCGCAGCAGAAGAAGTTGGTGGCAAGCAGGATGAAGAATTGCGGCGAGCGCAGCGCCTCGCCCATCGACATCTCGCCCTGCGCAGGCCCCGCCTGCACTGGTGCGGCCGCGGCCTGCGCAAGCGCGGGCGGACGGCGCACCAGCAGCGAAACCGGGATCATGATCGCGCCGACCACCAGCGCGATGATCTGCATCGAGGTGCGCCAGTCATGGCCTGAGACCAGCCACGCCGCGAGCGGCGACATCGTCATCGGGGCCATGCCCATGCCCGCGGAGACCAGCGACACCGCAAGGCTGCGATTGGTGTCGAACCAGCCTGTCACCGTCGCCATCATCGGCGCGAAGATCGCCGCGCAGGAGGCGCCGACCAAGAGGCCGAACACGAACTGGAACACGATGAGCGAGGTCGCATGGCTCGCGGCGAACAGGCTGAGCGACAGCACGATCGATCCGGTCAGCACCACCGGCCGCGGCCCGAACCGGTCCGACGCCGTGCCCCAGGCCATGCTGGTGAAGGCCATCGCCAGAAAGCCGATCGTCATCGCGCTGGAGATGCCGGTCACGGACCAGCCGGTGTCCTTGGTGATCGGCTGCAGGAACACCGGCAGCGAAAACATGCCGCCGATCGCGACGCAGCCGAGCAGGCCGCCGGCGGCGACGATCACCCAGCGATAGTTGGAACGAAGCATCTTTTGGTCTCCCGTCAGATCTGTCTGGGTGGAAGACGAACAGGAACTGCGCCAGCCGACAGCAGCGCGTCATTTTTGCCGCACGTATTTGTGACCCGCCAGTCGAAAGTGCGAAAACAACCCCATGCACAGTAGCCGGCCGCAGCGGGATCAATGACTTGCGAGGCCGGCGGCCGGCGTTGCCGGCAAACGGTTGCTCCGTCGGGCAAAACACTGGCAGAATGGCATCATCCCGCCCAACCCGACCTCGTCACGGCCGCGCGTCTGTCGATCGCGGCAGGCGACTGATCCATGCGCCGCGTCGCTCAGGCTTCGGCCAGAGCTGGCATCGGATTGAGCGTCGATCAGCTCGCGACGCAAGGCGAGTCAAGGCGCCCCGACCACGATGGCCCGAGGCTCGATTTCTGTACACCCTTAGGGCAAGCGGGCCGGAGTTGGGTGCGGGCCTCGCTTGCACCATTGAGCAGGGCTGGATGGCAACACGTGGCAGCTACATCCGGCCATTGGCTCCGGGCCGGGGTCTGCTCCGAATAATCGAGCCAAGCTTGCACTACCAGCAGACGTTCACTGGCACGACGCGCCAATTCCAGCCGGTCCAGACCCGACGCCATCTCGTGCAACCATCCCAGCTGGCATAGCTCCAGCCGGGAGCACCCCAGCCGGGTCCCCACCCTGGGCCCCAGCCGGGTCGTCCCCATGCCGCCGCGCTGGCGATCCCGAGGCCGATACCGAGGCCCACCGCTGGTGCTCCCCAGCCGCCGCCCCGCCAACCGCCACCTCCCCAGCCGCCACCGTGCCATCCTCCGTGAAAGCCGCGTTGGGCGGACGCTGCACCAGGCGCCAGCGCGAGCACCGCTGCGATGCCGAGAGCGAAAAACGCCTTCTTGATCATGACAACCTCCAGTTTGAGTTGCGCGACCTAAACGTTTTGCGGTCCCCTTGGTTCTTGTTGAGCCCATCACAATGCACGAGCCGTTCGGCGCAGCGCCGTGGGTCCCGGTGAGTTAAGGAACCCACCGGCCCGCTTCGTTAGAAATTGACTTTCGTTCTTTAGCAGCCGGGACCCACGCGAAGGCCCGGGAGCTTTGCCAAATGCGTCCGCAAGTTAATTCGAAGGGTCCCACATCTGTCGGCGTCCCGAATGAGTTGGAGGCGGAGGATACGCACGCTGGCACACCGCCGAGCCCGCGGAGCGGTCGCCGTCTCTCGGCCAGTCCGGCTACCGAGTAGCGGGAAGCAATCTCCGCTGGCACAGCCGGCCTGCCCCACATAGGTTCGACGTGAAATTTCGGGGACGCATCCATGCCGAAGATCGACATCGCCACTGTCCCGGCCCGCAAGGGTTCGAGCTATCCGACACCATTCGACGCCCCGTGCGCCGAGCGCATCCGCAAGCGGCTCGGCAATGCCGGCGGCCTTGCCGATTTCGGCGTCAATCTGATGCGCCTCTCGCCGGGCAACTGGTCGAGCCAGCGGCACTGGCATTCGCATGAGGATGAGTTCGTCGATCTGCTCGAAGGCGAAGTGGTGCTGGTCGAGGACGACGGCGAAACCGTGCTGCGCGCGGGCGATTGCGCCGCCTTCCCGAAGGGCAGCGGCAACGGCCATCACATGATCAACCGGTCGGATGCTGTGGCCGTCTATCTCGAAGTCGGCTCGCGCGCTCCGGACGATCTCACGACATGCTCCGACATCGACATGATGAGCGCCAACTCCGACGGCCGGTTCGTGCACAAGGACGGCACGCCATATCCGGACGGCTAGTTCGGGTGCTCACAACTCTGCCTCGATGTCCGGTTCGCCGCGACACTGGGTTATGGAGTGCCCTTCGGCAGATCCTGCTGCGCAACGATCCGCACCGGAGGAAAAATGACGCAATCGACCACGTCGAAAACGACTTCGATGCGGCGGTCGAACGACTGTGCAAAAGCGATGGCGTCCTGGCTTCGTTCATTGGTAATGCGGGCCAAGTCAGCCTTTGACCCGTTGCAGACATCGGTCTTTGCTGCGATTGTTTCCCCCGGAAGGTGTGGGAAGGATTAGACGGATGTCGCCCCAAAGGCTTGACGACAGATACAAGTCTCGCATCTTGCAACCGAATGAAAGTAGTCGAGACGCCGATTTAATAAACCTCATGGCGGCCAATGGCGAACGCGGCGCGGTCTTTCACGTGCTGAACCACATTCCAGAGCAATACGAAGATATCTACACAGTGCTTATCGATGATCGGTCGGTTGTTACTCTTGAGATTCCGCGCGCTGCTGGGGCGCTGACCGTCAAAGAACTCGATGTTTTCTCTCTTCGGCAATATCGTGACGAGCTAGGTCAGGGGAAGCGTCGCATACGCTTGGATCGAGCGGTGGAAGATGCTCGGACACTCCTTGATAAATGAGCAGAGGTTATCCGCGCGGAATGGAGAATGGGGTGGCTCAAGAAACTGTTGCGGCAGCGGGCAATACGGAAGTGCCAGCGTACCTCGCGCTTGTTGAACTTGGATATTCGGTCGATCGAGTCGGCAAGGAAGGCGGAGAGCGTTGGATCGCGACGAAAGGAGCGCTCGAACTTGTCGCCGATCGCCCGCTAGAACTTCTCGGCCTCTGTCTCTTGAGGAGCAAACGTGGAGCACGCTGGCAGGCAGCCGATAGCGAGATTGATGAATATCTGAAACGATTTTACCCGACGGATAGATGATTGGGATCGCCATTATTTCGCTTAGCGATGTCCGCTTTTGGCCATTCAGCGACCTCGGGACACGTCCACTTTCCCGCCGCAGTTAGAGGTAGAGCGGGACATCAGGTGGCCAGCCACTCAATGAGCCGGCATCCTAGTTCTCCAGCCCCTGCTTCCCGATCCAGTCGTTGACCAGCTTCGCGACATCATCCGAATTGCTGTCCATCATCAGCATGTGGGTGTTGCCCTTGATGCCCATCTTCGGCAGCTCGAACGTATCGACCTTGCCGCCGGCGGACGCGACCGCCTGTCCCCATTTGGTGGGGTTGACCACGAGCTTCGACCACACCGGGACCTTGTCGATGAAATCGCCCCACACGATCAGATGCGGCACGCCCTTGAGCCTGGCTGCATCGGCCTTGGCGGGATCGGGCGCGCCCGACGGCTCGACGGCGATCAGCGCCTTGACCTTGTCGGGCGCATTGAGCGCGGCGGTGAAGCCGAAATTGCCGCCCTGGCTGTGAACGATGATGATGCACGGGCACACCTTCTGCACCAGCGCGTCATAGGCTTTTTGCGTGGCGGCGTCGTTCGTCGCCCAGCGCGGAATGCCCTGCTTGGCGAACTGGTCGAACGCCTCGATGGGGAATTGCTCGCCCTCGAACGCCTCGCGCTTGCCGCCAACCTCGTAAGCAGGCCCGATCCGGAACAGCTCCCAGGCCTCCTTCTTGGGCCGGAAGAACGGCTCGCTCTTGAAGATTTCTGGATAGCGCGCCCAGGACGCACGGCCGCGCTCGACCGCATCGGAAACGTAGACGTCATAGCCGGCGTTGAGGAAGAACTGCTGCCAGCCCGGCTTGCCGTCGGGCTTGGTCTCCCAGGTGACGCCGGACAGACCGCCGCCATGCCAGAGCAGCAGCGGCAGCTTCGACTTCGGCGCGGCCTGCTTGACGAACTGGACGTACATCTGCTCGACCTCGAACTCGCCGTTCGGGTCGACCTTGATTGGCGGCGCGCCGGGCGAGAACACGATCTCCTTGGACGGAAGCCCATTCAGGGTCTCGGTGTGTCCGCCGATGTGAAAGCTGCCGACCTCCTTGACGAGGTAGTCGGCCGCAGCGGGCGTTGCCGCCGCAAGAATTGCCGCCAGGGCGATTGCGATCGTGCGCATGTAGTTGTCCTCCGCCTTCGACTTTTGTTGTTGGCGGCAACGTTAGGCCACGCATCGATGCAGGGCAATCGCCAGAGCGTAATTTGACTGGCCAGGCACGATACCGGGATGATGTCATCATCCCGGCAATGCCGTCGCATCATCCGAGCTGCGCGCTTCTGGCGCGCTGGCGCCATTGGCTGACGGTGAGCCAGATGGCGGAGACGAGGAAGTAGAGTGCTCCGACCCCGGCATAGCCCGTGACAGTTGCGATGGATGGAGACATCGGCGTCGTGGCCTGAAAGACGAAGAAGCCGCCGGCCAGGGCCGACTGGCCACCGCTGAGCACCATCGCCCATTGCGCGCCATAGCTTTTCCAGCGCCGCACGGCTGTGCCCAACTGGAGCAGCCCCGCAAGGATCGCCCAGGCGCCGAACACGCCAAGCACCAAGTTCATGTTCATCTGCAACGCGAGAAGGACGCCGACGGCGGTCACAAGACTGGCCACGACGTTCAACGCCTGCGTACGATTTTGGTTGAGTCCGCCGCTGCGCAAGCCGTCGACAAGATTGGCCGCGGCGTCCCATGCCGGATAGAGCACGAGCAGGACGCCGGCAATCGCGGCGGACGACCGCCCGGCCGCGATCGCGGCAACGACCCAGGCGACGGAGAATGCCGCGCGCAGGAAATAGTATTGCTTCAGCCATCGTTCGCGACCGACACGAACCAGATCCAGTTGATGTTGCGCCATTGCCGTCTCCTTTACCTACTAGTTGGTAGTTTTCGCACGCAGCAGGACGCCCTCACCCCGGCTCGCCAGCGCGGGCGGTCATCGTCTCGCCGATGTCTTCAGTGCTTCGTGGACAGCCGGTCCAGCAGCGGGCCGGTGATCACGCCGAACATTTTGGGATCGCCATAAGCGCGCGCCGACAGCATCGCGCCGTGAATGGTTGCCATGAATGCTTCAGCTTCGACCTTGGCTGAATTCGAGAAGTGCAGCCGCCCCTTCCGCTTGCCGCGTTCCATCACCGATGTCAGCCAGGACGCGAGCGCGCGGAAATGCGCGCGGACTTCGAGGGCCACCTCCTCCGGAAGCATCGGAAGCTCGCTGGCAAGCAGCGCGCAGACGCAAAACGGCGCGGTTGCGTCCGCAATGCACGCCTCCCAATACGCAACGTAGCTTTTGAGCTGGTCGCGCGGATCGGGGACATTGCGCTCCAGGACAGCCAGTCCCGCCTCGGCCTCTTCGCGATAACGCGACACGAGGGTGCGAACCAGATCGACCTTGCTGGCGAAATGGTGGTGGATGCTCGGCTTGCGGATGCCGACGACGTCGGCGATATCGGCATAGCTGAAGCCGTTATAGCCGCCCGCGATGATCAGGCCGCGCGCGCAGGCCAGGATGTCGTCGGCAGTCGAGGAAACGTTGGTCATGGCCAGTCAACTACCTTCCAGTTGGTAGGGCGTCAAGAATGGGGTGCTTCAACCATCCGTGAGTGATAGGAGGCCTGCCATGACCATTCGTCCGATCGTCCGCTTCCCCGACCGCCGCCTCGCAATGCCGGCCCGCCCGGTCACCACCTTCGACGATTCCTTGCGCGAGCTGGCGGCAGATCTGCTCGACACCATGCGCGCGGCGCCCGGCATCGGCATCACGGCGCCGCATATCGGCGTGCCCTTGCGTGTCGTCGTGCTCGAGCTCGATGCGAAGGCGGGGCCGCAGACTTACGTCAATCCGGCGATTGAATGGGCCTCACCCGAGATGATCATGCACCGGGAAGGCAGCGTCTCAATGCCCGGCGTCAACGACGGGGTGCAGCGTCACGCCCGCGTGCGCATCAGCTACCACGATCTCGACGGCAACATGCAGACCGAGGAGTCGGAGGCCTTGCGCGCGGTCTGCCACCAGCACGAGATCGACCAGCTCGACGGGATGTTCTGGATCCAGCGGCTGTCGCGGCTGAAGCGCGAGCGGCTGGTGAAGAAGTTCGAGAAGATGTCGCGGGGGGCGTCGTCGTAGGGTGGATTAGCGACAGCGTAATCCACCACTTTGAGCACGGCATGACGAGAGATGGTGGATTACGCCCGCGGCCTGCGCTTTGCGCAGCCGCGGTCTAATCCACCCTACGCCCTCACGCCCTCTTCCCGCCCCGCTTGGTAATCGGCGCGTTGCGGCGCTCGCGCTTGCCGCGCGCGATCTCGGTTGCGAGTGCGTCGAGCTTCGGCTCCCAGAAATTCCTGAAGCGGCCGATCCACGCATCCACCGCCTGCAGCCCCGCGGCGTCGACCGAATAGAGGCGCCGTTGCGCCTCGGCGCGGACCGTCGCAAAGCCGCTCTCGCGCAGCACCTTGAGGTGCTGCGACACGGCGGCCTGGGTGATCCCGAACTCGGACCCGATCACCTCGACGACCTCGCCGGACGCCATCTCCCCGGGCGCGAGCAGCTCGAGGATGCGGCGGCGCACGGGATCGGCGAGGACCTCGAAGGCGTGCATCAGCTGCCCGTGCCTGGATGCGCGACGCCGGGCGGCAACTCGCCGCGATAGAACGCGATGGTGCGGTCGGACCGCTCCTTCGCCGAAGCCGGATCCACCCCGCTCGCCACATGCGCCGCGCGCCAATATTCGCCGCTTGTCGTCATGAAGTCCTTGCCCTCGGGCGAGACCATCCAGGCCTCGGCCGTCTCGTGGTCGACCGATGCTCCGGTCGCAAGATATCGCTCGAGCCCCGCGAGAGCGAGGTCCCAACCGATCCCCACCGCGCCCGGACCGAACTGATTCCAATGATCCTCGATGATTGCGGTGTGCTCAAGCGTCAAGCGCGCCTGGTTTCGCTCCGCTGCCAGCTTGACGTCGATCCAGCTCGTCGCGCCACCGAATTCCCAGGTCGCAGCAAACCGGGTCGGTGGCGTGCACGCCGTGATGGTGCCGCCGGCATTGCCCTTGACCTGGTACCTTCCCCCGAGCTGGAGCTCGCCCTCGACCGGCGCGAACCAGCGCGGAATGCGCTCCCTGCTGGTCACGGCGTCCCAGAGATCGTCGACATCCGTCTCGTAGAGACGCGTCAGCGTCACCGTGCTGGCCGGTCTTCCATCCTTCTCGAAGTTATTCACCGACCGCGTGACAAGCCCCAGGACCCTGGCGACATCGATCTGCATTGCAGTCCTCCCTTTTGTTGGTGCCGGGAGGAATACCGGCCTTCACTAATATAAGTCAACTCTTATATTAAGGCAGGCATTCGGCGGCGGCCCATGCGTTTCTTCCCACGGGCCGCCGCCGGAAGCCGTCACTTCAGCGGCAGGAAAAGTTCCGCGACCGTCTCGTGCTCCGGCACCTCCGGAAAGAAGCTCAGCCGCTGGCAATAGAGCGGGAAGTCGCGGGTCTCCTCGCCGCTGGCCGGAAGCCAGTCGCGATAGAGATAGAGCGCGGCGGGCTCCAGATTGTCGGTGTAGCCGACGACGCGCAGCACCGCACAGCGGCCGCCGGGGATCTCGCTCGCCTTGATATCTTCGCCGTTGGCCACGATCGGCTGATCGGTCCCCACACAGAGGTCCGCGCTGTAATCGTCCGGCTGCGCCGGTCGCCGTTCCGAGCGCCAGACATTGAAGGTCGGGCTCGTGCTGGGATGAAGGCCGGCGGATTTGCGCCAGGCGATGAAGCGCTGGATGGTGGCGCCAAGCATCGCGGGGTCGCCGCGGTGCTCCATGATCGCCACCTTGATGGTGGGCACGTTGCGGATCGTCACGTCGTCAGGGGTAAAATTCGTCTGCATGAGCTTGCTCCTTGCGATATCGAGAGGCCCGAAGGCCGCAAGCCACGGTTCCCATACGGGCGATTTCCGGAACGACGACGGCGATTGCCCGAACCGTTGCCGAAAGGCGCGGGCGAAGGCATCCGGTGCGTCATAGCCGGCGTCCATCGCAATGTCCGTGACGCTTTGCGCGTCACTGTAGGCCAGCCGGTAGGAAGCGCGCTTCATACGGGCGAGCTGGACATAACGATGCACCGACAACCCGAAGGTCGCCGAAAACTGCCGATGGAAATGGAATTTCGAGAAGGCCGCGACACCGCTCAAGCTGTCGAGGTCCAGATCCGTGTCGAGATGCCGGTCGATATGCTCCAGCACCCGCCGCATCCGCGCCTGATAGTTTTGCAGTGCCGCCGTCATCGTCCCTCCTCCGTGGCACCTGCAGTTAGGCCGGGACGGCGGTGATGCGCTCGACCGATCTTGCGGTTTGGCTGCTCGTAGCCCGTAGGGCGGATTAGCGAAGCGTAATCCGCCATCTATCCGCACGGCGTGACGGAGAGATGGTGGATTACGCCGGCGACTGCGCTTCGCGCGGCCGCCGGCTAATCCACCCTACGCACCTAGCCCGCCATCAGCGCCTTCGCCAGCGCCATGTAGGCGGGCAGCGTCACGGGATCGTTGGCCGCATTGCCCGCCATGGGATGCGAGGCGTAGCGCGCGATCACCATCTCGGCCCTGGGATCGATGTAGATGCCCTGGCCGTGAACGCCGCGCGCCATGTAGGCGCCGTGCGCGTTGTGCGTGACCCACCATTGATTGCGGTAGGAGGCACCCGGCAGCGTGGTGTAGCCGGCCGGCTTGAACTTTTCGGGGTCACCGCCGCGCGTGATGTCCTCGACCACTTGCGACGGCACGATCTGGCGGCCGTTGAAGCGGCCGTGATTGCGCATGGTCTCGCCGAAGCGGGCAAGATCGCGCAACGTGGTGGAGAGACCGCCGCCGCCGCTTTCGGTGCCGATGCGGTCGACATGATAATGCGCGTCCTCCTCCGCGCCGATCTGCGTCCAGATGCGCTCGGACAACAGCTCCGACAGCGTCAGGCCGCTGACGCGCCTGACGATCCAGGCGAGCACGTCGGTGTTGACGGTCTTGTAGGCGAAGGCCTTGCCGTGCTCACCCTGCTTCTTCTGCGCAACGAGGAAATCGAAGATGGTGGTGGCACCATCATAGTCCGGCGGGATCGGCGCCATGCCGTTGGCGCGCCTGAGGCCCCAGACGTGCGAGTTCTTGTCGGTGTAAACCTCGGTGTATTCGAGCCCGGTGGTCATATCCATGACCTCCTGCACGCGCGCGTCGCCAAATGCGCTGGGCTTCAGCTCCGGCACATAGTCGGTGACGGGCGCCTGCGGATCGATCTTGCCTTCCGCGACCAGCATGCCCGCGAGCACGCCGGTGAACGATTTCGTCACGGACATCGCGATGTGCGGCTTGTGCGGCTTCAAGGCGCCGAAATAGCGCTCGTAGATCAGCCTGCCCCGATGCAGCACGGCGATGCCGTCGGTGTAGGTCTCCTCCAGCATGTTTGCGAAGGTCATGGGCCGGCCGTCCATCGTGGTCGAGGCGACCGCGCCGATGTCGTGGTTTTCACGCGGCAGCGGCGACGCCGGTTCCGGTCCGCGCCAGACATTCACGGTCGGAACGAGCTGGCGCACATTGCTCCAGGCCCAGCGCAGTTCGGGGAAGCTGCGGAACGAGCCGTCCTGGAACGTGATGGTGCGCTCGGGCGCCGGCGGAAAGCCGCGCATCCAGCCGAGGGTTTCGGGGTCGGTCTCAGTGGCGGTGGCGGGAGGATGAGCGGCGACGTTGACGGACATTGACACGAGCTCCAGATGACGGAGCTCGTGTCGTAGCATGGGCCCGCGCAACGCACATCTTGCCGATATGCTGGGCTGCTGCGCGAGCGTTCGTGGCGTCAGCCCTTCCGCCCCGTGCGCTTCTTCGCCTTCGCCGCGCGTTTGCGGCCCGGTGCTGCGGCGCGCGACGGTGCACCGGCTGCGCGACTGGAGCCGGCGGTCAGCTCGGGCCGCAAGCGGGCGAGCTTGGCGCGGTCGGGCAGCAGATCGGCAAAGCCGTCGATCGCGCGCGGCGCGGCGGGGCCGTCGCCGGGAGCGGCCCGCGTGGCCGTCTCGGTCTGGCTGAGGGCCTGCAGGCGCCGGCAGGCTTCGCCGAGGTGATAGGCATCGCCGCCGAGCGCCACCCATTTGCCGACCTCGGGATGCAGCACGAGATTGGCCGAATGGTTGTCGGTCGAGCTGGTCGGATAATCGACGAACACGTCGATACCCGACTGCACGCCGACCATCACGCCCTGCGCCGACCACGACACCGCGACGTCAACGCGGTAGCGGCCCGGCTTCTCGAAGGCGAAGCCCGCCGTGCTCCAGAACACCTTTGCCGACGCCGTGACGCTCTCGCCGGGCGCGAGCTCGGTCACCTTGGCGTGCTCGCACAGGATCACGAAGGGCCGCACCGGCCGCTCGCGCCCCTCGCCGTCGGTGACGGTGATCGACGCGAACAGCGCCTCGACGCTGACGTCGTTCGGCGCGCGCAGCGACACGCCGCTGGTGTTCGTCATGGTCCAGGTCAAATCCAGCGGCTGGCCGAGCGCGACGCGGTCGGTCGTGGCCGTCACCGTCAGCGACAGCTCCGACGGCTCGAAATCGTGCCGGTCGGCGGCCTGCGGCGCGCCGGTCGGGAACCAGCTTGCGAACGGCCATCCGCCCGGACGGATGACGGGATCGGGCATGTGGTTGAGGTGATGACGCACATTGGTGTTGTGCGCGAGCTTGATCTGGTCCGGGAACACGCCGGGCGCGCCGGTGGCGGGACCGCCGAGCACGTCCGCGACGCTCGGCGTCGTGGTCATGATCGAGTTGTCGGCCGCCGTCTCCTGCTCCTGGTGGATCTGGTTCAGCGTGTGCGTCAGCTCGTGGGTCGCGCTGCGCAGGAACGCACGCGGCACGTCGCGCTGCTTCTTGTTGGCGGCAAGGCCGAAGTTCGAGGAGTCCGAGACCGGATAGCCGTCATCGGAGAAGCTGGCGCAGCCCTCGCGGGGCACGCCGATCTGGTCGTACATGATGCCGCGCGAGCAGCCGAGCTTTGCCGGCACCACGATCATGTGCACGCGCCATTCGGTGTCGAGATTGGTCGCGGGATTGCGCACGGTGGTCATCAGCGCGTGCAGATCCGCCGAGCTCCAGCAATTGGTCGGCACCACGCCCGCGGGCACGGGCACGTTGAGCTGGTCCTGTACCACCGTGAGCTGCCAGCCGGTCTTAGCGAACACCGTGTCGAAGAACTCCGTTCCGCCGGCCCCATCGGGCACCGGCGCGGGCCGCACCGCTCCGACCAGCGTGTCGATCTCCAGCGTGCAGCGGCGGAAGAACTTCGAGACCCAGGCGAGCGTGATGCTGCCCTTGTCTACGCCGCCCTCGAACAGCCGTCCCTGGTAGAACGGCCCGCCGGTCAGCGAGAACGGGAACGGCGCCGGCACCTTCGACAGCTTCATCGTCACGGTGCGCGACGGCGTTGCCGGGAACGAGCCCTTGAACTGGCCGGCCGGCGGCTGCGTGTAGTTGAACTGCTCGGCGACGATGGTCAGCTCGCATTTCTTCGGAAACGGCACCGCGAACGGCGCGGACACGCTGGTGACCCTGAGATAGGAATGATAGCGCGCGCGGGGAAAGATCGGGATCCGCGGCCGGCGGATCGGAAGCGGAATGAGTGGCTCATCGAGCGCGCTGAGCGAGGCGGCAAGGCTCGTCAGCCCCGAGTCCGCTTCTTCGTCCTCATCCTCGTCCTTGTGAACCACGGGCGGGATCGGCGGGATCGGCCCGATCACCGGCCGCTTCGAATAGAGATCGCCGCTGACGATCAGATGGTCGGCGCCGCCATCGGGCGCCGAGCGATCGACGCGCAGCGTGCCTTCGAACGTCACGAAGCCGGCCGTCGGCCTGAAATTGATCTGGTAGCACCCCTCGCGGAAATCGAGCTTGCACAGCCTAAACGGCGGAATCGGCTGCAGGTCGGTCGCGGCCGGCTGGTCGCCGGACTCCTCCTCGCCAAAACTGATCTGGCGCGATAGGGGGACCTGCGGCTTCAACGCCGGCTCGACCGATGCATCGGTCATCTTCGCAAGGCTTCCGCTCGATCCATGCTCTGAACAATTGCACATGTCGTAATCTCCTCGTTGCAATGGCGAGGCGATCGAAATGAGCCGCGGGCTCGTTGGCGATTGAAGCGAAGTTTTCTTGTTGGCCAGGGCGCAATCAAAATCGGGCGTGAAAAAAATCCGGCGCGCAAAAACCTCACGCGCGCCGATACGTCACAAGACAGCCCTCTGAATCCGTGAACTCAAACCGGTCGGCCTCAAGTGAAATGCGATAGGTCACAAGTTCGTCGTTCGCCGTCCCGACGACGAGTGTGTTCTCGTCCTCGAGACGGTAGATGCCCGCATCCCACCACACCATGCCCTGCCCTTTGCCGCGCACGCCGCGGTAAGTACCGGTCGAGAACGTGAGGTTTGCAGGATACTTGTCCGCACACGCGGCCGCCGTGGTTTTGGTCCACGTCCCAACCATGCTCTGTCCGTGTTTGTCAGCCATAGTGTCTCCATAGCTTTCAGCGGCCGGCGCAACGGCCGGTCGATGGCTATTTCAACATGTCGTTCTGACGTGTGCAGCACGTTTGAAGCTGATGTGGTGGGAAATTACCACGCACAATCACAGCAGGTGTTTTGTCGCATGATGGAGGGGAGCGTGCGTGTGAAGGGGTTCACAGGCTGGGTGCGACAAATTGGGCAGCGGGGATGAAGGACTTCGGGATCGGTGGCGATGGTCGAGGGTGGCCGCGACCGACACGACGGACTCCGGACAAGACAATCCGAATGTCGTAGCAGCGGGGATGCTGCAATTCCCTCCGCCGCTAGGCTTGACACTTCCAGAATTAGCCCACTCAATACAACTTTAAATCGCAACGCTCAGATTGGAGAATCTTCGTGGCTCGCCGCGAACGTTTTCTCACTGTACGGGCTCGTTTCAGAAGCGCCCTCGCACTGTAAGACTCCAAGCAAGCGGTCTTTATTGATTCGAGCAACTTCGGAACGGCATGCAAATTGGCAACGAAGAACTGGGTGCCAATATGCCTGCAAGTCGATCGACCCGCGTGCGACAACTCACTTACAAACTTCTCTGGATCAGAATAGAATCCAAACTTCTTACCTGCGCTGGATAATTCCTTCTTTACGACCCGAGCACGTGCCATTCGCTCATCTAAATCGTCCCGAAAAATCGTCCGCACATGATCTTCAAAATCGGGACCGTAGTCCGAGTAAAGAATGGCAACATCGATAGGCGTTGAAATATCATCCAGCGCCGCTGCCGACTTTACGAGCTGGATGTTCACACTTCGATTGAGCAGGCGTAGCGGTGCATTCGTTACAAGTATGCTTGTAAAAAAGATTCCGTTTCTTTCTTCCAGATGCCCGTTATAGAGATCAAAGTCGACCATGCGCCGCAGCAGCGCGGGGGCGGCAAATCTTAGCTGCTGAATGCCGTGTCGAACTTCCTCTTCGATGGCACCGCCATCAAAAATCTCAACACCCTTGTAGACATACGGCAGTTCCTGTTCCATCGCCACAAACCCATTTAGTGGTAGATGAAAAGGCGCGAAGGCATCAAAGCTCGCTACGGTCCCCCCCAAGGTGACAGGCGAGAATTCTTCGTTGGGATCCTCGAGCAATAAAAGCGTCTTCTCAGGTGATCGGTATTTGCACTCCACAAGAGTATGAAGCTCAAAGCCCACGTCATTCTCTGATGGACCATAAAATTGGGCAGCGATATCGACAGATAGCTCCTTTAACCCAGCAATATCGCGACGCATGAAGGGAAAATCGGCTTCGACAGCCATCCCGGCCTGGGACATCGCTGAGGCAACTTCGTATTCCAGCGGCACACCGGACTTCAGGAGATGGTCTTTCCAAGATTTCATCGTGCCGCGGGCCCGCCCCCTACTCCCACTCAATCGTCCCAGGCGGCTTGCTGGTCACATCATACACCACCCGGTTCACGCCCTTCACCTCGTTGATGATGCGCGTGGCCGTCTCGCCCAAAAACTTCATGTCGAACTGGTAGAAGTCCGCGGTCATGCCGTCCGTTGACGTGACGGCGCGCAGGCCCACGACGTAGTCGTAGGTCCGGCCGTCGCCCATGACGCCGACGGTCTTCACCGGGAGCAGCACGGCAAAGGCCTGCCAGATGTCGTCGTAGAGGCCGTGCTTGCGGATCTGGTCGATGTAGACGGCATCGGCCTTGCGCAGGATGTCGAGCTTGTCCCTGGTGATGTCGCCGGGGCAGCGGATGGCGAGGCCGGGGCCCGGGAACGGGTGGCGGCCGACGAAGATTTCGGGAAGGCCCAGCTCGTAGCCGAGCTTGCGGACCTCGTCCTTGAACAGCTCGCGCAAGGGCTCGACGAGCTTCATGTTCATGCGCTCGGGCAGACCGCCGACATTGTGGTGCGACTTGATCGTCACCGAAGGGCCGCCGGTGAAGGAGACGCTCTCGATCACGTCGGGATAGAGCGTGCCCTGCGCCAGGAAGTCGGCGCCGCCGAGCTTCTTGGCTTCCTGCTCGAACACCTCGATGAAGAGGCGGCCGATGGTCTTGCGCTTCACTTCCGGGTCGGTGACGCCTTCGAGCTCGCCGAGGAATTGCTTGGACGCATCCACGTGGACGAGCGGGATGTTGTAGTGGTGACGGAACAGGTCGACGACGGTCTTGGCCTCGTCGAGGCGCAGCATGCCGTGGTCGACGAAGACGCAGGTGAGCTGGTCGCCGATGGCTTCGTGGATCAGCACGGCCGCGACGGCGGAATCGACGCCGCCGGACAGGCCGCAGATCACCCTGCCCTTGCCGACCTGCTGGCGGATCTTCTGGATCTCCTCCTCGCGGAAGGCGCGCATGGTCCAGTCGCCGGTGAGGCCGGCGATCTTGCGCACGAAGTTGCGGATCAGCTTGGCACCGTCGGGCGTGTGCACCACTTCGGGGTGGAACATCAGGCCGTAGTACTTGCGCTTCTCGTCCTGGATGATCGCGAAGGGCGCGTTCGGCGAGGTGCCGGCGACGGAGAAGCCCGGCGGCATCTTGGTGATGCGGTCGCCATGGCTCATCCAGACCTGGTTCTTGCTGCCTGACGACCAGACGTCCTCGAACAGCTTGCTGTCGGCTTTGACCTCGACATCGGCGCGGCCGAATTCGCGGTGATGGCCGCCCTCGACGGTGCCGCCAAGCTGCTCCGCCATGGTCATCTGGCCGTAGCAGATGCCCATCACGGGCACGCCGGACGCGAAGATCAATTGCGGGGCGCGGGGCGAGCCGGCTTCGTGCACCGACTCGGGGCCGCCGGAGAGGATCACCGCTTTCGGCTTCATCTCCTTGAAGGCCTCTTCGGCCTTGTTGAACGGGACGATCTCGCAATAGACGCCGTCCTCGCGCACGCGACGCGCGATCAGCTGCGTCACCTGGCTGCCGAAGTCGACGATGAGAATCTTGTCATGCGCCGAGGCCACCGAGGGCGTCGACGCGGAGCGGTCGTTCTGTGCTGCTGTCATGGCAAGCAGATACGCGATGAGCCCCCTGCCCGCAACCGCGCTCGCTCGCGCGCCCACATGCTTCTTTGGGCATGGACAAATGGATATAGGTAAGTATTATTGACCTAATTTGCCCCACCAGCAAACAGGGGCCGATCAGGGAGGAATGCCATGTCTTTGCATCATCAGCCATCGACGCTCGCCGCGCTCGGCCGGACCTGGGTCAAGGCCTGGAATACGCGCGACCTCGAGCGCGTGCTGACGCTCTACGACGAGGCCGCCGTGATGACCTCGGACCGGATTCCGGCGCTGGGGTTCGATGCCAGCGGCACGGTGCGCGGCAAGGACGCGCTGCGGGCCTATTGGGGCAAGGCGCTGGGGCTGCTGCCGGGGCTGCACTTCACGCTGATCGATGTGTTCGTCAGCCCCGACAGCGTGGTGGTGTTTTACGAGAATGAGCGGGGGAAGAGGATCTGCGAATATCTGCGGGTGAACGAGGCGGGGCTGATCGTGCAGGGATCGGCTAATCATCTGCCGCATTGATGCTAGCACGCGTTGCTCTCGCAGCCGCGCGCCTGTCGTGTGAGGCCAGCGCGCGCCCCACCCACCGCGTCATTCCCCGCGAAGGCGGGGAATCCAGTACGCCGCGGCCTATCGGCTCAATCACGCCCGCTGGTGGAATACTGGATCGCCCGCCTTCGCGGGCGATGACACCGTGTGAGAGGCGCGAGCGCGCCCCACATCGTCATTGCGAGGAGCCCTTGCGACGAAGCAATCCAGACTGCGGCCGCGGATGCATTTCTGGATTGCTTCGCTTCGCTCGCAATGACGGAGGCGACAGCGTGCGCTAACACTGCCCGCCGGCTCTGACACAGGATTCCCCGATGAAACTCCCCACCTCCCCCTTCACCGTCACCGACTGGAGCAAGGTCGAGGCCACCACGCATGCCGGCGAGACCGGCAAGGCCACGTGGCGCACGCTCAATATCGGCGATCTCCGGGTGCGGATGGTCGAGTATTCGCCGGGCTATCTCGCCGATCACTGGTGCGATCGCGGCCACGTGCTCTACGTGCTCGCGGGCGAGCTCGATTCCGAGCTGCGCGACGGGCGCAAGTTCAAGCTGACGGCGGGGATGAGCTACCAGGTCTCGGACTTCGGCGACGCCGCGCACCGGTCCTCGACGGCCACCGGTGCCACGCTTTTCATCGTCGATTGAGGTGCGCCAGGACGGTTAATTTGCACCGCAAAATAGCAAAGTTTCGCGGCATCCCGAGCCACGGGTGGTGCCTTGAAGTGGCCCCAAATTCTCGCTATATTGTGATCATCGATACTTGGCCGAACGACTGGGCCGCTTCGCTTCGTTTCAGACGGGCGCGCACGTTTCCAGATGAATTCTCCAAACATCGACTCATCAGGGCTATGGGCGCAATGCTGCGCACCGGCCCACGTGCGTAACCTCATCTAACTAACTAAAGGAAATTCCCATGGCTATGGGCACCGTGAAGTGGTTCAACACCCAAAAGGGTTATGGTTTCATCCAGCCGGACGACGGCCAGAAGGACGTGTTCGTGCACATCAGCGCCGTCGAGCGCGCTGGCCTCTCCTCGCTCAACGAGGGTCAGAAGGTCTCGTTCGACATCGTCGCCGACCGCCGCAGCGGCAAGTCGTCGGCTGACAATCTCCGCGTCGGCTAACGCCTGCGCAACGTTCTGACCGCGGACGTACCGGCAGAACGCTAGAACAAGAAAGCCCCGCGACCGGGACCGGTCTGCGGGGCTTTTGCTTTTCGGCGCGAATGACAACGTCGATCAAAGGTGATGGCGCCTGGATCGCGGTGCCCGTAGGGCGGGCAAAGGCGCTCTTGCGCCGTGCCCACCACCTTTCGCCGTCATTGCGAATGGTGGGCACGCTTCGCTTTGCCCACCCTACGGGAGCCGCGCGTTGCGAAGCGGCGGTGCCGTAGGGCGGATTGGCGCAGCGTAATCCGCCAACGCATGCAACGCCGGCGAGAGACGTGGTGGATTACGCCGTCGGATGCGCGTTGCGCAGCCGCCGGCTAATCCACCCTACGGCACCTAGGATTTCTTCAGCACCGATACGAAGAACCCGTCCGTCCCGGTGCGCCGCGGCGTCATCAGCCAGCCCTCGCCCGACTGCAGCGCGGCGTCGGCAAACGCCTCGGCCTTGTCCCAGAGCACGCTCGCGGTCTGCTCGGGCGGCACCACCGAAAACTCCGGATGGCGAGCGACGAACGCCCTCACCTGATCGCCGTTCTCTTCCGCCAGCACCGAGCAGGTGATGTAGGCGATGCGGCCGCCTTGCTTGACCAGCGGAACCGCACGCTCCAGCACCTCGGTCTGGTCGCGGAGGCGGATCTCCAGCGCGCCCGGGCGCATGCGCCATTTGGCGTCGGGGTTGCGGCGCCAGGTTCCCGTGCCCGTGCAGGGCGCGTCGATCACGACGAGGTCGGCGCTGCCGCTGATGTCCTGGAGCGGATCCGCCTCGCCCTTGGGCGTGCGGATATCGGCATTGTGCACGCCGGCGCGCGACAGGCGCTCGTGGATCGGGGCGAGCTGGCGCTTGTCGCGGTCGGTCGCGATCAGCCGGCCCTTGCCCTGCATCAGGGCTGCGAGCGCCAGCGTCTTGCCGCCGGCGCCGGCGCAGAGGTCGATCACCTGCTCGCCGGGTTTTGCCGCGGTGAACTGGGCCGCAAGCTGCGATCCCTCATCCTGCACTTCAACGCCGCCCTTGATGAAATCCTCTTCGGCCTGGATGCCGGGATTGCGCGCATCGGCGGAAAGCTCGATGCGGAGGCCCGTTGCCGACCACGGCGACGGTTTCGCATGAAGATGAGCAAGCGCCTTCAGCACCTTGTCGCGATTGGATTTTAGCGTGTTGACGCGCAGATCGAGCGGAGCCCGGCTCGCCATCGCGGCGGCTTCCGCGGCGCGGTCCTCGCCGAACACTTTTGCAAGATACGGGTCGAGCCATTCGGGATAGTCGCCGGCAACGGGCGCCGGTGCATCCTTGAGCGAGCGATGGCCGAGCGCCGCCTGCTCGGCCTCGGTGAGCGGCGACGGCGCAAAGCGGCTCCCGTCGAACATGGCGGACATCGTCGCCGCGTCCATCTCCCGCTCGAGGCGGAGCATGCCGATCAGCCTCGCGCGCGCGGTGTCGGCGTCCATCAGCCAGGCGCTCGAGGCGTAGCGGCGCAGCACGTCCCAGACGAGGCCGGCAATCGCGGCGCGGTCGCCGGAGCCGGCGAAGCGGTGCGCGGTGCCCCACTCCTTCAGCGCCTTGGCCGCGGGCACGCGGTCCTTCTCGATGGTGTCGATCAGTTCAATGGCTGCGGACAGCCGGGCAGCGGGGGTCATTTGAATCTTTCAGATTAGACCTGGTCACGCGATCTTAGGATCGCGCTCCAAGAGTTTGTTATTGCGCATGATCTTGTCGGAAAACCGGTGTCCACTTTTCCGGATCATGCGCGCAGCTCAGATCACCAACAGCATTCTCAGCGCGAAGTAGATCCACATCGCGAGCAGCACCAGCACGCCGGCGAGCCAGATCGTGGAGCGGCGGCCGAGATCGTTGGAGGAGACGAACACGCCGGCATGGGCAAAGCGCGTCACCACGAACACCCAGGACATCAGCACGATGAAGAGATCGGCATGGCGCAGCGGCAGCGCCAGCGCGATCAGGGCGTAGAACAGCACCGGCAGCTCGAACTGGTTGCGGTAGCAATTGCCGATCTGGGTGGCGCCCTGGGGCCAGTTCGGCTCGCCGAGCGCGATGTCGCGGGCCTTGGTCTCGCCCGAGACCAGCGAGCGGCGGCGCGCGAAGGCCATGCCGATCAGGAGCGCGAAGGTGAGACCGACCTGCACGAAGACAGGCAGCAGGACCATTTGGACGGACATCGGAACTTTCCCGTAAGGCGTAACGCCGCGACCGTCATTAGCCGCGACTCCTGACGCTGACAATCAGCCAGTTGAACCGGTGTTCCCGCATCTGCGACCAACCAGCGATTGTCAAAGCTATTTCCGCCCCTTTTCCGGGGCAAAAGGCGAGAGACCGCCATGAACGGCTTGATTGGCTCTTCGATCGGCTCCTGGGCCGAACCCGCTGACGGCCAGCTCGGCATCCTGATGTCGGCGCTGGCGGGCATCGCAACCGCGCTGGCGGTGGCGCTGGCGATGACGGTGTATTTCCGCCTGAGCTACCGGAGCTGGCGCGACGTCGCCAGGCATGGTCTTGCCACGCTGGCCGCGCTCGTCCTGCTCGCCTTTGCCGCATACGACATGCGCCACGCCGCGCTCGCCTATCTCGGGCTCAATCCGTCCAAGCCGGCGGTCGAGTTCGAGATCCGCATGCCCCGGGAAACGCTGACGACCGTCAACGACAGCCAGATCGAGCTGCACACCGACCGCAACCAGACGCTGGCGCTGGTGGACGGCGTGCGGGACCTCAATGACGGACGTGCGGTGCTGCGCGGCGCGGTCGCGCTCAACCACCGCACCGCGGACCGCGTGCTGGTCGTGAACCTGCCCGGCAAGGGCACCTTCGAATTCCGCCTGCGCCTCGCCGCCGAGCCGCATCGCACCGTCGAGTTCGGCCCCTGGCACCTCGCCGACCGCATCGCCTCGCCGGCGGTCGGCAGCATCGCTCCGCAGGACGCCTACACCATCCGCTATCGCGTGCTTTGACCAATGCCTCCTGGCAGATCCGGCGCAGCAACGGCGCTTGCCTTCGCGGCCCTCCTTTGCTCCACACCGTTGTCGGCCATCGCCGCGCCAGCCGATATCGCCGCCTGTGACCGACTTGCCGCCCATCCGACCGATCCGGACAGGCCTGCCGATGTGAAGGGCACGCTCGACATCGCCGACGTCCCGGCCGCGCTGAAGGCGTGCAAGGCGGCGGCAGCTGCGTCCGATGCCCCGCGCCGCGTCTGGACGGAGCTCGGCCGCGCCCATGAATTCAACCGGCAGACCACTGAAGCCGCCAACGCCTATCGCAAGGCGGCCGACGCCGGCAGCTCCACCGCGATGGCCGGCCTCGGCGTGCTGCTGATCAACGGCAACGGCATCAGGAAAAACATCGCCGAAGGACGGACGCTGATCGAGAAGGCGGCGAATGCCGGCGATGTCGAAGGCATGATCAATCTCGGCTCGCTCTACGGTGCCGGCGTCGGCGGAACGGCCGATGTCGCGATGGCGCGCAAATGGTACGCCAAAGCCGTCGAGGCGAATTCGAGCGAGGCGATGTATCAGCTCGGCTTGATGACACAGGACGGCGACGGCGGGCCGAAAGACGATGTCGCCGCCAAAGCGCTGTTCGAAAAAGCCGCCGCGCTCGATCACGCCGATGCGCTGGAGCGGCTGGGTGCCTATGCCGAAGCCGGCCGCGCCGGCGAGAAGGACGCCAAGGCCGCCATCGCCTATTACAAGCGCGCTGCCGCGCTCGGCAATGAAGATGCCGGCAAGGCGCTGGAGCGCCTGCGCTGTCCGTACGTGCTCAAAGACCTCCGCGATGGCAAACGCGCCGGGCGGATTTGTTTCGACGGCGGATAGATTCCTCGTCGCCTGCTTCAAACGTTGCCTGCTTTAAACTTTGTTTCATCGCGGATTTAGCGCGCGCGTCATCGTTCCGACGCTTGGGCGCGCGATACTTCGGCCATGTCCGAATTTCGCCTCACGCAGATTTCCGACACGCATCTCGGCCGGCGCTTTCCCGGCCTGATCGCAAACTTCCACGCGGTCTGCGAGCACATCGACACCGAGCGGCCCGATCTCGTCGTCAACACCGGCGATGTCTCTTTCGATGGGCCGAGCGGCCGCGACGATGTCGTCTTCGCGAAGGGCCTGCACGACGCCCTGCCCGTCCCCTGCCGCTATATTCCCGGCAATCACGACATCGGCGACAATCCGACCGCGATCGGACCGGCGCCGAAGCCGCCGGTCACGGAGGCGCATCGCCGGCAGTTTTGCGACATCATCGGCGAGGACCATTGGTCGTTCGAAGCCGTCGGCTGGCGCTTCATCGGCCTCAACACGCTGGTGATGAATTCAGGTCTCGCCTTCGAGGCCGAGCAGTTCGACTGGTTGTCTCTAGAAAACTCGCGCGTGAACGGCCGGCCGGTCGCGCTGTTCGTGCACAAGCCGCTGTTCCTCGATCTGCCCGACGATCCAGAGACGCCGGAGACGTCGATCCGCTACGTGCCGCAGCCGGCGCGCGCGCGGCTGATCGAGATGTTCGCGCCTATCGACCTGCGTCTTATCGCCAGCGGTCACGTGCATCAGCGGCGCGACTTCACTTTCGGCCACACCCGCCACGTCTGGGCGCCGTCCGTCGGCTTCAGGATCAACGACGCCCGCCAGGACCGCATCGCGATCAAGGAGACCGGCTTCGTCGAGTACCGCTTCCGGCCCGACAGTCTTGAGGTCCGCCACCTCAGGGCTGCAGGCCAGGCCGATATCGATATCGAGGAAGTCCTCGCCCAGATGGGCGGCGAGCACTAGCTCGATCCGCGGCCAGCTCAATCCGGCGGCAGAAATCCTTATCTAATTACCTCTCTGCATCTAACTTGTCCCCATAATGGCTAGATTTGGCTGATGACAACGTTGTCATTCAGACATATCGTGGCCTGAGCGGTCGAAGGCCGCCGAGGGAGCGATGATGCAGTTCTTGTCCCCAAGGGATAGCCGCCTTTCGACGACCACGCGGGGCATCCCCATGGTCGATGGCCTCGCCACCGAGGACGTCGGCAGCCAGCGCTGGTCACCGTCGCGCGGCGATCTCGCGCTGCCTGCCCTCACCCTCGATGAAGCCGCCTTCGGGGCCAACCGCGACCTCTTCCTGAATTGGTGCAGGAGCGCCGGCGTCGCCGTCGCGCCGCACGCCAAGACGCCGATGTCACCGGAGCTGGCGCGCTCGCTGCGCGCAGCCGGCGCCTGGGGCACGACGGTTGCGAACATCCAGCAGGCCGCGGTGCTGCTCGCGAGCGGCGAGCGCCGCCTGCTGCTGGCCAACGAGATCGGCGGGCTCGCAGCCGGCCGGCGGCTCGGCGCGCTGCTGAGCGCCTATCCCGATGTCGACTTTCACGCCTTCGCGGACTCGCCCGTGGCGGTCGCAGCGCTCGCCGAAGCCGCGCGCATCGCCGGACGCAGCGAGCTCTCCGTGCTGGTCGAGCTCGGCGCGGGCCGTGCCGGCGCGCGCGATCCCGTGGCGGTCGCGGCCACGATCGCGGCCGTGCTTGGCGCCGAGCGGCTCGTGCTCGGCGGCGTTGCGACCTATGAGGGCGCAGCCGCAACGTCCGATGCCGAGGCGACGATGCGCGCGATCGCGACGCTGCTCGAGCGCACCGTCGAGACCTTCGCGCTGGTGCGCGCCACCGCCCCGCGACGGCCGCTGATCATCAGCGCCGGCGGCTCGGCCTATTTCGACATCGTCGCGCGCGCGTTGGCGCCGGTCGCCCAGGCGGACGGCAACGCCATCGTCCTGCTGCGCTCCGGCGCGCTGTTCTTCGCCGATCATGGCATCTATGCGCGCGCTTTCGCCGACATCGACCGGCGCGGCGGCCTCCTGGTCGACGGCCTGCACCATTCCGCCGCCAAAAGCTTTCGTCCCGCGCTGACGCTCTGGGCCGAGGTGCTGTCGCGGCCCGAAGCCGGGCTTGCGATCGCGGGCTTCGGCATGCGCGATGTTTCGTTCGATCAGGGCTTGCCCCTGCCCTTGCGCGTCTTCCGCGACGGCGTCGAGCAGCAGGAGCTCGCAGCTCAGCTCGCCGTGACCCGTCTCAACGACCAGCATGCGTTCCTCTCCGTTGCGCCCGAAGCCGCGCTCGCCGTCGGCGACATCATCGCCTTCGGCATCTCGCATCCCTGCACCTGTCTCGACCGCTGGCGCGTCGTCCTCGGCCTCGACGCCGACGGCGTCGTGACGCGCGCCTTCCCAACCCAGTTCGGCTGAAAGCGGGCGCGATGAATTTCCTGCCGCTGTGGCGCTACCAGAACCAGCTCATCGACGGCGCCATCGTCACGCTGGAGCTGACGGTGATCTCGGCGCTGGCGGGCCTCGTGATCGGCATCGCTGGCGCGGTCGCGCTGAAGGGGCGCATCACGCCGCTGCGTTGGCTGGTGCGCGGATATATCGAGCTGTTCCGCAACACGCCCTCGCTGATCCAGATCTTCATCGTCTTCTTCGTGCTGCCGAGCTTCGGCTTGAAGCTGCCGGCGTTCGAAGCCGCTTGCGTCGCGCTGTCGCTTTATTTCGGGGCCTATTCGGTCGAGATCATCCGCGCCGGCCTCGATTCCATTCCGCGCAGCCAGGTCGAGGCCGGCCAGTGCCTCGGACTCTCGGGCTGGCAGGTGTTCCGCCACATCATCCTGCCGCCGGCGCTGCGCAACGCCTATCCGGCCGTGACCAGCCAGTTCGTCCTGCTGCTGCTCGGCACCTCGCTCGCCTCCCAGGTCGCCACCGATGAGCTGTTTCACGTCGCCGGCTTCATCGAGAGCCGCACCTATCGCAGCTTCGAGGTCTATGCGGTGATCTGCGCGGTCTATTTCGCGATGGCGATGTCGTTCAAGGCGCTGTTCGCCATCATCAGCCTGGCCGCCTTCCGCTGGCCGCGGCGGCGCTGAGGGACAGGCCATGCGATCCTTCTCCCTCATCGATTTCGTCTCGCTGTTCACCGCGCTGCGCTGGACCGTCGCGCTGGTCGTGCTCGCGCTGCTGTTCGGTGCGCCGCTGGCGCTCGGGCTCGCCATGGGCCGCATCAGCCGCTTTGCCGGGCTGCGCTGGACGATGGCCGCACTCATCCAGGTGATCCAGAGCGTGCCGCTGCTCGGCCTCCTGTTCTTCTTCTATTTCGGCATGCCGGTGTTCCTGGGAATCCAGGTGCCGGCGCTTGTTGCCGTGACGGTCGCGTACACGCTCTACACCGCGGCGTTCCTCGGCGAGATCTGGCGCGGCGGGCTGGAAGCGGTGAAGCAGGCGCAATGGGAGGCCGGCGCCTGTCTCGGCCTCTCCGCCTGGCAGCAGTTCCGCCACATCATCGCGCCGCAGGCGCTGCGGCTGTCGCTGCCGCCGACCGTCGGCTTCCTGGTGCAGCTCATCAAGGGCACCTCGCTCGCCTCGATCCTCGGCTTCGTCGAACTCGCCCGCGCAGGGCAAGTGGTAAGCGCGGCGACGTTCCAGCCGCTGCTCACCTATGCGCTGGTCGCTGCGATCTATTTCGCGCTGTGCCTGCCGCTCACGCTCTGGTCCCGCTCCCTGGAGGCCCGCCTCGATGGCTCTCGTTGAAATCCGCGACGTGCACAAGACATTCGGCAAGGTCGAGGTGCTCAAGGGCGTCTCGCTCGATGTCGAAGAGGGCGAGATCGTTACCATCATCGGGCGCTCCGGCTCGGGCAAGTCCACGCTGCTCCGCTGCATCAACGCGCTGGAGAGCGTCGACACCGGCGAGATCCGGGTCGAGGGCCAGAAGGTCCATGCCAAAATGCCGGACCTGAAGAAATTCCGTCAGCGCGTCGGCATCGTATTCCAGGCCTTCAATTTGTTTCCGCATCTGAAGGTCGAGCGCAACATCACGCTGGCCCCCCTCCTCACCGGCCGCATCGACAAGGCGAAAGCACGGGCGCTGGCAGAGGACGTGCTGACCGGGGTCGGCCTCGCCGACAAGATTGACGCCTGGCCGGAACAGCTCTCCGGCGGCCAGCAGCAGCGCGTCGCCATCGCGCGGTGCCTGGCCATGGCACCTCACCTCATGCTGTTCGACGAGGTGACCTCGGCGCTCGACCCCGAGCTCGTCGGCGAAGTCCTGAAGGTGATGGAGGCGATGGCGAAGCAAGGCATGACCATGATCCTGGTCACCCACGAGATGGGCTTTGCCCGCAACGTCGCCAACCGCATCGTCTTCATGCATCAGGGCCGCGTCTGGGAACAGGGACCGCCGGCCAAACTGTTCGCCAACCCCGAGACACCCGAGCTCGCAAGCTTCATCGCATCTGCCAAGTAAACCCTTCCCCTTCCAGGAGAGAGCCATGAGACAATTGAAGTCCCTCTTCACCATCGCGGCGACGGCCCTCGCCGTCCTTGCCGCACCGAACCTCGCCAAGGCCGACAAGCTCCAGGACGTGCTCGGCTCCGGCAAGATCCGCGTCGGCATTCTCACCGACGCCGCGCCCTGGGGCTTCAAGGACGACAAGGGCGAGATCGCCGGCCTCGACGCCGACCTCGCCAAGCTGATCGCCACCGACATGGGCGTGAAGCTCGAGCTGGTGCCGGTGACGGGCGCCGCGCGCATCCCGAGCCTGCTCTCCGACAAGATCGACATGCTGATCGCCGGTCTCGGCGCGACGCCCGAGCGTGCCCAGCAGGTGATGTTCTCGCAGCCCTATGCGGTGGTGAATCTCGGCGTCTATGGCGCGAAATCGCTGCCCTCCGCCACCGGCAAGAAGCCGGACAATCTCGACGGCCGCAGCGTTGCCGTCGCCAAGGGCTCGACGCTCGACGTCTGGCTCACCGACAATGCGCCGAAGGTGAAGCTGGTGCGCTTCGAGGACACCCCGGCAGCGATTGCGGCCTATCTCGCCGGACAGGCCGACACCTTTGCGGAGAACAGCGCCATCGCGCTGAAGGTCCAGGACCAGAACCCGACCAAGGAGGTCGAGCTGAAATTCCTGATCCGCCAGTCGCCGGCCCATGTCGGCGTGCGTCAGGGCGAGCAGAACCTGCTCAACTGGATCAACACCGACATCTTCTTCAACAAGCTGAACGGCAAGCTCGGCGCCTTGCAGCTGAAATGGTTCAAGGAAGAGCAGTCGCTGCCGACGCTGTGAATTCACACGGCTCCCGCATCGGCGGGAGCCGACTTTCACGAGGAGAATTGAGATGATCAAACGTTATGTCGTCGGCTCGCGCATGAGCCAGGCCGTCGCCGCAGGCGGCATGGTACACATCGCAGGCCAGGTCGCCGATGATCGCAAGGCCGGCATCGTGTCGCAGACCCAGCAGGTGCTGGCCAAGATCGATGCGCTGCTGAAGGAAGCCGGCTCCGACCGCTCCAAGCTGATCGCGGTCAACGTCTTCCTGCCGCATATCACCGACTTCGACGCCATGAACTCGGTCTACGACGCCTGGATCGATCCGGCCAATCCGCCGGCGCGGGCCTGCGTCGAAGCCCGTCTCGCCGATCCCGATCTGCGTGTCGAGATGACCGCGGTCGCCTTGCTGTAGCAGCGCCGCTCTTCCTTCAACTTTCGGCCGCCGCCGGCAACGACGCGGCCCCGAGGCAAGCCATGCATACCGGACTGTTTCACGAGATCGACTTCGAGAAGGACCAGAAATGGTCCGGCCATCTCGGCATTCCCTTCTCGATCGACCGCTCTCCCTACTATCAGCTCAAGATCCCGATCTTCCGGATCAAGAACGGCGCCGGCCCGAAGCTGCTGTTGATGGCCGGCAATCACGGCGACGAATATGAGGGCGAGATCACGCTGACGCGGCTCTATCGCCGGTTAGATGTGAAGGACATCAAGGGCGAGATCACCATTCTCCCCTTCGCCAATTTGCCCGCCGTGATGGCGGCGCGCCGCCGCTCGCCGCTCGACGAGGGCAATCTCAACCGCGCCTTCCCGGGCGATGAAGCGGGCACGCCGACGTTTCGTCTGGCGCACTTCCTGGAGCACGCGCTGTTTCCGCGCCACGACGTCGTCTTCGACATCCACTCCGGCGGCACCTCGATGGCGCATGTGCCGTGCGCGCTGATCGAGCGGCAGGGCCCGCCCGAGATGTTCGGCCACGCACTGCGCCTGATGGAAGGGCTCGGGATGCCCTTCGCCTTCGTCGCCGAGAACGGCGCGACTGCGCCGACCTCGATGGCGGCCGCCGCCCGCGCCGGCGCGATCGGGCTCTCCGGTGAATTCGGCGGCGGCGGCACCGTCACGCCGCAGACGATGGCGTTCACCGCGCGTGCCGTCGACCGGCTGCTGCTTGCCCTCGGCCTCATTCAGGCCCCGGTGCTGGGGCCGCACGCGCCGGTCGAACGCGCCACAGAGCTGCTGGCGCTGCAAAGCCACGCCCAGGCGGTGTTCGCGACACGCCGCGGCTGGTTCGAACCCGCCGTCACCGTCGGCGCGCGGGTCAAGGCGGGCGACATCGCGGGCTGGTACCACGACTTCGAGCGTCCGGAGCTTGCGGAAGAGGTGCTGCGCTTCCCCGCCGACGGCATCGTGATCTCGCAGCGCCTGCACACCGACAGCCAGAGCGGCGACTGCCTGGTCCAGGTCGGTCGCGCCTTGAAGCGCGAGGAGGTTTTGTCGAAATGAGCTTTCGCCCCGGGGGCGCTGCACCTCTCCCGCTTGCGGGAGAGGTCGGTGCGAAGCGCCGGGTGAGGGTTTTCTCCTCTTGGGGGTTCTCGATTGCGGAGATACCCCCTCCCCAACCCTCCCCCGCAAGCGGGAGAGAGAGCGCACCGTCGTCGAGGTTGCAATCAAGTCCGATCTCATCATGCTCTAGCCAACGTGTCTCTCCAGGGATTCGATGACCGATCCGGCAAAGCCAGGCTATGACGACGTCGTGCGCATTCCGGCGCCGCCCGGCCGCAGCAATGCGACCGGACGGCCGCCGCGCATCGAGGAGGTCGCCGAGCGCGCCGGCGTCGCCCCGATCACGGTGTCGCGGGTGCTGCGCCACCCCGAAAAGGTCAATCGAGAGACCCGCGAGCGCATCCTCGGCGTGATCGAGGCGACCGGCTACGCCTCCAACCCGCACGCCCGCGCGCTGCGCTCGGGCCGGTCGAACGTGGTCGTCGCCTTTGTTTCCAACATCCTCAGCCAGCAGTTCGGCCTCGCCGTGCGGAGCTTCGCCGCGACGCTGGAGCCGGAAGGTTTCGAGGTGCTGGTCGGCCAGACCTCCTACTCCTATGCCAAGGAGGTCGCGATGATCCAGTCGCTGCGCGGCATCCGTCCCGCCGCGGTGATGTTCACCGGCGTGATCGAGCTCGAGGAGAACCGCGCGGCGCTGGCCGAGCTCGGCATTCCCGTGATCGAGACCTGGGCGTTCCCACGCGATCCCATCGACATGCTGGTCGGCCTGCCCAACGCGGATGCCGGCGCGATGGCGGCGAAGAGACTCGCCGAGGCCGGACGTCGGCGCCTCGCCTTCATCGGTCGCAGCAGCGGCCGCGGCGCGCTTCGCCGCGACGGGTTTCGCGCGGCAGCCGCACAGCTCGGCCTGGAGATCGTCCACGAGATCGGCGTCGGCGAGATCACGGGCCTCGTCGACGGCCGCGCCGCCTTCATCACCCTGCTCGGTCGCGGCGGCAAGGTCGATGCCGTGTTCTGCGCCAACGACCTGCTGGCGACCGGCGCATTGATCGAGGCGCGCGCCCGCGGCATCTCCGTGCCGCGCGATCTCGCCGTGCTCGGCTTTGGTGACAACGACGTTGCCGATCAGATCACGCCCGGCCTCACCACCATCTCGTTCGACGCGGCAGCCGTGGGACGCATTGCGGGCGAATTGCTGCTGGCGCGGCTCGCCGGCGCACCTGCGGCCGAGCAACGGCTCGCGGTCGAATTGTCCCTGATCGAGCGTGGCAGCGTCTGAGCCTTTGCGGCTTACGCGACGCTCTTGAGATCCTGCTGGATCGCGGCGAGCAGGGATTCCAGCGCCGCGCTGTTCACCGGCCTCGCATCAGCGATCGGAGGCTGGATGCTCGTGGGCTGAACGCCGGCAGGCCGCACAGCCTTGACCGGGCGCTTCGGGAACGGTGGCCGCGTCGGCATGGCGCCTTGCGTGAACTCGCCTTCCTCCTCGGCATGAACGAACTTGCCGTGGATGACGTCGTCACGGCGGCCCATGACGAACATCGTCGCCCAATAGCCCGCAGCCAGGAGGATTACGCTGAAAATACCAATCTCTAACATCGCAGCACCTGAAATATGCGCGATGATTCAATGCCTTCGCCGGCCCGTCAATGAACAGGGGGTCATACCTGCGGCTTTTGCGGGCAGGTGTGACCATTTGGTGACTCTTTCTTAACTATCCCCAGCCGCCATGTGGCTGTGGTGCAACGGGAGTCCTAGTCCCTGTCGCGCTAAGCCTTGTCGGGCCCGACCCGCACAAGCTGCTTGCCGAAATTGGCGCCCTTCAGCAGGCCCATGAAGGCGCCGGGGGCGCTCTCCAGGCCCTCGGTGACGAACTCCTTGTACTTGACCTTGCCGTCGCGGACCCAGGTGGACATGTCGCGCAGGAAGTCGCCATGGCGGGAGGCGAAGTCGGAGACGATGAAGCCGCGGAAGGTCAGCCGCTTGGTCAGCGTCGCGCGCATCATCGCTGCGGCCCATTTCGGCGGCTTGGCCTCGGTGTCGTTGTAATGGGCGATCAGGCCGCAGACCGGCACGCGCGCGAACGGATTGAGCAGCGGGAACACCGCCTCGAACACCGCACCGCCGACGTTCTCGAAATAGACGTCGATGCCCTTTGGGCAGGCATCCTTCAGCTTGGCGGCGAGATCGGGATCGCGGTGATCGATGCAGGCATCGAAGCCGAGCTCTTTGACCACGTATTCGCATTTGTCCTTGCCGCCGGCGATGCCGACTGCGCGCGCGCCCTTGATCTTCGCGATCTGGCCCACGGCCGAGCCGACCGCACCGGAGGCGCCGGCGACCACAACGGTCTCGCCTTCCTGCGGCTTGCCGATGTCGAGCAGGCCCGTATACGCGGTCATGCCGGGCATGCCGAGCACGCCGATGGAGGTCGAGATCGGGCCGAGCTTGGGATCGACCTTGATCAGGCCCTTGCCGTTCGAGATCGCATTGGTCTGCCAGCCGGTCCGCGCACGGACGATATCACCCTTGGCGAAGTCCGGATTGTTGGAGGCCGCGACCTCGCTGACCGCCTCGCCTTCCATCACGCCGCCGACCGGCACCGGCGCGGCGTAGGACGGCCCATCGCTCATGCGCCCGCGCATATAAGGATCGAGCGACAGCCAGATCGTGCGCAGCAGCACCTCGCCTGCGCCGGGCGTGGGGACAGCGAATTCCTCCAGGCGAAAATCAGACGATTTGGGTTCGCCGACGGGACGCGCGGCGAGAACGATGCGTTTGCCTTGGGACATGGCTTCCTCCGAATTGTTTCGACGTGGACGGAAGCGGAGCGCGCGAGGCGCGTCAATACAAAAGCAGCGGAGCGGTTCGACGCAGAGATGCGCGCAGCTCTGGTGTTCCGGACGCGCTGCAACGTGCAACGTTGCTGCGCAGAGCCGGGACCCAGAAAGCAGCACGGCAAGATGCGGAGACATGGGCCCCGGCTCTGCAGCGCATCACCGAAGAGGTGCTGCGCTGCGTCCGGGGCACGCGAGCGAACGCGACCGGCGCCCTGTATCCTTCTCTAGAATTTTAGGCAGCGGATTAAGGCCGCGATCAGCCCACTAGTCTAGGCTGCACCAGGAAGATCGCTTCGCCTCCGCCGTGCGCGGCCTCCTCACCAGCAAGATCAGAACGCAAAAACGACCATTGGACAAGCAATGACAGTGCTGAGGCGGCAAATCGGGCAGATGGGACTTGCTGCCCCCAAGAGCAGAGCCTGGAAAATAACAGCCGCCTTAGCTGCGTTGCCGATACTGATCTTGGTGGTCACCCCCACACTGATCGAGTGGTTCGGAGACGCTTCGCCTGATTTTCGTAAACCGGCAGTCGTCGTGGCAGGCCTGGTGCTCAACTTCCTGCCAACATGGATCGCGCTGTTTCTCAACCACCGCCACGTCGTCTACATTTTCTTGTCGAATCTTCTTTGCGTCTTGATGGCCGTCGTCGGATGGGCGGCCGACATGTCCGTCATCAGTTTCGGCTTCGGCGACGAATTTTTTTGGTCGTCAGTCGTGGGATGGCATGCCGTGCTGATCTGGTCGTTCATCAACGGCAAATGCAAGGACGCGGCGGAGCTGAATCAGTCCCCTCCGCCGATCCCTTCAATGACGACAATCATCACCTGACCTTGCGTCGGCGTAACTAGCCCCCGCCCGGATAGTTCGGGGCCTCGCGCGTGATCGTCACGTCGTGGACGTGGCTTTCGCGCAGACCCGCGCCGGTGATGCGGACGAACTGGGCCTTGTCGTGCAGCTCGTTCATGTCGCGTGCGCCGACATAGCCCATGGCGGCGCGCAGGCCGCCGGCGAGCTGGTGCATGACGTTGCCGACCGGTCCCTTGTACGGCACCTGGCCCTCGATGCCTTCAGGCACGAGCTTGAGCGTGTCCTTGATGTCCTGCTGGAAGTAGCGATCGGCCGATCCGCGCGCCATCGCGCCGACCGAACCCATGCCGCGATAGGCCTTGTAGGAACGGCCCTGCCACAGGAACACTTCGCCTGGGGTCTCGTCGGTGCCGGCGAGCAGCGAGCCGACCATGGCGATGTCGGCACCGGCCGCGAGCGCTTTCGCAAGATCGCCGGAGAACTTGATGCCGCCGTCGGCAATGACGGGGATGTCGGCCTTCTTCGCCGCTTCCACCGCATCCATGATCGCGGTGAGCTGGGGAACGCCGACGCCGGCGACGATGCGCGTGGTGCAGATCGAGCCCGGGCCGATGCCGACCTTGATGCAGTCCGCGCCCGCATCGATCAGGGCCTGCGTGCCCTCGGTGGTGGCGACGTTGCCGGCGACCACCTGCACGGAGTTGGAGAGACGCTTGATGCGGTTCACCGCGTGCAGCACGTGACGGGAATGGCCGTGCGCGGTGTCGACGACGACGAGGTCGACGCCGGCATCGATCAGCCGCTCGGTACGCTCGAAGCCGGTATCGCCGACCGTGGTGGCGGCGGCGACGCGCAGGCGTCCCTGGGCGTCCTTGCAGGCGAGCGGATGGGCGACCGCCTTCTCCATGTCCTTGACGGTGATCAGACCGACGCAGCGATATTGCTCGTCGACGACGAGTAGCTTCTCGATGCGATGCTGGTGCAGCATGCGCCGCGCCTCGTCCTGGCTGACGTTCTCGCGCACCGTGACGAGGCCTTCATGCGTCATCAGCTCGGAGACTTTTTGCCGGCGGTCGGTGGCAAAGCGGACGTCGCGGTTGGTGAGGATGCCGACCAGCTTGCCGGGCGTGTTCTTGCCGGCGCCGGTGACGACGGGAATGCCGGAGATGCCGTGATCGCTCATCAGCTTGAGCGCATCGTCGAGGCTCGCTTCGGGGCTGATGGTGAGCGGGTTCACCACCATGCCCGACTCGTAGCGCTTGACCTGCCGCACCTGGGCGGCCTGCCCCTCGGGGTCGAAATTGCGATGGATGACGCCGAGGCCGCCGGCCTGCGCCATGGCGATCGCCATGCGGGCTTCGGTGACGGTGTCCATGGCGGAGGCCATGATCGGGATGTTGAGCGGGATGGCGCGGGTGACGCGGGAGCGGATGTCGACCTCGCCAGGCATCACGTCCGACAGGCCCGGCTTCAACAGCACGTCGTCGAACGTAAAGGCTTCGCGGATGCCTTGTTGCACCGTGGCCATGTGCCAACTCCTTCCTGCGGCCCTGCCGCAAATAGCAATGGATGAGCGCCGCCCTCGGCGTACCTTGCGGCATCGCCGTCGAATCGGAGCCCATCGGTGGGGTTGACGCGGGTCGATAGCATGCCCGCGTGACGAATCAAAGCAATTCGGCCCGCTGGCCAGCCATGCACAGGCTTTTTATGTAAATTCGGCGTGGATAGCCCATGCTCGTCGTCATTCCCGGGCGCGCGCCAGCCGGCGCGCCCGGGAATGACGAGAGGCGAGACGGCGTGTCCCGCCCTCCGGCGCAACCTGGAAGTGAGGGTCACACCGTTGTTACGCAGGATTTAGGTGCTATGCGTCGATCCGCAATGGTCCGCACAAGGCGACGGTGATAAGCCGCAGGTCCACCCCTCCTTCTGATTTTCATTACCAATCCGTCATGGTCGACAAGCAACGCGTCATCCCGCTGATCGTGGCCACCGCGCTCTTCATGGAAAACATGGATTCCACGGTGATCGCCACCTCGCTGCCGGCGATCGCAGCCGACATCGGCACCAGCCCGCTGACGCTGAAGCTCGCGATCACCTCCTACCTGCTCTCGCTCGCGGTGTTCATCCCGGCGAGCGGCTGGACCGCAGACCGGTTCGGCGCGCGCATGGTGTTCGCGATCGCGGTCGGCGTGTTCATGGTCGGATCGATCGGCTGCGCGCTCTCGACCTCGGTCACCGATTTCGTGTTCGCGCGCATCCTGCAGGGCATGGGCGGAGCGATGATGACGCCGGTCGGGCGCCTCGTGCTGCTGCGCTCGGTCGACAAGAGCGCGCTGGTCAACGCGATGGCATGGGTGACCATCCCTGCCCTGATCGGCCCGGTGATCGGGCCGCCGCTCGGCGGCTTCATCACGACCTACGCCTCCTGGCACTGGATCTTCCTGATCAACATCCCGATCGGACTGCTCGGCATCTTCATGGCGCTGAAGTTCATCGATCCCATCAAGAGCGAGACGCAGGAGAAGTTCGATCTCTACGGCATGGTGCTCGCGGGGCTGGGTCTTGCCGGCATTGCGTTCGGCCTGTCGGTTGCCGGCCTCAATCTGCTGCCGTGGAGCACGGTCGCGGCCCTGGTGGTGGGCGGCGCGATCTCGATGACGCTCTACGTCATCCATGCACGGCGGACGGGATCGCCGGTGCTGGATTTTACGCTTTTGAAACTCCCCACGCTGCGCGCGGCGATTTTCGGCGGCTTCCTGTTCCGCCTCGGCATCGGCGCACTGCCGTTCCTGCTGCCGCTCTTGATGCAGATCGGCTTCGGGCTGTCGCCGTTCCATTCCGGCCTCGTCACCTTCGCCTCCTCGCTCGGCGCCATGGGCATGAAGACGCTGGCGGCGCGTCTCATCCGCACCTTCGGCTTCCGCAACTTGATGACGGTGAACGCGATTGTCAGCGCATTCTTCCTCGGCGTCTGCGCGCTGTTCACGGTGACGACGCCACTGCTGATCATCATGGTGATCCTGGTGGTCGGCGGCTTCTTCCGCTCGCTCGAGTTCACCGCGATCAACACGGTCGCCTATGCCGACGTCGAGAGCCCGCAGATGAGCCGCGCCACCACGCTCGTCAGCGTCAACCAGCAGCTCGCGGTCTCCGCCGGCGTTGCCGTCGGCGCCGCCTCGGTGGAGACGACGATGTGGCTCAGCCATGTCAGCGAGCTCAACGCCGCCGTGTTCATGCCCGCCTTCGTCGTGGTGGCGCTGACCTCGGCGGCCTCGAGCTGGTTCTTCTGGCAGATGCCGGCCGATGCCGGCCACGAGATCTCCGGCCGCAAGGCGGTGGAGATCGCCAGCCGCAAGGGCGCCGGCAAGGGCGCGGAGAAGGCAGCCGTGAAGGCCGCGACGGAAGATACGCAGAACGTGCGGGATCAGCGGTTGGGCTAACCTCGCTCCCTGTCATTGCGAGCGACGCGAAGCAATCCAGAATCTTTCCGCAGAGAGATTCTGGATTGCTTCGTCGCTTCGCTCCTCGCAATGACGGAGTCTGCGGCTACGGCTCAGCCCCGCCCCTAAACCCCGTCGCCAGCACGTAGCGCTCCGAGGAATCCTGCCGGCTTGCCGCGGGCTTCACGTGCCGCACCGTGGCAAAGTCGCGCTTGAGCTGGGCGAGCAGATCGGCGTCGGCGCCGCTCTGGAAGGTTTTCGCCAAGAACGTGCCGCCGGGCTTGAGCACGTCGCAGGCGAAGGCGGCCGCGGTCTCGACCAGGCCGACGATGCGGAGCTGGTCGGTCTTGCGATGGCCGGTCGTGTTGGCGGCCATGTCGGACATCACGATATCGGCGCCGCCGCCGAGCATCGCGGTGAGCTTGTCAGGGGCGCCGTTGTCCATGAAATCGAGCTGCGCGAAATCGACGCCGGGAATCTCGGGCATTTCCAGCAGGTCGATCGCGACGACCTTGCCTTTGCCTTCCGTGGAGCCGACACGCTTGGCGGCGATCTGGCTCCAGCCGCCGGGCGCGGCGCCAAGGTCGACCACGGCCATGCCGGGCTTCAAGAGGCGGAACTTGTCGTCGATCTCCAGCAGCTTGAACGCGGCGCGCGAGCGATAGCCCGCGGCCTTGGCCTTGGCGACATAGGGATCGTTGAGCTGCCGCTCCAGCCAGAGCTTCGACGACAATTTGCGCTTGCCGCCGGTCTTGACCTGGACGTGCAAGCGGCCGGTGGTGTCTTTCGCCATCTCACCAGCTCCTGAGCGCGCCGTCCTCGCGCATCATCTCGACCAGCATGCCCTCGCGCAGGCCCCGGTCGGCGACGCGCAGGCGCGGCAGCGGGAAGGCGCGGCGGATGGCATCGAGGATGGCGCAGCCGGCGAGCACGAGATCGGCGCGCTCGACGCTGATGCAGCTGTTGCCGGCGCGCTCCTCATAGCTCATGCCGAGCAGCTTGTTGATGGTCGCGGTGATGTCGGCATCGTTCATCCAGATGCTGTCGATGCGGCGGCGGTCATAGCGCGGCAGGTTGAGATGGATGCCGGCGAGCGTCGTTACCGTGCCCGACGTGCCGAGCAGGTGCATATCGGTGAGATCGCGGCCGTGCTCCGCCGCGAACGGGGTGACGTGGCTGGCCACTTCCCGCTCCATCGCGGCGTAGATCTCCGGCGTGACGTCGCGGCCGCCGAACTGCTCGGCGAGCGTGACCACGCCATACGGGATCGACATCCACGCTTTGATGCGCGGCTCCGGATTTTGAGCGTCGCGCTCGATCCGCACCAGCTCCGTCGAGCCGCCGCCGATGTCGAACAGGATCGCGCCCCTGCCCCTGGGATCGACCAGCGGCGAGCAGCCGACCACCGCAAGCGCGGCCTCGGTCTCGCGGTCGATCACCTCGAGCTCGATGCCGGTCTCGGCCGCGACGCGGCTGCGGAAACCTTCCGCATTCGAGGCGGCGCGGCAGGCTTCGGTCGCGATCAGCCGCAGCCGGCGCGCCTTGCGCAGGTTGATCTTGTCGCGGCAGATGCTGAGCGCGGCAATGGCCCGCTCGATCGCGGCCTCGCTGATGCACCCGGTCGCCGAGACCCCCTCGCCGAGCCGGATAATGCGCGAGAAGGAATCGACCACGCGAAAGCCATCCTGGGTCGGACAGGCGATCAGCAGCCGGCAATTGTTGGTACCGAGGTCCAGCGCCGCATAGACGCCGGTTCCCAGCGCCTGCGCGGGGACGGCCGGTTCGGTGGCCAACGCCACCGCCGCCATCGACCCCTCCAGCTCACCGTGCGGCGCATGGCCGTCGCGGAGCCGCGTGTGGTCATTCATACAAACTGTCTTTCCGAGGCCGCTCGGGCCGGTCAGGAATTGCTTTTTCGCCTGAAACATTAGCAGCGCGGCAGGCCTGCGCAACAACGCATCACATGGGACCATGTCCATTCGTGCGTTGTCGTGAACGGAGCCGTGGGTTATCTCAATGGGGTCCGGCCCCCACCAGGCGCCCCGCGAAATCGCGCAAATGCCGGCTTTTCAGGTCGATTCCATGCAAGAACACACCAAATCGTCCACGCTCGAAAACGCTATTGCACTGCAAAAATACGGTGTCGGTCAGCCGGTCCGCCGCAAGGAGGACGACACCCTGGTGCGCGGCAAGGGCCGCTACACCGACGATTTCAACCTGCCCGGCCAGGCCTATGCCGTGGTGGTCCGCTCGACCCATGCCCATGGCGTCATTCGCGGCATCGGCCTCGATGCCGCCAAGGCGATGCCGGGCGTGCTGGGGGCGTGGACCGGCAAGGACCTCGATGCCGCCGGTTACGGCCCCTTCACCTGCGGCCTGCCGCTGAAGAGCCGCGACGGCTCGCCCCTGCTCCAGACCAACCGCCAGCCGCTGGCGACCGACAAGGTCCGCTTCGTCGGCGATCCCGTCGCCTTCGTGGTGGCCGAGACGCTGGCGCAGGCGCGCGACGCGGCCGAAGCGGTTGAGCTCGACATCGAGCCGCTGCCGGCGGTGACGGACCCCGAGAAAGCCGCCAAGCCCGGCGCGCCGCAGCTTTACGACCACATCCCGAACAATGTCGCGCTCGACTACCATTATGGCGACATGGACAAGGTCAATGCGGCCTTCGCTGGCGCCGCCCACGTCACCAAGATCGACATCGAGAACACCCGCGTCGCAGTGGTCTCGATGGAGCCGCGCGTCGGCCTTGCCTCCTACGACAAGAAGTCCGAGCGCTACACGCTGCAGGTGCCGACGCAGGGCGTCGCGGGCAACCGCGCCAATCTCGCCAAGAACCTGAAAGTGCCGAACGAGAAGGTGCGTATCCTCACCGCCAATGTCGGCGGCTCCTTCGGCATGAAGAACATCAACTACCCCGAATACATGTGCATCCTGTACGCGGCGAAGGAACTGGGGAAACCGGTGAAGTGGCTCGACGAGCGCTCCACCAGCTTCCTCTCCGACAGCCACGGCCGCGCGCAGAAGATCCACGCCGAGCTGGCGCTCGATTCCGAGGGGCACTTCCTCGCGGCGAAACTGTCCGGCTACGGCAATCTCGGCGCCTACATCACCGGCGTCGCGCCGGGGCCGCTCTCGCTCAACACCGGCAAGAACTTCTCGAGCGTCTACCGCACGCCGCTGATGGGCGTCGACATCAAGACCGTGCTGACCAACACCACGCTGATGGGCGCCTATCGCGGTGCCGGCCGGCCCGAGGCCAACTACTACATGGAGCGGCTGATCGATCGCGCTGCCGACGAGATGGGCATCAACCGGCTCACCTTGCGCAAGCGCAACTTCATCAAGCCGAACCAGATCCCGTTCGCAGCCTCCTCGGGCGTCACCTATGACAGCGGCGACTTCCAGGCCGTGTTCAACAAGGCACTCGACATCTCCGACCACGAGAACTTCGCCAAGCGCAAGAAGGAGAGCAAGAAGGCCGGCAAGCTGCGCGGCATCGCCGTCGGCTCCTATCTCGAGGTCACCGCGCCGCCGAGCCCCGAGCTCGGCAAGATCGTGTTCGACGCCGACGGCACCGTGCAGCTGATCACCGGCACGCTCGATTACGGCCAGGGCCATGCCACGCCGTTCGCGCAGGTGCTGTGCGAGCAGCTCGGCGTGCCGTTCGAGAGCGTGAAGCTGGTGCAGGGCGACAGCGACATCGTCCACACCGGCAACGGCACCGGCGGCTCGCGCTCGATCACCGCGAGCGGCCAGGCCATCGTCGGCGCCGCCAAGCTCGTCATCGAGAAGGGCAAGCGCGCCGCCGCGCACATGCTGGAGGCGTCCGAAGCCGACATCGAGTTCGAAGGCGGCAGCTTCACCATCGCCGGCACCGACCGCAGCATCGACATCATGGAGCTCGCCAAGAAGCTGCATGACGGCAAGACGCCGGACGGCGTGCCCGACTCGCTCGACGTCGATCACACCAGCGACCCGGTCGCCTCGGCGTTCCCGAACGGCTGCCACGTCGCGGAGGTCGAGATCGATCCCGATACCGGCGTCGTGCAGATCGTGCGCTACAGCGCGGTCAACGATTTCGGCACGGTGATCAACCCGCTGCTGGTCGCGGGCCAGCTCCATGGCGGCGTCGTGCAGGGCATCGGCCAGGCGCTGATGGAGCACGTCCGCTACGACGAGAGCGGCCAGCCGATCACGGGCTCGCTGATGGACTACGCCCTGCCCCGCGCCGAGGACGTGCCGAACATGACGGTCGGCGATCACCCCGTGCCGGCCACGACCAACCCGCTCGGCAGCAAGGGCTGCGGCGAAGCCGGCTGCGCCGGCAGCCTGTCGACGGTGGTGAACGCGGTGCTCGACGCCTTGTCGGACTACGGCATCAAGCACATCGACATGCCGCTGACCCCGGAGCGCGTGTGGCGCGCGATCCAGGACGCAAAGGGCAAGGCGGCGTAAAGGGCTGGGTCTCCCCGCCAAACATGACACCATCGGTAATGGCGACATGCTGCGGCGGCTGAAGATCATCTTCCATTATTTCCGCGCCGACGCCGCCATGCGGCGCGATCAATTCGATCGCGCCGCGGAACGGCTGAACAAGGTGCTGGAGCTCGAACCCGGCAATCCCTACGCGCGCCATGACCGGGGCGTGGCGCTGCAGGGAATGGCGAACTATCGCGGATCGATCGCCGACTTCGACAGATCCATCGCCATCGCCCCGCGCATGGCGACCGCCTACGGCAGCCGTGGAATCTCCTGGAAGTTCCTCGGAGATTTCGATCGCGCCATTGCGGATCAACTCGCAGCCATCGCGCTATCCCCGCGTCTTGCAGACGCCCATACCGAGCTCGGGGTCGCCTATTTCTGCAAGCACGATTTCGACAGCGCCATCCGCAGCCTGACGGCGGCGATCGATCTGGCGCCCAAGGACCCCAATTGCCTCAAGCAGCGCGGCCTGGCTCACTTCTGCCGCGGCGATTTCAATGCCGCGATCCCGGACCTGCAACGCGCCTTCGAGATCGCGAACGACGCCTACGCCCTGCTGTTCCTGCATCTTGCGCGCACCAGGGCGGGCGAGGATGCGGCGGCGGCGCTGGAGACGGACGCAGCCAAGGTCAGAATCTGGCATTGGCCATCCGCCGTGGTCGGCCTTTACCTGGGACGGCTCGCGGCCGACACGACGCTCGCGGCAGCCAGCACGCCTGATGATGCCGGCGAAGCGCAATTCTATCTAGGCCAGTGGCACCTGCTCCGCGGCGAGCACGCCGAGGCAAGGACGGCATTGCAGGCGGCCGCCGAGGCCTGCCCGCCATGGTTCAACGAGCACGTCGTTGCGATGGCCGAATTGCAGCGGCTGGGGTAGTGCGGCCTCGCGGTGGCGGTACTTTGTGCCGCCGCCATCACCCCCACAGCTGTCATCGTCCGCATTTGCGCAATTGCGCACTGGGGCGGGCGATCCAGTACTCCGAAACGACCGTGATTGACCGATAGGCCGCGGCGTACTGGATCCCCCGCCTTCGCGGGGAATGACAGCGCCGTTGGAGTGAACAGTTCGCCCCTTCCCGCGACCTACGCTGCCGCCTGCTCGCGCGGCTGGTAGATTGCGGTGTGCTGGCAATGCGCGAGCGGGGTCGAGCCGTTGGCAACCACCAGCGCATCGAGCTCGACGAAGCGGTGGCCCTTCTTCTCGTAATTGCCGGTGACTTTTGCGCGTGCCGTGATCTCGTCACCGGCGCGCGCGGCTGACAGCAGCTGCATGCGGCTTCCGACATGGATCCACGGGCCCAGAATGGTGTTGTCGACGAGGAGGCGGTTCATGACGCGCTGGATCAGGCCGGGATGGCCGAGGCCCTCGCGCGCGAAGATCGGATCGGTTTCCCTGATGTCGGCGAGATAGTCGGCGGCGTCCTGCCCGGCCCAGCGGCGGGGCGTCGTGCCCAGCCATTTGCCGGTCTCGAACGTTGCCGGGCTGACCGGCTTGCGCTCGGCCACGGCAGGCACCGCCACATAGTCGCCCAGCGAAACCGCGGACACCGCCGCCGGCAGCGAGGCCGTCCCGGTGGCGCACAGCTCGGTGCGGCTGAAAACCTCGATCGTGAGCAGGCCGTTGTGCTCGGTCGCGTCGACATCGGCGGGCTCGCCGTCATAGACCGGCTTGATGAAGCGGGCCTCGACCAGCCCCTGGGAGAGGAAATCGCGGCCCCAGCGCGCCAGCGGCACGTGCATCATGTAGGCGAAGACATCGACGCCCGGGACCAGCCCGCCCGAGAAGCCGAAGCGGCGCGCCACCGTATCGTCATGCATCTTGTTTTCGGACTGTTTTGCGGTGTTGTAGGCCTCGACGCGCCAGGTTTCGAGCCGGTTCGGCATGGGTCATCTTCCCCGTATTTTTGTTGTTTCGGGTGTGATCGTAGGGCCCCGGGAACAGCGGTCAATCCCCTCGCCTTTGCGGCCCGAATGCGGTACCACGCGGCGGAATGACTGAGACCCCCACCCGCATCTATGTCGACGCCGACGCCTGCCCGGTGAAGGACGAAATCTATCGCGTGGCGCTCCGGCACGGCGTGCCCGTCAGCGTCGTCGCCGGCAATTTTATCCGCGTGCCGCAGGACCCGCTGATCGAGCGCATTGCCGCAGGTAGCGGCATGGACGCGGCCGACGACTGGATCGCGGAACGCGCCCGGCCCGGCGACGTGGTCATCACCTCCGACATTCCGCTGGCGAGCCGCTGCGTCAAGGTCGGCGCCGACGTAATCGCGCCGAACGGCAAGCCATTCACGGAAGAGTCGATCGGCATGACGCTGGCGGTGCGCAATTTGATGACGGATCTGCGCTCGGCCGGCGAAGTGACCGGCGGGCCGCGCTCGTTCTCGCCGCGCGACCGCTCGGCCTTCCTCTCCGCGCTCGACCAGACGCTGCGCCGGATCCAGCGCCGCCGCGCCGACCAAGCTGCAACGAGCCCGGGTTAGTCATGGCGCCGCCGCTGATCCAGCTCAAGGACATCACGCTGACCTTCGGCGGCACGCCGCTGCTGTCAGGCGTCGAGCTCAATGTCGCACCAGGCGAGCGCGTCTGCCTGATCGGCCGCAACGGCTCCGGCAAATCGACGCTGCTGAAGATCGCAGCCGGGCTCGTCGAGGCAGACGGCGGCACGCGCTTCGTGCAGCCCGGCGCCACCGTCCGCTATCTGCCGCAGGAGCCCGATTTCGGCGAGCACAAGACCACGCTCGCCTATGTCGAGGCCGGGCTCGCACCGGGCGACGATCCCTATCAGGCGCGCTATCTGGTCGAGCAGCTCGGGCTCACCGGCAACGAGAACCCGGCGAACGTCTCCGGTGGCGAAGCCCGCCGCGCCGCGCTCGCGCGGGTGCTGGCGCCCTCGCCCGACATCCTGCTGCTGGACGAGCCGACCAACCATCTCGATCTCTCCACCATCGAATGGCTGGAACAGGAGCTCGATGGCCGCCGCAGCGCGCTGGTGATCATCAGCCACGATCGCCGCTTCCTCACCAATCTGTCGCGCTCCACCGCCTGGCTGGACCGCGGCAGGATCAAGCAGATCGACCGCGGCTTCGCATCGTTCGAGAGCTGGCGCGACGAGGTGCTGGCGGAGGAAGAGCGCGACCAGCACAAGCTCGACCGCAAGATCGTCGACGAGGAGCACTGGCTGCGTCACGGCGTCTCCGGCCGCCGCAAGCGCAACGTCAAGCGCCTCGCCAATCTGCATGCGCTGCGCGACCAGCGCCGCGACTATCGCGGCACGGCCGGCACCGCCAGCCTCGCCGCGGCGGAGGCCGAACAATCCGGCAAGCTGGTGATCGAGGCCAAGGGCATCACCAAGGCCTATGGCGAGCGCAAGATCGTCGAGAACTTTTCGACCCGCATCCAGCGCGGCGACCGGCTCGGCATCATCGGACCGAACGGCGCCGGCAAGACCACGCTGGTCAACCTGCTCACCGGCGGGACGCAGCCGGACTCCGGCACCGTGCGGCTGGGCGCCAATCTTGAGACCGCAACGCTCGACCAGCACCGCGAAAGCCTCGATCCGAAATCGACGCTGGCTGAGGCCCTGACCGGCGGCCGCGGCGACCACGTTATGGTCGGCGGCAAGCCCAAGCATGTGGTCGGCTACATGAAGGACTTCCTGTTCGCGCAGGAGCAGCGCGGCACGCCGGTGGAGGTGTTGTCGGGCGGTGAGCGCGGCCGGCTGATGCTGGCACGCGCGCTGGCAAAGCCATCGAACCTGCTGGTGCTGGACGAGCCGACCAACGATCTCGATCTCGAAACCCTCGACGTGCTCGAGGAAATGCTCGGCGACTACGAGGGCACGGTCATCCTGATCAGCCACGACCGCGACTTCCTCGACCGCGTCGTGACCTCGGTGATTGCGCCCGAGGGCAACGGCAAATGGATCGAATATGCCGGCGGCTACAGCGACATGCTGAGCCAGCGCGGCGCGGACCTGAAGCGCGAGACGGCGAAGGCGCAACCGGCTGCCGAGAAGAAGGAGGAGCGCGCCACTGTTCCCTCCTCGGCGCCGAAACGGAAGCTGAGCTTCAACGAGAAGCACGCGCTGGAAACGTTGCCGAAGAAGATGGAAACGCTCCAGGCCGACATTGCGAAATTGCAGCGCGTGCTCGACGATCCCAACCTCTACGCCAGGGATCGCAAGACATTCGACGACACGTCAGCCGCCATCGCCAAGGCGCACGAAGAACTGTCCGCCGCCGAAGAGCGCTGGCTCGAACTGGAAATGCTCCGCGAGGAGATCGAACAGGCTTGACTTGTAGGATGGGTAGAGCGCAGCGAAACCCATCGCACAACGGAAATTGGTTCTGATGGGCTTCGCTGCGCTCTACCCATCCTACGGGGCCGGAAACAGAGAGATCACATGACCACTCCCCTCGCCGCAAAAATCGCCCGTGAATACGGTACGCCCTGCGCCGTCATCGACATGGACAGGGTCGAGCGCAACATCGCGCGCATCCAGAAGGCCTGCGACGACGCCGGCATCGCCAACCGTCCCCACATCAAGACGCACAAGAACCCGACCATCGCCAAGATGCAGGTCGCGGCCGGCGCCAAGGGCATCACCTGCCAGAAGATCGGCGAGGCCGAGATCATGGCCAATGCCGGGATCGACGACATCCTGATCAGCTACAATCTGCTCGGCGAAGAAAAGATGGCGCGGCTCGGCGCGCTGAATGCCAAGGCCAACATGACGGTTGCGGCCGACAATTCCACCGTCGTCGCGGGCTTGCCCAAGGCCGCCGCGGCGTCGGGCCGTCCGCTCTCGGTCGTGGTCGAGTGCGATACCGGCCGCAAGCGCGCCGGTGTCGAGACGCCGGCGGAAGCGATTGCGCTGGCACGCGAGATCGCGGCGTCCAAGGGGCTGCAGTTCGCCGGCTTCATGCTCTACCCCACCGAGACCGGCTGGGGCGATGCGCAGAAGTTCTTCGACGAAGCATTGGCCGGCGTGCGCGCGCACGGACTCGACGCCAAGATCGTCTCGACCGGCGGCACGCCGAACCTCGTCAACATCGGCAAGCTCAAGGGTGGCACCGAGCACCGCTTCGGCACCTACATCTACAATGACCGCATGCAGGTGGCTGCCGGCTCGGCCACCTGGGACGACTGCGCGCTGCACATCTATTCGACGGTGGTGAGCCGCGCCGCGCCCGAGCGCGGGATTCTGGACGCCGGCTCGAAGACGCTGACCACCGATACCGGCGGCCTCGATGGCCACGGCCTGATCCTGGAGCACCCCGAAGCCAAGATCGCGAAGTTCGCCGAGGAGCACGGCTTCCTCGACCTCTCCCGCAGCAACACCAGGCCGAATGTCGGCGATGTCGTCCGCATCGTGCCGAACCACGTCTGCGTCGTCGTCAACATGATGGACGAGGTGGTGATGGTGCGCGGCGAAGAGATCATCGGCACGCTGCCGGTCGCGGCGCGGGGGAAGCTGCGGTAACCGCTGCGGAGTGCCCGCGCATCCTTCGAGACTCCCGGCGCGACGCCTTGCATCGCGCCGTTCGCACCTCAGGATGACTCTCTCTCTCTCTCTCTCTCTCTCTCTCTCTCTCTCTCTCTTCTGCGATGTCTCGCTCGCGGCTCTTTCGTAGCCGTCACCCTGAGGTGGCCGCTTGTTCAGCGGCCCTCGAAGGGCGGCGGCGTTCTAAGAACGCATCAGCCACCCCAACACGCCCCGACCCGCCGCAGCTCCCGTCGCAAACGAGGCTTGCAGCAGATACCCGCCCGTCGGCGCTTCCCAGTCGAGCATCTCGCCGGCGGCGAACACGCCGGGCAGCTTGCGGAGCATGAAGTTCGCGTCGAGCTCGTCGAAAGACAGTCCGCCCGCCGTCGAGATCGCCCGGTTGATCGGGGCGACGCCGGTGAGCTGAACCGGAATGGCATTGATCAGGGTCGCAAGCTCGGCCGGCGACAGCGCCGCAAGCGACCGGCCCGACGCAATGGCCGCCTCCTGCATCAGGCCGATGCCCACCGGCGACAATTGCGCCGCCTTGCGCAGGAAGTTCGCGAGCGACTGCTTGCCGCGCGTCCCTGATAGCCGCGTGGTCAGCCCTGATGTGTCGAGGTCGGGCCGCAAGGCGATGCTCAGCGTCGCCTGCCCCAGACCGAGCACCGCCTCGCGCAGCTCCGCCGAAAGCGCGTAGATCGCTCCGCCTTCGATGCCGCTGCGGGTGATCATCGCCTCGCCGCGCACTGTGTGCGTGCCGATGGTCAGCGCCACGCCCTTGAGCGGCTGGCCCTCGAAACGGTCGCGGAACACATCGGACCATGCGACCGTGAAGCCGGAATTGGCCGGCCGCAGCTTCGAGATGGCCACACTCTTCGCCGCGAGGATATCGGCCCAGCCGCCATCCGATCCGAGCCGCGGCCAGCTCGCGCCGCCGAGCGCGAGCACCGTGGCGCTCGCCGCAACGGTGGCGTTGCCGCCGGGCGTCTGAAACTCCAGCTGCCCCTCCACATCCCATCCGGTCCACCGATGGCGAAAGGCAAAGCGGACGCCGGCGGCATCGAGCCGCCGCAGCCAGGCACGCAGCAAGGGCGAGGCCTTGAACGCCTTCGGAAATACCCGCCCGCTGCTGCCGACGAATGTCGGCTCGCCCAGCGCCTCGCTCCAGGCGCGTAGCGCGTCAGGCGAAAAGGCGTCGATTGCCTGTTGCAGCTTCGGTGCAGCCTCGCGGTAGCGCGCCATGAACTGCGGCAGCGGCTCGCTGTGGGTGAGATTGAGTCCGCCGCGGCCCGCCATCAGGAATTTGCGGCCCGCGGACGGCATGGCGTCATAGACGGTGACGCGGGCGCCGCCTGACGCGAGCACCTCCGCCGCCATCAGCCCGGCGGGGCCGGCACCGATGACGGCGATGTGAGTGTCCGTTGTGGTCATGATGAGAATTTAGAGCACACCCGCGCTGCGGAACAGGTCGTCATGCCCGGGCTTGTCCCGCCTGCGCGGCCGAAGCCGCTTCGGCGAGGCAAAGGCCCGGGCATCCACGAGAGCCGCGCAAGCGGTGCCAGGAACGTCGATGGCCGGGACAAGCCCGGCCATGACGGAGAGTAGGTTCCAGAGCTCACGCTTCGCGACGCTCCGGAATGACGGCTCACTTAGAGCTTGATCCCCGCCCGCGCCGCGGCCTGCGCCACGTATTTCTGCGTCTGCTCGAACGCGCCCTGCAGCGCCTTGGCCTTCGACATGTCGCTGATCTCGGCGAAATGCGCGGCGACCGCGTCGGGCGTCCATTCGGACTCCGGCAGGTTGATGCCTTCGCTCTCCATAATCTTGATCACGGCGAAGGAGCCGGCGCCGGCGCCCATGATGGTGCGGGTCGGTGCGTCCTCGCTCAGCATGTACTCGACTGCGGGCGTGATCGCGTTCGGCTTCATCAGCTGCAGAGCCTGCGGCGGCAGCAGCTCTTCGGTCATGCGGGTTGCCGCCGTCGGCGAGATGATGTTGACGCGGATGTTGTTCTTCCGGCCTTCCTCGGCGAGCACGTTCATCAGGCCGACCATGCCCGATTTCGCCGCGCCGTAATTGGCTTGGCCGAAATTGCCGTAGAGGCCTGACGACGAGGTGGTCAGCACGATGCGGCCGTAATTGCGGTCGCGCATACCGGCCCAGGCGGCCTTGCAGCAATAGAAGGTGCCGACGAGATGCACGTCCAGCACCTTCTGGAAGTCGGCCGCTTCCATCTTCCCGAACGACTTGTCGCGCAGGATGCCGGCGTTGGCGCACACGAGGTCGACACTGCCCCACTCCTTGGTGGCACGCTCGATCATCGCGGTGACCTGCTCGAAATTCGACACGTCGGCGCCATCGGCCATCGCGGTGCCGCCGGCTTTGCGGATCTCCTCGACCACCGCTTCGGCCGGCGACAGCGAGCCGCCGGTGCCGTCACGCGCGCCGCCGAAATCGTTGACTACGACCTTGGCGCCGCGGCTGGCCAGCCCCAGGGCGTGCGCCTTGCCGAGACCATTGCCCGCGCCGGTGACGATGGCGACGCGTCCGTCGAACCTGATTGCCATTGTGCTTCCTTTCTTCCTTCTCCCCTTGCGGGAGAAGGTGGCATAGGCGGCCTACGGCCGCCGTCCTAAGAGATGCCGACGCGTAGCGTCGGCTACGGCCGGATGAGGGTTATCTCGGCAGGCGAGTCCGCGGAGAGATACCCCTCACCCGGCTTCGCTTTCGCGAAGCCACCCTCTCCCGCAAGGGGAGAGGGTAAGAAAGCTCCGCGCGATTTGGACAGCTTTTGAGCAGCGATGGGTTGCCGGGTCAAGCCCGGCAACGACGCGCGGTATCAGGCGAAATAGGTCAACCCGAGCCATTCCGCGACCAGCGCGGGCTTGTCTTCGCCTTCGATCTCCACCGTGACGTTGGTGCGAGTTTGAAATTCGCTGGGCTTGCGCAGCCTGGCTTCGGCGAGCACGAAACGGCCGCGGACACGCTTGCCCGAGCGCACCGGCGAAATGAAGCGCAGCTTGTCGAAACCGTAGTTCACGCCCATCGTGGCGCCCGCAACCGCCGGCATCACCTATAGGACATCACCGACAGCAGCGACATCGTCAGGAAGCCGTGCGCGATCGTGGTGCCGAAGGCCGTCTCCCTCGCCTTCTGGGGATCGACGTGGATGAACTGGTGATCCTCGATCACGTCGGCATAGGTGTCGATGCGGGGCTGATCGATCAGGTGCCACGAGGACACGCCGATCTCCTTGCCGACCATGGCCTGATAGGCCTCGAGCGCGATCGGCGGCTTCTTCCAGACTTCGTTCACTTAGGTCTCACTCCGTGTTTTCGGCAGTTCCGGAAAATCCTCCTCGCGGAATTCCCGGCCGCGCAGCGGATCGTTGCGATCATCATCGCGTTCGAGCCGTCGTAGCTGCACGCGGCGGATTTTGCCAGAGATGGTCTTCGGCAGCTCGGTGACGATTTCGAGGCGACGGATACGCTTGAACGGCGCAAGCCGCGTGTGCAGGTGCTTGAAGATGGAGAGCGCGGTTTCCGGGCTGCGCTCCGCGCCCGAGGTCAGCAGCACGAAGGCCTTGGGAACAGCGAGCCGGATCGGATCGGGGCTGGGCACCACCGCCGCCTCGGCGACGAGCTCATGCTCGAGCAGGACGCTTTCGAGCTCGAACGGACTGATGCGATAGTCCGAGGATTTGAAGACGTCGTCGGAGCGACCGACGAAGGTGAGATAGCCGTCCTCATCCGCGAACACGACGTCGCCGCTGCGATAGAGCGTGCCCTCCGCGCCCGAGAGCTTGCCGTCGTCGCCCTGATAGCCCTGCATCAGGCCCGCGGGGCGGTCGGCACCCAACACCAGGGCCACCTCGCCCTCCCTAGCCGGATGGCCGTCGGCATCGCTGACCTGGACGCGATAGCCGGGCAGCGGCCGGCCCATCGAGCCGATCTTGATCGGCTGCCCCGGCGAGTTGCCGGCGAGCGCGGTCGTCTCAGTCTGGCCGTAGCCGTCGCGGATGGTGAGGCCCCAGGCGGCCTGCACCTGGTCGATCACCTCAGGATTGAGCGGCTCGCCGGCGCCGCAGACTTCGCGCAAGGCCACCTTGAACGAGGCGAGGTTCTCCTGGATGAACAGGCGCCACACCGTCGGCGGCGCGCACAGCGTGGTGACGCCGCAGCGGCCGATGGTGGCGAGCAGGCCTTTCGCATCGAAGCGCGGCTGGTTGACCACGAACACGGTGGCGCCCGCATTCCACGGCGCGAAGAAGCAGCTCCAGGCGTGCTTGGCCCAGCCGGGCGAGGAAATATTGAGATGGACGTCGCCGGGCTTGAGCCCGATCCAGTACATGGTGGAGAGATGGCCGACGGGATAGCTGCGCTGGCTGTGCAGCACGAGCTTCGGCTTCGCGGTCGTGCCCGAGGTGAAATAGAGCAGCATCGGATCGTCGGCGTTGGTCACACCGTCAGGCGCAAAACTCTCCGGTGCTTTCGCCGCCGCATCATAGGCTAGCCAGCCTTCGGCGGCGGCGCCGACCACGATGCGTACGATGTTTTCGGCACCGAGGCTTGCGAATTTCGCGACCTGATCCTCGGCGGCCACCACCGCCTTCGCCTTGCCGCGATCGAGCCGGTCGCGCAGCTCGTCGGCGGTGAGCAGCGTGGTCGCGGGGATCACGACCACGCCGAGCTTCATCGCCGCCAGCATGGTCTCCCACAGCGGTACCACGTTGCCGAGCAGCAGCAGCAGATGGTCGCCGCGCTTCAGGCCCTGCGCGCGGAGGAAGTTCGCGACCTGGTTCGAGCGCTTCGAGAGTGCAGCGAATGACAGCTTGGTCTGCCTGTCCTGCGCCGCATCGACGATCCAGAGCGCGGGGCGATCCTTGCTGTCCGCATTCGCCGCCAGTTCGGCGTCGAACCAGTCGAGCGCCCAGTTGAAGGGAACCGGATCGGGCCAGCGGAACTCCCGGACCGCGGTCTCGTAGTCCGTGCGGTTATGAAGCAGAAACGCGCGCGCTTCCAAAAATGTCGTCATGATCCGGGCCCGTCGAATTGGTCTTCGAACGTAGCCCGGATGGAGCGGAGCGCAATCCGGGGCCGGTCGCGCCAGTCGAGGGGATTATCCCGGATTTCGCTTCGCTCCATCCGGGATACGAAGCCTCGCTATTTTCCGGCGAGGCTGCGAACGTGCTTGATAATTCCGGAAAAATCCACCCCGCCTTGGCCTGCTGCGTCGAAAGACTGATAGATCTCCTGCGCATGCTTGCCGAGCGGCGTCGCCGCGCCCGCGGCCCTGGCGGCGTCCTGCGCCAGCGTCAGATCCTTCACCATCAGCGCGGAAGCAAAACCCGGCTTGTAGTCGTTGTTGGCGGGCGAGGTCGGCACCGGCCCCGGAACCGGACAATAGGTCGTGAGCGACCAGCATTGGCCCGACGAGGTCGAGGCGACGTCGAACAGCGCCTGATGCGAGAGCCCGAGCTTCTCAGCCAACGCAAAGGCCTCGCTGACCGCGATCATGGAAATGCCGAGGATCATGTTGTTGCAGATCTTGGCCGCCTGCCCCGCGCCAGCGCCGCCGCAATGGACGATCTTCTTGCCCATCTTCTCCAGCACGGGCTTGGCCGCCGCGAACGCACCCTCCTCGCCGCCGCACATGAAGGTGAGCGTGGCGCCCTTGGCGCCGCCCGTGCCGCCGGAGACCGGCGCGTCGACCGAGAGCACGCCGCTCTTGGCCGCGAGCGCATGCGCCTGACGCGCGCTCTCGACGTCGATGGTGGAGCTGTCGATGATCAGCGCGCCCTTGGCCATGGCAGGCACGACCTCGTTCCAGACGCCGAGCACGTGCTTGCCGGCGGGGAGCATCGTGACGACGACATCGGCGCCCTTCACCGCGCCCGCGGCGCTGTCGGCAATACCGGCGCCGTCGGCCTTGGCTTGCGCCCGCGAGGCCTCGACGAGGTCGAACGCCACCACCTTGTGGCCGGCCTTGACGAGGTTGGCCGCCATCGGGCCGCCCATGTTGCCCAGACCAATGAATGCGATCGTGGCCATTGTCGTTTCCTCCGCTGTCGTATTGTTAGTTGAACTTCAATTCGTCGGCGCCGATCTCGGCGAGATACGGCGCCAGCATCTCTGGCGTCACATCCTCGATCCGCGGCGGCGACCAGGTCGGGTTGCGGTCCTTGTCGATCACGGCGGCGCGCACGCCTTCGCGGAAATCGTCGCTGCGAAACACTTCGAGCGCCGCGCGATACTCGCGCACGAGACACTCTTCCAGGCTCGATGCAGCGCGCGCGAGGCGCAAAAGCTTCAGCGTCACGACCATGCCGCGCGGGGACTTTTCGTTGAGCGTCTTCAGCGTCGCCAGCGCGAACTCCGAGCCGTCGCGCGCGAGCGCGGCAAAGATGTCCTCCATGCGATCGAAGCCGAACAGAGCATCGATGAGCGGCTCCTTCGCCGCCACCGGCCCCGCGGTCTCACCGGTCGCAAAGCCGTTGATGAGCTTGCTGACATCGGCCGTAGTCGCGCCCGGACGAGCCCTGGTCAGCGCCTCCCGCAGCGCCGGCCATCTGGCCACCGGCACAACGGCGTCGGCGAATTTGGCGTGGACCGCGTCCGGCCCATTCATGGTCTGGCCGGTCAGGCCGAAATAGGTGCCGATCTCGCCGGGCGAGCGCGACAACAGATAGGTGCCGCCGACATCGGGGAAGAAGCCGAGGCCGACCTCGGGCATCGCAAGCTTGGTGCGGTCGGTGACGATGCGGTGGCTGGCATGCGCGGAAAGGCCAACGCCGCCGCCCATCACGATACCGTCCATGAAGGCGACATAGGGTTTTGGGAATTTCTTGATGCGGGCGTTGAGGATGTATTCCTCGCGCCACAGGATCTTGCCGAGGTCACCGTTGACCTTGGAGCTTTCCCAGAGCGTGCGGATGTCGCCGCCGGCGCACAGCCCGCGCTCGCCGGCGCCCTCCAGCACGATCACGGCCACGGCCGGATCGGCCTCGAAGCGGTCGAGCGCCTTGTCGATGTCGCGAAACATCTCCAGCGTCACCGCATTGATGGCTTTGGGGCGGTTGAGCCTGATGATGCCGGCCGCGCCCTCGACGCGGGCGACAAGATCGCCCTCTTCCACTGAATTCATCGCGCGCCCTCGATCAGTTTGCGCGCCACGATGAGCCGCATGATTTCATTGGTGCCTTCGAGGATCTGGTGCACGCGCAGATCGCGCACGATCTTCTCGATGCCGTATTCGCTGAGATAGCCGTAGCCGCCATGAAGCTGCAGCGCATGGTTGGCGACCTCGAAGCCGACATCGGTGCCGAAACGCTTGGCCATCGCGCACAGCATGGTGGCATCAGGGTCTTTCCGGTCGAGCGCAGCGGCGGCGCGCCACAGGAACGTGCGCGCGGCTTCCAGCTCGATCGCCATGTCGGCAAGCTTGAATTGCAGCGCCTGGAATTCGTCGAGGCGCTTTCCGAAGGCCTTGCGCTCCTTCATGTAGGCACGCGCCTTGTCGAGCGCCGTTTGTGCTCCACCAAGAGAACACGCCGTGATGTTGAGGCGGCCGCCGTCGAGGCCGGCCATCGCGATCTTGAAGCCGACGCCCTCCTCGCTCAGGCGATTGGCCACGGGCACGCGGGCGTTCTCGAACATGACAGCGCGGGTCGGCTGCGCGTTCCAGCCCATCTTGCGCTCGTTGGCGCCGAAGGAGACGCCCGGCGTCTTGCCGTCGATGACGAGGGTGGAGATACCGCCGGGGCCGTCACCGCCAGTGCGCACCATCGCGACCAGCAGGTCGGTGCCGCCGGCACCCGAGATGAACTGCTTCTGACCGTTGAGGACGTAATCGTCGCCGTCGCGCACCGCGCGAGTGCGGAGCGCCGCCGCGTCCGAACCGGCGCCCGGCTCGGTCAGGCAGTAGCTCGCGATCAGCTCCATGCTGCAGAGCTTTGGCAGCCATTTGTGGCGCTGGGTGTCGCTGCCGAAGGCATCGATCATCCAGCTCGCCATATTGTGGATGGAGATGAAGGCCGAGGTGGTCGGGCAGCCCGTCGCCAGTGCCTCGAAGATCAGCGCCGCGTCGAACCGCGACATCGCCGATCCCCCGACATCGTCGCGGATGTAGATGCCGCCCATGCCGAGGCTCGCCGCCTCGCGCATCACGTCGACGGGGAAATGCTTCTCCTCGTCCCAGCGCAGCGCGTGCGGCGCGATCTTCTCCGCCGCAAACGCCAACGCCATGTCGCGAACCGCGACCTGATCCTCGTTCAGAGCGAACTGCATGTGAGCCTCGCTCTCTGGAGGATTACTTCATCAGCGGGATCGAGAACTCCGCACCTTCCTTGACGCCGGACGGCCAGCGCGAGGTCACCGTCTTGGTCTTGGTGTAGAAGCGGACCGAGTCCGGGCCGTGCTGGTTGAGATCGCCGAAGCCCGACTTCTTCCAGCCGCCGAAGGTGTAATAGGCGATCGGCACCGGGATCGGCACGTTGATGCCGACCATGCCGACGTTGACCTTGGCCGCGAAGTCGCGCGCGGCATCGCCGTCGCGGGTGAAGATGGCAACGCCGTTGCCGTAATCATGGTCGGACGGGAGCGCCAGCGCTTCCTTGTAGTCGTGCGCGCGCACGACCGAGAGCACCGGGCCGAAGATCTCTTCCTTGTAGATCCGCATGTCCTTGGTGACGTTGTCGAACAGTGAACCGCCGAGATAGAAGCCGTTCTCGTAGCCCTGCATCTTGAAGCCGCGGCCGTCGACGGCCAGCGTCGCGCCTTCCTTGATGCCGATGTCGATGTAGCTCTTGACCTTCTCGACCGCCTCGCGCGTCACCAGCGGACCGTAATCGGCAGACGGATCGATCGAGGTGCCGATCTTGAGCGACTCGACGCGCGGGATCAGCTTTTCCATCAGGCGGTCGGCAGTGGACTTGCCGACGGGAACGGCGACCGAGACGGCCATGCAGCGCTCACCGGCCGAGCCGTAGCCGGCGCCGATCAGCGCGTCCACGGCCTGGTCCATGTCGGCATCCGGCATGATGATGGCGTGGTTCTTGGCGCCGCCGAAGCACTGGCAGCGCTTGCCCGTCTGGGCGGCGCGCTCGTAGATGTACTGCGCGATCGGCGTGGAGCCGACGAAGCCGACGGCCTTGATATCGGGATCGTCGAGGATGGCGTCGACCGCTTCCTTGTCGCCGTTGACGACGTTGAGGATGCCGGCCGGCAGGCCCGCCTCGATCATGAGTTCGGCGAGCAGCATCGGCACGCCGGGATCGCGCTCGGACGGCTTGAGGATGAAAGCGTTGCCGCAGGCGATCGCCGGGGCGAACTTCCACATCGGGATCATGGCCGGGAAGTTGAACGGCGTGATGCCGGCGACGACGCCGAGCGGCTGACGCATCGAATAGATGTCGATGCCGGGGCCGGCGCCTTCGGTATACTCGCCCTTCATCAGGTGCGGAATGCCGCAGGCGAATTCGGCGACCTCGAGGCCGCGCTGGATGTCACCCTTGGCGTCGGGCACGGTCTTGCCGTGCTCGCGGGCGAGCAGTTCGGCGAGCTTGTCGTAATCGCGCTGAACCAGCTCGACGAATTTCATCATCACGCGGGCGCGGCGCTGCGGGTTGGTCGCGGCCCATTCGGGCTGTGCGGCGCGCGCGTTCTCGACGGCCGCGCGGACCTCGGCCTTGGACGCCAGCGCGACCTTGGCCTGGACGTCGCCGGTCATCGGCTCGAAAACGTCGGCAGTGCGGCCGGAGGTGCCCTTAACTTCCTTGCCACCGATGAAATGTCCGACTGAACGCATGGAATGATCTCCTTGAGGTCGAGCTTGAACGCTTTGACAAATCCTATCGACCTGCATTTATTGGGATTCAAGTCTGAGATAATGCACCATAGATGTGCGAAAATGCTGGATCAAGGTACCATCGACTGGGACGACTTTCGCTTCGTGCTGGCCATCGTCAGGGGCGGCTCGGTGTCGGCTGCGGCAAAACAGCTCGGCGTCGATCATGCCACCGTGATCCGCCGTGTGGACCGGCTGGAGAAGCACCTTTCGGCCAAGCTGTTTGACCGGCGCAAGACCGGCTATTTGCTCACCGAGGCCGGCCAACGCGTCGCCGACAGCGCGGAAGCCATGGAATCCACCATCGTCGCCAACCAAGAGCAGGTCGGCGGATCCGTGGCGCGGCTGACCGGGACGGTGCGGATCGGCGCACCCGACGGGTTCGGCACCGCCTTCCTGGCGCCGCGGCTGGCGCCCTTCGCGGACCGCTACCCCGATCTCGATCTGCAACTTGTCGCCACCGCGCGGCTGTTCAGCCTCTCCAAGCGCGAGGCCGATATCGCCATCAGCCTGACCATGCCGAAGGAAGGCCGCATCGTCGGCCGCAAGCTGCTCGATTACCGCCTCGGGCTCTACGCCTCCCCCGCCTATCTCGACCGCTTCCCGAAGATCGCCTCGAAGCAGGACCTGCCCCAGCACCGCTTCGTCGGCTACATCGAGGAGCTGCTGTTCACGCCGGAGCTCGATTATCTTCCCCAGGTGTCGCCCCGGATCTCCGCGCGCTTCCGCAGCGCCAATCTGATCGCGCAGCTCAATGCCACCCTCTCCGGCTTCGGCATCGCGGTGCTGCCGCATTTCATGGCGAGCGACTATCCGCAGCTTAAGGCGGTGTTGCCGGAGGAGATCTCGATCACGCGAACGTTCTGGATGCTGATGCACGCCGACAGCAAGGACCTCGCGCGGATCAGGGCGGTGGCGGATTACGTCAGTGAGATCGTGGAGCGCGAGCGGGCGCTGTTTGCGGGGCGGTAGCACCGTTCCCGTAGGGTGGGTTAGCGAAGCGTAACCCACCACTGTGTTCATCAGCGGAGACAGAAGTGGTGGGTTACGCCTTCGGCTAACCCACCCTACGGCACCTCGCCTAGCTCAGCTTCGTCTTCTTCGCGGCCGCCGCCTTCGGCTCGCGCTTCGCACCCTCGAGCGCGCTGTCCTTGCCGGCCTTCAACACCTCGTCGGACAATTCGCTGGAGCCGGCGATGCGCGCCAGCAGCATGGTGCCGGCCATGGTCGCGAGCGTCGCGATTGCCTGCTTGCGGGCGGCCTTGCGCGGCACGTTCGGGATGTAGTCGGTCATCATCTCGATCATCTCGTCGAGCTTGCCGGCGAAGGCCTTTCGCGTCTTCGGGCTCTCGCGGGCGATCTCGGCACCAAGCGCTGGGATCGAGCAGCCATGGCCGGGATTGTCGCGGTGCAGCGTCGAGAGATAGGCCTCCGCGATCAGCGCCAGCCGCTTCTCCGGCGAGGCCTCGCCGGTAATCTTGCGCCAGTGCTCCATCGAGCGGTCCATGGCGTAGGCAAAGGACTCGATCACCAGCGCCTCGCGCGAATCGAAATGCGCGTAGAAGCCGCCATGGGTCAGACCCGCCTCCTTCATGAGGTCGGCGACGCCGATGCCGTGGGCACCCTTTTCGCGCAGCCGCACCGAGGCCTTTTTCACGATGCGATCGTGGGTTTCCTGCTTGTGTTCCCGGGAATAGCGCATGGACGTCTCATTGAATGTCGGAGATCATCTCATAACACAGAAATGGACCAGGCAGTGAATTAATTCGTGTTCAGCCGTTTCCGATCATGGAAAAGGTTGCAGTTGCATGGACCGCGAGCGCGCCCTTGCCGTCGCGGACGAAACCTTCGGTGTAGCTGGTCTGGCGCCCCAGCTTGATGATCTTGCCTTCGGCCGAGATCAGCCCCGAACGAACCGACAGCGGGCGCAGGAACGTCATTTTCAGGTCGAGAGTGACGGACGATTGCCCGGCCTCCAGCCGCGTCGAAATCGCGCAGCCCATCGCAGTGTCGATCAGCGCCGCCGCGGTCGCACCGTGCAGCAGGCCGATGGTATTTTCGAGGTCCTCGCGCGGTTCCAGCTCCATCACGATCCGGCCCGGCTCGACCACCGCCATGGTGAAACCGATCAGCTTGGCGAAGGGCGGCGGCGGCAGCCGGCCGTCTCGGATGCCGAGCATGGCGTCCATTCCCGACAGTCCCATTGCCACTTTGGCAACCGGCGCAGGCGCCTGCCAGTCCACCAGGCGTTCGCGCCGTTGCGCAGGCGAAAAAAGGTCCAATTGATCGTGACTGGTCATGGCGGCCTCATTAGATGATATGTATCATACTATGTCACGGACTTCGCGCTGGCAACTCCGTCTGTCCTGCCCGCTTGACAAGGACGGCATTTCGCCCCGGAAGTGATGGCGGCCGGCGCGCCTCGCGCAGGTCCACGAAACTCCGAGATCCCAAAATGGAAATGCTCAACAACCACTGCGGCATCACGCGCGATGCGCGCGGCGTCGTCCATGTCGCGATCTGCAATGCCGGCTCGCTGAATATTCTGGGCTCGCCCGTGACCGACGCGGTGCGCGAGGGCCTGCAGACGCTCGCCACCGACCGCAGCATCCGCGTCGTGGTGCTGCGCGGGCAGAGCGAGAAGAGCATGATCGGCGGCGCCGACATCAAGGAGATGGCCAGGCTCGACCAGACATCGGCCGAGGCCTTCATCAGCCGCCTGCGCGATCTCTGCGAGGCGGTGCGCCAGTTCCCTGCCCCGGTGATCGCGCGCATGCCCGGCTGGTGCCTCGGCGGCGGGCTCGAGGTTGCGGCGGCCTGCGATTTCCGCATCGCGGCGCATGACGCCCATTTCGGCATGCCCGAGGTCCGCGTCGGCATTCCCTCGGTGATCCATGCCGCCCTGCTCCCGCGCCTGATCGGCTGGGCCCGCGCACGCTGGCTGGTGATGACGGCGGAGAACATCGACGCCCCCACCGCGCTGGCCTGGGGCCTGGTCGACAAGGTTGCCCCGGCGGGCGGATTGGACGCAGCCGTCGAGCACCTCGTGAATGGGCTGCTCGAATGCGGCCCCGAGGCGCTGCGCTCGCAGAAGGCGCTGCTGCGGCAATGGGAAGAGTTGCCGCTGACGGAGTCGGTGAATCTCAGCGTCAAGGTGTTCGGCGAGTCGTTTCTGACCGACGAACCGACGCGGCTGATGGGCGCGTTTGTGAATCGGAAGCGGTAGGCACGGGGAACACAGGCCCCGCATAACTGAGCCGCCGCCCCACCGCAGGTGTCATGCCCCGCGAAGGCGGGGCACCCAGTATGCCGCGGCGCCAATGGTGAGAGCGAGGCCGCCAACGCAAGCCTCTGGAATACCGGATTGCCCGCCTTCGCGGGCAATGACAGTGTGCTGCAGGCGGCACCTCCTCCGATCGCACGAGCAAATCTCATGCGAACGGCAAGATTTTCTCATCCCTGCCGTGGTTGCATTTTTTGCGCCGCATCATATGATGTCCATCATCTTACACGCCATCGCCAGGGAGCCCCGTCATGGCCGAAGCCGCCGATCCCGTCGTCATCGTCTCCGCTGCCCGCACCCCGCTCGGCCGTTTCATGGGCGAGCTTTCGCCGCTTGCCGCGCACAAGCTCGGATCGCACGTGATCGGCGCGGCGCTCGAGCGCGCCAGGCTCGCCCCGGAGAAGGTCGACGAGGTCTTCATGGGCTGCGTGCTGCCGGCAGGCCAAGGTCAGGCACCGGCGCGCCAGGCGGCGCGCGCTGCCGGCCTGCCCGACGCCACCGGCGCCACCACCGTCAACAAGGTCTGCGGTTCCGGCATGAAGGCAACCATGCTGGCGCACGACATCATCCGCGCCGGCTCGGCCGACATTGTCGTCTCCGGCGGCATGGAGAGCATGAGCAACGCGCCCTACCTGCTGGCAAAGGCGCGCGGCGGCTATCGCGCCGGCCACGACCGCATCATCGACCACATGATGATGGACGGCCTTGAGGACGCCTACGAGACCGGCCGTTCCATGGGCGATTTCGGCGAAGCCACCGCGGAGGCCTATCAGTTCACCCGCAAGGACCAGGACGCCTATGCGATGGAGACGCTCAGCCGCGCACGCAAGGCGGTCGAGGGCGGCGCCTTCAAGGCCGAGATCGCGCCGATCACTTTGACCGAGAAAGCGGGTCCCCGCATCATCGCCAATGACGAGCATCCGCTGAAGGTTGACCCCGCAAAGATCCCCGGCTTGAAGCCGGCGTTTCGCGCCAACGGCACCATCACGCCGGCGGCTTCCTCCGCCAATGCCGACGGCGCCGCCGCGCTGGTGCTGACGAGGCGCTCGCTCGCGGATCGTAATGGCCTTCCGGCCATCGCCGAGATCAAGGGCCACGCCACGCACAGCCAGGAGCCGCAATGGTTCACCACCGCGCCGATCCCGGCGATCAGAAAACTTCTCGACAAGGTCGGCTGGAGCGCAGGTGATGTCGACCTGTTCGAGATCAACGAGGCGTTCGCGGTGGTGGCGATGGCGGCGCAGCGCGATCTCGGCATTCCCCGCGAGAAGCTGAACGTCAATGGCGGCGCCTGCGCGCTCGGCCACCCCATCGGCGCGACCGGCGCACGGCTGATCGTGACGCTGCTGCACGCACTGGAGGCGCAAAACCTCAAGCGCGGTGTCGCGGCACTCTGCATCGGCGGCGGCGAGGCTACCGCGATCGCGGTGGAGCGCCTCGCGCACTAGCGCTGATGTCCGAAATTGAGGGAAGTCTGGCATTTTAGACTTCACTTCTTTGTGTCAGATTGCAACGATGACGCGGGCCCCAAATGCTCGCCAACAACATTGAGGCCCAATGATCTCGAACTGGCTCGCGGCAGCGCTTTCCCGCCGCAACATTCACTACGGCTGGGTGATGGTCGGCGTCACTTTCCTCGCCGCGCTGATCAGCGCCGGCACGGTCGGCGCGCCCGGCGTGTTCATCGTTCCCCTGCAGAAGGAGTTCGGCTGGAGCACCGCGCAGATCTCCTCCGCGCTGTCGATCCGCTTCATCCTGTTCGGGCTGATGGCGCCGTTCGCTGCCGCCCTGCTCAACCGCTACGGCCTGCGCAACATCACGCTGACCGCGCAGCTCATCGTCGTCTCGGCGCTGGTGCTCTCGCTCGGCATGACCGAGATCTGGCAGCTCATCGCGCTGTGGGGCGTCGTGATCGGCATCGGCACCGGCATGACCGCGCTGGTGCTGGGCGCCACCATCGCCACGCGCTGGTTCGCGGCGCGGCGCGGCCTCGTGATCGGCATCATGACCGCGAGCGTCGCCACCGGCCAGCTCGTGTTCCTGCCGCTGCTGGCGAGCCTCACCGAGCGCTTCGGCTGGCGCCTTGCGCTCGGCTTCGTCTGCATCATGCTCGGCGTCTCCGCGCTGGCGGTGCTGCTCGCGATGCGCGACCGGCCGAGCGATCTCGGCCTGCGTCCGTTCGGTGACGAGGGCACCGAGCCCCTGCCCGCGCCGCCCGTCAGCCACGGCTCGATTACGGCGGTGGCGCTCGGCACGCTGCGCGACGCCTCCAAGTCGACCGCGTTCTGGATCCTGTTTGCCACCTTCTTCGTCTGCGGCGCCTCGACCAACGGCCTCGTCCAGGTCCACCTGATCCCGATGTGCCTCGATTTCGGTATCCCGCAGGTGCAGGCGGCGAGCCTGCTCGCCGCGATGGGCATCTTCGACTTCTTCGGCACCATCATGTCGGGCTGGTTGTCGGACCGCTACGACAACCGCTATCTGTTGTTCTGGTACTACGGCCTGCGCGGGCTCTCGTTGATCTTCCTGCCGTTCAGCGATTTCTCGTTCTACGGCCTCTCGATCTTCGCGATGTTCTACGGCCTCGACTGGATCGCGACGGTGCCGCCGACGGTGCGGCTCACGGCGCAGAAGTTCGGGCCCGAGCGCGCCAATCTGGTGTTCGGCTGGATCTTCGCCGGCCATCAGCTCGGCGCGGGCACAGCAGCGTTCGGCGCGGGCTTTTCGCGGACGGTCTATGAGAGCTATCTGCCCGCCTTCTTCATCGCGGGGGCGCTCTGCGTGTTCGCCGCGCTGATCGTGCTGGCGCTGTCGCGGCAGCCGAAGCCGCAAGCAAAGCCTGCGATGGCTTAGTACCTGATCGTGGTGGTGACGCCGAACACTGCGGCGTCACCGATCCGCGACACGCCGGTCGGATCGTTCGGGTTCGGGATGCCGCCGGAAGGACGCCATACGTACTGGAAGTACGGCGCGATCAGCCAGCCCGGCTTGATGTGCGCTTCGTAGATCATCTCGAGCAGCGTCTCGTTGCTGCGCACCGGCCCCTGCACGCCGGTGTACACATTCGTGTCGACGTCGAGCGCGCGGGCGGTGTTGGAGATCCGCATGTAGGCCATCGCGACGCCGAACCGGTCGAGGGGACGGCCGGGCGTGAAGCCGACGAAGCCGATGCCGCCGTCCACATAGAGGTCGATCAGATTGCGGTCAGGCGGGCTGTAGGCGATGCGGCCGAACGCCGTGATGCCCGGGAGCGAGGCCGAGGTGCTGTTCTCCCTCACCTCCGGCGGGCGGTAGAGCACCTGCTCGATCACTGCGAAGATGCCGTAATTGCCTTTGAGCCTTGCCGCAATGCCGCTGCCTGAGGGATCGGCGATCGACTGGCCATCCGCCGTGAACCGCTGGCTGTCGAACGAGCCATAGTGCTTCCAGGCGCCCGGCGTGAAATTGCCGGCGAGCGGACGCCCCCCGATATCGATGTCGTAGCTGAAGCGGGCCTGCCCGATCAGCCAGGGCGGATCGTTGACGCGAAACGCGAGGCCATGGTGGTCGCGTATCTGCGGGTCCTGATCGCCCGGCCCCGAGGGATCGCCGTTGAAGACAGCGCCGAACAGCGTGACCTGGTCCGACAGCGTGGCCTTGACGCGGATACCCGGCACCGCGATCGGCGGCGCCGGGCCGCCGGCCGGAAGATTGCTCGCCTTGATCGCGGGCCAGCCGAAGGTGCCGTTGATGAAGAGGTCGTCGGTCTGGCTGTCGAAGAACTCGACGTCGGCGGCCTGCTGGCCGGCCCTGATGTTCAGGCGGTCGCCAAAGAAGCTCTGCTCGAAATAGGCGTTGTAGAGCCGCTGGTCGGGCAGCGCCTCGATCTCGCTGATAGTTGCGAGATTCAGCACGTAGTTGCGGGAGAGCCCCTGGCCATAGATCACGAAGGCATTGGCGTAGAAGCGCCCGCCGGTCCAGCCGACCAGCTTGTCGAGATCGGCATCGACGGACAGGTCGAGCCGGCCGAAATGGATCGCGCCACGCTTCACGCCGCCGGAGACGTTGGCGATGTTGTCGGCGATATAGGTGGCGCCGAAATTGAGGCCCTTGTTGGCGAGCCCGTCATGCCATTCGTTGAACCATTTGGGCGCCAGCCATTCGGCCGCGCTCTCGTCCTTGGCGCCGGCGAACGCGCCCGTGCCGGCCGCCGTGCAGGCCACCGCGACCGCAGCCGCCAGGGATTTTCGGGTACTCCAACTCACGATCGGCGCGCGCTATTTGAAGATGCCCGTGCGCCGCATGAAGAGATAGGCCGCGCCGACGGACGAGGCCATCAGCACCGCCGCCCACAAAAATCCGCTCTCGACGTCGGTGAGCGGCAGGCCTTTCGTGTTCATACCAAAAATGCCGGTGATCAGCGTCGGCGGCAGCAGCAGCGAGGTCACGATCGAGAGCGTATGGAGGTGGTGGTTGCTCTCCTCCTCGTTCTTGAAGCGCAGCTCCTCCTCGAGCAGGCGGCTGCGCTCGCGCAGCTCGACGATGTCGTGGTCGAGTCCGTCGAGACGCTGCGCGAGCTTGCCGGCGTGGATGCGAAGCGCTGGCGAGAGGTGGTCGGTGTTCTTCTGGTCGAGACGGTGAAACAGCACGCGCAGGCCCGTGAGCTGGCGATGCAGCCGGACGCAGGTCCGGCGCAGGCGGCCGAGGTTGCGGCGCATCTCGGGCTTGGCGTCGTCGGCCAGGATCCGTTCCTCGGTGTCGTCGATCTCCTGGCCGAGCTTGTCGACCATCCTGTCGAGCGTGTCGGCGACCTCGTCGACGATCTTCTCCAGGAGATGGGCGACATTGTCGACGCGGTAGCCGCCTTCCAGCACACGGCGCGTCGCGTCGGCCGAGCACAGCGCCTGATGACGGCCGCTGACCAGAAGCCGCTCGGTCATGGCAAAGCGCAGGAACGCGGTCTCCTCGGTCGCGCTGTCGATCTCGCGCACGAGATCGGAGAACACGCCGTAGACGCAATGGTCGATGACGTGAAGCTGCTGGAAGGTGTCGTTCGAGAGCAGCAGATCGCGCGCCAGCGGCGGCAGGCTGGACGCCGCGATCCAGGGACGCACGCGCGCGTCCGTCAGGTTGAAGTGCAGCCAGAGCCGGCCGTCATGGCTGAACTCGATCGGCTGGTCGATCGGCAGCGGCTCGGCGCTGCCGTCGCTGTGCAGGCGGAACGCCCACACCAGACCCGGAATGGCAGGCACAGCCTCCGATATCGCGCTGACAAGCTTCGCCGGCTCAGCCATGCGGACCCCCACGTCCATGCAGCCCATGTCCGGAAGGGCCGCCAGCGGCCTCTTCCGGATATCTCGCGGGTACTCAATTACGCCAGTGTTACAGTTTGATGATGACGCCCTACTCTGCGGCCATCCCCGTCGCGGCGATCGCTTCCGCCTCCTTGACATAGTCGTGCACGACGCGGCCGAACGGCAGTGTCAGGTCGGCGATGTAGTGATGCGCGCCGAGGCAGCGGCGGACCGGGAAGTCCGCGACCGGTGCATTGACATGCGGCACCAGATGCAGCCGGCCGGGTCCCATCCAGGAGCCCTTCGGCACGATGTCGGTGAGGTTGATCGCAACGAGCTGGCAGACCTCGAGACGGCCGTCGACGCCCGGGATCATCTTCAGATTCACCTGGGTCTTCGACAGCGTGGCGCGGGTGAGATCGCCGTTGCCGGCCATGCTCTCGTGCTTGTAGCCCATGGTGCCCATGGCGACGAGCTGGCCGGCATATTCCAGCGTGCCCGTCAGCGTGTCCTTGACGATCTCAAGCTTGGGATGGGCGTACTTCTTGGGAAAGCCCCAGATCTCGCGGCCGGCGGAGATCGGCGGATCGTCGTCGAGATACATCTGCGAGACGAAGTTGACCTCCTCGCCGTTGAGGCGCGCGGGGATGACGAGGCCGGACTCGGTGTAGCTGCCGAAGCCGGAGGAGTCCGGCATCTTGATCCATTCGTAGTGCACGACGGGCTGGTCGATCGGCTCCAGCGGCTCAGGCAGGCCGGCACGGATCAGCTCCGGGTCGGTCTCGTAGGTGATGACGAGGAATTCGCGGTTGACGAAGCGATAGGGCCCGGCCGGATAGCTCGGCCCAGCCGCCGGCATGGACGGAAGTCTCAGCACATCTTCCCTGCGCATCGCTGCTCTCCTGTGTGATGTCTGTGATGTCGGCTCGGCAGATCAAGCGTACAGCAAATTGCTAGCCGCCGTCATTGACTGCGATGTGACCGATTTCCGTCAGCGCAACGACCTCCCCCATTCACCCCGCGGTCACCCTGCATGCGGGCGATGCATCCGCGCTCACCTTGTCATCACGCCGTCACCGCGCGACGCAATCGTTGAGGACTTGATATTGGAGCATGATCCTTTCGGAAAACCGCTGCGCAATTTTCCGGATCATGCTCAGCAGGAGGCATCGCCATGGACGCCCGCACGTCGCAACCGACCTATCAGACCCATCAGCCGCCGTCGCGCGGCTGGCGGCCCGAGCGCTGCGACCGCGTCGCGCTGGTGCTGCAGGGCGGCGGCGCGCTCGGCGCCTACCAGGCCGGCGTCTACCAGGCGCTGCACGAGGCCGGCATCGAGCCCGACTGGGTCTGCGGTGTTTCGATCGGCGCCATCAACTCCGCGATCATCGCCGGCAACAAGCCGGAGAAACGGCTGGAGGCGCTGCGCATCTTCTGGGAGCGCATCACCAACCGCAAGATCTGGCACTACACGCCCGACGGCGACGTCTTCCGGCAGTGGCGCAACCTCACCAGCGCCTGGATGACGTCGGCGATGGGCCAGCCCGGCTTCTTCACCCCGCACCAGGTCAATCCCTGGTTCAGCCCGGTCGGCGCCAAGACCGCCACCAGCTATTACGACACCATGCCGCTGAAGGAGAGCCTGCGCGAGCTCGTCGACTTCGATCTCATCAACGAGAAGAAGGTCCGCTTCGCGGTCGGCGCGGTCAACGTGCTCTCCGGCAACTTCATCTATTTCGACAACGCCCATGACGAGATCGAGCCGGAGCACATCATGGCCTCCGGCGCCCTGCCCCCGGCGCTGCCGATGGTGCGGATCGGCACCGATCATTTCTGGGACGGCGGCATCGTCTCCAACACGCCGCTGCAGCACCTGCTCGACCAGGAGGACGCGCTCAACTCGCTGGTCTTCCAGGTCGACCTGTTCAGCGCCCGCGGCGTGCTGCCACGCTCGATCCAGGACGTGATGGCCCGCCACAAGGACATCATGTATTCCTCGCGCACGCGCCACAACACCGACGTCTATCGCCGCACCCACAATCTCAAGGTCCTGCTCTACAAGGCGCTGGCGAAGCTGCCCGACGAGCAGCTCTCCGACGAAGAGCGCAAGCTGAAGGCGAGCCTGTGCCACATGCCGGAGATCGCGATCCTGCACCTGATCTATCAGCAGAAGGCCTATGAGGGCGACGCCAAGGACCACGAGTTCTCGGGCACCTCGATGCGCGAGCACTGGACAAGCGGCTATGAAGACACCAAGCGCACGCTGAAGCGGCGCGACTGGATCAAGATGCCCGACGAAGGCATGGGCCTCGTTGTGCACGACGTGCACCGGGAGACGGAGAGCGCGTAGCGCTCTCAAACAAAAGTTCGAAAACAACCCCATGCACAGTAGAAGGGGCGTGGCGGATCAATGGCTTAGAGTGTCCGCCCCGGTCATTTGACCCGTCGGGCAAAACAGGGGCACGATGGCACCATTCCGCGCTGCTGATCGCCTCACCCCGCGAGCCACGGACAGGCCTCGCTCAGGCGTTTCTGCGTTGCCAGGATGTCCGGAACGTATTGAGCGGTCAGCGCAAATTCGTCCACGCCCTGGACGATCATCTCCAGCCCCATCTCGTCCGCGACGAATGAACCGATGGCCTGGTCGCCGGCCGCGATGCGGCGCGCGACGAGGTCGATCGACATTTGCAGCGGCCGGGGGCGGCTCAAGGCGCTGACGATGCGGGCATGGGTCGCTGCATCGACCCTCGCGGGCAACAGATGGTTCTTGTAGGCGTTCTGCTCGAAGATCTCGGCAAAGCTCCTCGCAATGACCGCGCGGAAACCATAGTCCAGCAAAGCCCATACGGCGACTTCACGCGAGGAGCCGCAGCCAAAATTCTCGCCGGCAAGCAGGATCGGTGCTCCCGCGAATTGCCTATCGTTCAGCACGAAGTCCGGCCTGGGCTGACCCGCAGCGTCGAAGCGAAATTCATGGAAGAGCACCTCACGCAAGCGGTCGCGACCGCCGCCATTGATCCGCTTGTGCGGTGCCGCCGGGACAAGGGCGTCGGTGTCGACGTTGTCCCACAGCAGCGGGACGGCGGTGCCTTCGATGCCGGTGGGCTTGCCGGTCATGCGAACGTCCTGACATCGGTGATCGCGCCATTGACGGCCGCGGCGGCCACCATCGGCGGGCTCATCAAATGGGTGATCGATCCCGGGCCTTGCCGGTTCTCGAAGTTCCGGTTCGAGCTGGAGGCGCATCGCTTGCCGCGGCCGACGACATCGGGCCCGAGCGCAGCACAGAGAGAGCACGCGGACTCGTGCCATTCGAAGCCGGCGGCACGGAAGATCCGGTCGAGCCCCTCGGCCTCGGCCTGCCGTTTCACGCCTGACGATCCCGGGACCACCAGCGCGCGCACAGCGGGAGAGACCTTGTGTCCGTCGACGATGCGCGCCGCCGCCCGAAGATCGGACAGCCGGGCATTGGTGCAGGAGCCGATGAACGCGACGTCGATCGGTGTGCCCAATATGGGTTTACCGGCCTCGAGATCGGCATAGACGAGCGCCCGCTCCCATCGGGACCGCTGCGATCGATCCCGCGCCGTCCCGGGATCGGGGACGGCGCCATCGACGGGAATAGCGTCTTCCGGGGCTGGTGCCCCAGCTCACCATGGGTGCGATCGACCGCGCGTCGATGGCGTACTCCTTGTCGAAATGCGCCTCGTCATCGCTGGCAAGACCGCGCCAGGCGGCCATCGCTGTATCGAACGCGGCTCCCTTTGGCGTTCGCGGACGCCCCTCGAGGTAGGAGAAGACCGCATCGTCAGGCGCGACCAGCCCGATCCGTGCGCCGAATTCGATGGAGAGATTACAGAGCGTCATCCGTTCCTCGACCGAGAGCGCGAGGATGGCGCTGCCGGCATATTCGACGGCGCAGCCGGTGCCGCCATCCGTCGAGAAGCGCGAGATGATCGCCAACGCGATATCCTTGCCGCTGACCCACGGGTCGAGAACGCCGTCGACGGTCACGCGCAATGATTTCGGCCGCGGCAGCCAGAGCGCCTGATAGGCGAGCGCATGCGCAATCTCCGTGCTGCCGATGCCGAAGGCGATCGCCCCCAGCGCGCCGTTGGTGCAGGTATGGCTGTCGCCGCAGACCGCCGTCATTCCCGGAAGGACGGCGCCCTGCTCCGCGGCGACGACGTGGACGATGCCCTGCGCGGGATCTCCGAGCCCGATCAGGGGAATGCCGCGTTCGGTCACTTCCCGCCGGAACGCGCGCACCGTCGGCGCCATGACGGGATAGGTTTCCTCCGTCCGGCCCGGCGCGGTCGCGACGGTGTGGTCGATTACCGCCAGGGTGCGCGCCACGTCGGCCACGGCGAGGTTGCGCGCGCGCAGGGTCTCGAAGGCAGGCAGCGAGGTCATGTCGTGAAGGAAGACGCGATCCAGCGTCAGCAAGTCCCGCGTCCCGTAGGTCCTCGCCGTATGGGATTGCCAGATCTTCTCGAACAGCGTCCGCGGCATGCCCCTACTCGCCCGTGATGCCGAGCGTGCGGACCAACTCGCCCCGCGCCTTGTAGTCCATGTCGATCTGGCGCTTGAACTCGTCCTGGCTGCCGCCCATTGCGACCATGCCCTGCTTGTCGAGCCATGCGCGCATGGTCTCGGTCGTGAGGATCGTGTTGATCTCCTTGTTGAGCGCAGCGATCACGGGGGCCGGCGTCTGCTTCGGCAGCATAAGCCCGATATAGCTGATGATCTTGAAGCCGGGATACGTCTCGCTGATGGCGGGCACACCCGGCAGCAATGGGAAACGCTGTTCGGAGGTGACGCCGAGCAGCTTGATCTGGCCTGCCGTCGCCAGCGGCTCCACGGCCGTCGGTGCACCGAAGACCAGCGGTATCTGCCCCGCAAGGAGGTCGCTCACCGATGCCGCCGTTCCCTTGTAGGGAATGTGGGTCATGCTGAATCCGCCGGACTTCTGCAGCATCTCGCCGGCGAGGCGATGCGGCGTCGACGCGCCGGAGCTGCCGAAGCTGAGCGCCTGCGGCTTCTGCTTGCCGTAAGCGACGAGCTCGGCGACGGAATTGGCCGGCAAGTCTTTCGCAGCGGCCAGCAGCAGCGGCGACCAGGCGACGCTGACCACCGGCTCCATCACCTTCGACAGATCGAAATGGTTGCTGGTGGCAAGATGCGGATCGATGGTGAGCATCGCATCCGTCACCAGCAGCACCGTGTATCCGTCCGGCTCCGCACGCGCCGCCGCCTGCGCCGCGATCATGCCGTTGGCGCCGGTCTTGTTCTCGATCACGACGGGGATCTTGAAGGTCTCGCCGAGCTGCTTGCCGATGATCCGCGCCAGCGCGTCGCCCTGTCCGCCCGGCGAATAGCCGACCAGGATCGTGATCGTCCGCGAGGGATAGGCTTGCGCGCCGGCGGGCCCCACCATCGCGACCAGTCCAAGCAGCGCGATCGCGGCTGCCGGAATACGCGCCGTCCAACGAAGCAGCATGCGGGACATCATGACCCCTTCCCTCCCTGTTACAGACGGTGGCTTGGCCACACTTGTTGCTAGGCAGACACGTTCGCGGTCGCGCCCAATATGCCGGCGGCGCGGAGATCGGCGATCTCGCGGGCCGAATATCCGGCCGCACCGAGGATGTCGTCGGTATGCTCGCCGACGCGAGGCGGCTGGCGTTCGAGGCCGGGCCGGTCGCGCGCGTCGCCGAACTCGACGGGCAGCGCCGGAATTCCGACCAGCGGTCCGCCGCCAAATCCTGCGACGGCCGTCGCAAGCAGGCCGCCATTGGCGAGCAGATGCGGATCGAGCGACAGCTCGTCCGGCCGCCCCACCCGCGAATAGGCCACGCGGGCGGTTTCGCATCTGGCGAGAATCTCATCGAGAGGCAGTCGCGTGATCCGCCGTTCCAGCTCGGGAAGCATCCATTCGCGCGCCTCGCAGCGATTGGCGTTGCCGAGGAGCCGCCGATCATCGCGCCAGTCGTCGAAGCCGAACGCGTCGCAGAAGCGCTGCCAGTGTCCGTCGGAGGTGCATCCGATGAAGACCTGGCCGCCATCCGACGCGGTGAAGACGTCGTACACGCCCCAGGCGTTCTTGCGGGCCGGCATCGGCGGCATCGGACCGCCGATCACGGCACTGCCGACCACGACCGCGCCGAGCATGAAGGTCGCGCTCTCGAACAGCGAGCTCGAGACCTTCTGTCCCATGCCGGTGACGTCGCGCTCGCGCAGCGCCGACAATGCGGCCACGACGCCGAACACGCCGCCGAGGATGTCGATCACGGGCGCGCCTGCGCGCAGCGGCCGGCCTGGCGGCCCCGTCATGTAGGCGAGGCCCGATTGCATCTGCACGACTTCGTCGAGCGCGCCGCGGTTCTCGTAGGGGCCTTTCAGGAAGCCCTTCATCGACAGGTACACGAGCCGCGGATTGACCTTGCGCAGATCGTCCCAGCTGCACTTCAGCCGCTCGATCGTCCCGGGTCCGAAATTCTCCAGCACGATATCGGCGTCCTTCACCAGCCGGTGCAGGATCGCCTGCCCCTCCGGCCGCTTCAGATCGATCGCGATCGAGCGCTTGTTGCGGTTGTAGGTCGCGAAAAAGCCGGCGGCGAAGCCCGGCAGGCGGCGCGTCGGGTCGCCGTCCGCAGGCTCGATCTTCACGACGTCCGCGCCGAGATCGGCGAACAGGACGCCCGCGCACGGCCCCATGATGGTATGGCCGAAATCCAGCACCTTCAGTCCGGCAAGCGGCTTTGCGGAGGTCATGCGCCCGCCCTCCGCCGCAACGCCGCGAGCGTGCCCGAGCGCAGCGCTGCACTCGGCAGGCGGTGTCCGACGATCCGCTCGGCAAGCCGCCCGGCCTCGATCAACGCCTCGATGTCGAGGCCGGTCGCAATGCCCATCTCCTCGCACAGCAGCGCCAGTTCTTCGGTAGCGATGTTGCCGGGCGCCCCCGGCTGGCCCGCGAACGGGCAGCCGCCGAGCCCCGCCACCGCGGCATCGAAGGCGGTGACGCCAAGCCGCAAGCCTTCATAGGCGCAGGCGATGCCCTGGCCGCGGGTATCATGCAGATGCAGCGCGATCCGCAGATCGCTCCAGCGATCGCGAACGGCCCCGACCGCCGCAGCCACCCGCCGCGGGGTGGCCCACCCCATGGAATCCGCGAGCGAAACCTCGCGTACCTCGACGCCGGCTTCGCGCGCAATCGCGAGGCCATCAGACACGGTCTCGACCACCTTTGCCGCCGGCACGTCGCCGCCGAAATTGCAGCCGAACGCGGCCATGACGATGATCTTGGCAATCGGCACGCCCGCCTGGCGGTGCGCGCGCACATAGTTTCGCATCGCCTCGATCTGCCCGGCGCGATCGCGGTTGAGATTGCGCAGCGCGAATGGTTCGGAGGCGCTCAGCGAGATGAACCCCGCAAGCGCGAGCCTGTCCTTGAACGCCAAGGCGCGTTGCAATCCGCTGTCGTTGAACCAGAGCGCCGAATACGCAACGCCCGCACGCGGATTGAATCCCGCAACCACCGCCTCGGCGTCCGCCCAGCCCGGCACGTGCTTGGGATTGACGAAAGAAGCCACCTGAATGCGCGTCAGGCCGGTCGCCGACAGGGCATCGATCAAGGCGATCTTGTCCGCGGTCGCGATCGGCCCGGGCTCGATCTGGAAGCCCTCGCGCGGTCCCTCCTCGGTGATGACGATCCTGCTCGGCAGGTCCATGCCGCAACACTCCCGGAGCCGCTCTTGTTGGTTCTCGCCGGGAGCTTGCCGGGCAAGCCGACATCTGACAAATATAATATGAAGTTCATTATCATCTGATAATTAGATCGATCAGGGAGCAGCGCCATGGCGCTCGGATTGCGGCAGATCAGATATTTCATCGCGATCGCGGACGCCGGCGTGCTGTCGCGGGCGGCGGAGACCCTCAACATCGCGCAGTCCGCGCTCAGCCATCACGTCGCGGCGCTCGAAGCCGACCTCGGCGTGAAGCTGTTGGAGCGGCGGCCGCGCGGCATCGCGCTGACCGCGGCCGGACGCCGGCTCTACGAACATGGCAGCGCGGTACTGGCGAGCCTCGGCAAGGCCGAGGAGGATGTGCGGACCTATAACGAGGCGGCGACCGGACCGGTCAGCCTCGGCCTCAGTCACACCGCGATCGCGATGGTGGCGCTCGACCTGATGAAGGCGGTTCGCAAGCACTCCCCGGGGGTGCATCTGACGATCATCGAAGCGCTGTCACCGGCGCTGATCGAGCGCGTCCTCTCCGGCACGGTCGACCTCGCGCTGGCCTATAATCCGCCGCGTGATGCCCGGCTGGACGTCGAGTGGCTGCATGAGGAAGATCTCTTCCTCGTCGGGCATTCCAGCCTGATCGGCCGGTCCTCCGGTCCGATCGCCTTCTCCGCCATTCCACAGAAGAGCGTGCTCGGGCTGACGCCGCTACCGGCCTCGCGCGCCATCATCCAGACCCAGGTTCTGCGCAACCAGATCGTCCCGAGCCCGACGCTCGAGGTCGACTCGCTGTCGGCACTGCGCATGGCGCTCGAAGCCGGGCTCGGTTGCGCCATCCTGTCCCGCGCCACGGTGCTTGCCGACATCGCCGCGGAGAAATATCACGCCCGCCGCATCGTCGATCCCGCGCTGTCGCGTTCGCTCGCGCTGGTCAGTCTCGCGGACCGGCCGCAAACCAAGGCCTTCCTCGAAGTCCGCAACACCGTGACGGAGGTCGTGCGCGCGGCCGTGACCGAACGGCGATGGCCCGCGAAAGGGAGCGAACGGCCACGGAGACGCCCAGGCCCTGGCGCCTGATCGTCGTTCTCCGAGGATTGTTTCCGGATCCTGCCCTAGCAGGTCTTCTGCTGCAGATGCTGCGTGCAGGTGCACGTCGTCGTCGCCGGATACTTCACGTCGTAATACGGAAAGCTGGACGTGGCCGGACTGTTGGTCGAGCAGCGCGGGAAGAGATAGTAGCTGTCGCTCAGCTTCACGGTGCCGCTGATGGTGTAGCCGAGGTTCGGCGTGTAGTCGTAGGACACCTCGCTCAGGATCAGCGAGATGTTGGCGTTGGTGGGGTTCTTCGCGTCGGCGGTGAAGGACGACAGCGTCATCTGCTGCCCCTTGGTCCTCGCTGCCGACGAGTTGGTCGACGTGCTCCACTGGACCGTCGCGTTGCCGTTGCCGTCGGTGGAGACTTCCGAGACCGTGATCGTGATCAGCGAGTTGCTGCCGTTCTTGACGGGGTACGGCGCCATGATGGAGCTCGCCGCCGCGAGAATGCCGGTCATCTGCGCGGCAGTGACCTGCGTGTTCTGCGAGACCATGTCGGCGACGCTGTGCGCGGTCGCCGTGACCTTGACGTTCATCGCCATCCCGTTGCCGAGCTCGACGCCGCCGATGTAGAGCACCAGCATGAACGGAGACACGATGGCGAACTCAGTCGCTGCAACGCCGCGAGCGTCGGTCCACAGGTGCCGCAGGCGAGACGACAGGCCGGCAATCATCACTCGCTCCTTTAAGAGGATGGCTCGTTCTGGAACGCGGCGGATGCCATGATCAGCCGGTTGCCATTCGAAAGATTGGACAGGTTGAAACCGAGCGGCCCGAGGACGACAGGCCAGACATACATCACCCTGAGGATGACGATATCGCCCGCATCTCCCGGACTGAATTGCCAGGTGTTGGTGACGTTGCCCGAGCCGTCGAACGTCAGGGTGGGCACCGCCGTGTTCGCCGTCGACCAGGACGTCGCCACCTGCAGGTCGACCATCATGCCGCTGCAGTTGAAGAAGATCGTGATCTGATCGCAGACCTTCTGCTTGAACGCGGCCTGGTTCATCTGCGCCGACTGCACCTGGCCGGTCATGACCAGCCGCGCCGATTGACGCACGACGGATTCGAGCAGCTCCTGGGCGAAGAACACCAGGAAGGTCTGGATCAGCGCGATGATGAGGGCGAGGAACGGCGCCGCGACCAGCGCGAACTCGACGGCCGTGGCGCCCTTGCTGTCCCGGGCGAAAGCGGCGAAGCGGCTGCGGCGTCTCTTCGTCGTTGCGGCGTGCTGTGCGGTCATGACGGCTCCTTACTGCACGAGGCTGGCCGTGCTGGACGCAACCTTGATGAAGAGGTTGGTCAGCGCCGCGGAGATGTCGCCACCCGTCTGCACGCTCGCGTACAGGCCGGGCGACGCGCAGGATTGCAGCCGTGTTGCGATCGTGCCGGTCGACGAGGACGGATTGTTGAATTGCGCGATGCGGGTGTTGTACCAGTTGTCGGTCGGCAGCTGCAGATACTCGGTGTAGAGGACCGCGATGCGGATACCGCGGTTCTTGATCGTCGTGCAGATCGTCGTGTCGAGCGCCTGCTGGCAGCGCACGGTCGAGGTGCTGCCCGTCGGCAGCGGATAGGTGGCGGCCGAGTCGCAGGTGCCGGGCTTCGGCATCAGCTTGTCCTCGACGCCGTCGGTGACGAGGAAGACCACCTCCTGCGGCGTGTCGCCCGCCTGGTTGGTACCTGTGCCCGGTGCCGGCATCACGGTGTTGACGCCCGTCAACCCGCCCGAGATATCCGTGCCGTAGTCGGTCGAGTAGACGCAGTTGCCCTTGCTGTCGGTCAAGATGCAGTTCTGGTGGTCGACCGTCATCAGCTGGATGTTGGAGATCTTCGTACCGGCGGTGGTCGGAGTGGTCAGCGTCTGGATCGTGTTCAGGCCGTAGTCGAACGTGTAGATCGCGGCCTTGTAGGTGGTGTTGTTGAGCGCGGCCATGCACTGCATGACGCCGCCCGTCACACCCGACTGCGGGCACGTCCAGGGTCCGACCATCAATTGCGTGACGGCATTCTGCACGAGGTCGATGCGCAGCGTGATGTTGTTCGCGCGCGCGATCGTAAGGTTGTCCTTGGTCGTGGACGTCGCGCCGCTGTCCTTCGACGGGTTGGTCTCGTGACAGGCGAACGCGCAGTTCTTCGAACCCCCAGGCTGGTTCTTCGTCGCGTTGATCATGTTGTTGATGTCGGTCTGCGTCGCCGCGATCGCCATCGACGGCGAGTCGTCCAGCAGCAGGTAGAAATTCATGTTCGGCGCGCTCGACGCCTTCGCCGTCGCGGAGCCGCCGATCTTCCAGGTCTGCTGGCCGAGAACGCCGGGGAAATTGTTGACGGACAACGCGGTGTAGGAAACCGTGATGCTGCGCGCGAGGCCGGTATCGGTGACGGTGACCGTTGGCGTCGGCGTTGCCGACAGGCCCGGAAGGTTGGCCTTGGCGGCGAACACGGCTTCTGCGGTCGCCTTGACCACGGCGGTGTCGGTCTGCGTCAGCATGGCCGGACGGACGGCCGCGATCGCGGCGGCGTCGGCGGCGGCGTTCAGCTGCTCGCGCTGGCGCATCGCCAGCGTATAGTCGAGCGCCATGCCGAGCAGAAAAATGGTGGGGACCATCACCAGCGCGAAGATGATCGCGACGTTGGCCTTCCGGTCTCTCGCGAAACGAAGCACTGCGCGGCGGAGCATGGCCCTATCCTGATTGCCGTCGTTGCGGCAGACACACTTTCCCTGAACTCGTGTGATCGGAGCGGGTTTGCGGGATTTTCGGCCCATTCCGCGCCTCGTCACGGGCGGAATATGAGGAGGGGCTTCTTAATCAACGCTTACGGGCAACCCATAAACATGGACCGCAACAAATTGAGACGTGTCTTATTGAGGAGGCATCATTAACGCGAAATAAACGGGTTCCCGGAGATTGCAGCGATGGGTGCTGCACTCCCGGGAAAACCCGGAAAAGGTCCGGGAGCGTGGGTGAAATCGGGAACGGCCGCGAGCGCCGCCCTTACGGCCGGATCGTCATGTTTTCCGGCGGACCGGCCTTTCGCAGGGGCTCCGCCAGACGCGCGAACTCGCACAGCAGCGAGCGCGTCTTGCGGGGATCGATGATCTCCTCGACCCAGAACTTCTCGGCCGAGCGGAACGGCGAGCGCAGCTTGTTGAGGCGGTCCTGGATCTCCTCCAGCTTCGCCGCCTTGTCCTCGGCCGCATCGATGTCGGCACGGTAGGCAGCTTCGATACCGCCTTCCAACGGCAGCGAGCCCCAATAGGCCGACGGCCAAGCGTAGCGGATCGAGAAGCGGTCGGCCGGCTGATGCACGACGCCGGCGACGCCGAAGGCGTTACGCAGGATCACGGTGCACCAGGGCACGGTGGTCTGGTTGACCGCGGCCATGGCGCGGACGCCGTGGCGGATGGTGGCGGCCTTCTCGGCATCGAGGCCGATCATGAAGCCGGGGCAGTCCATGAGATAGACGACCGGCAGATGGAAGGTCTCGGCGAAGTCGACCCAGCGCACCACCTTCTGGCAGGCATCCGCCGTCCAGGAGCCGCCATAGTGGAAGCTGTCGCTGGCGAGCACCATCACCGCCCGGCCCTCGAGCCGCGCGAGACCGACAATGATCGGCTTGCCGAAATTCTTTGCGACCTCGAAGAACGAGCCCTTGTCGACGACGGACTCGATGATGGGCCGCATCTTGTAGACTTGCTTGCGATTGCGCGGCACCGCGTTCATCAGCGCTTCGTCGCTGCGCTCGGGATTGTCGGTGCACGGCAGGGTCGCCGGCAGCTCGTAGACCGACGACGGCAAATACGACAGAAAGCGGCGGGCGCAGGCGAAGGCTTCTTCTTCCGTGTCGACGGCATGATCGACCGCGCCGGCGCGGGTCTGGATGTCGGCGCCGCCGAGCTCCTCCTTCGACAGGTCCTGCCCCAGCGCCTTCACCACCGGCGGGCCCGCGACGAACATCGCGGACTTCCGCGTCATGATGGAATAGTGGCTGGCGGCAAGGCGCGCGGCGCCTAACCCTGCGACCGAGCCGAGGCCGAGCGCGACCACCGGGACGCGCGACAGATTCTCCGTCGTGAAGCGATACCAGCGCGTGCCGCCGATGCCGCCCGGCAAATTCGCCGCGCCCTTGGTCTCGATGGTCTTGACCGAGCCGCCGCCGCCGGAGCCCTCGATGATGCGGACGATGGGCAGGCGGAAGTCGTGCGCCATCTCCTCCGCCATCAGCGGCTTGGCCGAGATCGACGCGTCGGCCGAGCCGCCGCGCACGGTAAAATCGTCACCGACCACGACGACGGTGCGGCCGTCGACGCGGGCGCGGCCGAACACGCAGTTCGCGGGCGTCAGTTTCTTCAGATCGCCGCTGGTATCGTACTCACCGATGCCGGAGACGGCACCGATCTCGTGGAAGCTGCCTTTGTCGATCAGTCTGTCGATGCGCTCCCGAACAGTCAGCCGGCCCTGGTCATGCTGTCGCTTGACCTTGTCAACGCCGCCCATCTCCCGCGCGAAGGCTTCGCGCCGGGCGAGCTCGTCGAGTTCCGGCTTCCAGTTCATTCACTCCCTCCGAATTGATCGGCTTGTTATTGTTGTGCACGGCCATTGCGACCGGCTTGCGCGAGATGCGGTTGTTGAAGACGTCGCCTTCCGCGCCCTCCATCAGGCTGCCGAGCGAGCGGCCGAGCGTGAGCATTAGCGGCGCGACCTCGTCATGCAGGCGCTGCTCGTCATACATCGCCGAGAGCAGGCCGATCGTGATGACGACGAAGGTCTGGTACTGCGGCGACCAGATCGGCACGGCGAGGCCGTTGATGTGCGGGCTCCACAGGCCGCAGGCCACGACATAGCCGCGCTCGCGCAGCGACTGCCGGTTGGCCTCGATGCGGGGCTTGAGGATCTTCGCAGCTTCGGGCGCCTCGCGCTCCATCTCCGCGATGAAGGCATCGCCGAATTCCGGCGCCAGTGCCGCGGTGTAGGCCGCGCCCGCCGCAGTCGACGCCATCGAGATGCGGCTGCCGGTGCCCTCGTGCAGGCCGAGTGCAGAGGCCGAGCGCGCGAACTGGAGATAGACCAGATGGAAGCGGTCCGGCACGACGAAGCCGACGGTGCCGGGCAATTGCTCGGCGACTTCCTGCAGCCGCTGGCGGATCATGCTGCGCAGCTGCGCGCCCTTCATCATCGAGGCGCTCATCGCCACCGCGCTCGGGCCGATGCGATACTTCTGGTCACGCGGCAGATAAACGAGCTGCCCCATGCGCGTCAGCGTGTGCGTGAGCCGCGACACCGTCGAACGCGGCAGGCCGCAGCGGTTCGAGATCTCGAGATTGCCGAGCCTGCTGTCGTGGCCCTCGAAGCATCGCAACACGTCGAACGCGCGCGACACCACCTGGATGACATCGCCCTCGCCGGCTTCGCCAGCGAGCGCACCTTGCCTACTCAACCGCTCCGAACGTCGTCCCATGATCCCTACCGTTTGTTCCGCTCTGCGGAATTAAATTCCACTTGCAGACGACGCTACCTCAGGCATTTTGCGACGACAACAAAAAGGCGATGGCATGCCAGAAATAAAGATCGTCACCGAAGTCGCGGGGCGCATCTGCGCAACTCCCGTGCAAGTTGGAGGAACCGTCGCGGATGGTGACGACGTTGTGGTCGTCGAAGCGATGAAGATGGAGATACCCGTGCCCTCGCCCGCGAACGGCACAATCACATCGCTGCTCGTCAAGCTCGACGACGTCGTTGCCGAGGGACAGGCGATCGCGATCGTTGCGAACTGAACATGCATAGGTCGCAGCCTTGGTTGCGCAATCTTTGCGTGGCCATGCTTCGAGACGACCGCTTCCGCGGGCTCCTCAGGACGAGGACTGTTCTTGCGGCATGTCTCCAACCATGGACCACGCGTTCGGTCGCCAGGACACGCGACAATCTGTCTGGCTCATTGCCGCGTTCGCGGTACGGCGTTGCCATGGCTTGATGGCGATGACATGATCTGATTCAACAAAACCTGTTTCAAACAAAGAATGAAAATCCTCGCGGCAAAGCGAGGATCATGGGAGGGAAACATGCTTCGTGGGCTGCTCGTGCTCGCGCCTGCCTTGGTGGCGGGCATTTCTTTTGCGTCTACACGCTATGCACTCGCCGAAGACGTCAAGCTGCCGGCGACGTTGACCTTCACCGCCTATGACACCGGCACCGCCGGCTTCAACATCGCCGTCGGCGTCGGCAAGATGATGAAGGACAAGTTCGGCACCGACGTGCGCGTGCTGCCCGCAGGCAACGACGTCGCCCGCCTCGCGCCGCTGCGCGCCAAGCGCGCGGTCTCCTCGGCGATGGGATCGGGCACCTATTTCGCGCAGGAAGGCGTGTTCGAGTTCGGCTCCAGGGAATGGGGCCCGCAGCCGCTCCAGATCCTGCTCTCGACGGTCGATTGCAATTGCGGTTCGCTTGGCGTCGCAGCCGACACCGGAGTGAAAGACCTGAAGGACCTGAAAGGCAAGCGCGTCGGCTTCGTGGTCGGCTCGCCCGCGCTGAACCAGAACTCGCTCGCGGTGCTCGCCTTCGCCGGCCTGACGCAGAAGGACGTCAAGGCCGTCGAGTTCGCCAGCTACGGCGCGATGTGGAAGGGCCTCGTCAACAACGACGTCGATGCCGCCTTCGGCACCACCATCACCGGGCCCGCCAAGGAAGCCGAGACCTCGCCGCGCGGGCTGATCTGGCCGCCGCTGCCCGCAAAGGACAAGGAGGGCTGGGCGCGGATGCAGAAGGTCGGCTCGTTCTTCTTCCCGCAAACTGCGACCTGCGGCGCCGGCATCTCGCCCGAGAAGCCGGTCGAGCTCGGCAACTACCCCTACCCGATCTTCGTCGCCTACGCCGCGCAGCCAGCCGACCAGATCTATGCGATCACCAAAGCGATGATCGTGAACTACGACGCCTACAAGGATTCCGCGCCCGGCGCCGGCGGCCTTGCCGCCGACCGCCAGACCAAGAACTGGGTGGTGCCGGTGCATCCGGGCTCCGTGAAGGCGCTGAAGGAAGCCGGCCAATGGTCCGATGCGCAGGAGACGCACAACAACAATCTGATCAAGCGGCAGGAGGTGCTCGCGGCAGCGTGGACGGACTACGGCAAGTCCAATCCGCCCTCGGATGACAAGGCCTTCCTCGACGGCTGGATGAAGGCGCGCGCTGCTGCGCTCGCCAAGGCCGGCATGCCGAACGGGTTCGAGGACTAGTCCAACAATTGCTGCCAGCCCACGCGCGGGGTCGATGATGTCGTCTGTTTCCACCTCCACCGACTCCCGGAACGAGCCCAAGCGGGTCGTGTTCGACGACCCGCACGGCGCGGCCGGCAACATGCAGGAGGCGGAGGTCACGCGCGTCCGCACCCTGCGCGGCGCCTGGCGCTGGACGCTGATCGCGGCAACCGCAGCGACGATCCTGCTGTGCATCAACCAGCAATTCTCGCTGCGCTTCTTCATCGGCTACACCCAGCTCAACACGGAGTATTTCTATCTCCTGATCGCGTTGATGCTGCCGTTCACCTTCCTGATCTTCCCCGGGACCGAACGCGCGCCGCTCGATCGCATCCCCTGGTACGACCTGTTGTTCTTCGTCGTGACGTTTGCCGCGGCACTGCTGTTGATGTCGAACGTGCGCAAGGCGGCGGAGGCCGGCTGGGAGTTCGGCGGCGCGCCGAACACCGTGATCGCGGCGGGCCTCGTGATGTGGGCCATGCTGATGGAGGCGCTGCGACGTACCGGCGGCTGGAGCCTGCTGCTGAGCGTGCTGCCCTTCACCGTCTATCCGCTGTTTGCGGAATCCAGCTGGCTCGGTCCGTTCCGCGGCACGCAGTCGACCATCGAGCAGGCCACCGCCTATCACGTGCTTTCCGGCGAGAGCCTGCTCGGCATCCCCATCCAGGCCTTCGCCGACACCGTGATCGGCTTCCTCGTGTTCGGCACCGCGCTGATGATGACCGGAGCCGGAAAATTCTTCATCAACCTCGCCTTCGCGCTGTGCGGCACGTTCCGCGGCGGCGCGGCCAAGGTCTGCATCTTTGCCAGCGGCCTGCTCGGCATGATGTCGGGGTCGATCATCTCGAACGTGCTGACCGCGGGCACCATGACCATCCCCGTGATGAAGAAGAGCGGCTTTCGCGCCTCCTATGCCGGCGCGATCGAGGCCTGTGCCTCCACCGGCGCAGTGCTGGCGCCGCCGGTGATGGGCGCGACCGCCTTCGTGATCGCCCAGTTCCTCAATGTCAGCTATGCCGACGTCGCGGTCGCCGCGATCATTCCGGCCGCGCTCTACTACATCGGCCTGTTCATGCAGGTCGACGCCTACGCGGCACGCCATGGCCTCAAGGGCATTCCGCGCGCCGAGCTGCCGCGGATCATGGATACGATCAAGGACGGCTGGTACTACGTCTTCGTCATCGCGCTGCTGATCGTGATGCTGCTCTACTTCAAGCGCGAGAGCCATGCGCCGTTCTATGCCACCGCGCTGCTGCTGGTGCTCAACCAGTTCTTCTCCAAGGACACGCGCTGGACGCTCGGCACGATCGGCAAGTTCCTCGAGGTCAACGGCCGCACCTTCGTCGAGCTGGTCGGCATCCTCGCCGGCTGCGGTCTCCTTATCGGCGCGTTCTCGATGACCGGCGTGGTGTCGAGCCTTGCCAACGACCTCCTGCACATCGCTGGCGACAATCCGTTCCTGCTGCTCGGGATGTGCGCCCTCACCAGCCTCATCCTCGGCCTCGGTCTGACGACGACGGCCTGCTACATCTTCCTTGCCATCCTGGTTGCGCCTGCGCTGGAGAAGCTCGGGCTGAACAAGATGGCCGTGCACATGTTCATCTTCTACTGGGGCATGCTGTCCTCGATCACCCCGCCGGTCGCGATCGCTTCCTTCGCGGCGGCCGGCATCGCCGGCTCGCCGGCGATGAAGACCGGCTGGGAATCGATGTGGGTCGGAAGCATCATCTATTTCATCCCGTTCTTCTTCGTGCTCAATCCGGCGCTGGTGCTGCAGGGGCCGAGCCCCTATCTGGCGGGCCTCGGCCTGATGGGCCTCGCCGCGTTCGGCACGCTGTTCATCTGCGGCGGCATCCAGGGCTATCAGCCCTTCGTCGGCGATCTGCGCGGCACCGGCGCGCTGGAATGGCCGATCCGCATTCTGCTGGTGATCGGCGGTTTCGTGGTCGCCACGCCCGGCGGCGGCATCATGCCGTTGTCACAGCTGCAAGTGACGCTGCTGGGGCTCGCCATCCTCGTGCCCACGGTCTTGATCGCCCTGCTGCTGGTGCGGCGACAGGCCATCGTTCCTGACGGGTTGCGCGCGCCCTGATTGCGATGCACAACAGGGGCGATGAAACCGCTCTCGCTCTCGCCCGCTGCCACGGCCTGGACCCGCTCGAAGCCGCCTTTGCTGCGGTTTCTGGACAATTGCCTCAATGAATTCTCTGCCGAAACTTCGGGCAGCGTCGCGGACTACATCCCCGAGCTGAGCAAGGCCGATCCTGCCTATTTCGGCATCAGCCTCGCAACCCTCGACGGCCACGTCTACGAGGTCGGCGACTCCCGCGTGCCCTTCACCATCCAGTCGATGTCGAAGCCGTTCGTGTTCGCGCTGGCGCTGGACCTTCTGGGCGCCGGCAAGGTGGAGAGCGCGATCGGCGTCGAACCTTCGGGCGATCCCTTCAACTCGATCCGGCTCAATTCCGAGAACCATCCGTTCAACCCGATGGTCAATGCCGGCGCGATCGCTTGCACCGGGCTGATCTATGACAGCAAGGGCGCGGACGCCTTCGAGCAGATCCGGCTCGCGCTCAGCCGCTTTGCCGGCCGCGACCTCGCCGTGGACGAGGCCGTCTACACCTCGGAGAGCCAGACCGGCGACCGCAACCGCGCCATCGGCTATCTGCTCAAGACCAATGCGGTGATCTCCGACAATGTCGCGGGCGTCCTCGACGTCTATTTCCGGCAATGCGCGGTGCTGGTCACCGCGCGCGACATCGCGGTGATGGCGGCAACGCTGGCCAATCGCGGCGTCAATCCGGTGACGGGCGAGCAGGTGCTGACGCCTTACGCGATCTCGCGCACGCTGTCGGTGATGACGTCGTCGGGCATGTACGACTATGCCGGCGAATGGATCTACCGGATCGGCATTCCCGCCAAGAGCGGCGTCGGCGGCGGCATCCTCGCAGCGCTCCCTGCCCGGCTCGGGCTCGGCAGCTATTCGCCGAAGCTCGACAAGCACGGCAACAGCGTGCGCGGCATCAAGGTCTGCGAGGCGCTGTCCTCGCACTACGACCTGCACATGCTCAACCGCAGCGACGATGCCCGCAACGCCGTCATCGCCGACTACGACATCGGCAAGAGCCCGTCCCGCCGCGTGCGCCGGCCGCAGGAGCGCGAGATCCTCGCCGGGCGTGAGCAGGAGGTGCGGGTCATCGAGCTGGTCGGCACGCTCTCTTTGTCGGCGGTCGACTACGTCTCGCGGCGCCTTGCCGGGCGGCCACGGCCCCAAATCGTGATCTTCGATCTTCACCGCGTCACGTCTACCACCCGCGCCGGGGCGCGGCTGGTGGCCGAAGCGTTCGCGGAGCTCGCCGCGCTGAACGTCACCGTGGTGATCTCAGGCGTCAGGCGTGCCTCGAAGGAATGGGATACGTTGCGGGAATGGACCGCGGAGCTGAAGAACGTCCGCGACTTCTATCTGCTCGACACCGCGATCGAATGGGCCGAAGACCAGATCGTCTACCGCTATGGGGGATCGATCGATTTCCACGAGACCACGGAGCTTGCCGAGCAGCCGCTGCTATCGGGCATGAGCGAGGAAGAACTGACGGACCTCGCCTCGATCTGCACGATCAGGACCTTTCCCTCCGGCGCAAAGATCATCACGACCGGCGATCCCGCCGATGCCCTGTTCTTCCTGCGCAGCGGCGCGGTGCACGTCACCCTGCCCGACGGCGTCAGGCTGGCGACGCTCACCGCCGGCATGGCGTTCGGCGAGATGGCGTTGCTGGAGCCGACCCGCACGGCCGACGTGTTCGCGGACATGGCGGCGACCGCGTTCGAGGTGCCGCTGAGGGATTTCGAGCGCTTCCGCAAGCAGCACCCGCGCGCCAGCGAGCGCGTCATGCGCAATCTGGCGCAACTATTGGCGGACCGCCTGATCGTCGCCAATGCGAAGGTGGATATTTTGACGTCGATGTGAGCGCGCGCCGCCGCGGTTCACTCAAGAAAGGTCGTCATGCCCGGGCTTGTCCCGGGCATCCACGTTCTCTGTGCTGCGTGAAAAGGCGTGGATGGCCGGGACAAGCCCGGCCATGACGCTGTGGAGACAATCGGTGGCCCCGAACGCACGCCTTTGCCTCAGCGGCTCGCCGCCTCGCCCAACCGCCGCTTGATCTTCTTCGCGCTGGCGTCCAGCAACTCGGACGGCTTCTGGCCGGTCGCCGCGCACAGGCAGGCCCAGTAGTAGATAACGTCGCCGAGCTCGTCGACGAGACCCGCCTGGTCGAGCCAGTTGTCGCGCAGCAGCTTCTTGATGTGGTCGGCGACCTCGCCGGATTCACCGGCAAGGCCGAGCCCGAGATAGGACAGCCGTTCGTTGGACGGATGCTCGTCGACCTTGGCAATGCTCGCGGCCCAGACCGCATATTCATCGATCGTCATCGGCGTCCCTCGCCGCTAAAGCATGATCCGGAAAAGTGCGCAGCGGTTTTCCGGAAAGATCATGCGCAAACACTACCTAAAGCGCGATGACGATTCATCCCGTCTCACCGCGCTTTTGTGCCGGATCAACCCACCACTTCGGTGACGGGCTGCAGATCGATCTCGAATGTCTCCAGGAACTTTGACGTCATGATGTAGAAACCGACCGAGAGCTGCAATTCCACCAGCGCGGCCGGCGTCAGCTTCGACGCGATCGCCTTGAAGGTCGCATCCGTCGGCTTGTTCAATTTCACGATCTCGTCGGTGAAGGCGAGCGCGGCGCGCTGGACCTCGTTGAAGCAGCTCGCGCCTTGCCAGTTCTCGAGCGCCTCGTTCTGCTCGTCGGTGACGCCGACATTCTTGCCGATGCGCTTGTGCGCAACGATCTCGTACGGCGCCTGGCACAGAATGCCGGTGCGCGTGATCGCGAGCTCGCGCACGACAGGATCGAGCTCGCCCTTGTGACGAATGGCGCCGCCGAGGCGGCAGTACTGCTCGAAATAGCTCGGCGAGTGCGCCATCATCCGGAAGATGTTGGCGTGGCGGTTCTTGTCGAGAATTTCGCGGGTGCGGTCGGAAGCCTTGGACGGGTCGCTGTACTGAATGCGGGCCATGATTTTCCTGAAGTTTTCCCTGAGCCTTTGATGCTTTTTGTCGTTACCGGCGAGAGTTCCCTGAAACTGTAATTGCGCGCGGACGCGGGAGCAACATCATCGAGTCAAAATGCCGCCGCATTGCTGATCGACCTTGGCACAGTCGATATTCGCCGCGTGGGGACAAATCGCGGCGGATACTCGCAAGGGGTGTTCCGAGTAAAAATAATTGGCCGTTGTGTGCGCTCACCGCGCCACGATGAGTCACGCCCAAGTCTAGGGAGAAAAAGGCATGAAGGAAGCCACCAAGGGGGCGGCCTCGGGAGCGCTCGCGCATATGCTGGCGGTGACGGCGATGCTCGTCATCGCCAGCATCTTGTTCTACGGGCGTTGAGTTGGAGTTTTAGAGTTTTCGTCATTCCGGGGTGGCTCTCGCACAGGCCAGACCCAGAATACCCGTTCCAGGTTCGGTCTCAGGACCGCCCCCGAATGACGAATCCCTCCCCTCGCATTTGGCGGCCGTAGCTGCCGTAGCCCGGATGAAGCGAAGCGCAATCCGGGAAAGTCTATCCCGGGTGGGAACCCCGGATTTCGCTGCGCTCCATCCGGGCTACAGCATCTAACTCCCGCTATTTCTCCCTGGCGAAAAACGGCACCAGCTTGCCGGCGAACGGCTTGAAGCTCGCGACAACCGAATCGCCGATGGCAAGACCGTTGTCGCCGTGCGCCATCATGCGAAAGCCCTCGGCGCAATCGACCAGCAAAATATTGTAGGGCACGTGCGCGCGCGTCTCGGGCGTGGCGGCCCGGCAGACCAGCGAGGTCGCGTAGACCCTGCCCTTGCCGCTGGCGCGTGCCTCGCGCAGATCGGACGCGCCGCAGGCCGCGCAGAAGGCGCGGTGGAAATACTGCACGTGACCGCATGCGCTACAGGTCTGGAAGGTGATGGCCTGTTCGCCCTTGGTCCAATCAGCCAGACGCTCGCTCATGCGACCTGCTCCAGGAACATGCTGACATGGGACGACAGCACGCCGCCGTCGCCGTGCAGCAGCGCGATCGAGGCATCGCGCACCTGCCGGTTCGCCGCCCGTCCCGTCATCTGCAAATGCGTCTCGACGAGGTGCGCCATGGCGCCGCCGACGCCGCAATGGCCGTAGCTGAGCAGGCCGCCATGGGTGTTGAGCGGCATCGCCCCGTCCCGGCCGAAATGACCCGATCGCACGCGAGCTGCCGCCTCGCCGCGGCCGGCAAGCCCGAGGTCTTCCAGCAGCATCGCGAGTGTGATCGTGAAACTGTCGTAGATCGCGGCGTAGCGCACGTCGGAGATCGCAAGGCCCGTGGCCTCCTTGGCGCGCGCGATGGCAATCTCGGCGCCGAGCTCGCTGAGCGCGGGCGCGGCGGTGACATGCTGATGCGTATGGGCCTGGGCGCAGCCACGAATGCGCACGCCCGCCTTGCCGGTCCGCTCGTGGCTGACAACGAACGCCGCGCCGCCATCGGAGACCGGACAGCAATCGAGCAGCTTTAGGGGCATCGCCACCGGCTTCGAGGCCATGACGTCGGCAACCCCAATGGGATCGTGGAATTGCGCGCCGGGATGAGTGCAGGCGTGGGCGCGCATCAGCACGGCGAATTCGGCGAGGTCCGCTTCGGTCACGCCGTATTCGTGCATATACCTGTTGGCAACGAGGCCGTAATAGGCGGGAATGGTCGGCCCGAGCGGCACCTCGTAGTCGGGATGACCGACCTGCGCCAGCGCCTGGATCGAGGCATCGCGGCTCTGCCCGGTGAGGCGGTTCTCGCCGGCGACGACGAGGACGTTGCGGCAGATGCTCGCCTCCACGAGGTGATGGGCCAGCATGGTCATTGCGAGGCCCGTTGCGCCGCCAACCTGCACGGCGTGGGCGTAGGACGGGCGGATGCCAAAGTGCTCGGCGAAGACGGTGGCGAGCATGATGTGCGGCGAGACGGTGGAGTAGCCGCAGAGAATGCCGTCGATGTCGGCGCGCTTCAGGCCTGCGTCGTCGAGGGCGAGCTGTGCGGCCTTGCTCATCAGGTCGAGCGATGACGAGCCTTCGTGCTTGCCGAATGAGGTGAGACCGACGCCGGTGATGAAGCTCATCGGGCTCTCCTGTCATTGCGGGGTGGTCCGAAGGACCGAACTCTGGTGCGCACTTGCGCACCGGAGAATCTCGAGATTCCGGGTTCTCGCTTCGCGAGCCCCGGAATGACGGATGAGAGAGCTGCGGTCATTTCGATCCCCCTACTCCGGCGCCGAGCGCGTGACGCCGTCGCGGACCATGGCGGCGATCTCGTCGGCCGAGTATCCGATCTCGCGCAGAATCTCCGCGCCGTGCTCGTTGAGGCGCGGCGCCAGCCGCACCGGGTCGGCTTCGGTCTCCGACCAGGTCGCGGTCACCTTCATGCTGCGGATCGGGCCTTCGGTCGGATGCTCGACGACCGGGAAGAAGCCGGTCGCCTCCAGATGCTCGTCGTGCAGGATCGAGGCGAGATCGTGCATCGGCATCACGGGTACGTCGGCCTTGGTGAGCAGGTCGATCCACTCGGCCGTGGTGCGCGTCTCGAAGATGCGGGCGAGCTCGGCATAGACGACGTCGATGTTGGCGGCGCGCCCCGCGAAGGTTGCGAACTTGGCGTCGGCGCGCAGGTCGTCGCGGCCAGTTGCCTTGAAGAAGTTTTCCCACTGCTTGTCGTTGTAGACGATGACGCTGAGATAGCCGTCCGAGGTCTTGTAGGGCCGGCGGTCGCGCGAGAGGTGGCGGGCGTAGCCGCCCTTGTCGAGCGGCGGCTCGTAAGTCAGCCCGCCCATGTGGTCGCCCATGACGAAGCCGGCCATGGTCTCGAACATCGGGATGTCGACACGCTGGCCGCGGCCGGTACGGTCGCGGTGCACGAGGCTGGCGCAGATCGCGCCGACCGCGGTGAGGCCGACGATGCGGTCGACCAGCGCGTTCGGCACATAGCGCGGCACGCCATCGCCGGTCTGTGCCATCAGCGCAGGCAACGCGGTGGCGCCCTGGATCAGGTCATCGTAGGCGGGCTTTGCCGCATAGGGTCCGTCCTGGCCGAAGCCGAACACGCCGGCATAGACGAGGCGCGGGTTGATCGCAGAGACGACGTCATAGCCGAGCTGAAGCCGCGCCATCGCCTGCGGACGGACATTGTAGACGAGAACGTCGGCGTCCTTCAGAAGGCGCAGCACGGCTTCGCGCCCAGCAGGCTTCTTCAGGTCGAGGCAGATCGAGCGCTTGCTGCGGTTGGTGTTGAGGAACACCGGGCCCATGCCGGGATGACGCGTCGGGCCGATCAGGCGGGTGACGTCGCCATCAAGCGATTCCACCTTGATGACGTCGGCACCATAGTCGCCGAGCATCTGGGTCGCATAGGGACCCATCAGCACGGTGGTCATGTCGACGACCTTGATGCCCTTCAGCGGCCCCATTCGTTTGCTCCCGATGGCGCGGGCTCTGGAAGCGGCCCGGCGATTTCGGTCCAGCTAACGGCAGGGTCGCCGCGCGCGCAAGGGCGGCCGGCGTATGGCCGCATGCGCCGCATAGCGGCCGCTATTTCTTCTGGCGGGATTCGCGGATCTTGATGAGGCGGTCGAGCTCGTCGTTCTGCTGATTGATGCGATCGGCGATCCGCGACTCGTTCTGCTCGCCGGATGCGGCGGCAGCCTGCTCGATCAGCTGGCGGATATTGTCCTCGAGGATCGCAATGCGATCGTTGAGTACGTCGAGGGAAAGGGATTCTTCGTAGGCATTGCTCATGATGCATTTCTCGCAAATCAATCAGGAGCCGTAGGGTGGGCAAAGGAAAGCGCGCCCACCATGATCTAACGCAAAGAACGTAGGGTGGATTAGCCGAAGGCGTAGTCCACCAACGCTGCCTCCGCGGAGGCCGAAATGATGGGTTACGCCAGCGCCTGCGCTTTGCGCAGGCGCCAGCCAACCCACCCTACAAAGGCTTACTTCAACGGCTCCAGCACGGAGACGTAGTTGGCGACGGCCGCGCCGCCCATGTTGAAGATGCCGCCGAGTTTTGCATTCTTGAGCTGCATGCCCTCGGGCGCTTGCCCGGCGAGCTGCATCGCGGTCATCACGTGCATGGAGACGCCGGTGGCGCCGATCGGATGGCCCTTGGCCTTGAGGCCGCCGGACGGATTGACCGGCAGCTTGCCGTCCTTGAGCGTCCAGCCCTCCTTGATGGCGCGGGCGCCCTGCCCCTTCGGCGTCAGGCCCATGGCTTCGTACTCGATCAGCTCGGCGACGGTGAAGCAGTCATGGGTCTCGACGAAGGAGAGATCGCTCAGCGTGATCCCGGCCTGCTCCAGCGCGCGCTGCCAGGCGACCGTGCAGCCTTCGAACGCGAGGATGTCGCGCTTGGACATCGGCAGGAAATCCTGGGCGTGCGCGGTGGCGCGGAAGCCGATCGACTTGGCCATGCCCTTGGCGGTCTCGGCATCGGCCAAAACCAGCGCGGCGGCGCCGTCGGAGACCAGCGAGCAATCGGTGCGCTTCAGGGGGCCGGCGACATAGGGGTTCTTCTCGCTCTCGGCGCGGCAGAAGTCGAAGCCAAAGTCCTTGCGCATCTGGGCGAAGGGATTGGCGACGCCGTTCTTGTGGTTCTTGGCCGCGATCAGCGCCAGCGCATCGGACTGGTCACCGTATTTCTGGAAGTAGGAGCTGGCGATCTTGCCGAACACGCCGGCAAAGCCGCCGACCGTGTCGCCGTCCTCGGGCAGATAGGAGGCCTTGAGCAGGTTCTTGCCGATCTCCGGACCGGGCGTGCGCGTCATCTGCTCGACGCCGACGACGAGCACGACCTTGGCGGCGCCTGCGGCGATCGCACGCAGGCCCTGATGCACCGCGGCAGAGCCGGTGGCGCAGGCGTTCTCGACGCGGGTCGCCGGCTTGAAGCGCAGCTTCGGGTCAGCCTGGAGCACCAGCGAGGCGGTAAAATCCTGCGCCGAGAAGCCGGCATTGAAATGGCCGAGCACGATCTCGTCGACATCGGAGGCCGAAATGCCGGCATCAGCCATCGCCTCGTTGGCGACGCGGGTGACGAGGCTTTCGACGGTTTCGGTGTCGAATTTGCCGAACGGCGTATGCGCCCATCCGACGATGCTGGCGGTCATGGTCTCTTCTCCCTGGGGGTCTCTTCCTGACCTAAGTCTTAGCCCAGCGATGGCAAGACTTCACGCGGGTTTAAGGGCCTTGAGGGTGCGCTGGCAGATGGCAGTTATGCCGGCCCAGTTCCCGGCCCTGATCTCCGCCGTCGGGCACAGCCAGGAACCGCCGACCGCGACCACGTTGGGTTCGGCCAGCCAGGTCGCCGCATTGGCCTCGCCGACCCCGCCGGTCGGGCAGAACCGCACGTTCGGGAACGGCCCGCCGAGCGAGCGCAGGCCCTTGATGCCGCCGGCCTGCTCGGCCGGGAAGAACTTTGCGACGTCGAAGCCGTGCGACAGCGCCAACATCAGCTCGGACGCCGTGGCAATGCCCGGCGCGAACGGCAGGGAGCTGTGGGCGGCGGCCTTGAGCAGATCCGGGGTCAGGCCCGGGCTGATGCCGAAGGCGACGCCGAGCTTCTCGACGCGGGTGAAGTCGGCCGGATTGAGGATCGTGCCGATGCCGACGACCGCATCGGGGACCTCGGCCATGATCGCCCGCGCCGCCTCGATCGCAACGGGGGTGCGCAGGGTCACCTCCAGCGTGCGGACACCGCCGGCCACCAGCGCATGCGCCAGCGGCACGGCATCCTGGATACGCTCGATGGTGAGGACGGGAATGACGGTCGCAGCCTTGAACAATGCGACGAGGTGGTTCTGTTGGGCGGCGGTGGGCATGGGGGCTCGATTTCGCTTGGTCGCGGTTACTTGGTGGCCTGGCGGGAGGCCGCCGGCCGATGCCGTTTCTTCGGCGGCATGGCATAGCCCGGAATGATGGCGCCGGGATAGCAAATCACGAGGCTGGCGAGGCGATGGCCGGCCTGGGCCGCCTCGACCGGCTCCGCCCCGGCCAGCCGCGCCGCGATATAGGCCGCGGCAAAACTGTCGCCGGCGGCGGTGGTGTCGACCACGGGCTTGGTCATGGGCTCGGCACGGACCTCGCTGGTCCCGCCCGGGAAACGCAACAGGCTGACGGGCTCGGCGAGGCGGAACACCAGCTCCGGGGTCGGGATGCGCGCCATCAGCTGCTCCTGGCTCTCGCCCGGATAGAGCGCGAGCAGGTCCTCGGTCGAGGTCAGCACGATGTCGGCGGCCGCAAAGGCTGCGGCAAACACCTCGCGCGCGACATCGCGGTCCGGCCATCCCCGTGCGCGAAAGTTGGTGTCGAACACGAAGCGGGTGCCGAGCAGGCGCGCGCGCTTGATCGCCGCGAACAGGCGCTCGCGCCCGGCCGCATCGTAGATCGAGAGCGTGATCGCGGAGAGATAGACGATGTCGTAGCTCATCAGCGAGTTGAGCAGCTCGTCGGTCTCCGGCAGGCTCATGAGCTGGCGCGCGGCCGCGCTGTCGCGCCAGTGGAAGAACTGGCGCTCGCCCTTCGCGTCGGTCTGGATCATGTAGAGGCCGGGCAGCTTGCCCGGCAGCCGGACGACACGCCGGGTGCCGACGCTTTCCGCGTTCCAGGCCGCGATCATCTCATCGCTCAGCGCATCGTCGCCGAGCGCGGTGAGATAATCGACCTTCACTTCCAGCCGGGCGAGATACACGGCCGTGTTCAGGGTGTCGCCGCCGAAGCCGCGCGAGTACAGGCCACCGCTCTGCCCGGCCTGCCCAGAGGAATGTCCCCCTTGGGCCTGCCGGAGCTCGACCATGCATTCGCCGATGCAAGCAACGCTCGCCATCGTCATATCCACGCTGTTCATCGGTTGGATCAGGCGACGAAGTTGCCGCCGAGCTCGTCTTCGATGTGAATGCGGATGATATCGTCGAAATTCTTCTCGGCGGTGGTGAATCCGAGCTCGAGCGACCGCTTGGCGTTGAAATTGCGCGGCCAGCCGCCGACAATGCCGACGATGAAGGGATCGGGCTCGTGCTTGATTCGGGCGGCGACCTTGTCGCCCGCCACGCGCTTCAGCGCGGCGATCTGTTCGCCGACCGTGGCCGACAGGCCCGGCATGGTCAGGTTGCGGCGCGGACCGACCGTGGCGAGGTCCATCGTGCCGGCGTGCAGCAGGAAGCCGACGGCGGAGCGCGGCGTGGCGTGCCAGTGGCGCACGTCCTCGGAGACCGGAAGCACCGCTTCCTTGCCCGCCAGCGGCTCACGCAGGATGTTGGAGAAGAAGCCGGATGCCGCCTTGTTGGGCAGGCCGGGCCGGATGCAGATGGTCGGCAGGCGGATGCCGATGCCGTCGAGGAAGCCGCGGCGCGAATAGTCGGCCAGCAGCAATTCGCCGATCGCCTTCTGGGCGCCGTAGCTCAGCAGCGGGGTGTGGAAGAACTCATCGCCGATCGCATCCGGGAACGGGGCGCCGAACACCGCGATCGACGACGTGAACACAACGCGCGGCTTATAGCCGCCGCCGGTGAGGCGGATGGCGTCGAGCAGCATCCGCGTGCCGTCGAGATTGATGCGATAGCCCTTGTCGAAGTCGAGCTCAGCCTCGCCCGAGACGATGGCGGCGAGGTGGAAGATCACGTCGGGGCGGCCGGCGATCAGCTTCTCGGCTGCACCCGGGACGGCGAAATCGCCCGAGACTGTCTCGACGGGGAAGCCGGCCTTCTCCGGCTTCTTCGGCTCGACCACGTCGTGCATGGTCAATTTCGTGATGTCGCTCTTGCCGAGCCGGCCGTCGCGCAGCAGCCGTTCACAGAGTTTGCGGCCGACCATGCCGGCGGCGCCGAGAACCAGAATGTGCAAGAGCCTACTCCTTCTTATTGGCCGGAACGCGCCGCTCTTGAATCGTTGTGGCGCGTTCTCAGACGGACGGCGCGGTCATTCCTTCACGGCGCCGGTCATCGCCGAGACATAATGCTCCACGAAGAAGGCGTAAAGGATGACGAGCGGCAGCGAGCCGGCCAGGGCTCCCGCCATCAGCGAACCCCAGCGGTAGATGTCGCCGTCCACGAACTCGTTGACGATCGCCACCGGCACCGTCTTGTTGCTGGTCGATTGCAGGAACGTCAACGCGTAGATGAACTCGTTCCAGCACAGGGTGAAGCAGAAGATAAAGGCCGAGATCAGGCCGGGGATCGCCAGCGGCAGCACGATCTTGATCAGGATCTGCCAGCGGCTCGCCCCGTCGATCAGCGCGCATTCCTCGAGCTCGAACGGGATGGTCTTGAAATAGCCCATCAACAGCCAGGTCGAGAACGGGATCAGGATGGTCGGATAGGTCAGGATCAGCGCCAGCGGCGAATCGAACAAGCCGTACTGGAACACGACGGTTGCCAGCGGAATGAACAGGATCGACGGCGGCACCAGATAGGCGAGGAAGATCAGCCCGCCGACGAGATTGGCGCCTTTGTAGCGCAGGCGCACGATGGCATAGGCGGCCAGCACGCTCGCAATGATCGACAGCACCGTCGCGCAGACGGCGACGTACATCGTGTTCCAGAGCCAGTGCGGGTAGTAGCTCTCGAACAGCAGCTTGTGGAAGTGCTTGAAGGTGGGATTCCAGGTCCAGAACGGATTGTACCTGTCGAGGTCGAGCAGTTGCTCGTCGGGTTTCACCGACGTCAGCGCCATCCAGTAGAACGGGAACAACAGGACGATGACGATGATCGCGAGCGGCAGATAGAGCGTCACCATCCGGCGCGGCACCGACTGCAGATAGCTCATGCCCTCGCTGTTATCGACGCGCGCCGGCGTCGACAGCACGTTCTTCAGATCGACTTTCGAGGCAGGAAGATCAGTCATTGCTTTCTCCCTGTTGCCATTTGCGACGCTGCAGGCCGAACCAGGAGACCATGATCGCGGCGAGCAGGAACGGAATCATGGCGCTCGAGATCGCGGCCCCCTCGCCGAGCTGCCCGGCGATGATCGCGCGCTGGTAGGACAGCGTCGCCATCAAATGGGTGGCGTTGACCGGGCCACCGCGGGTCATTGCCCAGATCAGCTGGAAGTCGGTGAAGGTGAACAGCACCGAGAAGGTCATCACGACGGCGATGATCGGCGTCAGCAGCGGATAGGTGATGTAGCGGAAATTCTGCCAGCGCGTGGCGCCGTCGAGCGTGGCGGCTTCATAGAGCGACGGCGACACCGTCTGCAGGCCTGCGAGCAGCGTGATCGCCACGAACGGCACGCCGCGCCAGATATTGGCGAAGATCACGCAGATGCGCGCCCAGGTCGTATCACCGAGGAAGTTGATGTTCTGGCTGATCAGGCCGAGATGCTTCAGCGACCAGGAGATGATGGAGAATTGCGAGTCGAAGATCCACCAGAACGCCAGCGCCGAGAGCACCGTCGGAACGATGAAGGGAATCAGCACCATCGCGCGCAGCATCGCCTTGAACGGCATGTTCTCGTTCAGCAGCAGCGCGAGATAGAGCCCGATCGCGAATTTGAGGGCGCTGGCGACGAAGGTGTAGAGCAGCGTGTTGAACACCGACAGCCAGAAGATGGAGTCGTCCCACAGCCACTCATAGTTCTCGGTGGCGATGAAGTGCCCGACCCTGCCGATGCGGGTGTCCGTGAAGGACAGCCAGATGCCGAGCCCGAGCGGATAGGCCAGGAAGAAGATCAGGAACGCCATGGCCGGCACCATGAACCAAAAGCCGAGCCAGTTGCGATTGTGTTTGAGCTGGGTCCAGGCGCTGTCCTCGCTCATCTGAGGCTTGGCCCGGGGAATTGCGACATCAGCCATGCCCGATATCCCTGATCGAAAGGTTGACGAGCGGGCGGCCGGAAGGCCGCCCGCCCCGTGACCGTCAGCGGTAGATACGCTTCAGCTGGCGCTCGGCTTCCGCCATCGCGCCCTTCGTATCCTTGGCGCCGGTGCAGTAGTTGGCGAACATGTCGACGACGATGAAGTCGGCGATCGCGGTCGCCGCCTTCTCGCCGACCGTGCCGATGCCGGACGCCGGCAGCGTGCGCTTGGAGGCCTGCGAGAACACGTAGTTCTTGGGATCGGCCTTCCAGATCGGCGCCGTTTCGTAGGCGTTCAGGGTCTGCGTCAGATAGCCCTGCGCGCCGTCCAGCCACTTCTCGTAGTTTTCCTTCTCAAGCATGAAGGCGATGAAGGCCTTCGACGCGTTCGGATATTTGGTGAAGTTGAAGGCGAGGATCGGCAGCGCGAGCTGCAGTTCGGTCGGCTTGCCGACCGGGCCGACCGGCCAGAGCGCGTGATAGGTGTCCTCGGCCAGCTCCTTCTTGGTCGGGTCGGTCTTGGCGGCGACGTAGATCGAGATGCCGTTCGCCGTGCAATAGAGCTCGCCGGCGAGGTAGGCCTTGTTGTTGGAGGAGTCGTTCCAGGACGGGGTGCCCGGAATGAAGGCGTCGTAGAGCGCCTTGCAGTACTCCAGCGCCTTCGCCGTCTCCGGCGAATTGATGATGATCTTGTCGTTCTGGTCGACCGTGTAGGCGCCGTGGCCCCACAGCACCCAGTGCAGCCACGAATTGCCGTCGCCCGAGGCGTGTCCGAGCGCGAAGCCGGCCGGCGTGTTGTTGGCCTTCAGCGCCTTGCACATCTCGAGGAAACCCGGGAAGTCCTTCGGGAATTCCTTGAAGCCGGCTTTGTCGAGCGCCGACTTGCGGTAGGTCATGTAGCCGCCGTTGGTCGCGACGGGAATGCCGAGCCAGTCGTCGCCGAGCTTGCAGGTCTTGGCCGCCGCATCGGTCCAGCCGCCGTACTTCTTGCCGAGGTAATCGGCGACGTCGTTCATCTTCAGGACTTTGGTGGGGAAGAGCTGCGGCAGCGTGTGCAGACCCCAGGCGAGATCGAGACCCGAGCCGGTGTTGGCCGCAACCGAAGCCTTCGGCTGCACGTCCTCGAAGGACTCGCTGAACACGTTCATCTCGGTGCCGGTCGCGGCCTTGAACGCCGCCACCATCGCGTTGAATGCATCGTCTTCCGCCGGCACGAAACGCTTCCAGCGCATCACGGTCAGCTTGGCGCCCGGCTCTGCCTTCCAGGGCGCGGTCTGTGCCCAGGCCCTGGCGAAGTCGAACAGTGCCGGCCCGGTCAGCGCACCGGTGGCAGCCAGAGCCGTTCCGCCTTGAAGCAGAGCCCGGCGGGTAAAGTCTTGCATGTCGTCCTCCCTGTAATGTTTTTTGTTGGCTTATGCCTTGTCGTCTTATGCGCTAGGCGTTCATGCGCTTGCCCGTCGCGTCGTCGAACAGATGGACCAGCGACGGGTCGGGCTTCAGCCGGACCTTGTCGCCCGGATTGAACTGGTGCCGCTCGCGGAATACCGCGACGACCTGCTCGCCGCCGACCTTGGCGAACACCTGCGTCTCCGAGCCGGTCGGCTCGACCACGATGATCTCCGCCTCGGCGCCGTCATCGGCGATGGTGAAATGCTCGGGCCGCACGCCATAGACCGCCGGGCGGCCGTCGGAGCCGGCCGGCGCGGACTTGAGCGGCAGCTTCACGCCGTTCGGGCCCTCGAAGGTCGCGACGCCGTTGACGCGCACATGGCCCTTGAGGAAGTTCATGGCGGGCGAGCCGATGAAGCCGGCGACGAACTGGTTCTCGGGCTTGTCGTAGAGCTCGAGCGGCGTGCCCATCTGCTCGACGATGCCGTCATGCATGACGACGATCTTGTCGGCCATGGTCATGGCCTCGATCTGGTCGTGGGTGACGTAGACGGTGGTGGTCTTCAGCCGCTGGTGCAGCTCCTTGATCTCGGTGCGCATGGCGACGCGCAGCTTGGCATCGAGGTTCGAGAGCGGCTCGTCGAACAGGAAGACCTGCGGATCGCGCACGATGGCGCGGCCCATGGCGACGCGCTGGCGCTGACCGCCCGAGAGCTGGCGCGGATAGCGGTCGAGCAGCGGCGAGAGCGCGAGGATCTCGGCGGCGCGCTTGACGCGCTTGTTGATCTCGTCGGAGCCGGCATTCCGCAGCTTGAGCGAGAAGCCCATGTTGTCCGCGACCGTCATGTGCGGATAGAGCGCGTAGTTCTGGAACACCATCGCAATGTCCCGCTCCTTGGGCTGGACATTGTTGACGACGCGGTCGCCGATCGAGATCGTGCCGGAGGTGATGTTCTCGAGGCCGGCGAGCATGCGCAGAAGCGTCGACTTGCCGCAGCCGGAGGGACCAACCAGAACGACGAACTGTCCGTCCTCGATCGGAATCGTGACGCCGTGCAGGACTTCAAAATTGCCGAACGATTTCCGCACGTCGCGGATTTGCACAGACGACATCTAGCTCCCTCCTCCGACTCAGGCGACGCAACTGTCACGCCGCCACCGTCTTGTTTTTCTGAACTTCGCCGAACGAAGCCCCCCCATAGCAGGCTACATTGTCGGCAGTTTGCGCGGCTTTGGCAATTTGTCTTTGGTTAGTCGTTGCTGGTAGCGCTGTCAACGATCCTTTGTTTGCGCCAATGGCTATGCTAAGAGCAACAAATGGGTCGAAAACGCACCAAGTCAGGCAAAATCCGGCTGGCGGAAGTGGCCGAGCTCGCCGGCGTGAGCCCGATCACCGCGTCCCGTTTCTTCCGCAACCCCGAAGCGCTGTCGGTGGCCAAGCGGACGCGGGTCGAAAGCGCGGCCAAGGAGCTCGGCTACGTGCCCAACCTTGCGGCACGCGCCCTCGCCTCGCAGCGCACCGAAGTGATCGGTGTCTTGATTCCGTCACTCACCAACAACGTGTTCTCCGACGTGCTGCGCGGCATCTACGACGCTTCCGAAGGCAGCCGCTACTCGATCCAGTTGTCCAACACACGCTACAGCATTCTCCAGGAGGAGAAGCTGCTGCGGCTATTTCTCGCACAGAAGCCGGCCGGCCTGATCGTCACCGGCATCGACCAGACCGCGGAATCGCGCGCGATGCTGGAGGCGGCCGACTGCCCGATCGTGCAGATCATGGAGATCGGCCCCAATCCGGTCGACATGATGATCGGCTTTTCCCACTATGATGCAGCGCGCGCGGCGGTTGCGCACCTGTTCGCGCAGGGCCGCCGCAGGATCGGCTTCGTCGGCGCGCGCATGGATCCCAGGGTGCAGCGCCGGCTGGACGGATATGTCTCGGCCATGAAGGACGCCGGCCTGTTCGAGCAGCGCCTCGTCGTCACCACGGGGACGCCGACCTCGGTGACGCTCGGCGGCGCCCTCTTCACCGATCTGCTGGCGCGCGAGCCGGACCTCGATGCGGTGTTCTGCGCCAATGACGACCTCGCGCTCGGCGTGCTGTTCGAATGCCGGCGCCGCGAGTTCGAAGTGCCCGAGCAGATCGCGATCGTCGGCTTCAACGATCTCGAGTTCATGGCCTCCGCCGTCCCCACCCTCACCAGCGTGCGCACCAACCGCTACGAGATGGGCAAGACGGCCGCCAGCATGCTGATCGAGGCGATCGAGGGACGGCGCCCGGAGCAGCCGGTGCTCGATCTCGGCTTCAAGGTGATCGAGCGGCAAAGCTCGGCATCCCGGCAGTCGGACAACAGGCCGGCCCTGACCGGCGGCGGCGCACCGAACAAAATGGTAGCGTTACCAAGTAGCCATGACTAGTATCGCACTTGTGAGGAAACGCCCCGCCAGCGGGCAGGCAGACCATTGCTCACGCCGTTGGGCAGCGCACAAGCCGACAGCCCAGTATCCACGCCGGTGACCGACGCCGGTGCGTTTGCATTGCAGGAGACAACAATGACAAAAAAGCCAACCAATGGACACGCGCCCGCCGGCAACGGCGCCCGCCGTCACCTTCGCTCGCAGGAATGGTTCAACAACCCGCATAATCCGGGCATGACCGCGCTCTATATGGAGCGCTATCTGAATTACGGCCTCACCCGCGCCGAGCTGCAGTCCGGCAAGCCGATCATCGGCATCGCCCAGACCGGCAACGACCTCTCCCCCTGCAACCGCCATCATATCGAGCTTGCCCACCGCGTCCGCGAAGGCATCCGCGAGGCCGGCGGCATTGCGATGGAATTCCCGACCCACCCCATCCAGGAGACCGGCAAGCGCCCGACCGCGGCGCTCGACCGTAACCTCGCCTATCTCGGCCTGGTCGAGATCCTCTACGGCTACCCGCTCGACGGCGTCGTGCTCACCACCGGCTGCGACAAGACCACGCCGGCCTGCATGATGGCGGCGGCAACCGTGAACCTGCCCGCGATCGTGCTGTCGGGCGGCCCGATGCTGAACGGCTGGCATGCCGGCGAGCGCACCGGCTCCGGCACCATCGTCTGGAAGTCGCGCGAGCGGCTCGCCGCGGGCGAGATCGATTATGAAGAGTTCATGGAGATCGTGGCGTCGTCGGCGCCCTCGGTCGGCCATTGCAACACCATGGGCACCGCCTCGACCATGAACGGCCTCGCCGAAGCGCTCGGCTTCTCGCTGCCGGGCTGCGCGGCGATCCCCGCCCCCTACCGCGAGCGCGGCCAGATCGCCTACGAGACCGGCAAGCGCATCGTCGAGATGGTCTGGGAAGATCTCAAGCCTTCGGACATCCTGACCCGCAAGGCGTTCGAGAACTGCATCGTGATCAACTCGGCGATCGGCGGCTCGACCAACGCCCCGATCCACATCAACGCGCTGGCCCGTCACATCGGCGTCGAGCTGTCGATCGACGACTGGCAGAAGGTCGGCCACGACGTGCCGCTTCTGGTCAACATGCAGCCGGCCGGCTTCTATCTCGGCGAGGAATTCCACCGCGCCGGCGGCGTGCCGGCCGTGGTGCGCGAATTGATGAAGCACAAGCGCATCCACGAGGATGCCGTCACGGTCAACGGCCGCGGCATCGGCGAGAACTGCAAGGACGCGCCCAAGCCCGACAACGACGTGATCTGGGCCTATGACAAGCCGCTGGTGAAGGACGCCGGCTTCCTGGTGCTGAAGGGCAATCTGTTCGATTCCGCGATCATGAAGACCAGCGTGATCTCCAAGGAATTTCGCGACCGCTATCTCAGCAACGCGAAGGACCTCAACGCGTTCGAGGGCCGCGCCATCGTGTTCGAAGGACCTGAGGATTATCACGACCGGATCGACGACGCCTCGCTCGGCATCGACGAGCACTGCGTGCTGTTCATCCGCGGCACCGGCCCGATCGGTTACCCCGGCGGCGCCGAGGTCGTGAACATGCAGCCGCCGGCGGCGCTGATCAAACGCGGCATCCTGTCCCTGCCCTGCATCGGCGACGGCCGCCAGTCCGGCACGTCGGGTTCGCCCTCGATCCTGAACGCTTCGCCGGAAGCCGCCGCCAATGGCGGCCTTGCGGTCCTCAAGACCGGCGACAAGGTGCGCATCGACCTCAACAAGGGCAGCGCCAACATCCTGATCTCGGACGAGGAGCTGAAGAAGCGCCACGCCGAGCTGAAGGCCAGCGGCGGCTTCAAGCATCCCGCGAACCAGACACCGTGGCAGGAGATCTATCGCAATACCGTCGGCCAGCAATCGACCGGCGCCTGCATGGAGCTCGCCACGCGCTACCAGAACGTCGCCGGCACCTTTGGTGTGGCGCGGGATAATCACTGAGTTAGGTACGTGTAGCCCGGATGGAGCGTAGCGAAATCCGGGTTCACCATCCGCGAACGCAGGATCCCGGATTACGCTGGCGCTCCATCCGGGCTACGGCGTCACGGCAATGAGGAAAATCGAGGAGAACAAGAAAATGGCAGACCGCCTCAAGGGAAAGCGCGCCGTCGTCACGGCAGCGGCAGCAGGCATCGGGCGCGCATGCGCACTCGCGTTCGCGCGTGAAGGCGCAACCGTCATCGCCACCGACATCAACGAGGCCGGCATCGCCGGCCTGACCAAGGAAGGCATTGCCGAGGTCGCCAAGCTAGACGTCCGCAACACCGCCGACGTCAACGCCTTTGCCAAGCGCGTCGGCAAGATCGACATCCTGCTCAACGCGGCCGGCTTCGTGCATCACGGCACCATCCTGGAATGCTCGGAAGAGGATTTCGACTTCTCGTTCGACCTCAACGTCAAGTCGATGCACCGGACCATCAAGGCCTTCCTGCCCGACATGATCGCGGGCGGCGGCGGCAGCATCGTCAACATCTCGTCCTGCGCAGCCCTGAGGCCACCGGCGAACCGTTACGTCTACAGCTCGTCGAAGGCGGCGGTGTCGCTGCTGTCGCGCGCGGTTGCGCTCGACTTCATCACCAAGGGCATCCGCTGCAACTCGATCTGCCCCGGCACCGTCGAGACGCCCTCGATGCTCGACCGCGCCGCGGCGCAAGGGCCGCAGGGCAAGGAGATGTTCATCTCCCGCCAGAAGATGGGCCGGCTCGGCACCGCCGAGGAGATCGCGTCCATGGCGGTCTATCTCGGCAGCGACGAGAGCGCCTTCACCACCGGCGTCGACCTCGTCGTCGACGGCGGCTACATGCTCTGATCAACGCCTCATCCCCGGGAGGCGCGAGCGCGCCGTCGCGAGGGATGGGCCACGGGCTCCATGGTTCGAGACGCGCGCCAGGTGCGCGCTCCTCACCATGAGGGACAGGGAGGGTTTCGCGATGAACAAGATCGATCTCCAGGGGCGCGTCGCCATCGTCACCGGCGGCGCCCAGGGTTTTGGCCGCGCCATCACCGAGCGCTTCGTCGGCTCCGGCGCCAAGGTCGCGATCTGGGATTTTGACCAGGGGCTGGCCGAGAAGACGGCCAAAGAGGTTGGCGGCGAGACCAAGGTCTTCAAGGTCGACGTCACCGACACCGCGGCCGTCGAGCAGGCCCGCGATGCGACGCTGGCCGCTTTCGGCAAGATCGACATCCTCGTCAACAACGCCGGCATCGCCGGCGTCAACAAGCCGGTCTGGGAGACCGACCTCGAGGAATGGCGCAAGGTGCTGCGCATCAACCTCGACGGTCCCTTCATCGTCAGCAAGGCGATCGTGCCCGAAATGCTCAAGCAGAAATACGGGCGGATCGTGAACATCGCCTCGATCGCCGGCAAGGAAGGCAACCCGAACGCGGCGCACTATTCGGCGTCCAAGGCCGGCCTGATCGCGCTGACGAAGTCGCTCGGCAAGGAGCTCGCCGCGCACGACATTCTCGTCAACGCGGTGACCCCGGCGGCCGCCAAGACCGCGATCTTCGACCAGATGACGCAGCAGCACATCGACTTCATGCTGTCGAAGATCCCGAAGGCGCGCTTCGTGCTGGTGGAGGAGCTGGCCGCGATGGTGGCGTGGCTGTCGTCGCAGGACTGCGCATTCTCGACCGGCGCCGTGTTCGACATCTCGGGCGGCCGGGCAACCTATTGAGGGCGTCATGATCCGGGAAGGTGGATGCCTCTGCGGCGCGGTGCGGTTCAAGGCGGAGGGCGAGCCGCTCAACGTCCGCATCTGCCATTGCCGCATGTGCCAGAAGGCGATGGGCTCGCCTTACTTCGTCCGCGCGCAGTTCGACCAGCGCGCGCTGACCGTCGAGGGCGAGACCGAGCGCTATGCCTCGTCCGAGGCGATCGACCGCGTGTTCTGCAAGCGCTGCGGCACGCGCCTGTTTTCGTGGCGGCGCAACGGGACGCTGGCGGGCGTCTCGCTGACCACGTTCGACGATCGCAACGCCTTCACGCCGACCGAGCACATCTGGGTCTCGGAAAAGCTGGCATGGCTCAAGATCGACGACGGCCTGGTCCAATACCAGGGGACCATCCCGGCGTAAGATCAGGCTTGCTGTGACGCGGTCTCAGCACGCCGGCCTGTCGTCGTCGCGATCCAGATCCCCGCAAACACCGCGACGATCCCCGCTGCGAGATTCCAGCGCAGCGGCTCTTGCAGCAGCCACGCCCCGACCAGCGATGCAGTGATCGGATTGACCGTCACCGAGATCGCGACGCGCGTCGGCGTCGTCCGCTCCAGCGCGAAGGCCCAGAGATAGAAGGTCAGCGCCGCGCCGAAGGCGCCGAGATAGAGAGCTGCCAGCCATTGCGGCGCACCGAAGCCGGCGACGGGCGCAAAGCTGCCGCGAACACCCGAGAGCAGGATGAGGCAGGTCGCCCCCGCCGCCATGCTCATCGTCGTGAACGCGATCGGGCTGGAGCGGCGGATCAGCGGCCTCGACCAGATGCCGTAGAGCGCCATGCACAGCGCCGCCGCCATCATCAGGAGATCGCCGCGCCAGGCACCTGCCGGTGCCGAGGTGAGATCCGAGAGCAGCGCGACCGCCACACCTGAGGTCGCGATCACGACGCCGATCGATTTGCGCCAGGTCAGCGCTTCGGCGCCGAGCGCAGCCCCAATCAACAGCGACAGTAGCGGCAGCGTCGAGAGAGCGAGCGCGCCACGCGCGGCGGTCGTGAAGATCAAGGACGCGTTGAACAGGATCGGGAAGACGGCGAAGAAGAGCAAGCCGAGTCCGAAAGCGGCCGCCCACTCCCCTCGCCCCGGCCATCGGTCGCCGCGCAGCAGCGTCAGCGGCAGCAGGAAAAGAAAGCCGATGCCGAACCGGAACGAGCCGATCGCGAGCGGATCGAGGCTGCTCACGAGATAGCGCGTCGCGCCGATCGACGTGCCGCCCAGCGCGCTCGACAGCACCGCGGCCAGAACGCCCAAAACTTCACCCACGATTCCTCCGTCGATGCTTTGAAAACAGCATACGAGGCGCGCCGAAACTGGGAATGGAATTTCCGTCATGGCAGGATAAGTTTTCATCATGACCGCGCCGCCCCTCGATCCCGATCTGCTGAAGGCCTTTATCGCCGTTGCCGAGCATCGCTCCTTCACGCGCGCGGCGGCGACGCTCAACCGGACCCAGTCGGCCGTCAGCGTCCAGATCAGGCGCCTGGAGGAACGGCTCGACACCAGGCTGTTTCAACGCGCGAGGGCCGGCGTCACGCTGACCGCAGCGGGCAACGAGCTCCTCGTCTATGCAAGGCGGCTGCTCGACCTCAATGCAGAGGCCGTCGACGCGCTGCGCAGGCGCAAGCGCGACGACGTCGTCCGCCTCGGCGTGATGGACGATTACGGCACGCTCGTCATTCCGCCCCTGCTGGCGCGCTTTGCGCGAAACCATCCCGGGATCCGTGTCGAGATCGAGACCGGATTGACCGCGACAATGCCGGCGCGACTCGGGGACGCCTATGACCTCGTTATCGCCATGCATCCGGAAGGCCGCGGAAACGGCGAGCTGCTGCGACGCGAGCAGGCAGTGTGGGCCGCGGCAAACTCATATCCGGTCGCGGCGCAGGACACGCTGCCCGTCGCGCTCTATCCGCCGGGCTGCCTGTTCCGGCAATGGGCTGCGGAGGCGCTCGATGCCGCCGGCCGTCCGTGGCGGCTGGCCTTTGTCAGCCGGACGCTTGGTGCGGTCGAAGCAATCGCAGCACAGGGTCTTGCGATCACCGTCGTGAAAGCCGGCACTCTGCCCGCTCGCCTCCGCGTCTTGTCGGAGCGCGACGGCCTGCCCCCGCTGCCGGCGGCGGACATCCGCCTCCACCGTGCGCGCAACCTGTCACGCGCGGGCGGGCTGCTGGCGGATCATTTACAGCTTGGGATTTCGGAACCGGCGTCCCATATGCTGACCTGACGCGTTGCCCCACCACCGGATTGGCCGGGTTGGCTGCAAGGCCGCGAGCCAAACCGGGACGGACGAGCCGTGAACGTTTCCCTTTATGACCTCTCCGTGTGGGTGCTGCCGCTCGTGCTCGCCATCACCTTCCACGAGGCCGCGCACGCTTTCGTTGCCTACCGCCTCGGCGACAATACAGCCTGGCAGCTCGGCCGCGTCAGCTTCAACCCGCTCAAGCATATCGACCCGTTCGGCACCGTGATCCTCCCGGCAATGCTGCTGTTTGCGCATTCGCCGTTCCTGTTCGGCTATGCCAAGCCGGTGCCGGTGAATTTCCGCAAGCTCAACCACCCCAGGCTCGACATGGTCTGGGTGGCCTTGGCGGGGCCCGCCACCAACATCCTGCTGGCACTTGCGGCGGCACTGGCCCTGCACGCCCTGCCCTTGGCGCCGGCGGGGGCGGCGCAGTGGATCTTCGACAACCTCAAGAATGCGCTGATCATCAATGCCGTCCTGGCGGTGTTCAACATGATGCCGATCCCGCCGCTGGACGGCGGCCGCGTCGCGGTCGGGCTGTTGCCGCGGCCGCTTGCCTTGCCGCTCGCCCGGCTCGAGCCGTTCGGTATGCTGATCCTGATCGGCCTCTTGATCCTGTTGCCGCTCGCGGGCTCGCAGTTCGGTCTAAATCTTGATGTTATTTCAGGAATACTGCGAACGTTGACCGGTTATGTGATTCAGGCTGTTCTCTTCCTGACCGGCAATGGGTAGTTGAACTACACCACCCGAACACGAGCCGAAGGGCCAGAGGCCGACTTGGTCAAAGCTGCCGATATGCTGATCGCGCGACGCGCGGACACCCGTGCCCGCGCCGATTTCGCCACCTGGAAGATGATGGCCAAGCTCAACGGGTCGTCCGCGCTGCCTCCGGAGGCGCAGGAGTTCCTCTCGAGCTACAAGAACCTGCTGGCGCAGATGAGCGAGGGCGAGGCCACCGAGGCGACCATCGGCGCGATCTACAAGGCCTACTATGCCGAGATGGGCGGTGCGGGAACTCCGCCTGACGTCCGCCCCCGCCAGTCCGAGCCGGCAGCGGACAATGTTACCGCCTTCCGTCGTCCCCCGCCGAAGCCGAAGACATCAGGCTTTTTCGGGACCGGCGCGGCCGCGGGAACCCAGAAACGGCCTCTCCCCGTGGCGCTGATCTTCGCCTGCCTGGTCGTGGTCTATGTCGGGATCCGGCTCTACTGGCGCTGAGCCTGCTTCTTCTTTTTCTTGTCGTCCGGCGGCTTGAACATGATCTCGACCGTGCGCTCGTAGCGGTCCTCGGTCAGCGCGGCCGGCGGCGTCGGGAACGGATCGGATTTGTGGACCATGGAGATCGCGGCCGCATCGTAGGCCGGATCCCCTGACGACTGCACCACGTCCACCGACAGCACGTTGCCCCGCCGGTTCAGCGCGAAGCTCACCTTGGCGGTCTGGTTATTGGGTTCCTTGCCCTCCGGATTGACCTTGTGCGCCGAAAGATGCGCGCTGATCTTCCGGTTCCAGTCGGCCGTCAGCTTCAGCAGGTCCTTGCCGATGCCGAGCACGGGCGCCATCGCCTTCTCGGCCTCGCGCGTGGCGTCCTCGAAGGTCTGCCGCTCCATCGCGACCGACTTCTGCGACGCTTCCATCGCGGGCGTCTCGACGGCCGCGAGCTTCGGATCGTCGTCCTGCTCCTTCTTCGGCTTGTTCTCGGTGACGATCCGGTCGGCCTCCTCGACCTGTTGCGGCCGGTCCTGCGGCAGATCCGTCTCCTTGACCTCGGCCTTCTGCTCGGGCAGCGCCGGGCGCTCCTCCTGCTCCTCCGAGTCAGTCGGCCCGGGCGGCATGTCGGTCTCGCGCGCCGGCGGCGACGTCATCTCGACCGCGAACTCCGCCCCTGCCGCGCCCAACCCTTCGTCGCCGTCGTCGGCCTGCAGATTTGCCAGCGCGAGCGCAGCCCCACCCACGTGGAGCACGACTGCAGCGACCGCAGCGAGGATCCACAGCTTCCGGGATGATCTGGGTTCGAGCTCAGCGTCGGACATGACGATCCCTTAGGGCTGCGCTGTGCCTGCGGCAGGCGCGCCCGCCGCCGAAGGTGGCCCTTCGAGCGCAACCAGCTTCACCCGTGTGTAGCCGCCGGAGCGCAACAGCTCCATGACGCCCATCAACTCGCCATAGGGCACGGACCGATCGGCGCGCAGGAACAGGTACTTGTCCTTGCTCATGTCGGACATCGAGTCGAGCGTCATGATCAGCTCGGCGCGGTGCACGGAGTCCTCACCGATGGCGAGCGTCAGGTCACGCTTGATGCTGAGATAGGTCGGCTTGTCCGGCTTCTTCTGCGGCGTCGCGCTCGAGGTCGGCAGGTCGATCGGCAGATCGACCGTCGAGAGCGGAGCTGCGACCATGAAGATGATCAGCAGCACCAGGATGACGTCGATGAACGGCGTGACGTTGATGTCATGCGTTTCCGAGAAATCGTCGTCGTCATCGTTGTCTGCGAGCGAAACGGCCATGGTTCACTCCGCTGCGCGCGAATGCACGCTGCCGTGGCTGCGATCGAGATCGCGCGAGAGCAGCCGGGCGGCCGCGCCCGAGGCACGGCTGACCAGCTCGAGATAGCTCTTCGTCACGCGCGAGAAGTGATTGTAGATGATGACCGCGGGAATGGCGGCGACGAGGCCGATCGCGGTGGCGAGCAGCGCCTCGGCGATGCCGGGAGCGACCACGGCAAGGTTCGTGGTCTGCGACTTCGAGATGCCGATGAAGCTGTTCATGATGCCCCAGACCGTGCCGAACAGGCCGACGAAGGGCGAGGTCGAGCCGATGGTCGCGAGCACGCCCATGCCGATGCGGATGCGCCGCGCCTCGGCGCGCACGATCTCCTGGAAGCTCGAGGCCGCGCGCTCCTTGATGCCGGCATCGCTGGAGAGCCCAGCCGACATCCGCGCCTCGCGCAGCGCCGCCGCCAGGAAGGACGGCAGGATGCCCTGCTTGGCGCCGAGCGCCATCTGCGCCTCGGCGAGCGAGCGTGCCTCGGCGATCTTCTTCAAAGCCGAACGCAGCTTGCCGGAGGCGACCGACAGCTCGATCGACTTCGCGATCAGGACCGTCCAGGTCATGAGCGACGCAAAGGCGAGCCCGATCATCACCGCCTTCACGATGACGTCCGCCGACATGAACATCACCCAGGGTGACAATTCCTTCATGGACGGCGCCATGGAGACAGCCTCCGCCTTGGCGGCGGCCGGCGCGGCAGCCGTGGGAGCCGCGGTGGCCGAGGGAGCCACCGGCGCGGCCGCGACCGGGGCCGCGGGAGCCGGGGCTGGAGCGACGACGGGTGCCTGGGCAGCCGGCTGCTGGGTTTGCGTCTGGGCCGAAACAGGCGATGCGAGCCAGGCGGCCGTCAGAACGGCGGCTGCGGCAAGACTGGCTTTGAGATTTGTGATCTTCATACTTCGGCCCAGTAGCGAATGAGATTGTGATAGATACCCGTCAATTTGACCGTTTCGGGATCGTCACGCCCGAGCCGTTCCACCAGCGCCTGTATCGCGGTGTCGAGGTCAAAGATCATGCTCCGGGCTTGATCGTCCCGTATCATGCTCTGAAGCCAGAAGAAAGACGCAACCCGCGTTCCCCGCGTCACCGGCGTGACGAGATGGAGGCTGGTCGAGGGATAGAGCACGCAGTCGCCGGCTGGCAACTTGACTTCGTGCGAACCGTAGGTGTCCTCGATCACAAGTTCGCCACCGTCATATTCTTCCGGCTCGGCGAGGAACAGCGTGACCGACAGGTCGGTGCGGATGCGAAGGCCGGTCAGACGGTCGCCGCGGATCGCGTTGTCGACATGCAGGCCGAAATGGTGGCCGCTATCGGCCGCATAGCGGTTGAACAGCGGCGGGAAGATCTGGAGCGGGATCGCCGCCGCGATGAAGCGCGGGTTCGACGTCAGCGCCGAGATGATGCGGTTGCCGAGCTTGCGCGCGACCTCGCCATCGGGCGGCAATTGCTCGTTGCGCTTGACCATGGCCGACTGCGACCCTGCGGTCGAGCGGCCATCCTCCCATTCGCTGGCATCCATGATGCGGCGGAAATCCGCCACATCATCTTTGCTCAGGATGCCAGGCAGGCACGTCAACATGATCAGAACTTCGCTGTCGTGACGATGTAGAACGCCCGCCCCGGCGCGACCGCCACGAACGGCGTCGCGCTGCGATAGAGCGTGTCGTAATAGAGCTTGTTGGTGAGGTTCTGCGCGTAGAACTTCATGGTCCAGTTCTTGTCGATCTTCTTCTCGATGAACGCGTCGAAGCGCCAATAGCTCGGGATCAGCGTACCGGTGTTGGCGCCGAAGGTGCCGCCATAGACCTTGGAGCGGAACACCGCCTGGCCGCCGAGCTCCCAGTCGCCATCGAACTTGTACTTGGTGAGCAGGCTGAACGACTGATGCGCGACGTTGGCGAGCTGCAGCCCGACATTGCTCGGGATGTTGCTCTTGGTGACCTTCGAATCCATCAGCACGAGGCCGCCGAAGATGCTCCAGCGATCGGTCAGCTTGCCGCTGGCCTCGATGTCGATACCCTGGATCCGGTACGCCGCACCCGAGGTCAGCGTAGTGCCGACGGTCTCGCGCGCATTGTCCTTGGTGGTGTGGAACAGCGCGCCGCTCACCAGCAGGTGGCGATCGAGCAGCTCCCATTTGGTGCCGACTTCCGCAGCCTTGTTCTGCTCGGGCCCGAGGATCGTGGTGCCGGTCGGCGGAGACGAGCCGTAATCCGTGCCGGTCGCGTCGAGCTCGGAGCCGAACGGATTGGTCGAGGTCGCGTAGGCCGCATAGAGGCTGCCGATCGGAACCGGCTTGTAGACGATACCGGCGTTGTAATTGACGAAGTCCGAGTCAACGTGGCTCGACGCCGCTGCAATCGACGATGTCAGCTTGTAGCTGTCCCAGCGCACACCACCGTTCACGATGATGGTGTCTTCCCAGTTCGCCGTGTCCATCACATAGACGGCGCCACTGTCGACGTTGTAGCGGGTCGGATCGCCGCCGAGCACCGGGTTGAACGGACCGGGCGTGTAGGTGTAGCCCGGCGAATACATGTTCTGCAGGGTCAGAGCGCCATTGCTGTTGGAGCCGGCACCGAACGCTTCCGACGAGAGGCCGGTGTAACGGCCAATGCCGATGCGTTCGTTGGAGACTTCGAGCCCGGTCACCGCCGTGTGCCTGACCGATCCCGTGTTGAACTTGAACGTGGCATCTTCCTGGTTGGCGATGACGTCGACCCACTGGTTGCGGCTCTGCGCGCTCGCGGTGATCGTCCACTTCGTCGGATCAGGATTGGTCGTGATCGGCGACTGCGGCAGCGTACCGATATATTCCAGCGTCGACTGCTCCATGCGGGTCCGGCTGGTCAGGGTGATGTTGTTGGTCGGCTTGTACTCGCCCGTGAGCGTGCCGAAGTCCTGCCGTGCGGTCTGGAAATCGCGGTTGAGGAAACCGTACCAGGTGCCGCGCGGAATGCCGGCTTCAGTGGCCGGCACGTTGCCCTGCTTGTAATAGGGCACGCCGAAATCCGGATAGCCGCTGAGGTCGGTGTGAACGTAGTTGGTCGTGACCTTGAAGTCGTTGGTCGGGGCGTATTTGGTCGAGACGAAGGTGCCCCAGCGATTGTCGGTCACGAAGTTGCGGCCGGCGACGTTGGCGTCCTGGAACAGACCGCCAGCACGCACCGAGAAGGTCGGATCGATGACCTGGTTGACGTCGATCGTGACGCGCTTGGTCATGTCGGTGCCGAACGTCGTCTCGGCGTTCTGGAAGTTGCGATCGGTCGCCTGCTTGGTGACGATGTTGATGGCGCCGCCCGCGGTGCCGCGGCCCGCATAGGACGAGGCCGGGCCGCGCAGGATCTCGAGCTGCTCGGTGAAGAAGTTCTCTCGGATCGAGACCGCGGGATCGCGAATGCCGTCGATGAAGACGTCGTTGCGCGCGTCGAAGCCGCGGATGAAGAAGCGATCGCCGAACGCGTTGCCGCCTTCGCCCGAGCCCAGCGTCACGCCGGCGGTCGAACGTCCAATCTCCCTCAGCGACGTCGCGTTCTTGTCGTCGAGGATCTCCTTGCTGAGCACCGTGATGGTCTTCGGCGTATTCAGAAGCGGTTCGGGAAACTTGCCTGAGGCCTGGACGCGGTCGACCTTGTAGGGCGCGGACGGATCGGCATAGGGATTGGCGTCGGCGGGGCCGGACGGCGTGGCAGGCGCAGCCTGTTGCGCTGCCTGCTGGCGCTGCGCGGCGCGACGAAGCGCGTTACGGGCACGGACCTGTTCCGCCGTCGGCTTCGAGGCGACAGGACGCGGACGCGCGACGGGAGCATCGACCGTCACCGGCGGCAGGTTGGACTGCTGCGCCTCTGCGCCGCTCGACACCGACGCCACCGCGATCAGGCTCGCAACGGCCGAGACCTTCTTGCCGGAAATGCCCGAAGACTTTTCATCAACCGGATCGAATGCTGCGACCGAACGCAACGACTTCGGTGCGACCACCTGCCCCATTACAACACGCCCCATCTTCATGTTCGCTCGTTCACTTCGACGAGCGATTGGGCTGTTGGTATCGGCGGCAAAATAGTGGGTCAATGCGGGCAAGCCGCGAGAACCCTTGAATAAGTCCAGATCAAAACGATTCTAAACTGTAGTTTGAAACGGTTCTAAACAAAGATTGGACTCGTTCTAAAACAGCTACGAAAAATACCGCGAAATCGACGATTGGCGCAGCGATATCAATCGCTGCTCGGCGGCTTCATCAGCGAGAACAATTCGTCGACGGTTTTCTGCGCAACGGCGCGCACACGGTCGGTGTTCTCCATGCCGGCGATGTTGACGCCGTTGACCACGGCTTTGATCTCGTCGCGGAAGTCGGAGAGAAAGCGCAAGGGATCGCGCTGCTCGTTGGCAACGCGCGCAATCAACCCCGTGATCAGAATCTGGCACGCGATCAGCTTGCCGTTCAGTTCATCCATAATGCACTCCCCCTCGTGGAGGCGCCGATATGGACGATGCCGATTTTTCTGACAACCGAAACGCGGCTTGCGCGATTTAGAACCGTTCTTGCGATGCGTCCTGCCGCGATTCCGGTCAGCGCACCCATCGGCCTCGGCACACCGTTTCCGATCATTGCACAAGGTTTGCACGCTGATCGTTTCTGCTGGGAAAATGCAGCACTGCACACCGGCGCGCCAGTGAGTTGCCCAAGCGGTGCAAAGCTTTCCAATTGTTTAGGATTCGCTGCCGATAGTGCTGTTTACACTGGAACTTGGCGTGTATTATACAAGCCCGCTGGAACCCTACGATTGCCCCAAAATTCGTAAGCTAGGGCATAAGAAGCCGACACGAGCCGATATGAAAAAAACACGGCCGATCCTCTGGATTCTGATCCTCGCGGCCGTGGCCTCCGCGGGTTACTACGGTTGGCACAAATACGGCTCGCCCGACGCCGGAAAAGCCCAGACAGCTCAAAAGGGTCCGCCTCGCGCGCCCCCCATTCCCGTCAGCGTCACGCCGGTCCAGAAGGTCGATTTTCCGGTCTATCTGACCGGTCTCGGCACGGTTCAGGGCTTCAATACGGTCCAGGTCCGGACCCGGGTGGACGGGCAGATCGACAAGATCGCCTTCACCGAAGGGCAGATCGTCAAGGAAGGCGAGCTGCTCGCCTCGATCGATCCCCGCCCCTATCAAGCCACGCTCGACCAGGCCAAAGCGAAGAAGGCCCAGGACGAGGCGAATCTGGCCAACGCCAATCTCGAGCTCCAGCGCGCCATGAAGCTCGGCGAGTTCGCGACCGCGCAGCGGGTCGACTCCCAGCGCTCGACCGTCGCCCAGCTCACCGCCCAGATCGCCGCCGACGAGGCCGCGATCGCCAACGCCCAGACCCAGCTCGACTACACCCAGGTCAAGGCGCCGATCACCGGCGTCGCAGGCCTGCGCCAGGTCGACGTCGGCAACATCGCCACCGCCTCCTCGCAGACGGGCATCGTCACCATCACGCAGGTCGAGCCGATTTCGGTGATCTTCACCGCTCCGGAGGACCAGCTTCCCTATATCAGCGAGGGCCAGAAGGCCGGGGCGCTCAAGGTCATCGCCTTCACCACCGACGGCAAGAAGACGCTGGCGGAAGGCAAGCTTGCGGTCATCAACAACCAGGTCGACACGACCAGCGGGACGATCCGGCTGAAGGCAGTGTTCGATAACAAGGACCACACGCTGTGGCCCGGACAATCGGTTTCGACCCGTCTTCTGGTGCGCATCCTGAAGGACGCGACCGTCGTGCCGGATGACGCGGTCCAGCATTCGACCAACGGCCTCTACGCCTATACCGTCAATCAGGACAACAAGGCCGAGGTGCACAAGATCAAGGTCAGCTACGCCATCGACGGACATTCCGTCGTCGACGAAGGGCTCACGCCCGGGCAGCAGGTGATCACTGGCGGTCAGTTCAAGGTGCAACCCGGAAGCCTCGTCTCGACGGCGGTGGCAAGTTCAGAACCGGGACAGAATAAGGTACGACGGGAATGACCGAGGGCGGGATTTCGGCACCTTTCATCCGTTATCCCATCGGCACCTCGCTGCTGATGGCCGGCATCCTTTTCGTCGGTCTCGTCGCCTATCCCCTGCTGCCGGTCGCACCGCTGCCGCAGGTCGACTTCCCGACCATCCAGATCACCGCCAACCTGCCGGGCGGCAGCCCCGAGACGATGGCCTCGTCAGTGGCCCAGCCGCTGGAGCGCCAGTTCGCCCAGATCCCCGGCATCGCCCAGATGACGTCGACGAGTTATCTCGGCACCGCGTCGATCACCATCCAGTTCGATCTCAACCGCAGCATCGACGGCGCCGCCAACGACGTGCAGGGCGCCATCAATGCCGCCAGCGGCCAGTTGCCGAAGAACCTGCCCTCGCCGCCGACCTATCGCAAGGTCAACCCGGCCGACGCGCCGATCCTGCTGCTGTCGGCGACCTCGGAGACGCTGCCTCTGACCAGCGTCAGCGACGCGGTCGACGCGCAGCTCGCCCAGCAGATCAGCCAGCTTTCGGGCGTGGCCCAGGTCTTCATCGGCGGCCAGCAGAAGCCCTCCATCCGCATCCAGGTCGATCCGGCGAAGCTCGTCGCCAAGGGCCTGTCGATGGAGGACGTCCGCAGCCAGATCGCGATCACCACGGTCGACAGCCCCAAGGGCAACATCGACGGCGAGAAGCGCGCCTACACGATCTACGCCAACGACCAGCTCACCCAGTCCAAGGACTGGAACGACGTCATCATCGCCTATCGCAACGGAGGCCCGTTGCGAATCCGCGACATCGGCCAGGCGGTCAGCGGCGCGGAAGACGCCAAGCAGGCGGCCTGGGCCAACGGCAAGCGCGGCGTGTTCCTGGTGATCTTCAAGCAGCCGGGCGCCAACGTCATCGAGACCGTCGACAGGATCAAGGCGACCCTGCCCCGTCTCGTGGCGGCGATCCCGCCCGCGATCAAGATCGAGCTGATCAGCGACCGCACCACCACCATCCGCGCCGCGGTCGAGGACGTCCAGTTCACGCTGCTTTTGACCATCGCTCTGGTGGTCATGGTCATCTTCATCTTCCTGCGCAGCTTCTGGGCCACCGTCATCCCCACCATCACGGTCCCACTGGCGCTGCTGGGCGCGTGCGCCTTGATGTGGGTCGTCGGCTATTCGCTCGACAATCTGTCGCTGATGGCGCTCACCATCGCGGTCGGCTTCGTCGTCGACGACGCCATCGTGATGCTCGAGAACATCACGCGCTACATCGAGGAAGGCGAATCGCCGATGGCGGCGGCCTTCCGCGGTTCCAAGGAAATCGGCTTCACCATCGTGTCGATCAGCATCTCGCTGGTCGCGGTGCTGATCCCGCTGCTGCTGATGGGCGGTATCATCGGCCGCCTGTTCCGCGAATTCGCCGTCGTGCTGGCGATGACCATCTTCGTCTCGATGTTCGTGTCGCTGACGCTGACGCCGATGATGGCCTCGCGCTTCCTGCGCGCCCACGGCGAAGTATCCCACGGCAAGTTCTACCAGTGGAGCGAGCGCGCCTTTGACAGCATGCTGCGCGGCTACGAATACGTGCTCGACCACGCCCTCGCCTGGCGGCGCACCACGCTCACGATCTTCTTCGCGACGCTCGGCCTGTCGATCTACCTGTTCATCCTGATCCCGAAAGGCTTCTTCCCGCAGCAGGACGTCGGCCTGATCACCGCGACCTCCGAAGCCTCACAGGACATCTCGTTCAAGGAGATGCAGCGCCGTCAGGTCGAGCTCGGCAAGATCGTGATGGATGATCCCGACGTCGCCACGATCGCGATGAACATCGGCGGCAGCGGCCGCGCCGGCAACAACGGCAACATGTTCATCACGCTGAAGCCGCGCAGCGAGCGCGAGGCCTCGGCGCAGCAGATCATCGCGCGGCTGCGTCCCAAGCTCGAGAAGGTGTCCGGCGCCCGCCTCTACATGCAGGCGGCCCAGGACGTCCGCCTCGGCGGCCGGCCAACGCGCACCCAATTCGAGTTCACCCTGCAGGACGCCGATCTCGCCGAGCTCAACGACTGGGCGCCGAAGATCCTGGCCAAGATGCAGACACTGCCGGAGCTGCGCGACGTCGCCACCGACCAGCAGACCCAGGGCACCACGGTCCAGCTCAAGATCAACCGCGACACCGCCTCGCGCTACGGCATCCAGCCGCAGCTGATCGACGACACGCTGTACGACGCCTTCGGGCAGCGGCAGGTGACGCAGTATTTCACCCAGCTCAACACCTACAAGGTGATCCTCGAGATCCTGCCGGAGCTGCAGGGCAATCTGGACAGCCTGAACAAGCTCTATCTGAAATCGCCTCTGACCGGCGACCAGGTGCCGCTGTCGACCTTCGCGACCTGGACCACCGATCCGGTCCGCCCGCTCTCGATCAGCCACCAGGGCCAGTTCCCGGCGATCACGATCAGCTTCAACCTCGCGCAAGGTGTCGCGCTCGGCCAGGCCACCGAGGCCGTGCAAAAAGCGATGGCCGATCTCGGCGCGCCGCCGACGCTGAACTCGAGCTTCCAGGGCACCGCGCAGGCGTTCCAGCAATCGCTCGGCACGGTGCCGCTGCTGATCCTGGCCGCGCTGGTCGTGGTCTATCTGATCCTCGGCATCCTCTACGAGAGCTACATCCACCCGATCACGATTCTGTCCACCCTGCCTTCGGCCGGCGTCGGCGCGCTCGCGATCCTGATGGCGGCCGGATTCGACTTCAGCCTCATCGCATTGATCGGCATCATCCTGCTGATCGGCATCGTGAAGAAGAACGGCATCATGATGGTCGACTTCGCCATCGCCGCCGAGCGCGATCACCACAAGACGCCGGCGGAATCGATCCGCCAGGCCGCGCTGCTGCGTTTCCGCCCGATCATGATGACGACGATGGCCGCCCTGCTCGGCGGCGTGCCCCTGATGCTCGGCCACGGCACCGGCGCCGAAATTCGCCAGCCGCTCGGCTACGCCATGGTCGGCGGCCTGATCGTCAGCCAGGCGCTGACGCTGTTCACCACGCCCGTCGTCTATCTCTACCTCGACGAGCTCAACAACTGGTTCTCGGGCTGGGGACGTTCCGGCGACGGCGAGGGCCACGAAGCATCCGAGCACAGCACCGTCAAGGAAGCCGCCGAGTAAGCTTGCGCCGTACGCCTCGCAACGCTACAGCGAGGCCTCGGTTCACGCCAACGCGGTTTCGCCATGTCCATGCAATCCAGACTTGTTGCCCTCGCCGCTGCTGCCCTGCTGTCGACGGGCGCCGCGTACGCCCAGCAGGGCGCCAAGAAGAACGCAGCGCCCCCTGCTCCCGCCGCACAGCCCGCGCCTGCACCGACGCAAGCGCAGGCCGACGGCGCTCCGGGCCAGCCCGGCTGGATCGTCCGCTGCACCAGCGCCAGCCGCGACGCGCCGCTCGAATGCGCGATGGAGCAGAACGCGGTGCTGACCAAGACCGGCCAGACGGTCGTCCTGATCAACATCCGCATCGCGCCCGACACGCGCACGCCCGTGGCGCTGCTGCAATTGCCGCTCGGCCTCAACCTTCCCGTCGGCGCCAAGCTCCAGGTCGACGAGGGCAAGACGTTCGACCTGCAGATCCAGACCTGCGAGAACCGCGGCTGCTACGCCTCGACGCCGATCGCGGCGGACCTGCTCACGGCCCTGCGGTCGGGCAAGCAGCTCAAGGTCTCCTTCCAGAACATGGCGAAAGAGACGATCGCGATCCCGATGCCGCTCGGCGATTTCGCGGCGGCCTACGACAAGATCAAGTAACTACTGCTCACCAGGTTTTCTGCTGGCGCGCTCGCCTCTCTCACCTCGTCATTGCGAGGAGCCCTTGCGACGAAGCAATCCAGGCTGCCTCCGCGGAACGTTTCTGGATTGCTTCGCTGCGCTCGCAATGACGGCGTGGATGCAGCGCGTTCACTGGCGCGCCATCTGCGCGTTGCCGACGGCGTTGCCGTCGAGCTTCTGATCATTGTGCATGGTGACGGTGACGCGCAGCAGCCGGCCCTCGAATTCGAACGGCGCCTCGTAATGCGAGACCGGGCTGCCGCGGTCGCGGCCGATGTCGAGGCCGGACCATGAGATCAGCGTGTGGAAGCCGAGCTGGGTCTGGAGCGAGCCCGCCGGCTCGCCATCGACCAGCAGCGTGTATTCGGTGACGCCGGTGCGCGAGCCCTTGGCCGGCGGCTCCTTGCGCACCAGGCGCTCGACGTGAACGCCGAGGCGGCGCGCACCTGACGGCACTTTCCGATCCGAGCGCACGACCTGATGGCTGCCCCCGATGTTGAGATCGTGCACGAGATGGCCATCCCTGACGTACAGGCTGTACCCCGATGTCGCATCGCCGTGCGAGATCAGCACGCCGTCCGCTCCGCGCTCCTCGATCTCGACATGGGCCTCGATCGTGTAGCTGCGGCTACGCACATCGGGCGCGACGTCGGTCGGCACGTGACCCATGCCGGCGTGAAAGACGAAATGGTGGCGCGCGCCGTGAAAGCGCGCGGCATTCTCCGCAAAGCGCGGGCCGAAACGATCATCGAGCGGCAGCACCTTGTGCTTCTCGGCCTCCATCCACCATGTCGCAATCATCGCCGCCAGACGCTCCGGCTCCCGTGCGGCGAGGTCATTGGTCTCCGAGAAATCCTTGTCGAGGTGGAACAGCTCCCATCTGTCGTTCTCGAACGGCGTGCCCGACGGATGGAACGCGACCGCCTTCCAGCCGCCCTGCCAGAGGCCGCGATGGCCAAACATCTCGAAATATTGCGGCGAGCCTTTTGATGGGGCGGAGGCGTCGGTAACGGAACGGGCAAAGCTCTCGCCCTCGAGCGGCATCTGCGGGCAACCGGCAATCGTGTTCGGAGGCTCGATGCCGATCAGTTCCAGAAGCGTCGGCGTGAGATCGCAAGCGTGCACGAACTGATGCCGCAATTCGCCCGGACTTGCGATCCTCTTCGGCCAGTTGAGGACGAAGGGATCGCGGATGCCGCCGCCATGGGTGTTCTGTTTGTAGCGGCGCAGCGGCGTGTTGGACGCCATCGCCCAGCCATGCGGGAAGTTGCTGTGAGTGTCGGGGCCGCCGATGTCGTCGATACGGGCAAGCTTCTCAGCGATCGGCTCCGGCTTGAAGTTGAACGGCCCCATCGCGTTGACGAAGCCAAGCGGCCCGCCCTCCTGGCTGGCGCCATTGTCGGACATCACGATGATCATGGTGTTGTCGCGAATACCGGCCGTCTCCAGGAACGCGACGAGGCGCGCCAAATGCCGGTCGGAGTGATCGAGCATGCCGGCGAAGGCGGCCTGCAGGCGGGTGAAGACGCGACGCTCGTCGGGCGAATGATCCTCCCACGCCTTCACGCCGTCATTGCGCGGCGGCATCCGCGTGTCCGGCGGCACCAATCCCATCGCCTTCTGGCGCGCCAGTCGCTGCTCCCGCTCGACGTCCCAGCCATGCGCGAAGGCAGCGTCGTAGCTCCGGATGATATCGGCCGGCGCCTGGTGCGGCGCGTGACAGGCGCCGAGCGCGACCCAGGTCAGCCAGGGAACATCAGGGCGGTCGGCGACGTGGTCGCCGATGAAGCGGATCGACTGATCGATCAGATCCTCGGTCAGATGATAGCCATCGGCGGAGGTGCCCGGCGGATCGATATGCGTGTTATCCGAGACGAGCTCCGGCGCATACTGGTCGGTCTCGGCATCGAGGAAGCCGTAGAAGCGGTCAAAGCCGCGGCCGAGCGGCCAGCCGTCGAACGGCCCGGTGGCGCCGCTCTCGGTCAGCGGCGTGACGTGCCATTTGCCGATCATGTAGTTGCGATAGCCGAACACGCGCAGCATCTCGGCCAGCGTCCCCGCCTCGCGCGCGATCTTGCCGCGATAGCCGGGATAGCCGGAATCGAAATTGGCGAGGCAACCGACGCCGACGGAATGGTGGTTGCGCCCGGTCAGCAGCGCCGCCCGCGTCGTCGAGCACATCGCGGTGGTGTGGAAGCCGGAGTAGCGGAGGCCTTGGGCTGCGAGCCTGTCGATGGTCGGCGTCCTGATCGCCGAGCCGTAGCAGCCGAAATCGGAGAAGCCGACATCGTCGAACAGCACCACCAGGATGTTCGGCGCGCCCTCGGGCGGTTTCACGGCCTCGGGCCACCAGGGCTTTGAATCCGCGACCGTCTTGCCGACGGTGCCGCGGAACGGCGCGGTGCTGCCTGCGCTCATCTGCTCCTCCCTGTTCGTTGCCTCCGGCTTGGTTGCCTTTGGCTCGTTGGCGTGACCGTCACGGTTGACCCGCGATCAGCCGCCCTCTAAATTATAATCCGAATTATGATTATGATTTAGGGCGGATGCAAGCACGGATGCAGTCACGTTCGGAGCCCGGGTTTCGCGACTTCGACCTGCCCGGGGTCGCCCCATCGCGGCAGAAGCGCAGCCACCAGACCACGCTGGCGCTGCTGCGCGCCGGCGCCGACATGCTGCGCAGACGCAACCTTGCCGAGCTCTCGATCGAGGCCCTCTGCACCGAAGTCGGCGTCACCGTCGGCGCCTTCTACAGCCGCTTCGAGAGCAAGGATGCTTATTTCAACGCGTTGATGGCGCTGGCCGCGCGTGACGGCGAGCAGCGGCTCGGCGACATCAGGCCGCCGTCAGCCGATACGAGTCTCGACAAGCTCTGCCATGTCATCGTCGGCGGCGTCATCGGCTGGATGCGGGATCACGAGGGCGTGCTGCGCGCTGCACTCCGGCACGACGACACCCGTCCGGACAAATGGACGCCGTTCAAGGCCCTCGCGCAGGCGACGACCGCGCGCGCCACCCCTCTCCTGCTCCCGGCCATGGGCAAGGGCCGCAAGGCCGCGAAGACCCGCGCGATCGCCTTCGGCTTCCAGGTCGTGCTGGGCACGCTGGTGAACGCGATCCTCAACGATCCCGGACCGCTACAGCTTCGGTCGAAAGAGATGGAAACGCGGCTCGCCGGCTGCCTGCTGCTGTTGCTGCAGGCGGAAGCCGGTCAGTCCACGCCGAGATAGGCTTTCTGCACCTGCGGATCCTGCGCGAGCGCGGCAGCCGTGCCCGACAGCACGCTCTTGCCGACCTGGAGCACGGTGGCGAAGTCCGAGACTTCGAGCGCGAGCTCGATCGACTGCTCGGCGAGCAGGATGGTCAGGCCCTCCCGGTGCAGGCGGCCAAAGGTCTCGTACATGGACTCGACCACCGCCGGCGCGAGGCCGAGCGAGGGCTCGTCCAGCATCAGGAGCTTTGGGTCGCTCATCAGCGCGCGGCCGACCGCCAGCATCTGCCGCTCGCCGCCGGACATGGTGCCGGCGCGCTGATTGCGGCGCTCCTTCAGGCGCGGGAATATCTCGTAGACGCGTTCGAGCAGCGCGGCCTGCTTCGACTTGTCGTGCAGCGGCGTGGCGCCAAGCATCAGATTGTTCTCGACGCTCTGCTGCACGAACAGGCGCCAGCCCTCCGGCGACAGCGCCAGGCCCTTGCGCACAATCGCAAAGGCCTTCTGGCCGGCGATCTCCTCGCCGCGAAAGCTGATCGAGCCGGAATGAACGGGGATGAGACCGGCAATCGCGTTCAGCGTCGTGGTCTTGCCGCCGCCATTGGAGCCGAGCAGCGCGACGACGCTGCCCTCGGGCACCTCCAGCGAGACGTCGGAGATGCCGATCAGATCGCCATAGCGCACCTCGAGGTGCTCGATCCGCAGAAGCGCTCCGCTCATAGGTCAGGCCCGCCCATCAGCTCGACCGGCGTATGGCCGGCGGCGGCCTTCGCTGCGCGGGTGCCGAGATAGGCCGCGATCACCGCCGGATTGGACGTGACCTCCCGCGGCGAGCCGCGCGCGATCTCCTTGCCCTGGTGAAACACCATCACGCGGCTCGCGAGCGACATGATCACTTCCATGATGTGCTCGACGATGACCAGCGTGATGCCGGAGCGATGGATGTCGCGGACGAGATCGATGGCGAGCTTCACCTCATGCGCGTTGAGGCCGGCCATGGCCTCGTCGAGCAGCAGCACCTTCGGTTCGGTCGCAAGCGCGCGGGCGATCTCGAGCCGCTTGCGGCCGGGCGTGCCGAGCGAGCGCGCCGGCGCATCCGCCAGCCTGCTCATGCCGACGCGCTCCAGCACCGCATGCGCCTTGGCTTCGGCCTCCTTGCGATGCGAGGAGCGCAGGAACGCGCCGATCATGACATTCTCGAGCACCGTCATGCCTTCGAAGGTCTGCGGCACCTGGAAGGTGCGGGCGAGCCCGAGCTCGGCGCGCAGCTCCGGCGTGAGGTCGGTGATGTCGGCCCCTTCGAACAGCACGCGGCCCGATGTGGTCTTGAGGTCGCCGGTGAGACAGTTGAAGAAGGTCGATTTTCCGGCGCCGTTCGGACCGATCAGGCCGAGGATGTCGCCCTGCTCCAGCGTCACGGAGGCATCGTCGACCGCCTTGAAGCTGCCGAACGCCTTGGTGATGTTGCGCGCCTCAAGGAGCATGGCCGGCTCCCGTATCCGTCTTCGGCTTGCCGCGCCGGATGAACAGGCTGAGCAGCCCGCCAGGCTGGAAGCGGGCGATCAGGACGATGATCGCACCATAGACCACGAAGGTGAGGCCCGCGCCCTTGCCGCCGAGCCAGCTGTTGGAGATTTCCTCCAGCGGCACGAGGATCGCCGCTCCCACCAGCGGGCCGAACAGCAGCCCTGCCCCGCCCAGCGCGGCCATGATCAGGATCTTCACCGAGATCAGGATGCCGAGACCGGACTCGGGATCAACGAAGCCGAACATCATCGCATAGAGCGCCCCGGCAACGCTGGTCAGCGCCGCGCTCAGCATGAAGGCGTAGAGCTTCGTGCGGCTCGCGGGCGCGCCGAGCGAACGTGCGGCGCGCTCGGAATCCTTGATCGCGCGCAGGTAAAATCCCATCCGGCTGTTGGTCATCCACCAGGTGATCGCCAGCGTGATCGCGAGCACGGCGAGGAAGAGATAGTAGTACGGCAGCGACGACAGGAACGAGAGATCGAAGACGTTGCGCGGCACGGTCGGCCCGGAGAGACCGACGGCCGCACCCAGCCATTCGGTGTTGGTCACGATCAGCCGCATGGTCTCGGCCACCGCGATCGTCGCCATGCTGAAATAATGGCCCGACAGGCGCAGCGTCGGCACGCCGATGATCGCGGCGAGCCCCACCGCGAGCACGATGCCGCCGGGAATGCCGAACAGCGGCGACAGGCCGAACTTGGCGTAGGAGCCCATCGCGGCATAGGCGCCGCAGCCGAAGAACACGACGTGCCCGACCGACACCTGCCCGGCATAGCCGCCGACGATGTTCCAGGCGGACGCCGCAATGGCATAGAGCAGCACCAGCGCGCCGAGGCGCTGCTGGAACGGCGAGGACAGCAGCAACGGATAAGCGATCGCCAAGGCTGCGACGACCGAGAGCCAGATCCAGCGCCGCATCACATCTTCCCCATCAGGCCCTGCGGCCGGAACCAGAGGAAGAACAGGAACAGGACATAGACGACGATGTCCTTGTAGATCGCACCGATCAGATAGCCCGACAGCGACTCGATGACGCCGATCAAGAGGCCCGCGACCAGCGCGCCGGGCACGCTGCCGAAGCCGCCCAGCGACACCGTGACGAAGGCGACGATGCCGAGCGTCTCGCCGACGGTCGGCACGATGTAGAAGAAATTTGCGATCAGCGCGCCGGCAAGGCCGGTGGCGCCGGCCGCGATCGCCCAGGCAATCGCCTGCATGGTGTCGGGCCGGATGCCCATCAGCTGGGCCGCGGTCTGGTCCTCCGCCACCGCCAGCATTTTCGAGCCGAGCGAGGTGCGCGTCAGCAATAGATGCAGGCCGAGCGTTACCAGCAGCGCGACGATCCCGGCCAGCAGCCGCGAGGCCTCGATGCGCAGGCCCGCGAAGGCATAGGTGCCGCCGACGATATCCTGCGGCATCGACAGGAAGTTGGCGCCGAACCACCAGAACACGGAATAGCGCAGCAGCAGCGCCAGCCCGAAGGTGCCGAGGATCTGCGCCAGCATCGGCCCCTTCATGATGTCGCGGATCAGGGCGAAATAGACCACGACGCCGAGAGTCGCGAGCACCAGCGTCGCGAGCGGTGCACCCAGGATCGGCCCGCCCCCCATCAGGGTGTAGACGACATAGGCGACGTACATGCCGAGCATGACGAAGTCGCCATGCGCGAAATTGACGATGTTCATCATGCCCCACACCAGCGTGAGGCCGGAGGAAAACAGGGCGTAGACGGCGCCAAGCAGAAGCCCGCCGACGATCACCTGCACGAGGACAAAGGACATGAGCCGCGTTGCTCTAAATCAAATCACCCTGGGAATGGCGGGGCCACGTGGCCCCGCTTTGACGAAACGCTCACCAGCCCTTGTAGGGCAGCACCGGCGCCTTCTCTGCGTTGGCCTTTGGCCACACCGAGACATAGTTCTCGCCATCCTGAAGCTGGATGATGGCGCCGGACGCCAGGACGTTCTGGCCCTTGTCGTCGAACTTGACGCCCTTGTAGCCGATCATGAGCTGCTCGGGCTTCAGGTCCGTCGCCTTCAACGCCGCCTGGATCTTGGCGGGCTCGGTCGAGCCGGCGCGATCGATCGCATCGGCCAGCACGAAGAAGCCCTGCATCTGGCGGGCGACCGTGTCGTCCATCTCCTCGCCGCTCTTCTTCTTGTACATGTCGGCGATGATGGCCGACGGCGAGCCCGGCGGGCCGACGACCCAGGACGAACGGTTGAACACGCCTTGCGAGATCTTGCCGACCGCCTTGGTGAAGGACGGATCGGAATAGCCGGCGTCGTCGGCCAGCAGGATCGCCGGCTTGTAGTCGAGCGACTGCATGGTCTTGGCGAACAGGATCGCGTCCGACGTGTAGCTGATCATGATGACGACGTCGGGCTTCTTGTCCTTGAGCTGGAGCACCTGCCCCTGCAGGTCCGTCGCGTTGACGGGATAGGCGACGTCGAGTGCGATCGGCTGCCCCTTCTCCTTGAAGGCGCCGGCGATCGTGTTCGCGACCGAGGTGCCGTATTCGGTGTTGTCATGGACCAGCGCGATCGCATCGGTCTTGGCGCCCGCCGCCTTCATGTCCGCGAGGAATTCGGTGTAGATCTTGGCGAAGTCGGTGGCGATCGGCGTGGTGCGGAAGAACCATTTGAAGCCGCGCTCGGTGAGATTGGCGGCGACCGACTCCGAGTTCAGGAAGGGCACGCCGTATTTCTCGGCGATGGCGCTCGAGGTCAGCGTCACCCCGGACTGGTAGGAGCCGAACACGGCCGCCACCTTCTCTTCCGTGATCAGGCGCAGCGCCTGGTTCTGGCCGGTTGCGGGGTTGCCCTGGTTGTCGGCGATGATCACCTCGACCTTGGCACCGCCGAGGCCGGCAAGACCGGCGTTCTTCGCCAGCGGGAAATTGCCAAGCTCGGGATGGGCATTGTTGATGATGTCGGTTGCGACATCCAGCGCCGCCTTGGCATGCGCCCCGATCGAGGCGGTGCCGCCGGACATCGGCATGATCACGCCGATCTTGACCACCTTGTCCTGCGCCTGCGCGGCAGCCGTGAGCGCAAGGGACATCGCGGCCGCGCAAAGCAGCCCGGTGACGTGCTTCAAATTCATGAAATCAGACCTCCCAAAGGGTTTCCCCGACCAAGGTTTTTTGGAAGCTGTGGGCGTAAGCGCCTGCTTCCGTTTGTTTATGCCTGGCTGACCTTAGGATGGCATGCCAGCCGGATACCGGCAAGGTGAAACGGGGTGCCACGATGCTGCATAGGGATGCAGCGAATGCACGCGTGCGAGCCGCGCGCTATCTGGCGTCGTTCAATGCTGGAAAAACAACCCGGCAGGCATGAAAGCGTAGGGTGGATTCGCCGAAGGCGTAATCCACCACTGTCCTCTCCGCGAGGGCAAAGAGGTGGATTACGCTGCGCTAATCCACCCTGCGAAGCGTGCTTTCAACCAGCCACGTCGCTCGCCCTCAGCAGCGTGGTGAAGCCGCCATAGATCATGCGCTTGCCGTCGAAGGGCATGTCGGCGCCCTTGAGCCGCAGGTCCGCCATCACCTTCTTGTTGACGGCATCCCGGGTCTCGCGGTCGCGGTAGACGATCCAGGAGAACACCACGACTTCATCCTCTTTCGCGATGACCGCGCGCGGGAACGAGGTCAGCTCGCCAAAGGGAACATCGTCGCCGATGCATTCGACGTAGTCGAGCGCGCCGTGCTCCATCCAGACCGCGCAGGCGGTTTTCGCCAGGGCCTTGTAGGCCTCGATCTTGTCCTTCGGCACGGCCAGCACGAAACCATCGACATAGGGCATCACGGATCTCCTTGAGTGACATGAGCCCGAAGGACGATGCGGCGCCCGCCGAGCCGACGTCCCGGGACGCCTGCGAGGTGAGGCAAACTGTCGCGAGCATTTCGTGAGCTGCTTCACATCCTGCGGTCGCAACTCGGGGACATCATCCCCAGCGTTTAGGTCTGCATTGCGGCTATTTCAAATTGTATTCGGCAGAAGGCAGTTTCCATGAGCGGCCGCCTTTCCTTGCTTTGCGTCCACGGCGTCGGTCACGCGGAGATCGACTCCGGATTTCAGGAGTCCTGGTCCAAGACGATCACGCACGCCATCGGATCGGTCGATCCGGACGTTCAGCTCACCATCGACTTTGTTCTCTACGACGAGCTGTTCGACAGAGCGCCGCTCAATCCCCTCACCTACGCCGCCGCCTCGGCCAAGCTGCTCGCCAGCGCGGTCGTTCATGGCATCGGCGACCTGCTGCCCGGTGCACGCGGCATCGGCGACATCCCTGCCGTCATCAAATGGACCGCGGGCATGGTCGCCCAATGGTCCACCGACGAGGAACTGCGCAACGATCTGCGCCGCGCCATTCTCGACAAGCTCGAGGCCAGGACCTACGACATGGTCCTCGCCCACAGCCTCGGCTCGCTGATCTGCTACGACGCCTTCCTGCACGAGGCGGATGCGATCAAGGACGCGATCTTCGTCAGCTTCGGATCGCAGATCGGCAATCCGGCGGTGCGCGACGTGTTTGCCGGCCGCATCAAGCCGCTGGCCTGCCGGAAATGGTTTCACCTCTTCAATCCCAGTGACCATGTGCTGACCTGTCCGCTCGATGTCCGGGCCGACAATTATCAGCAGGTCACGGTGGCCTTCGACGTTCCCAACGACGTGCTCAATCACGATGCGACCTGGTACCTGTCGCACACGAGTACGGTTGCGACCGTGTGGCATGACGCAGCGCCTGCGCCCGTGCCGCGCGCGATCGTGAGCGCGGCGCGCGAGATGGCGAGCCTCGCCGTCAAGCCCGGCCGCCGCGCCTTGCTGATCGGCATCAACGATTACCCCGATCCGGCCAGCCGGCTCGAAGGCTGCGTCAACGACGTCTTCCTCATGAGCTCGGTGCTCCAGGAGAGCGGGTTCGAGCCGGAGGACATCCGCATCGTCCTCAACGACCGCGCGACGACGCAGGGAATCATGGACCGCCTGCATTGGCTGCTCGACGGCGTTCGCGACGGTGACGAGCGCATGCTGTTCTACTCGGGCCACGGCGCCCAGATTCCGCGCTACAACATCCAGGGCGAGCCGGATCACGTCGACGAATGTCTCGTTCCCTATGATTTCGACTGGTCGCCGGCCCACGCGATCCTGGATCGCCAGTTCGCCGAGCTGTACTCGCAGCTGCCCTATGACAGCTATTTCGTGGCGATGTTCGATTGCTGCCATTCGGGCGGGCTGACGCGCGACGGCGGCCCCCGTGTGCGGGGCCTCAGCCCTCCCGACGACATCAGGCATCGCGCGCTGAAATGGGACGCGAAAGAGCGGATGTGGGTGCCGCGCGATTTCACGCCGCTGAACAGGAGCCTGAAGGACAGGAAGAACGGCGCCGATTTCCTCGGACAGAACGGGGCGACGCAACGGCTGGGGCGCGCCATGATGCTGCGAACCAAGCCGGACAAGGACTACGACAAGACGCGCAAGGAGCTAGATCATTTCGGGCCCTACATGCCGATCCTGCTCGAGGCCTGTCAGGAGCAGCAGCTCTCCTACGAATACCGCGACGGCGTGACGTCGTACGGCGTCTACACCTACTCCATGGCCGGCACGCTGCGCGAGCTGAGAGCCAGGGGCGAAAATCCCTCCTTCAACACGCTGAACGACCTCGTCACGGCCAAGCTGAAGCGGATGCGCTACAACCAGACGCCCAATCTGGTCGGGGCCAAAATCCGCTGCAGCGCGCCGGTGCCATGGGGCAATGCGCGGGGCGCCGACCCCGCCGCGCAAGGCGGCGCGAAAGCATCGTCCACCACACCGCGCAAGGCCGGCCGCAAGCGCGCGCCGGCAGGAAAGAAGACGACCAGAAGGAAGCGATAGCACGCATCGACTAACGAGCGATCAAGCCCTTGGAGAAATCGGTCATGGCGACAGGCATTTCCCTGCATATCGGACTGAACTCGGTCGATCCGCAGCATTACGAAGGCTGGAGCGGCCCCCTCAACGCCTGCGAAGCCGACGCCAACGACATGGCCGACCTCGCCCATACCCGCAGCTTCGCGCCGACCAAGCTTTTGACTCGCAGGGCGACGCGTGCCGCGGTTCTCGGCGGCATCGCGCATGCGGCCAAGTTCCTCAAGTCGGGCGATCTGTTCTTCCTGACCTATTCGGGACACGGCGGCCAGTTGCCGGATCTCAACGGCGACGAGCCCGATGGCAAGGACGAAACCTGGTGCCTCTACGACGGCGAGCTCGTCGACGACGAACTCTATTCATCATGGGGTGCGTTCGCAGCCGGCGTGCGCATCCTGCTGCTCTCCGACAGCTGCCATAGCGGCAGCGTGAGCAAGGCGCTGCACTATCAGGCCAGGGCGCGCGCCCTCCCCGGCACGCAGTATCGCGCCATGCCCGACGAGGTGGCGCTGCGCGTCTATCAGAGCAACAGGAAGACCTATGATCCGATCCTGAAGCGGCGCGACCTCTCCGAGGCGCTCGGCAACGTCAAGGCCTCGGTGCTGCTGATCTCCGGCTGCCAGGACAACCAGCTCTCACAGGACGGCACGTTCAACGGCCTGTTCACGGGGACACTGAAGACGGTCTGGAACGGCGGGACATTCAAGGGATCCTACCGCCGCTTCCACACCGCGATCGGCGCCAAGATGCCGCCGGATCAATCGCCCAAACTCTCGCTGGTGGGCGCCAGCAACCCGGCCTTCATGGCCGCGCGCCCCTTCACCATCGAGGACGGAAAAAGGAAGAAGACCCCTGCAAAGAAGAAGACGGCCGCGAAGAAGAAGTCGGCCCGGAGCTGACCGGGCTTACACCGGCGCGACGTGGCCGGCTGAGCCGACAATTCGCTAAGGGAGAGCGCCCGGAGATGGCTGGGGAACCTGGATTCGAACCAAGACAAACAGAGTCAGAGTCTGTTGTGCTACCGTTACACCATTCCCCAACGGAATAGTCGAACAAATTCAATATCTTACTGATTTGCTCGACTGTGGCCGGAAGCGCGTTTGGCGCAAATCACGGCTCAGGCGTGGCAGCGTTCTACCTGCTCGCATCTGGGCTGGCAAGCGCTCCGGTGGATGGCTCGTCAGCCCGGTTGTGGGACCGCATTGCGGGTCCGTTCGCGGGGGTGCGCTAGTGCGTGCGGCCGATGCGGACGACGATTTCGCCCCGGCTATGCGCGATCATGACCTGACCATATTCGTCCTGCGGCGGGCTCTCCTCGTAGCGCAGCGGGACCGTGGTCATCTCCTCCTGCGCCGTGCCGGCCGGCTGCTGCGCGTTGACATCGAGGATCAGGATCTTTGGATTGATCCCCTGAGGTGAGCGCCTGGTCAGCCGGGCCAGCGAGCCATTGTTCGGGACCCGCACGTCCCCAATCATGATCAGGCGGGGCGGCACGCCCGGTGCGCGGTCGATCCAGGCCTTGAAGGTGTCTCTCAGCAGGACAGTCATGACGCATCTCTCCCTAGCCAAGTTGCGCGATCCTTCGGTCGCAAGCGCGACATTGGCGGGCGAAGCGAATCCGAACGTGAAAGACCCGTGAATCGGACGAGACTGCGCAAGATGTCGCGGCGAACACCGCGACCTGCCACCACACGATACCGGTCAGAGACATCGGCGCCCGTTGTGCCGGCCGGCGAAGAAGTCCGATCGCGCACCCGCGTGAGTTGCCGAGGGCGTGCGGCCGCATCGCGCGCTTGGTGCAGACGCGCAAAGACTCGCCATTCACGCTCATTTCACGCTCGTCCGCTCCAAGTGAGGCGCGATTTTCATTTCGCCCGCAAGGTCGCATTTCGATCGCGCGGCAACCCTTGACCGTATGACAGCCCAAGATGTACGATTTCTGCATTGCACCAGATCCGGCGGGCTGTATTCCTGAGCTCACGAGTCGTTGGCTTCGCGCACAACGCGAACCAAACATCTACATCTCACCAAGCCACAGCTCCCGGGACCTGCCCTCCTGCATTGTCGTCGACGATGTCGACGGAGGATGGGACGAGATGTCGGGCGTTGGCGGCGACAAGGCGGCAAGCGAGAGCGAAACTGGCCGCTTGCGCCTGAATATCATCGGAGCATTTTCCGCATCCGTGAGCGGGCACGAGATCGGGCTCGGCCGAAAAGCGCAGGCGCTTCTCGGCTACATGATGCTCTCCTCCGCGCGCCAGTTGCCGAGGACAAAACTGGTCGGCCTGCTCTGGAGCGAGAAGGAAGACCCGCTCGCCAAGGGCTCACTGCGTCAATCGCTGAGCCAGATCCAGCGCGAGCTGAAGACGCACGGTTGTCCGCATTTCCATGCCGACCAGATGCACGTCGCACTCGATATCGAGCATGTGGCATGTGACCTGACGGAGATCGTCGCGGATGCCGAGCGCGGCATCGTCCATCCCACCCTGCTCGCACACGAGCGCCTCACCGACGGCATCCTGGACGATCTGGAGAATGTCGATCCCGCGTTCTCGGACTGGCTTGCGGAGACGCGGCCGCTGATCCACGAGCGGCTGATCGATGCGTTGACGCGGCTGCTGCCCGACGAAGGCCAAACCGACATCACCGCCATCGCCGAGGCTGCGGCCAAGGCCATCTACCGGCTGGATTCCGAGAACGAGCGGGCCGTTCGCGTTCTCATCAGGAGCCACATCGCGTCCGGAAGCATCGGTGCTGCGCTCGCGATCTACGCGCGACTCTGGCGCCAGCTCGAGGATACCTACGACATCGAGCCCCACAAGCTCACGCAGGACCTGATCGCCGGCCTGCGCCAGCAGCAACCTGAAATCGTCACGCGGCCGGTCGCGGCTCCCGCGGTAGCGCCCGCACTCGGACTGGCCGGATTCGCCGCCAGCCGGCCGTCAGTCGCCGTTCTCCCCTTCCGTGCGCTGTCGCCGACGCTGGAGCCTCAATTCACGATCGGGATCGTCGACAGCGTCGTCCAGGCCCTGTCGAGCCTGAAGGAGCTGTTCGTGATCTCGCGCGGCTCGACCATGATCTCGTTGTCGCAGACACCGGATTTGCGTGCCATCGGCCGCGATCTGAATGCGCAATATCTGCTGCACGGAAGCATCCAGCGGGCCGGCGACCAGATCCGGATCTCGACCGAGCTCGTTGCCGCCGAGACGGTGGAAGTCGTTCGTGCCGATCGCCTCAGCGGAACCGTCGCCGACGTGTTCGACCTGCAGGACCGCATCGCCGTCGAGGTCATCCGCTCGCTGGCGCCCCAAGTTCGCGACCGGGAGCTACATCGCGCAATGCAAAAGAGGCCGGACGATCTCGATGCCTATCAGCTGTCCCTTGTCGGCTACGACCAGATGTTCAGTCCCGACTACACGACATTCGTCACGGCTCGAACCAACTTCGAGCGCGCGCACATCCTCAGCCCGGATTGGGCGCCGCCTTTGTCCTACAGCGCCATTTGGCACATGCAGCGCGTGGCCCGCGGGTGGTCCGCGAACGCGCCGAACGAGCTCGACACCGCCCGGGCGCTGGCCGAGCGGGCGCTGGAGCGCAACTCGGCCGATCCGCTCGCCAATGCCGTCGGCGGCTACACGCTGTCGCAATGCAAGCACGACCATCCCGGCGCCCTCAGGCAACTCGATCGCGCGATCGAGATCACCCCGAATCTCGCGATCGCGTTCGCATATCGTGCCGCCGTGCATGTTCGCTGCGAGCGCTACGAGGACGCGCTCAGCGATGCCGCGATCAATCTGCGCCTGTCACCGCGAGACAGGCACGCCTGGTTCGCCGAGATGGTGTCCGCCCAGGCTCATTTTGCCATGAACGACCTGAGCGCGGCCATCGAGAACGCAGGCCGGGTCGCGACGCTGCTGCCCAGCAACCAAGTGAACCTGCGCATCCTGGTCGCAGCGCTCGTGGAAAGCGGGCGTCTCGACGACGCGAAGAGTTTTGCAGAGCCACTCATGACGGCCGGCGAGCTCGACATGAAATGGATCGCGAGGTCGCCATGGCCGAAGCCGGCGCTGGCGCGCATCGAAGCGGCGCTCTCGCGGCTGGCCTCGACAGTTCGAAACGGAACCACCCACGGCAACAGCAACAAGTCCTGACAGAGGAGGCTCATATGGCGGGCGGATACGGAGGATATGGCGGTTACGGCGGTTATGGCGGCTACGGGGGCTATGGCGGATACGGGGGTTATGGCGGATACGGCGGCGCCAGCGGATCGGGCGGCGGCGCCATGTTCGCCGACCGCGTCGACCGCCCGTTCGTCAGCGAACGCGACATCAAGGGCGCCAGGTTCGATGCCACCGGCTTCGGCATGCGCCTGTGGTCGACACGGTGGTATTCGTGGGTCGTGATGTCCGATCTCGCCAGCCGGGCAGACTGGCTCAAGCGGCTCGGCGGATTTGCCCTGCTCGGCAAGGGTCCGACCCCATGGGCGGGCGCGCTCGAGACCGACATCAGCATATTGAGGAACATGGCCGTCAACGAACGCGCGCCGGCCATGGACGAAATCGTCACCGAGGCCGACGAGTTCATCAGCAAGTTCCTGCATCTCGTGTCCGCGACGGCGACGACACATCCGGCGACGTCGCGCATGCTGATCGTCGCCGACGCGCTCACCGCGCTGATCGCGATGCACTACAAGGCGCATTTCAATCGCCCGCGGCCCACGCAGGTGGTGCCCGGTTTCATGTCGCCGATCCAGCACGGCGGACACGCGTCCTACCCGAGCGGACACGCCACGCAGTCCCACGTCTTCGCGGCGCTTCTGACCGAGGTCATGCCGAAAGATCTCGGCTTCGCCGATCCGGCTCCGGGTCTCGCGGGCCGGACAACGGTCGGAAAGACGCTCGGCGCCCTCGCCGACCGGATTTCGCGGAATCGCGAAATCGCCGGTCTTCACTATCCCTCCGATACCAAGGCAGGCGTGAAGCTCGCAGGCGCGATCCGCGACAAGATCCTTCTGGACCGGGATTACCTGCCGAAGTTCACGAAGCTCGTCGACAATGCCAAGGCCGAGTGGGAGAACACCGGCGTCTTCGAAGACGCGAAAGGCAACGGCAGCTCCACGGGAGAGAAATATGCCCGTGACTGATCAATGCGGCCTCTACGAGGTCGTGCCTGCCGGCTTCGACCTGCTCCATGCGTCCCCCGCCGAGCTCGATCGCTACGGCATCCCGCAAAAGCCGGATGCCGACACGGAGCCGGAGCTGTTGGCGTTCTGGACAGAGCTCGTCTCGGCGCCTTTTGCGGCAAAGCAGCCGGTCTTCGCCGACATCGATCCCCCGTCCACCGGGGGACCGCTTCAATCGATGCTGAACTGGTCCGGGGCGCTCATTTCCACGCCCTGGCCCCAGCAGATCGTCTTTGCGGCAGCCGGATGGAATGTGCCGGACGTGCGCCGGCCATCCGCGTCGGCCCTCGGCACGCACTCGGACGATCCAAAATCGCTGCTGTGGGTGGGACTGGACGGCCGCAACGGCGTGCTGCCGAATATCTCCCTGCCTCAGATCGGCACCGGCCACTGGCCCAATCGCAAGCCCAAGCACTTCGCGTGGTGGGACTGGTGGCACAATACGAAGCCGGACGAAGTGCCCGGCAAGTCGGAAACGTCGCCGGAGCCGCAGGCGATCACGCTGATCGACAATTTGGCCATGGAGACGGGCCACAAGATCCTCGCCGGTCTTGCGGTCCAGGTCAGCGGAGACGTTCTTTATTTCATCAAGAACCAGAGCACCGGCGAATTCCGCTCGTTTCTCTCCCCGCCACCATCCGGCGAGATCGAGCCGCTCGGGTCATCCGTGGAATGGGTGATGGAGCGGCCGACGGATCCGAAGAGCCGCGATCTGTTTCCGCTTCCGGACTACGACCCTGTGAACTTCAGGTACTGCGTGGCCCGCGCTGCGGATGGAGCGGTCGGATCGGGCCGCATGATGACGCTCGGAGACAACGCGCTCATGATCGAGATGCGAGAGAGCTTCGCCGATCCCGAGCGCACCGTCATTGTGTCACGCCCGGAGCTGCGGCAGGAGACTAAAGACGGCCCGGTCGGCGTCACCTGCACGTTCCAGGATCCCGCGGTGTGAACGGGCATTGCGCGTGAGAGGCCGGACCGCGCCGGAGCACCAGGTCGCGATCCGGCCCGCATCCACTTACTCCAGCTTGATGTTCGCCGCCTCGATCACCTTCTTCCAGCGGGCGGTCTCGGAGGCGATGTAGGCCGCGAACGGCTCGGAATCCACCGCGACCGCGGCGGCACCGAGCTCGGCCATCTTCTGGACCGTCTCCGGCTGCTGCATGAAGGCACGGATTTCGGCCGAGAGCTTCTCGACGATCGGCTTCGGCGTGCCCGCAGGCACGAAGAAGCCGTGCCAGGCGACGGCCTCGAAGCCCGGCAGGAATTCGGCCACCGCCGGGACTTGCGGATCGAAGTCGGCCCGCTTCGGCGTTGCCGTCGCCAGCATCGCCAGCGCGCCGGTCTTCACCTGCGGCAGCAGCAGCGGCACGTTGTCGAAGGCGAGATCGATCTGGCCGCTGAGCAGGTCCGTCAGCATCTGGCTGGACCCCTTGTAGGGCACGTGCACCATCTTGGTGCCGGTCATCTGCTGGAACAGCTCACCGGCGAGATGCTGCGAGGTACCGACGCCGGCCGAGCCGAACGAGACCTTGTCGGGGTTCGCCTTCAGATAGGCGATCAGATCCGGCACGGTACGCGCCTTGATCTTGTTGGGGTTGACGACGAGAACGTTGGGCACGACGCTGATCTGGGCGACCGGCACCAGATCCTTGTCCGGCTGGTAGCTGAGCTTCGGGCCATAGAGCGACGGGTTGATCGCGAGCGCGGAGGTGCTGGCAACGCCGAGCGTGATGCCGTCGGGCGCCGACTTCGCCAGACGGGTCACGCCGAGGATCGAGCCGGCGCCGCCGACATTCTCGACCACGAACGGCTTGCCCAGCTTCACCTGCAGATGGTTCGACACCATGCGCGCAAAGATGTCCGCGGTGCCGCCGGCGGCAAAGGGAACGATCACCGTCACCTGCTTGGACGGATAGCCGTCCTGCGCCTTCGCCGGCGACGTCGCCAGCAGCATCACCGAGGCAAGAACAAGCCACATCGATCTCATCGAAGTTTCCTCTACTGTTATCGTGTTGTTGATTGGCTGCCGCACATGGCGGAGATCGCTAGAACGCGACCTCGTACATGTTCAGGATCGCATCCCGGCCGAGATCGCGCGGGTTGTTGTCGAGCAGGCGGCGAATGGCGTGTGCCTCGTCGGCCATCACGCCGAGATCGTTCCTGGGCACGCCGAGCGCGGAGAGCCGCATCTCGATGCCGAGATCCCTGCAGAAGGCGTAGGTCGCGTCGAATGCGAGCTTCGCATCGTTGCGCTCCGGCAACCCGAGCGCCGCCAGCACCGCGACGGTCTTCTCCTCCACGGCGGGCATGTTGAAGGCCAGCGTGTGCGGGAAGATCACCGCACAGGCGAGGCCGTGCGCGACGTGATGGCGCGTGCCGAGCGGATAGGCCACGGCATGACCGGCCGTGGTGTTCACCGGTCCGAGGCAATAGCCGCCATAGAGCGAGGCCAGCGACAGGCCGGCGCGCGCCTCGCGGTCGCCGCCATCGGCCACCGCGCGCTTGAGGTAACGTCCGACCAGCCGCGCGCCCTCGAGCGCGTAGAGGTCGATCGTCGGATGCGCCTTGCGGCTGGTATAGGCCTCGACGCAATGCGCCAGCGCATCGACGCCGGTCGCCGCGGTGACCTCCTTCGGCACGGTCATGGTCAGGTCGGGATCGACGATGGCGATGTCGGCCAGCATGTAGCGGCTCTGCACCGCCTGCTTGTTCTGACTGACGGGATCGGTGACGAGCGCGCGGGTGCCGGCCTCGCTGCCGGTGCCCGAGGTGGTCGGGATCTGCATCAGCGCAACGCTGCGGCCGGCCACCTTCTCCGGCCCGACGATGTCGGCAAAGGGCACCTCACTCGTGCACATCACCGCGACCAGCTTGGCGAGATCCATCGCACTGCCGCCGCCGAAGCCGACGACGAGGTCGGGCTTGGCCTCCTTCGCCATCGCCACCGCCTTCTCGAGGTTCGGCAGATCCGGCTCGGGCTTGACCTCGCCGAACACCTTGACCGCGCCCGGCAGCGCCAGCGTGTCGGCGCGGCGCGCATTGAAGGGATCGGAGATCACCAGCGGCCGCCGGGCGCCGATCCGCTCGGCGAAGCGCGCCGCGGCGATGATGGTGCCGTTGCCGAACTCCAGGATGGTCGGACGTTGGATTTCGATGGGCGTGAAGGCGTTGGTCATCGTGCGTTCGATCTCATGATTTGGATGCGGAGGCGCCGGCCGACAGCCGTTCGGCATAGTCGATGGCCTCGATCAGGCTGTGCTCGTTGGCGATGCCCTTGCCGGCAATGTCGAAGGCGGTGCCGTGATCGACCGAGGTGCGGATGATCGGCAGGCCCAGCGTGATGTTGACGCCGGACAGCTCCTGCCAGCGGCCGGTCGCGGGATCGACCTGGAAGCCGAGCAGCTTGACGGGGATGTGCCCCTGGTCGTGATACATCGCGACCGCGGCATCGTACTGACCGGCACGCAGCTTGACGAAGATGGTGTCGCCCGGTACCGGCCCGACGACGTCGAGACCATCGGCAACGGCTTTCGCAATCGTCGGCGCCGATACGTCGATATCCTGCCGGCCGAACAGGCCGCCCTCGCCCGCATGCGGATTGAGCGCGGCGATCGCGATCTTGGGCTTGGCGATGCCGAGACGGAGCAACGCGTCGTTGGTGAGATCGATCACCATCCGCAGCCGCTCCGGTGTCAGACGCTTCGGCACGTCCTCCAGCGCGACATGGGTCGAGACATGGCTGACGCGCATGTTGCCGTGGGCGAGCAGCATCACCGAGCCGCGAACGCCGGTGAGATGCGCCAGCATTTCGGTATGACCGGGGAAATGATAGCCGGCCTTGTTGAGCGCTTCCTTGTTCAGCGGCGCCGTGACGATCGCAGCGGTGCGGCCGGCCTGCGTCAGACGGACGCCCTGCTCGATCGCCTTGTAGGCGAAGCGGCCGCCATCGGCGCTGAGCACGCCGGGCTTGATCGGATCGCCCTCGGCGTCGGCTTGCAGGTAACAGAGGTTCGGCCAATCGCGATCATCGGCCGTCACCTCCGGGATCGCGACGTCGGCGCCGAGCGCCGCTTTCGCGCCCTGCAGCGCCGCGCCGCTGCCGATGACGAGCAGGCGCAGATCGCCGGCCGCGATCCGGTCCTTCAACCCGACACAGGCCTTGACGATGATCTCCGGCCCGATCCCGGCCGGGTCGCCCATGGTGATGGCAAGGTGACGAGAGGTCATATCGGACTCTCCATTTTGAGCAGATGATTGTCTCGGAGCAGGTCGCGCCACAGCTCGCTGTTGCCGAACGCTCCGGACTTGGAAACGACATCGACGCCGGCCCAGCGGCCCCCTTGCAGGATCGAGCGCGGCAGTCCCGGCACGATGCGTCCTGTCACCTGGAGCGCATGTGCACCCAGGGCAACGCAGGCCGCCTTCAAGGTCTCGCCGCCGGCGACGATCAGCGTGCCCGGCGGCTCGAGCGCCGCGATCAGCGCCGTCATCTCGTGCGCGATCCGCCGCGCCGCCTCCGTGCGCGCCAGTCCTTCGGCGAGCGAGAACTTGACCATCGCGACATGATCGTCGCCGAGCTTGCGCTGGACGCGCATCGCACCCTCACCTTCCGCAAGCGCGATCGTCGCTTCGCCGCAGGCGGCGAGCTGCGACGCGGTGGCGGGCTGGTCGGAGCCGAACAGCCCCAGCACCGGCAGCTTCAACTGGCCCGGCGCATCGGCACGATGGCTGCGCGCGAGCGCGCCGGCCAGTCCGCCGCTGCCGCACCACAGCACGGGACCGGGCATGCGCCGTCCCATCTCGACGACGCGGTCGAGATCGATGTCGCTCTCGGCATCGAACACCTGGACGCCGCCCTGAGACAGCGTCTCGGCCTGCCCCTGCCGCGCAGCGATGCCTTCTTCCTGCAATTGCGCCAGGAGATTGTCCCCGACGCGATGCCACTCGCCTTGCACCGTGCGCGCGAATTGCTGGCCGCCTGCGGTGCGGCGTCCCTGATAGTCGAAAGCGGGTGCGACCACGCAGGACGCCCAGGGGCCGCTGCGCAGGCAGGCGCCGAGCTCGGCGGCCCACGCCCCGCGCAAGAGACTGTCGACCTTCTTGTAGGCGATGGTCGCGCCCTGGAGCTGCGGCGCCAGCCGTCCGACGATCTCGATGCTGTCGGCCTTCGACCGTTCACGGGTGCCGCTATCGATCGCGAGGCTCCCGGAGCCCCTTGGTGCCGACGCGTCCGGCCAGGTAACGTCGAACGGTCCACACAGGCCGACGAACTCCGCCGCGGTGTCGAGCGCGCCGGTGAGATCGTCGGCAAGCAGACGGACGCTCGTCATCGTCAGGCGGCCCCCGTGCCAAAGATCTTGCCGGGATTCATCAGGCCATGCGGATCGAGCAGGCGCTTGATGTCGCGCATCAGCGCGATGTCGAGCGGATCGGCGACGCGGGCGAGCCGGCCGCGATTGGTGATGCCGATGCCGTGCTCCGCGCTGATCGCTCCACCCTGCGCCGCGGTCTCGTCGTCGACGATCTCGTTGATTTGTGCGACCAGCTTCGCCGTCGCATCCGGATCCTGGCAATGCACCCGGTCGATCAGGGCGACGACATGGATGTTGCCGTCGCCGATATGGCCGTGCATCACGACATTCGCATGCGGCACGGCAGCCTTGATCCGCGCCTCGACATTGCTGACGAAGGCCGCCTGACGCTCCAGCGGGACCACGCTGTCATGCGACACGACGTAGCCGCTGCGCTTGTTGCCTTCCGACACGCTGTGCCTGACGGCCCAGATTGCCTTGGCCTGCGTCAGGTTCGAGGCCAGGATGACGTCCTCCGCGAGCCCCGCCTCCATCGCGTCCGCCAGCACCTCGGCCAACGGCTCGTTGAGGTCGACGCCTGCGAGCGTGTCGGTCAGCTCGACGATCAGATACCACGGTGTCGTCAGCTCGAAGGGAACGGTCACGTGCGGCACCGTCGCCGCGATCGCCTCGATCTGCGAACGCGACATGATCTCGAGGCTGCCGAGCCGGTCGCCGACCGCGCCGCGCAGACGCTGCATGATCTCGAGCGCCTGCTCGACGCCTTGCAGCTTCAAGAGCGCCAGCGCCGAGCTACGCGGCGGCGCGAACAGTTTCAGCACCGCCGCGGTGACGATGCCGAGCGTGCCCTCCGCACCGATGAAGAGCTGCTTGAGCGCATAGCCCGTATTGTCCTTGCGCAGCGCGCGCAGGCCGTTGAAGACCCGCCCGTCGGGCAGCACCACCTCCAGCCCGAGCACGAGATCGCGCGTCGGGCCATAGCGCAGCACGGCGGTGCCGCCGGCGTTGGTCGAGATGTTGCCGCCGATCTGGCAGGAGCCTTCCGCACCGAGGCTTAAGGGAAAGTAGCGGTCGACGTCGCGGGCCGCGTTCTGCACCTCGGCAAGGATGCAGCCCGCTTCCACCGTGATGGTGTTGGCGAGCGGGCTGACATCGCGCACCGCCCGCATGCGATCGAGCCGGATCACGACATTGCCCGCACGATCGTCCGGCGTCGCGGCTCCGCACATGCCGGTGTTGCCGCCCTGCGGCACGATGGCGAGCCGTCTTGCGGCGCAGAGCTTCACGACGGCGGCGACCTCGGCGGTCGAGCCGGGCTTCACCACCGCGACCGCCTGGCCGCGATAACGGCCGCGCCAGTCCACCACGTAAGGCTCCTGGTCGGCTCCGGACGCAATGACGTGCTTGTCGCCGACGATCGCGGCGAGCCCGGCCAATGCGTCCTGGAAGGAGTCGGACATCAGATCGCCTCGCGGTGCGGCCTAGAAGGCGGCAGCGAACGCCGCGGCGTTCGCGAGCAGCTCTTTCAGCTGGTCCGGCGGCAGGGACTCCAGCGGCGGCCGCAGCCGCTGCCATCCGGCATGTTTGGTGCGATCGGCCGCGAGCGCCTTCAGCGAGGCCATCTGCGGGAAGCGCGACACCAGTTCGCGAGCTTTCACGATGCGCGCCTGCGCCGCCTTGAGCGCCGGATCGTCATCGCTGTCGCCAAAGTGCTTGAAGACATAGGCCAGGCTGCGCGCCACGACGTTGGATGTCGCGGTGATGCAGCCCGCGCCGCCCTTGCGCAGCAGCGGCAGCATCAACGGATCGGCGCCGCCCAAGACTGCGAAGCCGGGGAAGCGCTCCACCATCGCGGTCATGTTGGCGAAGTCACCGGACGAATCCTTGATGCCGGTGAACGTCGCCGGATAGGCCTTGCGCAGCCGCTCGATCAGCGCGTGCGAGATCGGCTGCGCGGACATCTGCGGGTAGTGATAGAGCACGACTTTCAGGCGCTTATCGCCGATGCGCTGCACCACTTCGCTGTAGGACGCATAGATGCCGTCATCGCTGACGTTCTTGTAGTAGAACGGCGGCAGCATCACCACGGTCTCGACACCGAGCGAGAGCGCATGACGCGTCAGCGCGATGGTCTCGGTGAGCGCGGCGACGCCGGTGCCCGGCAGAAGCCGCTGCGGCGAAATGCCCGCGGCGACCACCGCTTCGAGCAGCGCGGTACGCTCCGCCAGCGAAAAGGAATTGGCCTCGCCGGTGGTGCCGAGCAGCGCGATGCCGTCGCAGCCTTCGTCGAGGAGATAGCGGCAATGCTCCACGAAGCGGGCGTGATCGGGCGCGAGCTCGGCGTCGAGCGGGGTCAGCGCGGCGGAGAACACGCCATGGGGATGGAGCGATGATGTCGACAAAACTTCCTCCGATCGGCAGAACGATGTTGTTCGGAATGCGAACATTTGTTATTTACTGACACTGTCGTAAAATCAGCCGGTCCCAGCGTCAAGGGCGATGGCTGTCATGGCAGGGCATTCGGGCATGGCCAAGGTCGAGCGGAAGACGGCGAAGCGCAAACCGGACGCTAGCCCGGGAAATCCAAAGAATAATCCAAAGAACTATGTCGCTTCCGTCGGCAAGGCATTCGCCGTGCTCAAGAGCTTCACCAGCGAGGCTTTCGAGCTGACCCTGAGTGAGATTGCCGCACGGGCCGACCTGGACCGCGGCACCGCGTTCCGGCTGATCCAGACCCTGGTCGAGCTCGGCTATCTCCAGGCGGTTCCGCAGAGCCGCCGGTTCCGCCTCGGCATCGCCTGTCTCGACCTCGGCTACACCGTGCTGTCGCACGGGTCCTTGCGGACCATCGTCGAGCCGCTGCTGCGCGACCTCGTGCCTGACGTGGGCGACGCCGCCTCGCTCGGCATTCTCGACGGCGGCGACGTGGTCTATCTCGCGCGCGTTGGGGCCGGCCTCGACCGCCACAAGATGGATCGCCGGCCGGGCACGCGCATTCCGGCCTACAGCGCGGCGCTCGGCCACGTCATGCTGGCGCATCTGGCGCGGGACGAGCAGATCGCGCGGCTCGATGCGCGCCCCCGCGTCAAGCTGTCGGAGCGCACGCTCACCGATCTCGATGCCCTGCTCGCGCGGCTCGATCAGGTGAAGAAGAAGGGCCATGCCGTCTCCGACGGCGAGAACGCCTACGGCCTGCGCACGCTGGCAACGCCGATCTTCGATGGTCAGGGTCTCGTGATCGGGGGATTGAGCGTCACCGTCGATGCGATGCGGATGGACATGGCAACCTTCCGCGACCAGGCGCTGCCGCGGCTGACGCGACTGACGACCCTCGTGCAGGATCTCGCGATCAAGTCGGGGCTGACGAGCTGAGCGTCATTGTGGAAGACCGCCCGAGACCTATATCGTCAGGGCTTCCTTCCCAAACCCGACCTGCCCTTGCGAAAAACCGTGCTCATTTTTCTCCTGCTCCTGTTCGTGCCGATCGGAATATCGGCGGCCCGCTACACTTGGGCCGGCGACGGCCGCGGCAACTGGCAGACGGCGGACCGCTCCAGCGCGGGCTTGCTGCCTCCGGCGCCCTCCCATCCCGACGCCCTGATCCGCGTCTATGCGGCGCGAACCGTGCGGTGGCGAAGCATCTTTGCTGTGCACACCTGGATCGTCGTCAAGGAAAAGGACGCCAGCAGCTACAGCCGATACGACTACACGGCGTGGGGCGAACCGATCCGGAGCAACGGGTTTGCTCCCGATGGACGATGGTTTGGCGCCCTTCCTGAAACGGTTGTAGCGGTCGACGGACCGCAGGCCGAGCTGCTCATTCCCAGGATCCGGTCCGTCATCGAGACCTACAAGTTCCGAACCTACGGCGATTACAGCGCCTGGCCTGGGCCGAATTCGAACACCTTCGTGCAAGCCGCCCTCGATGCCGTGCCCGAGCTTCGCGCCGTCCTGCCACCGACCGCGATCGGCAAGGACTATCCCTATTCCGGGCGATGGATCGGGCTGACCGCCTCCCGCTCCGGCGTCTATGCCTCGCTCTCCGGCTATCTCGGCCTCACGCTCGGCTGGGTCGAAGGTCTCGAGATCAACATCTTCGGTGCCGTGCTTGGGCTCGACATCAGGCGTCCCGCCATCAAGCTGCCGGGCATCGGCCGCCTCGGTGTTGCGGCCGGTCTATAGAGACAAGTGCCGCGGCGCCTAGATGACGATGCGGTCGAAGTCGGCCGCGATCCGGCAGTTCGGAAAGATCCTCGTCGCTTCGGTCAGGATCTCCGCGTCTTCGTAGCGTCCCGACATGTGGGTCAGCACGAGCTGCCCGACATTGTTCGCGGCAGCGAAGGACGCCGCCTCTGCCGCCGTGAGATGGCCGTAGCTTCGCGCGGTCGTCGCGTCACGATCGAGAAACGTCGCCTCGATCACCAGCAGGTCGGCATCGGCAACGTGTTGTGACAGCCCATCAGTGGTTTCGGTGTCGCCGATCACGACGAGCTTCTTGCCGCCGCTCGGCGGGCCCAGCACGTCCTCCGGATCGATCGTTTGACCGCCTTCGATCGCGATCGGTCGTCCCGCCGCCAACTCGCCGCGCAAGGGACCATCGGGAACGCCGAGTGCAGCCAGGCGATCGGGCCGAAGATGGCGGCGTGCGGGACTCCTGAACGAGAAGGCAAAGCTGTCGGTGTCGCGGTGGCGCACCCGAAAGCAGTCGACGGTGAAGTCGCCGGCGTCGATCACCGGCCCTTCGGTCAGGGCTGCGAACTCCACCGGGATCGGCGCCCTCCCCGCACCCCAGAGGCCCGCGAGCATGCGGATGACAAGGTCGAGCGTGCCTTCCCCGCCATGAATGGTCATCGCGTCGGAGGTTTGCCGCAGGCCCAGCGTTGAGAAAAGGCCGGGAATACCGAGCACATGATCGAGATGCGCGTGCGTGAGCAGAATGCGGTCGAGCCGCCGGAAGCCGGCGCCGCTGCGCAGCAGCTGGCGCTGCGTGCCCTCGCCGCAATCGACCAGCATGCGTTGGCCAGCCGCTTCCACCAGAAGGGCCGGATGGTTGCGTTCCGCGGAGGGAACGCTTGCCGAGGTCCCGAGAAATGTCAGGGCGAACATGGTCGTTGATGGTCCTGCGACCGCCCTCTTCGCGACAACACCCTGGACGGTCTCACCGTCCCCAATGCCACGCGAGCAGCAGCGCGTACAGGCCCATCGATGCCGCGTAGAGCACGGCAAGCAGCGCATAGCCCGCGATCTGGCGGCTGATCGCCGCCTTCGGCGCCACCCACCAGTCGAGCGCCCTGAAGGCGGCCGGCACCAGCCACCAGCCGAGCAACTGGGTGCTGACGAGATTGCCGATAAAGAGCGACAACCAGACCGGCACGCCGTGACTGTCGATCAGCGGCCTGCTGATGAAATAGCCCCAGAGATAGACCACGGGATAGAGCACCAGGAGAACGATCAGGTTGCTCTTCCAGATCAGGCCCGGACCTTGCTCCGGCGCCGGCGTCTTGCCGGTGGGGAACCAGAAATTGAAGCCGTAGCTTGCCCGCTTCACGTTCATGCCGGCGTTGAAGCGCTCGCCCTCCTTCAGAAGGGTCTGCCGCAGCGGCGAGTCGAGCCAGGCATTGAGATTGGCATCGCTGTCGAACGACAGGATGATGATCCACTCGTCGTGCAGGCCGGGAATCGGCCGCTCGATCTTGTGACGCAAAAATCCCTTGAACTCCGCCTCCGCCGCCTGGATGCGCTGCTGCCATTTCAGGAACGCATCCTCGAGCCCCTCAGGCACCCTGAACGAGATGACGGCGGAGACCGCACTGTCGCGCTGAACGCCGGTGTCGGGCAGGATATGGACATCCTCCGAACCGACGAAGTGACGCTGCACTTCCGCAATCAGCTTCGCCCGCACCTCGCTCTGGAGCCAGGCGCGCGCCGCGGCCGGACTGGCGAACCGCACAATCGTCACCCAGTCCACATGCGCCGGCGGCTGCGGCGGCACCACCTCCTGGCTGAGAAAGCCGGGCCACGTCTTGAGCACCTCGCCGACCTCGCCGTTCCAGCGCGCGAACGCGGCAAAGCCGTCGTCCGCGATGCGGCGCTGGATGACGAGAGCGACGGGCTGGCTGGCCGTGTCGGGAGATGCGCTCATCGGCAGCCGTCTCAGCTCTTCTTGTAGAGACGCTTGCCCATGACCCAGGTCTCGTCGACGCAGCGGTCGTCGCCGACCATCATGACGGCGAACAACATGCTCGCGGCCTCGTCCATCGTGCGCGGGCCGGCGCCGTCGGCGATCAGCGACTGATGCCACGATTGCGCGATCTGGCCGCCGTTCGGGTCGAGCGCGACGAAATCGGCTTCCTTGCCGGGCTCGAAATTGCCGAGCTTGTCGTCGATGTAGAGACCTTCGGCGCCACCGAGCGTGATCGACCAGAAGCCGCGATAGGGCGAGAGCTTGTTGCGCTCGGCCTCCGCAAGGTCCTTGCGCGTGGGATCGATGCTGCCGTCGAGCAGCGTGTTGTTGCACATGCCGACCTTGTAGGCGTCATCGAGCACGGAGATCATCGAGAAGCGGTTGCCGCCGCCGACGTCGGTACCGAATGACATCTTGACGCGATGCTCGGGATCGGTGGCGCGGCCGAGGCGGAACAGGCCGCTGCCGAGGAACAAATTCGAGCATGGGCAGAACACCACCGCGGCGCCCTTCTTGGACATGCGGCGGAACTCGTTGTTCGAGAGATAGACGCCGTGGCCGCCGGAGAATTTCGGCCCGACCAGGTCGAACTTCTCGTAGACGCCGAGATAGTCCTGGCAGTCGGGATGCTCGACCAGCACGCCGCTGCATTCGGCCGGGTTCTCGGAGATGTGGGTGTTGACCCAGCAGTCCGGATGCTCGTGCTTGAGGCGCTGGCACGCTTTCAGCAGCTCCGGCGAGGCGCCGAAGGCGAAACGCGGCGTGATGGCGTAGAGGTTGCGGCCCTTGTTGTGGTACTGCGCGATCAGCCGCTTGCTGTCGCGGTAGAAATTCTCGGGCGTATCGACGAAATCGGCCGGCGCGTTGCGATCGATGCCGGTGAGGCCCGCGATGACGCGCATGTTGCGGCGGGCCGCCTCCTCGAACAGCTCTTCGGTCGAGACCGGCGAGGAGCTGGTGAAGGCCTGGCACGTCGTGGTGCCGGACGCCAGCAGCGCGTCGAGGAAGCGCTTCACGCCCTCGCGCGCGTAGTTGCGATCGCGGTATTTGAGCTCTTCCGGATAGACCCACTTCTGGAGCCACGGCAGCAACTGCTCGCCGTAAGCACCGAGCACGCGCGTCTGCGGCAGATGGATGTGGCCGTCGATGAAGCCGGGGACGATGATGCGGTCCTTGATGTGGGTGACCGCGACGCCCGGATGCGCAGCGGCGATCCTGTCATGGGGACCGAACGCCTTGATGACGCCGTCGGTGACGATCATCAGGCCGTCCTCGTGGAAACGCGCAGCCGCCTGCTCGTTGCCAACGTGCTTCCAGGGATCGTCCACGAAATCGAAGAACGTGCCGCGAATGCCAACAGTGGTCATGAACCTGTTCCTTCCTTAGGTCTGTGTGGCCTGGCGCGCCGCGGGCAGCGAGATCGCAAGCAGTAGACCTGCGATGGCGCAGAGGCCGAGATAGAGAAATCCGATCGGCGCCTGTGTCTCTTCGGGCAGCACCGCCGCGATCGCCATGGCGCCGCTCACCGCGAGATAACAGAGCGCGCTGATGAGGCCGCCGAGCAGGCCGTGGTCGCGTTCGAACAGGCCGAGCCCCATGCCGTACATCATCGGGCACAGCACGCCGCAGCCGCCGAGCACCAGTGCGCCGCCGATCGTGATCGACACGAAATCGAGACCGACGGTCATGCCGGTCGCGGTCAGAACGACCGAACCGGCAAGAAACAGCGCGAACGCGCCGAAGCCCATGACGCGGGCCGGCATGAAGCGCGCGAAGTGCGCACAGCCAAGCTCGCCGGCGAGATTGACGCCGCCGAGGCCGAGCGCGACGAGGCCATAGATGGCAGCGGAGTAGCCGAGGCCGGTCTGGTAGAAGAACGGCGCGACGACGCCGAACGCCAGCTGAGCGCTCGCCGCCGCGGCGAAGACCAGCACGAAGGCGAGGAAGCCCGGGCGCACGAGCGCATCGCGCAGGATGCCTGCGGTGCGGCGCGGATCGAACGGCGCGCGGCGCTCAGCCGGCAACGTCTCTGGCAAGAGAAATACGACGATCGCAGCGACGATGGCCGCGGCAACGGCAATGATGACGAAGACACCGCGCCAGGACGTCAGCTCGACGATGAAACCGCCGGCCGCCGGCGCCAGCACCGGTGCGAGCCCCCAGGCCGCGCCCAGCAGGCCCGAGATCGCGGTGAGCTCACGGCCGCGAAAGCAATCGGCAGCGACCGCATAGGCGACGACGAGACAGGTGCAGCCGCCGATGCCCTGCAGGAAGCGCAAGGCGAGCAGCAGCGAGGCGCTGGTGGCGAGCGCGCAGGCGATGCTCATCGCGATGAGCACCGACAGCCCCGCGAGCAGAACGTTGCGGCGGCCGAGCGTGTCGGAGGCGATGCCGACCGGCACCAGCGCCAGAGACATGCCGAGCATGTAGGCGGTGACGGTGTTCTGCATCGATGCGGAATCGGTTGCGAGATCCACCACCATCTGCGGCAGGCCGGGCGTATAGGCATCGAGCGGAATCTGGCTGAATGGCACGACGCACAGCAGGATCGGCACGATCCCGCTCCTGGCGCGACCGGCGTCCGAAGCAAGTGCAGTCATGGCTTACGCCCCCTCGATGCCCGCTCCGTCTTTTCGTGCGCGCGATGAGACGCGACGATGCAGGTTGCGGATCTTGACGCGTGGGAAGCTGCCACAACTGTGTGTAGAAACTCTTAGGGAGTCTGCTGCAATGCGGGCGGCCGGGAAGGCTCAAACAAAAAGTGCGAAAACAACCCCATGCACAGTACAAATCATTGAGGAATTCCGTCCTCTCACGGCATGCGCCCCTCCGCGGGGGACGCTTGACGCGTCGGGCAAAACAGGCGCACGCCCGAACGTCGGCTTAACGCCGGGCCGCGTCATTAACCGTTCGGAAGCCATCGCCGGCTCGAACACGGCCGGCTTCGGCGAGGCCGGTCAGAGCAGGAAACCCTCGAGTGCGCCGAGAAACTGCCGCGGCGACTGAAGCTGCGGCACGTGCGCGCAACCCTGAATGATCTTGAGCTCGGCGCGCGGCAGTCCGGCGGCGAGCTCATGCGACATCGGCGGAGGCGTCGCCTCGTCGTGCTCACCGACGAGAACGAGCACCGGGACTTTCACCGTGGCAAGCTGAGCACGGAGATCGAGGCTCGCCAGGGCATCGCACGCGGCACGAAACACATCGGGATCGGTCCGCAGAAACGCAGCACGACGATCCTGCATCAGCTCCGGATGCTGCTCCTGGAATTCGGGCGCGAACAGGCGCCGCATGGCGACGTCGGTGATGGCCTCCAATCCCTTGTCGCGCGACACCTTCGCCATGTTGCGAAACGCCTCGCGGCCGGGCTCGGAGAACGCTGCACCGCTGTCGGCGAGAACGAGCCTGCTCGCGATCCCGGGATGGCGGATCGCCATCTGCAACGCAACGAACCCGCCATAGCCATTGCCGAGCACGATCGCGGGCGCGCCGCCCGCGGCATCGCGCACCGCCTCCGCCATGCGGTCCGCGACATCAGCAAGCCCGCCTTCGACGGCGCGTGAGCGGCCGAACCCCGGCAGCTCGGGCACGATGGTCCGGAACGCCCTCTGCAACTCCGGCACGATCGCATCGAAACTCGCGCGATCCGACAACAGCGAGTGGAAAAGGAACAACGGCGGCCCCTCGCCCGACTGCGCGGCGTTGACGGTCCCGTTGGCAAGAAGCCTGTCCATATCCGGTCTTTCCTTCACTTCCTCGGCCGCCAACGCGGCCTGAACTGCCCTGACTGATAAATCAACTGTCAAAGAATTCAAGCATTTGGCTCTTGACGTGAAATATCACGACTGAGATATTGACGCCAAGGAGACCACAAATATGATGCTTTTGCGCGAGAATATCTACGATCGGCTTCGATCTGATATTTTAGCTTGTCGTTTCGCTCCCGGCGATGAAATGCGCGAGCAGGACCTCGCCGAACGCTATGAAGTGAGCCGGCAACCGGTCCGGGACGCGCTTCTGCGGTTGCAGCGCGAGCACCTCGTGACGGTGCAGCCGCGCCAGGGCTATCGCGTCACACCGATCTCGCTCTCTGATGCCCGCGACCTCCTGCGCTTCCGCCTTGCGCTGGAGCCGGCCTGCGTCGCGGAAGCGATCGAAAGCGCGCCCGACAGCGTGCTGAAGTCGCTCGACGAGTTCCGCCGCTTCTCGGGCAACCACGAAGACTTCATCGCCTACAATCGCGGCTTCCACACCGCGCTGGCGCATGCCTCCGGCAATCGCCGCATGGCGACGGCGCTGTGCGACCTGATCGGCCAGGCCGATCGGCTGGTCCGCGTCAGCATTTCCAACCTGAAGGGCCACGATCCGGCGAAGCTCGTTGCCGAGCACGTCGCCCTGATCAACGCCATGCAACAGCGCGAGACGCGAACCGCCGCGCGCATCATCAAGGCCCATATCGGGGCCACCGAAAAACGCGTTCTGCCGGCGCTCAAGCGTAACGCCGTCATCGTGGAAGAGAGGTCGTCATGAACATCCCGTCAAAACCCGCGTCGATCGACGTTGAAATCCACGGCAATTTTGTCGATGGGCGTGAAGTCGAAGCCGGCAACGGCGCGATGCTCGACGTCCGCAATCCCGCGACCGGCGACGTGATCGCCCGGATTCCCAACTCGACCGCCGAGGACATCGACCGCGCCATGAAAAGCGCGCGCGCCGCGTTCGAGGGCAAGGCATGGGGCGGCATGGACACGCGTGCCCGTGCCCGCCTGATCAACAAGCTTGCCGACGCGTTCGAGGCCAATCTCGACAGCCTGTACCGGCTGGAGACGCTCAACAACGGCCGCCCGGTCAACGAGACCCGCGCCCAGCTCTCCCGCCTGCCCGACTTCTTCCGCTACTTCGCCGGCGTCGCGCTGTCGCGCCGCGATTCCGTGATCCCCGTCGAAGGCGCGTATCTGAACTACACGCTCCGCACCCCGATCGGCATCGTCGCCAATTGCACGCCGTTCAACCACCCGCTGATGATCCTGTGCAAGTCGCTCGCCGTGGTGCTGGCGACCGGATGCGTCACCGTGGTCAAGCCGTCCGAATACACGCCGCTGACGACCTTGAAGCTCGCGCAGATCTTCAGCGAAGCGGGCCTGCCGCCCGGCGTCTTCAATATCGTGCTTGGCCTTGGCCAGAATGCCGGCAAGATGCTGGCCGAGCATGGCGACATCAACAAGTTGGTCCTGACCGGCGGCACCGAGGCCGGCCGCATCGCCGGCAGCGCCGCCGCAAAGGTGTTTGCGCATCAGACCATGGAGCTCGGCGGCAAGACGCCGGTCATGGTGTTCGACGATTTCGACATCGACCGCGCCGTCAACTATGCCGCGTTCGGCGCGTTCATCGGCGCAGGCCAGACCTGCGTCTGCGCCTCGCGCCATATCGTCCAGGCCTCGATCTACGACGAGTTCGTCGAGAAGCTGCAGGCCAAGACCCGCACCATCCGCGTCGGCGATCCCTTCGATCCCGCCACCCAGATGGGTCCGGTGATCTCGGCCAAACAGCGCGACCGCGTTCTCAGCTATGTGGGCTATGGCCACGCCGACGGCGCGCGTCTCGTCACCGGCGGCGTTGCCGCGAAGGTGCCGGGCCACGACAACGGCTATTTCGTCGAGCCGACCGTGTTCGCCGACGTCAAATCCGACATGCGCATCTTCCAGGAGGAAGTGTTCGGCCCGTTCACCTCGGTGACGCCGTTCAAGGACGAAGCCGATGCGCTTCGGCTTGCCAACGACTCGCCGTTCGGCCTTGCCGCCGCGATCCGCACCCGCGACGTCGCCCGTGCGCATCGCGTTGCCGCATCGGTCAAGGCCGGCATCGTCTGGATCAACGATCACCACCGGCTCGACCCGGCCTCGCCCTGGGGCGGCGTGGATGATTCCGGCATCGGGCGCGAATGCGGCACCGAGAGCTTCAACGACCATTTCAACACCAAGAGCGTGATGGTCGCGACGCACGAGCAGCCGTTCGACTGGTACCGCGACACGGCCAACCAGAAGCGACTGAACTGACAGAGACCAGGAGCGGCCGATCGCCCGGAGAAGGCGGGCCGCATCAACCAGAACGAACAGTCAAGGGAGAGCGTATATGTCGACATCGGTGAACGCGGGCGGCCGTCTGGATCGGCTGCCGATCGGACCATTCCATCGCCGCATCATGCTGCTGATCGGCATCGGCATGTTTTTCGACGGGTTCGACATCTACATCGCCGGGACCGTGCTCAGCGTGACGCTGAAGACGGGCTTTTCGACCCTCGCCCAGAACGCCGCCTTCATCTCCGCGACCTTCGTCGGCATGATGCTGGGATCGTTCGGCACCGGCTTCCTCGGCGACCGCTACGGACGCCGCTTCACCTATCAATTCAATTTGCTGCTTTTCGGTCTCGCCTCCCTCGCCGCGGCGTTCTCGCCGAACATGGCCTTCCTGATCGCCTGCCGCTTCGTGATGGGCGTCGGCCTCGGGGCCGAGAACGTCGTCGGCTATTCGACGATGACGGAATTCGTGCCCGCGCGCACCCGCGGCAAATGGCTCGGCTTCACCACCGTCTGCGTCGTCACCGGCCTGCCCGTCGCGCTGCTGATTGCTTCCGTGCTGGTGCCGCAATTCGGCTGGCGCTCGATGTTCGTGCTCGGCGGCGTCGGCGCGCTCGTGGTGTGGTACATGCGCAAGTCGCTGCCGGAATCGCCGCGCTGGCTGGAGGCGGTGGGACGCACCGCTGAAGCGGAAGCGCTGATGCAGGCCATCGAGAAGGAGGCGGCGCAAGGCCAGCCCTTGCCGGCGCCCGCGCCCGTCACCTCAGTGCCCGTCGCCGCCGATCTCGGCACGCTGTTCACCTCGCCCCTTCTGTCGCGGATGATCGTCGGCTCGGTCTGCCTGATCACGATCAACACGCTCCTTTACGGCTTCGTGACCTGGCTGCCGGTGTTCTTCGTCAAGCAGGGCCTCTCGGTTGCGACCTCGTTCGGCTACTCGCTGCTGATGGCGCTCGGCGCGCCGATCGGCTCGGCCATCGGTGCGTTGACCGCCGACCGCTGGGGCCGCAAGCCGACCATCATCGGCGCCTCGCTGATCACGGTGGCGCTCGGCATCGTCTATCCCATGATCTCGGATCCGATCCTGCTGCCGGCCGTTGGCTTCGCGCTGACCGTGCCGATCTACGTCCTGGTCGCGCTGCTGTTCGGCATCTACATCCCCGAACTGTTTCCGACCGAGGTCCGCCTGCGCGCCTCCGGCATCGTCAACACGCTGGGACGCGGCGCCACCATCGTCACGCCGTTCCTCGTGGTCTCGCTGTTCGAGTCGCGCGGCGTCGCCGGCGTGATGGCGCTGATGATCGGTCTCCTGGTGGTGCAGATCATCACGGTCTGGGCGATGGGCATCGAGCCCAGGCATCGCAGTCTCGAGGAGCTGAAGGCGGAGGAAGCGGCTTCGCCGGTGCTGAAGGAAGCGTCCTGAGTCCAGCTCTCGGCAATTTGACGCGTTTCGCCACCCCAAATGAGGTCGTCATGCCCGGGCTTGTCCCGGGCATCCACGTTCTTCGTGCCGCGTAGCAAGGCGTGGATGGCCGGGACAAGCCCGGCCATGACGGCCTCCCCTAGATTACAAATATGCACGCCCCCGTCCCGACCGGCGGACAGGTCTGGTTCCCGTTCCGCCGTCTCCTCATCCCGCGCTCGACATTGCATGCTCCCGCAAATTGCGGCTTCGTAGCCCGGATGGAGCGCAGCGTAATCCGGGTCCCGCATCGCGGCGGGACCGGTCCCGGATTGCGCTGCGCTCCATCCGGGCTACGGAGTCTCAGCCGCCACAATGGAGCTCATGATGACCGCAGACGCCGCTGACCTGAACTACGGCTCGATCAGCACGCTGCTTGGCGCCCTGCACGCCCGCAAAATCTCCGCCTCGGAATTGCTCGACCACACCATTGCGCGCATCGAGGCACTCGACGGGCCCATCAACGCGATCGTCGTGCGCGATTTCGACCGCGCGAGGGACGCCGCGCGCGCCGCCGATGCCGCGCTTGACCGCGGCGAGCGGCGGCCGCTGCTCGGCATTCCCGTCACGCTCAAGGAACCGTTCAACGTCGCCGGTTTGCCGACGACGTGGGGCTTTCCGCATTTCAGGGATTTCAGGCCGGCGGAGGACGCCCTGCTCGTCTCGCGGCTGAAGGCGGCAGGCGCCGTCATCATCGGCAAGACCAACATCCCGATCGGCCTCAGGGATTTCCAGAGCTACAACGAGATCTACGGCACGACGAACAACCCGTGGGATCTCGGCCGGTCGCCGGGCGGCTCGTCGGGCGGATGCGGCGCGGCGCTGGCCGCCGGCTTCAGTCCGCTGTCGATCGGCTCGGACATCGGCGGCTCGATCCGGGTGCCCGCACATTTCTGCGGCGTGTTCGGACACAAGCCGAGCCTCGGCCTCGTCCCGCTGCGCGGCTACAGCCTGCCGCCCGCACTGCCCGTCCCCGGCCAGGGCGATCTCGCCGTCGTCGGGCCGATGGCGCGCACCGCCTCGGATCTCGCCTTGTCGCTCGACGTGATTGCCGGCCCCGATGAGACGCGCGACGGCATCGGTTATCGCCTCGCGCTGCCCGCGCCACGTCATGACCAGCTCAGGGATTTCAGGATCCTCGTGATCGACACGCATCCGCTGATGCCGACGGGGGACGCCGTACGTTCAGCCATCGGGCGGCTGGCCGACCGGCTCGACAAATCGGGCGCTCGGGTCGCACGTTCGAGCACGTCGCTGCCCGATCTTGCGGACTCCGCGCGGCTCTACATGAAGCTGCTCAACGGCGCACGCAGCCCGCGGCTGACGCCGGCCGCTCTCGCCGAGGCGCAAGGCGCAGCGGCGGCACTCTCGCCCGACGACCGCAGCCTGCAAGCCGAGCGCGCCCGCGGCTGGGGCGCGCTTCATCGCGAGTGGCTCGCGTCCGATGCCGCACGCCTGCAGCTGCAACAGAAGTGGTATCAGCTCTTCCGCGCGTTCGACGCGGTGATCTACCCGGCCGCCGCCGTGCCGGCCTTTCCGCAGGACCAGTCCGAGCCGTTCGACGCGCGGCAGCTCGACATCGACGGCACACCCTACAACTACTCGGACGCCTGCTTCATCTGGGCCGACCCCGCTTCGACCTGCGGATTGCCGGCGACCGCCGTTCCGATCGAGCGCACGCGGTCCGGCCTGCCGGTCGGGGTGCAGATCATCGGGCCGTATCTGGAGGACCGCACGACGATCGCGCTGGCCGGACTGATCGAGCGCGAGTTCGGCGGCTTCGTGCCACCGCCGTCGCTGTCTGCGAGATAGCTAGGTTCTGTCGGCCGACTGCGCTGCCACTGCCTGCACGGCGACATCGGCAACTTGCCGCAGCGCTTCGCGGTCTGCACCCGAGGAGGCCATCACGCCCATGCCGACCGACACGGCCGAGACATAGCGCGCGAGCGCTGCGGGATCGGCGCTCTCCTTGAGGTCTCCTTCCGCCTTGGCACGGACAAAGCGGTCGCGGAGCTGGTCTTCGTTCTGGGCGCGGCGGGCGGCGAGCTCGAAGGGGACGTTCTCGGAGCCGGTGCCGCAGGCGATGCCGCCCTGCACGAGCAGGCAGCCGGGCGGATTGGCGGGATCGGTCTGCTTGTCGGCGATGCCCATCAGCATCCGCTCGGCGACGTCGCGGGCGGTTGGGGCAGCGACCACCTCGTCCATCCAGGCGCCGCGCAGCTTGGTGTAACGATCGAGCGCGGCCTTCAGCAGGCCTTCCTTGTTGCCGAAGCAGGCATAGAGGCTCGGCGGGTTGATGCCCATGGCCTCGGTGAGCTGAGCGATGGTGGCGCCCTCATAGCCATGGCGCCAAAACACTTCCATCGCCTGGTCCAACGCCATTTCGGCGTCGAATTCGCGGGGGCGTCCCATGCCCATGACTTCGGTCTCCTCAGAATCGGCGCTTCGCCCCAATTAACGCCTGATGCTATCTATTTGTTCTCGCTTTATTTTCTCTTTCGCCTTCCCATTCTTGCGGTAAGCGGCTACAATTTTCTTAGTGAACGGTACATAAGTATCTTGCGCTGCGATATCCAGCTCCACATCTGTAGTGAACACTACATATCTGGAGCGCGTAAATGCCCCCCTCCCAAAATACCTCCCGCGCCGGCCGTTTCCGCCGCCTTCTCGGCGGCGCCGCCATCGTGGGCGCCCTCGCCGTAGCCGGCTCGATCGCGACCGGCCACTACTTTCATGCCGCACAGGCCACCGCGACGGCGGCCGCGGCTGAACAGGCCGTCCCCGTGACGGTCGCGCTGATCGAGCCGAAGCAGACCGTGCTGTGGGACGATTTCTCCGGCCGGCTCGAAGCCATCCAGCGTGTCGAGCTTCGTCCCCGCGTGGCGGGCGCGATCCTCTCCGCCAACTTCACCGAAGGCGCGCTGGTGAAATCCGGCGACGTGCTGTTCAAGATCGATCCGGCACCTTACGCGGCGGAGGTCGACAAGGCCGCGGCCCAGCTCGAAGCTGCCAAAGCGCGCGTCGTGTTCACCCAGAGCGAACTCGAGCGCGGTGCGCAGCTCGTCGGCAACGCCGTCGTCACCCGGCGCGACTATGACCAGCGCGACAATGCCAATCGCGAGGCGATCGCCAATGTGAAGGCCGCCGAGGCGACGCTCCAGACCGCCAAGCTCAATCTCGACTACACCGAGGTGCGTGCGCCCGTGGACGGACGCGTCGGCAAGATCGAGGTCACCGTCGGCAATCTCGTCGCCGCCGGCACCGCCTCCCCGGTGCTGACCTCGCTGGTCTCGGTCAATCCGATCTACGCCTCGTTCGACGCGGATGAGGAGGTCGTGCTGCACGCGTTGAACTCGATCGCGGACGGCTCCGGCAAGCGCGGCAATCTCGACCAGATCCCGGTGGAGATGGCGACCTCGGGCGGGCTCTCGGCCAAGGGCCACATCCAGCTCATCGACAACCAGGTCAACGGCCAGAGCGGCACCATCCGCGTCCGCGCGGTGTTCCGGAACGACGACGGGCGTCTGATCCCCGGCCAGTTCGCCCGCGTGCGCATGGGCCAGCCGGCGCAGCAGACGCTGGTGATGATCGACGAGCGTGCGATCGGCACCGACCAGGACAAGAAGTTCGTGATGGCGGTCGGTGACGACAGCCGCGCGGTCTATCGGCCGATCACGCTCGGCGGCGCGGTGGATGGCTTGCGGATCGTCACTGCGGGCCTGAAGCCCGGCGACCGCATCGTCGTCAACGGCTTGCAGCGCGTGCGACCGGGTGCCCTCCTCAAGACCGAGGTGGCGGCCATGGGCGCGCGCGGGCAGCAGGCTTCCAACCACAGCAACCAGGACGTGGTGCAACGCTGATACCTGACGTCATTCCGGGGCGCGACGAAGTCGCGAACTACGGTGCGCAATTGCGCACCTGAGAATCTCGAAGTTACTGAACTCCGACCACATCACCTCCAGATTCCGGTTCGCGCTTCGCGCGCCCCGGAATGACGGCGGAGCTGTGGGGAGACGACCACGATATTGCCCAGGGGCAAAGCCATGAATCTCTCGAAGTTCTTCATCGACCGTCCGATCTTTGCCGGCGTTCTCTCAGTCCTGATTTTCCTTGCCGGCCTGATCTCGCTGTTCGCGATGCCGATCTCGGAATATCCCGATGTCGTGCCGCCCTCCGTCGTGGTGCGCGCGACCTATCCCGGCGCCAATCCCAAGGTGATCGCGGAGACGGTGGCGACCCCGATCGAGGAGCAGATCAACGGCGTCGAGAACATGCTGTACATGTCGAGCCAGGCGACCACCGACGGCGCGATGACGCTGACGGTGACGTTCCGCCTCGGCACCGATCCCGACAAGGCAACGCAGCTGGTGCAGAACCGCGTGCAGCAGGCCGAGCCGCGCCTGCCCGCGGTGGTGCGCCAGCTCGGCATCATCACCAAGAAGTCCTCGCCCGACCTCACCATGGTGGTGCATCTGCTGTCGCCGAACGGCCGCTACGACATGACGTATTTGCGCAATTACGCCGTGCTCAACGTCAAGGACCGCCTCGCGCGGATCGACGGCGTCGGCGACGTGCAGCTCTATGGCGCCGGCGACTATTCGATGCGGGTCTGGGTCGATCCGCAGAAGACGGCCGAGCATGGGCTGACCGCGAGCGACATCGTCAAGGCGATCCAGGCGCAGAACGTCGAGGCCGCCGCGGGCGTCGTCGGCTCCTCCCCGAACGTTAGGGGTATCGACCTCCAGCTCTCGGTCAATGCCGAAGGACGCCTCGCCAACGAGGAGCAGTTCGGCGACATCGTGGTCAAGACCGGCAGCCGCGGCGAAGTCGTGCGCTTGCGCGACCTCGCGCGCATAGAGCTCGGGGCCTCCGAATACGGCCTGCGCTCGCTGCTGGACAACAAGCAGGCGGTGGCGATCCCGATCTTCCAGGCGCCCGGCTCCAACGCGCTGCAGATCTCCGACAACGTCCGCGCGACCATGGCCGAGATCAAGAAGAACATGCCGGAGGGCGTGTCCTACCAGATCGTCTACGACCCCACCCAGTTCGTGCGCTCCTCGATCGAGGCGGTGATTCACACCCTGCTGGAGGCGATCGCGCTGGTGGTGCTGGTGGTGATCCTGTTCCTGCAGACCTGGCGGGCCTCGATCATTCCGCTGCTGGCCGTGCCGGTGTCGATCGTTGGCACCTTTGCGGTGATGCACGTGTTCGGCTTCTCCATCAACGCGCTCAGCCTGTTTGGCCTCGTGCTCGCCATCGGCATCGTCGTCGACGACGCCATCGTCGTGGTCGAGAACGTCGAGCGCAACATCGAGGCCGGATTGTCGCCGCGCGATGCCACCTATCAGGCGATGCGCGAGGTGTCGGGGCCGATCATCGCGATCGCGATGGTGCTGATCGCCGTGTTCGTGCCGCTGGCCTTCATCTCCGGCCTGACCGGTCAGTTCTACAAGCAGTTCGCGCTGACGATCGCGATCTCGACCGTGATCTCCGCCGTCAACTCCCTGACGCTGTCGCCGGCGCTGTCGGCGCTGCTGCTCAAGGGACACAACGAACCCAAGGACAAGCTGACGATCGTCATGGAGAAGGGCCTTGGCTGGTTCTTCCGCGGCTTCAACAAGGCCTTCACGCGCTCCTCGGAGAATTACAGCGGCACGGTCACCAAGGTGATCTCCGGCAAGGCCGCGGTGATGGGCCTCTATGTGTTGCTCGTCGGCCTGACCGCACTCCTGTTCCAGCAGGTGCCTGATGGATTCGTGCCGGGTCAGGACAAGCAATATCTGGTCGGCTTCGCCCGCCTGCCCGATGGCGCCACGCTCGACCGCAGCGAAGAGGTGATCCGCAAGATGAGCGACATCGCGCTGACCCAGCCCGGTGTCGAGAGTTCGGTCGCCTTCCCCGGCCTGTCGATCTCCGGCTTCACCAACTCCTCCAACGCCGGCATCGTGTTCTCGACGCTGAAACCGTTCGACGAGCGCAAGGGCGCGGCCCTGAGCGGCAATGCCATCGCGGCCGACCTCAACAAGAAGTATGCGGGCATCCAGGAAGCCTTCATCGCCATGTTCCCGCCGCCGCCGGTCAACGGCCTCGGCACCATCGGCGGCTTCAAGCTGCAGATCGAGGACCGCGCCGGTCTCGGCTATGACGCGCTGAACGAGGCGACCAACGCTTTCATGGCGGCGATGCAGAAGGCGCCGGAGATCGCCGGCGTGTTCTCGAGCTTCCAGGTCAACGTGCCCCAGCTGTTCGCCGACATCGATCGCACCAAGGCGCTGCAGCTTGGCGTGCCCGTGACCGAGGTGTTCAACACGCTGCAGATTTACCTCGGATCCTACTACGTCAACGACTTCAACAAGTTTGGCCGCACCTATTCGGTCCGGGTCCAGGCCGACGCGCCGTTCCGCGCCCGCGCCGACGACATCAGGCAGTTGAAGGTGCGCTCGTCGTCCGGCGACATGGTGCCGTTGTCGGCGCTGCTGAAGATCCGCCAGAGCGCGGGGCCGGAGCGCGCGATCCGCTATAACGGCTTCCTGTCCTCCGACATCAACGCGGCGGCTGCACCCGGCTTCTCCTCGGGCCAGGCGCAGGAGGCGGCGACGCGGATCGCGGCGGAGGTGCTGCCGCCCGGCTTCGCCTTCGAATGGACCGACCTGACCTATCAGGAGTTCATCGCCGGCAATTCCGGCCTCTGGGTGTTCCCGCTGGCGATCCTGCTGGTGTTCCTGGTGCTGGCCGCGCTCTACGAGAGCCTGACCCTGCCGCTCTCGATCATCATGATCGTGCCGATGGGGCTGCTCGCCGCGATGTTCGGCGTCTGGATCTCGAAGGGCGACAACAACGTCTTCACCCAGATCGGGCTCATCGTGCTCGTCGGTCTCTCGGCCAAGAACGCGATCCTGATCGTCGAATTCGCGCGCGAGCTCGAATTCGCAGGGCGCACGCCGATCCGCGCCGCGATCGAGGCCAGCCGCTTGCGGCTTCGCCCGATCCTGATGACGTCGATGGCGTTCATCATGGGCGTGCTGCCGCTGGTGCTCTCGACCGGCGCCGGCTCGGAGATGCGGCGGGCGATGGGCGTTGCGGTGTTCTCCGGCATGATCGGCGTCACCGTGTTCGGCCTGTTCCTGACGCCGGTGTTCTACGTGCTGCTGCGGACCGTCACCGGCAACAAGCCGCTGGTGCATCACGGCAGCGACATCAGCGCGGCGCCGGTCCAGGGCTCAGTCGCCAGTCCCGGGCACTAGATCAGGGATATCCCCGAGATCAGCAACAGAACGAGCACGGTCTTGCGAAAGACCGTCTCGTTGACCCTGTGAAAGGCGATCACCCCTAACGCCGATCCCGCGAACAGGGCCGGCAGGCTGACCGCGAGATCGACGAAGACCTTCGACGACAGGTCCTGGTGTCCGACCAGCAGCGCGATCGCGAACACCTGCATCGCCGCGATGAACGGCTGCACCAGGCCGCGCTGCTCGCTCTTGGGCATGCCGCGCATGTCGCACCAGATCGTCGGGATCGCGCCCGGCATCGCCGTGAGGCCGCCGACCAGCCCTCCCCCGAATCCGATCAGCGCGACCCAGTGGCGGCCGACGGCCTCGCCCGCCGTCACCAGCGTCGGCCGCAGCAGCATGTAGGCCGCATAGAGCGAGACGATGATGCCGAAGCCGCGCCGGAGCAGATGCGTGTCGGTGGACTGCAACAGCGACACCGCGATGGGAACGCCGATCAATCCGCCGACGATCAGCAGCAGACTGCCTTCCCAGCGGATGTTGCGGCGGAGCGCCCACAGATTGGTCGCCTGCACGCCGATGCTGCACGCCATCATCAGCGGCACTGCCTCGAGCGGCTGAAACACCCGGAGCAGGATCGCGCCTGCGACCGCCGAGAAGGCGAAGCCCGAGAGACCCGAAACGAAGGCGCCGGCGAACACGGCGACGCTGAGCAGCATGAGGGTGGTGACATCGGGCACGGCCGTTCTCCGCTCAATCGTAGGGGATGTGCGAGACCGCGGCGCTGGCGCTCTCGGTGCAGACGGCGGGCTCGCGCGGAAAGGACACATGCATGGCGTGGGCGTGGGAGCGTTCCAGCATCGCCAACCCGATCAACTGAAGCGTGACGAGCGCCGCGGTGAGTGCGATCGCGACGATGTTGGCATTACGCCCGTTCGAATGTAGAGTGGCCGGCGGCGCGCTCGCACGCATCAGATCGGTTGGCATGTCCTGAAATGTCCTCTTCGTTGCTGACCGGAATGACTTCACTCAAAAGCAATGTGTCGCGCGGCTCGCCCAGCAAATGGCGATAGCGCTGCAAGGCGCGCCGCGCGTCGATCTCGCGCTGACTGCGAATGGCAGCACCAACGCGCGCGACGATGCCGCGAAACCCTGCGGTGAAACCAGCTGACGCCATTCGCATGACACTCTCCTCTCAATGGTACGAGAGACTGACGGAATTGACTTCCGCCCGCTGTGAGTTGCTTCACACGAACATCGAGACCGCCGCACAAGAAATCGTGTGACGTGTCTCTAGAAGAGAACGCCGCCAATCGCGTCATTCGATCGAATGAGGCGCGATAACTTTCAAATGATGCTGCTGATTGAACCTATCGCGCGCTGGCGCGACTCGTTTGCGACGGCGGGCGGCCGTCAGTGCACGAGCGGATTGGAAAATCCCGCGGCGAGCTTGACGAGATCGGCCTGGCGCGACACGCCGGTCTTGGCGAAGACGCGATGCAGGTGAGTCTTCACGGTGGTCTCGGCGATGCCGAGCGCGATCGCCGTCTCCGGCACGCCGCCAACCGCGACGATCGACTGCAGGACCCGTAGCTCGGCAGGCGTCAGGTCGAAGGTGCGGTCGATGAGGCCGGCGCCCGAGCGGCCGTCGAGCTCGGCCCGCCAGACGAACAGGGCGCCGACGGCCGAGCAGCGGTCCGCAGCCCCCTCGCGCAGCAGCGATGGCAGCGCGATGACGTTCGCGACATGGTAGGAACCGCTGCGCGACATCAGCGGGATCTTTCGGCCGGCAGCCGCCGCCAGGGCGACCTGCCCGGCATCACGAAAGATGTCGCGCAAATCCCGGTTCGCCTCGGACGATCGCGCCATGAGCCGGCCTGAGACCGACTGCAACACATCGGCCTCAGTCAGAAGCGCCTCCGCGGCCGGATTGCTGTGGACGATGTTGCAGGCGGCATCGAGCAGGATGACGCCGGCGGCGAGCCGGTCCACCACATCGGCAAGCGCGATCGCGCGCTGCTGCTTCCGCTCGATGGCCTTGTTGATCAGGAGGGCCCGGCTCGTATGCGCGACCAGCGACTGCATCCGCGCCCGCTTCTCCGCATCGAGCATGTCCCTGCCCGGGATCACGGTCAGCAGCATCGGACACGCCGAGGCCGACTGCTCCAGCACCACGTTGGCGACGTCGGCGCAGCCCTGGGGCCGCAGCCATTCCTGATAGAAGCGGCCGCGGCGATATTCGTCGAAGTCCACGAGGTCGGGGATGTTGCGCACCTCGCCGTAGCGCGGGAGCCTCGCCAGCGGGTCGTACTGGGCGTAGGTCTCGGCGTAGAGCTGGATGTAGTGCGGATCGACCCCGCAATAAAAATGCGTCGCGCCTGATTTGCTCACCGGATTTTTCGAGATCAGTCCGCAGGCCCGGCTGCCGATGAAATCATTAACCATGACGATCACGTCGCTCCACAACTCAGGGTGGAGACCGGCGTCATAGATGCTCTCGATCAGCTCGGAATGTTTGGGACGTCGGGGCATCGGAACAGCCAGAGGTCAAGCAGGGAGACGGCGAAATGTGTTCGTGCCCGGCGGCCTCTGTGAGTCTATCGAGAAAGCAAAAGGTTCAACTCCGGCGACGATGTGCCGCTCAGTTGACGAGCGGATTGGCAAAGCCCGCAGCGAGCTTGACCAGGTCAGCCTGCCGCGACACGCCGGTCTTGGCGAAGACGCGGTGCAGATGCGTCTTCGCGGTCGTCTCCGCGATGCCGAGCGCTGCCGCCGTCTCCGGAACGCCGCCGACCTCGACGATCGACAGGAACACGCGCAGCTCGGCCGGCGTGAGATCGAACGTCCGCGCGACCAGCTCGCCGTAGGACTGCCCCTGAAGCGAGACCTTGCGCAGCAGCAGCGCGCCGACGGCATCGGCGACCCGCTCGCTGCCGTTGCGCAGCACGGACGACAGCGGCAGGACATGCGCGACGTAGCGCTCGCCTGACGGCGCGAGCAGCGGAATCGCGTTCCCCCTCGCCGCAAGCAAGGCCGTTTCGCTATGCGCCGCGAACGCCTCGCGAAGCATCTGGTTGGCCTCCAGGCTGCAGGTCACGAGCTGCCCGGCGACGGAGCGCACGACTTCGGCGGCTGCGAGCAGATCATGTCCGGCGGAATTGGCATGCACCATCCGGCAGGACGCATCGAGCAGGAAGACGCCGGAGGCCAGATTGTCGAGGACGTCGGCCAGCGCCGTCGCCAGGGTCAATCGCGCATCGATGGCGCGGTTGATCAGCAGCGCGCGGCTGGCGTGCGGGACGATCAGCGAGAGACGGTGCTTCATCGCGGGATCGACCATGCGCCGCCCCGACAACACCGTCATCATCACCGGGCAGCTCGCGTTCGACGCGTCGAGCACGACGTTGGCAGCATCGCTGCAGCCCTGCGGCTGCATCCATTCCTGATAGAAGCGGCCGCGCCGGTACTCATCGAAATCGACGAGATCGGGGATGCTCACGATCCGTCCGTGCGGCGGCAGGACCGTCAGCGGGTCGAACTTCGAGTGCGTCTCGGAATAGAGCTGGATGTAGTGCGGATCCGCTCCGCAATAATAATGCGTGACGCCGAACTTGCTGATGGAGTCCTTGGAGAACAGCCCGCAGGCCTGACCGCCGACGAAATCACGGATGCCGGTGACGACGTTGTTCCACAACGCGGGATCGAGCCCGGCGTCGTAGATGGACTCGACCAGGTCCGGCAGCTTTCGAGGTCCTTGCATCGCTGTCAATCGCCCGAGTGATCAATGTCACCGACGATAGCACAACCACAGCATGCGCCATCCTCCGATCGGAGGAGGTGCCGGCCGGGCGGATGGTGCCCGGCCGGCGGACGCCGCGTTCAGACCGCCAGGGCTGGTGCCGGCTCAGAACGCGACGCGAACACCACCCTTCGCCGTGCCGGTGCGGCTCTGGTCGGACATCATCATGCCCTCGACCGCGCCGAACACCGACACGTTCGTGGTCGTGCGGTAGTCGAAGCCGAAGCCGGCGACGGCACCGACCGTGCTGCGGCTGCCGGGCGTGACGAAGGACAGGGTCTGGCCGAGCAGCACCGTGTTGACGGCCGTGTCGCCGACGCGCTGAAGCGCGATGACGCCGCCATGGACGTTGGCCTTCAGCTCGCCGCCCGCAGCGCTGGTCACGCGCGACAGATCCACCTCTCCTCGCTCCTCGAAATCTTGCAGCGTTCGGCCCCCGACCGACAGGCCTTGCGCAGAGCCCGTTTCGCTGTAGCCGTCGAAGCGGCCGGCGACATAACGCAGCCGCGCCGTCGGCGTCAGCACATAGCCGTTGCCGATATTGAGCCTGTAGCCGTAGGCGACCTCGGGACTCACATACCAGCCGCTGTAGTTCGCGGTCGCCGTCTCCATGCCGCCGACGACGGCGTTGTTCAACACCAGGCGGCGCGATCGGTTGTCGGCATTGCCGCCCTGGATGGTGAAGTCGAAGAACTGCGCAGCCCATTCGAAGCGGCTATAGGCGCCGGCAAACACGTAATTGGTGTCGACCGACTGCGAGTTGAGATCGACCGAGAGCGCGCCCTGCCCGCCGCCGAGGAACACGCCGGCCAGCCAGTTCGGCTGCAGCCTGCGGTCGATGCCGATCGCCCCGCCCCATGACGTCGAGCTCGCACGCAAGGTCGAAGCCGTCTCGTCCTGAATGCGTTGGCCGCCGAACGAGTTGGCCCAGACCGTGATCGGCGCCGGATCGGTCCAGAGGCTGCGCGGCGCCTTGGTAAAGGAACCGGCCCGCGCCGTCTCGGGCGCATAGGCCATCGCCATCATGTTGCTGCCAGCGGAAGCGGTGCCGCCGTTCAGGCGGCCCTGCACGAGCGAGGAGACACCACCGGTGAAATCCATCAGCGTGCGGTCGGTCTGCGCCGGCGCCGTCGGATCGAGCGTCGCCAGCGTGGTGCCGGAGGCGACCGACGGACCGTTGAAGGCGCCTCCGGACGTGATCGTGTTGATGGTGCCGTTGAAATTTCTGAAGATCGGCAGGGTGATCGTCGTCAGCGACGACACCCTGCTGGTCGGCGCGAGGTTGACGTTGACGACGTCATTGCCGAAGCCGAAGTCGACCACGCCGTTGATCTTCGAGCCCGGCAGCAGCGTCAGCGTGTCGGCCCTGTTGGAGAGCTGAATCGCGACGCCCCCGGTCCCGGTGATCGTGCCGGAGTTGGTGATATTCGATCCGTCGGACGAGGTGATCCCGCGCCGGGCGATGATGGTGCCCGAATTGTTGACATTGGCCTGCGTCGTCAGGATGCCGTCGCCATTGGCCGTCGAGGCCTGAAGCAGGCCTGTGTTGGTCACGTTGGCGGTGTTGGCATTGATGGCGGCGCTCCGGCCGATGATCGTCCCGGAGTTGTTGACGTTGCCGAGGATCGCGTTGATGCCGCGGTCTGCCATCACGGTTCCGGAATTGTCGAGGTTGACGGTGACGCCGCTCATGCCGAAGCCGATCGTCGTCGAAATCGACCCGGTGTTGATTACGTTGACGGTGTTGGCAAAGATCACCGTCGAGCCGCTGGATATGGTGCCACTGTTCACCACGTTTGCCGTGTTGCCGGCGTGGACGCCAAACTCGGTCGCGGTGATCGTGCCGCTGTTGCGCAGGGTTACGTCTCCGGCATTGGCGACAATGGCATCGCCAGTGCTGCCGTCGGCCGTAATGTTTCCTGCGTTGGTGATCGCGGCGGAGGTCGCGGCGAAGACCGCATTGTTATGTGCGGTCACGGTGCCGCCGGCGAGGTTCGTCAGCTTGACGTTCAGGCCGTCGATGCCGGCTGAGCCGCCGGCAATGGTCCCCGAATTGGTGACGTCGGCAAGATTGTTGGCGAAGATCACACCGGCAAGGGACGAGGTGGTGCGGATCACGCCGGCGTTGGCGATCGTGAGGTTGCCTTTGCCCAACGTGTTGTCGCCATCCGCCGACACCGCGTTGCCGCTGGAGGAGATGACGCTCGCGGCGCCATTGGTCAGGACCACATTTCCCGCATGTGCATCGATTGCACCTCCCCCTCCGGTGATCGTCCCGTCATTGCTGACGATCGCGTCCGTCTCCGCGCGGATGGCCACACTATTGGCATTGGTGCTGCTGATCGTTCCGCCGGCATTGTTGGTGACCGTAACGGCGCCGGTCCCGGAGGAAATCGCATGCTCCTCGCCCCGGATCGCTCCGGTGTTCGCGGTGACCTGCACCTCCCCGGCCAGAATACCGATTCCGCCGGTCGCGTCGGCCGTGATGCCGCCGGCATTCATGACGTTCGCCGTCAGCGCATTGATGGCCGAGCCGTTCACAGCGGTCGCCAGAATGTTGCCGCCGTTGCCGTTGGCGACCGTGACATTGTCGCCCTGGATGCCCATCGCGATCCCGGCGATGGTTCCGGTGTTCGAAGAAACCACCACGGTACCCGCGGCGATGCCCGCCGAAGCGGCCGAAACCTCGCCCGCATTGTCCAGCCGCACCGTGCCGGAAGCCCCGGACGAGATGGCTATGCCGCTGGCCCCGATCGCGAAGATCCTGCCGCTGAGGCCATTGACGATGGCAGCAGAGCTGTCAACGGAGATTGCGATGGCATCACCCGATATGCTCCCGGTATTCGAGGTCACGTTCAGCGTGTCCGCGTGAATTCCGATCGTGTCGGGCCCCACTCCAACGATGCCGCCTGAATTGCTCAGTGTGACCGCCCCCCTCACCTCGAGGCCACTGCCGCGTCCGCCGGCCTCGCTTTTGATCGTGCCTGCGTTGGTGAGGCTCAACGAGGACGCGACGATGGCGTGGAAGCCGGCAATCGTGGCCCCGGCGAGGTTCGATACGTTCAGATTCTCCGAGCCCTGCAGACCAACCGCGCTGTTTCCATCGATCATGCCTGCGTTGACGACGGTGCTGTTGTTCCCGCTCAGGATGCCGAAGGCATTCCCATGAACGTTCGCGCCCGCCTCGATCTGATAGTTGTTGTTTTGCTCGGTGCCCACGCCATAGCCGGTACTGGCACTCTGTTGACTGTTGCCGGAGCAGGTAATCGTCGTATTGCTGACAGGCGCCGCCGGCGTGCAGGCCGCCTCTACGCGTTCGGCCACGAGCAGCGGCGCGAGAAAAGCTGCGGGCGCGAGCACGCGCAATGATCGCCACACCGAGCTCTGTCGCACCACGTCACTCCGAACCCTCAACGTCATTGCCCTCATTCCTTCATCGAAACCACGAAGCGGCACGGACGCGACGCGGCGCGCCTCCCTCGATCGAAGGAGGCCAACTCATGCGAATTGGGATTCGCTGATCGCCAAGGTAGAAAGGAGCGTCGCTTCCGACTTGGACGGATGCGACCGGCTCTCGGCCCAGAACGAACCGAATGCGCGTCGTCAGGACCTGATGCAGACTTGCCACACGGCCTTGCCGCTCACGCCTGGTCCCAGCCCGCCTTCTCGGCGCTCTCCGCCCAGACCGCGGCACGGTAGATCTCGCGGCCGCCCGCATCACGCACGCGGATCCAGGCGTCGCGATCGCGCAGATCGTCACGCCAGACGAAGAGATGCCGCGCCATCTCGTCGGCCACGACGAACGTCGCCTTGGGCTGCTCGAAGACCATGCCGCCCGGATCGATCTTCACGACATTGTCGACCAGGAGATCAAAGAAGAAACGGCGCATTCCACACTCCAACTCAACGCACGAGACGCGGCGTCACCACTTACTCGGCGCGCCAGAACACGTAGTCGGCCGAATACGGCACGCTGCGATAGGCGCCCGGCTCGGTGCACGGCCCCGTCGCCATCCCGCCTTGCGTGTTGATGCGCTGGACGTGAGTCACGCCGTAGAACAGGCCGTTGCCGGTCTGGGTGACGACGCCGAACTTCAGCCAGGGAAGATCGTCGCCGGTGCGGCCCGCCGCGCGCGCCACGATCCTGGCTTTCACCGCACTGCCGTCCTTGTGCTCCCACACCAGCGTGCGCGCATCCACCGCGGCCCAATGCAGGGCCGCGTAGTGGCGCCCCACCGAATTGTCGCCATCCATGAGCGCGGCGGCCGGCTCGCGCGCCTGCCACACGAGCTGGTGTTCGGCATCACGCTGGCACTCGTAGATCTGCGCGCCCTCGGCGTGGAGCGCAGCGCCGGGAATCTCGCCGGGGACGCGGATCTCGTCGGGCGTTCCCGCCAGGGCAAGCGATCCGTGCAACAGGCTTGCGAGAACGAGGCTGCGATAGACCGCACGTTTCGCGGTCATGGCTCCTTGATCAAGGATCATGTCAAATCCCTTTCGCTGATTGAAATCGACGGCTGGCGGGACTTCAGTCGCAGCGGCTAGAACGCGCCGCCGCTCCTGACATCGCTCGGCGTTGCGCCGTAGGCCCGCCGGAAGCAGCGGTTGAAATAAGAGAGATCGCCGAAGCCGACGTCATAGGCGATCGAGCTCACCGGGCGCGCCGCGAAATCCGGCTCGCGCAGCATGCGATGGGCGCGCTTGAGGCGCTGCTCGGTGAGGAAGGACGAGAAGGTCTTGCCGTCGGCCTCGAACAATCGCTGGAGATAGCGCGGCGTCACGCCGAGCTCCTGCGCGACGCTGGCCACGGACAGGTCCTGCTGCCAGCAATTGTTGGCGATGAGGAACTTCGCGCGCTGCAGCCGCGCCGCCTTGACACCGCGCCGTCCGGTCACGTCCCGGGCATGATCCGTCGCACCGAGAACGAGCGCCAGCAGATCGTGCAGATGGGCGACGCCGAGCTGGCGCATCGCAGGGACCGCCAGCGCCCGCTCGTGCACCAGCGCAATGGCGTAGTCGACGAGCAGCCGCAGACCGGTCGTGTCCTCCGGAATGACCCGCATCACCGCATCGTCGACGTCGACGATCATCGGAGCCAGCACGCGTCTCGGCACACGCAGCGAGAAACCGCTTCCCAGCAACAGCCGCTCGAAGGTGGTGACGTCCTCCGCGCTCGTCAGGACCGCCTCTCCGGCGTGAAGCTTCAGATCGCGGCCTCGCTCGGATATCCCGAGAACGCCGGACCGGTTCACGATCAGGGCAAGGCTGTCGTCGCCATCGGCGATCAGCTGCTTCGTTCGAATGACCCGCGCGCCGCACATGCCTCCGATCAGCAACTGGGCTTCCGGCAGAACGTGGGAGGTGAAGCTCGCCGCGGCCGGCTTTCCGTCCCTGGCCTCGACCTCCGCCTTCAACACGCCGCGGCAGTAGAATTCGCGCAGCAGCGGCACGCGCTCGTCTTCGGGAATGTCGTCCGTTGAAACGTTGAAAATGGAAAAATCGTTCTTGCCGCTCACTGCAATATCTCCAACCGACAAACAAAGTCCGGCGATGCGCCGAGGTCCCGCCGCGCCCGCGCTCGATACGCATCGCGCATTGCCTCCGTTACGCATGCTGCTCTCCTTCGCGTGGCGCCATATACGAAAGTCCTAAGCGACCCGCGTCCTGCGTTCGGAGGACCTGGAAGCCGCGTGCATCACAATGCATTGAGATTGCGCGAGCGCACAGCTTGCGCTGTGAAATGGATCACACCACGTCGTCGCTGCTGCTGGTCGGCTGCGCGAACGGCACAGCGAAGCCGGCGGCGATCTTGACGAGATCGGCCTGCCTGCCGGCGCCGGTCTTTTCGAACAGCCGGCCGAGATGCGTCTTCACCGTCGTTTCGGCAATGCCGAGCCTGGCCGCGATGTCGGGAACGCCGCCGATCTCGACGATGGCCATCAGCACGCGCAATTCGGATGGCGTTAGCCGAAACGCGGCCGCGATCGCATCGGGCACCAGCGACGGCAGCATCGTGGCCCTCTGAACAAAGAGCACGGTCGTAGCCATATCCCGCGGCGCATGCCCTTCCCGCTTCAACGGAAAGGCATGGAGCAGATAATGATGTCCGTTGGACGACGTGACCAGATTGATCTGACGGCTACGGGCCGAGTCGTTCTCGGCGCTCGCAAAGATTTCGGAGAGGCTGCGGAATATCTTGTCGGCCTGGGTGTTGCGTGCAACGATCCTGTCGCCGATCATCGCGAAGAGATCCGCATCCGCGAAGAGCTGACGGCACGCCGCGTTGGCATGCACGACCCGGCCCTCGGCGTCGAGCAGGCAGATCGCCGTGCTCAGTCCGTCCAGCACATCAGCGAGATCGTCGACGGTATGCGAACGCGCCCTGATCTGGCGGCCCATGGCACGCGAGCGCTGGATGTGAGGCGCGAGCAGCCGCATCCGCTCGCGCATCGTCTCGTCGACGAGCCCGCGGGAACGGTGACGCAACACCTGCAGGATCGTGACGCGCGCGTGCGATCGCTCGAGCGTGACGGTCGCCAGGTCCGTCGCGCCCTGCGGCTCCACCCACTCGCGATAGAAGCTGGTCGCCACGAAGTCGGAATGGGGCATGATGTCGGTCACGCCGACAGTACGCCCGGTTGCGAGATCGAAGTGGCGGTCGAGCAGCGGATCAAGCTCGACATAGCGGTCGCGATAGAGCTGGCGGAACCTTGCATCCGCGCCGAAATGCTGGTGAATCTCGATGGAGAGCCTGGCTGAATCCCTGGACAGGATCGTCGCGGCACAGCCGCCGACGAAATTCGAAACCTGCTCCAATGCGGCGCCACGCAGCGCGGGGTCTGCCGCTGCATCGTAGATCTCGCCGACCAGCGAGGAGAACCGGCCTGCCTGCAGGATCGTCATCGGAGCGACGATGCGAACGGCACGCTGCCCCGCTGACGAGACGGGCGAGCGCATATAACAAGGATGGTGGAAGGAACAGGCCGGCCAATCGCCGCCCGGGACGAGAAAAAGATGCGACAGCGCAATGCTGGAATATCGAACATCGTCCTTGCGTAATGGCAACCGCAGGATGCGGCTTGGACGTTTTTGCCAAAGACTAGGATTAATGCGAACAGCAACCGCGCTGTGTGGACTGGATCACGCGCGCGCCGCTCGCGCGCTTTGTTGCCACCAATTCCCGTTGCGGCGAGCGCTTGCCTCGCCATCAACTCTCGCAGGATGAGCAGAGCGTAGCGTGCCCACCAATTCGGAAGATGGTGGGCACGCCGCTTGCGCGGCCTTGCCCACACTACGGCAGCTGTGCCTGAGCCGACAGTTTACTTCCGGTTCTCCTCGCAGAACTTCAGCGCGGCGAGCGCCTCGCCGGCGCGCGGGATCTGCATCTCGATGCTGTCGTCTTCGTCATCCTCGAAGTCGAGCGTGAGCCGCTTGGCCTTCGAGAGCCGATCCATGATCGACTGGTCGTATTCGAAGATGCCGCGCACGGTGGTCTTGTCCATGACCTCCCACTTCGCCTTCTTCATGATGTCGGCATCGTCGGTGCCGACATCGGCGCGGAGGATCTCGCCGACCTTGTCCCACTCCCAGCCGTCATAGATCATCACGATCACGATGGCCTTGTCGGAATAGGTGATGACGATGACGTAGTCGCGGTTCTCGTCTTCCTTGTCCTTGTAGCCCCGGCTCGCATTGCAATGCGTGTCCTGCGTGCGCTTCTCGATGGTCCAGTCGCCGACCTTCGATTGTTGCGCCAGCGCAGGTCCCCCGCTCAAGGCGGCTGCGCCCATGACGCCAGCGACTAATCCGGCGGCAAGAAAGACTCGCTTCATGTCGGCCTCCAGCGTGTTCCCCACGCCGAGATGACCACCTCTGCCGACGACCCGCAAGGGTTTCAGCCGGCGGGCAAGGCGCGCGGCTCGCGCCCTAGGCGCGCCGCGGCACGATGGCGATCGGCGTGAAGGTGTAAACCTCCTCGCCGTTCTGGTTGAACATGGTCCACTTCACCAACGCGATGCCCTGCGGCTTCGATTTCGAGGGCGTCAGGCTCATCACTTCCCCGACCAGGTGCAGGCGGTCGTTGGGCCGTACCGGCATGGTCCAGCGCAGCCCGTCGACGCCGGCACCGATCAGCGGATGCGGGCCGAAGGGGCGGGTCTGGATCGCCAGGTTCATGGCCATGGCGGCGGTGTGCCATCCAGAGGCAGCGAGCCCGTTGAACAGGGTCGCCTTGGCGGCCTCATGGTCGAGATGCATCGGCTGCGGATCGAACTCGGCCGCGAAGCGCTTGATGTCCGCTTCGGTGACCACCAATTCGGGCGATTTGAACCGCATTCCGATGGTGAGATCGTCGAACCACTCGACCTGCGCCATGATTTTGCCTCGCAATGTCATGCACCGCCCCGCCGTGCGCGGGCGGCTCAAAGATTAACTAAATGCGAGATGTAGCGGCTCTGCGGTGCACAAACCAGCCCGGGGTTCCCCGCGAAACCCCTTTCCCTGTGCGACGAAACACGCCTGAAACAGATGGCCGGTTAAGTCGTTGTCAAAATAAATACAGGGACGGCTACCATGCAATTCCTTCTCGACCTCATCTACGATTACGCCTGCTGCCAGCAACTCGTCGCCCAGCCGCTAGGGGAGGATGAGCTATGATCGAGGTGATCTCCGCCCTTCTCGCCCTTTGCAGCGTCGGCGTCTTCGCGGCGCATGCGCTGGATGCCTATCGCACCACGCATTACTGAGTGCCACGCGTTCTCGTGAGTACCCCTGCGTCCTAGAAGGGCCGCCGGTAGAAATGTTCTGAATGCGTCGCCGGCGGAAACCTGTTGGCGAGCGCGAGCGCTCCCTTTTCGTCCGTCTCGAGCGCGATCTTCTGCGCGAGCATGACGTCGCCGGGCACGAGAAAGCCCGTGGGGACAAAGCACCATCCCATTGTCGCGCGACCGGCCTCGTCGACCTCATGGACATTGGCGGCCGTGCCGTAGTGAATGCGATACCGCTTGCCGGTATCGCAACCGATGACGTCGAAATACCGGTGCTGCTCGAACTGCGCGCGCTGCTCCGGCGTCAGCCATTCGGCCAAAAGCCGGCGCCCGCGCGCATCCGGCGTATTCTCGCCGAAGAAGCGCCGGTAGAGTTCGCGCAGCGCGTGCAGACGGGCACGCGCGGGCGCGCGGAACCAGAGTGCCGCGAACATGAGCAGCTCAGATCAGCCGCCGACCAGGCGGGGATAGAACAGCGTTTCGTGCGCGGTCGGGTCGAACGATTTGATGCGGGTCACTTCGCCGGGCCCGGTGCGGTAGGCGGCGGTGAAGCCGGCTCCGGTCAGCTCCCGAAAACGCTGTTCGGCCCGCGCCAGCGCTTCGGCATTGCCAGGATCAAACTCGTGGCGCGTATCGCCAGTCTGGTCCATCACGATCTGGGTTGCCATCGTTGAGTCTCCTCATGCCCAGCCCCGAACCTGATCAAAGCAAACCTCGTGCCGTCAGTTCCTGATGGCAACAACTTTCTCGCATCGACGCATCACGCCTTGCTGAGCAGGAGCGCTTTCGAGCGAAGACGACGCTCGAAAGCGGGCTCTGTCAGCGCGAGGCGGCCGCCCCTCCACCCTCGTCGATCTGCCGGCCCATCAGGGCGATCGCCTTCTGATAGACGCCGGCGGCATTCCAGGCCTCGATGGCGGCGAAATTCGGCTCGCCCGGCTGGTAACCGGCTCCCGCACGCCAGCCATGGGCCTTCAGGAAGTTCGCAGTCGAGTTCAGCGCGTTGGCGGCGACCTCGAGATTGCCGGTGCCATAGGCCAGGATGTTCTTGGGCATGAACTGGGTCTGGCCGACCTCGCCATGCATGGAGCCGCGGGTCGATCCCGACAGCGTGCCGCGGTCGATCAGCTTCAGCGCGGCATAGAGCTGGTCGGTGAAGAACTCGGGACGGCGGCAGTCATAGGCCAGCGTCGCGATCGACGACAGCATGTTCTGGTTGCCGCGCTGGCTGCCGAAGCCAGTCTCCATGCCCCAGATCGCGATCAGCGGCCCGGGCGGAACGCCATAGCGCTGCTGGATCGAGGCGAACAGGGCGGCCTGCGACTGCTTGAGCTGCCGTCCCTTGGCGACGATGGTGGTGGCGCCGCGCTTGGCCAGGAACTGGTCGAGCGTCAGCGAAAAGCTGCGCTGGCCGCGGTCGGCGGCGATGGTGGCGCTGGCGTAATTGGTCTGCATCAGCGCCGAGAGCGCGGTCTGGCCGATGCCCTTTCCTTGCGCCTCCGCGCTGAACTCGCGCTTCCAGGCCTCGAACCCGCCGGGCCCGTTGCCGCACGTGGCGGCCTCGGCCATGGGCAGAGAGAGTAGCAGCGCGGCCGCGCCAATCACTGCTGTCGCGACTGTCCTGCCCTTGATCATTGCACGTTCCTCTTGCTGCTGCGCGACCGGCTCGCGCGGGGTGCATGATCCTACGTCAGTCGCCATCGCTCAAGTCCCGACGGCACCAATCAATCCAGGCAAGGCCCTTGACAGAAGCGGTCACGCCTCGTCCGTTCCCAGCAGGAAATCCACCATGATGCTCTGGTGCTGCTGGTACATGTCCGTGCCGGTGCCCGTGACGCAGCCGAGCTTTCGGGCTGCTGCGATGAACGGCGAGATTTCGGGCTTGGTGATGACGCAGCCGCAATAGGCCGATGGCGCAAGCCGCGCCGTATCGACCGGCAGCGGATCGCCATCCTTCATCCCCGCGGGCGTCGCATTGGCGACAAAATCGAAGCCTTGGGGATCCCCGGTGCCGGCGCGCACGGGCGCTTTGCGAAGGCCGTTGAGCCGGCCGATCAGTGCGTCGCGGCGCTCGGTCAGACTGTCATGAATGGCCAGCTCGCTGACCCCGGCCTCGACCAGCTCGAGCGCGATCGCCGAGCCCGCACCGCCCGCGCCGACAAGCAGCGCCCGCATCCCCGCGGGGTCGATCCCCTTGGCCCGCGCGGCACCGACGAAGCCGAGACCATCCACCATGTCGCCATGCCATGCGCCGTCGGGGCGCCGGCGCATCAGGTTCACCGTTTTCAGGAAATGCGCGCGCGCCGTCGCACTCGCGCAGGCCTGGTAGCAGGCGAATTTGTGCGGAATGGTCACGACGATGCCGTCGAGGTTCTTCAGCCGCGTCGCCACCGAGAGGAAGTCGGGCAGATCCACCGGTGCCACCTGAACGGGCATGAGGATGGCGTCGTGCCCCCGCGCGGCGAAGGCGGCGCTCACGCCAGCCGGCGAACGCACCTGCGCGATGGGATCGCCGACGATGACATGGAGCCGCGTGGCGCCTGATGGTGCCGGGATCATGCCGCTCAAGCCCGGGCCTCGGCCGCGGTCCCGTAGGTCAATTCCAGACCGTCCAGATTGCCCTCCTTGCGCCATTTGTCGAGCAGCCGCAGGAAGGCCACCGGACCGCGCCAGTACTGACTGTTTCTTGCCGCAATGGGATCGAACACGCCTTCGTTGTTGTAATAGCCCGGCGTGCATTCGGCGAGATAGGTCTGGCGGCCGATCGCGGCCTTGACGACCTCCTCGACCCAGGCGTTCTCGGCGGCGAGGGTCGGCTCCAGCGTCCTGGCGCCGCGCTTGCGCACCTGGTCGATGACATAGGCGATGTGCTGCGACTGCTCGTCGATGATGTGCGGGAAGTTGGCGCTCTGGCCGGCCTGAACGGTGACGATCAGGAAGCAGTTCGGAAAGCCGCGGCTGTAGAAGCCGTGCATGGTCTTGACGCCGTCGCGCCAGCGCTCGGACAGGCTCATGCCGTCGCGGCCGCGGACCTCGAAGCCCATGCGGCGGGCGTAGTCGGTGCCGACCTCGAAGCCGCTGGCATAGATCAGGCAGTCGAGCTCGTAGGCCTTGCCGTCAACGATGACGGCATTCTCCGTGATGCGGTCGACGCCCTGCCCCTTGGTGTCGACGAGATGCACGTTGGGACGATTGAAGGTGTCGAGATATTCGTCGTGGAAGCACGGCCGCTTGCAGAACGCCTTGTACCAGGGTTTGAGCGCCGCAGCTGCTGCCTCATCCTTCACCACCGCATCGACGCGGGCGCGGATCTCCTCCATCTTGCGATAGTCGGCCTGCTCGATGACCTTCAGCGCCTCCTCCATCGAGGTCACCGGCTGCGGTTGCCGTCGCGGCGCCAGCAGGATCTCGCCGAGGAGACCGGTCCAGCCGTCCTGCACCAGATCGCGCTCGAACGGCTCGCCCGAGATCACCGCCGTGAAATTGTCCATGCGCTCGCGCTGCCAGCCAGGCTTGAGGCCCTGCGCCCAGGCCTGATCCGTCGGCCGGTCGTCGCGCACGCCGATCGCCGATGGCGTGCGCTGGAAGACGTAGAGCTCCCTCGCGGAGCGGCCGAGATGCGGCACGCATTGCACCGCCGTGGCGCCTGTGCCGATGATGCCGACGCGCTTGTCGGCAAGGCCCGTGAGGCCACCCTCGGCGGTGCCGCCGGTGTAGGCGTAATCCCAGCGGCTGGTGTGGAAGCTGTGCCCCCTGAAGCTTTCAATGCCGGGGATGCCCGGCAGCTTCGGGCGGCTCAGCGGGCCGCCGGCGAGAATGACGAAGCGCGCGCGGATGCGGTCGCCGCGATCGGTCTCGACCAGCCAGCGCGCCTCCTGCTCCTGCCAGGTCATGCGCGAGATCACGGTCTGAAACAGCGCGCGCTCATAGAGATCGAAGTGGCGGCCGATGCGGCGGGAGTGCTCGTAGATCTCCGGCGCTCGCGCGTATTTGCGCACCGGCATGTAGCCGGTCTCTTCCAGCAGCGGCAGGTAGATGTAGCTCTCGGTGTCGCAGGCCGCTCCAGGATAGCGATTCCAGTACCAGGTGCCGCCGAAATCGGCGGCCTTTTCCACGATGCGAAAATCCCCGATGCCGGCTTCGCGCAGCCGCGCGCCGCAGAGCAGCCCGCCGAAGCCGCCGCCGACGATGAGAACTTCGGTGTCTTCGCTGACGGCCTTGCGCGCAAAGCCGGGATCGGCCCAGGGATCGTCGAGATAGCGGCCGAACTCTCCGGTGACCTCGACATACTGCGCCTTGCCCTCCGCGCGCAGACGGCGATCGCGCTCGTCGCGATAGCGCGAACGGAGTGCGGAAATATCGACGGTAGGTGCGCCGGCTGTACCGGTCTTGTGTCTTTCCGCTGACATCCATTTCCTCCACGGCGGACGCTGCTTCGCCGGCAGCGCACTCACTTAGCCCCGAAAAAGTGACGCACGCAATCGCGTCGCACGCTTTTTGCGTGAACGCCGCGCGGCGTTCCGCTAACCTCCAGTACAAATCACAAGCCTTAAGCCGCGCAACGACGCGGCATCCGGAGGAGACCATGCAGGGATTAATGATGGACATGCCGCTCTTGATCAGCGGCCTGATCCAGTACGCCGCCGATTATCACGGCGAAGCGGAAATCGTCGCGCGCGAGATCGAGGGCGACATCCATCGCTATACCTATGCAGACGCCCATCCGCGCATCAAGCGCATGGCGCTGGCGCTGAAACGGCTCGGCATGAAGCAAGGCGACCGCGTCGGCACGCTCGCCTGGAATACACACCGGCATTTCGAGATGTTCTACGCGGCCCCCGGCATGGGCTACGTGCTGCATACCGTCAATCCCAGGCTATTCCCCGAGCAGCTCGTCTACATCATCAACCACGCCGAAGACCGCCTCTTGTTCGTCGACCGCGCCACGCTGCCGATCGTCGAAGCGATCGCGCCGCAACTGAAAACGGTCGAGGCCTATGTCGTGATGTCCTCGCGCGAGCGGATGCCGGAGACCAAGCTCGCCAACGTGCATTGCTACGAGGAGCTGCTCGAGAAGGAGAACGACGCCGGCTTCGCCTGGCCGGAGTTCGACGAGAAATCCGCCTCCACCATCTGCTACACCTCGGGCACCACGGGCAATCCCAAGGGCGTGATCTACTCGCACCGCGCCGCGATCCTGCAGACCATGACCTGCTGCAATTTCGACTTCCTGCCCGGCCATGTCGAAGGCGTGCGCGAGGTCATGATGCCGATGGCGCCGCTGTTCCACGGCAACGGCTGGAACATGCCGTTCACCGCGCCCTACACCGGCTCCAAGCTGGTGCTGCCCGGCCGCAACTACGAGCCGGACAAGCTCTATGAATTGCTCGAAGGCGAGAAGGTGACGCTGTCGGCGGGCGTGCCGAGCTTCTGGCTGATCCTGCTCGACTGGCTCGGACGCACCGGCAACAGATTCTCCACTCTGCGCGCAACGTTGTCGTCGGGCTCGGCGCCGCCGCGTGCGATGGTCGAGAAGCTCAAGCGCGACTACGACGTCGACTACATCCAGGCCTGGGGCATGACCGAAGCGCTGGGCTGCTCGATGCCGGGCTTGAGGCCAGGCTCGGAGCATCTCGGCGACAAGGAGAAGTTCGACCGGCGCCAGGTTTCGGGCCGCGCGTGTTTCGGTACCGCCCTGCGCATCGTCGACGATGCCGGCGCTGAGCTGCCGCGCGACGGCAAGACCGTCGGCCACTTACGCGCCCGCGGGCCGTGGGTCGCCTCCGGCTACATGAAGCTCGACGAGGGCCTCGACCGCGACGGCTGGCTGATCACCGGCGACATGGCCGTGATCGACCCCCAGGGCCACGTCACGCTGACGGACCGCTCCAAGGACGTGATCAAGTCGGGCGGCGAATGGATCTCCTCGATCCAGCTCGAGGACATCGCACTGTCTCATCCCGACGTGCTGCAAGCAGCCGTCGTCGCCATCGCGCATGAAAAATGGCAGGAGCGTCCCCTGCTCCTCGTCGTACGCAAGAAGGGTGCGACGGTCGACGGCAAGACGCTGCTCGACCACATGCGCCCGAAGATCGCGAGCTGGTGGATGCCGGACGCCGTCGAATTCCTCGACGAGTTCCCGATGACCGGCACCGGCAAGGTGCTGAAGTCGGCGCTGCGCGAGAAGTTCAGGGAGTATCGCGTCGCTTGAGCCGGCTCGCAACCAGACCCGTAGCCCGGATGGAGCGCAGCACAATCCGGTGCCAAACCAACCGCATCGCACGACCGCCCGTGCGGAAAGAATCCCGGATTACGCTACGCTCCATCCGGGCTACGAACATGGACATGGCGTCTTTCCGCGCGCGGCTTCATCTTTTGGTAGATTGGAGAGCGATATATCGAGGCCTCGCTCACCCCAGGTCGAGGACATCATGAATTTTTCCGGATTGGGCATGCATCTCGGCAACCTGTCGCGCCTGTCGAATGCGCTGACGCGGTCGATCAGTCCGGAGAATTTTTCGGGCGAGAAGGGCAAGGGCGGCATGTCCGTCGACGGCACGGCCGCGCGTCAGGCGCGCGATCTCGGCCAGGGCTGGAAGGTCTCGCCCTATGTTCAGATCGAGCCCGGCACGACCTTCACGCTCGCCGACATCGAGGGCCAGGGCGCGATCCAGCAGATCTGGATGACGCTCGCGCGCGGGCGCCTGCGCCATTCGATCCTGCGCATCTACTGGGACGATCAGGAGCAGCCGAGCGTGGAATGTCCGGCCGGCGATTTCTTTGCCTGCGGCTGGGAGGAATTCGCGCAGGTCTCCTCGCTCGCGGTCTGCGTCAATCCCGGCCGCGCCTTCAACTGCTACTGGGAAATGCCGTTCCGCAAGCGTGCGCGCTTCACGCTGGAGAACCGCAGCGACGAGCAGATCACGATCTACTACCAGATCAACTACACCTTGACCGACGTGCCCGAGGACTGCGCCTATTTCCATGCGCAATTCCGCCGCACCAATCCGCTGCCCTACAAGGAGGCCTACACCATCCTCGATGGCGTCGCGGGCGCCGGCCACTATGTCGGCACCTACATGGCCTGGGGCGTCCACAACAACGGCTGGTGGGGCGAAGGCGAGATAAAATTCTTCATCGACGGCGACGGCGCGTTCCCGACCATCTGCGGCACCGGCACCGAAGACTATTTCTGCGGCGCCTACAATTTCGATCCCCATGTCGCTCATGGCGGCCAGGGACAATCGCGCTATCAGGAATTCACCACGCCCTATGCCGGCCTGCCGCAGGTGATCCGCCCCGACGGCGTCTACCGCTCGCAGCAGCGCTTCGGTCTTTATCGCTGGCACATCCCCGATCCCGTGCGCTTCCGGAGCGATCTGCGCGTCACGATCCAGGCGCTCGGCTGGCTGCCGGGCGCGAAGGACGGCAAATATCTGCCGCTGCAGGACGACATCGCCTCGGTCGCGTTCTGGTACCAGACGCTGCCGACCGCTCCCTTCCCCGCGTTGCCCGGGCCGGACTATCTCGAAATCGCGTAAGGCCGGCCGCCGTTCGATCAAGGAGACCTGAGATGCTCTATCCGATGTCGCCCAAAGTCGTCGAGCTCAAGCGCAAGCTCGAGAGCTTCATGGACCGGCACATCTACCCGAACGAGGAGCGCTTCTACCGCGAAGCGGAGGAGCTCGGACCGTGGAAGGTCTACCCCGTCGTCGAGGAGCTGAAGCCGCTGGCGCGCGCCGAAGGCCTCTGGAATCTGTTCCTGCCGAAATCGAGCCATGGCGCCGGTCTCACCAATCTCGAATATGCACCGCTCTGCGAGGTCATGGGCCGCTCGCACCTTGCGCCCGAAGTGTTCAACTGCTCGGCGCCCGACACCGGCAACATGGAGGTGCTGGAGCGCTATGGGTCGGAGAAGGACAAGGAGCACTGGCTGAAGCCGCTGCTCGCGGGCGAAATCCGCTCCTGCTTCGCCATGACCGAGCCCGCGGTCGCCTCCTCCGATGCGACCAACATCGAGAGCTCGATCGTACGCGACGGCGACCATTACGTCATCAACGGCCGCAAATGGTACACCACCAATGCGACCGACCCGCGCTGCAAGATCTGCATCTTCATGGGCAAGACCGATCCCGACAATCCGGACCGCCACAAGCAGCAATCCATGATCCTGGTGCCGATGGACACGCCGGGCATCGAGGTGAAGCGGCCCCTGCCCGTGTTCGGCTTCTACGGCGTGCCTGATCGGGCGTCGGAGGTCGTCTTCACCAATGTGCGGGTGCCGAAGGAGAACATGCTGCTCGGCGAAGGCCGCGGCTTCGAGATCGCGCAGGGCCGCCTCGGCCCCGGCCGCATCCACCATTGCATGCGCCTGATCGGCCTTTCCGAGCGCACGCTCGAAAAGATGTGCCGCCGGGTCCGCAGCCGCGTCGCCTTCGGCAAGCCCGTCTCGGAGCAGACCGTGACGCAGGAACGCATTGCCGAAGCCCGCATCATGATCGAGCAGGCCCGGTTGCTGACGCTCAACGCCGCCTATGCGATGGACACGGTCGGCAACAAGGTCGCGAAAGCCGAGATCGCCATGATCAAGGTCGCCGTGCCCAACATGGCCTGCCAGATCATCGACTGGGCGATCCAGGCCCATGGCGGCGGCGGCACGTCCAACGATTTCGGCCTGACCCAGGCCTACGCGACGGCGCGGCTGCTGCGGCTTGCGGACGGGCCGGACGAAGTCCACCGCAACCAGATCGCGCGGTTCGAATTGAAGAAATATTCGAACGTCTAGGCCGACGCCGGCGCGTCGGTATTAGTACAGGAGCGGGCTTGTAAACAAGGAGGCCGAACATGACTGCAATCTCCTCCTCACCCACCCGCCGACGCCTCCTCGCAGGGGCAGTCGCAAGTGGTGCCGTCAGCCTGCTTCCAATACATTTCGTCGCCGCACGCGCGCCATCGAAGCAAGGAGGGGCCCCGGTTGGTACGACCAAAGCCGACGCAATTCTTCCCTTCCGCGTCAATGTCCGGGGTGAAGACCTCGCTAATCTCCGCCGGCGCCTCGCGTCGACACGCTGGCCCACCAAAGAGCTCGTTGAGGATCGGTCGCAGGGTGTGCAGCTGGCGACGCTGCGGGCACTCGCCCGCTACTGGTCGACCGAGTACGACTGGCGCAAGTGCGAGGCACGGCTGAACGCGCTGCCACAGTTCACGACCGTGATCGACGGGGTGAAGATCCATTTCATCCACGTCAAGTCCCGGCATGAGAACGCGCTGCCGCTGATCATGACCCACGGCTGGCCTGGGTCGGTCATCGAGCTACTGGATACGGTCGGTCCCCTGACTGACCCGACCAAGTATGGCGGCACTCCCGAGGATGCATTCGACCTGGTGCTGCCGTCCTTGCCTGGCTACGGCTTTTCGGGTGAGCCGACCGAACTCGGCTGGGACACCGCCCGCATCGCGCGTGCGTGGGCGGTGCTGATGGATCGCCTCGGCTACACGCGCTACGTCGCCCAGGGTGGCGACGTAGGAGCCGCAGTAACGGATGCGATGGGGCGCCAGGCACCCAAGGGACTTCTCGGCATCCACGTCAACTTGCTCGCGGGTGCGGCGGCAATGTCCGACAAGCTGCCCGCAGAATCCGAGAAGGAACGCGCAGCGCAGAAGGCGGCCGCGACATTTAGGACGAGTGGCTTTGGCTACTTCCTTGAGCAGTCGACGCGGCCACAGACGATCGGCTATTCCCTGCTGGATTCACCCCTCGGGCTCGCGAGCTGGATGCTCGACCATGACACCGACAGCTACTACAAGATTTCCCGAGCGTTCGTGGAGGGTAAGCCCGCGGGCAATCTCACCCGGGACAGTATCCTCGACAACATCACGCTGTACTGGCTGACAGGCACTGGGGCCTCGGCCGCGCGGTGGTACTGGGAGGCCGGACAGGCCGCAGCCCGTGCGGCCGGCAAGTCTCCTCCGGCGGTCGCGGTTCCCGTAGGATTTACGACGTTCCCCGGCGAAATCTTTGCTGCGCCCCGAAGCTGGGTCGAGATTATGTACCCCGGTCTCGCCTACTTCAGCGAGGTCGAACGTGGCGGGCATTTCGCCGCCTGGGAGGAGCCGAAGCTGTTTTCAGATGAGGTACGCGCAGCCTTCAGATCATTGCGCAAATAACGCACCAGAGGCTCGACGCCGACGATGTTGAGCACGCGCGTCAGATTGCAGGTCAGCGCGCGCCGCGCCATCTCCGTGGCGACCTTCGGCAGCGTCTTGCACAGGAAGGGCTGGCCGCGCGTCATGAGTCCTGGAGACTGCGCCAGGGAATCGGCGTCAGTCGAAGCTTGGCGGCTCCTGGATGGGCGCAGATACATTCTGATTCGAAATCGCTTCGAGCATCGCTCCGAAAATGATGAATGGCAGATAGAACGCAAGCATGATGGTATTCCTCCTGCCGTGACAACTTTGGCTCGCAGGCCATGTTCCTCGAATTGACGCTCGCCCGCCTCGGAACATTTTCGGCGCTTACCGAACTACCGACGAAACCGAGTCGCGGGCCGTATCAAGAGCGCATCGCGTCGATCGCATGGGCGATCAGAACGGCTGCGCTTGCGGCAATGAGAAACACAAGCAACCAGCTCACGTCCGCCTCCGGTCGGAAGTGAACGCGTTCATCCATGCACAGTCAAAAACCATCGCTCTGGAACCGCTATTCCGCGGCTCGCTGATGCTTCGCAGCAACAATTGCATCCGCTATCGGCGCTATCGGCAGAACGCCAAGAGGAGCAACGCGCCGACGACACAGGCTGCTAGGACTAAAAACCAAACGCCCATACAGTCCCCCGACTCAACACACGCGAGTCAGGGTTAGCCTTACGATTTGGCATTGAAATGCTTGTTGCCGGTTTTCCCCAGCCAAGCGCGATCATCTGCTCGCTGCGTTATTCCAACACCTCCACCGTCGCCGAGCGTCCCGCGACCAGCGAGAGGTTCTCCGGCACCGGATCCAGCGCGATGCGCACCGGGACGCGCTGCGCGAGCCGCACCCAGCTGAAGGTCGGGTTGACGTTCGCGAGCATGCTGGCGCCCTCGGCGCGATCGCGGTCCTCGATGCCGGCGGCGATGCTCTCGACATGGCCCGACAGTGTCACCTTCTCGCCCATCAGGCGGACCTGCACCTTGTCGCCGATGCGGATGCGCGCGAGTTTTGTTTCTTCGAAATAGCCTTCCACGTGCAGCGTGTCGGTATCGACCAGCGCCATCACGCCCTTCCCAGCCGTGACATAGGCGCCGGGGCGCAGATCCATGTTGGTGATCACGCCGTTCACGGAGGCGCGGACCTCGCTGCGGTCAAGGTTGAGCTGGGCGACAGCGCGGTCGGCGACGGCCGCATCGAAGGCCGCTTTGGCCTGCAGCTGGGTGGCCAGCACCTGTTCTTGCTTCTGCTGCGAGACCGCATCGGTCGTCAGGGTGCTGTAGCGCTTCAGATCGGCGTTGGCCTGGTCGAGCGTCGCCTGATGACCCGCGACCGACGCATCGGCCTGCCGCAGCGCCAGCGCGAAGCGCTCGCGGTCGATCCGGAACAGCACGTCGCCGCGACGGACTTTCTGGTTATCCTTGACCAGCACCTCGGTGACGAAGCCGGAGACATCGGGCGCGACCTGGACCACATCGGCGCGCACGCGGCCGTCACGGGTCCAGGGCGATTCCATATAATAGACCCACAGCTCGCGCCCGACCGCGAGCGCGAGGACGACGGCAATGACGGTCAGCGCGAGGCGGCTGAGCCAGGCAAGATTGCCCTTCATGAGAGGTACTCCGAGAGATAGACGACGCCGCCGAGAAGGCAGACGAAAATCGCGAAATCGAACAGCGCGCGGTGCCAGACCAGCCGGTAGAGGTCGAAGCGCTGCATCAGCCGGCGCAAGATCGCGCTGAGCACGTAGGCGACGATGATCCACAGCAGCAGCGCCGGCACCAGCACGCCATAGATGTCGATCACATATCTCATGCCGCAACACTCTCTGCGCGCGGCCGATAGGCCGGCGCGTCGGGGAACAGGCCGCGGCGGATACCGACGAGGCCGATCAGGGCGTCCTCGCGCGCGCTGTCATTGGGGTCCTTCACCGCCTGGGCGAGCGCCCTGTCGACGCTGGTCAGCAGCTCCGCCGGCATGCCATGACCCGCATAGCCGCGGCAGGCCATGGCGAGCCGATCGAGCATGTCGTCGATGACGGCGATGGTGGATGCCGCCAGCCCATAGCGGGCGCGGCGGAGGTCGATGATGTTGATGCCGATGCGGAGCTGCACCAGGCTGTCGGCATCGCGGCGGTCGCTCTCCGAGAGGAAGGCGATGCGCTGCACCAGCAGCCCGAGCCTGTGCAGCATCAGCCCCGCGAACTCCGCGCGGTCGCGCTTGCCCCGCCGCTCCGCCGCGACCGCGATGGTCTTCCAGCCGGACAGCACCAGGCGATTGGCGATCCATTCCGCCCCCACCCCGCGTGCGATCCGCGTCACCAGCTCGGCGATGACGACGCCGACGAAGAAGGCGACGGCGGAATTGGCGTAGGAGGCGAAATCCGCGTTGTAGGTCGATTGCAGCGCCAGCAGCGTCGCGGTGTTGGCCGCCAGCGCCATGCCGGTGCCCGCCGTCGCCGGCCGGCTGATCAGGAAGCCATAGAGCAGGAAGGTCGGCGCCAGCGCCACCACCAGGACCTCGAGATGCGAGATCGCGGGCACGAGCGCGAACAGATAGATCGCAACCACCACGATGGCGACCAGCGACCACAGGCCGAAACTGCGGATGAAACGCGCGGGCTCGTCCTGCGCGGCGAAGAACGAACACGCCACCGCCGCCATCATCGGGGCCGATGCGCCATCCGGCCAGCCGGTGCCGATCCAGAATGCGCAGCAGATCAGGATGGCAATGGCGGCACCGGCCGCCGACCACAGCGCAAGGCCGCGATCCCGGTGGCGCACGGGCGCAGCACCCGCCTCGGAATGGAAGGCAAGCTCGACGGTCGCGACGTTGCGGCTGTCGGCGATCGCCTCGGCGAGCTCACGGCAATCGCGCGAGAGGTCGACGAGCTCACGCAGCCGCGACAGCAGGCTGGTGACGATGATCCGCTCCCAGTCGGCGCTGTCGTCGAGCAATGCCTGGCGCTCGGCGATCATGGTGCGGATACGCTCCGCCGGCTGCCGCTTCCTGACGTCGCTCACGATCCATTGCGAGAGGTCCTCCAGCAGCCGCATCAGCTCCGGCTGGCGGCGCAAGGCCTCCTCCCCCAGTGCCGCCAACCGGTCCTCGAGCGAGGCGATCACCGGCAGCAGCATCAGCATGCGCAGCCGGATTTCGCCGAGACCCTTGACGGCGTTGCGGTCGGTCAGCCGGTCATAGGCAAGGTGGGTGGAGAGCGTGTCGATCTCGACGATGTCGGTCGCGAGCTTGAGCCGCTTGCCGCGGCGAAATTCGCCGGTGCCCTCGCGCAGCAGCACCGCCTGGCTGAGACGGCGCGCGTCCAGCAGCCAGGCCTCGACGCGATGGGCGACCGCGGGCGCGACGCTGCGCGGAAAGACGATGGTGGAAACGAGGCTGGCGCAGATGATGCCGAGCGAAATCTCCTCGAGCCTTGCCACCGCGGTGTCGAAGATGGCGCCGGGCTCGGACACCGAGGGGAAGCCGATCAGCGCCACCGTGTAGCCGGCGAGCATGAAGACATAGCTGCGCGGCGTGCCGTCGAGCAGCGATAGATAAAGGCAAAGTCCGACCCACAGCGCGATGGCAAGACACAGCAGTTCCGGCGCGTCGACCAGGTTCGGCACCAGCACCACCGTCATGACGGCGCCGACCAGCGTGCCCATCACGCGGAAGAAGGCCTTCGAGCTGGTTGCGCCCGCAAGCGGCTGCGAGGTGATGTAGACGGTCGCCATCGCCCAATACGGCCGCGGCAGGTCCATCGCGAGCGCGATGACGAGCGCCAGCATCGACGCCGCGAACGTCTTCAACGCAAAAATGAGGTCCGCATGGCGGACCAGGAACGGCTCGTCTGCGCGCATGGCTATTTCGTCTCGGGACCAGTCTTGACGTCGTGCAGGCGACTGGCTCGCTGTTCGATGCGCTGAAGAGTCTCGAATGTTATCGCAAGTTCCTCGGGCCCGATATCCCTCAACAGGCTCGCCCGAACACGCCGCAAGATCCGGTTGGTCTCCTCGACCTTGGCCGCACCCGCCTTGGTCAGATGGAGCGTTTTGGCACGGCGATCGGTCGGGTCTTCCCGGCGTTCGACCAGGCCCTCGGCCTGAAGCAGGTCGATCAGGCGCACCAGCGACGGCCCCTCGATGCCGAGCTCGTCGGCGAGCACGCCCTGTCTGACATTCTCGCCCTGACGCGACAGCACCAGCAGCGGGATCGCGGTCGCGTAGGACAGGCCGTGGTCGGACAGCGCCTGATCCGACTCGCGCCGCCAGATCCGGCCGAGACGGGTGACGAGCCGGCCGATTTCGGCGTGGATATGGGCCTGCGACGGAGCCATGCAAATTAGATAGGACACGAACTATTAGTTTGCAACTATATATCCCGGCATCACGGCGGTGATCACGCAGAAGCGAACGAGGACGGGCGCGATGGGACCGGGTTCCCCGGCACATGCAGCGGAGAGGATGGCCGGCCACAGCGCGCTGACGCTGGTGCCGACCTTCGTCGTCGTGGCCGTGGACGCCACCGGGATGGGGATCATCCTGCCGTTGCTGCCGTTCTATTCGCAGCGGCTCGGCGCCACGCCGTTCCTGCTTGGCGCGCTGATCTCGGCCTATGCCGTCTGCCAGCTCATCGCCGGTCCCGTGGTCGGAATGCTCTCGGACCGCTACGGGCGGCGGAAAGTGCTGGTCGTCAGCCAGATCGGGACGTTCACCGGATTCGTCCTGCTCGCTCTCGCCGGCAATCTGACGCTCGTATTCGTGGCGCGGATCATCGACGGCCTGACCTCCGGCAACATCTCGGTCGCGCATGCCTATGCGGCCGAGCACAGCGCGCCCGCGACGCGCAAGCAGGCGCTCGGCATGACCAGCGGAGCGATCGGAACCGGGCTCCTGCTCGGCCCCGCGCTCTCGAGCTTCCTCGTGCATTACGGCCAGACCGCACCGGTGTGGGCCGCCGCCGCGCTGTCCCTGATCAGCATCCTCGCGACGATCGCCCTGCTCCCGCCGGATCATCCGGCGTCCGAGCCACGCTCCCGGCATCGCATCCCTGAGCCGACGCTGGCTCGAAGCCTGCTCGGCCGACACTACGCCTGGCGCCTGCTCGGCCTGCTCATCGTGTTCTTCTTCGTCAACGCGATGTTCCTGTCGCAGATCGGCCTGTTCCTGTCGGCCCGGTTCTCCTGGGCCGGCCATGCCTTCGGCGCGCGCGAGCTCGGCTGGGTGTTCGCCTATGCCGGCTTCATCAACATGGTGGTCCAGGGCCTGCTGATCACGCGCATCAGCCTGATCGCCTCCGACCGCAGTATCGTGATGGCGGCGTTCGCCTGCATGGGACTCGGATTTGCAGGTCTTGCGTCCCGCGACAATGTCGGCCTGCTCGCGGTCAATCTGACGCTGATCATCGCCGGCACCATGTTCGCGCGGAGCACGCTGACGGCTGAGTTGTCGCGAAGTACCGCGATCAACCGCCAGGGCATGATCATGGGCCTCAACCAGTCGCTGATGTCAGGCGCGAATATCGGCGCCCCGCTGGTGAGCGGCGCGCTGATCGGTCATCGGCTGTTCGTCCCTTGGGCGCTTGTCATGGCGGTGGTCGCGGCAATCGGCGCGGCGCTGGCCGGGCAGCTGCTGGACACGCCGCGGACGCGCTAGCGTCCCCTCGCCTCACTTCACCAGATAAACGTCCGGATCGGCGCTTGAGCTAGGATTCTTGAAGGCGGCGCGCAGGGCCGGCGACATCGGGACATTGTAGTTGATGCCGTTTGGCGGCGTCGGTGCTTCCAGCCACTTCCGGTAGAGCACCTCGATCTCCGGGCTTGCATAGAGCTCGGCCGTGGCGCGATCGGCCAGCGCCTTGAACGGTGCATCCTCCCGCCGCAGCATGATCCCGAAGGGCTCGGCCTTCGCGAAGGTCTCCTCGCTGATCATGAACAGGCCCGGCTCCTTCGAGCGCGCAATGGCGACCGCAAGCTGGACGTCGTCGAGCGCATAGGCCTGTGCACGGTCGGTCTCGAGCAGCAGGAACGCTTCGGCCTGGTCCACCGCCGGCATGATCCTGATGCCGAGGTTGCGCTCGGTATTGACCTTGGCGAGCTGGTTCAAATTGACCGAGCCTGCCACGGCCGTGACGGCCTTCCCCTTGAGGTCGTCGATGGTGTTGATCTTGGCGGCCTTCTTGGCGGCAAAGCGCGTCGCGCTGAGGAAGTGCGTGTTGGTGAAGGCGATCTGCTTCTGGCGGTCGGCATTGTTGGTGGTCGCCGAGCAATGCAGGTCGAGCGTGCCGTTGACCATCAGCGGGATGCGGTTCGACGAGGTCACGGCGACATAGTCCACGGCAATGTCGGGCATCGCGAGCTGCTTCTTCACGGCGTCGACGATCCTGAGGCAGATGTCCATGGCAAAGCCGACCGGCTTCTGGTTGCCGTCGAGATAGCTGAACGGGACCGAGGCTTCCTGATAGCCCAGCGCGATCTTTTTCGTCTCCTTCACCTTCTGGAGCGTACCCGTGAGGTCCTGGGCTGAGGCTGCGCCGGCAAGACATGTCACGGCCAGAAGAACGGTGGGAAGACGCATCGGGAGGCTCCTCTTGGGGTCATCGACTGCAGCCGAGACCTATGGCGGAGCTGATAGCCTACATAGGCGCCCGGCGCCAGACGAGGCAGAGTTTAGCAGCTATCGCCTTTTTCTATACTTCCCGGTCGCGGGCCGGCGCTTCATTGACAGGTGAGCTGCTGCTCGAACCAGCCGCCCAGCCGATCCGACAGGGACGGCCACATCCGCTGGAAGCTGCCGAGCCTGCCGACATTGCTGCGGTACATCGCCCGCAATTCGTCCTCGATGGCCGGCAGGTCGACGCCCACGCAGACCCCCTCCCGCGCGATCGTCCTGCCGGCGACAACGACCTCCTTCACAAGAGACGCATTGCCGCGCGCGAACAGCAGCGCCATGGGATCGACCGGCATGATCCGGTCCCGATCCAGCCGGTCGAGATCGATCACGACATAGTCGGCCGGATTGCCGGCGACGAGCTCGCCGGTGCCGGGCGCGCCGGTGGCGCGGCGCCCGTTGCGGACGGCGAGCGAAAACATCTCGGCCGGCGTCCATGTCGCCTTGAAACCAAGACCGCCATGGGCGAGTTGCACCAGCCGCATCTCGCGCAGGATGTCATCGTCCTCGTCCAGCGCCAGCCCGTCGACGCCCACAGTGATGGCGCAGCCGCATCCGTGCGCGGCGGCGATCGGCGCGAGCCCGGAGCGCAGATGCATGTTCGAGCTGAAATTGGTGACGATGCGTGCACCGGAGGCCGCGATCATCTCGAGCTCGTCCGGGCTGGCGTGGATGCAATGCGCCAGCGTCAGTCGCTCGGAGAGGAAGCCGATGTCGCGCAGCCATCGCACCATGTCGGGAAAGTTCCGGTCGGCCCAGGCGCGCTGGTACACCGTCTCCAGCAGATGCATGTGGATGCGGCGACCGGTCCGCGCCGAGTTCTCGGCCACCGCCTCCAGCAGCGGCTTCGAGCACCATTGCACGCCGGCGGGGCCGAGCTGCACATCGACCATCGGCCCGGCGATGGAAGCGGCAATCGCGTCGGTCAGCTCGATATAGGCCTTGGGCGGCATCGGCGCGCGGACGAAGAGGTCTTCGATGGTCTTGCGGTCATCGCCGGACAGCCCTGAAAGCGCCGGCTCGGCATCGCCGTAGACGATCGGATTCTGGTCGCGCACGGCCATCGCAAACGCGATGCGGATGCCGACGTCGGATGCCGCTCTCGCAACGGCCTTGGCTTCATCGAGAAGAGGCATTGTCCCACTCGGGCGGGTGTAGTGCACCATCATGGCGGCACAGCCTGCCTTGGCCGAACGCGCCAGTGCAGAGGCCGCGGTCAGATAGGGATCGACCGGCGTGCCGAGCGCGGTGCGCAGGATCCAGCTTTCCAGGGGCATGCCGACCGCGCCGAAGGACGACGCGGTGGCACGGGCGTGGTCATGGGCGTTGACGAAGGCTGGAATGACGAAGGAGCGAGGCCCCTGCCCCGCTCCTTCCGAGATATCGGTGATGACACCGCCGTCGTGCCGCAGCACGACGTTGTCGCTGGTGCCGCGATCAGGGCCACGGAACAGGCTGGTTGCCGAAATCTCCGTGGCCATGACCGTCTCTCCGAGATCAATTGGCAGTATACACCAACTCCCGCTCGGCGCGCGGCGGCAGGAACTCACGCGAGAACACTTCCGCTGGTGTCGGCGCGCGGGCGAGCTGATAGCCCTCGACCACGATACCGATGGCGCGCGTCATGCGGTCGTCCTTGACGTCGCCGATGCCGATCTCCTTCATCTCCGGCGAGACGATCAGCTTCTCGAAGGAATATTGCAGCCGGCGCTTCTCGACGCCGACGTCGATCAGATTGTCGTAGTTCAGCGCCGCCTTCATGCCGGCATTCTGGTCCTTGGCGACCGCGATCGCGCCCTTGTTGATGGCACGCACGAGGCCAGCGACGGCCTTCGGGTTCGACGCGATCAGCTTCTTGGAGACCATCACGCCGTTGGAATAGAGGTCGAGGCCGTACTCACCGAACGAGAACCATTTGAAGTCCTTGTCCGGGTCCTGGCGGTTGAGCACCAGGTTGAAATAGCTGGTGATGTTGAAGACGAGCGCGGCGTCGATGTCGCCCTTGATCAGCATTGGCTCCTGCAGGTTCGGCGCCATGTTGGAGATCTTGATCTTCTCGCCGTCGAGCCCGTTCTTGCGCGTGAACACCGGCAGCAGCCGCGTCGTCGGCGTGCCCTGCGCGCCGCCGAGGGTGTGGCCCTCGAAATCCTTGATTGTGTTGATGCCGCTGGTCTTCTTGGCGACGATCGCGAAGGGAGGCTGGTTCCACATCATGTAGACCATGACGGGTGCCTCCTGCGGCTTGGTCGAAGCGTTCTGGATGATGGCATTGACGTCGCCGAAGCCGGCGTCATAGGCGCCGGACATCACGCGCGTGACGGTGGCGCCGGAGCCCTCGCCCTGGTCGATGACGACGTTGAGGCCTTCCTCTTTGAAATAGCCGTTGTCCTTGGCATAGAAGAACGCGGCGTCGCTGCCTTGCGTCTTCCAGCCCAGCGTGAACTTGATCGTGGTTTCCTGGGCCATCGCGGCGCCCGTGGACAGGGCCAATCCCAGCAGCGCGGCAATTGCTTTTCTCAACATCGAGATCTCCTCAGCTTCGTTGCGTGACGGTTGGAAAAATCAGGTGGCGATCACGTCGTTCTTGCGCGTGGCCCAGCCGGTGACCTGCCCTTCGATCAGCGAGAACACGACGTAGAGGGCGACGCCGAGGCCGGCGAGCACGAACAGGCCGGCGAACACCAGCGGCACGTTGAAATTGGAGGACGCGGTCATCATGACGTTGCCGATGCCGCGGTTGGAGGCAACGGTCTCCGACAGCACCGCGCCGACGAAGGCGTAGGAGATCGCAACCTTCAGCGAGGCGAAGAAGAACGGCATGGTCCGGGGCAGACCGACGTTCCAGAGAATGTCGAACTTGCTGGCGCCGAGCGCCTTCAGCACGTCCTCGAGCTCTGGCTCGGTGGTCGCAAGGCCGGTGGCGATGTTGACGACGATCGGGAAGAAGCAGATCGACAGCGCAGTCAGCACCGCCGGCACCGTGCCCGAGCCGAACCACAGCACGAAGATCGGCACCACCGCGACCTTGGGGATCGAGGAGAAGCCGATCAGCAGCGGATAGCAGGTGTCATAAGCGGTCTTGGAGACCCCTATGATCGCGCCGAGGGCGACACCGAGCGCGACGCCGAGGACGAAGCCGAACATCGTGGTGGCGAGCGTCTGCACGATGTGCGGCCACAGCACCGGAAAGCGCTGCACCAGCGTCACGAACACCTGCGAGGGTCGCGGCAGCACCAGGTCGGACATGCCCGTCATCAGGCAGAACAATTCCCAGGCGACGAAGAACAGCACGATCAGGCCCGCCGACCACGCCTTCTGCCTGATATCGATCCCGAACATCAGCCTGCCCCCTGTTGGCTAGCGCTGCGCGCATCCTCGATGAAGGCGCGCAGCTTCTGGTTCAGCGCGACGAAATCCGGCTCGAACGTCATGGCCACGGTGCGCGGTCGCGCGAACTCGACACGGCTGTCGTCGAGGATGCGGCCGGGACGCGCGCTCATCACGCAGATGCGGCTGGCGAGGAAGCCGGCCTCGCGCAGATCGTGGGTGACCAGCAGCACCGTCGGTTTGTGCGTCATCCAGAGGTTCTGGAGGATCGCCCACAGCTCCTCGCGGGTGAACTGGTCGAGCGCGCCGAAGGGCTCGTCCAGCAGCAGCATGCGCGGCTCATGGATCAGCGCGCGGCAGAGATTGGCGCGCTGGAGCATGCCGCCGGAGAGCTGCCAGGGATAGCGGCTGCCAAACCCCTTGAGACCGACCTGCTCCAGCAGCGCGTTGGCCTTGTCGCGGAATTCGGTCTTGCGCAGCTTGCGGAAGTTCGAGCGGAACGGCTCGACGATCTTCAGCGGCAGCATGATGTTCCGCTCGATCGTCATCCACGGCAGCATGGTCGGATTCTGGAACGCCATCCCGACGCGCAGCGCCCGCGCCGCCACCTCGCGGCCGCCGACGATGACGACACCGCTGGTCGGCTGCACCAGGCCGCTGACGAGACGCAGGATGGTCGATTTGCCGCATCCGGACGGGCCGACCAGCGCGACAAACTCGCCGTCGGCGATCCGAAGGCTGGTCTTCGACAGAGCGGGCACCGCCCGGTCGCCGCGCCCGAAGGTCACGGACGCCTCGGACAGCTCGATGGCGGTGACGGCGGCGCCTTCCGGAACAGGCTGGCCGTCAAACTGGTCATTGGGTTGCATGCGCATCACAGCCAAAGTGCATGCAAGCTGGATGCCAGCCGCCGGCCCTAGCAAAATCAACGATCTGGCCGATCCCGGCGCCGGACGGTCGGATTCGATTTAGGCAATCCAGACGCCAAACTGCATGCAATTGGTGCGCTGAACTGGCGCGCGCCTGTGCTAAGGAGAGCCGTCACCCCCTACAGGATTCGCCGATGGCGGCGCGCGCAACCAGCAAGACTTCCGAATCGTCCGACAAGGTCAGCGTGATCTGCCGCGCGCTCAGGCGCGCCATCATCGAGCAGGCGCTCGAGCCCGGCGCAAAGCTGCCCGAGGACTCGCTCGGCGAGCGTTTCGGCGTCAGCCGGACCATTGCGCGTCACGCCTTGGGGCAGCTTGCCGCCGAGGGCCTCGTCGAGCTCCGCCGCAACCGGATCGCGGTGGTGGCGACGCCGAGCTGGCAGGAGGCGCGCGATGCCTTCGACATCCGCATCGAGCTGGAACGGCTCGTGGTAAGGCAGCTCGCGGGCAAGCTGACCAAGGCCCAGATCGCCGAGCTGAATGCCCATGTCGACGCCGAGGATCGGTCGCGCGGCGGCACGGATGCGGTCTCGATCCGGCTCGCCACCGAATTCCACATCCTGCTGGCGCAGATGACGAACAGCCCGATCCTGGTGCGCTATGTCAGCGAGGTCGCCTATCGCTGCTGCCTGACGTTGTCGCTCTACAGCCGGCCGCATTCCACCGAATGCGCCATCAACGAGCACCGCGCGATCATCTCGGCGCTTGCCAAGGGCGACGAGGCCAAGGTGATGGACTTGATGCACCATCACCTGGATTCCGTGGCCAATCGCGCGCTGGTGGCTCCCACCCCGCAACGCGGCCGCGATCTGCTTGATATCCTCGCGCCCTATGCGGACGAAGTGACCAGCGACCGCGTCGTCAAGCTGCCGAAGGTCGCGCGGAGAGGCTAGGCTTCGATCCCGCGCTGGACGAGAATGCGCTCGGCGCTGTCGTTCCAGACATCCATCTTCACGATCTGCCCGCCCTTCACGACGAAGCGGTCGACATAGCGGTTGCCCTCGAACGGCGTGCCGTCCATCCACTCGCCATAGAGCGTGCCGACGCTGTAGACGACGGTCTCGTCCGCGCCGGGGCAGACGTCGAACCGGTCCATCTTCTTCTTCACCCAGCGATAGCGCTTCGCATTGAAGCCGGTCGGCCCGCGCGGATGATCGAATTCGCGCCCGCCGGTGAAAGTGATCACCGTGCCCGGCTTCATGTAGGCTGCTGCGGCGTCGGGATCGGGTATCATCGACGCCGTGAGATAGGCCTCCACGATCTCGGCATCGGTCATCGGGCGTTCGGCTTTTGCAGGGGCGGACATGGCGGGTTCTCCGGAGTGCCGGCATTCTACAATTCAGGCCTCAAAGTGCATGCACATTTTTTGAACAGTTTGGCTATAGAATTGCACACAATCTGGAGCTGCCTGTTCCCCCGGCTTCCGCTAAGCTAGCACACCTGAATCTGACGCCATGACCACCCAAGCCGCCTTTGACCTGATCTTCCGCAACGCGCTGTTGCGGTCATCCGCCGCACCCGTCGATATCGGCGTGACGGGCGGCCGTATCGCCGCGATTGCTCCCAGGCTCGCCTGCGAGGGCGTCGAGATCGACCTCGGCGGGCACCTCGCCCTGCCCGGCTTCGTCGACACCCACATCCATCTCGACAAGGCCTGCCTGCTCGGCCGCTGCGGGCACAATCATGGCAGCGTCTCGGAAGCCATTCGGGCCGTGGCCGGGATGAAGAAGGATTTTACCGTCGAGGACGTCTACGCGCGCGGCGCCCGCGTGCTCGAACGCGCCATCGTGCACGGCACGACGCGGATGCGCACCCACGTCGAGATCGACCCGCGCATCGGCCTGCGCGGCTTCGAGGCGGTGAAGGCGCTCAAGCACGATCATGCCTGGGCGATCGACCTCGAGCTCTGCGTCTTCCCGCAGGAGGGCCTGACCAACGACCCCGGCGCCGAGCAGCTACTGATCCAGGCGCTGCACGACGGCGGCGAGGCCATCGGCGGCTGTCCCTATATGGACACCGACCCGAATGCGCATCTGGAACGCATCTTCGATCTCGCGCAGGAGTTCGACATCGACGTCGACCTGCATCTCGACTTCGACCTCGATCCGTCCTGGTGGCATCTCGACGAGGTCTGCCGCCAGACCGAGCGGCGCAACTACGGGGGCCGCGTCGCGATCGGCCATGCCACAAAGCTGTCGGCCCTGCCGCCGGAGCGGCTGAAAGCCGCGACGGCGCAGCTGGCGAGATCAGGCGTTGCCGTCACCGTGCTGCCCGCGACCGACCTTTACCTGATGGGACGCGAGGCCACCCACAATGCGCCGCGGGGGCTGACGCTCGCCCACAAGCTCGCGGGCGACGGCGTGCTGTGCTCGGTCGCGACCAACAACGTGCTCAATCCCTTCACGCCGTTCGGCGATGCCTCGCTGCTGCGGATGGCGAACTTCTACGCCAATGTCGCGCATGCCGCGGTCAGCGATTTCGACACCTGCCTCGATCTGGTGACCGAGTTGCCGGCGCGGTTGATGAACCTCGGTGACTACGGCATCACGGTCGGCAATCCCGCCGACCTGATCGTGCTCGACACCCAGGACAGCCGCTTTGCCATCGCCGAGCTGCCCGACGTGATGATGGGATTCAAGGGAGGCCGGCAGACGTTTGAACGGAAGCGGCCCACGCTGCTCCGCCCCGAACGCTGAACGCCCTTGACGTCCCGGCATCTTGCGCCTTGCGCGCAGGTCGCGCGACACTCATCCCGATCCATCACGGAGGAACCAAAATGGCCTTCGACACCACCTTCCTCAACGCGCGTTTCGACGGCGGCGCCCGCCATCATATCGCGGTCAAGGACGGCCGCATCGCCGCGATCGCTCCGATCGACCAGCCGCCGGCTGGGGCCGAGACCATCGACCTCGACAACGCCCTCGTCGTTCCCGGCTTCGTCGAAGGCCATATTCATCTCGACACCAGCTTCTATGGCGACGTCTGGCGGCCGCACAAGCCGTGCACCGACGGCTTCAACGTGCATGAGCGCGTCGCCTTCCAGGCCCAGAACATGGCCGAGGCGGCGCCGATGGACGTGCGCGCGCGCAACCAGCTCGATCTCTGCATCGGGCACGGCACCACGCAGATGCGCAGCCACGTCATGGTGGACGGCTCGGTCGGTCTGAAATCGCTCGAGACGATCCTGCGCGTGCGGGACGAATACAAGGGCTTGATCGACATCCAGCTCGTCGCCTTCCCCCAGAGCGGCATCCTGGCGAGCCCGGGCACGCCACAATTGCTGGACGAGGCCATCGGGCTCGGCGCCAATCTCGTCGGCGGGCTCGATCCGGCGAGCTTCGACCGCGACGTCGAAAAGCATCTCGACGTCGTGTTCGGCGTCGCCAGCAAGCACGGCGTCGACGTCGACATCCATCTGCACGACATGGGCACGCTCGGCGCCTTCGAGATCGAGCAGATCGCGGCACGCACCCGTGCGCTCGGCATGGAAGGCCATGTCGCCATCAGCCACGCCTACGGGCTCGGCGATATTCCGGCGGACTACCTCAAGAAGATCGCCGACAACCTGGCCCGGTCCGGCGTGGCGATCATGACCAACGCACCGGGCGCCCGGCCCTTCCCGCCGATCCTCGCGCTGCGCAAGGCCGGCGTCACCGTGTTCAGCGGCAACGACAACATCCGCGATTCCTGGTGGCCGTACGGCGACGGCGACATGCTGCGGCGGGCGACCATGCTCGGCTATCGCTCCGGCTTCAACATCGACGAGGAACTGCGTGCCGCGTTCGACGTCGTCACGGAGGCCGGCGCCAGGGCGCTGCGACTCGAAGGTTACGGCCTGCGCGTCGGCGCCAAGGCCGATTTCGTCACGCTGCAGGCGGCGCACGTTCCCGAAGCCGTGGTTGCGGTGCCGCAGGGCCGCGCCGTTTACAAGGCAGGTATGCTTGTCGCTTCTAACGGTACGATTGTCGGGAAACGCCGCTGATCGCAGGGCCTTCGAGGCGGTTTTTCCGCCGATTTCCCCCAAAATCCGAGTCCGGTAGAATCCCGGACCGTAACCCAACGCATTGTGAGAACGCCCGCGCTGACCGTACTTGGACATGCGCACTGATCATCTGCGTTCTTTTGGGGAAGTTATGGATATGTTCAGCGCATTCAGCAGCATTGATTACCGTTCGATCCGGGCCAGCACGCCCGCCGAAGCGGCCGTGAAGCGATTGAACGGCATCGGCGAAGTGCTCTCCAGCCTCGATCTCTCGGCGATCCACACGCAGGACGAGATGGCCCGCGCTTTGTGGACACTCGACACCGCCGACAAGTGCATTCGCATGATCCTGACCGAGTTCGGGACCGAGCGCACCAGGGACGTCGTCCGCGAGGCCGCGAGCCTGACCGATTTGATCGAGCAAGCCCGCGACGAAGTCTCCAGCCATCGCGACGGCGGCTAGCCTCTGAGCTGAGCAGCCGCGCGGGGTCTACCGCTTGATCTTCGCCAGGATGCGATCAGCCTCGGTGCGCCAGTCGGCGCTGCGAGCGAACGCCTGCGTTCCCTTTGTCCCGAACAGGCCCTCGTCGGCGAGATCGGCGACCCAGGCCTGACGCTCGGCCGTGCCCTGCGCGGACCAAGGCGTCAGCCCCGCCTCGCGCACGGTCTCTGCGACCTCGCGCACTTCCTCCGCGCGCCGGCGGCCGTGCTCGATCACGCGCTGGAAGCAATAGGCGCCCTGCTTCTCCCAATCGATGGCGGGGAATGTCTCGGCGAGTGACGCCAGCACGGCGTCTTCGACACCATAGGCGCGCGCGGTCGTAAAACTCTCGATGACCATGGCCTCGAGGCCCTTGATCATGATGCTGCGGCACATCTTCACCGCCGAGGAGACGCCCAGCTTGTCGCTGGCGACCTTGGCCGCAAAACCAATCGCATTCAGGAGTGGCTCCAGCTCCCTTGCGCCGGCGCCTCCGAGCAACAGCGGCACCTTGATCCGATACGGCGGCACCGACGTCATCACCGCGCCCTCGACATAGCGCCCGGCCGCGCCGTCGATCAGCGCCGCGGCGCGCTGCTTGGCACCGGGTGAGGCCGAGTTGAAGTCGAGGAACCAGGTGCCCTGGTTGAGCGCGGCTGCGCAGGCCTTCGCGACCGGCACGGCCTGGCTCGCAGTCACCGCGGAGATGATGAAGTCGGATTTCGCCGTCAGCTCGGCGTGGGAGGCCGCAAGCGTCACGCCGTGCCTTGCGGCATGCTCCTGCAGCGGTGCGCCCTGCTCGCCACCGAGCTTGATGTCATAGGCTGCGACCTTGATGTCCTGCCGGCGCAGATCCTCGGCCAGGATCCGGCCGACCTCGCCATAGCCGACCAGCCCTATCTGCCATCGCTTCGGATCAGCCATCAGTTCAATCCTCGTGTCGTGGGGTCGAACAGCTCCTCGACCGCATAGCGGCGCGGGATCAGCGCCTGCTGGAAGGCGTAGTCGACGATCAGCTCGAGCGGCTTTCTGTTGGCTTCGATCCCGAACGGCAGGAGATCGGGTGTTGCCGCCGGCCCCACCTGCTCCTTGTTCCGCTTGAGCAGATCATAGACGCCGGCAACGACATCGGGACGCGATTTCGCGAGGCTCTCGGTCACGACCACGAGATGATTGACCGGGACGACGCCGCGCCGCGCATACCATTTTGCGGCCTCCGCGGCCGGATCGGGGAAGACCGGCTTCAGCTTGGGATTATCAGAGGTCTCGCCGAGAACGGCATCGAGCTCGCCATCGAGCAGCATCTGCAGCACCTTCTTGTCCTTCGGCGCGCGCTCGGTGGTGTCGACATATTCGGCGACGTGCGGGTCCTCGAACGTCACCCATTTGATCTTGCCGAGATTGACGCCGTAATCGTTGGCCAAAATGCCCCTGATCCAGGCGCCGGTCGTCGTCGTGAACGAGCGGATGCCGACGCGCTTGCCTTCGAGATCGGACGGGCCGAGCGTTCCGTGTGCGGGATTGTAGAGCGCGTAGGAATGCTGGAAGCGGCCGAGCATGGTCGCCGGCAGCAGCACCAGCGGCTTGCCATGGGCTTTCGCCATCAGATAGGTGACGATCGCCATCTCGCAGACGTCGAACGCCTGCTCGCGCACCATCGGCTTGAACGCCGTGTTGGTCGGCGTGTACTCGATGAAGTCGAGGTCGAAGAGGTCGGAGCGGAGCGCGCCGCTCTTCACCGCCTGGACATGGGGATGACTGCCGACAACGGCCTTCAGCTTCAGACGATCCATCGGTGCGCTCCGCGACTTGCTTCAGACGTCCTCGGGATTGTCGACATAAACGAGCCCGGCCTTCGCCAGGGCCTCGCGCATGCTGTACATGTCGAGGCCCAGCTCGCCCGAGGCTAGCCGCTTGCGCTTGCCGCCCTCGTCCGCGTTGCGCTTCTTCGCCTTCTCGGCGACCTCCGCGGCATAACGCTTCGGCACCACGACGACGCCGTCGTCATCGGCGACGATGATGTCGCCGGGATCGACGTTGACGCCGGCACACACCACGGGGATGTTGACCGAGCCGAGCGTAGCCTTCACCGTTCCCTTGGCTGAGACCGCGCGCGACCACACCGGGAAATTCATCTCGTGCAGCGCTTTGACGTCGCGGCAGCCGGCATCGATGATCAGCCCCTGCACGCCGCGCGCCTGCAGCGAGGTCGCGAGCAACTCGCCGAACATGCCGTCGGTGTTGTCGGTGGTGCAACCGACGACGAGGATGTCGCCCTTCTTGCACTGCTCGACAGCGACATGGATCATCCAGTTGTCGCCCGGCTGGGCCAACACGGTGACGGCGGGACCGGCAATCGACGCACCCGCCCAGACCGGACGCAGATATGGCTTCATCAGGCCGATGCGACCATAGGCCTCGTGCACGGTCGAGACGCCGTACTCCGCCATCCCCGCGGGATCGGCTCGCTTGATGTTGCGAACGACGACGGGCTTCATGCCAGTTCCTCCGCGACGGTCGGGAACAGGCGCTGATAGGCCTCGCCATAGGTCATGGGCACGCCGGTGTTGCGGCTGCCCTGGATGCCGCGGTTGAGCGCCACGCGCTCGTAATAACCCCAGAGATGCTTTTGCGCGGCGAGGATCTGGAACGCCTCGTACTTCTCCTTCCAGACCTCGTCGATCTTGAGCAACAGGTCCGGCTTGTAGTTGCACTGCTCGGGCTGGTGCGGCTCGAACAGGAACACCGGAGGTGCGGAATATTTATACTGCGCGCCGGGTTTGTGGCCCATCGCCTGCGCCACAACGCGGGTCTCCTGCGCGAAATGCGCCGCGTTCGGATGGTCGAAATTGTAGGGGTCTTCCAGCGCGTGGGTCAGCACGAAGCTCGGGTTGAGCTCGCGGTAGATGTCGACCATGCGGTCGAAATGCGCTTCCGTCAGCTTGAGCGGATAGTCGCCGCAATCGAAGAACTCGATCTCGGCACCGAGCAGCTTGGCCGCCCGCTCCGCCTCGTCCTTGCGGCCGGCCTTGACCGATTCCAGCGTTGCGCCCTTCTCTTTCCAGGCGAACTGGCTCTCGCCGCGCTCGCCGAAGGACATGCAGACGATCTTCATGCGATAGCCTTTCTTCGCATGCAGCGCGATGGCGCCGCCGGCGCGCCAGACGAAATCGCCGGGATGGGCGGTGACGACAAGACCTGTTTTCATGGGAGCACTCCCCTCTTTCGTTCGTAAACATCATAAGCCGCCCGCCTCACGCCGGCAGCAGGTTCATTTCAAGCGACGGCGGCCGCAGCTTCCTCGCCGTCAAGCACGCGCCTCAACCGCTCGCCGTCGAGCGCGCCTTCCCATTTGGCGATCGCGATGGTCGCGACCGTGTTCCCGATCAGATTGGTCGGCGTCAGCCCCTGCGACATCAGGCGATGGATGCCGAGCACCAGCGCGACGCTCGTCACCGGAATGGTGCCGGTGGCCGACAGCGTCGCCGCGAGCACGACGAAGGCGGCGCCTGCGATCCCCGCCGCGCCCTTGGAGGTCACCAGCAGGATCAGCAAAAGCTCGATCTGCTCGGCGAGCCCGAACGGCGTGTTGGTCGCCTGCGCCAGAAACACCGAGGCAGCGGCAAGGTAGAGGCAAGTACCGTCGAGATTGAAGGAGTAGCCGGTCGGGATCACCAGCCCGACCACGCTCTTTTCGCAGCCGGCCTTCTCCAACTTGGTCAGCATCCGCGGCAGCACCGTCTCCGACGAGGTCGTGGCGATGCAGATCAAGAGCTCTTCCCAGATGTAGCGGATCAGCTTGAGCAGCGAGAATCCGCAGAGCCGCGCGACGGGGCCGAGCGCAATGACAACGAAGACGACGCAGGTCAGATAGAAGCCGCCCAGGAGCTTGCCGAGCGAGGCCAGCGATCCCACGCCGAACTTGCCGACCGTAAAGGCAATCGCGCCGAACGCGCCGATCGGTGCCGCCCACATCACGAAGCCGACGACGGCAAACACCATCCTGGCGGCGATGTCGATCAGATGCACCAGTGGCGCGGCCCTCTCGCCGAGCTGCACCAGCGCAAAGCCGCACAGCACGGAGATGAACAGCACCTGGAGGATGTTGCCTTCCGCAAAGGCGCCGATGAACGTCGCGGGCACGATGTTCATCAGGAACGGCACGAAGCCGATGGCGCCGGTCTGCTTGACGTAAGGCTCGATCGCGCTGGCATTGATGCTGGCGGGATCGATGTTCATGCCGACGCCGGGCCGGAGCAGGTTCACCGCGATGAGACCGATGATCAGCGCGATCGTGGTCATGATCTCGAAATAGATGATCGCCTTCACCGCAACGCGCCCGACCCGCGCCATGTCGGCCATGTGCGCAATGCCGTGCACGACGGTGCAGAAGATGATCGGCGCGATCAGCATCCGGATCGCCCTGATGAAGGCATCCCCGAGCGGCTGCATCCTGGCGCCGGCCTCGGGATTGACGATCCCAAGCGCGATGCCGGCCGCCATGGCGATGAGCACCTGGATCCAGAGCTCCTTCCACCAGGCGCGGCCGCGCGGCTTGTCGATCGCCATCGCCGTCATCGGTCGAACTCGAACAGGCGCGCGGGATTGTCGACCAGGATCTTCTGCTGGAACTCCGGCTCCGGCGCGAACAGCGGGATCAGATCGACGAGGTCGCCGTCACTCGGCATCACCTTGACGTTGGGATGCGGCCAATCGGTGCCCCAGATGACGCGGTCGGGCGCGGTCTCCACGATCTTTCGCGCGAACGGCACGGCATCGGTGAACGGCGGGCCGGCAGAAGAGACGCGCTCGGAGCCGCAGATCTTGACCCAGCACTTCTCGTCGCGCTGCATCAGCTCGATCAGGATTTTGAACGGCAGCTGATCGAGCCCTTCGGACGCCTTTACGCGACCCATATGGTCGATGGTGTAGCTGAGTGGCAGCCTGGTCAGCATGTCCGCATATTCAGGCAAATCGATCGCGTCGAAATGCAGATCGATGTGCCAGCCGAGCGGTGTGACCATCGCGATGATGCGGTCGAACACGCGCTTGTCGGGAACGCCGCCGAGATGGCGGACGAAATTGAAGCGACAGCCGCGGAAGCCGCCCTCGTGCAGCACGCGGAGTTCCCGCTCGGTGATGCTGTCGTCGATGTTGGCGACCGCGCGATAGGCCCCGTTACTCTGCGCGATCGCATCGAGCGCCACTGTGTTGTCGGTGCCGTGCACGCTGGCATTGACGATGACGGCCCGCTCCACGCCGAGCTTGGCATGCAGCTTACGAAAATCCTCAAGCGGCGCATCGGGCGGCGTGTAGGAACGGTCAGGCGCATAAGGATATTTCGCGCCTGGCCCAAAGATATGGCAATGCGCGTCGCAGGACAGTCTTGGAAGCTTGAACTTCGGCGTGCGCGTGTTCGGATCGGGCGGCGGAATGGTCGGCGTGTACAACATCGTCATCACTTCAACCGCCGAACGAGAGTGCTTCTTCAGGCCTTGCTGGTGACAGCCGGCCGCCGGCGCGCTGGCGCGGCCTGGTCCAGCGCCGGCGCCTGGAACGCGGCGACGGTGGCCTGCACCAATTGCTCGATCGCGCCCGCGGCATCGCTGCCGTCAGCCTCGCCGCGCGACAGGCGCGAGACGCGGTCCGGCGTCACCAGTGAATAATAGAGTGCGCCGAGCAGGAAATGGCTGCGCCAGACGATATCGGTGCGCGGAATATGCGGCAGGCTCTCGTGGATCGCGTCGATGAAGGCGTGGCTGGTGTCGTCGAAGGTCTGCGCGATGATTTTTCGCGCGACCTCGTTGCCCTCGGCCGACATCACCGCGCGCAGCCGCGTGAAGCGCGCCCCGCCGCCGGCGAGATCGCTGCCCGAGGTGAAGGCCGGCACGACATAGGCGCGCACGATCGCCTCCAGCCGGTCCTGCAGATCGCGCACGCGTTTTGCGGCAGCCAGCAGCTCGGAGCGGCGCAGGTTCATGGGACCGCAGTGCCGCCGGTAGATTTCCAGCAGCAGGCCGTCCTTGGTCTTGAAATGATAGGTCACGCTGCCGGGATTGGCCCCGGCGGCCTGCGCGATGTCGCGCACCGACACGGCATTGAAGCCGTTGGTGGCGAACAGCTCCTCGGCCGCGGCGAGGATCGCCTCGCGCATGTTCGGCTTGCGGGCCGTTTCCTTGCTGGTGGGCTTGCGTACCATGTGATTTGTACTATCGTACAAAAGATCAGGTCTCGTCAACAAAAACCATGGGTATCGCCCCGGACGGCTTCGAGACCGCCATCCGCGCGCAAACGACCTCTAGGAGTGCTGGGAATGCTGGGTTTGAACAAGACAATCGCCGGCTTGATGCTGGGCGCCGGCCTGCTGCTGGCGGGTAGCCCCGCGCAGGCGGCCGACAATTATCCGAGCAAGCCGGTGCACATTCTGGTGCCCTACGCCGCCGGCGGCGCGGTCGACGTCCTCGCCCGCACGCTCGCCCAGGCGCTGGCCAAGACCTGGGGCCAGCAGCCCGTGGTCGACAACCGTCCGGGCGCCGGCGGCATCGTCGCCTCGCAGGCGCTGACCCAGGCCGCGCCCGACGGGTACACGCTGATCCTGGTCGCCAGCGGCCATCCGCTCAACCAGTTCATCTATCCGAGCGTGCCCTACGACACCTTCAAGGATTTCACCGCGATCACCGAGGTCGCCTCCTCGCCGCTCGCGATCGTGGTGGCCAAGGACAGCCCCTACAAGACGCTCGGCGATCTCCTGGCCGCCGCCAAGAAGGAGCCCGACAAGCTCTCCTATGGCATGTCCGGCAACGGCACGTCGGCGCATCTGGCCGGCGAGCTCTTGAAGCACATGTCCGGCACGAAGATCGTCGCGATCCCCTACAAGGGCGGCGCGCCGGCGCTCACGGCCGTGATCGCCGGTGAGATCCCGCTCAGCATCAATCCGCTGGCGGAGGCGATCGGCCAGCTCGAAGGCGGCCCGGTGCGCGCGCTCGCGGTGACCTCGGCCGAGCGCTCCAAGGCACTGCCGAATGTTCCGACGGTCGCCGAGTCCGGCGTGCCCGGCTACGACGTCTCGGTCTGGTGGGGTGTATTGGGCCCTGCAAGGATGCCGCCGGAGATCGTGGCGAAGCTCGAGACCGATCTGAAGGCGGCGCTCCAGGATCCGAACGTGCTGTCCACGCTCGGCAAGATCGGCGCAGCCCCGGTCGGCTCCTCCGCCAAGGAGTTTGACGCCTACATGCACGCCGAGGCGACCAAATGGGAGCCGGTGCTGAAGGCCGCCAACATCAAGGCGCAGTGAGGTCTCCGATGAGAACCGTTTCTGGACGCCTCGCGCGCACCGCCCTGCTCGGTGCTGCGATCATCGGCCTTCTCAGTGCGCCCGCGCGAGCCGACGGCGAAGCAAAGCTGCTGGCGCCGAGCGGCACCTTGCGCGTCGGCATCTATCCGGGCAGTCCGACCTCGATGGTGACGGATGCGAGCGGCAAGCCGCACGGCCTCGCCTACGATCTTGGCGGTGAGCTCGCCAAGCGGCTCGGCGTCGGCGTCGACTATGTCCGCTTCCAGCGCGTCGCCGACATCGTCACCGCGATCCACGACGGCCAGGTCGATTTCACCGTGACCAACGCCACACCGGCCCGCGCCAATGACGTCAGCTTCAGCCAGCCGGTGCTCTCGATCGAGCTCGGCTATCTCGTCCCCGCGAACTCGCCGCTCGCCAAAGTCGAGGACATCGACAGACCGGGCGTGAAGATCGGCGTCACCAAGGGCTCGACCTCGGAGCGGACGCTGCCGGCGAAATTCAAGAACGCGACCATCGTTCCCGCCGAGAGTGTCAAGGTCGCCATCGCCATGTTCGGCCGGGGCGAGATCGATCTCTACGCCACCAACAAGCCGACGTTGTTCGAGATGTCCGACCAGATGCCGGGCGCGAAAATCCTCGACGGCAATTGGGGGCTGGAGCACATGGCGATCGCGGTCCCCAAAGGACGCGAGGATGCGCTCCCCTTGCTCAACCGCTTCGTGACGGAGGAGCAGTCCTCCGGCGCGCTGGACACGATCCAGCAGCAGGCAGGCCTCCGCGGCGCGAGCAAGGCGACGCGCGAGTAGGCCCCGAAAACCTGCGAACGATTGGCGATCTCAGATCGCCAATCGCGCGGACTCCATTTGCTGCAAATCAACGCAACAATATGGACAAAGCGTCATTTGTCTTCGGCGCTGCGTTGGGCAACCAAAGCCTGGCATCGCCGGAGACAGAGAATGAGCAAACCTTTGTTGTTGACACTTCATCGCTGGATCACGCTGGTCTTTGCACTTCCCCTGTTCGCGGTCATCGCCACCGGACTGATCCTGTCTTTCGAGCCGCTGGTGCAAGTCAGTGGCACCAAGGGTCCTGCCATCGATCCCGGACGCATCATCGCGCTGGTGAAGACGTACGATCCGGACGGCAAGGCGCGCGGAGTTTCGATCAATGCGGCTGGTCAGCGGATGACGCTGCAGGGCTCCGGCACCCCGGCGATCGACCTCGTGACCGGCGCACCTGCCGCTACCGGCTCCGGCCTCAGCGATCTTTTCCTGTGGGCGCGCATCACGCACGAACGGCTGCTTGGCCAAGCGTGGCTGGTGACAAGCTCGACCGTCGCCATGGTCACGCTGATGGTGCTCGGCATCGTCATGGGACTGCCGCGGCTGCGCAACACGCTCTCCGGATGGCACAAGGGCACAGCCTGGTTCGCGCTGCCCCTGATCCTGCTCAGCCCGTTGACCGGCCTGTGCATGGCGTTCGGCCTGACGTTTCAGAACGGAGCCGCTCCGGCCGGCGCTGGGCGTCCGATTGCCCTTCTCGAAGCTGTTCGCATGGTCGCGGACCAGCACGATCTCACTCAAGTAATCTCGATCGGCACGCGCGGCGGCCGCATCATGGCGCGACTCTACGACGGCGGCGAGCTGCGCGCCTACGCCGTCAATTCGAGCGGTGTCACGCCGCTGCCCCGCAACTGGCCGCGCCTGATCCATGAAGGAAACTGGTCGGCCCGGATCGCGTCGCCCCTCAATGTGATCACCTCGCTCGCGCTTCTGACGCTGCTGACGACAGGCCTGCTGATCTGGGGGCGGCGGAAGCTGCGCAAGCCGCGCCCGCGCGCCGGCAGGCAAGCCGCCGTCGCCGGAGCTGCCTAGCCCCCTGCCCCGCTCAGTTGCGTGCGCTCGCCCGCATCTTCTCCGGCGGCACGATGCCCCGCACGAGATCGGCATCGTCATTGCCCGAAGGGATCAGGATCGCACGTTCGCGCGGCAGGGCTTCCGGCATCTCGTCGCGAATGAAGGCGACGAGCTTCTCCCGGATCTCGCAGCGCAAGTCCCAGGACTGCGGCGCATTCCGGGCGCTGACCAGTGCGCGGAGCTCGATGGTGCGTGAATCGGCGTCGATCACCTGGAGATTGACCACCGCGCCGTCCCATAGTTTCGACTGCTTCACCGCCTCCTCCAGCCAGCGCCGGATCCGCGGCACGTCAGCGCGATAGTCGACATGGAGCGCGATCACGCCGATCAGGGATGCCGTGTCGCGGGTCCAGTTCTGGAACGGCTTTTCGATGAAGTAGGACAGCGGGACCACCATGCGGCGCCAGTCCCACAGCCGGATCACCACATAGGTGGAGGCGATGTCCTCGACCCAGCCCCACTCGTTCTCGATGATCACGGCATCCTCGATCCGGATCGGTTGGGTGATTGCGATCTGCAGGCCCGCGATGAGGTTGCTGAGCAGCGGACGGGCGGCAAGACCGACGATGATACCGGCGGCACCTGCGGAGGCGAACAGGCTGACGCCGTATTGCCTCACCGAGTCGAACGTCATCAGCGCGGTCGAGACCGTGATGATGACGATGATGATGTCGGTGACGCGCTTGAACACGCGCACCTGCGTGACATGCTTGCGCGCGATGAGATTTTCGCTGACGTCGCGAAAGTTCTGCAAGTAGCGCGCCGCGCTCATGTCGACGACCCGGATCGAGATCCAGCCGATCAGGGCGATGAAGGCGACGACGAACAGGCTCGTCAGCGGCGTGCGGAAGGCATCGCTCAGCGGCGCAAGCGGCAGCACCAGCGCGACGGCGGCGAGACACAGCGCCAGTTGAGCCGGCCCGGACGTGCGCTCGATGAACACGCCCAGGAGAGGAAGCCGGGTTCCGAAGGCGCGATTGAGCAGCCAGACCGCGAGCCGATAGAAAGTCAGGGCGAGCAGGATCGCCGCTGCGACCAGGCCGAGACCAATGAACCATGTTGGAATCCACCCGAACATCCCGTCGATGTCGGCCATGAGGGCCTGCCAATTCATTCACGTTCCCGGATTGCATTTGCTGAAAGCGCTCAACGCCTCCCGGCCCGCTTCGCTCCCACACTCCGTGCAACGCAGCATTCCTCTGGTGCAACCGTGCCCGATTGCGCTATTCCTAGGCATCCATGACCAGACGAACCGGCAGCGCTGATCTTCCTCTCCACACCGGACGAGTTCCGCCGTGGCTGGCAAGCCGCATGGCTACGCTCGGTGCGATCGTCACGCAGGCGATCGTGCATCATTACGGCCGCGATGCGTTCATGCAGCGCCTGTCGCATCCGTTCTGGTTCCAGTCTTTCGGCGCGGTGATGGGGATGGACTGGCACTCCTCGGGAATCACCACCTCCGTGATCGGCGCGCTGAAGCGCGGGCTCGGCCCGCTCCAGGACGAGCTCGGCATCTATGTCTGCGGTGGCCGCGGCCAGCATTCGCGCAAGACGCCGGACGAGCTGCTGCAGCTCGGCGACCGCGTCGGCTTCGATGGCGTGAAGCTGACGCGTGCCAGCCGTCTCGTGGCCAAGGTCGACAGCGCAGCGGTGCAGGACGGCTTTGATCTCTATCTTCACGGCTTCTTCGTCACCACCGAGGGAAAATGGACGGTGGTGCAGCAGGGCATGAACGGCGACAAACGCCAGGCCCGTCGCTATCACTGGCATTCGGAAGCGCTGAAGAGCTTTGTCGATGCGCCGCACAGCGCGATCGACGGCCCGCAGCAAGGCGAGATCGTCAACCTCACCGACCATCGTGCCGACGTCTCGCGCACCGCGCAGCTCGAGCTCTTGAGCGATCTCGGTCCGGACCGCATCCTCACTGAATTCGAGCGGCTCACCGGCACCGCGTCCGAGCCTGCGCAGGCGATGCTGCCGCACCTGATCATGCCTGCCCATCACGATGTCAGGCCCAAGGATGTGTTCGCGCGGCGCCTTCACGGCACGCTGGCTGCGGCGGCCGAGCGCGGCCCGGTCGACTTTCCGGAATTGCTGCTGACGCCCGGCGTCGGCGCGCGCACCGTGCGCTCGCTGGCGATGGTGGCCGAGGTCGTGCACGGCGCGCCCTATCGCTTCACCGACCCCGCGCGCTTCTCGCTCGCCCATGGCGGCAAGGACCGGCATCCCTATCCCGTCCCGATCAAGGTCTACGACGAGACCATCCGCGTGCTGAAGGGCGCGATCCAGAACGCAAGGCTTGGCCGCGAGGAAGAGATGCAGGCGATCAGGCGTCTCGACGACCAGGCGCGGCGGCTCGAGCGCAGCGCGAGCGGTCCGTCCGTCGAAGCCTATATCGCCGGTGAACGCGCCGCTTCACCCGATCTCGACGGCCGCTCGGTGTTCGGCTGGGAGCGCGATCTGGTTTCTTCCAGGAAATCGACCGGCTCCTGAGCGCGTCGGCGCATCGCCTACTCTTCCGGCTCCTCGTCGTCCGTGAGCCGGTTGGCCGAGTGGTCCTGATATTGCTCGGTCTGGATGAACTTGCTGTCCATGCCTCTGATGTCGGAATGCTGCGCCTTGTCGCGGTTCGACAGGATCATGTTGTCGCCGATCTTGTCCTTGGGGATGTCCGTCAACGCTCCGTTACCCGCACCCTTGCCGTGCGCGCCTGAGCCGATATGCGTCTTGCCTCCGTGGGGCATGGATTGCTCCATCATCATTGTCCACATCGGGCCAACGCAGGCACCGCGGAGTTTGTTTCGCGGTTGCATCAGGGAACGATGAAGTTCCCGTTCAGCTTGCCAGCAGTTGCTCTTCCTCGCGCGGCTGCTGTCTTCCACCGGCATCGGCCACCACGGGCAGTTTCGCAATCATGCGAATCCCCGGCCGCTTGCGCCAGTGGATCTGCGAGGCATCAACGGCGAGGCCAAGCCGCGGCCAGCGCGTGAACAGGGCCTGCAGCGCGCTGGCAGCCTCGATGCGCGCGAGCTGGTGCCCGAGGCAGAAATGGATTCCCGTGCCAAACGACATGTGGCGGTTGGGCTTGCGCTCGAGATCGAGCCGCTCCGGCTGGTCGTGCACCGCCGGGTCCATGTTCGCCGCCGCGAGCATGACCATGACGCGGTCGCCCTTCTTCAGGCGCACGCCGTCCAACTCGACATCCCGCCGCACATAGCGCGGCTTCGAAAACTGAACCGGCGAGACGAACCGCAGGAACTCCTCGACGGCGAGCGAGGCGCGGCTCCAGTCCTCCTCCAGCCAGTCACGCAAGCCGGGGTTCTTTAGCAGCTCGTAGACCGACCCGCTGATCAGATGCGTCGTCGTCTCCGAGCCCGCCGCGAGCAGCAGAAACACCATCGCCACCATCTCGTCGGGCGTGATCTGGCCGCCCTCGCGCTCGACCTGCACCAGCTCCGCGATCAGCCCCTCGCCGCCCTGCTCGCGCGCGCGCTGCAACTGCCCCTGCAGATAGCGTCGCATCTTGCGCAGCGCGAACATCAGGCGGACGACGCTGACGATGCCGGTCAGCGAGGACATCGCGCTGGCCCAGGCAATGAACCGGGCGCGATCGGCCATGGGCAGGCCGAGCAGTTCGGAGATGACCGACAGCGGCAGGATGCGCGCATAGTGCTCGACGAGATCGGCCGGAGCTCCGCCCGCAAACAGCCCCGCGGCAAGGTCGTCGGCAATGGCGCGGATCCGCGGCTCCATCGCCACGATGGCACGGCGGCGGAAGGCCTCGTCCACGATGCCGCGCAGCCGCGTGTGGTCCGGCTCATCCATCGTCAGCATGTTGTTGGCGATGGTCGTGACGAGTTTGGGCATCCACCAGCGGATGCTCGCGACCTCGCCGCCTTCCTTGCGCAGCGTGAAGGTCGCACTGTCCTTCAGCACCTGCGCGGTGGCGTCGTGGGTCGTCGTGATCCAGACGTCGCCGACCAGCGGAAAGCGCGTCGCCACCACGGGGCCCTGCGCGCGCAGCGCCGCGATGGCCTTGGGTGGATCGCGGAAAAAAGCCTCGCTGGTGAAATCGAGGCGCGGGGTCATGGAATCACCGGCGGTTGTTGCGCCTCAACCAGATGGGATGCGGAGCAGCCGGCGCAAGGCCGGAACTCTCGTTCCGCCCCGGAGGACCTAGCCGCGTCCCGGCGAGCGGTGGCCGGTCTTGCGCTGCTGCTGGTTGGTATAGGAGTCCCAATGGCTCCAGCTGCCGTTGCTGAGGCTCTGCATGTCGGTGCCGAGTGGACGGCGCGTGCGCTTGTCGTGATCGGCGATGACGCGCTCGGATTGCGCGATCTTGCGCTTCAGTTCCGCGATCGTCTTCTGGGTCTGGCCGTTCCGCTTCGAGGACGCGATCTCGCCCATCGTGAAGCGCGCGGTCTCGAGCGCCTTCAGCTCGGCGCGGTTCTTCTTCAACTGAACCCGGTGCCAGGCGATGTTGCTGTCGCTGTCCGCAACCATGTGGGAACTCCCGCTGATTCGCTCCCACAAGTGTATCAAGCGCCGAATCGGCGCGGCAACGCCCGCCAGAGGGCGAAAATACGGTCTTATTGCGGGCTTACCGCTCGGCGAAGGCCTTCTCGACCACGAACTGGGCCGGTTCGCCGTGGTTGCCCTCGACGAAGCCGCGCTCGCCGAGCAGCACGCGGGTGTCCGCCACCAGCGCCGGGCTGCCGCAGATCATGACGCGGTCATGGGCGGCTTCCAGCATCGGAAGGCCGATATCGCTGAACAGCTTGCCCGAGGTGATGAGGTCGGTGATGCGGCCGCGGTTGCGGAAGGGATCGCGGGTCACCGTCGGGTAGTAGATCAGCTGGTTCTGGATGTACTCGCCGAGCAGCTCGTCCTTCGGCAGGTGCTCGGTGATCATCTCGCCATAGGCGAGCTCCTTCACGTGCCGGCAGCCGTGCAGCAGAACGACCTTCTCGAACCGCTCGTAGGTCTCGGGGTCCTTGATCACGCTCAGGAACGGGGCAAGGCCGGTGCCGGTGCCGATCAGGTAGAGGTTGCGGCCCTCTTCCAGATTGTCGATCACCAGCGTTCCGGTGGCCTTGCGGCTGACGATGATCTCGTCGCCTTCCTTCAGATGCTGGAGGCGCGAGGTCAGCGGACCGTCAGGCACCTTGATCGAGAAGAACTCCAGCGTCTCCTCGTAATTGGCGCTGGCGACGCTGTAGGCCCGCAGCAGCGGCTTCTCGCCGACCTTGAGCCCGATCATGGTGAACTCGCCGTTGCGGAAACGGAAGGTCGGGCTGCGGGTGGTCTTGAAGGAGAACAGCGTGTCGGTCCAGTGGTGGACGCTCAAAACGCTTTCCTGATTGAAATTGCTCATCTCACCTATCCGTGTCGCGTCAATGCGGTTCCGAGGCGGGCAGCTATGCGTCGTTTGTACACGATCATTCGTACACTAATGAATAATCCTGCTTGATCCCGCGGTCAAGGCTGCCCAAGATCGAAAGCGTTGCAGTTAGGAATAAGGAGCCCCTTCCATGGCGCATGACGCACCCCAGGCCACCGGACCCTCGAAGCTCGTGATCCGGAATATCGGCCTGATCCTGTCCGGCGCCCTGGAAAAGCCGATCCTGGACGGCGACACCATCGTCGCCGAGAACGGCAAGATCACCGCGATCGGCCGCTACAAGGACCTCAACACCGAAGGCGCGACCACCATCGTCGAGGCCAACGGCACCACGGTCGCGCCGGGCCTGATCGACAGCCACGTCCATCCCGTCGCGGGCGACTGGACGCCCCGCCAGAACCAGATCGGCTGGATCGACAGCAATCTGCATGGCGGCGTCACCACGATGATTTCCGCCGGCGAAGTGCACATGCCCGGCCGCCCGCGCGACGTCGTCGGGCTGAAGGCGATGGCCATCTTCGCCCAGCGCGCCTTCTGGAATTTGCGGCCCGGCGGCGTGAAGGTTCACGCCGGCGCGCCGGTGATCGAATGCGAGATGGTCGAGGAGGATTTCAAGGAGCTCGCGGCCGCCGGCGTCAAGCTGCTCGGCGAAGTGGGCCTCGGCGGCGTCAAGGACGGCCCCACCGCGCGCAAGATGGTCGGCTGGGCCCGCAAATACGGCATCCAGAGCACGATCCACACCGGCGGCCCCTCGATCCCCGGCTCCGGCCTGATCGACAAGGACGTCGTGCTGGAGGCCGACACCGACGTGGTCGGCCATATCAATGGCGGCCACACCGCGCTGCCCGACGATCAGATCCGCTGCATCTGTGAGGGGTGCAAGCGCGGGCTCGAGATCGTTCACAACGGCAATGAGCGTTCGGCCCTGTTCACGCTGCGCATCGCCCGGGAAATGGGTGACCTGCACCGGGTCATCCTCGGCACCGACGCGCCCGCCGGCTCGGGCGTGCAGCCGCTCGGCATTTTGCGCATGGTCTCGATGCTGTCCTCGCTCGGCGACCTGCCGGCCGAACTCGCCTTTTGCCTCGCCACGGGTAACACCGCGCGGATGCGGCAGCTCGACTGCGGTCTCATTGAAGTCGGCCGCTCCGCCGATTTCGTCGTCATGGACAAGGCCCAGCACTCGCCCGGCAAGAACATCCTGGAGAGCGTCCAGCTCGGCGACCTCCCCGGCATCGGCATGACCATCATCGACGGCATCGTGCGCACCCAGCGCAGCCGCAACACGCCGCCGGCCGGCCGCGTGCCGGAAATCGTGGCGAAGTGACGCAGCCTCCAAGGCTTTGAACAAGACTGCTGCCTGCTGCGTCTAACGCAGGCAGCCCTCGGCGGCGGCAGTTCATTGCTGGACCATCGAGGGCGACATGAAAAGCTCATCGCGAATAGCGGCCGGCGTTGCCGGCGCGGTGGTGGGTTATGTCGCGACCTTCGTGCTGTTCTCCCTGTTCGATTTCGGCAACCGGGCGGACCCGATCACGTCGGGTCTGCTGGGATTGTTCGTCTACGCCCCCACGGGTGCAATCGCAGGCGCGGTGCTCGTCAGCTGGCTGGTGACGCGTTCGGGGAAGGATCCGAGCAATGACGGCGTTGCGCGCAACACCCTGAAGTCGCTCGGCGTCGTCGGCCTGCTCTGCATCGCCGCTGTTGGCACCTACCTGGCCGTCGCGTACATGACGGCCACGCCCTGGCTCAACCGCAACGGCGCCAATCCCCTGCTCGTGTTCGAGGTGCGCTTTCCGGCCGGGGTTAAGGTGCCGGCGTCATCGCAAGGCATCACCATCGAATTGCAGACTGACCTCAACACCATGCCGGGTGAAGTGAACCCGGCCGGCTTCTATCGCGACGGCGACCAGGCCGTCATCGCCGGCGAGGTCGAGCTGGCGTTTCGCACCTCGCACCGGCAGCTGGCCGTCACCATCCAGGGCCAACCGGGTCGGATCTATCCGATCGATCTGACGGCCCGCGCGCCGCATACACCCGAGTTCGGAACGTGGCGGCGGCTCAACGACGGCAGCGAGATCCGTTACCGCGCCAAATGGCCGGGCAAGCCGTAAGGGATCAGCGCTTCCTGGCAATCTCACATCGCACATAGGTCTGGCGCTTGGCCTGCCCGACCGGGCCATTGTCCATCACCAGCCTGCCGTCCGCGGCGATGGACACGCGGGGATTGGAGTGAAACTTCTCGCCCTCGCCTTCGCAGGCGAGCTTCATCTTCCAGCCGAGCTTGCCGTCGGCCGTGATCTCGCCGGCGCGGCAGCGCGTCTCGTACCAGTACAGGCGGTTGCCGCCTTCGATGCTCATGCGATTGGGGCTGTCGTCGTTGCGGCAATCCTTCTTGGTCGAGGCCCAGAAGCCCTCGTAAGGCTGCGCGGCAAAGGCGGGAGCGCATGTGCCCGCCAGCAACGCACCAAGGCTCAAGACCACCGCAAACCGCGTCGCCGCTCTCATGACGAAAACCTCGATGAACCCTTCATCGAGGTTAGTCGCCGGTCCCCGCAGCTTGTTCAACTGCCGTAGGATGGGCAAAGGCGCGCAACGCCGTGCCCACGCGGTTTTCCTGATTGAGAAAGAACGGTGGGCAAAGCGACTTGTCCGCCGTAGCTCGAAGAGCAAAGGCGGAAGCGTGCCCATCATAGAGAAGTGGTGGGCACGGCGCTGCGCGCCTCTGCCCACCCTACAGCACCTTCTTCACCGCAGCTTGTTCAGCAGCGCCATCAGCGTCTCGCGCTCCCTGGCGTCGAGCGGCGCCAGCGTCTCGCGGGTGATCGCCAGCGCGTTGGGCGCGAGCTTTTCAGCGAGCTGTTGCCCCGCCCGGGTCAGGCTGACCAGCAGGCGGCGGCCGTCCTCGGGATCCTGGCTCGTCTCGGTCAGCCCGCGCGCCGTCAGGCGGTCGATCACGCCCTTGATGGTCGCGACATCCATCGCCGTCAGCCGGCCGAGCTGGTTCTGCGAGCATGGCCCGGTCTCGGCGAGCTTCGACAGCGCCGCCCATTGCGTCGGTGTCAGATTGGTGCCGATGTCACGGGAGAATATCGAGCTGTGACGCTGCCAGACCTGGCGCAGGATGAAGCCGACCTGCTCGTCGAGCACGTAAGGCGGTTTTGCCGGTTTGACGCTCTTCTTGACTGCTGAGCTTCTCGCCATCCGTCCGCTGCCTCTTCCCTTTGCCTTCACAACGACAGATGCGCGTCGCGGATGTCCGGACGCGCGTCGAGCTCGGCCATGGTCCCGCCGAAGCAGATGCGGCCGCGCTCGATGATGTAGGCGCGGTCGGAGATGAGCCGCGCAAAGTGCAGATTCTGCTCGGAGACGACGATGCTGACGCCTTCCGTCTTCATGGTCAGGATGGCGTCGACCATCTGCTCCACGATCTTCGGCGACAGGCCCTCCGAGGGCTCGTCCAGCAGCACCAGCGACGGATTGCCCATCAGCGTGCGCGCGATCGTCAGCATCTGCTGCTCGCCGCCGCTCATGCGACCGCCCGGCCGGTTCTTCATCTCCCCGAGATTTGGAAACAGCGCGAACAGCTTTTCACGCGTCCAGTACGGTGCGTTCGGACGCTTTGGCTGCTTGCCGACCTCGAGGTTTTCCTCGACGGTCAGGTCGGTGAAGATACGCCGCTCCTCCGGCACATAGCCGAGCCCTTCGCGCACGATCTCGTGCGTCGGCTTCGCCGAGACGTCCTTGCACTCGAACATGATACGGCCGGTTCGCTGCGCGACGAGGCCGACGATCGAGCGGAACGTCGTCGACTTGCCGGCGCCGTTGCGCCCGAGCAGCGCCACCACCTCGCCCTCGCCGACCTCGAAGCCGATGTCGAACAGGATATGCGCCGGGCCATAATGGCTGTTGAGGTCCTGCACCGTGAGCTTCATGCCGATGCTCCCTCGCGATGCCCGCCGTCGTAAAGCAGCCCCTCGCCCAGATAAATCGCCTGCACCTGCGGATTGCCGCGCACCTCGGCCGGCGAGCCCTCCGCGATCAGCGTGCCGCGGTTGAGCACGATGATGCGGTCGGCGTGCTCGAAGACCACATCCATGTCGTGCTCGGTGAAGAGCACGCCGATCGCCTTTTCCTTGGCGATCTGAGCCGTGAGCCGCATCAGCTCAACGCGTTCGCGCGGCGCCATGCCGGCGGTCGGCTCGTCCATCAGCAGCAGTTTCGGCTGGTTGGCGAGCGCCACCGCAAGCTCGAGCCGCTTGAGGTCGCCATAGGCAAGCTCGCCGCAGGGCCGATCCGCATAGCCACCCATGCCGACCAACTCGAGCAGACGGCCCGCCTCGCCACGATCGAAGTGCGGGGCCGAGCCGAACAGATTGAACAGCTTCTTTCCGTGCGAGATCAGCGCAACCTGCACATTCTCGCGCACGGTCATGGTCGCGAAGGTCGCGGTGATCTGGAAGGTCCGCCCGACGCCCATCCGCCAGATCTCGCGCGGCTTCTTGCCGGTGGTCTCCTCGCCGAGCAGGCGGACGTGGCCGCTGTCGGGCCTGTTCTGGCCGTTGAGCATGTCGAAGCAGGTGCTCTTGCCCGCGCCGTTTGGCCCGATCAGCGCCAGGATCTCGCCCGCGCGCAGCGAGAACGAGACGCCGCGCACGGCGTGGATGCCGCCATAGGATTTGGTCAGGCCTTCGACCGCGAGAAGTGTGGGTGCGACGCTCATTCGGCGGACTCGATCGGCTTGGCGAGCAAGGGGGATCCCGGCGGCGACGACTTCCTGCGGCGCTGCGCCAGCATCTCCAGCATGCCGACGATGCCCTTGGGGAAGACGACGACGATCAGCACGATGAAGCCGCCGAGCACGAGCTTTGACAGATCGGTCTGGCTGACCAGCCAGATGTTGAGCGCCTTGTAGACGATGGCACCGATCACAGCACCGGACACCGTCTCGACGCCGCCGAGCAGCACCATGACCAGCGCATCGACCGACAGCGAGATGCCGAGATTGTCGGGGAAGACGCTGCCCTTGAGGTACGCGAACAGCGCACCGCCGATGCCGGCGGTGGTGCCCGCTATCACGAAGGCGGTCCACTGGATGCGCTTGGCATCGATGCCGATCGCTTCGCTGCGCAGCAGCGAGTCGCGCGTGGCTCGCAGCGCGTAGCCGAACGGCGAGAACACCATGACGCGCAGCGCGACGGTGACGAGCGCGGCGACGCCGAGCGCCAGCCAGTAGAAGTTCGACGGGCTCGCCGCCCATTTTTCCGGCCAGACGCCGAGGATGCCGTTGTCGCCGCCGGTGACACTCACCCACTGGAACGCGATCGACCAGACGATCTGCGCAAAGGCGAGCGTCAGCATGGCGAAATAGACGCCCGAGAGCTGCACCGCGAAGAAGCCGAACACGGCGGCGCCCATGCAGCCGAGCAGCGGCCCCAGCAACAGGCACACGATCATCGGCAGCCCCGCCATCTTGGCGAGGAAGGCGACGCCGTAGGCCCCGAGGCCGAAATAGGCGGCGTGGCCGAAGGATGCGAGGCCGCCGACCGACATCAGGAAGTGCAGGGAGACCGCGAAGATCACGAAGATCGCGATTTCCGAGCCGACGGTCAGCGCGTAATTGCCCGCGAACAGCGGCAGCGTCGCCGCGAGGAGGAGCGCGGCCAGCGAGGCGAGCCGCTCGTTCGAGGTCAGCGGACGCCAGGGATTGACGGTGAGACCCGGCGTCTTGCGCGCCGCCGCCTCCGGCTTGCCGAACAGGCCCCAGGGGCGGACGATCAGCACCACCGCCATCACCAGGAAGACCAGGATGATCGAGATCTTCGGGAAGATCAGGATGCCGAAGGCGTTCAGCTCGGAGACCAGGACGGCCGCGACGAAGGCGCCGACGATGCTGCCGAGGCCGCCGATCACCACGACGACGAACACCTCCACGATGATGCGCAAATCCATCGCATGATGCACGGCATCGCGGGGGATCTGCAGCGCGCCGCCAAGGGCGGCGAGGAAGACGCCGACCGCGAACACCGACGTGAACAGCCATTTCTGGTTCACGCCGAGCGCCGCGACCATGTCGCGGTCCTGCGTCGCGGCGCGCACCAGCACGCCCCAGCGCGTGCGCTGGAACAAGAGCCAGAGAATGCCGAGCACGACCGGGCCCAGCACGATCAGGAACAGGTCGTAGCTCGGGATGTTCTGGCCGAAGAAATCGATCGCGCCCTTGAAGCCCGGGGCGCGGCGGCCGACGAGATCGTCCGGGCCCCAGATCAGCACGACGAGGTCCTCGACCATCAGCGTCAGGCCGAAGGTCGCGAGCAGCTGGAACAGCTCGGGCGCGTGATAGATGCGGCGGAGCAGCACCATCTCGACCAGCACGCCGATCAGCGCCACCGCGAGCGCAGCCAGCACGATGCTGCCCCAGAAGCCGAACGCCCCCGACAGGCGCTCCGTCAGCGTGAAGGCGATGTAGGCGCCGATCATGTAGAAGGCGCCATGCGCGAAATTCACGATCCGCGTCACGCCGAAGATGATCGACAGGCCCGACGCCACCAGGAACAGCGACGCTGCGCTGGCGAGACCGGTCAGAAACTGTACGACGTAAAAGGCCATCGGCGGTCCGGGTTGGTTGAAGACGTCGGGTGGGTTAGCCCTGCAGATGCGCAGAGCGCGTCTGCTCGGCGTAACCCACCTGTTCTCGTTCTGCGGATACTGAAAGTGGTGGGTTACGCCTTCGGCTAACCCACCCTACGGCAGCGGAGTTCAATCCTTCGGCCGCAGCTTCTCGACTTCGGCGTCGCTCGGCAGATAGTCCGAACCCTTCTTGTAAGAAGAGTCCACCATCACGCCCTTGCCGTCCTTCAGCGCGGTCTTGCCGACATAGGCGCCGAGCGTCGACTGGTGATCGATCTTGCGGAAGGTGATCTCGCCGAACGGCGACGGCATCGACAGCCCCTCCGCTGCGGCAATCAGCTTCTCCGGATCGGTCGAGCCGGCCTTGGCGAGAATGGCGGCGGCCGCCTTGATGGTCTGGTAGCCGACGATCGAGCCGAGGCGCGGATAGTCGTTGTACTTGGCCTGGTAGGCCTTCAGGAACGCATCATGCTCGGGCGTCTTGATCGAGTACCAGGGATAGCCGGTGACGATCCAGCCCTCGGGCGTCTCGTCCTTGAGCGGATCGAGATATTCGGGCTCGCCGGTCAGGAAGGAGACGACCTCGCGGCCCTTGAACAGGCCACGGGTGTTGCCTTCGCGCACGAGCTTGACGAGGTCGGCGCCGAAGGTGACGTTGAGGATCGCCTCGGGATTGGCGGCGGCAACCGCCTGCACCACGGGACCTGCGTCGATCTTGCCCTGCGGCGGCCACTGCTCGTCCACCCACTGGATGTCGGGACGCTTCTCCGACATCAGCTTCTTGAACACCTGCACCGCCGACTGGCCGTATTCATAGTTCGGCGCGATCGTCGCCCAGCGCTTGGCCGGGAGCTTGGCGGCCGCCTCGACCAGCATCGCCGCCTGCATGTAGTTGGAGGGGCGCAGGCGGAACGTATATTTGTTGCCCTTCGACCAGGTGACGGCGTCGGTCAGCGGCTCGGCCGCGAGGAAGAACACCTTCTTCTGGTTGGCGAAGTCGCTGACGGCGAGACCGATGTTCGACAGGAACGTGCCGGTGAGCATCGCCACGCCCTCGCTCGAGACGAGCTCGTTGGCCGCGGTCTGCGCATCCGCCGGCTTGCCGCCGTCGTCCTTGGAGACGACGACCAGCTTCTTGCCGTTGATGCCGCCGGCCGCGTTGATCTCCTCCACCGCGAGCTGCCAGCCCTTGCGATAGGGCTCCGTGAACGCCGGCAGCAGCGAATAGCTGTTGATCTCGCCGATCTTGATATCCTGCGCCATGGCCGAATGAGCCATGCCGCCCGCCAGGAGCGCGAAGGCCGCGCCGACGAAGTAATTTCTTGCTCGCATCCCAACCTCCAGTTTTGAACTCTTTGTCTCGACCACGACCTTGCCGGAGAGATTGTGCCCGCCCCTCCGACCCATTCCTTATTTCAAGCCGTCTTCACCCTTGATCTCCGCAACCGTCAATCCGCCGACGCGCGGAAGCGGACGGCCGCTGTCGGTGACGGCGACTGCGACCATGATCTCGTTGGCGCGCGGCGCGTCGTTGATCTGCACTTCCATGCCGTCGAAATGGCTGCGCACGAAGGCTGCGTCCTTATGCCCCAAGGGAATGTCGAGCGTCGTGCCCGGCCCGCTGCGCTTCTTGGACGATGGGATCAGCGCCGCGCCCTTGGTCAGAACCTTGCGCACCGGGGCGCCCATCTTGGGATGAAGGATCGCGGCGGCATGCTCCAGCTCACCGTTCTCGCCGACGGCCGCGGCCTTGCCGTAGCTGTGCGCCTTGGAACCGTCGATCCCGAGCGCCGCCACCGCGCGCTTTGCCAGCAAGTCACCGAGTTCCTCGCCGATCGCGATCAGCGGCGAGAGATCCTCGACGTATTTTCCGGCGAATGGATTTTCGATCACGGCGATCGCGGCGGCACGCCGGGTCGGCGGCGAGACCTGGCGGCCCATCTCCATCTGCGTCTCTTCGACGACGGTGACGATCTTGCGGATGATCGCGCTCATGCTTCGCTTCCCTGTTCAGGCACCGACCGCGTTCTCCAGCACGAGCGGGCGCGTTCGCTGCTCTTCCATATCCTTGGCTCCGATGACAAGCATATCACCACAAAGCCTGAGCACAGCACCCTCGATCAATCCGCGATCGAACAATTGCCGTGCACATTCCGCGCCAGATTCCAGCGCATCCGCGATCTCATTCCGCGACAATTCACCGACGCCGCGGGTGACCAGACGCGCGCCGAGATCGCTATCGGGCTGAATTTCGCTCGCAGCGGTTCGGATAATGGCGGGATGCCCGGGCAGATCGACGGCATTGGCGATCACGGTCGCGGCTGCATCGGCCTGCGACGCCGTCGCCGCGAGCACCGTCACTGCATCGGCAATGCCGAGCGAAAAGCTGCGGCCGTGCCGTCCGCTGGTCGCGATGCCGCGCACCGGATCCTCCGCATCGACCCGCATGGCTCGCATCACGCCGTCGCGATCGGGCCGATCCATCAGGCCGACCGAGAAATGCTCGCCTCTGCCGAGATGAAGCGCGATATCGCCGCCATTGTTGACATAGACCCGATCGAGCGTCGCGGCGCCGAGCATCGCGCCGAGAATTTCCTCGGCCACGCTCCCGGCCACAGCGGCCATCGGCGTGATGAAGCCATCAGCGGCATAGGGCGCGACAGCGGCGTGCATGCGCCGCGCCACCACGCCCTTCAGCGACGTCCGTGTGCCGGCAGCCGTCCGCAGCTCCGGCAATTCCGCGCAGAGCTCGTCGAGCAGCCCGGTGAAACGCTGCGCCGCGGCTTCATAGGCCGCACGCACCTCGCCTGCCGCTCCCCTCGCCTCGACGATCAGATCGATCGGTCCATCCTGCAAATGCAGCCGCCGGCCATCAGACAGCAATGCGATTTGCGGGAGCCGGGTCATGCCCGCGGTCCTGGAATCGGGTTCTGCCAGGGCAACTGGCGGACATCCTCACCGTTCTGCACCTCGGAGAGCGGCTTCACATAGTCCATGTGCCCGCCGAGCGCGGCATAGTCGGTCAGCTTCATCGTGAACTCGATCGGCGCGACCAGCGCGGGCGTCGGCACATAGCCGAACGCGCCCGCCGGCATCTGCGTGACGTCGACCATGTAGGTGATGCCGCCGCCCGGCCAGACATAGACCGGCGCTCCGCCGCTGGTGACGCGCGTCAGCGCGTCCTTCACCGAGCGCGTCAGCCGCACCGGATTGTCGGTGACGCCGGCGCGCAGCGATCCGCCGGCCCCGGCCATGAACAGCACCGTGCACAGCGCCGGCTCGCAGTTTTCCTGGATGCGCTCGACCGAGAATTTCAGATCGGCGGGCATCTCGGTCTCGACCGGATTCAGGGTCTCGTCGAGCACGTAATAGGACGAATGCTCGCCGGTGGTGGAGACCATCAGCATGGTCAGGCCGGCCTTCGCCTCCTTCTTGTCGAAGGGGCCGAGAATCGCCAGGGGATCGGAGATGTTGGTGCCGCCCCAGCCGGTGCCGGGATCGGCGACCTGGAAATAGCGGCCGGGCGTCGAGCGGCGCCCCTTCATCTTGATGCCGGTGTCGGCGATGTCGAGCAGCTTGCCGGCCTGGTGCTCCGAGAGCACGCCGGTGATGTGGTCGTCGACCACGACGACCTCGTCGACCTTGCCGTGCCATTGCTTGGCGAACATGCCGATCGTCGCCGAGCCGCAGCCGACGCGCATGCGCTCCTCCTTGACGCCGTTGACGATCGGCGGCTGGCCGGCCTGCACCACCACGGTCGCGCCACCGTCGATGGTCAGCTCCACCGCCTTGCAATTGGCGAGGTCCATCAACGTGTCGCAGGTGACGCGCCCCTCCTTCTTGGAGCCGCCGGTGAGGTGATGCACGCCGCCGAGCGACAGCATCTGCGAGCCGTATTCGCTGGTGGTGACGTGGCCGACCGCCTCGCCCTGCGCGCGCACGGTGGCGGTCTCGGGCCCCAGATAACGGTCGGTGTCGATCTTCACCTTGATGCCGCAATAGGAGAAGATGCCCTCGGTGACCACGGTCACCATGTCGATGCCGTCGACCTCCGCGGAAACGATGAACGGCGCCGGCTTGTAGTCGGGATAGGTCGTGCCCGCGCCGATCGCGGTGACGAAGGTCGAGGGCTCGTGGACGATCTTGCCGTCCCAGTCTTCGGTGCGGTTGAACGGAACGAGCTTGCCGCCGTGCGAGACGGTGCGCTCCAGAATCACATGCGGATCGACGCGGACGAGCTTGCCGTCGTGGTTGGCATAGCGGTCGCAGGCGCCCGCCGCGCCCGGCTTGATGTAGCACATCACCGGACAGGCATCGCAGCGGATCTTGTCGGTGGCAGCGCTTGTTGTTTCCATCACCATGTCGAAAGCCAGCGGAGACGTCGTTATCATTCGTATACGAACGATGTTGCGCGCGGTCCCCCGCGGCTGTCAAGCACCGGTGCAGCGCAAAAGAAGCCGCTGCCGCACAAATCCTCATTTGCCTATCGGACCTGTCCACAAACAAGGCAGGCGCGCTGCAGTGCGGCATGCACGGCTTGCACGTTTGTGTACAAACGGTATCGTCGCGACCGAGATTTTGCGACGGCATAGTCCAGCGCTTGAAACTAGGGACTTGGGAACAGGGATGACCCAAACACCGATCCGCCTCACCGTGAACGGCAGGATCCACGAGATCACCGCGGCGCGCGATACGCCGCTGCTCTACGTGCTGCGCAACGATCTCGCGCTCAACGGCCCCAAATACGGCTGCGGGCTCGGCGAATGCGGCACCTGCACTGTCCTGATCGACGGCGCGGCGGCGCGCGCCTGCGTGATTCCGGTCGGCGGCTGCGCCGGGCGCGACATCGTGACGCTCGAAGGGCTCGGCACCCGCGACAAGCCTGACGTGGTGCAGCAGGCCTTCATCGACGAGCAGGCCGCGCAATGCGGCTATTGCCTCAACGGCATGATCATGACCACCAAGGCGCTGCTCGCGATCAACCCGCGCCCGACCGAGCCCGAAGCGCTCGCCGCGCTGCGCTACAACCTCTGCCGCTGCGGCACCCATGTCGAGATCCTGCGCGCCGTGATGCGCGCCTCCGGCCAGCTCACCGAGGCCGCAGATTGATGGCCTCCCCTGTTTCGAACGGAGCTGAGCGCCCATCGGGTTGGCTCGTCGTCGCCCGCAGCGTGGACGAGGTCACGTCCGAAACCTTCGTCCGCATCACCGCGGACGGCTCGGTCACGGCCTATAACGGCCATGTCGATCTCGGCACCGGCATCCGCACCGCCCTCGGCCAGATCGTCGCCGAAGAGCTCGACGTCTCCTTTGCGCGCGTCGTCGTCGTGCTCGGCGACACCGCCGTGGTGCCGAACCAGGGTGCGACGATCGCGAGCGAGACGATCCAGATCACCGCCGTTCCCCTGCGCAAGGCCGCCGCGCAAGCGCGGCAGTTTTTGATCGCGCGCGCGGCCGAGCGGCTGGAGCTGCCGGTTGCCGATCTCAAGGTCGAGGACGGCCTCGTGCGCGGACACGACAACCGCAGCGTCAGCTATGGCGAGTTGATCGGCGGCGAGGAGATACGGCTCGAGCTTGCCGACGATGTCGCGGTCAAGCCCGTCGGCGACTACACCATCGTCGGCCAGTCGACGCCGCGCGTCGACCTGCCGGCCAAGGCCACGGGCGAACTGACCTTCGTGCACGATATCCGCGTGCCCGGCATGCTGCACGGCCGCGTGGTGCGGCCGCCCTATGCCGGCGTCGATGCCGGCCCGTTCGTCGGCACCAGCCTCATCGCCGTCGACGAATCCTCTGTGCGCGACATTCCCGGCATCATAGCCGTGGTGCGCCTCGGTGATTTCGTCGGCGTGGTCGCCGAGCGCGAGGAAAGTGCGATCCGCGCGGCGGAGCAGCTCAAGGTGAGCTGGAAGCCGACGCCCACCCTCACCGACCTCGCCGACGTCGAGGCCGCGCTGCGCGCCAACCCGTCGACGCCGCGCACGCTGATCGACAAGGGCGATGTCGATGCGGCGATATCGGGCGCGGCCAAGCCGATGCAGCGCACTTATGTGTGGCCGTACCAGATGCACGGCTCGATCGGCCCGTCCTGCGCGGTCGCCGATTTTCAGGACGGCAATATCCGCGTCTGGTCGGGCACGCAGAATCCCCACGTGCTGCGCAGCGATCTGGCGCTGCTGATCGAGCGTCCCGAGAGCGAGGTCGACGTCATCCGCCTCGAGGCCGCCGGCTGCTACGGCCGCAACTGCGCCGACGACGTCAGCGCGGACGCGCTGCTGCTCTCGCGCGCGGTCGGCCGGCCCGTGCGCGTGCAATTGACCCGCGAGCAGGAGCACGCCTGGGAGCCCAAGGGCACCGCGCAGCTCATCGACGTCAATGGTGGCCTCGACGCCGAAGGCGGCATCGCCGCTTACGATCTCGCAACGCGCTATCCCTCGAATGCCGCGCCGACGCTGGCGCTGCTGCTGACCGGCCGCATCGCGCCCGAGCCTGCCGTGCTGCAGATGGGTGATCGCACCGCGATCCCTCCTTACGACTACGACAACATGCGCGTCGTCGCCCACGACATGCCGCCGATCGTGCGCGCCTCCTGGTTCCGCGGCGTCTCGGCGCTGCCGAACACCTTTGCGCATGAATCCTATATCGACGAGGCCGCGACCGAGGCAGGTGTCGATCCGATCGAATATCGCCTGCGCTATCTCAAGGACCAGCGCGCCGTCGACCTCGTCAATGCGGTGGCCGAACGCGCCGGTTGGGCGCCGCGCCCGGTCCGCGAGGAGAAGGACGGCGATGTCGTGCACGGGCGCGGCTTTGCCTATGCGCTCTATGTCCACAGCAAGTTTCCCGGCTATGGCGCGGCGTGGTCGGCCTGGATCGCCGACGTCGCCGTGAACAAGGCGACCGGCGATGTCAGCGTCACCCGCGTCGTCGCTGGACAAGACTCCGGCCTGATGATCAATCCGGACGGCGTGCGCCACCAGATCCACGGCAACGTCATCCAGTCCACCAGCCGTGCGCTGATGGAGGAGGTCTCGTTCGAGCGCGGCACTGTGGCTGCGCGCGAATGGGGCGCCTATCCGATCATCCCCTTCCCCGACGTGCCCAAGATCGACGTGCTGATGCTGCCGCGGCCGGACCAGCCGCCGCTCGGCGTCGGCGAGTCCGCCTCGGTGCCGAGCGCGGCGGCGATCGCGAACGCGATCTTCGATGCCACCGGCGTTCGCTTTCGTGAGCCGCCGTTCACGCCGGAGCGCATCCTGAGGGGGCTGCACGGCGAGTCCTCTCCCGTGCCCCAAGCCCTGGCCGCGCCCGCCGCATCGCCTCCGTCCCGCATCTGGGAAAATCCCTTCGCCAAACGCGCCGGAGTCTTTGCGACAATCGCAGCCGTCTGCACTGCCGCGATCGGGATCGGCGCCGCACTGCTGCCGGGACGCGCCATCGCGCCGATCGCGCGGCCCGATGCGTCGGTCTATTCCGCGGCGACGATCGCCCGCGGCGCGCAGCTCGCCGCGCTCGGCAATTGCGCGGAGTGCCACACCAGCATCGGCGGCGTGCCCAATGCCGGCGGCCGCGCGCTGGAAACGCCGTTCGGCACGATCTACACGACCAACATCACGCCCGACGTCGAGACCGGGATCGGCGCCTGGTCCTATCCCGCCTTCGAGCGCGCGATGCGCGACGGCCTGCACCGCGACGGCCGCCAGCTCTACCCCGCCTTTCCCTACACGCACTTTGCCAAGACTGGCGATGCCGACATGCAGGCGCTCTACGCCTACCTGATGGCCCAGCCGGCGGTACGCGCGACGGCGCCCGCCAACACGCTCGCCTTCCCGTTCAATCTCCGCCCGCTGCTGGCGGGCTGGAATGCGCTGTTCCACCGGAGCAAAGAGTTCAAGCCCGATCCCGCAAAATCCGACGCGTGGAATCGCGGCGCCTATCTGGTCGAGAGCCTCGGCCATTGCAGCGGCTGCCACTCGCCGCGCAACGCGCTCGGCGCCGAGCAGCGCAATGCCTATCTCGCCGGCGGCTTTGCCGAAGGCTGGGAGGCGCCGCCGCTAAGCTCGCTCTCGCATGCGCCGATCCCCTGGAACGAGGACGAGCTGTTCGCGTACTTGCGCACAGGCCAGTCGCGCTATCACGGCGTCGCCACCGGCCCGATGGCACCTGTCGTCAGGGACCTCAAGGCGCTACCCGACCAGGACATCCGCGCGATGGCGGTCTATCTCAACTCGTTCAACGACGCCGCAGCCGATGCTCAGGCACAGGATGCGCTGGCCGCAAAGCTGGAAAGCGCAACGCAAGTCACCGTTGCCTCCTCGACCGGCGCGCGGCTCTATCAGGGCGCCTGCGCGGTCTGCCACGAGGTCGGCGGCCTGCCGTTGTTCGGCAGCCGGCCCTCGCTCGCGCTCAACAGCAATCTGCACAGCGCGACGTCGGACAATCTCGTGCAGGTGATATTGCACGGCATCACCGAGCCGGTGTCGAGCGACCTCGGCTACATGCCCGCGTTCAGAAACGGCATGAGCGATGCGCAGGTCGAAGAGCTCGTCAGCTTCCTGCGCCAGCAGTTCGCGCCGGACAAGCCGGCCTGGACCGGCATCCGCGAGACGATCGCGCGGGTGCGCAGCTCAAACCATTAGGTGTCATTCCGGGGCGACGCGAAGCGGCGAGCCCGGAATGACGCTGAATGGAACGCCAGAGCCGCAACGCTACCCGTGCTTCTTCACTTCCACCGGCGGCGTGCCATGGGTGTGGAAGGACTCGATCGTCTTGAGGCCCCAGGCCTGGCCCTTCTTGCGCTCTTCCTCGGTCCACACGATCGGCTTCCAGTCCGGCGCGAGGATGAGCCGCGCGCCGGCATTGGCGACCTCGACGCGGTTGCCGCCGGGCTCGTAGACGTAGAGGAAGAAGGTCTGCTGGATCGCGTGCTTGTGCGGGCCGGTCTCGATGTGCACCCCGTTCTCCAGGAAGATGTCGGCGGCGCGAAGGATCTCCTCGCGGCTGTCGAGCGCGTAGGTGACGTGATGGAAACGGCCGGGCGTGCCGGAATGGTCGAGCGAATAGGCGAAGTCGTAGCTCTTGTTCGACATGGTCAGCCACATCGCAGCTTCCCGGCCGTCGTTGAGCACGATCTGCTCGGTGAGGCGGCAGCCGAGATAATTCTCGAAGAACTCGCGGTTGGCCTTGATGTCGACGGCGAGGCAGTTGAGGTGATCGAGCCGGCGCACGTTGACGCCGCGCGCGGGAAAGCGCTGCGCCTGGTTCTTCAGCGCAGGCTTCAGCTCCGGCGGCGCCTGATACCATTCGGTCTCGTAATAGAGCTCGACGATGTGGCCGTCGGGGTCGCGGCAGCGGAAGGTCGGCCCCTGCCCCATGTCGCCGTCGATCCAGCCGATGTCGAAGCCGGAGCCCTTCAACGCGGCAACACGTCGCTCGAGCGCCTGCTGGCTGCGCGCGCGCAGCGCCATGTGCTCCATGCCTGAGGTCTTCGAGGCCGTGAGCTTGAGCGAATAGCGCTCGTAATCATCCCAGCCGCGCAAATAGACCGACTCGCCCTTTTGCCCGCTGACGGTCATGCCCATCACGTCGACGAAGAATTTCAGGCTCTCGTCGGGCTTCGGCGTCAGCAGTTCCATATGGCCGAGATGGGCGAGATCGAGGATCGGTTCGGGCTGCATGATGTCCTCCAGGGCGTGGCCGCGTTCCGCCTGACGGCGCGGCACAGACGCAGGGCAACGCCGCGCGCCTCCGCGCGGCCGGCGATTTCATTTGTACTAATGTACAAATGATTAGGTCCCGTCAACAAATCAACCACCATCTGTGACTTCTTGTGACGTCCGGCCGGACCGAGGGCACTGCTGCAGACGGATGGCAGCCTCCCCGAATGGTAAAATCTTCCTTAAGCCACCTCGCCCCAATCAGCCTTGAAATGCAGCATTTCCCGGCCGCTTCCCTCCAAAAGTATACATTGTCGACAAGGCTCCGGACCGAATTACCGCGGATTTAACGGAGCAGGCGCGTCCAGCGTTTAACCGTTTGTGCAGCGACCGCCGCATAGGGTGGAACAAATTCCTCGCTCTTGCCGGGTTCATTCATCGTGACATCTTTTGGACGCGTGATTTCGGTTCGCGGATCGCTCGCCCGGGTCGGGCTTCTGGCAGCCAGCCAGCTGTCGATCTCGGAAGTTCGGGCCACCGTCGGCCGTTTCGTCAGCATTCGCTGCGCCAGCTCGGTCATCGTTGCGATGATCACCGAGGTCTCCTGCGAGAACCTCGCGGGCACGGACAACTACATCGCCATCGCCTCGGTCGACCTGCTCGGCGAGATCCTCAACGCCGCCGACAAGGCCAAATTCCAGCGCGGCGTCACCAACTATCCGACGATCGGCGACGCGGTCGAGTTGATCACCAGCCAGGAGCTGCGCACGATCTACGCGCCGACCGGGTCGGACCAGATCAATGTCGGCTTCCTCCAGCAGGACCGCTCCGTCATCGCCTATGTCGACGTCGAGGAAATGCTGTCCAAGCATTTCGCCGTGCTCGGCTCGACCGGCGTCGGCAAATCGACCGGCGTGTCGCTGCTGCTCAACGAAATCCTGAAGGCGCGGCCGAACCTGCGCATCTTCCTGCTCGACGTCCACAACGAATATGGCCGCTGCTTCGGCGACCGCGCGCTGGTGCTGAACCCGCGGAACCTGAAGCTGCCGTTCTGGCTGTTCAACTTCGAGGAAATCGTCGACGTGCTGTTCGGCGGCCGCGCCGGCGTGCCCGAGGAGCTCGACGTCCTTGCGGAAGTGATCCCGCTCGCCAAGGGCATCTACACCCAATATCAGAACTCCGATCGCCTCGGCCTGAAGCGCATCGATCCCAAGCAGATCGGCTTCACCGTCGACACGCCGGTGCCGTACCGCCTGGTCGACCTGATCTCGCTGATCGACGAGCGCATGGGCAAGCTGGAAAACCGCTCCTCGCGCATCATCTACCACAAGCTGATCTCGCGCATCGACGCCGTGCGCAACGATCCGCGCTACGCCTTCATGTTCGACAACGCCAATGTCGGCGGCGACACCATGGCCGAGGTCATCAGCCATCTGTTCCGCCTGCCCGCCAACGGCAAGCCGATGACGGTGATGCAGCTCGCCGGCTTCCCGGCCGAGGTCATCGACTCCGTCGTGTCCGTTCTTTGCCGCATGGCGTTCGATTTCGGCCTGTGGAGCGACGGCGTCTCCCCGATGCTGTTCGTCTGCGAGGAAGCGCACCGTTACGCCTCCGCCGACCGCAATGTCGGCTTCGGCCCGACCCGCAAGGCGGTGTCGCGCATCGCCAAGGAAGGCCGCAAATACGGCGTCTATCTCGGCCTCATCACGCAGCGCCCCGCGGAGCTCGACGCCACCATCATCTCCCAGTGCAACACGCTGTTCACGATGCGTCTTGCCAACGACCGCGACCAGGCGCTGCTGCGCGCCGCGGTGTCGGATGCGGCCGCGAACCTGTTGTCCTTCGTGCCCTCGCTCGGCACCCGTGAGGTGCTGGCGTTCGGCGAAGGCGTCGCTCTGCCGACGCGCCTGCGCTTCAAGGAGGTGCCGCCGCACCAATTGCCGCGCGGCGAAGCCACCATCAGCAGCGTGCCGTCCCTGACCTCCGGCCACGACATGCATTTCGTCGGCGCGGTGCTCGAGCGCTGGCGCGGCGCCACCTCGCAGCGCGACGTGCCGAACGACCCGGTGTTCGCGGCACCCGCCGCAAAGACGATGTCCAGCCTCGAAGCCCCGATGCTGCAGCCGTCGATGGGCCTCGATCCCGACCGCTTCTCGCTGTTGAAGAAGCCGCTGCGGTAGCACAGCTCTCGTGTCCCGGACGCGCTGCAGCGCATAGCGCTGCTGCGCAGAGCCGGGACCCAGGCCGCACATACCGCCCCCTCGGAAACATGGGCCCCGGCTCAGCAGCGCACCGCACCGGACGATGCTTCGCATCGCCGGGAGCGCCTGCGCAGCGCCCGGGGCACGGCACGTCATGACGCCTCTGGAGCGTCTTGCCCGCATCGACTATGGTTGCCGGCCTGAAAGCCGGAACCCATGCACATGACAAAAACCGCCGCGCAACGCTTCCCCGCTCCCGCCCTCGATTCGCTCCCCGACGACATCCGCACGCGCCTTCTCGGCGTGCAGGAGAAGAGCGGCTTCGTGCCCAACGTGTTCCTCACGCTGGCCTACCGCCCGGACGAATTCCGCGCCTTCTTCGCCTACCACGACGCGCTGATGGAGAAGGACGGCGGCCTGACCAAGGCCGAGCGCGAGATGATCGTGGTGGCGACCTCGGCCGCCAACCAGTGCCAGTATTGCGTGATCGCGCATGGCGCGATCCTGCGCATCCGTGCCAAGAACCCGCTGATCGCCGACCAGATCGCGGTGAACTACCGCAAGGCCGACATCACGCCGCGCCAGAAGGCGATGCTCGACTTCGCGATGAAGGTCTCGGCCGACGCGCAGCGCGTCTCGGAAGAGGATTTCGCCGCGCTCCAGCCCCACGGCTTCAGCGACGACGACATCTGGGACATCGCCGCCATCTCCGCTTTCTTCGCCCTGTCGAACCGCCTCGCGAACTTCACGGGGATGCGGCCGAACGAGGAATTCTATCTGATGGGACGCCTGCCGAAGAAATGAGCGACACGGTGGCTGACGAGCGATGACCGCGCTGGACTGGCCCGAGATCATTCTGCGCCTCGGCGTCGCCACGCTCGCCGGCTGCGCCATCGGCCTCAATCGTGACCTGCACGGCAAGCCGATCGGGCTGAAGACGCTCGGCATTGTCGGGCTCTCGACCGCGACCGTCGTGCTGCTGGCCGTGCAGTTCGCCGAGGCCGGCAAGATCACCGATGCGGCGAGCCGCGTCATCCAGGGCATCCTCACCGGCATCGGCTTCCTCGGTGCCGGCGTCATCGTCCACGAGAGCGACAGGTTTCGCGTGCGCGGCCTGACCAGCGCCGCCTGCACCTTTCTCGCCGCCTGCCTCGGCATCGCCTGCGGCGTCGGCCAGTGGCCAATCGTCGCCACGGCGCTGACACTGGCCTTCCTGATCCTCACCGTCGGCAACCGCACCGAGCACTGGCTGCACCGGATGCTCGGTGGCAGGCATGGGACGCACGAAGCCGATGCGCCCCCGCAGCGCGGCCCTCCGGACTGAGCTAGAACCGGAGCCGGCGCGCCCACAGCGGCTTCAGCGCTTCGAGCACGATCAGCACCAGCAGCCCCGCGCCGAGCGTGACCAAGAGATCATCGGCATGCAGCGGACCGAAGCGGAACAGGCTGGACGCCGGCGGCCAGAGCAACGTGGTGGCCAGCACGGCGGCAACGACCGCAAAGATCCAGGCCAACGCAGGGTTCGGGCGGAAGAAGGCCGATGCGAACGAGGTGCTGAAGGACCGGTTGACCAGCACCAGCGCGACGAAGCAGATCACAAGGCTCACGAAGGTGAGTGCCCTCGCCTCGTCGGCGGCAAGGCCGGAGCGAAGCGCGCCGGCGAATATGGCTGCGGTCAGCGCAAATGTGAGCGCACCCTGGAGAACGCTCCAGCCGACCAGAGCGAACGAGAACAGTTCGGCATCGGCGCGCCGCGGCGGGCGCTTCATCGCGTCGCGCTCCTCCCGCTCCGCCTCGAACACCAGCGAGCACACGGGATCGATGATCAGCTCCAGAAACGCGATGTGCACCGGGCTGAAGATCAGCGGCAGGCCGAACACCAGCGGCAGCAGCGCAAGCCCCGCGATCGGGACATGAACGGCGAAGATGAAGGCCATCGCTTTCCGCAGATTGTCGTAGATGCGGCGCCCGAGGCGAATGGCCGCCACGATCGAGCCGAAATCGTCGTCGAGCAGCACGATCGACGACGCCTCGCGCGCGACGTCGGTGCCGCGCCCTCCCATCGCAATGCCGATGTGCGCGGCCTTGAGCGAAGGCGCGTCGTTGACGCCGTCGCCGGTCATCGCGACGATTTCACCGTCGGCCTTCATCGCCTGGACGATGCGCAGCTTCTGTTCCGGCAGGACGCGCGCGAACACATTCACGTGCCGGGCACGTGCCGCGAGCGCCGTATCGTCCGCCAGCCCGACCTGATCGCCGGTCATGACGTCCTGGACGTCGAGCCCGGCCTGGCTCGCAATCGCAACCGCCGTTGCCGGATAGTCGCCGGTGATCATGACGACGCGAATCCCGGCCGCGCGGCATTCGCGAACCGCTTCCGGGACATGGGGCCGCAGCGGATCGGCAAGCCCGACGAGGCCGACAAGGCGAAACGCGAACGCCTGCTGTGACTGCGGGAGCGAATTGTCATCGCAGATGACAGTCGCGACGCCCAATACGCGAAGTCCGTCCTTCGCCATCGCGCCGGCGGCATCCCGCACCAGCTGCTGATCGGCATCGTTCAACCTGCACAGGCGCGCGACGGCCTCGGGAGCGCCCTTGGCGCAGGCGACGAGATCCGCCTGGCCGGCCATCCGCCAGACCTGCGTCATGGCCAGCAGGTCGGGACGCAGACCGTAGGTGCGGACGAGTGACCGCTCGCCGCCCAACGTGTCGCCGTCGCCCAAGGTCTCACGCGCAAACAGATGCAACGCCTTCTCCATCGGATCGAACGGTTCCGGCGAACTCGCGAGAGCACCGCAGCGCGCCAGCTCGGTAAATTCGGGTCCGGCATGATCCTGTCCGGCCGGATGCAGGCGCGCCCCGTCGAGCAGGCGCAATTCCGCGACCGACATCTGGTTCTGTGTCAGCGTTCCGGTCTTGTCGGTGCACAGTACGGTCGCCGAGCCGAGAACCTCGATGGCGGCAGCGCGCCGCGTCAAGACGCGCGCCTGCGATATCCGCCACGCCCCCATCGCCATGAAGACGGTGAGCACGACGCCGAATTCTTCCGGGAGCATCGACATGCCGATGGCGACGCCCGCGAGCAGCGCCTGCAGCCAATCGCCGCGCGAGAGGCCGTATAGCGCGACGGCGGCAAGGCTGACCACGGCGCCGCCGAGGAAGCAGAGCCGCACCAGCCTGGCTGTCTGCTGCTGCAGCCGCGGCGGCTCGGCCTGCAGGCCACGCAGCGACAGCCCGATCTTCCCGATCTCGCTGCGCGGACCGGTGGCTTCGACCAGCGCCAGCCCCTCGCCGCGCACGACGAGCGAGCCGGAATAGACGAAGGGCTGGTCCTCGCCGCCGGGCCGGTGATCGGCCGCGGCAATCCCGTCGGCGGCCTGCTTGCGAACCGGCACGGACTCGCCGGTCAACAGGGACTCGTCGATTTGCAGATCGCGCGCGTCGACGAGCGCGGCGTCGGCGGGAACGCGGTCGCCCTCGCCGAGCACGAGGAGATCGCCGCGCACGACCTCGCGGCCTGGAATTCTACGACGCGCGCCGTCGCGCACCACCAGCGCACGCGGGCTGGTCAGGTCGCGCAAGGCATCCAGCACGCGCTCGGTGCGGGTCTCCTGCACCACCGTGATCACGATGGACATCGCCCCGAAGGCCAGGAGGATCAGCGCCTCCTTAAGATCGCCGAGTACGAGGTAGATCAGCCCGCCGCCAAGCAGGAGCAGGAGCATCGGCTCGCGCAGCACCTCGCACGCGATGCGCAGCGGGCTGCGCCGTTCGGGCCGGGGCAGCTCGTTGGCGCCGTCCTCGGCCAGCCGCGCTTTCGCGTCGGCCTCGCTCAGTCCGGCCGGCTTCGTCTTCGCCGCGCCGCTCACGTCTTGCGCCGCAGGCTCCAGAGGCTTCCGGCAAGCAGGACGGCGGTCACCAGCAGGATGGCGACGAAGGTCTGGATGACGGTGAAGTTGAGCGCATCGCGCGCCACGAACAGCGCGGTGATGGCTCCGGCGAGAACGAACAGGATGCGAAGGATCAGGCTCATGGGGGTCTCCAGGTCGGCATGATCCGGAAGCCCATTTGCCTGCGCGGGAGCGCAGCGCCGGTCAGCAATCATGCGTGCAAACCCTAGCGGTCGCCGCCCGCGTCCATTTTGCGATACGTCAAGGCCCGTCTGCGCCGCTCTGCCGCAGGCTCGAGCCGGCCACGCACGCGCCGGCGCCGCAGATGGGATCGGGCGAGCCGCCTAGGCTTTTTCGACCTCGAGCGTGATCGACACTTTCAGGAACGGCGCGCCATCCTCGCTGACGTCGATGACGACGCGCTGCGCGCTGCCCGCGACGAAGGCATCACGGGCGATGGAGGCGCCGGTCATGAGCGCCTCCTTGCGCGCCTCGCTCTCGTTCGCGAGATCCTGGCCGTTTTCGTCGGGAATCACCCGGCCGTTCTCGTGAACGTCGAAATGGAATCGCGGCATCGGGCGCCCTCAAAGCATTGGCGACTGATGCAGGTAACGGCCGTCGAAATCCGCCAGTTCCAAAAGTTTCCGCTCGTCGAGCACCGTGACCCGGCCGCGCTGCAGCTCGACGATGCCTTCCTGCCGCAATTGCCTGATGACGCGGTTGGCGTGCACCGCCGTGATCCCCAGCGCCTCACCGATCTGTTCCTGGGTCAGCGGCATGTCGAAGCTGTTCCCTTCAGCACGCCCGATCAGCTTGAGCCGCTCGCGCAGCTCGACCATGACATGGGCGAGGCGCGCCGGCGCCGGGCGCTGGCCGACGTTGACGATCCATTCGCGAAACATTGCCGCGTCGATCAGCGTGTCTCGCCAGAACATCTCGGCGATACCAGGACTGCGCCGATGCAGCTTCTGCAACGTCTCGTGGCTGATGAAGCCGAGCGTCGACGGCGTCAGCGTCGACAGCTCGTGATCCATCACGTGCAGGAACAGGCTCATCAGGTCCGGAATCTCGCCGGGAATATGGATGGAGAGGATCTGACGCTTGCCGCTCGCGATCGTCTTGGAACGCACGCAGAAACCGTCGGCGATCAGGCAGCAATCGGTCGCCCGCTCGCCGTCGCGCACCACCGGCGTCTCGGCGGGGAATTGCCGCACCACGATCGGGAGCGCTTCGATCTCCTTGACGTCGTCATCCGTGATTCCCGAGGAAATGCGCAGCCGTTTGACGAGCGCCGCGCGGATCGCGTCGCTGGGCACTGGAAAGCTCCTTACTGCTTGTTCTTGAACCGCACGGCGCACCGCCGTCGCAATGAAACCCGCGATCCGCTCGCCCGGTTCCAACAAAAGTTAAGGACGCCGCTTGACGGCACATGGTTGTCTTGGCGCCTGAAAGGGCAATTCATGACCAAGAAGCGCAACCGCACGCGTCCGGCCCTGTCGCTCCAGGAGCGCCTCGACAAGTTTACGAGGGACGCCCGTGCCGCCGCCAGGAAGTTGCCGCCGGGCGCCGAGCGCCACGCGATGCTGCAGAAGGTGCGCGACGGCGAAGCCGCCGCCGAGATGGAGCGCGTTCTCTCCTCGCCCGGCCCGCACGATCCCAAATGATCTTGCAGCCCAAGTGATCGCCGCGGCTTGCGGCCGCGAAACGTCCTGCCGCTACTGCTTCGCCATCAGATCGAGCGCCGGAGCGAAGCGCTCGGCGAATGTCAGCGTCTTGGCGTGGTGAACCGCGGCGAACGATGCCGAGATTCCTGCTGAGGCGACGGCGAGCACGGCAATTGCGAAAACCATACGGCGCATTTCTGCCTCCTGTGTAGGCTCGATACCCACACAATTGGGACGTCTCTGTTTCAGGACGGTTTCGTCGGCGCGGAAAATGATTTCGCTCAAGCGGCTGTGATGAGCTTCGGCTCGCGGGACCGCATGCCATCACCAACTAACAGATATCGCCGCTGTCTTGCCGCGGGCGCGTGCCGAACCGGGAATTTTGCGCACGCGATCGCGATCCTGAATCGCAAGGCTGCCGCGACGAACGGCAGTAAAGGAGTCGAGGAACACTCACATGGACGTCGTCATTCAGAAACTCAACGGACTATGGCACCTCATCGTCGGATCGTACCGGATCCGGACGCCCTTCCTGGCGACGCAGGATCGCGCGCTGGTCGTGAATTACGCCCGCCGCGCCTACCCCGGCGCCAAGATCTACCAGCGCGATTGACGTGACCGTCTGCGCCTAATCATCGTCCGCCGGCCCGCACCAGCCGGGCAGATAGACGGCATCCTTGCTTTTGGCCGCGGACATGGCCCTCTCCAGCGCCTTGTCGAAATCGCTGTCCACCGCCTTGCGCGACAGCTTCCGGCGCAGGAAGTCCGCCCACAGGAACTCCGAGAACGGCGTGGTGTCCTTGGCGAAGCCGCCCATGCGGCGGAGCTCGCCGGCAAGGCTGCGGAACGGATCGTCCCTGAGATCGGCAACCGATTTCGGCAGGTCGCGGAACGGCCGCCGCTCGCCCTTGGCGTCGTAAGGGTAGACCCAGCGCTTGTTGTCCATCACGCCCCAGAACGCCTCGCGCTCGACCATCCTGAGGTCGCCGACCACGGTCACCAGCACCTCCTTGATGCCCTCGTCGTGCAGGGCGCGGCCGAGATGATGATGGTCGATGACGTAATAGCGATCGTCGGGCCCGTGCACGACGGGGATCATGTGGGTGCCGAGCAGATCGGATTGCTTCTTCTTGCCGTGCTCGCGCCAGCGCTTGCGCTTCGCCTTGACCTCGCGCATGCCGACCGTCATCTGCGTCGGCCGGAGCGACAGGATCGGCACCGGATGCACTCTCGGTTCGCGCGCGTTGGTCGTGGTCATGGTCGAAAGCCCCTTGCATGGATGCAGCCGGCGGGTCCGGTTCCCCTGATTACCATGGGCTGTGCGGCGGCAAAATGCGCTCAGTGCGGATGTCGAGATCACAAGACGATGTTCAGGGGCGGCGCAGTGCGCGCGTCGTGACGCTTGCTGCAACGCAACTCCCTGATCATCCTGACGCCGGCATGACGGCCGGCGCCGTGCCGCCATGAAAGATAGTGCAATGGCGCAACGCTCGTGTGCGTTGAGAAGATTTTCTGCAACCCTTTGACCACGTGTGCTATCTAAAAATCGCTGCTTCGGAGTGATCCTCACACCATGAAAACCCAGCGGCCCATAAGCTCTGATGAGGAGCATCGGGTGCTCCAGTTCAGGCCGCGCTCCTCGCCGTCCCCGGCCGTTCACCGGGGCAGCGGCACCGTGCAGCCTCTGCGGGTCACACCCGAGCCGCTCGACCTGTCGCGCTACGAGCAGCCCCGCGCCGAGCCCGACCATTTTCGCCATCGCATGCTCGCCAACATCGCCGCCCTCGCCTTCACCATCGCGCTGACGGCGGTCGGAATCTGGCTCGCGGTGAGCATCGCCGACCTCCGGCGGACCCAGGATTGCGTGCTGATGGGGCGCCGGGACTGCGCCAGGATCGTCACGCCGCAGATCTAGGCCCGGCCCGCCGCCGATACCCCGGCGGGATCGGCTCCGGCAGCCATCCCCAGCCCTGTGCCTGCTGTCCCCCACAGCGGCCCGGCTCCATTGAACTCAGGGCGGCGCTCCGATATACGGGCTTTCGACCCGGCCAGAGGGGGGTTTGTGGGCGTCAGCAGGGGCGCGACGCCCAGCCACCGCGCCACTCTGGAACATCTGACAAATATCCGCAATATATCAAAGGCTTAGTGATGTCTTCCACATTCGATCAGGTCGCCACGATCATCGCTGAAACCTGCGACATCCCGCGCGACACGATCACGCCGGATAGCCATGCCATCGATGACCTCGGCATCGACAGCCTCGATTTCCTCGATATCGCCTTCGCGATCGACAAGCAGTTCGGCATCAAGCTGCCGCTGGAAAAGTGGACCCAGGAGGTCAACGACGGCAAGGCGACCACGGAACAATACTTCGTGCTGAAGAATCTGTGCGCCCGGATCGACGAACTGGTTGCCGCCAAGGGCGCGAGCGCCTAAGCGCGCAGTCATGCGGCTCGAATATTTCCACATGATCGATCGCGTCGTCGACCTCAACGTCGACGCGAAGACGATTGTCGTCGAGGCTCAGGTCCCCAAGGAGAGCACCATCTTCGAGGGGCACTTCCCGGGCTATCCCCTGATGCCCGGCGTGCTGCTGATCGAATCGATGGCGCAGGCCTCGGGCTGGCTCCAGCTCGGCGTGCTCAAGTTCGAGCGCATGCCGATCCTGGCCGCCGTGAAGGAAGCCAAGGTCCGCGGGTCGGTATTCCCGGGCGACCTCATGAGCATCGAGGCGACCCTCGCCCATGAGGGCTCGGGCTACGCCATCACGGAAGCCAAGATCCGGGTCGGCGGCAAGCTGCGCGCGAATTCGACGCTCACCTTCACGCAGATTCCCTTCCCCAATGCGGATATGCGCGGCTACATGGACGACTTCGCCAAGCGCATCGGCTTTCCGCAACAGGCCGCATCGTCATGACTGAGACTGCTTCGAAGCCCGGCCAGACGGAAGTCTGGATCACCGGCATTGGCCTTGCCACCTCGCTCGGCGAAGGCCTCGACGCCAATTGGGCCGCGCTTCAGGAGAAGCGCATCAACGTCGATGAGAAGGGCTTTGCGCCCTACATCGTGCATCCCCTGATGCCGGTGAGCTTCGACAGCCAGATCCCGAAGAAGGGCGACCAGCGCCAGATGGAGGCGTGGCAGCGCATCGGCACCTACGCGGCCGGCCTTGCGCTCGACTCCGCCGGGATCAAGGGCAACAAGGACATCCTGTCGAAGATCGACATGGTGGTCGCCGCCGGCGGCGGCGAGCGCGATCTCAATGTCGACACCGGCGTGCTCACGGCGGAGGCCAAGGGGGCGAACGCGCCCGGCTTCCTCAACGAGCGCCTGATGAGCGATCTCAGGCCGACGCTGTTCCTGGCCCAGCTCTCCAATCTGCTCGCCGGCAACATCGCCATCGTGCATGGCCTCGGCGGTACCTCGCGCACCTTCATGGGCGAAGAGGTGGCCGGCGCCGACGCCGCCCGCATCGCGCTGGCGCGCATTGCCTCCGGCGAGAGCGACATTGCGCTGGTCGGCGGCTCGCACAATGGCGAGCGCAAGGACCTCATGGTCCTCTACGAATTCGGCGACTTCAACCTGAGGGACAAGTTCGCTCCCGTCTGGGCACGCAAGGACCATGCGGGCTTCGCGCTCGGCTCGGCCGGCGCGTTCCTGGTGCTGGAATCGAAGGCGCACGCCGAAGCGCGCGGCGCCAAGCCGTTCGCGAAGCTGTCGAGCGTCGTTGCCGATCTCGCCCGCCGCAAGCAGCCCGGCGACATGGCCGCAACGCTCGAGAAGCTCTGGGGCCAGTTGCCCAAGCGCGAGGGCAAGGGCGCGATCATATCGGGCGCGACCGGTGCCGAGCCCGCGACGAGCGAAGAGCGCGGCTTCCTGAAGGGCCATGCCGACTTCCCGGTGCGTTCGACCGGCACGATGTTCGGCCACACCATGGAAACGCAATTCCCGCTCGGCCTCGCGCTCGCCGCGCTGTCGATCTCGCGCGGCGCGCTGTTCCCGCCGAACGATTCGACCGGAACCGAGATTGAAATGCAGGGGGCGCCCACCCAGATTGTGGTGGTGGGGGCCGGACACTGGCGCGGCGAAGGCATGGCGCTGGTCGAGGCTGTCGGCTGAAGCGCGGCGCGCTTTGGCTGAATGCTTTAGCTCTATCGGGGGATCGACATGACTGCACCACGCGACAAATTCGGGCGTCCCGTCGTCGTCGTCACCGGCATGGGCATCATGACCTCGCTCGGTGCCGGCAAGGCCGACAATTGGGCCAAGCTCGTCGCCGGCGAATCCGGCATCCGCACCATCACGCGCTTTCCGGTCGAGGGGCTGAAGACCACGATGGCCGGCACCGTCGACTTCGTCAGCGTCGATCCGTTCTCTTCCACCGGCCTGTCCGAACGGATGGCCGAGATCGTGACGCAGGAAGCTCTCGAGCAGGCCGGCATCGGCGCCAAGGCCGATTTCCCGGGCCCCCTCTTCCTCGCCGTTGCCCCGGTCGAGGTCGAATGGCCGCAGCGCCGCGAGCTCGGCCGCGCGGTCGGCTCGCCCGACTTCACCTATGACGATCTGCTGCGCATCTCCGGCGGCGGCAAGTACAGCGCCTATCATCACCGCTTCATGTTCGGCTCGGTCGCAGCCTACCTCGCCGAGACCTTCGGCACCAAGGGCTCGCCGATCTCGCTGTCGACGGCCTGCGCGTCCGGCGCGACCTCGATCCAGCTCGGCGTCGAGGCGATCCGCCGCGGCGAGACCGATGCTGCGCTGTGCGTTGCGACCGACGGCACCGTGAATCCGGAAGCGCTGGTGCGCTTCTCGCTGCTCTCGGCACTGTCGACCCAGAACGATCCGCCGCAGGCGGCCTCCCGCCCCTTCTCCAAGAACCGCGATGGCTTCGTCATGGCCGAAGGCGCCGGCGCGCTGGTGCTGGAGAGCTACGAGGCCGCTGTCGCGCGCGGTGCAAAAATCCTCGGCGTAATCGCCGGCTGCGGCGAGCTCACCGATTCCTTCCATCGCACCCGCTCCTCGCCGGATGGCAAGCCGATCATCGGCTGCATGAACAAGACGCTGGCCGACGCCGGCATGACGCCGGACCAGATCGACCACATCAACGCGCACGGCACCGCGACGCCCGAGAACGACAAGATGGAGTTCAACACGACCTCGGCCGTGTTCGGCGATCTCGCGCAGAAGATTCCGGTCACCTCGAACAAGTCGATGGTCGGCCACACCATCTCGGCCGCGGGCGCAGTCGAGGCGATCTTCTCGCTGCTCACGCTCGAGCATCAGCGTATCCCGCCGACGATCAACTACGACAATCCGGATCCCACGATCCTGTTCGACGTCGTCGGCAACAAGGCACGCGATGCCCGCGTCACCGCCGTCATGTCGAACTCGTTCGGCTTCGGCGGCCAGAACGCCTCGTTGATCCTGACCCGCGAACCGGCCTGACCGGACGCATGGCGCTGATTTCTCTCGGTACGAAGATCCGCGCACGCAATGCAGCCAAATCGATCGGCGGTAGCCTCATCGGCGCCGCCACCGTCGCCATGCTGCGCACCACGCGCTATTTCGATCCGGTCAAGACCTCGGACTTCTTCGCGCGCGTCGTGAAGACGATCGGCCCGCGCCTGCGCGAGCATCGCATCGGCCGCGCCAATCTCACGGCCGCCTTTCCCGAGAAATCGCCGGAAGAGATCGAAGCGATCCTGATGGGCGTGTGGGACAATCTCGGCCGCGTCGGCGCCGAATTCGCACATATGGATCACGTCTGGGATTACGACCGCGAGCATCCCGAGAACAGCCGGATCGACTTGCCCAAGCGCAGCATCGAGCTGTTCGACCACATCCGCGACGACGGCAAGCCGGCGCTGATCTTCGCCTCGCATCTGGCCAACTGGGAATTACCCGCCCTCGCCGCGGTCTCTCACGGCCTAGATGCCGCGATCCTCTACCGCCGCCCCAACATCGCCTCCGCCGACCGCATCATCCAGGAGATGCGCCAGGTCAACATGGGCACGCTGATCCCTGCGGGCCGCGACGCGCCGCTGCGCCTCGCGCAGGCGCTGAAGGACGGCAAGCACGTCGCGATGCTGATCGACCAGTATCTGACCGGCGGCGTCGAGGTCACCTTCTTCGGCCGCAAGACCCGCGCCAATCCGATGCTGGCCCGCCTGCTGCGCCAGGTCGAATGCCCGATCCACGGCGTCCGCATCATCCGCCTGCCCGGCGGCCGCTTCACCGCCGAGCTGACCGAAGAGGTCCCGCCGGTGCGCGATGCCGACGGCAAGATCGACATCCAGGGCACGACCCAGGCGATCACCAGCGTGGTGGAAGGCTGGGTGCGCGAGCATCCCGAGCAGTGGCTCTGGCTGCATCGGCGGTGGCGGTAGGCAGGCAGGCTTTCTCCGTCATGGCCGGGCTTGTCCCGGCCATCCACGCGTGGCCACATGCGAGATCAAAGACGTGGATGCCCGGGACAAGCCCGGGCATGACGACGGCGCGGCTCGCACCGCCCTACTGCTCCGGCAGCCCCGCGTCGACCATGGACTGAACGAGCCGATCGCCCGCGGCGACATAGATGGGACTCAAGTTCTTCCTCGGCGGCGAAACGCTGAGCTTGGTCGTACCGGGGCGCAGCCTCAGCCCCTCCTCGATCGCCGCCCTCGCCTCTGCGAACCGGCCCGTTCTCTGATAGGCGGCGCCGAGGATCATGTGCGAGCGGCCGGTCGCCGGCGTGATGGCGATCGAGCGTTGCAGCCAGGACACCGCATCCTCGTTGCGCTCCATCAGAAGATTGGTCACGCCCGCGCCGAGCAGCCAGGTCCAGCGCGAGGCCGGCGGCGTATCGTAACGATCGGCTTGCCGGAACGTTGCGAGCGCATCGTCGAAGCGGCCGAGAAACATCTGCCCGAGGCCGACCAGATACAACGCGGAGCCGTCCCACGGATCGAAGCTCAACGCCTTGGCGCAGGTGACGAGACTTTCCACGAAATGATTGGTCGCGCTGAGGAAGCGGCAATGGGCCTCGAGCACCGGAATGGAATTCGGCTTCGCCCGCAACGCCTGCTCGAGCGTCGCATTGGCCTTCGCCTCGACCGTCACAGCCTCCTCCGGGCTGAACCAGACCATCTGGATGCCGCGCATCTGCAGCGAGGCCAGCGCGACGGCGAGATCGACATTCCGGGGATCGTCGTCCAGCGCTTTTTGCAGCATGCTCTGCGCTGCGCCAAAGCGCTCGCGCGTGGTCTGGTTGATCGAGGCGAGCGCCTGCTCGACGGCGACCTTGTCGCCGCCCGCGGACGATGTCCGGCTTGAGGCCGGCGAGGCGCTGGGCTCCAGCAGTTCGTTGAGGCGGCGCGCCAGCACATGCCCCACGCCGGCGACGAGGCGCGATTGCTGAAGCTGCGCATCCACCTCGTCGGCACCGACCGAAGCCGTCGCGACCGATTGAACCTCGCCGCTGCCGGTCCTGATGATGCGGGCCCGCAAGGTCCAGCCCTGATCGCCGCGCTGCAGTTCGCCGCGGATCTCGTAATCGGGCGATGCGGCCGCCGCACTTGCGCTCTCGACGCCCGACGTCGCGCGCGGCGCGACCACGCTGATGTTCCGGATCCTTGCAAAGCCATCGGTGAGACGGCCGGTGACCTCTGCCGCCATGGCCGCGCCGCGCGGGTCGTTGCTGGCATCAACGACCGGCATCACGGCAATCCGCGGCGGTGGGCGCTTGAACAGGAAATCGGGCTTCAGAACCGGGGCTGCGACCGCAAGCCCGATGATGACGACGCAGAACGCGATCACCGCACCGATCATAGCCGGGCTACGCAGGCGAAAGACGGAGCGCGGCGCCAGTGTGTGCCTCGGGATCGCCTCAGCCTCCGCTGAGGCCTCTCGCTCGACCACAGCCTCGGCTTGAACCGGCTCAACCTCCGCCTCGGCCTGAACCTCGGCCGTCAGCAAATAGCCGCCGCCGGAGGCGAGCCTGATCATCTGCCGCCGCTCGTCGCCCAGCGCGGTCCGCAGCTCCCGGATACATTGAAAAAGGCTGTCCTCGCCGACATGGACGTTCGGCCAGACCGCCTCCATCAGCTCCTGCTTGCTCAACACCCGGCCGCCGCTGGTTGCGAACAACCGCAGCATCTCGAAGGTCTTGGGCCTGAGCTTGATCGGCGTGCCATCGGCCCCGCGCAGCTCCGCGCGCTGCTGGTCCAGCTCGAAGCCGGCAAAACGAAGCAACTGATCCCCCAAAGCGTCTCCCAGGGCGCTCATATAATGGAAGTCTGCCGAACATGCCTGAAAATCGGGCCTGAAACCGAAATATCAGAAACTTTCAGAACCTAGCCGCGCCCTTATCAGGACACCACCCCGGCCCGATGCGATGAATCCAGTCAAGGACTCGGGACTGCGTGCTGGGGGACGTCGTGAGGACGGGGAAAGATTGTTTCAAAGCGACCCGCCGCCTGCGGGCCGCGCTGCTGACGTCATCGACGCTGGCTCGATCCCGGCTGGTGGGCGCCGCCCTTGTCGCTACCCTGGCTGCCCCGGCCCCCGCGCTCGCCCAGTCGACCGGGCAAAACGGTAGCAATGGCGGGGACGCATATAGCTACTACAGCACCATGATCGGTGGCACCGCCGGTGGCGCGGGGCTGGCGGGCAACGGAACGTCGACAGGTACCGCCGGCAGTGACGGCTTTGTCGGAGGCGGCAGCTATGGCGGCAGCGGCGGTGCATCCGACAGCGGCGGCTCGGGTGGAGGTGGGGCAGGCACCAACGGCGGCGGCGTGGGTGGCGGCGGCGGCGGCGCGGGCGGCGCCGGCACCACGATCAGCGCGTCGGGCGCGACGACTATCAGCGCCAACGCCACCGGCGGCAATGGCGGCAATGGCGGCAAAGGACAGCCTTATAATCTCTATCTCTATACCGTGGGCGACGGTGGCGGTGGCGGCGGCGGCGGCAGCGGCATCATCGTCGACGGCGCCAATACCGGCATCGCGCTGACCGTCAATAGCGGCGTCACCGTGAAAGGTGGAAGCGGCGGTGTCGGCGGCACCGCGGTTGGCAATGCCGGAGCTTCTTACCTCTATGCCGGTGTAGGCGGCAATGGCGGCAACGGCATCACTGTCAGCAACAGCAATGGCGCCACCATCACCAATCAAGGGACGATTGCGGGCGGCTCCGGCGGCCTGGGTGGAGACAGCTTTCCTCAAGTCAACGTCGGAGTCCCCGGCAGCACCGGCATCGGCATCGCCGGACAAAATCTTGCGATCACCAATTCCGGCTCGATTTCCGGGTCCACAGCCATCGCCTTTACCGGCGGCGCCAACAGCCTGATCCTGCAGGCGGGATCCAATATCGCGGGCGGCCTCACCGCCAGCAACTCGTCGCTCGAGGTACGGGGCGCGCTGAACGGAAATGCGATCACGCTCTCGGGCAGTTCGCTGGCGGTGACCAACGCCAACCTCACCGGTGTTGGCGCGATCAATCTGGACACGACCTCATCGGTCAGCGTCTCGAGCGGACGCACCTTGAGCGCAGCCGGCACGGTGACCAACGCCGGCACGATCACCGTCAGCGCGGGCGGCAGCCTGGTTGCAGGCGCCGTCAACAATTCCGGTCAGATCACCAACAACGGCTCATTCAGCGACGACCTCAACAACAACGGCGGTACCTTCACCAACAATTCGACGATGTCGGGCAACGTGTCGTCCAACTACAACGGCACCATCACCAACAGCAGCGGGGCCACCTGGAACGGCACCGCCAACAATAACGCGGGCACGCTGAAGAATGACGGCACCTGGAACGGCACCATCTACACTTCAGGCGCCTTCACCAACACCGGCACCGTCAATGGCGGCCTCATCAACAGCAGCACCGCCAATGCGGCCGGTGCCGTCAATGACGGCATTGTCAACCTGGCTTCAGGCTCGTTCACGGTCACTGGCGCGCTCACGACGAACGGCACGTTCACTAACAGCGACACGGCAACGCTTGCTGTCTCCGGCGGCAACTTTACCGGCATCACCACCCTCACCAACAATTCGACCTCGGCGTCGGCGATCGATGTCTCCGCGGGCCGGACCTTGAGCGCGAGCAGCATTGCCAACAATGCCGGCACTTTCACCAATAGCGGCACGGTGACGACGACGGGCGGCATCACGAACGACTGGATAGGAACGTTCATCACCACCGGTACCGTCAGTGGCGGCTTGATCAATGCCGGCGCCGTGAGTGCGTCCGGCGCGATCAACGGCGGCATTGACAACCGTAACTTCGGCACGTTCACGGTCACCGGCGCACTCACGACCGACGGCGCCTTCGACAACAACAATGCGGCAACGCTCACGATTTCCGGCGGCAATTTCACCGGCATCACCACCTTCACCAACAATTCGGTAGTCACCGTCTTCTCCAGCAGGACGCTCAGCGCCACCACCATCGCCAACTATGCCGGCACCTTCACCAACAACGGCACGGTGACGACGACGGGTGGCATGACGAACGCCGCCGCGGGAACCTTCACCACCACGGACACCGTCAATGGCGGCCTCATCAACGACGGCACAGTGAATGCGGCCGGCGTCCTCAACGGCGGCATTGTCAACCAGGGCTCCGGCTCGTTCACGGTCACCGGCGCGCTGACGACCAATAGCACCTTCACCAACAGCGACACGGCGGCGCTCGCCGTCTCCGGCGGCAATTTCACCGGCATTACGGCTTTCATCAACAATTCAACGTCGGCCACCGCCGTCAGCGTCGCCTCCGGCATGACGCTCAGCGCCACCAGCATCGCCAACAATGCCGGCACTTTCACCAACAGCGGCAGAGTGACGGCGACCGGCGGCATCACGAACGGCAGCGCAGGCACGTTCACCAACACCGGCACCGTCAATGGCGCGCTGACCAATAGCGGCACCGTGAATGCAGCCGGTGCGATCAACGGCAGCATCGCCAACCAGGGCGTGGGCACGTTTACGGTGACCGGCGCTCTAACGGCCAACAGCACCTTCACCAACAGCGGCACGGCGACCCTCGCCGTTTCCGGCGGCAATTTCACCGGTATCACCGCCTTCACAAACAATTCGACGTCGGCCTCAGCCGTCACCGTCGCTGCCGGCATGACGCTCAGCGCCACCAGCATCGCCAACAACGCCGGCACCTTCACCAATAGCGGCACGGTGACGGCGACCGGCGTTATCACGAACGGCAGCGCGGGAACTTTCACCACGACGGGCACCGTCAATGGCGGGCTCACCAATGACGGCACCGTGAACGCGGCCGGCGCGATCAATGATGGCATCATCAACCAGGGCACGGGCGCGTTTACTGTAACCGGCGCCCTGACGACCAACGGCGGCTTCACCAACAACGGCGCAGCAACGCTCGCCGTCTCCGGCGACAATTTCAGCGGCATCACTGCTTTCACCAACAATTCGACATCAGCTTTGGCTGTCGTTGTCTCCTTCGGCAAGACGCTCAGCGCCACCACCATCACCAACAATGCCGGCACCTTCAGCAACCAGGGAACGCTGACGGCGGCGGGAGGTGTCACGAACGGCAGCGCGGGAACCCTCTTCGCCACCGGCACCGTCAATGGCGGCCTTGCCAATAGCGGGACCGTGTACGCGGCGGGCGCGATCAACGATGGCATCGTCAATCAGGGCACGGGGTCTTTCGGGTTGCTTGCCGCGCTCACCACCAATGGCGCCGTCACCAACTCCGATGCGGCAACGCTCACGGTCTCCAGCAACTTCACCGGCATCACCACCTTCACCAACAATTCGAGTTCAAGCTCGGCGGTCAACGTCTACTCCGGCATGACGCTCAGCGCCGCCAGCATCGCCAACAACGCCGGCACGTTCACCAACAACGGCACCGTGACGACGACGGGCGGTATCACCAACAGCGCCACCTTCAGCAACTACGGCAGTACCTATGGTGGCCTGACCAATACCGGCACCGTGAGAGCGGGCGGCATCATCAACGATGGCATTGTCAACAGCGGCACTGGCTCGTTCAGAGTGATCGGCCAGTTGACCACCAACGGCGCCTTCACCAACAACGGCACGGGAACGCTCGCCGTCGCCGACGGCGATTTCACCGGCATCACCACCCTCACCAACAATTCCACCTCGGCATCGGCGATCACCGTCTCCGCGAACAGGGCCTTGAGTGCGGGCAGCATTGCCAATAATGCCGGCACCTTCACCAACAACAGCTCTGTGACGACGACGGGCGGCACCACCAACGCGGCGACCTTCATCAACAACGGCGGCGTCGTTGGCTTTTTCACCAACACCGGAACCACCATCAATACAGGCATCCTCGCGGATGGCGTGAACAATTCCGGCGGCACGCTCACGACCACCTACGGCATTGCCGGAGGCCTCACCAACACCGCCACCGTCAACGCCAATGGCGGCGTGGTCATTGGCACCATCGCCAACAATGCCAACGGCGTATTCAATGTCGGCGGCACCGTCGTCAGCGACTCGACCTTCGCCAACGCCCATGGCGCGACACTGGCGATCAACGCGAACGGCGACTACACCATTCAGGGTCTTCTCACCAATAGCGGCGCGATCACGGTCGCCAGTACCGGACGGTTGACGGCGACAGTCGCCGGCATCGTCAACACTTCGTCGGGCACCATCGTGGTGTCCGCGAGCGGCAGCATCAACGACACCCTCGACAACGCCGGCATGGTCACCAACAGCGGCACCTACGTCGCAGACGTCGCGAGCAACACCGGCACCATCACGAATAACGCGGTGTGGACCGGCACGATTGCGACCGCCGGCAACTTCGTCAACAACGCCGGCGGCACGGTATCGGGCCTTGTCACCAACAGTGGCACCGTCACCAATTCAGGCACGCTGAGCGGCGGCCTGATCAACAATTCGGGTACCACCACCAACTCGGGTTCGATCCTGGGAACGACCACGGTGAACGGCGGCATCTTCACCGGCGCCGGCTCGACGGGCACGCTGAACGTCAATAGCGGCAGCACCTATGCGCCCGGCTCCACCGTCGCAGGCACGTCGGCGACCGTCACCGGCAGTCTCGCATTCGCCTCCGGCGCGATCTATCTGGTGCAGGTCAACCCCTCGGCCGCCACGTTCGCCAACGTCACGGGCACCGCGACGCTCACCGGTGCGACGGTGCAGGCCGTGGCGATCCCCGGCAGCTTCCGCGGCCAGACCTTCACCATTCTCAAGACGACCGGCGGGCTTGGCGGAACGCAATTCGCCGGGCTGACCGTCACCGGCACGTTCAGCCCCGCCCGCAATCCGCACCTCACCTACGACCTCAACAACGTCTATCTCGTGCTCGATCCCGGCAAGATCGCATTGCCGGCAGGCACGGGCGGCAACCAGACCAGCGTCGCGGGCGGAATCAACAACGCCGTCGAGGGCGGCGCGGCGCCGTCGAGCGGCTTCGACACGCTGCTCAACCTAAGCGGCGCCCAGCTCAAGCGCGCCCTCAGCGAGGTTTCGGGCCAGCCCGGCACCGCCGGCACGCAAGCCGCGTTCAACGCCATGCAGCAGTTCCTGGGCATGCTCGATCCGCTCAATGGCGGCACCGACGGCGGACGCAGCACGGGCGACGCCGACGGCGGAGCCTTGGGCTATGGGGACAGCGTCGAGAACCGTGACGCCAGCGTCCGCGAAGCCTATGCCGCGGTAACGCCGCGCGACGCCGGCGGCGATGTCATCGACCGGCGCTGGGGCGTGTGGGCCTCCGCGTATGGCGGCGCCAGCACGTTGAACGGCAATGCCACGGCCGGCTCGAGCTCGACCACCAGCCGCATCTACGGCACCGTGGCCGGCGCCGATTATCGTCTCTCGCCGGACACGCTGGTCGGCTTCGCGCTCGGCGGCGCAGGTTTCAACGTCTCGGTGGCCGATGCGCTCGGCAGCGGCCGCGCCGATGTCTTCCAGGCCGGCCTCTATGCCCGCCACAATTTCGGCCCCGCCTATCTCTCGGCGGCACTTTCCTATGGCTGGCAGGACGTCACCACGGATCGCACCGTGACGGTCGCGGGCACCGACAAGCTCACCGCGAACTTCAAGGCCAGCACCTTTGCCGGCCGCTTGGAGACGGGCTGGCGCTTCGCGCCCATCCTCGCCTCCAGCTTCGGCGTGACGCCATACGCGGCCGTGCAGGCCGTCACAATCCATTTGCCCGGCTATGGCGAGACCGCGCTCGTCGGCAGCAACCAGTTCGCGCTCGCCTACAGCTCGCAGGACACGACGAATGTCCGCACCGAGCTCGGCACCCGCACCGACCAGCGCTTCCTGGTCAACGATGGCCTGCTCACCTTGCGCGGCCGGCTCGCCTGGGCCCACGACACCAACACCAACCGCTTCGTCAACGCCGCCTTCCAGACGCTGCCCGGCGCCGCCTTCACCGTCAACGGCGCACGCCCGGCCGCGGACTCCGCGCTGGTCGGCGGCCGCGCCGAGATGGCATGGCGGAATGGCTTCTCGCTCGCAGGAACGGTCGAGGGCGAGTTCTCGCGGAGCACGCAGACCTACACGGGAAAGGGAACGGTCCATTATGCGTGGTAAGCGCAACAATCAATTCAGGGCGGCAAGCGGATTGCGGGCTGCGCTGCTGACGTCGTCGGCACTGGCCCTGGCCTGGACGCCGCAGGCGACGCCTGCCCGCGCGCAGGATGCCACGTGGCTCGCCAATCCGGCCAATGCCGACATCACCAACGGCGGCAACTGGAGCACAGGCACCGCGCCGACCGGTACCGCAACGTTTGGAACGTCGACCATCACTGCCGTGGATGTCACCGCAAGCGCCGGCACGTATGGCGGCTGGACCATCAACGCCGGAAACTACACCTTCACCGTCGCGTCGACGCAGACCTTCACGGGAGCCGGCATCGTCGTCAACGGCGGCAGCGCGACTATCACCACCGTCGATGGAGGCCTGGACTTCAGAAACAGCAGCTCAGCAGGCAGCGCGACAATCAATCTTTCCGACGGAAGCTTCAAGGACTCCAACTTCTACAACACCAGCACGGCCGCCAACGCCACCATCAACGTCAGCAGCAACGACTCCCTCAATTTCCGGGACTCGAGCACGGCAGGCAGCGCCACCATTGTCAACAACGGTGGCCTCTTGACCTGGAACACCGCCACGCTCGGCAACGCCACCATTACCAGCAACGGCGGATTCTACCTGGAAAACAGCAGTTCGGCCGGCAACGCAAAGATCACCAACAACGACTGGATGTACTTTTATGACAGCACGACGGCCGGAACCGCCACGATCGTCAACAATTACAGGCTGAATTTCTGGACCAACTCCAGCGCCGGCAGCGCGCGCATCACTAACGTCGCCGCAGGCACGCTCGAGATCGTCAACAGCTCCACGTTGGCCAACGCCACGGTCATCAACAGCGGTCACATGAGTTTCTGGGGCGGCAATTTTGGTGACGTCCCCACGGCCGGTAGTGCGGCCATCACCAACAATGCCGGCGGCACGATCGAATTCCTCAACAGCGGTACCGCAGGCAATGCGACGATCGTCAACGACGGCGAGATAACATTTAAAGCGACGTCCACGGCCGGAAGCGCCACGATTGCCAGCAGCAACAGCGTCGTGTTCAAGGATCACTCGACCGCCGGCGACGCGCAGCTCATCGCCACCGCGCCCGGCGCCGTGTTCGATTTCTCGGGATCGTCAGGCTCGAACGCCGACGACAGGCTAACGGCCGGCTCGTTTGCGGGAAGCGGCACCTTCCAGCTCGGCAACAAGGAGCTGACCGTCGGCAGCAACAATTTGTCGACCGAGGTCACCGGCGTGCTTGCCGATGGCGGATCCGGCGGCGGCACCGGCGCCTCGCTGGTGAAGGTCGGCACCGGCATGCTGACCCTGTCGGGTGTCAACACCTATACCGGTGCAACCACCGTCGATAGCGGCACGCTGATGGTGAATGGCTCGATCCTGTCGTCGAGCGGCGTCACCGTGAACGCGGGCGCGACGTTCGGCGGCACCGGCATCGTCGGCAACACGACAATCGCAAGCGGCGGCACGCTCGCACCGGGCAATCCGACCGGCACCCTGACTGTCAGCGGCAACCTCGCCTTCAGCGCGGGCAGCTTCTACAATGTCCAGATCTCGGCCAGCGCCAACGGACGCACCCATGTCACGGGCACCGCGACGCTCACCGGCGCGACTCTACAGGTGGTCGCTTCGCTCAACAGCTTCCGCAGCCAGTACACCATTCTCAACGCGACCGGCGGGCTGGTCGGCACCTTCGCCGGTGCCACCTTTGCATCGAGTGCACGCAATCCGCACCTCACTTACGATCTGAACAGCGTCTATCTCGTGCTCGACCCCGGCAGGATCGCGCTGCCGGCGGGCATGGGCGGCAACCAGACTGGCGTCGCCGGAGCCATCAACGCGGTGGCCGCGAACGGCGGGACGCCGCCGGCCGGCTTCGATGCGCTGCTCAATTTGAATGGCGCGCAGCTCAACCACGCACTCGGCCAGATCTCCGGCCAGCCCGGCGCCGCCGGTACGCAGGCGGCGTTCGACGCGACGCAGCAGTTTTTGAACATGCTTGATCCCTTCGGTGGGAGCGATGGCGAGCGCGGCACGAGCGCGGATGGCGGATCGCTGGGCTATGCTGCAAGCGGCTCGCGCGACGCCAGGGTTCGCCGGGCCTATGCCGCCGTGACGCCGCGCGGGACGAGCGGCGATGCCATCGATCGGCGCTGGGGCGTGTGGGCCGCCGGCTATGGCGGCGCCAGCACGGTGAACGGCAACGTTACGGCCGGCTCTAACACCACCACGAGCCGCATCTACGGCACCGCGGTCGGCGCCGACTACCGCGTCTCGCCAAATACGCTGGTCGGCTTCGCACTTGGCGGTGGCGGATTCAATTTCTCGGTCGCCGACGCGCTCGGCAGCGGCCGCGCCGACATTTTCCAGGCCGGCCTTTATGCCCGGCACAATTTTGGCCCCGCCTATCTCTCCGCCGCCCTCGCCTATGGCTGGCAGGATGTCACCACCGACCGCACCGTGACGGTCGCAGGCACCGACAAGCTCACCGCCAACTTCAAGGCCAGCACCTTTGCCGGCCGCCTGGAGACGGGCTGGCGCTTCGTCCCCGTCCCCGCTTCCAGCTTCGGCGTCACGCCCTACGCGGCGGTGCAGGCCGTCACAATCCATTTGCCCGGCTACGGCGAGACCGCGCTCGTCGGCAGCAACCAGTTCGCGCTCGCCTACAGCTCGCAGGACACGACCAATGTCCGTACCGAGCTTGGCACACGTACCGACCAGCGCTTCCTGGTCAGCGATGGCCTGCTCACCTTGCGCGGCCGGCTCGCCTGGGCCCACGACACCAACACCAATCGCTTCGTCAACGCCGCCTTCCAGACCCTCCCCGGCGCCGCCTTCACTGTCAACGGCGCGCGCCCCGCGGCCGATTCCGCACTGGTCGGCGGCCGCGCCGAGATGGCATGGCGGAATGGCTTCTCGCTCGCAGGAACGGTCGAGGGCGAGTTCTCGCGGAGCACGCAGACCTACACGGGAAAGGG